>JAEPON010000024.1 GCA_017642895.1 Roseitalea sp.
GGACAGCAAAAGCCGGCGCTCGTGGCGACCAGCCTTTTGATGATTTTTTGCGGCGCAGGAGCGAGCGATGGGCGAGCCGAACTGGCTTGAACGGCTCTGCCGGCTGGCCAAGCTCACGGTGCGTGTCTAGCGCGTTTGCGTGCCACAGGACAGACATCCGAAGTCCCACCTGAACGGCAGATTCCTGAAAAAGAAAACTGGCTCGGCGGAATCCGACAGAAGACCCCAGGCGGCGCTTCACTCTATTTCCGCACCCGAAACCGATGCATGGAAAACGGAGTGCTCAGTGCAACGCCATATCGTCAAAGCCCATCGCGAGGCTGATCGTCTCGCCAAGCAGAACCAGCTTGCCTGGAAGATCGCGGTCCTTGCGGCGGACCGGTCACCGATTGACGAAGCGGCCGCCGGCATGGTGGTCAATCGGATCATCGACAATGCCTCGGTCGCGATCGCGGCGATCAATCGGAGCCCGGTCGCAACAGCGCGCGCGCAGGCACTGGCCCATCCGCGGCCGGGTGGCGCCACCGTCTTCGGCATGCCTGAAGAGGCCCGGTTCAGCGCCGAATGGGCGGCCTGGGCCAATGGCACGGCGGTGCGCGAGCTTGATTATCACGACACGTTTCTGGCCGCCGACTATTCTCACCCCGGAGACAACATCCCGCCGATCATCGCCGCTGCCCAGCAGACCGGTCGCGGCGGCGCCGACATTCTGCGCGGCATCCTGACCGCCTACGAGGTCCATGTCGCGCTGGTCAAAGCCATCTGTCTGCACGAACACAAGATCGATCACATTGCCCATTTGGGGCCGGCGGCCGCCGCAGGCATCGGCGCGCTGCTCGACCTGCCGGCCGACGTGATCTACCAGGCGGTTCAGCAGGCGCTGCATTGCACGGTAACCACGCGGCAGTCGCGCAAGGGGGAGATTTCGAGCTGGAAGGCCTTCGCACCGGCCTATGCCGGCAAGGTCGCCATCGAGGCCGTCGACCGCGCGATGCGCGGGGAGGGGGCACCGTCGCCGATCTATGAGGGCGAAGACGGCGTGATCGCCTGGATCCTGAACGGACGCAGCGCCCGCGACCAGGGCCGCTCGCCGTTCGACGAGAGTTATGTGATCGGTTTGCCCGAACCGGGCGAGCCGAAGCGTGCCATTCTCGACACCTACACCAAGGCCCATTCGGCCGAATATCAGAGCCAGGCGCTGATCGATCTGGCCTTCAAACTCCGTGAGCGGGTGATCGACAAGACCGGCGGCGACTGGGATCGGATTGCAAGTGTTCAAATCAAGACCAGCCATCACACCCACCATGTGATCGGCACGGGCGCCAACGATCCGCAGAAGCGCGACCCGAAGGCCAGCCGCGAGACGCTCGACCACTCCATTTTGTATATCGTCGCGGTCGCGCTGCAGGACGGGCGCTGGCACCATGTCGACTCCTATCGGCCGGAACGGGCATCGCGGCCGGACACGGTGCGGCTGTGGCACAAGATCAAAACCATTGAGGACGCCGGCTGGACCGCCCGCTATCACGCGATCGATCCCGGCGAGAAGGCCTTTGGCGGCGAGATCGTCATCACCCTTGACAATGATGAAGTCATTTCGGGCGAACTGGCGGTGGCCGATGCGCATTCGCTCGGCGCCAGGCCATTTGATCGCGACGATTACATCGCCAAGTTCCGGACCCTGACCAGCGACATCGTCGACGCTGCCGAAGCGGACCGGTTCCTCGACACCGCGCAGCGCCTCTCCGGTCTGGCGGCCAAGGAGACCGGCGGCCTCAATGTCACGGTCCCGGCCGGTCGGCTCGAAGCCGCCTTGCGCGACGAGAAAGGGATATTCTGATGCTGTTTACCCAAAAGACCGCGGCGGAAAAGCGCGCCGGCCTGCGCCGGGCACTGGCGAGTGATCGGCTGTTGCGGTTTCCCGGCGCGATGTCGCCGCTTGTCGCCACCATCATCGAACGGCAGGGCTGGGACGGCGTCTACATCTCCGGCGCTGTCATCGCCAACGAACTGGGCATGCCCGATATCGGCCTCACCAGCATGTCCGAGGTCGTCGAACGCGGCCGCCAGATCGCACGCGCCACGGACCTGCCCGCCATCATCGATATCGACACCGGCTTCGGCGAGCCGATGGCGGTTGCCCGTACCGTGCGGGAACTTGAGGATGCCGGCCTTGCCGGCTGCCATCTGGAGGACCAGACCAACCCCAAGCGCTGTGGCCATCTGGACGGCAAGGCCATCGTCCCGGTCATCGAGATGGTTCGCAAGATCAAGGCTGCCATCGACGCGCGCCGCGACCCCGACTTCCTGATCATCGCGCGCTCCGATGCCGCCGCCGTCGAGGGCCTGGACGGCGCCATCGCGCGCATGAAGGCTTATCAGGACGCCGGCGCCGACGTCATCTTCGCCGAGGCGATGCGTGATGAGAACGACTTTGCCGCCGTACGCAAGGCGCTGACCGTGCCGGTGCTGGCCAACATGACCGAGTTCGGCAAGTCGCGCCTGATGGATGCGGACGAACTTTCCGGGCTTGGCATCAACATCGTCATCTATCCGGTGACCTCGCTGCGGCTGGCGATGAAGGCCGTCGAGGACGGCCTGGCGGCGATCAGGGCCGATGGTCATCAGAACCAGATCGTCGATCGGATGCTGACCCGCAAGCGGCTGTACGAACTGGTCCGCTACGAGGACTACAACGCCTACGATCAGAGCATCTTCAACTTCGCAGTCTCGGACCAGGGTTCGGCGAAAAGCTCGGGCGAGGGAGAATGAACCCATGACCGGCTCCAACACATCGCCCGAGATCAGATTCGGCCTTGCCGGCGTCATCGTCGATGAAACCGCCGTGTCGAGCGTCATGGCGGAAACCAATTCGCTGACCTACCGCGGCTATCCTGTCCAGGATCTGGCCGCCCGATGCAGCTTCGAGGAAGTCGCCTGTCTTTTGCTGCACGGCGATCTGCCAGGCAAGGCCGACCTTGCCGCCTTCGCCGAAGAAGAGCGCGCGCAAAGGGCGCTCGATGACGACCATATCCGGCTGATCGCCGCCGGGCCCAAGCAAGCCCATCCGATGGACACGCTGCGTACGGTGGTCAGCGCGCTGGGCGAACGCGACCCCGACGCGGGAGACGATTCACCAAAGGCCCTGTTGCGGCAATCGGTCCGGCTTCTCGCCAAGCTGCCGACAATCGTCGCCGCCGACCAGCGGATTCGGCGCGGCCACAAGCCCATTCCGCCTGACCCGGGCCTGCCCTACACCAAGAACTTCTTCAACATGTGTTTTGGCGCCGTGCCCGAGCCGGCGGTCCTGCGCTGCTTTGAGACCTCGCTGGTCCTTTACGCCGAGCACAGCTTCAACGCCTCGACCTTTGCCGCCCGCGTCATCACCTCGACCTTGTCGGACCTTTGTTCGGCCGTCGTCGGCGCGATCGGCGCCCTGAAGGGGCCGCTGCATGGCGGCGCCAACGAGGCGGTCATGCACATGATGCTGGAGATCGGCACGCCTGACAGGGCGGAAGCCTTCATCAACAGGGCGCTCGACGAAAAGCGCAAGATCATGGGCTTCGGCCATCGCGTGTACAAGGACGGCGACAGTCGGGTGCCGACCATGACGCGCGCTTTCCGGCAGATGGCGCAGATCAAGGATGGCGGGCAATGGGTCGAGATGGCCGACATCATCGAAAAGACCATGTCGGCACGCACTGGCATCAAGCCCAATCTCGATTTTCCGACCGGGCCGGCCTATCATCTGATGGGCTTTGATATTCCGGTCTTCACGCCCATCTTCGTGATGAGCCGCATCACCGGCTGGTGCGCCCACATCATCGAGCAGAGCGACAACAACAAGCTGATCCGTCCGCTTTCGGCTTACATCGGCCCCAAGCAGCGGCCCGTCGCCGGGCATCCAGAACGCGTTTGAACGCGGTGGCTCCGCCATCACGGCGGAGATCCCGCAACGCCGGGCTCGGCCATGGCTTGGACCCGTTTCCGCCTGATCGTGAAACGCGCTAATCCAGCAGCCTCTCGGGAAGCCACAGCACAAGCTGCGGCTGCCAGATCAGAAGCCCGAGCATGCCCAGCTGCAACAACACGAAGGGGGTTATGCCGCGGTAAATGTCGCGCATGGCAAGCTGGTCGCCGGCCGCGCCCTTGAGGTAGAACAGGGCAAATCCGAAAGGTGGCGTGAGAAACGAGGTCTGCAGATTCACCGCCAGCAACACCGCGAACCAGTAGATCAGATCCGCTCGAAGGACGTGTTCGCCAAGGTCCATCAGTTGTATGATGGGAGCGAATATCGGCAACAGGATCAATGTGATTTCGATCCAGTCGAAGAAAAAGCCCATGATGAAGACCATGATCAGCATCATGGCCAAAAGCCCCCAGTCTCCCAGATTGAGCGATTGCGCGGTCTCGACGATGAAATGTTCGCCGCCGACGATGCGGAAGACGTAGGAGAAGGCGGTCGCGCCGACGAAGATGAAAAACAGCATCGCCAGGGTACGCACCGACCCGTCCATTACCTCGCCGAGCACCCGAAACGACAGTCGGCGGCGAAACAGTCCCAGCAAAAGCGCGGCGAAAACGCCCACGCCGGATGCTTCGGTCGGCGTTGCGATGCCGCCCAGGATCGAGCCGAGAACGGCGACGATGATCAAGAACGGCAAGGAGAGCGCGATGATCAGTTCGCGCCAGATTCCGGTCCGTTCCGACGCCGACAGGGGCGGCACCTTCGGCGCTGCGGCCGGGTCGATCGTCGCCTTGGCGACGACATAGACCAGATAGAAGCCGGCCAGCACCAGGCCGGGGATGAAGGCGGCGGTGAACAGCTTGGCCAGATTCAGGGTCAGAAGGTCGCCCATGAAGACCAGCATGACAGAAGGCGGGATCAGAATGCCAAGCGTGCCGGCGCTGGCGACGGTGCCTGCCGCCAGTTGGGGCGAATAGCCGCGCTCGATCATCGTGGGGACCGCCAGCACTGTCAGCATGACGATCGATGCGCCGACAATGCCGGTGGCGGCAGCGAGGATCGTGCCCAGCACAACGACGGCAAGCGCCAGCCCGCCCGGCACCGCACGCATCGCGCGTTGCAGCGCAATCAACAGATCCTCGGCGATGCGGGTCTTCTCCATGATGATGCCCATGAAGAGAAACATCGGAGCAGCGACCAGCACCGGATTTTCAATGATGCCACCGAAGATCCGGTTGGGCATCAAGGTGATCTGAACAAGGCGCATCTCACCAACGAGCAGGGCAACGGAGCCAAAGATCAGTGTGATGCCGCAAAGAACGACCGGAACCGGCAGGTTGGAGAACAGGCCGATGACCAGAGCCAGAAACATGACCGCCGGCAAGAGTTCGATCAGCGCGTCCATAGCCCTGCCTTTTCGAACGGCGTTTCCAGCAAGTCGGGGCGCTTGAGCACGATCAGGCAACGCAGCGCGACCGCGATTGCGCCCAAAAGCGTCAACAGGGCCGAGAGGGGAATCGCCGACTTGATGATCCAGCGGTGCGGCAGGCCAAGCCCGCCGCTCGATGTCTCGCCGCGCACAAAGGACCTTTCGGCGAACTCGTAGCCGAACCACAAAAGCAGGACCATGAACGGAACAAGAAAAAGGACGATCGCCCAGAATTCGAGCCAAAGCCTGGTTTTCTCGCCCAGCCCGGCCGCGAAGATGTCAATGCGGACATGGGCGTTGCGTGTGTAGGCGTAGCCAAAGCCCAGAACCGCGATTGCGCCGTGCAGATGCCATTGAAGCTCCTGCAGCCTGAACGATCCCGTCGCAAAGAAACGGCGCCCGATCACGTCGTAGATGATCACCGCGGTCAGGACGAACAGCAACAATCCGGCGAAGCGCGCGAACTGCAGGCAGATCCAGGAAAGCCCGTTTGATAGGGTGAGAAGCGCGGTCATCGGACGGACAGCGCCGGTCTTGCCGGCGTTGCTCCCTTGGTTCAGTCGAGATAGCCGAGGGCTTTCCACTGCGAATAGGAGTCGCGAAACGCCTGGATATGGTCCCAGACCCGCTTGAAGTCGGCGTCGGCGTCGGACTTTTCGTCCACCACGTCCTGCCAGGCGCCTTCGAAGGCGGCCAACATCTCGTCGGACCAGCGGTGCGTCTGCACGCCTTCCTCGTTCACCATCCTGGCCAGAGGTGCGAGTTGTATGGCTTCGCCCTCGGCGGTGGTCAGCGCCACGTTGGCGGTGCACACTTCCCGGATGGTGGCGCGTTGACGTTCGTCCAGGCCGTTCCAGCTGTCGGTGTTCATGATGAAGACGATCAGCGAGGTCTGCTGGTGCCAGCCCGGGAAATAGTAGTGGCTTGCATGTTCATACATGCCCAGTGCATCGTCGATGGCCGGAAAGGCAAGCTCGGCGGCGTCGATCGTGCCAAGATTGAGTGCGGTCATCGTGTCGGCCGGCGTCAGGAACTGTGCTTCAACGCCCAGCTTCTGCATGACGGCGGCGGCGAGGCCGAACAGGCGCATTTTCTTCCCCTGAAGATCCTCGACGGAGTTGATCTCCTCACGAAACCAACCCGAGGCCTCCGGCGCGGTGATCGCGCAGAGCTCGGTGTGGATGCTGAACGGTTCGGCAAGTTCGGCCCACAGTTCGGCGCCTCCACCATAATACCACCATGCGGTGTATTCACGCACATCGGGGCCGAACGGAAACGCGGTGAAAAGGGCTGCGGCCGGAATGACCCCTTCGGCAAAACCGGGACTATACCACGCCGCCTCGATCGCGCCGGTCGAAACAGCATCCCAGATCTCGTTGCCTCCGACGATCTCTCCGGGGTTTCTGAACGTGATGTTGAGCGAATCCCCGGCGATCAGGGAAACCCGCGCGCCGAATTCCACACCGCTTTGTCCAACCAGCGGCAGCGTGCCGGGATAGATGGACTGCATCTCAATGTCGCGGGCTTGCGATGCGCCGAGCGTCGCCAGCAGGGCGGCCGCCGCCGCCGAGATCTTAAGTTTCATGTTGCTTTTCCCTTTCCAGTGATTTCGGCCAGTCAAGCCACCGGCGCGGTCGGGGCCCGGATGATTTGCGCTTTATTTTGAATCAAAATAAAATTTCTTGTTATCCATAATAATATGATTAATATTCGATTAATACCCTTGTATTCGCATCCGTCTTAGATAAAAATTCCGTGTGATTATATTTTCAAAATTGAATTTGAATTACGATCTCGCAGAGTAATATTTATGTGAAACAAGTCACGGATCAGGCTGTTTCCTCCCCTTTCCTGATCGCGCGTGAGGCAACATGTTACTTTGAATTGAAACTCACCGATTTCAGATTCTGGCTTACGAGCACCAAAAGTGTTTCAGTTTTGCGCCGAACCAATTGCACCTGCGCCGAACCCGGATCACCTCGTTTCGGCGTTTCTGCGGGATTTCGGCTGCCGCCGGTGTTTGGAGCACCCGGCTGGAGATTTTCCGGGGGTGTGGCTCAGGGCGGCGATGCCGCTACGGAGCCGTTGATCAGCGATATTGGCGGCGTGTTGCCGATCGCGCTGTGTGGGCGGATTTCGTTGTGGTCTCCGCACCGTTCCGCCAGTTTCGAACCGGCACGATCAAGGCTGCGTGTTCAGGCGCTTGGCGCGGAACTTGCCCCCCGATCAAGTTCGGGACAGGCCGTTGAAGCCTTCCGTGAAGGCGTTATACGGCATGATGCCGACGGTGCATGGTTTCCCGTTCCGCAGGGGTCGCCAGGTGCCGGACGACCGAACCGGCCATTCGAACCCTGCCCGCTCCCCGATCACACATACAAGCCGGCAACGCGCCCGCGGAGCCGGACCAGCGCGAGCACGGCATCGATGGTCGGTGTGGCCGTCGCTGTGATCTTTCCCAGTTCCTGCACCGAACCAAGAAGCGCGTCGATTTCCATCGGCCGGCCCGCCTCAAGGTCCTGGAGCATCGATGTGCGGTGGGCGCCAACTGCGGCCCCGCCGTCAATGCGCCGGTCCACGTCGATGGGAAACCTTGTGCCAAGCTTTTCGGCAATCTGTCGGGCCTCAATCATCATGGTGCGAACCACCGCGCGTGTACCCTGATCTGTGCACAGCACATCAAGGGTGGCATGGGTGAGCACCGAGATGGGATTGAACGACAGATTGCCCCACAGCTTTACCCATATCTCATCGCGCAACCGCGGGCGAACGGGAGCCTTCAAGCCCGCCTCGCCCAGTTTTTTGGAAAGCATCAAGGCACGCTCTGACTTGGAGCCATCCGGCTCACCGAGCGAGAAGCGATTGCCTTCGATATGTTTCACAGTCCCGGGCGCGGAGACTTCTGCGGCAGGGTAGACGACGCACCCCAGAACATTGTCAGGCCCAAAGCCGTTCCATTGCGCATCCCCCGGATCGACGGTCGCAAGACGCATGCCCTCAAGGACACCGCCGATCTTGTGAAAGTACCACCAAGGAATCCCGTTGACGCCGGAGACGATCGTCGTCCCTTTGCCGATGAGTGGCTGCATCTTTTCGACAAGCGGCGGCACGGAATGCGCCTTCAGAGTGATGACCAGATAATCCTGGCGTCCGAGCTCAGCCGGATCCTCCGAGGCCAAGACGGGAACAGTCGTCGGCTTGCCTTCCTCGATCAGCGTCAGGCCATTTTGCTTTATGGCGGCGAGGTGTGGTCCCCGTGCGACCAGGCTCACTTCGGCTCCCGCCCGGGCAAGCTTTGTGCCGATATAGCCGCCAATGGCACCCGCTCCGAAAACACAGATCTTCATAGAACAGGTCCAATCAGGCGGTCGGCATGGTCAAGCCGAGTTTTTCGGCAAGGCCAATACGCTGAAGCTTGCCTGTCGCGCCCTTCGGTATTTCGTCCAAGACAACCACCTTTCGCGGCACTTTGAATGCGGCAAGCCGCCGACCAAGGAACGTGCGGATATCGTTTTCCGACACCTGTGCACCATCGGTCAAAACGACCGCGGCCGCCACTTCTTCGCCAAGCTTGGGATGCGGCACGGCAAAGGTGACGCACTGCGCGACAGCCGGATGCGCACTCAAGACACCATCAACTTCCAGGGGACTGACTTTCTCGCCGCCCCGGTTGATGATTTCCTTCAGCCTGCCGGTCAGCGTCAGATAGCCGTCTTCGTCGAACTCGCCCTGATCCCCTGTCCGAAACCAGCGGTACCCCTTCGCTTCAAAGAAGCTCTTTTCGTTCGCCTCGGGATTGCCGTCGTAGCCCGGTGTGACATTCGGCCCGGAAATCACGACTTCGCCGGTGCCTTTGACGAGCTTGTTTTCCGTTTGGTGGGCGATGCGCACGAGCGGACCGGCTGCCATACCGACCGCTCCCGGCTTCTGAGCACCAGGCGGCAGCGGGTTGGAGGTCATCTGGTGGGCCGCTTCTGTCATCCCGTAGCTCTCGATCACCGGAGCTTTGAAGGTCCGGGCAAGCGTTTCCATGACCGGACCGGGAAGCGAGGCTGATGACGATCTCAAGAAGCGTAGCGGCACGCGAGCGATGGTTTCGACGTTGCGCGCCGACCGGGACAAGATTGCTTGATGCATGGTCGGCACGGCCGTGTACCAGGTTGGTTTTGCCTCCCGCATCCAACCGAAGAACTTGATCGCGTCGAAACCCGGAGAGCACCAAACCGAGCCGCCGGCGGCCAGGGACGCCGACACCGCAGCCACGAGCCCATGAATGTGGAAAAGCGGCATCACATTGAGACAACGGTCATCGGCGGTCAGGTTGAGTGAAGCCATGACGTTGAGCGCCGAGGCGGCGACGTTGGATTGCAGCAGGGGCACGATCTTCGGTCTCGATGTGGTCCCTGACGTGTGCAGGATCAACGCGCAATCGCCATGGTCAGGCGCGGCTCTGACCGCTTCGTCAGACGCTCTTTCACCCCGAAGCTGAAAATGACCGGCAGGCGCACCATCATCGACAACAACCCGCAACACGCTGAGCCCAAGCTTGGATGCCGCGCCAAGGGCCGGGCCGTCATATCCCTCCGGCAGCATGACGGCCTTCGCTTTGAGGTCCTCGAAATAGAAGGCGAACTCATCTTCGCGATATATGGGGTTCAATGGCGCTGTGACCGCTGTCTGGGCTGACGCAATGAAGGCGGCCGCCATCTCCGGCCCGTTGGGCAATACGATAGCGATGCGATCACCGCGCCCAACCCCCGCCGAATGCAGAGACGAGGCGACGGAATGCGCCAGGGAGCGCAACCCGCCATAGGTCAACCAATCACGCCCAAGCGCACCAATCGCCAGCGCGCCATCGGCATGCGGTGAAATCAAACCGGCGATTGTGTCAGACATCACGTTTTCCTCTTTTCGGACCTGTTCGCTGCGTGCGTGACGCACCCGAGCCGCGCAGTTCTCCTTGTCTTGCCGTCAACTCAACTGGTGGAACGCCACAAACTCTGTCAGCAACGCTCTACCCGTTCTGATGTCCGCGCTGGATGCGGACCCGCGCCGCATCGATCAGCGCGCGCGTATAGGGATGGCGGGGTGCGGCCATCACCTCGGCACACGGTCCATGTTCGACGATGCGGCCCGCCTCGATGACCGCCACTTCGTGCGCCAGGAAACGGACCACCGCCAGATCGTGGGAGATGAACAGCAGCGTCAGACCCAATGTCTGTTGCAACTTTTTGAGCAGGTTCAGGATCTGCGCCTGGATGGAAACGTCCAGCGCCGAAACCGGCTCGTCGCACACAATGAAGTCGGGCGACAGGGCGAGCGCGCGCGCGATGGCGACGCGCTGGCGCTGGCCGCCCGACAATGCTGCCGGATAGCGGTCGAGCATGTCGCGGTCCAACCCGACCAAACTGAGCAGTTCGGCGGCGCGGGCGTGCCGCTCGGCGCTGCCGCCCACACCGTGGACCAGCAGCGGTTCGCTCAAAATCGCTTGCAGTGTCATGGTCGGGTTGAGCGACGTGTAGGGGTCCTGAAACACCATCTGCACCCGGCGGCGCAGTCTCTGCCGCGCCCGGCGGTCAAGGCGCGTGATGTCTTCTCCGAACAGTTCGACATGGCCCGAGGCGATCGGCAGTAGACCCATCACAGCGCGCGACAAAGTGGTCTTGCCGGAACCCGATTCGCCGACGACACCGAGCGTGCTGCCTTTCTCCAGTTCCAGCGAGACGTCTTTGACGACCATGGTCGTCTCGCGCCCCGAGCGATAGCCCACATTGAGGTCGCGGATGCTCAGAACGGCCGGCTGGGTGTTGGCGGCTTGCGCGGTCATGACGTGTTGACCCGATGTCCCGGCTGGGCGGAGGCGAAATGGCACGCAGCATCGACGTATGGGCCAATTGGTTGAAGGTCGGGTCGATCCGTATGGCAAACCTGCTTGACCATCGGACAACGCGGAGCGAAGGGGCAGGCCGGACCTTTGCCCAAATGGGCGGCCGCCGCGGGCTCGCCGGCAATCGGCTCAAGCCATGGAACGTCTTCGTCCAAAGGCGGAATGGCCGAGATCAGTCCGTTCGAATAGGGATGGCCCGGCTGGCTGATCACCGACGCCACGGGGCCGCGTTCCATCACGCGTCCGCCATAGAGGACGCAAATGTCATCGCACAATCCTTCCACCAGGCCGATATCGTGGGTGATCAACAGCAGCGCGGCGCCTTCCAGCCTGCACAGATCGTCGATCAGCCGGAGAATCTGGACCTGGGTGGTCACATCCAGCGCGGTGGTCGGCTCATCGGCGATGAGCACACGCGGCCGGTTGGCCAGGGCGATGGCGATCATCACGCGTTGCCGCATGCCGCCGGAGAATTCATGCGGATAGGCGTTCAGCCGTTCGGCGGCGCGTGCGATCTGCACTTCCTCGAGCAGCTCGATCGCCCGCTTGCGCGCAGCCTTGCGGGAGACGGCGGTATCGACCCGGATTGCTTCGATGAGCTGTGCACCAATGGTCATGACCGGATTGAGCGCTGACATCGGATCCTGGAAGACGACTGAAACATCGCGACCGCGCCGCCGTGTCATTGACCGTGCCATCGGGTCTATGGTTTCCCCGGCCAGTTTGATGTCTCCCGAAAGAATGCGGAAACGGCCCGGCAGGAGCCCCGCAATCGCCATGGCCGTCATCGATTTGCCCGATCCGCTTTCGCCGACCAGCGCCAGGCGCCCACCCGCCGGCACGGTGAAGCTGACCCCGTCGACGACGACAGATTGCCGTCCAGATGGGCCGACCCCGACGCGTAGATCGTGCACCGCGAGGGCTGGCGGGTTGGTCTCGACGTCAGCCATCAGGGACCCCGCTTGCGTGTGTCGGTCGCTTCGGCCAGCGCGTCGCCCAAAAGGTTGAACGCGATCACCGTAACCACCAGCGCGATCGATGGAAAAAAGACCATGTGCGGTGCAATGGCGATATAGGCCTTGGCTTCGGCAATCATCAGGCCAAGGGCCGGCTGCGGCGCTTGTATGCCCAGTCCCAGAAACGACAATCCCGCCTCGATCAACACCGCGAAGGACAATGACACCGAGCCCTGCACGACGACCGGGTTGACCATGTTGGGCAGCACGTGGCGGAACAGGCGGCGCGCGAAGCTGCATCCCATCACTTCAGCGGCGGTGACATAGGGCATCGTCATGATTTTTAGTGTCTGGCCGCGCGCCAGCCGCGCGAAGATCGGCAGGTTGACAAAGGCCACCGCGACGAAAACGCCGGCCGGCCCGCGTCCGAGCGCGACCGAGACGGCAATGGCCAGCACAAGCAGCGGAAAGGCGAGAAAGGCGTCCATCAGGCGCATGACGATGCGCTCGAGGAGCCCGCCGATCATGGCCGCGAGCGATCCGATCAGCACACCGGCGCAAATCCCCGCCATTACCGCGGCCGCGGCAACGCCGAGCGAAAGGCCGATGCCGTGCATCACGCGGCTGGCGATGTCCCGACCCAGATTGTCCGTCCCCATGGGATGAGCCAGTGATGGGCCCAAAAAGACGGCGTCCATGCGCATCTGGACGGCCAAAGGGTCGGCGGGCGCCAGCCATGGCGCGCCAAGTCCGACGCCGATGACCAAGGCGAAGAGCGCAGCGCCGATCACGCCGGTCGGTGTTGCAAGGATGCGTCCGATGAGGGCGCGCATGGCCGATCCGCGCCGGTTCGCGCCCGCCCCGACCACGCTCACGAGGCGAGCCTGGTACGGATACGCGGGTCGAGCACACGATAGAGCGCGTCGACAAACGCGTTGATCAGCACATAAATGAAGGCCACGGCGAGCACAGCGCCCTGAACCACCGGATAGTCGCGTTGATTGATGTTGTCGATCATCAGCCGGCCCAGGCCCGGTATGGCGAAGATCGTCTCCGTGATGATCGCGCCCGACAGCAGCACACCTGCTTCAATGCCCGCGATGGTCACGAACGGAAGGGCGGCATTGCGCACGGCGTGCCCGTAGACCACCCGGCTTTCGGCAACGCCTTTGGAGCGCGCGGTGCGCACATAGTCCTCGCCCAGTTCGTCGATCACCGAGCGGCGCATGATGCGCACCAGAACACCCGCGGTGACCAGGCCGAGGGTCAGCGCCGGCAGGGCCATATGCCGGAGATTTTCCAGCGGGTCCTCGTCAAAGGGCACATAGCCGGCCACGGGCAGGAGCCGCAGATGGACGGCAAACAGATAGATCAGCGCCAGCGCGATAACGAAGGGCGGCGTGGAAATGCCGATGATGGAAAAGGTTGTGATACCGGCATCTGTGGCAGTGCCGGCGCGGCGCGCGGCGGCGACGCCCAGCGGTATGGACAACGCAATGCCGATGACAAGCGCCATGATACCCAGTTGCAGCGTCGGCGGCAGCGCATTGCCGATGAGTTGGGAGACCGGCGCTCCCGAGCGCAGGCTCTGTCCGAAGTCTCCGATCGCCATGTTGCCGAGCCAGATGACATATTGCTCGAGCATGGACCGATCCAGACCCATCTGCTCGCGGGCGCTTTCGATGACTGCACGATCAAGCGTATCCAGGCCTCCCAGGATCAGCACGGGATCGCCAGGAACGACACGCAACAGCACGAAAACCATGGTCGCCACGCTGACCATGACGATCGCGAGTTCGACCAGGCGATTGCCCGCCGCGCGCACGATTGTGACGAAGAAATGGGATAGTCTGGCGCTCACAGCCGCGGTTTGCCTGCCTTGCTTGTGCCTTCCGGTTCCATCGACCTTTTCAATCGGACCGGTTTTGGATTTTCAAGGACCCGCCACGACCCGGTCGGGGCGGGTCCATGTTTGATCAGCTCTCCGAGCGCGTGATCGTCCACGCCCGAAGCCTCAGATCGCCCTGATTGACGAAGCCGGTGACGTTCGAGCTCATGGCCTTGATTTCGGAGGGCACGAGCACCCAGGCCAGCGGGCTGCCTTGCATGACCATGGCTTCGGCCTCCTGATAGAGCGCGGCGCGCTCCTCGATGGTCGGCGCGGTGGCCGCCTTATCGATCACCTCGTCCAGTGCCGGATCGGCGAACTTGCCGAAATTGTTGCCGCCGTCGGAGCGGAAGAAGCTGCCGAAGACCAGCGCCTCGTCAATCCGGCCCGACCAGTCGATCAAGAGCCCGGTAAAGTCGCTGGCGAACAGATTGTCCAGAACCGCGCCGATTTCCTTGCCTTCCAGCGTCACCTCGATGCCGATCTCGGCCAGTTGCGCCTGGAGGGCTTGGGCCATCGCCGACAGTTCGGGAAAGGTCGGATGGATCATGGTGAAGGCAAAGCCGTCTTCCATGCCCGCTTCGGCGAGTTCGGCGCGTGCGGCGTCCAGATCGGGAGCAGAGCCGACAAACCCGCCGCCGGGATTGTCGGCATCATAAGCCCAGGACGATGGCGTGATCGGGCCAAGACACGGAATTGCCGTGCCGAAACTGACCGCGTCGGCGATTGCCTGCCGGTCGATCGCCAATTGCACGGCGCGGCGCACATGCACATTGTCGAAAGGCGGTTGCTCGCAGTGAAAGAACATGTACTGCCAGCCATAGGTCGGGGCGCTGGAAACGGTGATGTCGCTGTTTCCCATCATGGAGGGGGCGAGCGCGGTGGGGAGGCTGTAGAGGAAGTCGATCTCGCCGGTTTGAAGGGCGAGCGCCGCGGTTTCGTTGTCGGGCAGCACGCGCCATGTCACGCTGTCAAGATAGGGCAAGGCATTGCCGTCGGCGTCGCGGCCCCACCAGTTTTCGTTGCGTGACATGACCAGTTCGGAGTTGGGTTCGAGACTGTCGATCTTGAACGGCCCGCTGCCAATCGGCATGCGCCCGAAACCGTCTCCAGCCGCCTCGAACGCGGCGGGCGAGATCATCGAGGCATATTGCTGGGCCAGTTCGACCAGAAGCGTCGGGAAACTCTCGGTCGTCTTGATCTCGAACTCGGTCGGGCTGATGACGTCGACCGATTCAATTCGCGCGAACTGGCTGGCGAAATTGCCTTCCCTGATCTTGTCGAATGAGAATTTCACGGCCTCGGCGTCCATCGGCGTGCCGTCCGTGCTGACGACATCGGGCCGAAGCTGGAAGCGCCATGTCAGATCGTCGCTACGTTCCCAGCTTTCGGCAAGGCCAGGCGCGGGGATGGAGTCGGCACCATAGGTGACCAGCGTGTCGAGAATGTTGATGACGGCGTTGTAATCGAGCCGGCCGATCCGGCGAAACGGATCGAGGCTCCCGAAACTCTCGGGAACGCCGATAACGATGCTGCCGCCTTGCGTTGCGGCGTGCGCCGGGTGGTGCAGTGTGGCCAGCGAGCCGATGATCGGCGTCACCGCGGCCGCGCCGGCGCCCTTGAGAAACAGTCTCCTGTCGAGTTCAAACATGTGAACCTCCTTGCAATGGTTCATTGGCGTCAATGTCAATTTCTGACCCCGTGAGCGGGGTTTGTTGTCCATTCTTCTTGCCCGTCGCGATCATTGGTTGCCCGCCACCCCGCCCGTTCAGGCGGCGCGGTGCAACGCCATCGACGTGCAGCGCACGCTGCCACCGCCCATGGTGAAAAGCTGATAGTTCGGGTCGAACACCTCGATCCCGTGTGCGCGAAGCTGCGCGTTGACCTCGGTGTTCTCGGCTGGCGAGATCACCCGATCATTGCCGAGCGGCAACAGATTGGTGGCCGCGCGCGATGCCTCCTTGAAACTGGCCGGAATCAGTTCGATGCCGTGCGATGTAAGCCAGTCGAGGGTTTCGTCGGCGACAACATCGACACAGCAGACGGCCAGCCCGTCGGCGGCCATCGAAAACAGCGTGTCGAAATGCAGGAAATGATCGGGGAAAGTCGCGATGTGGCATTGCCAGCCTTGGGCCTCGAACCAGGCAGCGAACTGGTGCGCGCCCTCATCGTCACTGCGCACGCCGGAGGCACCGATCAGCAGCAGTCCCTCGCGGACCAGATGGATATCACCGCCCTCCAGCTTACCGCGCGTCGCCCAGTTGAAGACCGGTATGCCGGCCTGCTCGTAAAAACGGATGACGGACGCGTATTCCCCGCGCCGGGTTTCGGCTTGCAGCATCAGATGCACAACGCCCCAGGGCGTCATCTGGCTGGAATCGCGTGTGTAGCACTGATAGGGCAGGTGCGGCTCGCTTTCCAGGTAATGCCGCCGCACGCCAGCTTGATCGAGTGCACCCTCAAATTCGGCATATTGCGCCTTCAGGTGGTCGATATTGAGCTCGATGCCGGCGGCCAGCGTCTCGCGCGAGGCGCGGTTGACCGGGTTCCAGCGATAATGATCAGGTCTGCACAACAAGACGTCGGTCAGCACGTCGGTTTCGCAGCGCACGCCCCATTTGTCGATTTTTGGCAAAGATGTGCCCATGGTCACCGCCCCACCGCATAGCAGGTGCGCCGCGGATCGGCCGCGCCATAGAGCGCCGGCCCATCCACGCCCCCCAGATCCAGCAGGCCCGCCATCATGACGCCGCCCGCGTCGAACTCCCAATCGGGCCAATGTTCGAGCGCATGGCCACGACGTGCCAGACCGGCGCGCACATCGGCGCTGATGCGCGCTTCGATATCGACACGACCCGGAAAGGCCGGATTGGGAAAGAAGGAATTGGAAAACGAAAAGGTCGCCACGCGCGGCGCTTCGACGGCCTGCTGCGGCAGCATGTCGTGCACTGTCAGATTGATGAAGGCCTGCATCATGGCCTGAATGATGACGTCCCCGCCGGGACAGCCGAAAGCGAGCACCTGCGTGTCCGGGCCGCCGCTGCGCACCGCGAGCGCCGGCGCCGGCGTGATGCGCGGCCTTTTGCCAGGGGCCAGCGCGTTGACGTGATCGGGATCGAGTCGACTTTGGACGCCGCGGCACGACACGATGGCGCCGACGCCGGGGACAATCGGCGATCCGTCCAGCGTGTCGCTGGGCATCACCGAAATGGCATTGCCTGCCCGATCGACGGCGCAGACATAGGTGGTGTCGAAACGCGGACGTGCCTGTCCGGACGCCGAGAGATCGGAGCCAAGGGCGCGATCCATGCGGATGCGGCCGGCCAGCTTCGCCAAATGATCAGCGCCGAGCAACTGGTTCTGATCGGTCCGGGCAAAGTTCGGATCACAATAGTGGGCCTCGCGATCAGCGAAACCAAGCTTGAGTGCCTCGATGGCCAGATGCAGCGCATCGGCGGTGGACGCCTCTTTCAGATCGAAGGCGCTCAAAATACCCAATGCCTGCAGCATCACCGGGCCTTGCGTGGTGAAGTCGGTGGTCGCCACCCGCCACGAACCATGATCGACCTGCGGCGCCTCAACCAACGCGCCCCGAAAGTTCGCGAGATCGGCCCGATCCAGAACCCCGCCATCAGCCCGGTTGAACGACACCAGGGCCTCTGCGACCGGCCCATCATAGAAGGCCGCGCGAACACGCTCGATGCGGTCTGCGCGGTCGCTCCCCGCTTCGGCGGCAGCCATGGTTTCCAATGTGCCGGCGAGATCGGTCTGTCGGATGACCTCACCGACAAGTGGCGGGCGGCCCCGCGGCCAATAGACGGCGCGCGAGCTCTCCCACTGGCAGAAACTGCGGCCCATGATTTCAAGAGCAATCGCCGTGCGATGATCCAGAACGAGCCCGTCACGGGCATAGGCAATCGACGGTGCGATCAGATCGGTGAAGGACCAGGTACCGAACCGGGCCAGCGCCGCCAGCAAAGCATCGGGTGCGCCGGGCACGATGCCGGTTGCCGATCCAAGCGGAATATCGCCGCTCCAGCGGTCGCGAAAGGCATCCAGATCGGTGGCCGCGCCCCATGGGCCGACCCCGGCGGCGGACCAGATGCGCCGGTCGCCGGCCGTGCGCAACACGATCGGCGCGATGCCGCCCAGATTGCACATGTCGGGCTGGATCACCGTCGAGGCAAAGCCACCGGCAATGCCGGCGTCGATCGCGGTTCCGCCGCGCTCGAGCACATTGGCCATGATTTGTGCGACAATGGGGTGGCCCGCCGAAACCATATAGTGGCTGCCCACCAGGGTCGGGCGCATGGACTCGGGCGGCGGATAGACCGAAGGCGTCGGAGCGTCGGGATTGCGCATGCCGCCTGCGGAATCGCCTGTGGCGTCCCCGGCGCCGGCGTCTGCGGCGTTCTCGCGCAGGTCTTCCATCATCACATGCTGTCTCCGGACCGGTAGCGCTGGATGATCTCGACGATCGCGTTGCCGGGAACACGCAGATAGACGCTTCGCGCTTCGGGAAAGGGCACGACCTCTCCAAGCGGAACGGCGCCGGCCGCCTTCATCTCCGCAAGACTTCTTTCAAGATCCTCGACCGCAAAGCAGATGTGGGCCATTGGCACGGGCCCGGCGCCGGAGGCCGGAACGGTGCCGTTGTCATTGAATTCGATCAGTTCGAGAACGCAGCCATCATCGGCGCGCGACATCTGTGTGATCTTGACCCGCAAACCATCGCGGCTGGCCAGCCGGGCGACCTCGTCGGTCAGATCGTCATCCCGAAACAGAGCCGAGAACCCCAAGGCCTTGCCGAAGAACGCCATCGCGCCGTCGATGTCATCGATGGCCAGTGAGATGTGGGTCAGGGGCGCGGTCCTGCTCATCGCGCTCAACTCCGTTGGTGATCCGCTTAGCGTTCACGACCGATCATCCCAGGCGATTCGGCAGGGACATCAGTTTGGCCGATTGTCTCATTGCATCTTTGTATCCAATTTCTAAGCTACGGACCCTGCGGCGGCTGTCAAGCGCTTTCGCGTCAATTCAGCATCAATGGGCAGGCTGTGTTGGCGGAACCGGGTCCGATCGCCGGTCGGTCGCGATCAGTTCTTGCGACGGCGTTAAACGGTCTCGCCCAAAAGGCTCACATGGGCTGAGACGATCCGCCAGCCCTTGTCGGTGCGCATCAGGGTTTTGGTCTCGCGGCCGGGCCGGTCATGGCCTTGTCGCTGATACTCGGTGTTGGCGGTTGCAAAATCGCGGCCATAGGTGGTGATCACCGTGCACATCAGCGCGCGGCCGAAGACACCCGTCGTGCGTTCGCGTCGAAAACGGGAAATCGCCTCCCAGCCATAGAGGTTTTCGCCGACGCCGTAACGCGTCGTCTGTGGCGCGTTCCAGAACAGTTCCTCAAGAACCGGCACGTCATTGCTGGTCAGCGCTGCTTCATAGCGGTCGAAAACGGCGCGAACCTCGGCGACGATTTGCGGATCGTTGATCTTATGCTCTGTCATGGCGGGCGGGCGGCATTTGCGGTGCAATGTGAAAACCTTGACGTTCCAGGGCGAGCGCGGCGGCCAGAACCTGGTCTTCGCGAAACGGTCTGCCGATGATCTGGATGCCGACCGGCAGACCCGACCGTGCGCCGGTCGCAGAGACGACAGCGATCGGCACGCCGGCCATGGTCAAGGGCTGCGTGAACAGGCCGATGTCGAGGCGCAGCGCCAGTTCGCGGCCTGCGACCGTCTGGTGCTCGGTTCCGATGGTGAAAGCCGGACAGGGCGTGGCCGGTGCCAGCAGGATGTCGGTGGCCGCCATCAGCCGCGCCAGTTCCCCGGCCATCAGGCGGCGCAGCTTGTGGGCGCGGGCCACCCAGACCGCCGGCAGCAAGGCGCCCGCGCGCAACCGGTCGCGCACAAGCGCGCCGAATGCCTCCGGCCGGTCGATCAGCGCGGGCAAGTGCAACGCACCGCCCTCGGCGTTGGTGATGATGAAGGCAGCCCCGCGCGCCGCCGCCGCCAGCGTCAGTTCGGCTGAATCATCGGCGCCCAATGCGCTGCAGGCGGCCTCCAAAGCGTCGGCAACGTCGGGATCGAGCGGGTCGGCGAAATGGCCGGCCAGCCGTTTGGCGCGCGGGATGGGCGCATGGGCCAGATTTTCCGCAACAGGCTGCGATCGACGGCGCGCCTGGACCGGATCGCGATCTGACGGGCCCTGAAGCGCATCATAGGCCAGCGCGGCATCGGCGACCGTGGTGGCCAGCGGTCCGACATGATCGAGGCTGGTGACGAAGCCGAACACGCCGCCGCGCGACAGCCGCCCATAGGTTGGCTTGAGCCCGGTGACGCCGCACAAGGCGGCGGGGACGCGTATGGAGCCATTGGTGTCGCTGCCAAGGGCGATCGGCACAATGCCGGCCCCGACCAGCGCCGCCGAGCCCGAGGATGAACCGCCAGTTGCCCGTTCGACGCCATCCAGGACCAGTCCGCGCGGATTGAGAGCGGCGCCGTCACGAGCATTGTCGCCAGCGAACCCATAGGCCAGCTCGTCCATGGTGGTGCTTGCAACCAAAATGGCGCCGGCCGCTTCCATGGCGGCGATCGCGTCGGCGTCGCGGTCGGCTGGTGGATTGGCGTCGGTGGAGGCGCTGCCGGCGCGGGTGATATGGCCGGCGACATCGTAAAGGTCCTTTGCAGCGAATGGCACGCCGGCAAGCGGCCCAGGGTGGCGACCGGCGGCCCGGGCCGCATCGATCATTGCTGCGCGCTGTCGCGCCCGATCGGCGTAGATGCGTGTGACGGCGTTCCAGCGGGTGATGGTGGACAGACGCTCAAGCGCATCTTCGATGATGTCGGCCGCACTGCGACGGCCGGCGGCAATGTCGGCCGCGATCGCCGTCGCCGAGTGGGCCGGCGCGGTCATGGGTTTGCGTCCGCCTTGTCGCTTTCTGCGGGACCGAACACGTTTGCTGGTTCCTGGAGATCAAGGGTTTCGTGGGCTTGCGCGATCCGATGGGTGAAGCGCGCGGCCCGCTGAACCTGCTGCGCGACCCGGTCCAGATCATCGCCATGGAGTTTCAGTCCGACAACCGGCGCGACCGCGCGAACATAGGCACGGGCATCGTCTTGGTTTTCAAGCGGATCGGGCATGGCGGTGGTCCTTGTCGGATGTTCCGGTTGTTTTTTCATGCCAGCAGCAGCGCGCCGCCATCAATCGGGATCGTGGCTCCCGTTAAGCCGGCCGATTGCGGCGCGCACAGCGCCACGCAAAGACTGGCCACTTCCTCGGGTTTGATCAGGCGTTGCGCGGCTCCGGCATGGGCGAGATCGTGCCACACCGCCTCGACGGAACGATCCTCCAGCGCGGCAATGTCTTCGGCCACCCTGCGCAACATGGGTGTGTCGACATTGCCCGGCGCGACCGCGTTGACCCGTATGTCACATGCGGTGAGTTCGGCGGCCACCGATTGGACCAGCCCGATCAGTCCGAATTTGGACGCGCAATAGGCGGAGGCGTTCGCTTCGCCCCTCAGCCCTGCCGTTGACGCGATGAACACCATCGAACCGCCCGTCCGGGCCGATTTCATGGTGCGGGCAAACGCCGAAGCGGCATGGGCTGCTCCCGATAGATTGACCGCCATCACATGGTCAAAGACGTCGAAATCGGTCTCGGCGATCGGCATGGTGGCCACAAGGCCGGCGCAATAGATCATGGCGTCCACCGATCCGATGTGCCGGGCAAAGCGATCGATCGCGTGTCGGTCGCGCACGTCGACGCCGTGGGCCTCGTGCGGGTCCGAACGGTCCAGTTCATCGAGCGCCAGACGCATCGCATCGCCATCGCGGTCAGCGGCGAGGACGCGCCAGCCGCTTGCGGCAAAGGCCGCCACGCAGGCGCGACCAATGCCGCCACCGGCGCCGATGACTGCGACGTGGCGGGGCGTTTGCGACACGTTCGGATCGGCCACGTCAGTTGCCTTGAGCCATAGCGCGCAGCTTGGCGGTGATCGCGTCGGTTCCCGGCACGACGGCCTGTTCCAGCGACAGTGCCGCCGGAATGGGAACGTCGGGAAGCGCCAGCCGATCGATCTGGCGAAGTCCGTCAAGTCCGATCTGCTCGATCACGCGCATGGACAACTCGGCGGTCAACCCATAGCTCAGATAGTCCTCGTCGACGACCAGAAGCCGACCGGTGCGCGCCGCAGACCGCGCCACGGTCGGCGTGTCCAGCGGCACCACGCTGCGCAGGTCGATCACCTCGACGGAAATGCCTTCGTCGGCGACGATCTCGGCTGCTTCGAGCGCCGTTTCGACCGTGGCGCTCAGCGTGGCCAGCGTCACATCGCTGCCCTGGCGCACCACCGCCGCTTCACCAAGCGGGATTGTGTAGGCCCGGTCTGGAATGTCCGGGTGGTGCCGGAAATCACGACCCTTTTGCAGCAGCAGCGCCTTGTGCTCGATGAACACGATCGGGTCGTCGCTGCGTAACGCTGCGGCCATCAGGCCCTTATGGTCGTGCGGATTGCAGGGCGCGACCACCTTCAAACCCGGCAGATGGGCGAACAGGCCCCAGAGGCACTGGCTATGCTGCGCGGCCGAGCCGATATTGCCGCCGGCGGTCTTGAAGACGATCGGCATGCGCTGGCGGCCTCCGGACATATAGTGGATCTTCGCCGCCGCGTTGTAGACCTGCTCGAGACACACTCCGATGAAATCAACGAACATGATCTCGATCAGCGGCCGCATGCCGGCCTGCGCCAGACCGACGCCCATGCCGGTAAACGCCATTTCCGAAATCGGCGCGTCGAGCACCCGGTCGGCGCCAAAACGCTCCTGAAGACCGGCGGTCGCGCCGAACACGCCGCCTGCCTTGCCGATGTCTTCGCCAATGCACACAATCGTGTCGTCGCGCTCCATTTCGAGCGCGATCGATTCGGCGATCACGGCCGGCAGCCCCATCGCCATGCGGTCGTTGCGTCTGTCGCTCATGCCGCCGCGCCCGCGACAAACACGTCGTCAACAAACACATGAGCGAGCGCATCGGCCGGGTCCGGGAGCGGATCGGCCAGTACCTCGGCCAGCATCGCCTTGGCGGCGGCCTTTTCCGATTTGATGATCGCATCGAGGTCCTCGCGCGCGACGCCGGCTTCGGTCAGGCGATCAGCGTAAAGCGCGATCGGGTCGAACTCCGCACGCAGCCGGTTGCGCTCGTCGCGGCTGCGATAATGCTCGGGGTCGCCCTCAAAATGACCGCGAAAACGACAGCAGGTGGCTTCGATGATCACGGGACCCTGGCCAGATCGCGCATGGTCCATGGCATGGCAGAATTGCGCCGTCACCGCATCGACATCGGTGCCGTCGACATGCAGGCCCAGCGCGTCATAAGCCGAGGCGCGTTCGGCGACGGTCGATGTGGGGGAAACCGCAGCGAAATCCACCGAGATCGCCAATGCGTTGTTTTCGACCAGCACAACAAGAGGCAAATCGCGCGCGCTGGCCATCACCATCGTCTCGTGAAACGCCCCGCTATGCGAGCCGCCATCACCGGTGACACCGACCGCGACGTGATCTTCGCCACGCAAGGCGAATGCATGCGCATAGCCGAGCGCCACCGGCAGCGATGCGCCGACAATGCCCGTCGCCGAGAAATGGTTTTCGGGATCGAAGGGATGCATATGTCCGCCCCGGCCGCCGCACAGACCCGTCTCGCGTTCGCAGATTTCGGCCAGAAGGGCGCGCGGGTCGACACCCTTGGCCAGCGCGTGGAAATGGTTGCGGTGTGTCGAGACGACCGCATCGCCCGGCTGCAGGGCTTCGAACATGGCCGCGCCGATCGCCTCCTGGCCCAAACCAACGTGCAGTTCACCGTGGATCGCCTTGCGCCGCAGAGCATCCAGACACGCTTCGTCAAAGGCCCGCATCGCGCCCATACGGCGATAGCGATCGAGCATTTTGGCGGTGTCGGGCATGGTCCACTCCCCATGGTGTCGGTCGAGGTCCGGTGACAGGCCACACCAGATTGGATACACGGATGTAAATGGTGCCAGAACCGATTGTCAAGCGGGTGCCGGGCTGACAAAATGCGTCATTGCCAAGCAGAATCGGACGGGTTGGGCCATGAGCGTCTCTCCGCTAGCCAGCGCCATTGAGAAAAGTGATCCCGAAGCGGGCGCAGGACTCAGTGCCCGGGCGATCGCGTATCGACATCTTCTGGGTCAAATCCGGTCGGGGAGTTTGACCGGCGGCACCCACATTGCCGCCGAAACCGTCGCGCAGGCGCTGGGGCTAAGCCGCATGCCGGTGCGTGAGGCCCTGCGCCAATTGGCAAGCGAGGGCTTTGTCACCTTGCGGTCCAACAGGGGCGCTGTCGTGACCCCGTTGGGAGCGGCCGAAATCTCCGAACTCTATGAAATGCGGGCGGTGCTGGAAGGGCTGGCCATGCGTTCGGTGGCCCAGCGCATCGACGCGCCCGGCCTCGCCGAGGCTGAAATCGCGCTCGAACGCATCAGCCGGTCGCTGCACGATGTTGACTGGTTCGTGCAGGCCCATGACCAGTTCCACGATGCCCTGGCCCGCTATTGCAACCGGCCGCGCCTCGTATCGGAGATCACGCGCATCCGCTCGACCACAGAGCCATATCTGCGGATCACGCTGCGCATGAGCCCGACCGCGATCTCCAACACCGTGCGGGAGCACGCCGAGGTGCTGGAGGCGGTGCGCAGCGGCGATCCGGATGTCGCCGAATCGGCCATGCGCAAGCACATTCTCGATTCCGATATCGCCGAGTTGCTTGATCAACGCTGATGGGCGTCTGACACGCTTTTTCTGATCAAGCTGATCGTCATGATCCGGACTGTCGCGGGAACGGCTCCTGAGCGGGGCAGCTCATAGCGACCAGGGAATGTGAGGTATACGACCCTGTCTTCCGTTTTCGCGCACATTTCGTCAGATCGACTTTTGCCATGCGCGTTTGCCGCCAAAAACGGCCGCCGGGGTACAAACGGAGAGCTTGCAGCAAAAAGTGAACAAATGACCTGCCGTTTCGTCCGTTTCCCGGCTATTTCGCGAAGCATTTGACGTTGTTCACCAGTGGTCTGGCATTCCTTTGACAGAGAACAGCGCGGTTTTCGTTTTTGAGACCTGACCTATTCGCTGCAAGTCGCGTGTTGCCAACATCCCTGACAATCTAAAGGTTTCTGGTGCGGATCCTGGCCTCGCAACCAATCAGGCCGCCAGTATCGAACAGTTTTATAGCCCCGCCATCCTAGGAGGCCTTTTTCGCTTCGTAGCCATGTCGCCGCGGTGAAACCAGCCCTGACCGGTTTGCGGTCTTCCGCCAATTTCGCATTCCGGGTTGACGGCTGCCATATTCTATAGAATATATTCGATGACCATTTTGGCTTATGGGAGGAAGAAACGATGAGCTCGGAAACTGGCGTCTTGGGGCGGAACAAGAAGCGGCTCACCGCGATGGCGGCGGCGATCGTGATGATGTCAGCGACAGGGTCGGCGGTGCAGGCGGAAGAGGGTCAAGGTACAGCCGAGAACCCGGTCACCGTTCGGATCATTGCCAACGAGGCTTTTGCCAACACGTGGCAAACCACGCTCGTCCCCGAGTTCAACAAGGTGTATCCGCACATCGAGGTCGTGTTTGACGGCGTGCCTTATCCGGACATGCTGGCCAAGATGATGCTCGATGCCACCGGTACGGATCCCGAATACGACGCTTATCTGATCGACGATCCCTGGGTGCCGCAGATGGCCGAGGTCGGTGCGTTGGTCGACCTGAAGGGCGATGAGATCGCGGCGATCACAGACGAGACCTATGACTGGGATGATTTCAGCGCGGCGCCTCTTGCCGCCGGTGAATGGGCAGGGGTGCAATATGCGGTCCCGGTCCGTTCCAACGTGCTGTTGCGCTTCTACAACCGGACGCTTTACGCGGAGGCCGGCCTTGAGGAGCCGACACCCGAACAGACTTGGGGCGAGTTCTTTGCCGATGCCGAAAAGCTGGTGCGGGACCGCGACGCCGACGGCAAGGATGATGTCTGGGCGATCAGCACCTACTTTGTGCGCGAGTCCCTGACGCCAACGATCTGGCAGTCGATTCTGAACGCGAACGGTGGTGCTCTGCTCGATGAGGACGGCAAGCCGGCCTTCGCCACGCCAGCAGGCGCGGAATCGCTCCAGATCCACAAGCGGCTGCTGGACTATGCACCGCCCGGCGGTCTCGGCCACGGTTTCTCGGAATCGCTGCAGGCGTTTCGGCAGGGGCTGGTTGCCAACCTGTTCAACTGGGGCAGCATCTACAAGGCGACGGCCGTGGACTCCGCATCGACGACCCTGACGCCGGACGAGGTCGGCATTCAGGTGCTGCCGGTCGGCAGCGCGGGTGCCGGCACCCATCGGGGTATCTGGATCGCCGGGATCAGCAGCAAGACAGACAAGACCGAAGCCTCCTGGACTTTCCTTCAGTGGTTGACGTCGAAGGAAGGCGAGAGTGTCAACGCCGCCCTGGCCGGCTCGTTTCCTGCCCGCATATCCACGCTTGAAAGCGAGCCTGCCGAGCCATGGCTGGCGCCGGTCTACCAGACCCTCAAACATGCCTATGAAGTGGCGGCCGAGGGTGGGATGTGGCGCATCCGCAGTCCGCGTTCGGATGCCGCCCAGCAGATCCTCGCCGATGAGATCGCCCGAGGACTGGCCGGCCAGGTCGAAGCCGACGAAGCACTCGACATTGCCGCAGAAAAGATCGAGCGCGCCCTGCGATGACTGCGGAACGGGAGCCGGATGCAAACGATCGTGTCCGGCTCACGTTCCCCCGAATGGTCCGCGGTCCTCGCAACAGTCAACAGCCGTGACCTGCTCATTCCAAGCAGGCAGCGCCACCCTGCACCTCAATTTCCAAGGCCATAACGGCGCTGCTCGCCGCACCCTTCATTGAACGGAATTCCGATGCCGACCAAAGCGATCATCAGCGACGTCAAAACTCTTTCCTGCAGCAATTCCTGGCGGAACTACCATTTCCTCAAGGTTACGACCGAGGACGGCATCGTCGGTTGGAGCGAGTATGACGAGAACTTCGGATCGCCGGGCGTTTCGGCCATCATTGGCGAACTGGCGCATCGCCTCATCGGACAAAGCGCGCACCTGCATGAGCATGTGCGCGAGGATTTGCGCAATGTCACACGTCCCGGTTCGGGCGGTGTGGTCGGCCAGGCGCTCGGCGCGATCGAGAACGCACTTCTGGACGTCAAGGCAAAGGCGCTGGATGTGCCATGCCATGTTCTTCTCGGCGGCAAGGTCCGCGACACGATCCGGGTCTACTGGTCGCACTGCGTTTCGTACCGGACCCGGACCGAGCATTTTTCGCCCGGCATCACTGACGAAGGCGGTGTTCGACAGATTGCGCGCGAAGTCGGCGAGCGCGGCCTTACGGCTCTCAAGACGAACATCTTCCACTATGACGAAGCCGGTCGAATCGAAGGCTGGTCACCTGGCTTCAGCCGGCCGCATGAGCCGGCCCGGAACGTCGAGCGCCGCACGCGAAAGGATGTTCGCAAGCATCTGCAGATCATGCGCGAGGAAGCCGGCCCCGACATCGACATTCTGCTTGATCTGAACTTCAATGCCAGGACCGAAGGGTTCGTCAGCATCTTGCGGGAGATCGAGGACCTCGACCTCTTCTGGGTCGAGATCGATACGCTCGATCCAAAGGCTCTGGCCTACATCCGATCGCAAAGCCGTCATCCGATCTCCTCTTGTGAGACCCTGATCGGCTTGCAGCAGTTCATGCCGTTCTTCCGAGAGCAATCCGTTGATGTGGCCATCATCGACACGCCTTGGAATGGAGTGTGGCAATCCCTCAAGATCGCTGCGGCCGCTGAAGCCCACGATGTCAGTGTGGCCAGCCACAATTTTTACGGTCATTTGTCTACGATGATCAACGCCCATTTCAGCGCCGTGGTGCCCAACATGCGGATCATGGAGACCGATATTGACCGTATCGCGTGGGATGCCGAGATTTTCACGCATGAACCCGAAATCAGGGACGGGTATCTGGTTGTGCCGGATCGGCCGGGTTGGGGAACCGAGCCGATCGAATCAGCGCTTGCGGCGCATCCACCGTGCCCAGATGCAAAGATGACAAAACGCACGCCCGCGCCGCGTCTCACGCTCTAAGGCAATCTGCGCGAGCATTGGGGAGGTACGATTGGTCGCCCGCAACGATCCCGTCGATGTTGTCATCATCGGCGCCGGCGCCTCCGGCGCGGCGGTCGCCTGGGCGCTGGCGGACACGCGCATGCAGATCGTCTGCCTCGAACAGGGTGGTTGGCCCGACCCGTCGAGGTTTCCCAGTGCTAGTCTGGATTGGGAAGCGCAGAGCATGGACGACTACGCGATCAGCCCGAACCGGCGCGACTTGCCGGAGGACTACCCGATCAACGATGACGATTCTCCGATCAAGATCGCAAATTACAACGGTGTTGGCGGCGGAACCGTGTTCTATGCCGCCCATTTTCCGCGCTTGCATCCTTCGGATTTCCGCGTGCGCAGCCTCGACGGCGTCGCCGATGACTGGCCGCTCGATTACCAAACGCTCGAGCCGTACTATGCGCTCAACGACCAGATGATGGGCATTGCCGCGCTTGCCGGTGATCCGGCCTACCCGGAAAAGGCGGCGGTCATGCCGCCCATTCCGCTCGGGCGAACCGGCGAGAGGCTTGGTCAGGCCATGAACGGGCTTGGCTGGCACTGGTGGCCGTCGGACGCGGCGATTGCGACCCACGAATATGAAGGGCGCGCGCCGTGCATCAATCTGGGGCAGTGCGGCTCCGGCTGTGCGCAGGGTGCCAAGGCCAGCGCCGACGTCACCTACTGGCCCCAGGCCATCAGGTCCCGGATCGAGCTACGCACTCGGTGCCGCGTCAGCCGCATCGAAGCTGACGATCAAGACATGGCCACTGGCGTTCATTATGTCGATGAAAACGGCCACGAGCGCTTCCAACCCGCCCAGATCGTGATCATGGCCTGCAACGGCGTGGGAACGCCGCGCATTCTGCTCAACTCAGCTTCCGGCCGGTTCCCCGACGGGCTGGCCAACTCAAGCGGACTGGTGGGCAAGAACCTGATGCTTCACCCCTATGCGCAAATCCGCGGCCATTTCGACGAGCCGCTCGACGGCTATCGGGGGCCGCCAATCTGCACCTGGAGCATGGAGTTCTACGAAACCGACCCGTCGCGCGACTTCGTTCGCGGCTACTGCTTTCAGTTCTCGCGAGGTCTGGGGCCGGCTCGAACGGCCATCAACGGCATGGCGGACGGCCTCATGCCATGGGGTGAGGGGCACCATGATGCGTTCCGACGCCTGTTTGAACGCAGCGCCGGCATGGTTTCGATCTGCGAGGACCTGCCCGAAGAGACCAACCGCGTCACACTCGATCCCGGTCGGTCAGATCGGGATGGCGTGCCCGCGCCCAGGATCACCTATCGCCTTTCGGACAATACAAGGAAGATGCTGGACCATTCCATTGCCCGGGGCACCGAAATCCTGAAGGCGGCAGGCGCACGCGACATCACGGTGAAATCGCCACTGCCCTATGCTGGCTGGCATCTGTTGGGCACCGCGCGCATGGGCGCCGACCCCGATCGTTCCGTGGTCAACGAATGGGGACGCAGTCACGATGTGAAGAACCTGTTTATCGTCGACGGCAGCATCTTCGTCACATCGGGCGGCGTCAATCCGACGTCCACGATCCAGGCGCTTGCGCTCTACATCGCGGACCAGATCAAGACCCGAATTTATGACCTGTTCGATTGAGTCCGAGATGAGCGGTACCAAAACCAAAGCCGACACAGAATTGTCCGCCGCTGAGCTGGACACGCTGCGCCTCATTGCCGGACACATGATCCCGGCATCGTCACGCCATGGCATTCCGGGCGCGGACGATCCAGCCATATTTGCCGATATTTCAGGCTCGCTCGACCGGGATGCATCGTGCGTGCGCGAGGCACTTGCATTGGCCGATGGGTTGGCGGGCGGACGCCTGGCTCAAGCCGATCCGGCGGCGCAGATGCGAACACTTGCGCGTTTCAAGGCCGCATATCCGGCGCTGGCAGGCACGATCGAATCCGTGGTGGCGCGGTGCTACTACCGCGACAAGCGGGTGCTTGAATCCATCGGCATGGAGCCGCGCGCCCCGTTCCCCGAAGGCTACGCCGTTGAGCAGGGCGACTGGTCGCTGCTCGATCCGGTTCGCGCCCGCGGGCGGATCTATCGCGACGGCGGATAAGGAGGACCAGCCGTGACTGGAACCAACATGGCCGGACTGGTCGGCAGGGGTGAAAAACGAACGGGGCGCCTGAAGGACCTGACCGTGCGTTGGTCGTTCATGGCGCCGTCGATCGTGCTGATGGTGCTGCTTCTTGCCTATCCGATCTTCTACACGATCGAGATCAGCCTGACCCGTTTCGACATCGCCACGTTCAGCGCCGGCGCTTGGGTCGGTTTGGACAACTATCGCGAGGTGATGGACGACTACCGGTTCTGGGACTCGCTTTGGGTCACCCTGATTTACCTGGTCATTGCGCTGCCTTTGCAGGTGGCGCTCGGATTCGGCATCGCCTTCCTCATCAATGCCGAATGGGCCGGGCGGGGGTTCATCCGCGCCCTGTTCATCATTCCGATGGTTGTCGCACCGGTGGTGGCCGGCGGCATCTGGCGGATGATGCTCGATCCCTTGTGGGGCATCGTCAACCACTGGCTCGGGTTCATCGGGATCGGGCCGCTCGACTGGTTTGGCGATCCCGCGCTCGCCATGGCCACGATCATCATCATCGATACGTGGCGCTGGACGCCCTTCATCGTGCTGATCGCCACGGCCGCGCTTCTGGCGCTGCCAAAGGATGTGTTCGAAGCGGCGAAGATCGATGGCGCGAACTGGTGGTCGACGCTCTGGTCGGTGGCGATACCGCTGCTGGTTCCGGTGATCGCCGCGACCTTCGTCATCCGCTGGCTCGGCGCGGTGAAGATGTTCGATATCGTGCTGGCGTCAACCTATGGCGGGCCGGGCAAGGCCACCAATGTGATCAACCTGTTCATCTACGAAGAGGCCTTCCGTTCGTTGCGGTTTGCCGAATCTGCGGCGATGGCGGTCATCGTTCTCGTTCTGACGATGGTCCTGACCGCCCTGTTCCTGCGCGGCACCCGGGCCTTGGAGGATCGATATTGAGCATCACCGTGAACCAGCCACGCAGGCGGCGCCCCGTCGGTCACACGCTCCGCATTCTGGGCGGCGTGACGGTCAGCATCATCTTCCTCTTCCCGGTCTACTGGATGATCCTGACATCCTTCAAACAGCAGGTCGACATCTTCACCAGTCCGCCGACCTTCTGGTTCGAGCCGACCGTTGCGGCCTATGCCGAATACATGACGCGTGCCGATATCGTCCCGCGCTTGGTCAACACCGTGATCGTGGCGACGCTGTCTGCCCTTTTCTCCATCATCGTGGGAACGATGGCCGGCTACGCGCTCGCGCGCATCAGGATTCGGGGAGCGTCGGCGTTCGGTGCGTTGATTCTGCTCTCGCGCGGCGTGCCGCCCATCGCACTGGCGGTGCCGATGTTCCTGGTCGCGCGAAATCTGGGGCTGACCGACAAGCACATCACCCTGATCCTGGCCTATTCCACCTTCCTGGTGCCCTACGTGATGTGGCTGATGCGCAGCTTCTTCCTGTCACTGCCAAAGGAGTTGGAAGAATCGGCGATGATCGACGGGTGCTCGCGTTATGGCGCCTTTTTCAAAATCATTCTGCCGATATCGCTGCCCGGCCTGCTGTCGACGCTGATCTTCAGCATGATTCTGGCGTGGGAAGAGCTTTTGTTCGCGCTGGTGCTGACCAATAGGAACGCTTCGACGATTCCCGTGGCTATCGCCGGAATCGCCGGCGATACGGTCAACGGCGCCAACTGGGCCGCGCTGACAGCCGTCGGCACAATCACCGTCGTTCCGGTCGTTGTCTTTGCGCTTCTCGTCCAGAAATGGCTGATTAAAGGCTTGGCGGACGGAGCGACGAAGGGATAGGGCGCCTGGCCGCCGCCCAATCACGCAATCGGATCACACCCATGGAAAAGCCAGAACCGTTCATCACAAAAACCGAAATGGCCCGGCGGCACATTCAGTCGATGATTCTCGGCGGCACAGTCGGGCCCGGAGACCGGATCACGACGCGTGAAGTGTCCAATGCGTTGGGCATCAGCGAGACCCCGATCCGCGAGGCGATCCGCAGCCTTGCCTCGGAGGGCTGGCTGGATGTTCAAAGCCATATCGGCGCGGTCGTGCAGGGGCTGCGGATCGAGCAGATCAGAGAGATCAGCGCCTTGCGCGGGTCAATATGTGGGCTTGCGATCGAACTGGGCGCGGCGAACTTCACCGATACGCGGCTGGCGCAGATCGACCGGAACATTACGGAATATGGCGAAGCGCTTGAAGCAAGGGACTACCAGCGTGTGCTGGAAACGAACTACGATTTTCACCTGCTTTTGTGCGATAATCCGCAATCTCCCTGGTGTCGTCGGCTTCTGGAGAACATGCACGGGCTGATGTCAGCGCAGCGCCACGGCATCGCGCCAAGGCACCTGCGCCTGACCGCGGCGCTTGAGGAGCACAAGCGCATCCGCGACATGCTGCGCGCGGCAAACTTCGCTGGTGCTGCCGACATGGTCAAACAGCACGAGAAGAACACCGGCGATTTCCTGATCAAGATGATCCGCGAACGATCCGGGGCTGATGGTCCCGATACACCCGCCGCCGTGACGATCGCCGAAGGGTGACCGACCGTTACTTGGGAGAAGACAAAGATGGGCACCGTCCAGATTCGCAATGCACGCAAATCCTATGGTTCCGTGGAGGTTCTGCACGGCGTATCGATTGACATCGAAGAAGGCGAGTTCGTTGCCCTGGTCGGCCCGTCGGGCTGCGGCAAGTCCACGCTTTTGCGCATGATCGCCGGGCTGGAGGAGATCACGTCAGGGCACATTCTGATCGGTGACCGGATCGTCAACGATGTGGCACCCAAGGACCGTGACATCGCCATGGTCTTTCAGAACTATGCGCTCTATCCGCACAAGAATGTGCGCGAGAACATGGCGTTCGCCCTGCGCCAGAGGCGCATGCCCCGCGCCGAGATCGCCGCACGCGTCGACAAGGCGGCGCATATTCTCGGTCTTGAGCAGTTGCTCGACCGCAAACCCAGGGCGCTTTCGGGCGGCCAGCGCCAGCGCGTGGCGATGGGCCGGGCCATCGTGCGGGATCCGAATGTGTTCCTGTTCGACGAGCCGCTTTCCAATCTCGATGCCAAGCTGCGCGTGCAGATGCGCTCGGAAATCAAGGAACTGCATCAGCGTCTGAAGACGACCACGATCTACGTCACCCATGATCAGATCGAGGCGATGACCCTCGCCGATCGCGTTGTGGTGATGAATTCGGGCGTCATCGAACAGGTCGGGCCGCCGCTGGAACTGTACGACAATCCGGCGACGCTTTTCGTCGCCGCCTTCATCGGTTCGCCACCCATGAACTTTTTTGAGGGCGACCTGGTGCACGGCACCGAGCTTGTTATGGCTGACGGTACGCGGCTCGATCTGCCCCTGGCCGATCCCCAAGGTCGACGGCGCGTGACCGTGGGCGTGCGGGCCGAGCATTTCGACCTTGCCGACGATGGATGGCCGGCGACGGTTTCGGTGGTTGAGCCGACCGGCTCGGAGACGCTTATCCTGGCGCGCCTGGCGGGTGATGTCGTGCGCATACTGATCCGCGGCCGTACTTCGGTCCAGCCTGGTGAGACGATCCACCTCAGGCCGCAACGCTCCAGCGTCCACTTCTTCGATGCCGCGCCGGTGCCCGAAGTCGCCCAGATGGAAGATGTGGCCTAATCATCGGCGGCCTGAAAGAACGAAACAACAGGGATTGATCGTGAGAGAACTGCGCGAATTCTATATCGATGGCCAGTGGGTGAAATCCGCATCGGCCGGCCGGCATGTGCTGATCGATCCGTCGACCGAGGAAGAAAGCGGTGCTGTTGCGCTCGGAGCTGCGGACGATGTTGATGCGGCGGTGTCCGCTGCGGCATCGGCTTTTACGGCCTGGGCCTCGTGCGAGCTTGGCGAAAGGGTCGCGGCGGTCAAACGATTGAGACACGTCTATGCGCAACGCCTTGAGGACATGGCGCGGGCGATCTCGCAGGAGATGGGCGCGCCGATCGAGCTTGCGCGGCAAAGGCAGGCTCCGGCGGCGCTCCGGCAGATGGACAATTATCTGGCGGCGATCGAGGGCTTTTCTTTCGAACGGATGCTTGGCCTGCATGCTCCAAACGACCGGATCCTGATGGAGCCGATCGGCGTTGTGGGTATGATAACGCCGTGGAACTGGCCGATGAGCCAGATCGCCCTCAAGGTCGTCCCGGCGCTGCTGGTCGGCTGCACGATGGTTCTCAAACCCTCCGAATATGCTCCGTTTTCGTCGGCGCTGCTTGCAGAGATCATCGATGAGGCGAACATCCCGGCCGGCGTGTTCAATCTTGTCCATGGTGATGGCATGACCGCCGGCACGCGGCTGGTGGAGCATCCGGACGTCGCCATGATCTCCTTTACCGGATCGACCGGCGCCGGTGCCGAAATCGTTAGGCGTGCGGCCGACACCTTCAAGCGCGTCGGGCTCGAGCTGGGCGGCAAGGGCGCAAATGTCATCTTTGCCGACGCCGATGCCGATGCCGTCGCACGCGGGGTGACGAGCTGTTTCATCAACAGCGGGCAGAATTGCAACGCGCCCACGCGTATGCTCGTCGAGCGCTCGGTCTATGATGAAGCGGTGGAGAAAGCCAGGCAAGCAGCCCGGAGCATCGAGGTCGGCCCGTCCAATCTGGCGGGTTCGCAGATGGGACCGGTTGTTTCGGCTCGCCAGTACGAGCGTGTACAGTCGTACATCGAACAAGGCATCGCCGAAGGCGCGCGCCTGGTGGCTGGCGGATCGGGACGACCGGCGGGCTTCAACCGTGGCTTTTTCGTCCAGCCCACGGTTTTTGCCGATGTGACCAATGACATGACGATCGCACGCGAAGAAATTTTCGGCCCCGTTTTGTCGATCATGGCCTTCGACGACGAGGACGAGGCAGTGGCCATTGCCAACGATACGCCCTATGGCCTGACGAACTATGTACAGAGCGCCGACGGGGCACGCAGGAACAGGATGGCGAAACGGCTTCAGTCCGGCATGGTCGAAATGAACGGCCAGCCGCGTGCGGCAGGGTCGCCGTTTGGCGGCGTGGGACATTCGGGCCTCGCGCGCGAAGGCGGTGTATGGGGGCTTGAGGAGTTTCTAGTCGTCAAATCGATCTCTGGATGGGATGGCGACGCAAGATCGTGAAAGCTGGCCGCATCGGTATTGGTCGAGCCTTAACCCACCCCGACCCTCAAGTGTTGCGACCGCCTTTTCGCCGCTGCGGTCGGTTTGGTGACCTGCTACCCGTATTTGGACAACCCGGCTGACGATTTTACAGGGGTGTACTTAACGCGGTGATACCGTCATTTTTTGAACGCGATTCGCCAGGGCCCATGACCTGAAGGTCGCAGGTTCAAATCCTGCCCCCGGGCACCATTCAGCCGGGTCGGCCATGGCGCCGGTGGCGCGGCTTTGCACCTCGGCGACCTCTTCGGACCGGCTTTTATAGACTGCGAAGCAGTCCTCCCCCACAGAAAGGTCAGCCGGCGAACAGTCCTGGAGGCAGGCCTTTTGTATCGGTTTCCAGCGCGAACAAGGAGCCGCTCAGGCGATTCAACAACAATCCGCCTATGCCTCCAAACGGCCGATATCATCGGCCGCTTCGCTGGTGAGGCGAAACGCACCACGACCGTGTGGTGCCGGCGCCGACGCGAGTTTGGGCTTCGAAAAACCATCTCTCTGGCTTAGCGCTCATGCCGCTCGCAAGCCCGTCCGTCAACGAGCTTTGGCATTGCGGCGATCTGATCTTTGCGCTCCTGATCCCTGCGATCATATCACGCACATGGTCACTTGCGTTGGGGTAGCGTCCCGCCCTTGCCTGCGCGTTGCCCCAGTCCGTCATGAGATCGTGGAGCGATGCGCTCAACGTTGCCGAGCAAACTTCCGACACCCCGGTACGACTGATCTTGGCGATGATCGTCAAGACGATACGAACTCGATCAAGACGACAGGGCTGGTGTTGGGCCTGGCTGGGTTCGGGATCGCGGTTGAGTATGATCGGGAGAGCAGATACTTGATGTGTATTCCAGCGCGCAAACTGAAACGCATGAATGGCTCGATCAAAGCAGCGGCGGAATTGCAGGACTGCACGTAGTTCATTCCAAACCTTCGCCCACAGAAGAATCCGTAGCGAGTCTGACAATGGCCGCTTAGCGGACATGGTTGGACGACCCGGTGTACAGGTGAAGTCTACTGACCAGCCGTGAGCGACGGGGCTAAACCTAGAAATCGATCAGCACCGAAGGCGCGCTTTGGGGCTGGCGACTGCACCGGCGCACGCTTCCGGCCCGATGAGCGCCATCGAGGCCGCGATGGCGCGGCCCGATCCAAGCCAGACGAGGGTAGGGGTGAAGCGCTGCGACCCCTTTCAGGGCCAGGTCCCGCCATCCCTTTCGGGCTTGTCCTGCGTTCTTGCGTGATCGCCAGACTTCAGATTGTCTCGGTATGGGTGACCATGACGCCAGCGTGTCACCCGATCGCCATACGAACACAAGATCAGGGCCATACCGCCGACGACCAGCGGAAACGAGACGCCGAGCAGCACGATCGGCACCTGCCAAGCCTTGAAGAAGACGATCGAA
>JAEPON010000013.1 GCA_017642895.1 Roseitalea sp.
CGGCGACCACTTCGCCTTCCTGCGGCTTTTCCTTGGCGGTGTCGGGGATGATGATGCCGCCGGCCGTCTTCTCCTCGGACTCGACGCGGCGAACGACCACGCGGTCGTGCAGCGGACGAAAGTTCATCTCTGCCATTTTCGGTACCCTTGATTGCGTTGACTGACATCTTCTTGCAAAGACAGGGCGCTTCTGCGCCCGCTAGCACTCATTGTTGCAGAGTGCTAGCGCCGGTCAGATAAGGGTCGAAAAATCGGGAGTCAAGGCCGGCAAACGAAAACGGGCGCCCGACGGGCGCCCGCTTCGTTGTGTTCCGGCAATGTCGGCCGATCAGCTGTCGGGCGGCGTGTAATGGCTCAGCCGCAGCTTGCCGATATCGTCGCCGATCTTGCGGAAGGCATCTTCGAGTTCCTGGGAGTTCGCCGCGGCAATCGCAGTCTCCGACGAGGTTGCGCAATGGTTCATGATTTGTGTCGCGGCCGAACTCGGGTTGCCGAAATAAACGAAGTAGATCTTGACGCCAAGGTTCTTGATGGACGTGCAGAACTCCTTGGAGGCATCGTCAAACACACGGTTGGCCTGCCACTGGCTCGGTCGGTTCGGCAGATTGTTGTCCAGCAGGTCGTCTTTGGGGTATTGCAGGCTGGTATAGCTTGTCCGGTAGTCGCTCGGGCTGCGTGGCCAGTTGTCACCATCGGTCATGAAGACGAGAATCTTTTCGGCTTCGCCGAAGTCGGCGGCCTGAGCGAACGGCTCCCAAGGCGTCAGCGTGTTCATGGCCCAAGACAGCCCGGTGGTCAGATCCGTATTGCCGTTGGCCTGCATGTCGTCGATCGTGTCTTCCAGATCGTCCCGGTCGTCCGTCAGCGGGATCATGGGTGCGGTGTTGCACTTGCCGTTCGGGCCCAGCCCCCACGCATTGCCGGGTGCCCCGGCATACTTGGCGGTGTTCATGACTCGCGCATGTTCTTCGGTTGTGGAGTTGTTGGTGTCCACCTTGTTCCACCGCGTGTCACCGCCAGAGTCCGATATGTAGTTGTTGCGGCCGCTCCAACTGTCTCGCTCATCGGGCGCCATATGCGGCACGAAAAGGGAATCGCCGTCCGTTTCATTCGGTGCATCGAAGCTGAACCTGTAATCACCATGGCGATGCTCAAAGCAGCCCGCCCATTCGACATTGGTGAAGCGATTGAAAACATCGCGGCGCGTGATGATGTTGATACCAGGCAAATTGCGCAGAGCATCGAGGTCGACACCGTTCCCATCGCCCTCCAGAGGCAAATAGTCGACCAAGCGGCTGGGTTCATGATTTTGCCAATGATCGCGATTGGTTCCGGAGCCCATTTCGAAATACATGCCGCCGTCGTTTCTGTAGGGCGCAAGATAGTTGAAATGACCAGTCGAACGGCCTTCCCAATCGATCCACCATGCATCGTCACCTGATGAATCGGTGCGGTGTTCTTCAGGTACCCGCACATTGGTGTGCCACGGCACCACCGAGAACCGCAGATTTGCGTTGTCAAAGTCTTCCATCGCATCCGAGGCGGCATCCATCAGGATGATCGTCGCGTCCTTGGCCGCATCGATCATGCGCTTGCCGCCCGACCAGCGGCCCATCGATCCAGAGTTGTCGATGGCGATCGCGACTTCGACATCGCGGCGCCCGAACTGGGCCTGCTTGCGGCCGACCACCGTCAGTTCGTCGGTGCCGAACATGTGCATCATATATGTGTCGACATCGGTCTTTGCGACGATGCGCACGAGGCCGCTTGACGGATCGACCTCAAAAACATCGTAAGCAAGATCGTGACCCTTGACCATCTCGGCCATCAGGCCCTTGCCCTCGGCGATCAGGTCGGCGGCGGGAATGTTGGGGTTCAGCGTTGTCCGCTTGGCCAGATGCAGGGCGACGGACTGGGCCGCGGTCTCGATCTGCGTCTCGGTGCGGATGGCGTTGGCATAGTCGACGGCAAGGCCGGTCATGCCGAACAAGGGCACGACGGCAAAGGCTGCCATGATATAGGCCGTGCCCTTCTCGTCGGCGGCAAAACGCTTCAACAGGTTTTTCATCATATCGACCTCGTTCCTTCCCGCTCGGACGCGGCTGGCGCCGGCGCACGCGCCAACGCACTCGGCCCCTGAAGCTAAGGCAAACACCTAAAGGCCGGTTTAACGGCTCTCTCGAACTTGAATGATCGGCGAAAACGGAAAAGAAACTCTTTACGACTAGCCTGCCCCGCAAATCGGGAAGCAGGGGCCATGCTCAGCCGCATCAGATCGTTTATCGTCCGGGACAAGGACGGCGTTGCCGCAATCGAGTTCGGATTGCTGGCCCCGGCCTTTTTTGCGCTGATGGTGGCGATCTTCGAGATTTGCTACTTTGTCTACATGTCAACGGCCACCCAGCGCGCCGTTGAAAAAGCGGTGTTCGACCTGCGCACCAACCATGCCGCAACGGTCGTCCAGCAGCGCAACCTGACGGTGGAGCAATGGTATCGCGAAGCGATTTGCGGCCGCGTCAACCTGTCGACCTGCCAAGAGACGCTCGAGATCACCATTGAGTATTACGATCAGGACATGAACCAGTCCTGGTCGACGTCGGACCCCGACCAGTTGACGCTGGCCCCGCGGGAAATGGTGATGCGCGTCGAGGCGGCGGTCGACATGCCGTCCATCTTGTTCACCGATCTCTTGTTCGGCGATCAGGCGGCCAGCCTGAACAGTGGCATCACTTTCATGACGGAGCCCTGATCATGCACCCGCTTCAATCCACAATCCGCCGGGCGCTTGTGCGCCAAAAGGCTCAGATGCGACGCTTTGCGCGCAATGCCCGCGCGTCGGTGGCTGTCGAGATGGCGTTCGTGCTGCCGATCTTCGCCGCCATGGCGTTCCTGACCTGGGACGCGGGCACGGTCTACACCCAGTACAACCGGGCGGTCAGCAACCTTTATTCGATCGGCGACATCATCACGACCCGCACCCAGGATCTGACCTGCAACCAGCTCGATGCGATCTCGGAACTGGTCTACGAATCCTATGCGCATGGAAACTGGGCACGCCGGGTCCGGGCCGGCGAGGATTTCCCGGCCAATGGTGCCCTGGATTTCCGGTTTCGCGCGACGATGATGCGCGTCGAGACGCGGCCCAATGGCCGCATCCGCGGCCGCACCGAATGGGAGTATCGACGGCACCAGAGCCAGGCGCGGGACCCGGGTCGGCTGATCAACATCCCCAACGAGCTTCAGATCGACGGCATGCGCTATCTGCACCTGGAAGGGTTTTTCCATCTGGCGCCCTCGTTCAACTATCTGGGCATCTTCGACCTGAACCCGCGCGACAACCGGAACGACGGCCTGTTCCGGGTGGATCAGTATTTTCCGCTGCGCTACGTCCCCAATGTCGATCTGGTGGAAGAAACGGGCGACGAATTCGACACCAAGTGCAAGGGTTGAGGCCGCGCCTCCGACGCAAAGTCCGTGACTTGAAGGACCCGCCGGGTTAAGCGCCCCGGCGGGTTTGTCTGTTGTGGAGGCCGGAGACCGGGCATGGCTGTTGCGAGCATCGACACGCTGGACGTGTTGCATGACGCCTATGATGCGATTTTGTGCGATGTTTGGGGCGTGCTGCACAATGGCGTCATGGCGTGGCCGGCGGCCTGCGCCGCGCTGGAGCGGGCGCGCGCAGCGGGCAAGACGGTCATCCTGATCACCAACTCGCCGCGTCCGACCGCACAGGTGCTCCAGCAATTGGCGCGTCTGGGCGTTCCCGAGCCGGCCCATGACGACATCGTAACATCGGGCGATGTCACCCGCACGCTGATCGCCGATGGCCCGCGGCGCATCTTCCACATCGGCACCGAGGACGATCTGCCGATCTTCGACGATATCGATGTCGAGCTTGTCGAGGATTTCGAGGCGTCGGCGATCGTGGTCACGGGGCCACGTGACGATGAGCGCGAGACACCCGACGACTATGCCGAGCTTCTGGCGCGACTGCGCGCGCGTGACCTGCCGATGATCTGCGCCAATCCGGACATCGTCGTCGAGCGCGGCGACAGGCTGGTCTATTGCGCCGGCGCCATTGCCCGCGCCTACGGGCTCCTTGGCGGGCGGACGCTGATCGCCGGCAAGCCGCACACGCCGATCTATGAAGCGGCGCTGGGCAAGATCGGGCCGTCGGTCGACCGGACACGCATATTGGCGATCGGCGACGGCATGACAACCGATGTCAAGGGCGCGATGGACAATGGATTTGACCTCTTGTTCGTCTCCGATGGCATCCACGCGCGCGAATATGGCGAACCGGGCGCACCGGACCCGGGCCGGCTGAATGCGGTTCTGCGCGACTTTGGCGCCGCGCCGGTCGCGACCATGACCAACTTGCGCTGATCGCGGGTGGAGCCGGCGCACCGGACCTGATCGAGATCAATGAAAGCGCCGCTCCCGCCCGGCAGGCTGCCACAAAATGCGGAGGCAACCCTCATGTTCAAGACCATCATTGCCGCCTATGACGGCTCCGACCATGCTCAACAGGCACTCGCGGTTGCCTGCGATCTGACCTCGAAATACGGCGCGGCGCTGCATATCGCCCATACGCCGCAGGTTGCCAGCGAAACGATGATGGTCGGCTACTCGGCTGTGCCGCTGCCGCCAAGCGCCGAGGAGCTGGAAAAGGCCGGCGCCGAGGCCATGCAGAAGGCGGTCGCGATCGCGCGCGAACACGGTGTGGACGATGTAGTCACCCATGTCCAGCCTGGCGATCCCGGCCGGGCGATCGTCGAATATGCCAAGGCCGAGAACGCCGACCTGATCGTGATGGGACGACGGGGACTGGGTGATTTCGGGTCGCTTCTGGTCGGCAGCATCACCCACAAGGTTTCGCAACTGGCTGAATGTGCCGTGCTGACCGTCAAGTAAGATGCGCCCATCGGGGCGCAGGAACCGTCATATACACGCACAAATTGTGGTATATTCTTCCCCTCGCAGGGAGAATTGCCATGAAAATCGCCGCTTTCAACGTCGAAAACCTGTTCGACCGTGCCCGCGCCTTCAACATCTCCGACAACAGCCAGACAAGCGACATTCTGAGCGCCGTCTCCGAACTCAATTCCCTGTTCGAAAAACCCATCTACTCGGCGGCGGACAAGGCGCGCATGATCGCCCTTCTGATCCAACTCGATCTCGAACGAAGCGACCGCGGCGATTTTGTCCTGTTGCGGCAGATTCGCGAACGCGTGGTGCGCCGCCCGCGCAATGGCGATCCGATCGAGATAATCCAGGACGGGCGCGGCGACTGGGTCGGCTGGGCCGAACTGCGGACCGAAGCCGTCAACGCCGTCGCCATCATGAACACCGGGCGCGTCATGCGCGATGTCGATGCGGACATATTGGCGGTGATCGAGGCCGAAGATCGGGTCGCGCTGAAGATGTTCTCGGAAATGATCATCGCGGAGGTGGGTGGCACGCCCTACGAGCAGGTCATGGTGATCGACGGCAATGATCAGCGCGGCATTGATGTCGGGCTGATGTGCAAGCGCGGCCACTCGATCGGATTGATGCAGAGCCACATCCACGACTTCAAGCCGAACGGACAGCCGGTTTTCAGCCGTGACTGCCCCGAATATGCCGTCACCACCCCGGCCGGCGAGACGATCTGGGTGCTTCCGAACCATTTCAAGAGCAAGTTCGGCGGCAACGATCAGGCGTCCCGCGACAAGCGCGAGGCGCAGGCACGGCGCGTTGCCGACATCTACAACCGCCTGAAATCGGACGGGCACGACAAGGTCGTGGTCCTGGGCGACCTCAACGATACGCCGGACTCAGATGAACTGGCCCCGCTTTTGGGTGAGACGGACCTCAAGGAGATTTCCGATCACCCCAGCTTCGACACGGGCGAGTTCACCGGCCGCCCGGGTGAGCGCGGAATTGGAACTTACGCGCTGGGCAATGACCGCGACAAGATCGACTATCTGCTGCTGTCGCCGGTGCTGTTTGATCGCGTCACGACGTCGGGCCTGTTCCGGAAAGGCGCGTGGCCCGGCTCGCGGCCGCCGCGTTGGACGGTCTATCCCGAACTGACGCGCAAGGTGCATGTGGCCAGCGACCATCACGTGATCTGGGCCGAGATCGCCGATCCCGGCATGTGACGATCACTCCCGGGGCGGCTGGACGAGCCCGCGCTCGGATGCCGGGCGGGCGATGCAGCGGGCCAGCCAGGCCATGACATGCGGCCGCGAGGCCATCTCGAAGGGCTCTTCGGCCTTGTAAAACAGCTTGGCGCCGCGGACCCAGGGGAAAATCGCGATATCGGCGATCGTGTACTCGGCGCCCATGATCCAGTCGCGGCCGTCTTCCAGCCGTTGTTCGAGCACGCCAAGCAGCCGCCGCGCCTCGTTGACATAGCGCTCGCGCGGGCGCGGATCCTCGATATCCTTGCCGGCAAACACGCCGAAAAAGCCGTATTGGCCGAACATCGGTCCGACACCACCCATCTGGAACATCAGCCACTGGATCGTTTCGAGCCGGCGCGCGGGGTCGGACGGCAAGAGCCCGCCATGTTTTTCGGCAAGATAGATCAGGATCGCGCCCGATTCCCACAGCCCGAACGGCTCGCCGCCCGGCCCGTCGGGATCGATGATCGCAGGTATCTTGTTGTTGGGATTGAGCGACAGAAAGGCCGGCGTTGTCGTCTGGCTCAGCGGCACGGTGTGCGCGTCATAGGGCACGCCGAGTTCCTCGAGCGCGATCGACACTTTCACGCCGTTGGGCGTGGGAAACGAGTAAAGTTGCAAACGATCCGGATTGCGCGGCGCCCAGTGCCTGGTGATCGGAAAATCGTCGAGTGTCTTGGCCATGTTGTCCCCTCAGCCTGCCGGCTTGTTGTGTCCCGACAAGTAAGCGCCGGGGCCGGCGATGCAAGCCGGCCCGGAACAAAGCCGCGTTCACAAAAATGTTCCGCTGGCGGTTGGACGGCCAGCCGCCGCCCCCATATCGGGATGAGGAGACCGTCATGAGCCAAACCCGCGCCGAAACCGATACGATGGGCACCGTCGACGTGCCCGCAGATCGCTATTGGGGCGCACAAACGCAGCGCTCGATCGGCAATTTCCCGATCGGCGACGAACGCATGCCGGTGCCGCTGATTCGCGCGCTGGGCCTGATCAAGAAGGCAGCGGCGGAAACGAACGCCGCGCTGGGCGTGTTGGGCGCCGACCTCGCCAGCGCCATCGCCAAGGCGGCGGCCGAGGTTGCCGCCGGTGCGCTGGACGACCATTTCCCGCTGGTCGTCTGGCAGACCGGATCGGGCACGCAGACCAACATGAACGCCAATGAGGTGATCGCCAACCGCGCCATCGAAATGCTGGGCGGCGAGATGGGAAGCAAGACGCCCATCCATCCCAACGATCACGTCAATGCGAGCCAGTCGTCGAACGACACGTTTCCCACGGCGATGCACATCGCCACGGCGCTGGAAACCCATGACCGGCTGCTGCCGGCGCTCGATGCGATGATCGCGGTCCTCAACGACAAGGCGCGAGATTTCGAGGACATCGTGAAAATCGGGCGCACCCACACCCAGGACGCAACGCCGCTGACATTGGGGCAGGAGTTTTCCGGTTATGCGGCGGCGCTGGACCTGTCGCGCACACGCATCGACCATGACCTTCTCAACGTCTACGCCCTGGCCCAGGGCGGCACGGCGGTCGGCACCGGCCTGAACGCGCCCGACGGTTTTGCCACCGGCTTTGCGTCACGCATCGCCGAAGCGACCGGCCTGCCCTTCAAGACCGCGCCCAACAAGTTCGCAGCCCTCGCCTCACACGCCGCCCTGACCGATTTTCACGGCAGCCTAAACGCGCTGGCCGCCGATCTCTTCAAGATCGCCAACGACATCCGCTTTCTCGGTTCAGGTCCGCGTTCGGGACTGGGGGAACTCGTGCTGCCAGCCAACGAGCCCGGCTCGTCGATCATGCCCGGCAAGGTCAACCCGACCCAGGCCGAGGCGCTGTCCATGGTGGCAACCCAGGTCATGGGCAACCATACGACGATCACCATGGCTGCCGCGCAGGGCCATTTCGAACTCAATGTCTTCAAGCCGGTGATCGCGCTGAACGTGCTGCAATCGATCCGGCTGGCCGCCGATGCGATGGCCTCGTTCACCGAACGCTGTCTTTCAGGCATCGAACCGGATCGGGATCGCATCGCCGAACTGGTCGAGCGCTCGCTGATGCTGGTGACGGCGCTGGCGCCCCATGTCGGCTACGATACGGCGGCGGCCATCGCCAAGGCCGCGCACGCCAACGGCACGACATTGCGCGAGGAAGCGGTCGGCGGCGGCCATGTCACGGGCGAGGATTTCGACCGGATCGTCCGCCCGGAGGCGATGGTGGGACGCCGCTGATCGACCGTTCACTCCTGGTGAACGAAGCTTTCAGAAATTGGCGCCTGTCCTGGACGGGCCGATCACGTCTATGTCCCGCCGCACCGGCCCGGCTCCGTGCCGCGCCTTGCGTGTGAAAGGACACATCATGTCGAACGCAATTCCTCTGCTGGTGGCCCGCCTTCTGCTGGCCATCATCTTCATCATGGCCGGCCTGCAAAAGTTCGGCGCCATTGCCGGCACTGCCGGCTATATCGGCTCGGTCGGCCTGCCGGCGGCGACCGCGCTGGCCTGGGCAGCCGCAATCTTCGAGACGGTGGCCGGTCTTGCCATCCTTGCGGGCTTCCGCACGCGTGAGACCGCATGGCTTTTGGCCGGCTTCTGCCTGTTCACCGGCTTCGTGTTTCACTTCCAGCCCTCCGACCAGATCCAGATGATCATGCTGATGAAGAACCTTGCCATGGCTGGCGGCTTCATCGCGCTGGCCGCGGCCGGACCCGGCCGGTTTTCGGTCGACGCGCGGACCGATCCGGCGCGGCTTGCCACCGCGTGACGGCACCCTTCGCGCATGACACAAACCGGCGGGCGTTCCGGCGCCCGCCGCATCTTTGCGCGCGGCCATCGCGCGCTACATTGCTTCTTGCCTGTCGAACAACAGCGTTATGCGATGAGCGAGCTGACCAGACGCGTGATCGAAAATGTCGAAGACTATCCGCGGCCGCCGGCGCTGGAGCCCGTGGACGACACCATCCGGATCGTCTTTGCCGGCCAGATCATCGCGGAGACCGATATGGCGTACCGCGTGCTCGAGACCTTCCACGCGCCGACCTACTATCTGCCGCTCGAAGCGTTCACCGAGGGCGTCCTGCGACCCGCCCAAGGCGCGTCGGTTTGCGAGTGGAAGGGTCGCGCCAGCTATTTCGACATCGTTTCCGGCGGCCAGCGCGCCAGCCGCGCGGCCTGGTCCTACCTGCATCCCACGGCGAACTTCGCGCCGATCCGGGGCTTTCTTGCCGTCTATGCCGAACCGATGGACGCCTGTTTCGTCGGCGGCGAGCGCGTTGAGCCGCAGCCCGGCAACTTTTATGGCGGCTGGGTGACAAGCGGGATCACGGGGCCCGTCAAGGGCGCGCCCGGCACCACCCACTGGTAGCCCGACCCATACCGACAAAAAAAGCCAACGCAATGTGATCCGGTCCGGATCGGCGGCGTAAACCGATCATGCCGGTTCGATGGTTCCCCCGATCAACCTCACTCCGGCACCTTTGACGGGCTCCCCGATCGCCTGGAAAGGTTTGCGCCGCGCCGTTTCGCTCAATGCGAAGGCGCGGCTTTTTTTTGTGCGTTGGCCGCGAGCCGCCGGGACAGATCCGCGATCGGCGCCGGCGCCGATCCGTTGGCCGTGAAAAGGCACGCTTGCGAGCGCAGGATCACGCCATCCGACAATATCTTCAGCCGGTTCGCGCGCAGGGTCGAACCGGTCGATGTGATATCGACGATGATGTCGGCCTGACCGGCTGCCGGTGCGCCTTCGGTGGCGCCCAGGCTCTCGATAATCCGGTAGAGCTGGATGCCGTGCTCCTGCGAAAAATGGCGCTGGGTCAGCCGCCAATATTTGGTGGCGATGCGCAGCCGGCGGCCATGGCGGGCGCGGAAGCCCGCCGCCACTTCACCGAGATCGGCCATCGTTTCGACATCGAACCAGGCGTCGGGCACGGCGACGACCACATCGGCGTGGCCGAAACCGAGCCGCGCGGCGCAATCGAGCCGCTCCTCGCTGTCGGCCAGCCCCTCGCGCACAAGGTCCTCGCCGGTGATGCCGGCATCGATGCGGCCCGCCCCCAGTTCGCCCGCGATCTCGGAGGCCGACAGGAACGCCACCTCAACATCGTCGCGGCCGCTGACCGTGGCGCGGTAGGAACGGGCGTCGGCCGGCGGCACCACGTCCCAGCCCGCCTCGGCGAGCCGTTCCAGCGCGGTTTCCCGCAACCGTCCCTTGGACGGCACGGCCAGCGTCACGACGCTCATGATACGCCTCCCGCTGCGTGGGCAACGCGGTCCAGCCAGACGGAAAAGCCCACGCCAGGCGTCGGTGCCGGCGCCCCCAAAAGCGGCAGCAGGCGGTCATAGCGCCCGCCACCGGCGAGCACCTCGCCGCCCGCATCGCGCATCTCGAAGACAAGGCCGGTATAATAGTCGAGCCGTCGGCCGAAACTCGCCTGATAGGTGATGCGGCCCGGATCGCGGCCGCACGCGGCCAAAGCATCGCTGCGGGCAGCCAAAGCGGCGACCGCTTCGGCGATATCGACACCGGCAGCGGACTGCCATTTTGTGAGCGCATCGGGCGCGGCATCGAGCGGCGCGGAAATGGCGAGGAACGCCCGCAACGCGTCCAACCTGGCGGGATCGGGCGTGTGTTGAGCGGCTTCGACCTTGGCCAGAAGACGTGCGGCAATGTCGGCGGCAGCGCGCCCGCCAGCCTCGGGCAGGCTCGCCGCGTGCATCTCGCCGGCAATGGCCGTTTCGAGCGCCGCCCGGTCGCCGGCGCGGGCCGGATCGGCGATCGCGGCGGGCATGTCCGGCATCGGCGCGGGGCGCGACAGCCGGTCGAGCGTTGCGGCCAGCGCCGCGTCGCTGCCAAAGGCATGGGCGAGCGCCAGCCGCCAACCGGCTGGCAGGCCAAGCGCGGCCAAAACCGCATCGAAGACGGTCTGATCGCCAAGCACGGTTTCAACCGCGCTTTCGGGCACGCCCAGCCGCCCGATCATCGTGGCCGCATCGGCGACGGAACGGGCATCAGCGTCCAGCGTGTCGGCGGCGCCGATATCCTCGATGCCGGCCTGCAGGAACTCGCTAGGCCCGGCCCGGCGCTGGCGGAACACGGTGCCGACATAGCCATGCCGCGCCGGCCCGCTTTGCGCGGCCAGATGGGCCATACAGACCGGAATGGTGAATTCGGGGCGCAGGCACAGCGCCTCGCCCGTTTCGCTTTGCGTGACGAAGATGCGCCGGCGCAGTTCCTCGCCGGCCATGTCGAGGAATGGGTCGGCCGGCTGCAGCACGGGTACGTCGATGCGCGCCGCGCCGCGTTCGGCGAGGATGGTTTCGATGTCCGCCCGCGCGGCAAAGGAGCGATGGGTGGTCATGGGGTCGCCCTCGCGGCTTGCATCACCGTCTGGCGATACCCCCACCCTTCATCCCTCCCCTCAAGGGGGAGGGAGGACTCCAGCACCGGCGCCCAACCGCCAAGCGTTGTGCCCAGCACCGTGTCCGGCGTAATGAGCGGCAATGCCGAGGTCTTCCCTCCCCCTTGAGGGGAGGGATGAAGGGTGGGGGTTCGGATTTCGCAACCCCGTGTCATCTCAGGTATTTTCAGCCTGTGCCGCCAGCAGTTTCGTGACCTCGGCCACCAAATCGCCCTCGGCCACCTCGAACTGCCCGGGGCGGGCGGCGCGATATTCCTCATTGCTCTCGATGGCGGCGGCTTCCTTGCGGCCCTCGATCATGTCCTTGATCTGGACGATGCCCTTTTCGCGCTCGTCGGAGCCCTGAATGATGGCAATCGGGCAGCCGCGCCGGTCGGCATAGCGCAATTGGTTGCCGAACTTCTTCCAGTTGCCCTGATACATTTCGGCGCGGATGCCGGCCTCGCGCAAGTCCTGCGTCATTTTCTGGTATCGCCCGAGCGCCTCGGTGCCGCCATCCATGACGGTCACCAGCACCGGCGCGACCATGTCGTCGGTGCCGAGCTTGCCGAGGTTTTTCAGCGCCGTCATCAGGCGCGAGACACCGATGGAAAAGCCGGTGGCTGGCACATCCTGTCCGGTGAAGCGCTTGACCAGCCCGTCATAGCGCCCGCCGCCGCCGACCGAGCCGAACTGCACCGTCTCCCCCTTCTCGTTGACGACGTCGAACAGCAGCTCAGCTTCGTAGACGGGGCCGGTGTAGTATTCGAGGCCACGGACGACTGAGGGGTCGATGCGGATGCGATCGGGACCGTAGCCCGAAGCTCGGCAGCTTTGCTGGATATTGGCCAGTTCTTGAACGCCCGCGTGTACAGACCGATTGTCAAACAAGTCCCCGCCAACTGCGCTGCTGACTGGCGATGTAAAAGAAGCAGTGTGCCCTTTCCCACCTTCCATCAAACCGGCACGGCTTTCGACTTGAAAGCGTCCATCCAGAATAAAGCCAAGAACGTTTTCCGCTACGTTCGCTGCAAGCCCAGCGCCTTCGGTGAAATCCCCCACTCCCTGTTTTCCGCCATCCCAACGTCCAGTAGTCAGTAAGAGAAGGACGTCGTTGGGGCTGAATTTGTCCAGCTTGTCGATGGCACGGAGGACGGTCAGGCGCTTGCCTGCATTCTCCTCGCCGCCAAGGCCAATCGCCTCCATCACCCCGTCGAGCACTTTGCGGTTGTTGACGCGGATGACGTAGTCGCCGCGCTTGATGCCCAGCGCTTCCATTGTGTCGGCCATCATCATCGCCATTTCGGCGTCGGCCTGCACGCCCGGCGCGCCGACCGTGTCGGCATCGAACTGCATGAACTGGCGGAAGCGGCCCGGCCCCGGCTTTTCGTTCCGGAACACCCAGCCCTGCCGGTAGGTCCGGTACGGCAGCGCGATTGCATTGATGTTCTGCGCCACATGGCGGGCGAGCGGCGCGGTCAGATCGTAGCGCAGGCTCATCCACTGCTCGTCATCGTCCTGCAGCGAGAAGACGCCCTCATTGGGCCGGTCCTGATCGGGCAGGAACTTGCCGAGCGCATCGGTATATTCGAAGGCCGGCGTCTCGACCGGATCGAAGCCATAGCGCTCGAACACGCCGCGAATCTTCGCCACCATTTCATCCGTCGCGCGAATGTCGCTGGCCGTACGGTCAGTGAAACCACGAGGAAGCCGCGCCTTCAGCTTGTGCGGCTTTTTGCTCTTCTTGTCGGACATGGTGAACGTGCCGTTCGTTCGGGTGTTTCGGTCGCGCGTCTCCTAGACGACCCGCACAAGCGCCGCAAGGCGAGGCAGCGTTCACGCGCCGGTGCCGGCAAAATGACAAGCGCGGCGCGCCGATTGTGCTAACGAAACGCGATGCGCCTTTTCCTCCTGACTGCCCTGACCATGACCGCCTTTGCCGCCAATTCCGTCTTGGCGCGGCTGGCGCTGGGCGATGGCGCAATGGACCCGGCCAGCTATACGCTGATCCGCATCCTCGCCGGCGCCCTGATGCTGGTGGGGCTGGTTGGTCTCGGGACGCGCGGGCGGGGCCGGATGCGCAGTGCCGGCTCGCTTGCCTCGGCGCTTGCCCTGTTCGGCTATGCGGCCGGCTTTTCCTACGCCTATGTGGCGCTCGAAACCGGCATCGGCGCGCTGATCCTTTTTGCCTGCGTGCAGGCGACGATGATCGGTTGGGCCGTGAGGCGGGGCGACCGGCCCTTGCCGCTCGAATGGCTCGGCCTGATCGCCGCCTTTGCCGCCTTTGTCTGGCTGGTCTCGCCGGGGCTGGCCGCGCCCGATCCGCTCGGCGCGGCGCTGATGGCCGGCGCGGGCATTGCCTGGGGCATCTATTCGCTGCGCGGGCGCGGTGTCGGCGACCCGCTGGCCGGCACGGCCGGCGCCTTCGTGCTCGCGGCGCCGCTCGGCATCGCCTTGGCCCTGATCGCACTGGCCGGCCTTGCGGCAAGCCCGTTCGGCGTTCTCATGGCGGTGGCGTCAGGGGCGCTGGCGTCGGGTCTGGGCTATGCGCTGTGGTATCGCGTGCTCGGATCGCTGACCGCGACGCAGGCCGGCATCGTGCAACTCACCGTGCCGGTGATCGCCGCGCTGGGCGGCATCGCGTTCCTTGGCGAACCGCTGACGCTGCGCTTCGCCCTTGCCTCGACCATCATCCTGGGCGGCGTCGCCATTGCCATCGTCGCGCGCGGCCGGCGTATGCCGGCGCCCGCCGCCGCCGTCAAACGGCCAGGTCAGTAGTAGGGCGACACGCAGGGCCGGCGCGGGCCGTGATAGGGCTGGAACGTGTTGTCGCGCAGCCTGTAGGACCGGTAGCGATGCTGACACCATTGCTTGTGCGCATGGCTGAGCCGGATAATGCGCGGATGCACGGCGCGCGGCGGCTGGTAAGGCCGCACCGGGATGTAGCGGTGGCGCGGCACGATGACCACGAAGGCGCGGTGCGGGAACCAGTAGCCGTGATGGCGCCGGTAACCGTGGCGATAGCGGTGATAGCCGCGATAGCCATTGTAGTAGACATGGCCGCCGCTCCAGTGGATGCCGACGCTGACATGGCCGCGTCCGCCGACATGGACGATATCGGACGACCCGGTCGCCAGCGCGTCGGCGGTCAGCTTGGGCGCCGGCATGGCGCCGGCCGAGGGCGTCAGGGCGAACCCTGCGGCCACGGCCATGGCCGCCGCGATTGCGAATTGCCTGAGTTTCATCGGAACACTCCCGTCATGGTTTGCGGTCCCTACTGGATTAATAAAGCATGAATCCCGCAACAGTACAAAGAGACAAGGTGCGGCATGATTGTGTGGTTAATGCCGTCAGATGCGCCCGCTTTTCTTCTTGCGACGGTGGTAGGTCAGCGCCAGCGCAATGCAGTGCCGGATCGCGGCCTCATCGACCGGCTCGCCGGCGGGCAGCATGATCGCGCGGTTGCCCTCGAAGGCGAGCGTGTCGCCGTAAAGGTCGCGAAATTCGTCGACCAGCCCGGTATGGCAGATGAACATCAGCGCCTCGCCGCCGTCGGATCGCGCCTGGATGCGCACGGAACTGCCGATGCGCGGCCTTGCCGGCGTGAAGCTTGGCTCGCCCCATTTGATGCTCTCGGTCAGGTCGCCGACGCCGTCGGTCCCGGCGGCCGCCTCAAGGATCAGCCTGCGCGCCCGCCCGCTCATGGCCGCACCAAGGCGGCGCGCGCCGCCTCCACGATCGGGCGGCAGTGGCAGCCCTCCACATGGTCGTTCACAAGGCCCATAGCCTGCATGAAGGCGTAGACCGTCGTCGGCCCGACGAACGACCAGCCGCGCTTTTTCAGTTCCTTGGAGATCGCCGTCGATGCGGGCGTCTTGGTCATGGCGGTGAGCGCGGCATGGTCGGCGACTTCGGGCCGCTCTTCCGGGCCGGGCTCACGCGCCCAAAAAAAGGCGGCGAGCGAGCCGAATTCGTTGCGCATTTCGCGGGCGCGCTGCGCATTGTTGATGGTCGAGACGATCTTCCCCCGGTGGCGGACGATGCCCACATCGCCCAGAAGCCGCTCAATATCGGCATCGCCGAACTCGGCCACCTTGTCGAAATCGAAGCCCGCAAAGGCTGCGCGGAAATTGTCGCGCTTTCTGAGGATGGTCAGCCAGGAAAGGCCCGACTGGAAGCCTTCAAGGCAGATCTTCTCGAACAGGCGGTGGTCGTCGCCGACGGGCATCCCCCATTCGGTGTCGTGATAGGCGATATAGTCCGGCTTGCCGCCATGCCACCAGCAGCGGGCCTTGCCGTCCTCGCCGCGCACCAGCCCTTCGGGCAATGGATCGTCTGTCATTAACCGTGTCCCTTAAGCCGCCATTCACCACCGCCGACAACGCGCCGCTAACCTTGCCAAAGGCTTTCCGGCGAACGGCGCATTTTATGAAGCCCCGTTCATATTTTGATTGGGGCGCGGAGTCATGGTCCTGAACGAAGGTTCCTGACACGATTGTCCGGAACCGTCGGCGAAACAGTTGCGAGTACGACCGATGACGACCATCAGACAAGGCGCGGCGGCACTGGCCGTCGTCACCGCCCTCCTCATGGCGGGACAAGCCCAGGCCAATGACCGCTATGCGACGCCGCCGCCGATCGTGCTCAGCCCCGATCTGAGCCAGCCCTGGGTGATGCAGTTGCAAAACCCGCGCGCGCAGGGCGTGCGCGCATCGGCGCCGCGGGTCGTCACCCGCCGTCCCGCCGGCGAACGCCGGGTCTACCAACCGCGCCAGCAACAGCAGGCCGCGCTCACCAGACCCGCGCAGCCGCAGGCGCGTGGCATCGATCCGATCTATTTGCCGCAGACCGTCTCCTACCATGGCGGCGAACCGGCCGGCACCATCATCATCGAGACGACCGACCGGTTCCTATACCTCGTCAATGGCGACGGCACGGCCAAGCGCTATGGCGTCGGCGTCGGCAAGCAGGGCTTTGATTGGCGCGGTGCCGAGCGCATCACCCGCAAGGCCGAATGGCCGAGCTGGCGCCCGCCGGCGGAGATGATCGCGCGCGAAGCGCGCAAGGGCCGGCACCTGCCCACCTTCATGGAAGGCGGCCCGCAGAACCCGCTCGGCGCACGGGCGCTCTATCTGGGTTCGACACTCTACCGCATCCACGGCACCAACCAGCCCTGGACGATCGGCCAGGCGGTCTCATCGGGCTGCATCCGCATGCGCAACGAGGACGTCAAGGATCTCTATGCGCGGGTCAATGTCGGCGCCAATGTGATCGTGCGGTGAGTCAGAATTCAGTCGCCTTTTTGATCGCAGTCGGACAGAAATTGATTGGCGGATACCGCTTCGTGCAGTAATGACAGGGCCTGAAGGAACAGGACCATCATGACACGCACACCCCTTCTTGCGGCCGCCTTTCTGGCTTCGTCCACGGCCATCGCATCCGCCGAGTTCCAGTTTTCCGCCTATGGCGGCTGGCAGACCGCGCCGCACAGCCTGGTGACCGTCACCGGCATCGGCGCGGAGAGCTTCAATGCGGGCTGGGACGGCCGGTCGTTCGAGATGCCGCCCTATTGGGGCGTGCGCGGCACCTACTGGCTCGAACGGTTCGACATGCCGAAATGGGGCGTGTCACTCGATTTCACCCATGCCAAGGTCTATGCGGACGCGGCGACCTTCCCCAAGACCGACAACTGGACCCGGTTCGAGTTTTCCGACGGGATCAACATCCTGACCGTCAATGCGATGCGGCGCCTTGATCGCTGGAACGGGTTCGAGCCCTATGTCGGCGTCGGGGCGGGCCTGTCCATCCCGCATGTGGAGGTGACGCGGCCCGAAGGCACGACCTTCAACTACCAGGTCGGCGGCGCCGCATTCCAGGCGCAGGTGGGCGCCAACTACTACATCAATGACTGGCTGTCGGTGTTCGGCGAATACCAGTTCAACTATGCGATGAACAATGTGTCGCTGACCGAAGGCGCGAAGCTGGAAACCAACATCATCCTGAACGCGTTCGTCGCCGGCGTTTCGGTGCATTTCTGACCACGCCACAATCGAGCGGGTGATGAGGGCGGCGCTTGCGACGCACCACCAATCTGTGACATGAGACGCGCCTGACCCTCGGGGGAGGACCTGCATGGACATGCTGGTCACCGTGTTCCTGCCGCTTTCGCTGGCGTTCATCATGCTGGCGCTGGGGCTCGGCCTGACGGTCGAGGATTTCCGCAACATCGCCCGACGGCCCAAGGCGTTCGCCGCCGGTGCGTTCGCCCAGCTCATCGTGATCCCGGCGGTTGCCTATCTGGTCGTCATCACCTTCGGCATCGCGCCGGAACTCGCGCTGGGCATGATGATCCTGGCGCTGTGTCCGGGCGGCGCGACCTCGAACATGCTCACCAAGATCGGCCGCGGCGATCTGGCGCTGTCCATATCGCTGACGGGCGTCATCAGCCTGACCTCGGCGGTGACGGTGCCGATCATGGTCGCGTTTTTCGCCTGGCATTTCCTGGGCGTCGATGCGCCGCCGGTCGATGTCACCGCGCTGGCGCTGACCATGTTCGCCATCACCGTCGTTCCGGTCATGCTCGGCATGATCATCAAGCGCATGGTTCCGGGCGCCGACCGGCTCGAACGCGTGGCGGTCATGATCGCCGGCATCCTGTTCGTGGTCATCGTCGTTGCGGCAATCGCAGTCAACTGGACGATCCTGATCGAGGCGCTGCCGACGCTCGGGCCCGCGATCGTGATGCTGATCGTGGTCCTTCTGGCGCTGGGCCTTGTGGTTGCGCGGCTTTCCGGTCTCAGCCGCGCGCAGGCAACCGCGCTTGCCATCGACACCGGCATCCAGAACGGAACCCTCGGCCTGACGGTGGGGGCGCTTCTTGCAGCGGGCGAACTGCAATCGCCGTTGGCGTTGCCTTCGGCGGTCTATGGCGTGCTGATGTATGTGATCGGCGTTCCGTTCGTTCTGTGGCGGCGGATGGCTGCACGCAGGGGTTGACGACTTAACGCGGAATTAACCCCGATCGTTAACCATGGAGGGCATCTGGAAGGCGGCGCGTATGGTCGCGTCCGTCCGCTCCGCTGGTTCAGGATCAGATCCATGCGTACCCTTTTGCTCTCGCTCGGCACGAGCGCCGTCTTGCTTTCCCCGCTCGCACACGCCGCCGATCTCGACATTGTCGAGGCGCCGATGGCCGGTGATTTCAGCGGCGCCTATGTGGCGGCCCGCATTGCCGGCGCCTTCTCGCCGGACACAAACTTCAATCTGACGGTGGTGCCGACCAACATCATCAACGATTATGAGCAGCTTGGCTTCGGCGGCGCGCTCGCCGTCGGTTATGAGTTCGGCCTGGGCAGCAACATCGCGCTGCGCGGCGAACTTGAAGGCGGCCTGATCTCGACCGAGGTCAAAAGCCACACGCTTGCAGCGCTGGCCACCACGCTGAGCGGCGCAGCGGCCTTCGGCACGACCGAAATCACCTATGGCATGGTCAACGCGGCGGTCGACTACGATTTCGGCAACGGCTTCAAGCCGTTCGTGTCGGGCGGCATCGGTCTGGCCGAAGTCAATTTCAAGAACCATGGCGTCGGCCTCGCAGCGCCCGTCGGGCCGTTGGGGCCGGGCAACGTCACGGCGATGAACGACAAGGATTCAGGCCTTGCCTGGCAGATCGGCGGTGGCGTCGGTTACGCAATTGACGAACAGGTCACGCTGGAAGCCGGTTACCGCTATTTCCAGGTCAACGACATCAACCTGACGGCAGTCGACGGCACGGTGACCAACGTTCCGATCAAGCAGCACCAGGTCATGCTGGGTGTGCGTTACGGGTTCTGACCCAAACCGTCAAAACGCAACAAGGCGGCCTGCGGGCCGCCTTTTTCATTCGGCCGCTTCAACCAGATCATCGAGTGACGTGCGTTGTGCGGGGCGGGCATCGGGCACGCCCGCCGGCCGGTCACCGCCATAGACCCAGTTCAAGAGCGCCACCGTATGGACGATCGGGATGTCTGTGCCCGATGCGATCTGCGTGATGCAACCAATATTGCCGGTGGCGATCACGTCCGGCCGGGTGGATTCGATGTTGCGCACCTTGCGCGCCTTGAGCTGGCCGGCGATCTCGGGCTGCATGATGTTGTAGGTGCCCGCCGAGCCGCAGCACAAATGTCCTTCCGGCGGATCCTTGACCGTGAAACCGGCCGCCTTCAGCAGCGTCTTGGGCAGCGTCGTGATCTTCTGGCCGTGCTGCATGGAGCAGGCCGAGTGGTAGGCCACCGTCAGGTTGGGTTCGACCGACGGCGCAGGCAGGTCGATCATCGCCAGATACTCGGTGATGTCTTTCGCGAGCGCGCTCACCCGGGCCGCCTTTTCGGCATAGTCGGCATCGAGCCGCAGCATGTGGCCATAATCCTTGATCGTCGTGCCGCACCCCGAGGCGGTGATGATGATCGCGTCGAGCCCGCCATTGTCGATCGCCCGCGTCCATGCATCGACATTGCGCCTGGCATCGGCGAGCGCCTTTTCCTCACGGCCCATATGGTGGACCAGCGCGCCGCAGCAGCCTTCGCCTTCGGGGACCACGACCTCGACGCCGATGCGGGTCAGAAGCTTGATCGTCGCCTCGTTGATGCCCGGATCGAGCACCGGCTGCGCACAACCCGTCAGGATCGCCACGCGGCCGCGCCTTTCGATGGCCGGCGCATGGGCGCCGGGTTGAGCATAGGGTGACGGTTTCGCAATGGTCTTGGGCGCCAGATCGAGCATCGCGCCGAAACGCTTGAGCGGACCGATCGATTTGAGAAGTGGCGCGAACGGGCGGCCCAACCGCGCCGCATAAAGAGATGCCTTGAAGCGCGAGGGATAGGGCAAGACCTGCGCCAGGACGTTACGGATCAGCCGGTCCATGAAGGGCCGCTTGTACGTCTTTTCGATATGCGCACGGGCGTGGTCGACCAGATGCATGTAGTTGACGCCTGACGGGCAGGTGGTCATGCAGGCAAGGCATGACAGGCAGCGGTCGATGTGCAGGACCGTTTTTTCGTCCGCCGGCCGATCGTTCTCCAGCATGTCCTTGATCAGGTAGATCCGCCCGCGTGGCGAATCCAGTTCGTTGCCAAGCGTGACATAGGTCGGACAGGTCGCCGTGCAGAAGCCGCAATGCACGCACGAGCGCAGAATTTTCTCGGAGTGTTCGACGTGCGGATCGGCAAGTTGTTCCGGCGTGAAACTGGTCTGCATGGCGACGCGTCCGTTGGTTGGGGTGGCCCCTCAAATCCACCAAGTGAGCGGATCGGCGATCGGCTCGCCCCGGCCCAGCGCTTGGATGCCCTTGACCAGCCGGATGATGACCCAGATCGCGACGGCGATCATCAGAAGAAACCCGATACCGACAAAGGCAAGGATGAAGCTGATCAGCGAGAAGAGGATGCCGATCCAGAAGGTGCGGATCAGCCAGGTGTAATGGGTATCGACATAGCCGCCGGCCTTGCCGCGATTGAGATAGGCCATGACCACGCCGATCAGCGCGGTCAGGCCGGTGATGATGCTGGCGAAATAAAGGATGTAGATCAGTTGCGCGTTGCGCGGTCCGGCGTCGAACCAGCCTTCGGTGGAGATCGGCTGGTTGCTGCCCGACTGGGGCGTGTTGGGCGAATTGCTCATGATGAAATGTCCCTGTGCTTGATCGCGTCAGGCCGCATCGCGCCCGGAATTGAACGCGCGGCGACCGGAGTTGAACACGCTATCGGGATCAATTGAAGCGCGAATCCGCTCGGTGAGCGCGGCGACCGCTGCGGGCTCGGGATGAAAGACCTCGGTGCGGGTGCGGATATCGGCCGCGGCGCGCACGAGAAGCGCATGGCTGCCCGCATGGCCGGCAAGAGCGCCGCGAACAATCTCCGGCCGGGCATCGTTGCCATCGAGCCGCAGCCAGACCAGCCCGCCCTGCCAGTCGAAAAAGGCATGGCCGCCTGCGGCGTCGAGAATTTGGCCGGCGACGGTGTGACCGGCCATCGGCGGCACCGAGATGCGCCAGACCGGGCTGTCGCCGCCGTCGGCGAACGGGCGCACGTCACGGATCGCGGCCCACGCCTTGCGCGAGGCGGCGCCATCGAGTTCGACGATCTCGCGGCGCGTTGCCAGTTGCGGCTTGAGGCGGGCGGTGCGTTCGGCAATGGCTTCGGCAAATCCTTCCAGCCTCAAAAGGGTTGCGCCGTGGCCGGCGAACGCGTCGCCCAGCACCGCGCCGCTGATCGCAGCCGGCAGATGTGCCGCGCCGGAGACTTCGGCGCTGGTGCCCATCGCGGCGGCCATCAGGCGCGCCGCTTCCGCCTCGTCGGCGCCGTCGATCACCAGCGTCGTCTCGGTCTCGGCGCGCGGCAGCACCTTGAAGGCGGTTTCGGTGATCAGGCCGAGCGTGCCCCAGGACCCGGCCATCAGCTTGACCAGGTCGAGCCCCGTGACGTTCTTCATCACCCGGCCGCCATTCTTGATCGCCTCGCCCCTGCCATTGACGAAGCGCACGCCGAGCAGCGAGTCGCGCGCGGCGCCGGCAATGAGGCGCCGGGGGCCAGACATGTTGGTCGCCGCGATGCCGCCGATCGTCTGGCCGGCATTGGAGCCCAGAAGCCGGCTCCAGTCCGCCGGCTCGAACATGAGCGCCTGATTGTTGGCGGCAAGGGCCGCGTCGATCTCGGAAAGAGGCGTGCCGGCCCTGGCGACGATGACAAGCTCCTCGGGATTGTATTCGACAATGCCCGAAAGGCCGGTCGAGGTGATCGATGCGTCGGCGGTGACCGGGCGGCCGACGGCGCTCTTGGAGCCGGCGCCTGCAATGGCCAGCGTCCGGCCGGCGGCTCTTGCCTCGGCGACCATGGCGCAGGCTTCGGCCTCGGTAGCCGGCGTCAATGTTTCACGCACCGCCATGATCAGGACGCCTTGCGCATATCGAGATCGAGCGGGAAGACCTTGGAGGGGTTGAGCATCCACTGTGGATCGAAGGCGGCGCGCACCGCCATTTGCTGGTTCAGGTCGGTCTCGGTGAACTGGTGCAACATCAGGTCGCGCTTTTCGACGCCGACGCCGTGCTCGCCCGTCAGGCAGCCGCCGGCATCGACGCACAGCTTCAATATGTCGGCGCCGGCCGCCTCGGCCTTTTGCGCCTCGTCCGGGTCATTGACATTGTAGAGGATCAGCGGGTGCATGTTGCCGTCGCCGGCATGAAACACGTTGGCGACGCGCAGGCCGTGGCGTTCGATGATGGCATAGGTCTCGCGCAGCACGTGCGAGAGCTGGCCGAGCGGCACGGTTCCGTCCATACAGATATAGTCGGCAATGCGGCCGGTCGCGCCGAAGGCGGACTTGCGGCCCTTCCAGATGGTCGCTGCCTGGGTGGCCGACTGGCTTTCCTTGACTGATTTGACGCCGTGCTTTTTGGCGATCGCGATGATGCGCGCCAGCATCGCATCCATCTCGGCTTCCGAGCCTTCGACCTCGATGATCAGAAGCGCCTCGACGTCGAGCGGGTAGCCGGCCTTGGCAAAAGCTTCGCAGATTTCGATGGCCGGCTTGTCCATGAATTCGATGGCGACCGGGATGATGCCCGAGCCGATGATCTCCGACACGCAGGCTCCGGCGACCTCCGACGAATCGAAGCCGAACAGGACGGGCCGCGCACCTTCGGGCTTGGCCAGAAGCCGCACGGTGGCTTCGGTGATTATGCCGATTTGGCCTTCCGAACCGCACAACAGGCCGAGCAGATCGAGGCCGGGCGCATCGAGCGCCTTGCCGCCCAGTTCGATGATCGTGCCGTCCATCAGGACCAGTTTGGCGCCGAGCAGATTGTTGGTCGTCACGCCATATTTGAGGCAGTGGGCGCCGCCCGAATTCATCGCAATGTTGCCGGCAATCGTACAGGCAAGCTGCGAGGAGGGATCGGGCGCATAGAAGAAGCCGTCGGCTGCCACACGATCGGAAATGGACAGGTTCGTCACACCCGCCTGCACGGTGGCCGTGCGGTTTTCATAGTCGACCTCGATGACCCTTGTCATCCGGCTGACGCCGATGACGACCGCGTCCTCCTGCGGGATCGCACCGCCGGCCAGCGACGTGCCGGCGCCCCGCGGCACCACCGGCACGCCCTGCGCCGCGCAATATTTCAACACCGCCGCCACCTCCTCGGTCGTCGCAGGCAGGACGACGGCGAGCGGTACACGGCGATAGGCGGTAAATGCGTCGGTCTCGAACGGCACCAGTTCGCGCGGGTCGGTGACAAGCCCATCGGCAGACACCAGTCCGGAAAGGCCGGCGACGATCTCCCCGCGGCGGGCCATAATGGCCGGATCGGGCTCCAGAAACGCGATCTCCTGCACGGCTTCGTCCTCCCTCCGCCAACATCGCCTTCGACAATAGGGGCCAAAGCCGGCGATGACCATCAAAGGGCCGGGACAGCGGCCATTCGACAATGGTAAAAAATATTTACCACTTTACATCCGCAGTGGCAATGCCCGATTTGAGCGCCGATATCCGCGCATTGGCTGGACTTTCGTCAAAGGCGCTCCATCTCCCTGATCTGGAGCACTTCAACCGACAGCCGGCGGCAGCCCATGTCTTGCCGCGGCCGGCAGCAAAGGCATCCGATTGGGCATGAGTAATTTTGGAGACTTGGAAATCTTCGCCCGTGTCGTGGCGGCTGGCAGCATGTCGGCCGCCGGACGTGAACTGAGCCTTTCGCCGGCGGTCGTGTCCAAGCGTCTGCGCCGGCTTGAAGACAGGCTGGGAACCCGGCTTCTCCAGCGCACCACGCGCCAGATCGCGCTGACCGAGGCCGGCCAAGGCTTCTACGAACGGGTCGTTGCGATCCTTGCCGGCGTCGAAGAGGCCGAAGCGTTCGTCTCGCGGCGTTCGGCCCATGCGCGCGGCACGTTGAAGGTCAGCGCGCCAACCTCGTTCGGCCGCATGCACATTGCGCCGCATCTGGTTCCCTTCATGAAGGCCAATGCGGACCTGTCGGTGAATATGCTCCTGTCCGATGATTTGGTCGATATCGTTGGCGAAGGGTTCGATGTCGCCATTCGCATCGCCGAACTGGCCGATTCCAGCCTTGTGGCGCGCAAGCTGGCGCCGGTGCGCCGGGTGTTGTGCGCAACGCCTGACTATCTGGCCGAGCATGGCCGGCCCGAGACGTTGGCCGACCTCGAAGGCCACAATTGTCTGACGCACCAGGCCTCGGACATCTGGCGGTTCGAGGGTCCCGACGGCGAAGCGAACTTCAGGCCGCAGGGCAATCTGCAGACGAATTCGTCCGAAGTGATCCGCGAGGCGGTGCTGGCGGGACTGGGCGTCGCGCTGCGCTCGACCTGGGATGTGGGCGACGAGCTGGCCGCCGGGCGGCTTGTGCAATTGCTGCCGGGCCATGAAAGCGCGACCAATGTGGGCATCTACGCCATCTACCCGTCACGGCAGTTCCTGCCCGTCAAGGTGCGCCTTTTCATCGACCATTTCGCCGACCTGTTCGGCTCGGTTCCCTATTGGGAGCGCGGCGTCCCGGCGGGGCAGGGCCGCAACGGCGAGGCTGCCCTGAACGATACGCCATCCCGACCCGGCACCGGCTCTCGAAACGGATATCACGGCAATGGCGCAAGCGGGCACAGTCAGGAGAGCGGCGCGCCGGCCGGCGAGTAAGTGGTTGCGGCAGCCGGTCAGTCGGCCGCCTTGTCGCGCCCGAGATGGCGCCGGCGGACACGGCGGACGATCCACCAGATGCTCAAAATGGTCACCGGAACAAAGAGCGCGATCAACGCGTCGGCGCTCAGGCCGGGCAACTGGCCGCCGACACCCTTGATGGCGTAGGCGAACAACCCGACGATGTAGTAGGAGACCGCGGCGACCGACAAGCCCTCGACCGTCTGTTGCAGGCGCAGCTGCAGCTTGGCGCGCCGGTCCATCGATTCCAGAAGATCGCGGTTTTGCTTTTCGACCTCCACGTCGATGCGCGTGCGCAGGAGATTGGCAGCGCGCGCCAGCTTGCGTGACAGGTTCGCCTGCCGCTCTTCGACGGCGCGGCATGTGCGCATGGCCGGCGCCAGCCGCCGTTCGAGGAACGAGCGCCAGGTGTCATAACCGGGAACCGATTCCTCATCGAGCGCCGACAGCCGGTCGCCGACAATCTCGTCATAGGCACGGCTGGCGCCGAACCGGTACAGGCTGGACGCGGCATCGGCCTCAAGCTGGCCGGCCAGCCCGATGATCTCGTCGAGCAGCACCTCGGCGCCGCCCGGCTCGATGTCGCGCATCCGGTGGGTGAGTTCGGCAAGCCGGTCTTCGGCCTTGCGCATGCGCGGCGAAAGGCTCTGCGCCACAGGCAGGCCGAGCATTGCCATCGTCCTGTAGATCTCGATGTCGAACAGGCGCTGGGCGAGCGAACCGGTGCGCTGCGGTGTCATGCCCTTGTCGAGGATCACGATCCGGGTCAGCCCGTCCTGGTCCTGGCGGAAATCGGTGGCCACGACGGCGCGGCCGCCCTCGGTCGATGACAGGCACAGTGTCTGGCGGTCGAACGGTTGAAGCCATTTTTCGAACCCGTCATCATGCGCGCGAATGTCGATGCGCACGCCGGCGATCAGCGATCCCGGCGCCGGAAACGCATCGCCGAACGGGTGGCCGGTCAGCGCCTCGCCCGCCGCCGCCGGCAGCGGGCCTTCCCACAGATAGGTCGAAGCTTCGGTGTGGCGCTCCCACCACAGGCTGCCCGGCCCGGTGCGGATGCGGTGGTGGCGCGCGGTTTCCGCCGGCGGCGCGACACCATGCTGGCGCGACAATTCGGCGAGCACCGCCTGATCCACCGAAGCCCCCCCGTCGGTGATGAAGCACAGTTTCAAAAGCGCGCGCGGCGCGGTGATCGACGGGGCCGGACGCGCATGCACCTCGCCGGTTGCCGCCGAACGCTGAGGGTGGACGGGAAATCCGAACGCACCGGAGCGCTGCGCGTGCTCGGGCCGCGCGGAGAGCCGTCCGGCGTCTTTCACCTGGGTATCGGCACCCCTGGTCGACTTGCCGGCCCGCGGAGAGACCTTCTCGCTGTCGCTGGTCGTCACTGATCTCTCCTTGTCGCGCGCCGCGTACCGCCGCCGGCCCGATGCGGCTTGCCGCACCGCAAACATCGCCACAATACCTCTATAGGGTCCGGCGGGTCACATGGAAAGGAACCGAACCGAGGGCTGCCGCCGGCCCAAACTGGACAATCAAATTGACCAGTCATGGCCAGGGCGGCTAAACTGAAGCCGGAGGAATGTCAGCGACATGAGTGCAGCGCTTTTTTCGCGGGTCAGTCATGCGCGCACCGCCGACGAGGTGGGCGCGCAGATCGAGGCGCTTGTCCTTGAAGGCGTCCTGCGTGTCGGCGACAAGCTGCCCGGCGAGCGCGATCTGGCGCAGCAGTTCAACATTTCGCGCCCGATCGTGCGCGAGGCGCTCAAGCAACTGGAAGAGCGCGGCCTTTTGTGCACGCGCCATGGCGGCGGCAGCTTCATCGCCGATGTGATCGGCGATGTCTTTTCAAAGACCATGCTGGAGCTGATCGCCGACCATCCCAAGGCAACCGACGATTATCTGGAATATCGCCGCGAGGTGGAGGGTGTCGCCGCCGATTTCGCCGCTCGGCGCGCCACCGATGACGACAAGGCGCTTTTAACCTCGATCATCGAGCGCATGCAGGCGGCACACGGCAAGGAGGATGTCGCCGATGAAGCCGCGCTCGACGTCGAGTTCCATCAGGCGGTGAGCGAAGCGGCCCACAATGTGATCCTGATGCACACGCTGCGCTCGTGCTACCGGCTTTTGTCGAACGGCTCGTTCTTCTCGCGCAGCCTTGTCTATGGTTATCCGGGCGCGCGGGACCGGCTGCTGGATCAGCATCTGGCGATCTACCACGCGATCATGGATGGCGATGCTGCGGCCGCGCGGCGAGCGGCCGAGGCACATATGGAGTTCGTGCAGCAGTGCAAGAAGGACGCCGAAAAGGCCAAGGCCTGGCAGACCGTCTCGCGGCTCCGGCGCGAACAGCGCAAGGCCGGCTAGTTGCACGGGCGGTGCCAAGCACCGGTGTTCATCTTACATGTTGTGCGGCCAGGGGCGTGAAGGCTCCAGCAGATTGTGGCGGCCGACCCGGTTGATATCGGTCTCGCCGGCCAGACCCATTGTGACGTCCAGCTCCTTGTGGATGATCTCCAGAGCCTTGGTGACACCGGCTTCGCCAAGCGCGCCGAGCCCGTAAATATAGGCGCGGCCAATATAGGTGGACTTGGCACCCAGCGCGATCGCCTTGAAGACGTCTTGGCCGGAGCGGATACCGCTGTCCATGTGGATCTCGATCTTGTCGCCGACCGCATCGACGATCGGCGCGAGCACGTCGATCGAGGCTGCCGCGCCGTCGAGTTGACGGCCGCCATGGTTGGAGACGACCAGCGCGTCGGCGCCGACCTTGGCGGCGATCTCTGCGTCCTCGACATCGTTGATGCCCTTGAGGATCAGCTTGCCGTCCCATTTCGACTTGACCCATTCGATGGAGTCCCAGTCGAGCGTCGGGTCGAACTGTTTGGCGGTCCATTCGGACAGCGAATTCATGTTGGTTACGCCGGGCGCGTGGCCGACAATGTTGCCGAATGTGCGGTTTTTCGTTCCCAGCATGCCCAGGCACCATTGCGGGCGCAGTGCCAGGTCGGCGATCGACTTGAAGGTCGGCTTGGGCGGTGCCGACAGGCCGTTCTTGATGTCCTTGTGGCGCTGGCCGAGCACCTGAAGGTCAAGCGTCAGCACCAGCGCCTCGCAGCCGGCCGCCTTGGCACGGTTGATCAGGTCTTCGATGAAGCCCCGGTCGCGCATCACGTAAAGCTGAAACCAGAAGGGTGCCCTGGTCGCCTCGGCCACGGCCTCGATGGAGCAGATGCTCATGGTGGACAGGGTGAAGGGGATGCCGAACGTCTCAGCGGCGCGCGCGGCAGCAATCTCGCCGTCGGGATGCTGCATGCCGGTCAGGCCGACGGGCGCCAACGCCACCGGCATCGCCACGTCGCGGCCAGCCATCCGCGTTGCAACCGAGCGCTCGTCAATGTTGCGCGCGACACGCTGACGGATCTTGATGCGGCCGAACGCATCGGAATTGTCGTGATAGGTGGATTCGGTCCAGGCGCCGGAATCGGCATAATCATAGAACATTTTTGGCACGCGGAATTTGGCGCGCCGCTGCAGGTCCTTGATTTCGGTGACAGGTCCGAACATGCATTCACTCCGCTGAAGGTCGCAGAGTGTTAGCCTGTCGGCAACGGTGTGAAAAGATGGCGGAAAGTCTTGGCAGCGGCCCTGCGCGGCCGTTTTCTACCGGCTCTGGCCGGAGATGACCGAAACGCCGTAGCCATCAACGGCGACACCGCCGGCCAGCGAGGTCTCCGAATAGACGGCCAGACCCCAAAGCGTGATGCCGAACAGTGTGGCAAGCGACAAAAACGTAGCGCGCACGGTCATGATCTCCCCATCATTGGTGCAGCCGGTACTGCCTGAACGCGCATGGGCGTCAGGGGTTCCGAGCCGCCATTGTCCGCACGGCCACAATGGACCAGAATTGCTTTGGGCAGTGTGACGATGGTCACATTTGCCGGGCCGCGCGAATGCGGGCTAGCCTGACCTGCCGGCAAGTTCCAGCCCAAATGTTAGGCAATGCAGCAATTATGACACTTCAAAACCGCGTCACGCCATTTGGTGTCATAATTGCAACAACGGCGCGCGGCGCCTTCATGGGCAATCGCGGAATTATCCACAATGCCGAGACAAGGACGCTGCATCCGGTGCGACGCTGGATGCTCAAGGCATGGCTGATCTGCCTGTGTTCCTTCAAGGGGCGGCAAAGGTCGGTGATGGGCAAGGGCAGCTATACCGAACTCTTCTTTCTGGATGAGGCGACGGCACTGGCGGCCGGGCACCGGCCATGCTTCGAGTGCCGGCGCACCGATGCAGAGGCTTTCCGCGTCTCGTTTGCCGAGGGGGTAAGCTTCGCCGTGCCCAAAGCGCCTGACATGGACCGGGTTCTGCATGCCGAGCGGCTGGACGGGCGCGCCAAACGGCTTCATCCCTTGCCCACCGCACCCGACAAGCTGCCCGACAGCACAATGGTCACCGACGGATCGGATGCCCTGCTCGCAATGGCAGGAAGACCGTGGCGCTGGGCGCCGGCAGGCTATCAAAGGGTCGACCGATGGCCGAAGGGCCTGATGATGCTGACACCGCCATCGACGGTGGCGGCGCTGTCGGCGGGGTACCGGCCCCATGTCGATGCGAGTGCCCGTGCTTGACGCGCCGGCCGGCGCGGTGCATCGCACCGCCATGCGCGCAAACTACCGATTGCAACGGCTTTTCGTCGATGCGCCGCTCTCAGCCGGCGCGATGGTCGAGTTGGACCGGGGACAGGCCAACTATCTTCTGAACGTGCTGCGCATGAAGGGCGGCGCGGAACTGCTGGTCTTCAACGGACGTGACGGCGAATGGCGCGCCGCGCTCGAACCGCAAGGCAAGCGCGCGGCCACGATCCGCGCAACGTCGCTGGAACGACGGCAGCCCGATGCGCCCGGTCTGGTCTATGCATTCGCCCCGCTCAAGGTCGGCCGGCTCGACTACATGGTCCAGAAGGCGGTGGAGATGGGCGCCGGCGTGCTGCAGCCGGTGATCACACAGCACACGCAGCAACCGCGCCTGAACATTGCCAAGGTTCGGGCCAATGCGCTGGAAGCCGCCGAGCAATGCGGCGTGCTGGCACTGCCGGACTGCCACGAACCGATCCGCTTCGAGGCGTTCATCGACGGCTGGGACACGGATCGGGCGCTGATCTTCTGCGATGAAGACCACGAGACCGACAATCCGCTCGAAAAGCTGACGCCGCTGCGCGGACGACCGCTCGGCCTTCTGATCGGACCGGAGGGCGGATTTTCCGATGCCGAGCGCGCGCGCCTGCGCGCGCTGCCCTTTGTCACCGCCATTCCGCTGGGGCCGCGCATCCTGCGCGCCGACACTGCGGCCGTCGCCGCGCTGGCCGTCGTTCAGGCGGTGGCCGGCGACTGGTGACCGGCCAGGCTCACTCGTCCAGCACGTTGAGCTTGAAATCGGCCAGGACGAGCTGCCACCAATCGATCGTGTCTTCAAGGTTGCGTGTCGACACGCCGCCAAACAGGTTCACGTCCATCTCGACCACGGGGTCCTTGACGTCATCGAGATAGGCCTTGCCGAACCGTTTGTCGGCGTTCCAGCCGCCAAGCTGGCCCATGGTGATGTTTCCGGCCGATTCCCAGGCGGCGCGAAACTGGATCGACTTGCAGTTGGCGCCGTCCTCGCAGCCGTAGAACAGCACGAGAAAACGGGTTCCGTCGATCCGCGCGACGATCATCGGATCGCCGGCATCGTCCTCTTCGAGCACCGCGCTGCCGAAGCCGCGCAACAGGTTGATGATCGCTTCGGGATCGGTGGCGTCGACCAGCTTCTGGGCCGATGCGGTGGTCACCGGCAGGAACAGGCCGGCCAGCAGGCAAAGAGCAAATCTGTTCATGTCATCCTCGATCTTGAAAATGGAATAAATGGGCGCAACAGGGGATGCGGCCATTGCGACCACCCCCCGGAGGCAACAATGGCAAGACAAGGGCCTTGCCGCAACAGCCCTCATGGGTCATTCAGGCAAGCTCACGCGATCGGAACGGAAGACCATGGCGCGCGACACGACCGACGAAAGACCGATCGAGACCGTCGAGGAGCTGGCCGCAGACCTTGAAGCGGGCTGCAAGCCGGCCGAAGACTGGCGCATCGGAACCGAGCACGAGAAGTTCCCCTTCTATGCGGCCAACAATGCCCCGGTGCCCTATGCGGGCGAGCGCGGCATCGCCAAACTGCTGGACGGCATGCAGGACAAGCTCGGCTGGCAACCGATCATCGACGACGGCAACATTATCGGCCTTTACGAGCCGACCGGGACGGGCGGCGCGATCTCGCTGGAGCCGGGCGGGCAGTTCGAACTGTCAGGCGCGCCACTTGAGACGATCCATCAGACCTGCCGCGAATCGAACGCCCATCTGGCGCAATTGCGGCTGATCGCCGATCCGCTCGGCATCAAGTTCCTCGGGCTCGGCGCGAGCCCGAAATGGTCGCTCAACGACACGCCCAAAATGCCGAAGTCGCGCTACGACATCATGCGCGCCTATATGCCCAAGAAGGGCGATCAGGGTCTGGACATGATGCACCGGACATCAACGATCCAGGTCAATCTCGATTTCTGCTGCGAAGCGGACATGCGCAAGAAGATGCAGGTCGCCTACCGCCTGCAGCCGATCGCAACCGCCCTGTTTGCCAACTCGCCCTTCACCGAGGGTCGGCCGAACGGCATGGTCTCATGGCGCGCCGACATCTGGCGCGATGTCGATCCCGATCGCAGCGGTGTCCTGCCCTTCGTCTTCGCCGACGATTTCGGCTTCATGGACTATGTGCAATGGGTGTTGGACGTGCCGATGTATTTCGTCCTGCGCGAGGGCCGCTATATCGACTGCACCCATGTCACCTTCCGGCAGTTCATGGATGGCGCGCTGGAAGGGCAAATCCCCGATCCGCGGCCCAACAAGGGCGACTGGACCAACCACCTGTCGACCGTCTTTCCCGAAGTGCGCCTGAAACGCTTCATCGAGATGCGCGGCGCCGATGGTGGACCCTGGCGGCGCATCTGCGCCCTGCCGGCCTTCTGGGTCGGCCTTCTCTATGACGAAACGGCGCTGGATGGCGCCGACACGCTGACGCAATCCTGGAGCCACAAGGATGTGGTGGCGCTGCGCGATGCGGTTCCCGTCGAAGGGCTGCATGCGCGCATCCACAACCAGTCGGTGCGCGAAATCGCCTACGAAGTGCTGGAGATCGCCCGGGCGGGGCTGAAATCACGTGCCCGGCTCAATCAGGACGGGTTCGACGAGGCGCATTTTCTCGCTCCGCTTGAAGAAATCGCCGCGCGTGGCACCACGGCGGCCGAGCAGATGGTGACCAAATATCACTCGGTCTGGGGCGGCTCGGTGGAGCCAGCGTTTCTGGAATATGCGTATTAGAGCCGGTCCAGCATCGCGTACCAGGTCAGTGCTAGGGTCAGCAATGGCTTGCGGAAGCGCCGCCCGCCCGGGAACGGCGGGACCTTCAACTCGCTGAACAGGTTCAGCCGGTCGCGATTGCCGGCCACCGCCTCGGCCCACATCTTGCCGGTGAAGTTGGACAGCATCACCCCATGGCCGGAATAGCCACCCATGGCGGTGACGCCCGGCATGACCTCGCGCACAAAAGGCTCGCGCGGCAGGGTGATGCCGACCGAGCCGCCCCAGGCATGGGTGATTTCGACGTCCTTCAGCGCCGGATAGACCTCGACCATCTGGCGGCGCACGCCCGCCTCGATGTCCGCCGGCGTCTCGCCGCCATAGGCTTCGCGGCCGCCGAACAGCAGCCGTCCATCTTTCAGTCGCCGGAAATAGCGCACCACGAAACGGCTGTCATCGACGCTCTCCCGGCCCGGCAGGACGATCCCGGCGACGTCACCCTCAAGCGGCGCCGTCGCGCCGATGAAGGAGCGGATGGGCATGACATGGCGCGCCATCTCCGGTTCCAGCTTTTCGTCGCCATGGGCGTTGACCGCCATCAGGACGCGGTCGGCGGTGACCGTTCCTTTCGCCGTCGTCACGCGCACCTTGCCGGATGCCGACTCAAGCCCGTTGACCTTGGTGTTTTCGTGCAGGCGCGCGCCGCGCGCTGCCGCGACCCGGGCGGTGCCGACCACCAGCTTGAGCGGATGGATATGGCCGGTGCCGCTGTCGTGAACGCCGCCGAAATAGCGCTCCGACCCAACGATTTCCGCCGTCTGCCGGCGGTCGAGGAACCGCAGATGCCGATAGCCGAACCGCTCCGCCATCGTCTCGGCATAGGCGCGGTAGTCGTCCACATGTCGTGCCTTGTGGGCGACCGAGACGTGGCCCTGCACATAGTCGATGTCGATGCGGTTTTCTTGCGCGAAGGCCAGCATGTGCTGTTTGGCTTCCTCGGCAATGTCGAACAGGGCCTTGGCGCGTTCAAAGCCGAGCAACTCTTCATGTTCATCCGCCGAAGAGCGCTGGCCGGTGTTCAACTGCCCGCCATTGCGGCCCGAGGCGCCGTCGCCGAACCGCGCGGCGTCAAGCAGGACGACCGACGCGCCAAGCCGCGCGGCTTCCGCGGCCGCTGAAAGACCGGTGAAACCGCCGCCGACGATGCAGATATCGGCGGCTGCATCACCATCGAGCGGCGGATAGGCGGGCCGGTCGCCAACCGACGCCTCATACCAGGACAGGCCCGGCGAGATCGGGCTTTGGTACGTCATCGCTTACACATTGAGCAGCAGATATTCCCGCTCCCACGGGCTGATCACCTGCATGAAGGTCTCGAACTCGCCGCGCTTGACGCCGGCATAATTGGCCATGAACTCGCGGCCCAGAACGCCGTCGAACGCGTGCTCGTCCTCGAACAGCGAGACCGCTTCGAGCAGGCCGCGCGGCAAGTCGATCTCGCCCTCATTGGCGGTCTCGGCGGTCGGGTCGGTCGGCACGAGGCCATAGACCATGCCCAGATAGCCGCAGGCCAGAGAGGCGGCCAGCGCCAGATAGGGGTTGGCGTCGGACGAAGGCAGCCGGTTTTCGACGCGGCGCGCCTGCGGGTCGGACGCTGGAATGCGGAACGCCGTCGTGCGGTTGTCATAGCCCCAGGCGGTGTTGACCGGGGCGGCGATCGACTGGGTCAGACGCCGGTAGGAGTTCACATAGGGCGCGATCATCACCAGCGCCTTGGGCATATAGTGCTGCATGCCGCCGACAAAGGCGCGGAACAGCGGCGACTCGCTGCCGTCATCGGCGGTGAAGATGTTCCTGCCTGTCCTGGCGTCGACCACCGACTGATGGATATGCATCGCATTGCCCGGCGCGCCCTGGATCGGCTTGGCCATGAAGGTGGCGTACATGTCCGCCTTCAGCGCCGCTTCGCGGATCGTGCGCTTGAACAGGAAGACCTGATCGGCGAGCGCGAGCGGATCGCCATGCCGCAAATTGATTTCGAGCTGGCTGGGGCCTTCCTCGTGGATCAGCGTGTCGATCTCCAGCCCCTGCGCCTCGCAGAAATGATAGATATCGTCGATCAGTTCGTCGAACTCGTTGATGCCGGCGATCGAATAGCTCTGTCCGCCGGCGATCGGCCGGCCCGAACGGCCCGTCGGCGGCTGCAGCGGATAGTCGGGATCGGTGTTCTTGGCGACCAGATAGAATTCGATCTCGGGCGCGACGACCGGCTTCCAGCCCTTTTCGGCATAGGCGTCGACCACGCGCTTGAGCACCTGGCGCGGCGTGATCCAGGAAGGTTCGCCGGTGCGCTGATCGACGAGATCGCAGACCACCTGCGCGGTCGGATCGCTTTCCCAGGGCACGACCGACAGCGTGTCGAGATCCGGCATCAGCTTGAGATCGCCGTCGCGCGGATCGTAGCGGAACTCGCCGGTCTCCTCGGGATAGTCGCCCGAAATCGTCTGGCGGAACAGGGCCGAGGGCAGCGCCAGCGCCGTGTTCGAGGTGAATTTGGACGAGGGCATCATCTTGCCGCGCGGCACGCCGGCCAGATCGGGCGTGATGCATTCAATGTCCTCGATCGAGCGGGCGGCGAGCCATGGCCCGGCCTCCGACCAGTCGGCGACACCGCGCAGATTGTCGATATAGGCGGGCGGCGGCGGTGTGATGGGTTTTTTTCGGCTCTTTGCCGGGCGCGCGGCGCGGGTGTCTTTCGACATCAATCACCTGGATTGTTGTTTTCCTCCCTATAATCGTCGGATCAGGCCGCGTGAAGCGGTTTGTCGCCCGAGCGTACCTGTCCCCACCGCACCATGGTCGTGATGGCGCCCGCTGCCGCCTGTGCTAGGTTTCCGCCGATCACGGCGATGGAGGCGCACGCATGATGACCCTTTTTGAAACGCTGACGCAGGCCCAGAATGGCGAGGCGATGCGGGCGATGGCCCGGCAGTTCGGTCTCAGCGAAGCGCAGACGCAATCGGCCATCGAAGCGCTGATGCCGGCCTTTTCGGCGGGGCTGAAGCGCAACGCGGCCGACCCGATGGGCGTCGCCAACTTCATGCAGGCGCTGTCGACCGGCCAGCATGCGCGCTATTTCGAGGATATGAGCCGGGCCTTCCAGCCCCAGGGCGTCGCCGAGGGCAACGGCATTTTAGGCCATCTGTTCGGCTCCAGGGAAGTAAGCCGCGCGGTCGCCGCGCAGGCTGAGCAGGCGACCGGTATCGGTCAGGACATCTTCAAGCAGATGCTGCCGGTGATCGCCTCGACGCTGATGGGCGGGCTGTTCAAGCAGTCGACCGGGCAGGTCGGCCAGGCATCGGCACCCGGCGGCAATGTCATTACCGAGATGATGGAGCAGTTGATGCAGGCGGGACGTCCTTCCTCGCAGCCCGCGCAGAACCCGATGGACAACCCGTTCGGGCAGGCGCTCAACCAGATGTTCGGCGGCGGATCGGACGGTGGCGGCAAGCCCGCCGCCAACCCCATGATGGACAATCCCTGGGGCAAGCTCTTCACCGAGATGATGGGCGGCGGGCAAGCCGAGCCCGAGCCGAAGCCGCGCGGCAACGCCTATGAGGAACTGTTCGGGCAGATGTTCGAAGCGGGTCGGCAGACGCAGGATACCTACCAGAAGGGCATTGACGACATTTTCGACCAGTATCTGCGCGGCATGATCAAGCACCGCTGACGCATCACCGCCCGCGCATCACCAGCACATTGCCGGCGATCACCAGCGCAAGGCCCGCGATCGCGGTCAGCGTCCACTGATAGCCTTCAAGCGCGGTGGAAATCAGCAGCGCGAAGATCGGAAAGACGACGGTCGCATAGCCGGCGCGGCCGGAACCGATGCGTCCGACCAGCGTCAGATAGGCCGCAAAGGCAATGACGGTCGAGACGACCGCCAGGAAGATGAGCGACCACAGATAGTCGAACCGCGGATCCCAGTTGAAGGGCTTGCCGAGGACCATCGCGAGAAAGGCGCACCACAGCGCGCCATAGACCATGCCCCACGCGTTGGCCGAGACCATCGGGATGTCGGCGCGCCGCTTGGACAGTTGCGCAGAGATCAGCGATCCGGCGGAAAAACACAGCGTGCCGGCGACGCAGAGGGCAAGGCCGGTTGCGACCCTGTCGTCAAAACCGCCCTCGGTGATCTTGGGCCAGAACATCAGGGCGATGCCGGCAAAGCCGATCGCGCCGGCCACCACCGTGCGGCGGCTCGGCAGTTCGCGCCAGACGAGGGCTGCCAGGAACACGTTGGTCAGCGACGCCAGCGAAAAGACGACCGACAGGAGCCCGCTGACCAGATAGGCCGAGCCATAATAAAAGAGCAGGAAGTTGGTCGAGAAAATGCAGACGCCCATGGCGGCGAAGCGCGCATGTTCGACAAGCGGAAAACGCATGCGCCGGCCGCTGAGCACCGCCCAGGCGACCATGATCGCGCTGGCGATGACGAAGCGGTAGACGAGCGAAACCTCGTTGGCGACGACGCCCGGCTGCAACGACAGCGCATACCAGGAAAACGACCAGGCCATCACCGTCAGCGCGTAAAGTCCGTAGTCGATCGGCGCAAAGGCGCCACTTGCGGGCGAAGCGGACGGGTTCGGCGCGGCCGGCTCCGGCGTCGTGGGGGGCTGGGCGGACATGATTGTTTCCTCAAACGGGCCCTACGCCCGGTCACCATGATTGGCAAGCTGATACTTGACCGTCCCGCGGCCGGCTGAAACAAACCCGTATGGCCTCAGATCTGCCCCTTGCCGATTCCCCTGCCTCCAATGTCGCCGAATATTCGGTCGGCGAGATCAGCCAGGCCGTCAAGCGCACCGTTGAGGATGCGTTCGGGCGGGTGCGCGTGCGTGGCGAGGTGTCGGGCTATCGCGGGCCGCATTCGTCGGGCCATGCCTATTTCCGGCTGAAGGACGACCGCGCGACGCTGGAAGCGGTGATCTGGCGCGGCACTTTCTCCAAACTTGCCTTCAAGCCCGAAGAAGGGCTGGAGATCATCGCGACCGGCAAGCTGACCACCTATCCCGGATCGTCCAAGTACCAGATCGTGATCGACGCGATCGAGCCGGCCGGCGCCGGGGCGCTGATGGCGCTACTGGAAGAGCGGCGCAAGAAGTTGGCGGCCGAGGGCCTGTTCGATGCGGCGCGCAAACGGCCGCTGCCCTTCATGCCGCGCGTCATCGGCGTCGTCACCTCGCCAACCGGCGCGGTCATTCGCGACATATTGCACCGCATCACCGACCGGTTCCCGTGTCACGTTCTTGTCTGGCCGGTGCGTGTGCAGGGCGAGACCTCGGCGCGGGAGGTGGCGGCGGCGATCGACGGCTTCAACACACTCGATCCGGGCGGACCGGTGCCGCGGCCCGACATTCTGATCGTCGCGCGCGGTGGCGGCAGCCTTGAAGACCTTTGGGGCTTCAACGAGGAAATCGTCGTGCGTGCCGCTGCGGGCTCCGCCATCCCGCTCATCTCGGCGGTGGGCCACGAGACCGACACGACGCTGATCGACCATGCCAGCGACCGACGCGCGCCGACACCGACAGGCGCCGCCGAGATGGCCGTGCCGGTGCGGGCCGATCTTGAGGCCCATCTGGCTCAGTTGGGGGCGCGTCTTGCCGGCGCGGTGTCGCGGTTTGCCGAAGACCGACGGTCGCGTGTCAGGGCGCTGTCGCGCGGCCTGCCGCAGCCCGACCAGATCCTGGCCCTGCCCCGGCAGCGGCTCGACGGGCTCGACGGGCGGCTGCGCTCCAGCCTCGATGCGCGGCTTGCGGACCGGCGCGGACGGCTGGCGGCGCTGGGCGCCATGCTCGCGCCGGCCCGGCTTTCCGACAAGGTGGCGCGTGACCGGCAGAGCCTTGACCGTCTGGCGCGCGACCTGCCGGCCGGCCTGTCGCGCGGGCTCGATCTGCGCCGGCGGGAGTTGGCGCACCGGGCGGCGCGCCTGACGCCCCGCACCAGCGAACGGCTGCACGGCGATGGCGTTCGCCGCCTGGCACAGGCGGTGGCACGGCTCGACCGGGCCGCGCAGGACAAGGCCGGCGACGCACGTGGCCGGATCAGCGAAGCCGCGCGGCTTTTGAAATCGCTGTCCTACCAGAGCGTTCTGGAGCGGGGCTATGCGCTGGTGCGCGATGCGCAGGGCGTGCCGGTGCGCGGATCGGCGGGGATCGCGACGGGCGAGCGTCTGCACATCCAGTTTGCCGGAGATGACCGGCTCGACGTGGTGGCCGATGGCAACGCTTCGAAAAAGCCGACCCGGCCCAAAACCAACCGCCCGGCGCCCAAGGGCGGCAGCCAGGGCAGCCTGTTCTGACGCACCGGTCAGGTCGCGCGGCAAGTCGTCGGAAAGAGGGAAACAAAGTGCGGCCACCCGGTCAGGGGTGGTACGAGCGGGTGGATTTGAACCACCGACCTCTGGAGCCACAATCCAGCGCTCTAACCAACTGAGCTACGCCCGCAAACCATCGTTCGCGACGCTCCGCATAGTCCGCCGGCGGCGCTTTTGCAAGACTTGCCTTGCCATGGCCGCCATCGATCGGCGCAAAGAAAAAGGCCGGGCGAACCCGGCCTTCGGACCCGTACTCGGTGATCGGGTCCGGATCGGAGCGCCGCCGGGAGGAGGATGCGGCGATCCGGTAATTGGCGAGGACGATCAGTCCTGCTTGAGGGCGCCCATGGCCTTTTCGGCGACGGCCTTGGCCGGGGCGGTCAGGTCTTCTCCGGCTTTCTGGTAAAGGCCCTGCATGGTCTTGGCGGTGTCGACGGCCTTTTCGGCTTGCTCGCGGACGAAGGCGGTCTGAAGTTCGATCATTTCGGCGACCGACTTGATGCCGACCATCTTTTCGAGATGGCTGAACGTGCTCTCGGTGTTGGCACGCATCGTGTCGATGGCCGCCAAGGAAATCTTCGAGCTGTTTTCCTGGGCCGAGTGAAGGCCGGCCTCGGCTTCCTTCTGCACTGCGTCGAAGGTCGCCTTGGCCTTTTCCATCGCGGCCTTGGATTTGGCGAGGTTCTCTTCGGCAAGCGAGCGGAACTGCTCGAGCATCTCGGCGGGATCAGGCATCTGGCCGATCGAGAATACATCCTGCGCGGCTTTGGCGGGCTGGGCTTCAGGTTTGGGGGCGGCGGCTTTGGCCATGGTGTTGTCCTTCAAGGATCGCATGTGACTGACGTCCATATAGCGCATGTGATTGTGCAATGCAATATTTTTTTGTGCATCGCACAACGCACATTAACCAGAGATTCACTCCGTTACCGGGCACCGTGGTTGAAAACTGGACGGGCGCCGCTCAATAGGACAATTAAGGTTTTGTTAAGGGGCACGGTGACCGACGCGGCAGGCATGGCGGACGAGATGAGCAATTCACGGAGCTGGGACGGCATCTCCTTTATCGACATCGCCGTGCAGGACGGTGTTCGCGATGCGATGCTCACCGGCATGGCCGCACTGATCGTCGACCGAAAGAGCGGCGAATTGCGCTGGGCCAATGGCGCGGCAGCCAAGCTGTTCGGACTGGCGGCCATCGGCAGCGGCGCAAGCGATGCGCACCTGCCGGCGGCGGCCGAAACCGGCATGCGACAGGTCCGCGCCGTGTTGGGCGCACTGAAGGACGAGCCGCGCACCGCACTGGTTCGGTTGCGCGCCGGCCTGACCAGCCGGCTGGTCAAAACCCATGTGCGGCGGATCGATCTTGTCGGCGTGCGCGGCAAGCATGCGCTCGTCACGGCTCCGGCGCGCGACACGGAGATGAGCGAGGCCGAATGTCTTGCGATGGCTCTGACCGGGCTTGAGGACGAGGGCGCGGGTGCGGCCATCGTCGATGGTGCCGGACGGGTGCTGAGCGCCGGCGCCTCCTATGGAATGCTGGGCGTATCGGAGACGGTCGCGCGCGATCTGGTCGCGCGCACGCGCGGGGAAGCCGACCGGCTGGTCAAGCAGATCGTCGATCTCCCCGAATCCGATGCCGCTGTCGCCGCCGGTGTCGGGCGGCTGGCCGATCTGCCCGAGCGTTATCTGATCGTGGCCCTGGCGCTTGCGGATCGGCCGTCGGACGTACCGACCGAACCCGAAACCGCCGCCATGCCGATCCTCGACCTGATGCCCGGTGATCTTGGCATGCCCGCCAAAACCGACCCCGATCCGATGATCACCCTGGATGCGGACAGCCCCGCGCTCGCCGGGGATAGCGCACCGGCCGACGCGCCGCTGCCCGATGGGACCGAATTCGCTGCACACGAAGGCACCGACGACGACACACCGTCGGAAAGCCGGGAAGCGATGGCGGTGCCGGGCGTAGACGAACCGTCGCACCAGCCCTTTTCGGGACCCGATCTTCATTCGGGGCCCATCCGCTTTGTCTGGAAGACCGATCGCGATGGTGTTTTCATCGATGTATCGCCGGAGTTTTCGCGCGCCGTGGGCCCGAACGCGGCCGATCTGTCAGGGCAGGCCTTCGCCGACATCGTCGAACGTTTGGCGCTCGACCCGGCCGGCGAAATCGCCACGGCGCTGTCCCGCCGCGACACCTGGTCGGGCAAGAGCGTTCTGTGGCCGATCCAGGGCACCAACCAGCAGGTGCCGGTCGATCTGGCGGCCCTGCCCTACTACAACCGCGACCGCGAGTTTGAGGGCTATCGCGGTTTCGGCATCGCCCGAATGGCCGACATCGCCACCGATCCCGACGCGCGCGGCCTGGCTCTGACCGCTCCGGCAATGCCCCCCGCCGTCCATGATGCCGATGACGATACCGCAGAGAATGATGCCACGGGGAACGACGACGACACCGCGCCGACCACAGCCCATGACGGCGCAGACGCCACGATCGCCCGGGCCGGCGCCGAGGATGGCGACCTGTCACATGAACCGCCCGTGCTGGCCGTGGCTCCCGCGCACCCGATGCGGCGCACCAGCGACATCATCGTGCCGTTTCCCGATGCCGCCAAAGATGCCGAAGCCGCCGGAGAAACGCTGCCCGGCCCACATCTCAGCGACGAGGAAGCCGAGGCTTTCCGCAAGATCGGACAGGCGCTTGGCCGGCGCGACGATGGTGTCGAGACCGGCACGGTGGATGGCCAGCCATATCAGGTGTCAGTCGGCGATGAGCCGGCATCGGCCGACGAACCCGGCGAAGCGACCGTTGACGCCGAAGATCGTCCGACCTTCCAACCGGGCATCGAAGCGCCCGTCGCCGAAGATCATATCGCCGAAGACCAGGACGACGCTGACGATCGTCATCACTTCCCCGACGAGGTTGGGCCGGTGGCGGCCGCCGGAGGCGACGATGCCGACACACCGATCGCCGGGACCCCTGCCGATGCGCCGTCCGATGATGACGGTGCGGCCGCGCCGGCACGGGACGGGCTTGCGCCGGAAACCTTGGACGAACTGCCCCTGCCCCTGCTGATCGTGCGCAACGAGCAGGCGCTCTACACGAACGCGGCGTTCGCCGCGATGGCCGGCGACGCCGACACCGATGCGCTCAACGCACGCGGCCTCGACATGCTGTTCGGCGGCAGCGCACCGGACACCGACGATGATGGCGGCGATCGCGCGATCACACTTGTCGGCACCGACGGCGAACCGATCGCGGCGCGCGCGCATCTGCAGATCGTGCCCTGGATGGGCGCGCGGGCGTTGATGTTCGCCTTCGAGCCGCGCGCCGCCGCCAACAGGGCTCCGGTGGAGCCAAGCGAGGGCGTTTCCGGCGCCGCAGCCGGCGAAGCGATGCGGGCCGATTCCCATGCGGTGAGCGCGGCTGAAGTCACCGAACTGCGTGCGATTCTCGACACAGCCACGGACGGTGTGATCCTGATCGGTGCGGACAGCACCATCCGCTCGCTGAACGGTTCGGCGGCCGCACTGTTCGGCTATTCGAACGAGGAAATCGAGGGCAAGAGCTTTTCCTTCCTGTTCGCCCATGAAAGCCAGCGCGCGGCGATGGATTACCTGCACGGCCTGTCCAACAATGGTGTCGCCAGCGTTCTCAACGAGGGGCGCGAAGTGCTCGGCCGCGAGCGCAATGGCGGGTTCCTGCCGCTGTTCATGACGATCGGACGGATGCCGGCGACCAACGGCTTCTGCGCGGTCATCCGCGACATCACGCCCTGGAAGCAGACCGAGCAGGCGCTGCAAGATGCAAAACGCCAGGCCGAACAGGCCTCCAACACCAAGTCGGAGTTTCTGGCCAAGATCAGCCACGAGATCCGAACGCCGCTCAATGCCATCATCGGCTTTTCCGAACTGATGGCCGAGGAACGGTTCGGGCCCATCGGCAATGAGCGCTACCGGGACTATCTGGCCGACATCAACAAGTCGGGCCGGCATGTGCTTGATCTGGTCAATGACCTTCTGGACATCTCCAAGATCGAAGCCGGCAAGCAGGAGCTGGAGTTTGAGAGCGTCGCGCTGAACGAAGCGATCGGCGAAGCCATCGCGATGGTGCAGCCGCAGGCAAACCGCAATCAGATCATCGTCCGTTCGAGCCTGGAAAGCACGGTGCCGCCGGTTGTTGCCGATCAACGTTCGGTCAAGCAGATCGTGCTGAACCTTTTGTCGAACGCGATCCGGTTCACGCATGCGGGCGGCCAGGTCATCGTCTCGACGAGCTATACAGGCGACGGTGCGGTCCTGCTGCGCATCCGCGACAGCGGCATCGGCATGTCGGCAAAGGAACTGGAAAGCGCGCTCAAGCCGTTCCAGCAGGTCACGGCGGTCGGCCAGCGCCGCGGCGACGGCACGGGCCTCGGCCTGCCGCTGACCAAGGCGCTTGTCGAGGCCAACCGGGCCGAATTCGCGATCAGTTCGGAACCCGGCCAGGGCACAAGGGTCGATATCGTCTTTCCGCCCGCACGGGTTCTGGCGAGCTGATCACACAACGCGCCGGCGCAAGGTTCACGCACGTTTCGGACAAAGAAAAGGCCGGCCCCGTGGTGAGGGCCGGCATGAAAAGATCGCTGTGACTGTGGGGCGGCGCCAATGCGGCCTGGATTGCGATGGCCGTTGAAACGTTAACGCCAGCTTAAGCGCGAGGTCTTAACGGTTCCTTGCCGGCCATGGTTAACGAAGCGGTGTGCTGTTCCGTAACGGCACCGTGGTTAACATGGCAGCGATTGGGCACCGGTCATGGCTGCAATTCGGCTCTGTCGGCGAAGTGCGCCAGCGCCTCGGGATTGGCCAGCGCCTCCTGGTTCCTGACCGGCCGGCCATGAACCACTTCGCGCACGGCCAGTTCGACGATCTTGCCCGACTTGGTCCGCGGAATGTCGTCGACCGGCAGGACCACGGCGGGCACATGGCGCGGCGAGGCACCGCCGCGCACCTTCGTCTTGATCGCCTTGACGAGGTCGTCGGTGAACGCAACGCCCTCGGCGAGGCGGACGAACAGGACCACCCGGACATCACTGTCCCACTCCTGGCCGATACAAATCGCCTCGAGCACTTCGGGCATCTGCTCGACCTGGTTGTAGATCTCGGCAGTGCCGATCCGCACGCCGCCGGGATTGAGCGTCGCATCCGACCGGCCGTGAATGATGATGCCGCCATGATCGGTGATCTCGGCAAAGTCACCATGGCACCAGACATTGTCGAAGCGCGCAAAATAGGCGGCCTGGTATTTCTCGCCGTCCGGGTCGTTCCAGAAGCCGACCGGCATGGACGGAAACGCCTTGGTGCAGACCAGTTCGCCCTTAACACCCTCGACCGGCTTGCCGTCATCGTCCCAGACTTGTGCCGCCATGCCCAGGCCCGGCCCCTGGATTTCCCCGACATAGACAGGCTCGCCCGGGACGCCGAGCACGAAACAGGAGACAATGTCCGTGCCGCCGGAAATCGAGGCGAGATGCACGTCGGACTTGATGCCGGCATAGACGAAATGAAAGCATTCGGGAGACAGGGGCGAGCCGGTGGAAGACATCACCTGCACGGTCGACAGATCGTGTGTGTCGATCGGCCGGAGACCGGCTTTTCTGACCGCATCGATATATTTCGCCGAGGTTCCGAAATAGGTCATCTTCTCGCGGTCGGCAAAATCGAACAGCACATTGCCGTCCGGCGCGAACGGCGAGCCGTCAAACAGGAGCAACGTCGCGCGCGAGGCGAGCGCCGATACCAGCCAGTTCCACATCATCCAGCCGCAGGTGGTGAAATAAAAGACCCGATCGCCCGGCCTGATGCCGGCGTGATAGCGGTGCTCCTTGAGATGCTGCAGAAGCGTGCCGCCGGCGGAATGGACGATGCATTTGGGAAAGCCTGTCGTTCCCGACGAATAGAGAATGTAGAGCGGGTGGGAGAAGGGCAGGCGCTCGAACGTCACGGGCCTGGCCTTGAACGGGGCGATTGCCGCCTCCAGCGATTGCGCGTTCTCAATCGTCTCGGCGGTCCGACCGGCGGCGCCAAGATAGTCGATGACGACGACATCCGTCACCGACGGAAGATGCGGGACGATCTCGGCCAGCTTGCCACCAATGTCGTTCGGTTTGCCATTGTACCAGTAGCCGTCACAGGCGAAGAACATCACGGGATCGATCTGAGAAAACCGGTCGAGCACACCCTTCGGCCCGAAGTCGGGCGAACAGGACGACCAGATCGCGCCAATCGAAGCGGTCGCCAGCATGGCCGCCACCGTTTCGGGCATGTTCGGCATCATCGCCGCCACCCGGTCGCCGGCCTTGACGCCACGCGCAATCATGAACTGTTGCAGACGCGAGACCAGCGCATGCAGATCGTCCCAGCCCAGTCGCCGGCTGTCCTTGTCCTCGCCCTGAAAGACGATGGCCTCGCCCGGGCCCGTTTCGCGCAGCAGGTTTTCGGCGAAGTTCAGCTTGGCGTCCGGAAAGAAGCGCGCGCCCGGCATTCTGTCTCCGTCGGCCAGAACGACGCTCCCCTTGTCACCGATCACGCCCGCATCGTCCCAAACGGCCGACCAGAAGGCTTCGCGGTCCTCGACCGACCAGCGATGGAGTTCCGCATAATTGCTGAACGACTGTTTGGCGCGTTCGGACGCAACAGCCATGAACGCGCGTATCGCGGAGGTTTCGACGGCTTCCGGCGATGGTGTCCAAAGGGGTGACGTCATGCTGACCAAGCCTCCTCATCTGCCCGACGACCGGTCTGGTACGCGCTGATCCCGCTGACCGCAAGCCGACGCGTGACGGGGCACGACCAAAGGCGTGAGTATATCGGACAAAACCGGCCAAACCGGCTGTCGGGCCGGCCGGTTTTTTGTTAGACATTCCGCATGGGTAAGTCTGTGTTGCGTGCTGCCGCGATCCTTGCGGTCCTGCTGGTGGCCATGGCCAGTGTCGTCGCGCTGAGCCTGCCTTGGCTGGTATCGACCGACATCGTCCAGTCTTCGATCGAGCGGGAACTGGGCAATTTCTTCGGCACGCGCGCCGAACTGGGCGGACAGACGCATGTCACCATCTTTCCGCGGCCGCGCACCATTTTGAGCGGCGTGGCGATCGCGGCGCCGGGCGAACGGACATCGCCGATCCTGACCATCGAGAGCATGGAGGCCGATATCGGGCTGGTCGGGCTCGTCAGCGGCCGACCGCAATTCTCCAATTTCAAGCTCGTTCGTCCGCATCTGCAGCTCTTGCGCGACCCCGACGGCACCATTGACTGGCTGGCCCAGAGCGGCCGGGTCGGACGCCTGTTCCGGCGCGCCCTGATCAGCGACGGCGAGATCGCCGGTGACCAGCTCGGCTCCGTTGTGACCGAGAAAGGTCGCATCACCCTCGAAACGGGCGACGGCACGATCATCGAGGACATCACCGCCATCGACGCCAACCTCCACTGGCCGCAATTCGACGCGCCGATGGCGATCTCGGCGGACGCGATCTGGCGCGGCACAGCCGGCAGCCTCACCTTCAACACCCGTTCGCCGCGGGCATTCTTTCTCAACGCGCCGTCGGAAACCGGCATTTCGCTGGACTCCGACATCGTCACCCTGAATTTCGAGGGCGCCGCCAGTGCCGGCGGCCCGCTTTTCGCCGACGGAACGATGCGTTTCTCGACCCCTTCCCTGCAAACGATGATGACCATCGTCGGCACCGATGTGACGCCGGGACGGGCCCTGGGCGAGGTTGTCCTTTCGGGACCCGTGCGTCTCGCACAGCGCCGGATGCGCTTTGAGGGCCTGGATATCTCGGTGGATGGCAACAGCGGTTCGGGCGTTTTGGAGATCGGGATCACCCAGCAACGGGGCGAACCGACCCTGACCGGCACACTCGACTTCCGGACGCTGGATATCGCCGCTTTCCTGTCGGCCTTCATCAATCTTCCGCAATTGATGGGCGATGGCCCGCCTTCAATGGCCGATGTGGCCACGCAAATGAATACCGACCTGCGCGTATCGGCGGCGGCGGCAACGTTCGGAGACCTGTCTTTGGAAAATCTCGCCGCGACAGCGCAGGTCTCCGGCGAGGTGGCGATCTTCGACATTGGTGACGCGCTGGCCTATGGCGGTCACGTTCAGGCGCGGCTGGCGCTTTCATTTGGCAACGACGACCGGGCGGAGGTCATCCTGTCGGGACAGGATGTCGACACCGCGGCGATCGGCGAAGCATTCGCCTTGCCGCGTGCGCTGCCACGCGGACGCGGCAATTTCTCGATCACGCTGAACGCATCGACCGGCGGGCCGGTGCGATTGCGCCGCGCGCTGGGCGGTATGGTATCGATGGAGGTCCGCGACGGTGTCATGCCCGGCTTCGGCGTCAACCAGCTCTATGGCCAGCGAGACATATTGCGCTATTTCTCGCTGGACATGGACGCGCGCGGTGAAACGTTTTCAACCGCCCGCATCTATGGCGACATTGCCGAGGGTCTCCTGACGCTCAAGGACACCCGCATCACCTATCCGGACGGCGATGTGTTGCTGGAGGGGATCGTCACGTTGGGAACGGGCAGCCTGGCGCTGACGGCAGCGGCCGGTCCCGGCGTTGCCGATGCGGCGGCCGGCGACGATGGCGACAGCGATGCGGTTCCGCCCGCCGACGATCTCGCCCGCTTCTTCGTGGGCGGCTCCTGGAACCGGCCCTTTGCGACACCCGTGCTCCTGCCGCCGTCGGGCCGCGATGGTTAGCAACCGGTAAACGGGATCGTCAAAGTTTTAGCCGATTTTTACCTTCGTGGCGGACAATTGCCGCATCGATCGGGCAGTCCGGGGTTTGGCGTGTTTCAGTTTCTCGCCATCACATTGAAGATCAGCGTTGCGTCCATGCTGCTGGGCGCCGGTCTTTCGGCGTTCGACATCACGGCGGCGGAACTTCTGGCGCAAGCGGGGCTGACCCCGGAACGGCTCGGCGAGATGCTGCAACAGGCCTGGGCCTGGGCACTGCCGAACATGGTGCTCGGCTCGATCATCATCGTGCCGCTTTGGTGCGTGAGCTATCTGTTGCGGCCGCCGCGCGGCTGAAAATCTGTCAGGCCGGATCGGCCTGCCGCGCCCGCGCATCGGCGACCGCGCGCTGCTTGGTCACCATCGTTGCCGTGATCACGCCGATCGCCACCAGCCCGATCAAAATCGTGCAGACCGCATTGATTTCCGGCGTCACGCCGAGACGCACCTGCGAATAGATCTTCATCGGCAGTGTCGTCGCGCCCGGACCCGATGTGAAGGATGCGATCACCAGATCGTCGAGGGACAGGGTGAAAGCCAGCATCCAGCCGGAGATCACCGCCGGGAAGATCACCGGCAGCGTCACCTTCCAGAACGCTTCGAATGGCGTGCAGCCAAGGTCCTGCGCGGCTTCTTCCAGCGACATGTCGAAACTGACAAGGCGCGACTGCACGACGACGGCGACAAAGCACAGCGAGAAGGTGATGTGGGCCAGCGTGACCGTCCAGAAGCCGCGATCCATGTTGATCGAAACGAACAGCAACAGCAATGACAGGCCGGTGATCACCTCGGGCATGACGAGCGGTGCATAGACCATGCCGGTGAACAGCGTCCGGCCGGCAAAGCGCGTGTAGCGCACCAGTGCCAACGCGGCGAGCGTGCCGAGCACGGTGGCAACCGTGGCCGAAACCAGCGCCACGCGGATCGTCACCCAGGCCGCGTCCATCAGCCCCTGATTGTTGAACATCTCGACATACCAGCGGGTGGAGAAGCCCGCCCAGACGGTGACGAGGCGCGATTCGTTGAACGAATAGATCACCAGAAGGATGATCGGGATGTAGAGGAACGCAAACCCCAGAACCACCGAGGTGACGTTGAACCATGTCCAGCGGCCGCTCATGGACCTACGATCCCGTCTCTTGGGCGCGTGCCTGCGCGTTCTGGAACAGGACGATCGGCACGACAAGCAGGATCAGAAGGATGATCGCGACCGCCGACGCCACCGGCCAGTCACGATTGTTGAAGAACTCGGTCCACAGCGTCTTGCCGATCATCAGCGTTTCCGAGCCGCCCAGAAGATCGGGGATCACGAACTCGCCCACCGCCGGGATGAAGACCAGAAGACAGCCGGCCAGAACGCCCGGCACGGCAAGCCGCGCGGTCACCTTCCAGAACGCGCCGATCGCGGTGCAGCCCAGATCCTGCGCGGCCTCGATCAGCGAATAGTCCATCTTCTCGAGCGTCGCGTAGATCGGCAACACCATGAACGGCAGGTAGGAATAGACGATGCCGATATAGACCGCCGTGTTGGTGTTCAGAATGGTCAGCGGCTCGCCGATGAGGCCAAGGCTCATCAGGAACTGGTTGAGCAGACCCTCGGGCTTCAAGATGCCGATCCATGCATAGACACGGATCAGGAACGAGGTCCAGAACGGCAGGATCACCAGCATCAAAAGGATCGGCCGCAATCCCTCCGATGCCCGCGCCATGCCGTAGGCCAGCGGAAAGCCGATCAGCAGCGTCAGGAATGTGGAGACCAGCGCGATGCGCAGGCTGGAGAAATAGGCGTTGCGGTAGAGTGCGTCCTCGGTCAGCCAGACATAGTTGGCGAACGACAGTTGCGACAGCGCATCGCGAAACGCCGCCCAACCTTCGCCAAGATCGAACTGCGGCGCATAGGGCGGCATCGCCAGAACCGGCTCGGACAGCGAGATGCGAAAGACAATCAGGAAGGGCAGCAGGAACAGGACCAGCAGCCACAGATAGGGGATCAGGATCGTCAGCCGGCGGAAGAGGTTCATCGGTTGCGTCCTGCGATAGCCATGTCAGCGCTCCAGCAGGATGCCGCAGTCGGGGTCGAACGACAGCCAGACGCGTTCCTCATAGCCGATCGGGTCTTCGACCGCGCGTTCGGAATTGAGCACGGTCGCCTTGACGATGGTGCCGGAATCGAGCCGGACGTTGAACACGGTCAACCCGCCCAGATAGGCAATGTCCCAGACCTCGCCTTCGACGGCGTTTTGGTCCTGGTCCGGTTTCCGGCGGGTGACATCGACCTTTTCCGGGCGGATGGCGAACCAAGCGTGCTGCCCGGCGCTGACGCCCGGCTGGGCGACGGCGCGGATGCCGAACCCGTCGCCGGTCTCCATCTCGGCCAGCCCGTCGTCGATGGCGGTGACCCGACCCTCGAACATGTTCACATTGCCGATGAAATCGGCGACGTAGCGCGTGTTGGGCGCCTCGTAGATTTCCCCGGGCGTGCCGGTCTGCACGACGATGCCGGCATCCATGACGGCGATGCGGTCGGACATGGTCATCGCCTCCTCCTGGTCGTGGGTGACGATCATGAAGGTCAGGCCGAGTTGCTCCTGCAAATCCATCAGTTCGAACTGGGTTTCCTCGCGCAGCTTCTTGTCGAGCGCGCCGAGCGGCTCGTCGAGCAGCAGCAGCTTGGGTCGCTTGGCGACCGACCGGGCAAGCGCGACGCGCTGGCGCTGGCCTCCGGAAAGCTGGTGCGGTTTGCGCCGGGCAAACTGTTCGAGCTTGACCAGCTTGAGCATCTGGTCGACGCGCTCGGCGACGGCGCCCCTCTCCATGCCTTCCTGTTTCAGGCCGAAGGCGATGTTGTCTGCGACGGTCAGGTGCGGGAACAGCGCGTAGGACTGGAACATCATGTTCACCGGGCGCTGGTGCGGCGGCACGCCCTTGAGCGACTGTCCGTCCAGCAGGATGTCGCCCGATGTCGGCTCTTCGAAACCGGCGAGCATGCGCAGAAGCGTCGTCTTGCCGCATCCCGACGGGCCAAGCAGCGAGAAGAATTCGCGCTCGTAGACATGCATGGTCAAATCGTCGACCGCGGTGAAATCGCCGAACCGTTTGGTGACGTTCTCGAAGGCGATATAGGGCCGGGCCGCTCCATCGGCCCATGGCGTGAACGAGCGCCGCACATTGCCCAGTGATTTCATGAGACCCCCGATCGTCCCCGAAACAAGAACGCCCCGGGCCTTGCGGTCCGGGGCGGTGTGCTCACTGGCCGGTGGTGATCCGGGTCCAACTGCGCGTCACGTTGCGCTGTTCGCGCTGCGTGTAGGGCGTGACGGTATAAAGGCGCCCCACGGTTTCATCATCGGGATAGATCGCCGTATCGCCAATCACATCCTCGTTCAGGAACTCCTTGGAGGCCGCATTGCCGTTGGCGAAATAGACATAGTTGGAGGCCTTGGCCATCACTTCGGGCCGCATCATGAAATCAAGGAAGGTGTGCGCTTGCTCGACATTTTCGGCGTCGGCCGGGATCGCCATATTGTCGAACCACATCAGCGCCCCCTCCTTGGGGATGACGTAATCGACGGTCACGCCCGCATCGGCCTCGGCCGCGCGGTCACGCGCCTGAAGCACATCACCCGACCAGCCGACGGCGAGGCAGATGTCGCCATTGGCGAGCGCGTTGATGTATTCGGACGAGTGAAACTTGCGCACGAACGGGCGGATCGGCGCATAGACTTCCTCGGCCTTGGCAAGGCTGTCCGCGTCGCGGCCGTCAGGGTCCATGCCGGCATAGTTGAGCGCGGCCGGGATCATCTCGGCCGGCGCGTTGAGGTGGAAGATGCCGCAATCCTCAAGCTTGGCCGCCGTCTCCGGATTGAAGACGAGATCCCAACTGCCAAGGTCGGCATCCTCGCCCAGGCGCTCCCTGACCATATCGACATTGATGCCGATGCCGGTCGTGCCCCACATATAGTTGACCGCATATTCGTTGCCGGGGTCGTAGAGTTCGAGCCGCTCGGCGATCGCCGGATCCATGTTGGCAAGGTTCGACAGTGCATCCTTGTTCAGCGGCTGGAACACACCGGCCTTGATCTGGTTGGCAAGGAATGTGCCGGTGGGCACGACGATGTCATAGCCGGTCGAGCCGGCCAGCAGCCGCGTTTCCAGAATTTCGTTGGAATCGAACACGTCATAGACCACCTCGATGCCGGTCTCGGCAGTGAACTCCTCAAGGATCGATTCATCGATATAGTCGGACCAGTTGAAGACCTTCACCACGCCTTCGGCATGGGCGGTCCCGGCGGCCAGCACGGCCGCCGTCGTGGTGATCAGAAGGGTTTTGAAACGCATGTCAGAAGCTCTCCCGGTTTTCTGTTGTGTGCGCCTTGCGGCGGTCCCGCCGCCCGCAATTGAGCGAAAGCCTATTTGTGTTTTTGGCGGCGCACAAGCGGTTTCGCGCGCCGCGCGGCGTGGCCGCTTCACAGATAGGTCGAGCGTTCGAGCGGCGTGATTTCCGCACGGAAAGCAAGGATTTCGGCGCGCTTGAGATCGCGGTAGATGCGCGCCAGTTCCGGCCCCAGCGCGCGCTCGCAAAAGGCGCCCGCCGACGTCAGTTGCAGCGCTTCATCCATGTCGTCGGGAAGCTGTTCGCCGAAGGTCGTGTCGTAAGCGTTGCCCTCGATCGGCGGCGGCGGTGTCTCCATCTTGTCGAGCCCGTCCATCATCGCCTGCAAGACGGCACACAGAAGAATGTAGGGGTTGGCGTCGGCGCCGGCGATCCGATGTTCGATGCGCCGGTTTTCATCATTGGACGCGGGGATGCGCAACGCCACAGAGCGGTTGTTGTGCGCCCAGACGGCGCGCGTCGGCGCATAGGAGCCAGGCTGGATGCGGCGAAAGCCGTTCCAGGAGTTGATGAACAGGATGAGCGCCTGCGGCATGGTGCGGATCAGTTCGGCGATCGCACCGCCGAGCCGCGCCTCGCCTTTTTTGCCGGCGAAGACGTTGGCGCCCTGCCCGTCCACGATCGAGGCATGCACATGCATGCCGTTGCCCGCATACTCGATGAAGGGCTTGGCCATGAAGGTGGCCTGCAATCCCTGCCGGCGCGCGCAACCGGTGATGATCCGCCGCAGCATGATGACATCGTCGGCGGCGCGCAGCGGATCGCGGCGATGTTTGAGATTGACCTCGAACTGGCCGGGCGCGGCTTCCTTGACGATCGTGTCGATCGGCACGGCCTGGGCCTGGGCGGCGGTGCGAATGTCCTCGATCAGCGGAGCGTTTTCGGCAAGATCGTCGAGCCCATACATGCGTTGCCGGTCAGGTCCGATGGCGGTGCCGACCGGCTTGGGGGCGCCGTCCTTCGGCGCGTCACCGGTCTCCAACAGATAGAATTCAAGCTCGAACGCCACGACCGGATGCAGATCCCGTTCGGCCAGAGCCCCAGTGACGCGGCCCAGCGCATTGCGGCAGTCGAACGGCAGCGGCGCGCCGTCCGGTGCATGGCCCTTCAAAAGCACCTGCGCGGTCTTGCGTTTGGCCCAGGGCACGACGCTCAACGAGCCGGGCACGGCGCGGAAGAAACCATCGAGATCGCCGCTTTCAATGTGCAGTCCGGTCTCGGCGACCTCGCGCCCCCAGACATCGAGGCCGTGGATCGACATGGGAAAATTGACGCCGTCGCCGAACGCCTTTTTCAGCGCATCGGCCGGCGCCCATTTGCCGCGAAGAACGCCATTGGGATCGACGATCAAAAACTCGACCGCCTCAAGGTCGGGATGGTCGGCCGTGAACGCGTCATACTCGGCCATCGCCGGCTGGTCAGTTGCTCCGGCCTCCGCATTGGCACCCTTGAACGGCACGCTCATCCTGGTTCGGTCCTCGTGTTCGAAGCGCGAACTTGAAGGCCGGCGCGGCGCAATTGTCAATCGCCCCTGCGGGGGTATTGCCGGATGCGCGGTCGGGGCCTGCCCTGCCGGACAATCGGTGCCACCGGCGGGCCCACCCGGCCAGCAGGGCGCGGAGACGATAGCCGAATGCCTGGCCGTGCAGCTCGTAAAATCGTTGTTCGGCGTCCCGGGAGCGCGCGGGCTGGCGGGGCTTCTGGAAGATGGGCGGCGGCATGATACCGGACATGAGAACACCTCTTGTTTTTCATGCCCGAAATCTAATACCCCCCACTTGGCCGTGAAATTCTCTGAAACCACAAGGTGTCTTGCAAAAATGAAAAACCTCAATTGGGACGATGTCCGCATCTTCCTGCGCGTGGCGCAAGCGGGCGGCCTGTCGGCTGCGGCCGCGGCGACCGGGTTGAGCCCGGCGACAATCGGCCGGCGCGTGACCGCGCTGGAGCAATGCATCGGTCGCGTCCTGTTTGAACGGTCGCAATCCGGCTATCGGCTCACGGCCGATGGGCGCACGCTGATGGACAAGGCGCTTGTGATGGATGCGTCCATGCAGCCGATCGCCGACTGGTCGCGCACGAGCGGGGAAAAACCCGGCGTCCGGATTTCCGCCGGCACATGGACCGCCGAACTGCTGGCGACCGAATTCGCCGCGCTGTGGACGCCGGACGACGCATTCCATATCTGCTTCAAGACGACCGAGGCACGGCTCGACATCGCGCATCGCGAGGCCGAGATCGCACTGCGCAGCCGGGCGCCCGACGGTGGCAACCTGGCGGTGCGCAAGATGGCCGATGTGGCGTTCGCGCCCTATCGCGCCACAACGCTTCCCGACCATGCGAACCAGGGCTGGGTGGCCATTGGCCGCGACGAGGCGCTGACCGCGTCGGCGCACTGGCTGCTCGACCAGGAAAAGGCCGACATCATCGCCTGGGCCAACACGCCGCACACGCTGCGTGCGCTGATCCGCGCCGGCACCGGACAGGGCGTGATGCCGTGCTTTGCCGGCGATCGCGATCCGCTTCTGGTGCGCGCCGGGCCGGTGATCGGCGATCTGGCGCAGGCGCAATATATGGTCACCCATGCCGACGACCGGCACCGGCCCGAGGTGCGCACGCTGATCCGCCGCATCACCGCGCTGGCCGAGGCGAATGCGGCGCTCTATCGCGGCGAACGGCCCCGATGAGACCCCTCAGACAAAGTCGAACACGCTGAAGCCGGTCGTCATGTCATCGAGCCCCAGCGGCCGCGTGATCGGCGGCTCGGCACGGGCCAGGCAGCCGGCGCGCTCGCAGACACGGCAGGCCGGGCCGACCGGCAGCGTCTGCACCCGGCCCGGCGCGTCGGGCACGCCGCGCAGCACGGCGCCATAGACGATGTCGTTGCGGTGCGCGATCTCGCAGCCCAGAAGGATCGCCGTGCGGCGCGGCCGTTCGTGAAAGGCGCCCTGCGGACCCTCCAGCGTGCGCGCGATGATCAGGAACTCGACGCCATCGGGCATCTGCACGGCTTCGACCAGTATGTGGCCCGGCGTGTTGAAAGCCTCATGCACCGGCAGTTTCGGGCACGAGCCGCCGAACCGCGCCTGCGGATAGCCGCGCGCGCCGGCGCGGCGGAAGCGGTTCCCGGCCTGGTCGATCTCGGCCATGAAGAAGGGCACGCCCGCAGCGCCGCGCCGCTGCAGCATGGTCAACCGGTTGGCCGCCTGCTCGAACGATACGCCAAAGCGTGATTTCAGCACGTCGAGATCGTATTTTTCGCGCACCGCGACCTGCAGAAACCGCTCATAGGGCATCATCAGCGCGTGCGCGGCATAGCGCGCCATCTCGAAGCGGGCGATGCGCCCCGCCTCGTTGGATGACAGTTTGAGATCCTCGATCTCGGCGGTGATCGCCACCTGCATGCGGATCAGCGCCGCTTCCATCGCCACTTCCCGCTTCTGGTCGAACGGCGACAGGCGTTCCGAAATGAACAGCCGGTTGGAATGGCGGTCATAGCGGCGCTTCCAGTCGGGCATTGCCTCGACGGGCAGCACCTTGACCGAAATGCCGTGATCGGCGCGCAACCAGCCGGTCAGCGCGCCCATCAGATCGTCGCCCGGCGCGAGCAGCTTCAGGAAACTTTCGGCCTCCTCCTCGAGCCGGGCGAAATGGTTGGGCCGCTTTTCGAGCGTGTCGCGCACCTCGTCGGCGGGCAGGCGTGCCGAGGCGATGCGCGTCTCGTGGCCCTCGCGGGCGAGCATGTCGGACAAATCGCTCAACCGCTCCTGGCTTTCGCGATAGGCGCGGTAGAGCTTGACGAGCGCGGCGGAGACGTTGGGCGCGCCCTCGGAAATCTCGATCAGTTCCTGGTCGCCGGGCAGTTCGCCGGCGAGCAGCGGGTCGGCGAACATTTCCTTGAGTTGCGGCAGCACCTGTTCGCCGCCGCCCTGCAATTCGTTGACATCGACCTTGTAGACCGAGGCGAGCTTCAAAAGGAGTTGCACCGTCAGCGGGCGCTGGTTGCGCTCGATCAGGTTCAGATAGCTCGGCGAGATGCCAAGGTCGGCGGCCATCGCCGTCTGGGTCAGTTCGCGCTGGGTGCGGATGCGCCGGATGCGCGGTCCGGCAAAGATCTTCTGGTCGGCCATGGCAAGGCTCCTACGGCGTCGCTCGTCCATGCCCGATTGTGACAGTTTTGACAAGTTGACCAGCGCCGCCCGTCAAAGCCGCCACCGGATCACGCCGAAATATGCGGCACTGCGGCAGATGCCTGTTGTGTTGGCGTTTTTGCGTGCCATTGTCGGCATCGGGCGCTACCGGCCTCGCCTTGTCACACGCCGGCCCGTGAAATTCGGTCAGCACCTTTGACCGGCTTTTACCGGCTCCGGCGGATGGCGGGACGCGGGCGGGCCGCGCCCGGACCTGAACCAAAAGGGGCAGTGGACTTTTGTGCGCCGCCCCGCCAATAAGGGCCAACGGCCAACACGCCACGGAGCATGACATGTCGAGCCACGAACGCCCCAAGACCCACGTCAAGGAACGCGCCGAGGAGCAATCGTCCACCATGGGCGCCGACCAGCAGGCGGCGATCCGCATGCTGGCCAACGATCTGCACCGGCTCAACCAGTCCGTCATGAAGGCGGTGGAAGCGGGCGTGTCGGTGGAGCTGGTGCGCTCGGCCCGCCACCATGGCGGCGACGGGAACTGGGGCGACCTGCTCATCCCGGTCATCGTCACCCAGGGCAAATAGCCCGCCGGCCCCGGCGCGCACCAACCTCCTCCTTGCGGGGGTGAGCCTGCGAACGGCGAGTGCCGAGTGCAACGAGGCAGAGCCGGGTGGGTATTGTGGTTCGCTATCACGCTTCCTGTTACCCCCACCGCATCGCCTGCGCTTCGCTGGCCTCTGCCGCTTCGCCTCCTTCGGCGTCATTCTGGACATGCGCGAGCATGATCCGGAATCCAGTTGCGTGATCGTCGCCTTCTCGGCTCTGGATTCCGGGTTCGGCTGCGCCGCCCCGGAATGACGGAGTGGAGACGTGCCTCCGCGCGCGCCCCCGGCCAAAGGCCGCAAGGCCGATCTCCTTTGCCCCGCCCTTAAGCGTCGCGCTTGCGCGCTCGCTGACGGGGCCCCAAACGTCCGAGCCTTTGCGAGGCCCATGCGGAGGCGTTCTCCGGCAGGAAAACTGCCGTGAGCTCGAAAATCAGAACAACGGGCGGTTTGGCAGCCGCGATCCGAAGTTTTTCTATGTGCGGTCGCCAAACCGCCCGTTCGGCGGGCTTGCGGTGATCGCCATTTTGGCGGGCTTCGAAAACCTGTCCGCTTCGCTGGTCGCTCGGCGGGGTTCGAAGCCGGTTGCGGGGAACGCCCGCAGACCCGAGGCCAAAACCTTCATTCCGCCCTGGCTTGGGGGTTCATCACCCAGCCGGACACCTCTGCCCGGCCAGCCAGGCCGCCGTCCCTTTCCCCGGATGGTCGGTTCTAGACCCGAGGTTCCGCGAAAGGGATGGCCGGGAGTGTAGGGGCAGTTGGGGACAGGGGGGATAAGTTTTTTTGGGAAAGCCCTCCGTCCTTCCGTCATCCCTGTGCTTGTCACAGGGATGACGGCGGAAGCGTAAACCTGCTGAATTACGTAAACGGTCGTGATCGATCCAAGAGACCCCTCCACGATTGTCGTTAACCATTGCAGTCTATAATTAAGCTGGGTGGGTACGCTTGGGTGCGGACAAAGCTATGGACAATGCATTCTACTTTGGTGACAATCTCAATATCTTAAAGAAGTATATACCATCTGAGAGTGTCGATCTGATATATCTGGATCCTCCCTTCAATTCGAATGCTGACTACAATCTACTGTTCCGTTCCCCAGACAGGAGCCGATGGTCCGACGCCCAGATCACCACTTTCGAGGACACGTGGTGTTGGAGCGACATGGCCGCCTACGAGTACGACGCGATAACGATGACGCCGGGGAAAGCCGGAGAGGTGCTTTCATCATTCAAGGTGTTCTTGGGTGAGAACGACATGCTCGCGTACCTCACCATGATGACCGCGCGCCTGATCGAATTGAGGCGCGTTCTCAAGACTACGGGAAGCCTGTTTCTGCATTGTGACCCCACGGCCAGTCACTATTTGAAGATCATGCTCGATGCGATTTTTAAGCCGTGGAACTTTCGTAACGAAATCATTTGGAAAAGGAATACGAGTCACAATTCCGGAAACCAGTTCGGTCGAATTCACGACGTGCTTTTATACTACACTGCTGGCGAACAACGCGTTTGGAATCCAACTTACGGAAGCTCATTCTCCTCAGCGCAGCTGAGACGTTACAAAAAGGACAAGAATGGCCGACTTTACAAAGGCGACGATCTGACGGCCGCCAGACCAAACAGCAACTCCGGAAAATTTGAATGGCGTGGCACTATGCCAGGGGCAACTCGAGGATGGGCTTACACGTTTGATGAGCTTGAGAAGATGTGGGCAGACGGCCGCATTCTCTCAAAAAGGGATGGGTCTCCACGGCTTGACGGCAAACTCGTCTATCTGGATGAACTACCGGGTCCTCGAACACAATCGATCTGGGATGATATCCCGCGCATTGCAAACACGTCATCCGAACGGCTGGGCTATCCAACCCAGAAGCCGTTGGCGCTTCTAAAGCGGGTAATTGAAGCGGCTTCGAACGAGGGCGACGTCATTCTCGACCCGTTCTGCGGCTGCGGCACCACCATTCACGCCGCCGAGGAACTAGGACGAAGGTGGATTGGGATCGACGTTGCCGTTCAGGCAATGCATGTCGTCCGCGATCGATTGCGTCATTATTTTCCGAACGTTAAGCACGAAGTGTTTGGCATCCCCGAAAGTGTTCAAGGCGCAAGATATTTGGCCGCAAATCATCCGTTCAAATTTGAGGAATGGGTCGTTTCCAGGGTTGGTGGAATGCACTCCGGCAAGTATCGCGGAGATCAGGGCGTCGATGGCACGTTCTTCTTTCTTACAGGTAAAAAAGATGCCGACAAGAGTCGGGGAATCATATCTGTTAAGGGTGGCAAGAATCTAAACCCAGCAATGGTTCGGGACTTGAGAGGGACGCTGGACCGGGAGGCCCATCGTACCAATGACGACAAGGCGATTGGTGTGCTGATCTGTGCTGAAAGGCCAACCAAAGGCATGCTCGAAGAGGCCCGATCGGCAGGAAAAGTCTCAACAGCTTTCGGCGAGTATCCTAGAATTCAAGTATTGTCGATTGAACAGATTTTTGGTGGGGCTTCAATTCGCGTACCGTTCATGTTTGATAGTGTGACCGCGGCGGCCGCAGGAAGGAAACGGGGCAAAGCCTCTGGTTTCATTGATCCAAGGGAATTGGCAAAGCAACGCCAGATGCTGTTCTCTATTCAGGGCGGACAGACAGAAGAAACCGCTGCACATCGAGCTCAACCCAATATCATGCCTGACGAGATTCAGCAGGCCAGTTGAGGTTCATAAGGCGAAGGTCGGACGATCAAAACGGACGCGTAGAAACGTCCATGAACGGACTAGCTGCCTCAGGAATGGATCCCGGGGCCAAGCCCCGGGATGACGGAGTGGGGGAGAACCTCTTCCCTTCCCCCGCCCCCTGTGTCACCAACCTGCCATGGGCGCAGGCATCACCACCGACCAGATCTTTCTCTTCGGCCTGTTCGGCCTTTTGTTCGCCATGCTGGTCTGGGGGCGGGTGCGCTATGATCTGGTGGCGTTCGCGGCGCTTCTGGTCGCGGTCTTTGCCGGCCATGTGGCGCCGGACGCGGCCTTTGCCGGGTTCGGCCATCCCGCCGTCGTCATCATCGCGCTGGTGCTGATCGTCTCTCGCGGCCTCGTCAATTCCGGCGCGGTGGAACTGATCGCGCGTTTCGTCGTCGCGCCCGACCGGGCGCTGCCGGTGCATATCTCGGTGATGGCGGTCGCCGGCGCGGCGCTGTCGGCGGTGATCAACAATGTCGCCGCGCTGGCGCTTTTGATGACGCTCGACATGGATGTCGCCAAAAAGGCCAAACGCGCCGTGTCGCTGACTTTGATGCCGCTGTCGTTCGCGACCATCCTTGGCGGCATGATCACGCTGATCGGCACGCCGCCCAACATCGTCATCGCGCAATACCGGCAGGATGCACTGGGCGCGCCCTTTTCCATGTTCGATTTCACACCCGTCGGGCTGATCGTCTCGGTGGTCGGCATCGCGTTCGTCGCGCTGGTCGGCTGGCGGCTGATCCCGGCGCGCGATGGCACGCCCTCGCTCGACGGCGATGCGGGGCTTTACGTGGCCGAGGCACGGGTGCGCGAGGGGTCGCGGGCGATCGGCCAGATGGTGCGCGATCTTTATCCCGATGCGACCGACAAGGACGTGCAGATCATCGGGCTTGTGCGGCGCGGCAAGCGGCTGCCGGGCTTTGCGCGCACCGAGGCGATCCGCAAGGGCGATTTTCTGGTGCTCGAGGGCGATCCCAAATCGATCGAGGCGTTCATGGGCACCGCCGACCTCGATTTCGCCGGCTCGGAGAAGCATGGCGGCCTGCGCGGCGCCAATCTGGCGCTGATCGAGGCGATCGTGCCCGACACGGCGCGGATCGTGAACCGCTCGGCGATGGATGTCCGGCTGCTCTACCGGCATGGCGTGACGCTTCTGGGCGTGTCGCGGGGCGGCAAGCGCTTCCGGGACCGGGTGCGCAAGCTGACGATCCGCCCCGGCGACGTCTTGTTGCTGCTCGGCCCGGACGACCGGATGGACCAGGTGGCGCACTGGCTCGGCGTCTATCCGCTGGCCGACCGCAAGACCGCGCTCATCCAGCGGCGCAAGGCGCTGGCGGCGATTGCCGCGTTCGGCATCGCCATTGCGCTGGCGGTCACCGGCGTGACGACGCTCGCCATCGGGCTGGGCGCGTGCGTGGTCGCCTATATCGCGATGGGGCTTCTGGGCGGCGAGGACTTCTACGCGATGATCGAGTGGAAGGTGATCGTGCTGCTCGCCTCGCTGATCCCGCTGTCGGCGGCGCTCGAAGCCTCGGGCGGCACCGAACTGATCGCCAATGCCATCGTCGGCGGCACGGAGGGCTGGCCGGCCTGGGCGATCCTGCTCGTCCTGATGGTCGTCACCATGACGATGAGCGACTTTCTGAACAATGTCGCCACCGCGCTGATCGCCGCGCCGATCGGCGTTTCGGTGGCGCAATCGCTCGGCGCCAGCCCCGATCCGTTCCTGATGGGCGTGGCGGTGGCGGCGTCGTGTGCGTTCCTGACGCCGATCGGCCACAAGAACAACACGATCATCATGGGGCCGGGCGGCTACCAGTTCGGCGATTATTGGCGCATGGGGCTGGCGCTGGAGGTGATCGTCATCGCGGTGGCCGTGCCGGCGATCCTGTGGGTCTGGCCGCTTTGAAGCAAAACGATCAAGGCGCTCGCCGCACCTTATGAACGGAGATGGAATTGGACTTTTCTTCCGACTACAAAAATCGCGCAGACGAGATCGCGGCACTTTTTGAGGCAACTTTCACGGCTTCCGAAGGCGCCCGGGAAGGCCAGTTGATCGGGACGCTGGCCCGCGACCTGATCGCCAAGACCAAGGACGACGATCTGTTCGTCTTTTCGTCATGGGACGGCGATGCCCTGACGGGATGCATCATGTTTTCGCGCCTGAGCTTTGATCAGGATGAGCGCACCGTGTTCGTTCTTGCGCCGGTGGCGGTGGCGACAGCCCGTCACGGCCAGGGCATCGGGCAGAAACTGCTGACGTTCGGGCTTGATGCGCTGCGCGCCGCCGGCGTCGATGTGGCCATCACCTATGGCGATCCCAACTACTATTCCAAGGTCGGGTTCGCCCCGATCACCGAAGAGGTCGCCAAAGCACCGCTGAAGCTTGCCCATCCCGAAGGATGGCTGGGGCAATCGCTGACAGGTGGGCCACTGGAGCCCCTCAAGGGGTCATCGCGCTGTGTCGATGCCCTCAACAGTCCGGATTACTGGTAAGATCACGCTGATTGCGCTGCGACGGACCAGTGAGCATGAAACCACCGATCAGATGCGCTCTTTTGCACGCGCTATTCACCCTCTTTCCGGCCATATCCCCGGTCGCGGCCGAGGAGGTCGTGGATCGGCGCGACCTGCACACGGTGTTTGAAGACCACGGGGTGAACGGCAGTTTTGCGGTGCTTGACGTCATCACCGGCCAGCTCATCGTCGTCAATCGCGAGCGGGCATTCCAACGCTTCATTCCGGCGTCGACGTTCAAGTTTGCCAACAGCCTGATTGCGCTGGAACTGGGCGTGATCGCCGATGAAAACGAGATCATTCCTTATGGCGGCAAGCCACAGCATATTGAGGCTTGGGAAAAGGATATGCCAATTGGAGAGGCATTCACCGTTTCGAACCTGCCTGTGTTTCAGGAACTGGCGCGCAGGGTCGGGACGGACAGCTATTCGGACATACTGACCGAGTTTTCGTACGGAAACGGCGCCGTTGGGACGCATGTCGAACGGTTTTGGCTCGACGGGCCGCTTGAGATCAGCGCTGTCGAACAGGTGCGGTTCCTCGCCGCCCTGGCAACACGAACGCTTCCGCTGTCAGATCGCACGCAGACGATTGTCCGCGGTATTGCGGCGATTGAAACGGCTGGCAACGCGTCCTTGTTCGGCAAGACGGGTTGGACGATCGCGCCCGATCCAGACATTGGCTGGTTTGTGGGATGGGTGGAGCGCGATGGCGGGATTTTTGCCTTTGCGCTCAACATCGACATGGGATCAAGAGCCGACACACCCAAACGAACCGCCCTGGCGCGACAGCTTTTGGCCGAACTGGGCCTTTATTGATGCGCCTGCGTCACTCGTTTGATCAACGCCGCAGCAAACGCCTTACCGACAATTGTATCGTCCCCATGTGATCGCCCGTTTCCGCCCGCCAAGACTTGCCAAATCCCCGACCACCGGTCAGGACTAGAAGAAAACAAGCGGGATATCCATGACATCCGTCGCCATCACGGGAACCGGGGTCTTCACGCCCGAACTGGTCATCACCAATGACGAGTTGGTCGAAACCTTCAACGCCTTTGCGGACAAGCAGAACGCGCTTCACGCCGAAGCGATCGCGGCGGGCGCAATGGAGCCAGTGCCGCATTCATCGTCGGAGTTCATCGTCAAGGCGTCGGGCATCGAAAACCGGCATGTGCTCAACAAGTCCGGCGTGCTCGACCCCGAGATCATGCACCCGGTGCTGCCGGAGCGCCCGGAGGACGAACCGGGCGTGATGGCCGAGATGGCGCTTGATGCGGCGAAAAAGGCACTCGTGCAGGCCGGTCGCACGCCCGCCGACATCGACGCGGTGATCTGCGCGGCGTCTAACCATGAGCGCGCCTACCCCGCGATCGGCATCGAAATCCAGGAGGCGCTGGGCATCGAGGGTTTTGCCTTCGACATGAATGTCGCCTGCTCGTCGGCGACCTTCGGCATGCAGGCCGCGCACGACATGATCGCCAACGGCTCGGCGCGGGCGATCCTCGTCGTCAATCCGGAGATCTGCTCGGCGCATCTGGAATGGCGCGACCGCGACTGCCATTTCATTTTCGGCGATGTGTGCACGGCGGCCGTCCTCGAGCGCGCCGATGCATCCGACGCGGCGGGCCGGTTCGAGATCGTCTCAACGCGCTGCAAGACGGTGTTTTCCAACAACATCCGCAACGACAACGGCTTTTTGCGGCGCACGCGGCCCGGCCATATGGAAGACCGGCGCGACATGCTGTTCCGGCAGGAAGGCCGCAAGGTGTTCAAGCAGGTGGTCCCGATGGTCGCCGAGCTGATTACCGAACATCTGGCCGACAACAATATCGCGCCCGACCGGATCGCGCGGCTCTGGCTGCACCAGGCCAACAAGGCGATGAACGATCTGATCGGCGCGAAGGTTCTGGGCCGAACGCCGGAACCCGGCGAACAGCCCAACATTTTGCAGGAGTACGCCAACACCTCGTCGGCGGGCTCGATCATCGCCTTTTCGCAGTACAATGACGATTTGAAGCCCGGCGATCTGGGCGTCATCTGCTCGTTCGGGGCGGGGTATTCGGCGGGCAGTGTGATCGTGCGGAAGGTCGCGTAGAGTTTTGTTCAGACCGACCAAACGGGCTCTTCTCGAAGGCCCCCGTACTCGTCCTGGCCGGTCTTGTCTCGCCACTGCTCGTACAGAGCAACAAGATTTGCAAATGCAGCCGGTGAGTTCTCTCTGACGCGCAAAATAACGAACCGCGCATCGTGCACAAAGCTGCACATGATTCCTCGAATACTGCTTTTTGCAACGTCACCGTCGATCAGATTTTTGTCAATGCAGAGCGCAATAAATTCGTAGTGGTTCAGTATCGCCAAGACCGAATCGGCAGATCGCTTGCGGAGAATTCTTGTACTATCCGACATGTCCAACGTCTTTTCTGAAATTTGGTAAGCTGCATTCCATTCATCAAAATTGATCGATTGGTATTCCGGGAACAGAATTCGCCGTTCCTCGAGAAGTGAACGATAATCCTGCGAAATTCGTGTGTTGATCAGCATTAGCATTGTTTCAAGACGCCGCTGATCGAGATTCTCCTTGGCTCGTTGATTGATCGTGTGGATGGTGGCGGCAAATCCAGAAACAGCGACTAACAGAAGAAGTGTTTGAATGGTACTATCGTACGTGAGAACCGACACCTCCGCAGCAGATCGACTAACACTAGGTGCCATTGTAACAGCCAAAGGCGAAAAGAGGATAACACCGCTCAATATTCCAAGAATGACAGTTCGCAGCATCGCCCCTGATCCATTTCCTGTATCGTTCTTCGCGGCAGCAGAATATCATCGCGAACTAGAGGCGTCATTACACTGATTTTTCTAAACGCGGGCTTCGTCGTCGGCTTCACAGGGCGTTCAATGCCTCATTACGCCCCGGCAGCGCGTGGACCGGTATTGTTTGCTGGCAGCCCAGCACAGCGGTGTCGTGCATACCTTTCACTGACTCATCACCAATACCTTGCAAGCGAGGACACGGCGCAATCGCCCATACGCGGACTAAACTTCAGACATTTGTCCACGGTGTGGGTATCAACTCGGCCGTCTATAAGCCGGAGGTTCTAGAGGAAGTTTGATGTAGGGATGACGTGGTGAGCGGTACGCTTGCTTGCACGAAAAAAGGGCCGACCAGGCATTGCCGGACCGGCCCTTTTTTAGTTGCGCTCGGTTTCAATCCCTTGGCTCGTCCATCAGCCCCTTGACGATGGCAAAGCAGGCCAGAAGCAGGACGATGGTGAACGGAAAGCCCGTCGAGACCGCCATCGCCTGAAGCGCGCCGAGCCCACCGCCAAGCAGCAGCGCGATCGCCACCAGCCCCTCGAATGTGCACCAGAACACGCGCTGGGGCAGCGGCGCATCGACCTTGCCGCCGGCGGTGATCGTGTCGATCACCAGCGAGCCGGAATCCGACGAGGTGACGAAGAAGACGATCACAAGGACGATGGCGACGAACGATGTCACCGCGGCCAGCGGATATTGCGAGAGCATGACGAACAGTTTGAAGTCCTGTCCGGCATCGGCGACGCCCTGGAAACCGTCATTGACGATCTGGTGGATGGCGGTGCCGCCGAACGCGGTCATCCACAGCACGCACACCGCCGAGGGGATCAGGAGCACGCAGATGATGAATTCGCGCACCGTGCGGCCGCGCGAGACGCGCGCGATGAACATGCCCACAAAGGGCGACCAGGAAATCCACCAGGCCCAGTAGAACGCCGTCCAGCCCTGGCTGAAATTGGCATCCTCGCGGCCGAACGGCATCGACAGCGCCGGAAGGTCGGCCAGATAGACACCCAGATTGGTGAAAAAGCCGGTGATGATGGCGAGCGTCGGGCCGACGATGATCACGAACGCCAAAAGCAGCATGGCCAGCACCATGTTGATCTCCGACAGCCGCTTGACGCCCGCATCGAGCCCGGCGACCACCGACATCAGCGCGACCGCCGTGATCGCCAGGATGAGGATCACCTGGAACGTGTCGGTGTTGGGAAGGCCGTAGAGGAATTCGAGCCCGGCACTGGCCTGCGAGGCGCCGAAACCGAGCGAGGTGGCGAGACCGAACAGTGTTGCGAAGACGGCCAGTATGTCGATGACATGGCCGGTCCAGCCCCAGATGCGGTCGCCGAAGATCGGGTAGAAGACCGAGCGGATCGTCAGCGGCAGGCCCTTGTTGTAGGAAAAAAGCGCCAGCGACAGGGCGACGATCGCGTAGATCGCCCAAGGGTGCAGGCCCCAATGGAAGATCGTCGCGGCCATGCCCAGATTGGCCGCCGCCTGTTCGTCGCCCGCGGCGCCGCCGAGCGGGGCCCAGTCGGTGCGCACGCCATTTTCGACTGCGGTTCCGCCAAGCGACGAGGTGAAGTGCGAGATCGGCTCGGAAACGCCGAAATACATCAGGCCAATGCCCATGCCGGCGGCGAACAGCATCGCGAACCAGCCCATATAGGTGTAGTCGGGCGTCGCGTCGCGGCCGCCAAGGCGCACCTTGCCCAGCGGGGTGACGATCAGCACCAGGCACAGCAGCACGAAGATATTGGCCGCCGCCAGGAAGAACCAGTCCAGCGTCGAGGTCAGCCAGCCGCGCAGGCCGTTGAACAGCGGATCGACCTGGTTCTGGAAGGCCAGCGTCAGCACCACGAAGGCGACGACCGACAGGCCGGAAATGACGAAGACCGGATTGTGGATGTCGAGCCCGAACGGGCCGAGCGAGGTTTCGATATTGTCCTGGCCGACCTCATAGTCGGTTTCGATCAGATTGGCCGGCCCTTCGGGCTGCGGCAATCCGGTGGAGAGCGTGTCGTCGCTCATGACGGTGATCCTCCCGATCGGTTGTTGTGTGCGCCGCGACGCGCCGCTTCAGCGGACGACGAACACCGATGCCGTGGCATGGGTGGCCATTGCGCCGCCGTGCGATGGCCACAAATGCCAGAAACGATCCACGGCGCCGGGCGTGTGCGATGCCATCACCACCAGATCGGCGCCGATCTCGTCGACGGCAGCCAGAAGGTCGCGGTCGAGATTGGCGGCCGGATCGTGGCTCACGACGGCATGGGTTGCGACACCGATCCCGTGCGCCTTCGCCTGTTCGGCGGCAAAAGCGTCAAGATGTGTGCGGTATTCGTCGGGATTGTGCCCGCCGGACCCCGGCGCGGCCGCGGTGACGCCGATATAGGTCACCTGCGCGCCGTAAAGCTTGGCCAGGTCCGCAGACGTGTCGATGGCCTTTTTCAGCTTGTCCGCATGTGCCAGATCAACCGGCACGGCAATCATCTTGTACATGACGTCCTCCATCCTTCGTCATGTCGCCCGTGCAAGGCCGGGCCTTGCGGCAATTGTGCGGGCAGGCGCGGCGCAAAATCATCCCGACAGCGCAGAGTCCCGGCGCAAATGGAACAGTCCGGGCCTGTTTTGGCCGGCCTGGCGGCCTGCAGATGCCCCGCGTCCGGCCGATGGGCACGCCCGCAGACTGCACAAAAAACGGGCAAAATGCCGACTTGCACAGAAATTCCAATCTCCTAAGCTGGACCGATGGCGGAGGGCGCACCGAGACATTTCGACGAGATGACCGGCCGGGGCGACGGCGTCCGCTCGCCCTATTTCGCCTACCGGAGCTGGTTCGAGGCCGAGGATCCCGCCCGCCTCAAGCACAAGGCGGCCGAGGCGGAGACGTTCTTCCGCCGCATGGGGATCACCTTCAATGTCTATGGCGAGGCGGATGCGACCGAACGGCTGATCCCGTTCGATGTGGTGCCGCGCATCATTTCGGGCCGCGAATGGGCGCGCCTGTCGCGCGGCATCGAACAGCGCGTCACCGCGATCAACGCCTTCCTGCACGATCTCTATCACCGCCAGGAGATTCTGCGCGCCGGGCGCATCCCGGTCGAGCTGATCGCCGGCAACGAGGCTTTCCTGCCGCAGATGATCGGCCTGAAACCGCCGGGCGGCGTCTACACCCATATTGTCGGCACCGATCTGGTGCGCACCGGCGAGAACGATTTCTACGTGCTGGAGGACAATGCGCGCACGCCTTCGGGCGTTTCCTACATGCTGGAAAACCGCGAAACGATGCTGCACATGTTCCCCGAACTGTTCTCGTCGGTGGCGGTGCAGCCCGTCAGCACCTATCCGCGCAATCTGCGCCGCTCGCTGGCCGCCTGCGCGCCGCCCAACCGTTCGGCCGGAACGCCGACGATCGCGGTGCTGACGCCGGGCATCCACAATTCGGCCTATTACGAGCATGCGTTCCTGGCCGACCAGATGGGCGCCGAACTGGTCGAGGGCCACGATCTGCGCGTCGTGGACGGTCGGGTGGCGATGCGCACGACGCGCGGATACCAGCCAATCGACGTGATCTACCGGCGCGTCGATGACGATTTCCTCGATCCGCTGAACTTCAACCCCGCGTCCATGCTCGGCGTGCCGGGCATCCTGGACGTCTACCGGGCCGGCAACATCACGATCGCCAATGCGCCGGGCACCGGCATTGCCGACGACAAGGCGATCTATTCCTACATGCCCGAGATCGTCGAATTCTATACCGGCGAAAAGGCGATCCTGAAGAACGTGCCGACCTGGCGGTGCTCGGAGCCCGACGCGCTCGCCCATGTGCTGGACAATCTGCACAATCTGGTCGTCAAGGAGGTGCACGGTTCGGGCGGTTACGGCATGCTGGTCGGCCCGGCGGCGTCGAAGAAGGAGATCGCCGCCTTCCGCAAGAAGCTTGAGGCCAGGCCCGGCAACTATATCGCGCAGCCGACCCTGTCGCTGTCGACCGTGCCGATCCTGACCAAGGCGGGGCTGGCGCCGCGCCATGTCGATCTGCGGCCGTTCGTGCTGGTTTCGCCCAACGGCATCAAGATCACGCCCGGCGGGCTGACGCGCGTGGCGCTCAAAAAGGGATCGTTGGTGGTGAACTCGTCGCAGGGCGGCGGCACCAAGGACACATGGGTGCTCGATGAGTAGCGGGCATGCCCAGCGCGTCCGCCGGCCGGCGGCACACAAGGGATTGCGCTGATGCTGGGTAAGACCGCGGGCGGCATATTCTGGATGTTCCGCTATCTGGAGCGGTCCGAAAACACCGCGCGGCTGGTCGATGCCGGGTTCCGCATCGCGTTGACGCGTTCGGCAACGGCGGAAAAGGAATGGGAATCGGTGGTCGCAACCGCCGGCGTGCGCGATGCCTATGTCGAACGCCACGGCCAGTTCGAGGCCTCCGCCGTCATCGATTTCCTGCTGCGCGACCGCGCCAACCCCTCAAGCGTGCTTTCGGTGATCGCCCAGGCGCGCGACAATGGGCGGCTTGTGCGGACCGCGCTGACCCGCGAGGTCTGGGAGGCGGTCAATGAGTGCTGGATGACGCTCAACGAGGTACTGTCGCGGCCGGTGCGGGACCGCGACCTACCCGCCGTGCTCGCCGCTATCCGCCAGCAGAGCGCGCTGGTGCGCGGCGCGCTGCACGGCACGATGCTGCGCAACGAGATCTTCGACTTCGCGCGGCTGGGCACCTTCCTCGAACGCGCCGACAACACCGCCCGCATTCTCGACGTCAAATATTACGTCTTGCTGCCGTCCCTGTCGCTGGTCGGCTCGACCATGGACAATGTGCAGTGGGAGACGATCCTGCGCTCGGTCTCGGCTTATCAATCCTATCGCTGGGTGACGCGCGGCGATCCCAATCCGCGCGACATCGCCCATTTCCTGATCCTCGACCGGCGGCTGCCGCGCAGCCTTGCCTTCTGCTATGCCAAGATCAGCAACAATCTGGGCTATCTGGAAGCCGATCACGGAACCCGGCCGCACTCGCACACCATGGCCGATGCGCGCTTTCACAGCTTCCAGAACAAGCCGATCGATGCGATCCTCGATGAGGGCCTGCATGAATTTCTCAGCGGCTTCATCGCCGACAACCAGGCGCTCGGCATCCAGATCGAACGCGATTACCGGTTTCACGAGTGATCCATGCTGCTGACCATCTCCCACACCACCCGCTACCAATATGACCGGCCGGCGCGGCATGCCCTGCAGCAGGTGCGGCTGACGCCCAAATCGCGCGCCGGCCAGACGGTGCAGCAATGGCAAACCGAGATCACCGGCGGCCAAAAGCAGCTTTCCTATGACGACCAGCACAACAATCATGTCGAACTGGTCAGCTTCGAGCCCGACGCGACCGAGGTGGTGATCCACTCGTACGGCACGGTGGACTCGACCAACGGCACCGGCATCGTCGGCCCGCAAGGGGGCTTTGCGCCGCTGTGGTACTTCCGCCGGCCAACGCCGCTGACCAGGCCGGGGCCGGGCCTGCGCAAGATGGCGCGCGAGATGGCGCAGGCGGGCGCCAGCGACGATGTGGCCAACATGCACGCGCTGATGAACGCGATCGAGGCGGTGGTGCGCTACGATCCGGGCAACACCGACACGGGCACCACCGCCGAAGAGGCGCTGGAAGCGGGCCATGGCGTCTGCCAGGACCATGCCCACATCTTCATCGCGCTGGCCCGCATGCTTGGCTATCCGGCGCGCTATGTCTCGGGCTATCTGATGATGAACGACCGTATCCAGCAGGATGCCACCCATGCCTGGGCGGAAGCGCACATTGCCGGGCTTGGCTGGGTGGGCTTTGACGTCTCCAACGCGATCTCGCCCGACGAGCGCTATGTGCGGGTGGCGACGGGGCTCGACTATCGCGAGGCGGCGCCGATCTCAGGACTTCTTGTGGGCGCGGGAACCGAAGAGATGGCTGTCACATTGCAAGTGCAGCAATGATCGGTGCAACGCGGAGCGATTCGGGGACCCTTTCATGACCTATTGCGTCGGCCTGACCCTCAACAGGGGGCTGGTCTTCATGTCCGACACGCGCACCAATGCGGGCGTCGACAACATCTCCGTTTTCAAGAAGATGTTCCACTGGCAGACCAAGGGCGACCGGGCCATCGTGATGATGACGGCGGGCAACCTTGCCACCACGCAGGCGGTCGTCAGCCTGCTCGACGAGCGTTCCAAGGCACCCGGCGACCGGCAGCCGACGATCCTTGAGGCGCCATCCATGTTCCAGGTGGCGCGCATGGTCGCCGACACGCTGCGCGAGGTGGTGCAGAGCCATGCGCCGGCCGGCCAGAGCGCCGATGCCGCCTTCAATGCGACGATCATTCTGGGTGGACAGATCAAGGGCTCCGAGCCGCGTCTGTTCCTGATCTATCCGGAGGGCAATTTCGTCGAGGCGAGCGGCGACACACCCTTCTTCCAGATCGGCGAGACCAAATATGGCAAGCCGATCCTGGTGCGGGCCTACGATCCGGACATGAGCTTCGAAGACGCCATCAAGCTGCTGCTGGTCTCCTTTGATTCCACCATCAAGGCGAACCTGTCGGTCGGCCTGCCGCTCGACTTCCAGATTTATGAGCGCGACAGTTTCGAACTGGGCGCCTGGGGCCGCATCGAACAGGGCGATGCCTATTACGCGACGATCTCCGAAGGGTGGAGCGAAGCGCTGCGCAGCGCCTTCAACTCCCTGCCCGACTTTTCGTTCCACGGTCGCTGACACCGCTTGCAACCCCGCCGCCGGCGCGTTCACCATTCGGTAACGGTTTGGCTTGTCTTGCGTGCGCCGTTGCGATTAACTCCGCCCACGTGGCCCGGCGCCCCGACGATGTGGGCGCGGCCGGGCCGACGGAGTTCAACAGGGAGTTTACTCAGTCATGAAGAAAACGCTTCTCGCCGCAGCCAGCGTTCTGGCATTGACGGCGGCCGCCCAGGCCGAAGACGTCAAGATGGGCATCATTCTGGGCTTCACCGGCCCGATCGAATCGCTAACGCCCGACATGGCGGCCGGCGCGGAAATGGCCATCAGCGAAGTCAATGAATCCGGCCTGTTCCTGGGCGGCATGACGATCGAGCCCGTGCGTGCCGATTCCACCTGCGTGGACGCCGCAGCGGCGACCGCAGCGGCCGAACGGCTGATCACCTCGGACGGCGTCGTTTCGATCATGGGCGCGGACTGCTCGGGCGTGACCACGGCGGTTGCCAACAATGCGGCCATCCCCAACGGTGTCTTGATGATCTCGCCGTCGGCCACCTCGCCGGCGCTGACCACGATCGAGGACAATGGCCTGTTCTTCCGCACCGCGCCGTCCGATGCGCGCCAGGGCGAAGTGTTGGCCGAAGTGGTGATGGGCAACGGGGTGGAATCGATCGCGATCACCTACACCAACAACGACTATGGCAAGGGCCTTGCGGATTCGTTCCAGTCGGCGTTCGAGGCGATGGGCGGAACGGTGACCATCACCGCGGCCCATGAAGACGGGCGCGGCGACTATTCGGCCGAAGTGGGCGCACTGGCGTCCGCCGGCGGCGATGCACTGGCCGTGCTCGGCTATGTCGACCAGGGCGGCCGCGGCGTCATGGAAGGCGCAATCGACACCGGCGCGTTCGAAACCTTCTATCTTGGCGACGGCATGATCGGCGACTCGCTGCTCGACCTGCCGGGCCTGGGCGATGTGACGACGATCGGCACCGCGCCGGGCGCCGAAGGCGATTTCGTCGATACGTTCAACGCCATGTTCGCCGAGCAGGTGGGCGACGGCTCGGGCCCCTATCGCGGCGAGAGCTATGATGCGGCCGCGCTGATGATCCTCGCCATGCAGAAGGCCGGCAGCGCGGACCGCGGCGCGATCGCCGGCAACATCATGGATCTGGCCAACGCGCCCGGCGAACAGATCGGCCCCGGCGAACTGGCCAAGGCGCTCGAAATGGTCGCCAATGGCGAAGAGATCGACTATGTCGGCGCCACCAATGTCGAGTTCACCGAGGTGGGCGAAGCGGCCGGCACCTATCGGGTGCTGCAGGTTGGCGACGGCGCCTGGGACACGCTCGAAGTCAAGTGACGGAACCCGCCATCGGGCGCACCGAACGGAAAACCCCGGCCATCGCGCCGGGGTTTTTGTTTGTCACCGGAAAAGACGTGCGGCCCGTCAGGGCGCATCGCGGCGGATGAAGCTGCCGTAGACAAAGCCCGACTGGCCCTCATAGACCGCTTCGCACCAATGGTCGCATCCATCGGCGGAGGCAAAGGCCGCATTGCCGGGAATGATGGCAAGAACCCGCGCATCATTATCCGGGCCGGCGCGCAGATTGACATGTTCGCGCGCCCAGGCAGCGGGCAGGCCGTTGGTGGCGCCGACCGCCGCGTTCGCCGGATCGCTGCTGGAACTTGATGCAGGTGCCGACGCCAGAGCAGCCGGTTCGACCGTTTCGGTCGCGGTTTCCGGTGGCAGACGGAAATTCGGATCGCCTTCAGCGGCCAGCCGTGCCTCGATCGCCAGCACCTCGGCTTCCGTTTCCGCCACCTCGACGGTTTGCGGCGCGGTCCCGGTTTGGACGGCCAGCGGGGCGCGGACGGGCGCATCGCCGCCGGCAAAGGCGGCAAGGCCGGAACCGGGCCGGCCAGCGTCCGATGCCGGCGCGGCAAACGGGGGCGGTGCGCTCTGCGATGCCGGGGCAGTGCCGCCGAACCGCGCTGCCACCGGCGCAGCGGCGGCCGGCGGCGTGGCCGGCGTTTCCGCCACAACCGCCGAGGTTTGTGCGACGCGGTCTTCGGTGTCCGTTGCTGCCGCGATCGCGACCGGTTCGGCGGGTCGTGCGGCCGGTGCCGGCAAGGTCTCGGCCGCCGGCACGGCCGCGGCCTGCATGGCACCGATGTCGGGCTGGCGGGCGAGCCCGGCCGCGATCAGCATGGCGCCGGCCGCAAGGCCCAGTCCCGCCATGCCGGAATAAAGGGCAGCGGGCGGCGCCCAGCTCTCGGTGGCCGCGGCAGCCCGTGCGCGATTGGCTCGCGGCGGCTGGCCGGCCCAGTGAATCTTTGCTTGACGCATTGTCTTACTCCCATTGCCCGGCGAGCGGATGCTGGCGGACAAATGGCGCAAGAATTCGGCGCCGCGGGCGGATGCCGATCACGTTTCGTGTCAGTGAAGCAGCAGCCGGGCTACACAGCCCGTTGTGGCACCGTCAAAGCGCCGGGCAGGCGCCCCGCAAGCGTCTTGCTCAGCGCCGTTCCTTGAGCAGCGGCAGGCCGAACATCGACGAAAACGGCGTGGTGTTCTGCGTCATCAACTGCGAGCGACCCGAATTGCGCGCAAGCAGGCCGAGACCCAGAAGCGATGAGAAGGGCGTGGTGCGCCTGGTCATCAGGCGGGCCTTGCCGGTGCGGCCGCCCGTCAGGAGCGGAATGCCGAACAGCGAGGAAAACGGCGTGCCGGAACTGATCAGCCCGTCATCGGTCATGATCTTCGCTTCGTTGGGCAGAAGCGGCGGCAGATGGCGTTGGCGCGCCAGACGCGCGCTGGATGTTCCGGTGCCCTTGTAGACCTCGGTATATTTGACGCCGGCATCGATCGAAGCGACCTCGTCGACGATCGCCCTGGCCTTGACCGCCTGTCCAATCGGTGCCCGCACCACGAGCAGGACATCGCCGTCTGCAACGCGCTCGGCATAGGTGGCCGCAGCGTTCGGATAGACGCCGGCGGCGGAAATGTCGGCCTTGAGCGTTTTCAGGCCACCCTTGCCACCCTTCGTGATCACATCAACATCGCCGGCGCGATATTCTTCCTGCTTCAGCCGGGACGCCACGGATTTGGCCGCGTCTTTGCTCGCGTAAAGCCTTGTGATGATGGTGCTCATGATCCCTCCATTCGCCGCTGGCCGGACACCCCGCCCTGCCGTCCCGGAAATCAGCCATTCGTCCAAAATAGAGCGATCGGCAATGCCAGCAAGAGGCTGATGCCGCCCGCCAACCCCGACCACCCCACCAACGGCTCGGCGCGTGTTGCGCAGGGATCACGGAGTTGTTGTAAATTGCATTTTACATTTGCATCTGTCAACATTGTGTGACAGTTTATCCGATGGTCGTGCCGGGTCGGCCCTTCGGGCTTTGTCGGCATGGCCGACCGTCGATGCTTCCGCCTGTTCGCGGGCGTGGGGGGAAGCGGTCTTCGCTGTCCATTGAAACAGGAAGGAACCATCAATGGAGTATGATCCCGAAAAGGTCTGGCCGACCGGCCTGACCGTTCCCGAGGCGGAGGAGCTGCACAAGCACATCATTGATGGCACGCGCGTGTTCGGCTTCATCGCTCTTCTTGCGCACCTGCTGGTGGCCGTCACCACGCCCTGGCTCGGATAAGGGGGCTTCACCATGAACAATTCGAAAATCTGGCTCGTCGTGAAACCCACCGTCGGCGTTCCGTTGTTCCTCAGCGCGGTTGCCGTCGGCTCGTTCGCTGTCCACGTCGCCGTTCTGAGCAACACGACCTGGGTGTCGGACTTCCTGTCCGGTGAACCGCTGGGCACGGGCATGGCCGCTGTCAACGCACCGGTGGCGACCGGTGGGGAGACCGCGTCGGTCTATTTCGGCCAGCGGGCAAGCGAGACGCAGACCGCGACCGTGGTGCTGCCCGACGGACGCAGTGCAACCGTGACGTTCGATGACCCCGCCGAGGCCGCGATGGTCACCGATCGGCGCCAGTCGGTCGAATAGCGACCGCGGCGCGGACCCCCGTAGGCGGCCGAGGACGACCTCCCCCGGCTCCCTTCGGAGGGATGCGCGATGCGGGTCTTCTGGCCGATGCGACCGGCCGGACGACGTGACGATGCCGAGGGCCATGGCATGAACCGTCTTAAGCAAACCGCCGTCAGAACCCTGTCGGGCCTTGCGCCCCGTTTTTTGCCGTTCGCCGACGCGGCGAGCGAAGACCTGCCGCTCGGCCGGCTCCTGCGCCTTTCCCTCTTCCAGGTGTCCGTCGGCATGGCGCTGGTGCTGATCGTCGGCACGCTCAACCGCGTGATGATCGTCGAACTGGCGGTGCCGGCATCGCTGGTCGCCATCATGCTGGCCCTGCCATTGGTGTTCGCGCCCTTCCGCGCACTGATCGGCTTTCGCTCCGACATCCACACATCGGCGCTGGGATGGCGCCGCGTGCCCTATATCTGGAAGGGCACGATGCTGCAGTTCGGCGGCTTTGCGATCATGCCGTTCGCACTGCTGGTCCTGTCGGGCTATGCCGAGGCGGCCGACGCGCCCGCCTGGATCGGGCTCAGCGGCGCGGCCATCGCCTTCCTTCTGGTCGGCGCCGGCGTGCACATGGTGCAGACCGTCGGCCTTGCGCTGGCCACCGACCTTGCTCCGCCGGAAGCGCAGCCGCGCGTCGTCGGGCTGATGTATGTGATGCTGCTGGCGGGCATGGGCGTCAGCGCGCTGGTCTTTGGCTGGCTGCTGCATGATTACACGCCCGGCAAGCTGATCCGCGTCGTTCAGGGCGCGGCGGTCGTCACCATCATCCTGAACGTTCTGGCGCTGTGGAAACAGGAGCCGCGCGACCGCAGACGCGCCATGGCGCCGGAGGTCAAACCCGATTTCGGCGAAAGCTGGCGCGCCTTCGTGGCCGGCCATCAGGTGCGGCGGCGGCTGGTCGTGATCGCGCTGGGCACGATGGGCTTCGGCATGGCCGAGGTGCTGCTCGAGCCGTTCGGCGGCCAGGTGCTCGGCCTGTCGGTCGCAGACACGACCAAGCTGACCGCCGTCTTCGCGGTCGGCGGGTTGATCGGCTTCGCGCTCGCCTCGCGCGTGCTCAGCCGCAGCTACGATCCGATGGCGCTGGCTGGCCATGGCGCGCTCGCCGGCCTTCCCGCCTTTGCCGCGATCATCATTGCCGCGCCGGGCAATTCGCCGGCATTGCTGGTCGCCGGCATCGCCCTTCTCGGCTTCGGCGCGGGCCTTTTCGGCCACGGCACGCTGACCGCGACGATGCGCGCGGCGCCGCGCGAACAGGTCGGGCTGGCGCTGGGCGCCTGGGGTGCGGTGCAGGCGACGGCGGCGGGCCTTGCGATCTCGATCGGCGGCATCATCCGCGACGTGATCGTCGCCATGCCGGTCACCGGCACCTATGGCGCGGCGACGCCCTATCTGCCGGTTTTCGCGTTGGAGATGGTGTTCCTGGTCCTGGCGCTGGCGGTGCTCTATCCGCTGGTCGCCGGCAAGACCGACCTGCCCGCCGGACGCACCGCCGCCCGCTGAACGGAACTGTTTCCATCTGGCCGTCAAAGGCTTTATCAGGCGGGCATGAAGCCTTTTCTCATCCTGCAATTGCGCCCGGAGACCGACGCCTCGGACGGCGAGTATGAGGCGCTCATCGACAAGGGCGGGCTGGAGCGAAGCGAAACACACCGCATCCGGCTCGATTGCGAACCGATCCCGGCCGATCTCGACCTTGCCGACTATGCCGGCGTGATCGTCGGCGGCGGGCCCGGCTGCGTCAGCGATCCCGAGGACACCAAGTCCGACATGGACACGCGCATCGAGGACGCGATCTTCGGCCTGATGCCGGCGATCACCGACCGTGACATTCCCTACATGGGCTGCTGTTACGGCATCGGCATTCTCGCCGCGCATCTGGGCGCGCCGGTGAGCAAGGGGCGCTATTCCGAGCCGATCGGCGCGGTTCAGTGCCATGTCACCGATGACGGGCAGGCCGACCCGCTGCTCGACGGTTTGCCGGACGACTTCCTCGCCTTTGTCGGCCACAAGGAGGCGGTGCAGACGCTGCCCGACGGCTGCGCACACCTTCTGGCGTCGGACACATGCCCGTTCCAGATGATCCGCCACAAGCACAATGTCTATGCGACGCAATTCCACCCCGAGGCCGATGGCGCGGTGTTCGAACAGCGCATCCGCATCTACAAGGATCACGGCTATTTCGACCCCGCCGATGCCGACCGGCTGATCGCCGCCTGCCACGCCCAGAGCGTGACCATGCCTGAACAGATCCTCAGACGGTTCGTCGAACGCTATCGCTGAACGTGCTCACACTGGAACGGGACGCTTGCGGGCATCGGCGAGGATCAGCCCGTAAATGCTGACGGCGACGATGGCGAAGGCGACGATCTGATAGGCGGCGACCGGCTCGCCCAGAAAGACGATGGCGAGCACCATGGTCAGCGCCGGCCAGGGCACGGTGATCGAACTGGCCAGCGACACGTCGATCGTGCGTACCGCGTGAAACCAGAGGATCAGTTCGACATAATAGACAAGGCCCATGGCCAGCGCGAAGGTCTGGAACGGCAGGTTGGCCAGATCGCCCATCACCGATCGGATATCGGTCGTCGCCAACAACACCACGCCGAGAAACAGGGAGGAGACCAACACGCGGATGAAGGTGATCTGCGCCGGCGTGATCGGGGTGCGGCCGAGCATTTCCTTGATGATCACATGGGCGACACTCCACAGGAACGGCACGGAGAGCGCAAACAGGAACCAGACGGAAAAGCCGTCGATCCGCCACGTCCCGCCGGTGGCCAGATAGAACAGCGCGATGACCAGAAGACCGGTCAGGCCAAGCTCGAACACGGTCTTGCGGCGGCCCAGGAACAGCGTCTCCCACAGGATCGCGAACAGCGGATAGGAAACGATGGCGATCGCCGCGCTGACCGCGCCGGCCTTTTCGACCGCCAGCACATAGGCATAGGTCGACAGGCCGAAAATGATGCCGGTTGACACGAGGACCGTCAGGGTTCGCCTTTTGGCCGCACGATCGACATCCGCTCCGAAAATGCCCTTGTCGGTTGCAGCGAGCCCGCGCAGCAGCAGCGGCAGTGAGAAGACAAGCTGCCAGACCGACAGGAAGAAGGCGAAGGACAGCGCGCCGAAGCCGCCGGGCCGGCTGTTGGCGATGATCGGCATGATGCCCAGAATGAGAAGGCAGATGCCGGCCAGCATGACGCCGGTTTTCGAACTGTCAGGCTGCGCACGCACGGCAAATCCTCCGATCCGGAGCGATGGTCATCGCACCGGGGAGGAGCAGCCCTCAAGGCGAAACTTGTCTCCGTGACAATCGGGACATCGCGCAAATGGGGACGGTCAGCCGCCCGGCGCAGATTGTCCCGCGGCATCGCGCCTGGTTTGCCGGTCTTGCAACGAGACCCACCAGATCACGCCAGCGCCGACAAAAAAGAGGCCCAATCCGCCGAAGAAAAGTCCCAGTCCTGCCAGATTGTCCATCATGCTCTCCATCAAGGCTGATTCCCGCAAACCGATCCGTGCGCCGTTTCGCCGAACCGCGCATCACACAATCATGCCCGACCCGCAATGTCATTAACCGGCGTCAAGGTGACGTCGTTTGATCGCTCGGCCGGCATGACCGTTAGCTATGGCGGACCTTTTCGGGCAGGATGCCCTTGGGCGAAAAGCGCAGGAAGAGAAGCAGCACGAAGCCCATCACGAACAGGCGGAACGGCGCGGCGATATCCTGCAGATGCTGATAGAGCGGTGTCGACGGGTCCATGTCGCGGGTGATCTGTTCGATGATGAAGGCGCCGGCGGGTTCGGCCTGCACCCAGGTGAACCAGATGACGAACCCGCCCAGCACCGCGCCCAGATTGTTGCCCGAGCCGCCGACGATCACCATCACCCAGATCAGGAAGGTGAAGCGCAGCGGGTTGTAGGTGCCCGGCGTGAACTGGCCGTCGAGCGTCGTCATCATGGCGCCCGCGATGCCGATGATCGCCGACCCCAGAATGAAGATCTGCAAATGGCGCCGCGTGATGTCCTTGCCCATCGCCGCGGCCGCCTCCTCATTGTCGCGGATGGCGCGCATCATGCGGCCCCAGGGCGAATTGAGTGCCCGGACGCACAGTGCCAGAAGGATCAGCAGCACGATGGTGAAGAGGCCCGCATAGGCGATCTTGACGAAATGGCCGGAGCCTTCGACGATGAACCGGCGCAACGCATCCTCGCGCGCCGCCGCGTCGGTGATCGCGGCGAGCCGGCCGGCATAGACCTGTTCGACCAGATCGGAGAACCAGGCCTGCTGCTGGAGGTCGATCTCATAGGGCACCGGGCGCGGCAAGCCGGTGACGTTCTTGACGCCGCGCACCAGCCAATCCTCGTTCTTCAGGACGGAAACGACGATCTCGGAAATGCCGAGCGTGGCGATCGCCAGATAGTCGGTGCGCAAGCCGAGTGCGACCTTGCCGATGATCCAGGCAACGCCCGCGGCGACCACGCCGCCGGCGACCCAGGACAGGGTGATCGGCAGGCCGAGCCCACCGATGAAGCCGGTGCGGGCCGGATCGACCGCCTCCACCGCGCCGACGGCGGCGCCGAAGACCGGACGCAGGGCAATGTAGCCGGCGATCACCGTCACGAAGATCAGGAACGAGCGAAAACGCCCGCGCGTCGCCGAGGCGATGAACATGACCGTCGCGATGATCGCCACCGCGATCAGGGCCGACAGCGCCAGCTCGCGGCCGCCGGCCCCCAGTGCCTCCATGACGGGCGGATGGGATATGACGACGGCGGTGGCCCCGCCGAGCGCGGTGAAGCCCATCACGCCGGCATTGAACAGGCCCGCATAGCCCCATTGCAGGTTCAGCCCCATGGCCATGATGGCCGAGACCAGGCTCATGTTCAAAATGGTCAGCGCGACGGCCGGCGACTGGAACCAGCCGGTGGCCACCAGCGCCAGTCCCATGGCCAGGAAGGCCAGCGGCGCGCGCCAGGGCGAGGCCTTGCGTTCGACAATGGCGTGCACCGGCTTGTCGGTATCGGCGGATGTCGCCTCTGCGGCGGTCTCGACGGTCGTGTCGGTCATTTGATCACCGCCCCCCTGAAGATGCCGGTCGGCCGGATCAGCAGCACGACCACCAGAATGATGAACGAGACGGCGAACTTGTAGTCGGTGCCCAGGAATTGCAGCAGCCCCTCCGGCGCCCAGGTCTCAGGCACCAGATAGGTGGCAAAGCGCTTGTAGGCGTAGGTCATCATCACCTCGGAAAAGGCGACGATGTAACCGCCGACGACCGCACCGATCGGCTGGCCGATACCGCCCAGAATGGCGGCCGCAAAGATCGGCAGCAGAAGCTGGAAATAGGTGAACGGCTTGAAGCTCTTGTCGAGCCCGTAGAGCGCGCCGGCGATGGTGGCGAGCGCGGCGGCGATGATCCAGGTGATGAGCACGACGCGGTCGGGATTGATGCCCGACAAAAGCGCCAGATCCTCATTGTCCGAATAGGCGCGCATCGCCTTGCCGGTGCGCGAACGGCGCAGGAAGACGAAAAGCGCTGTCACGGTAACGATGGCGACACCGACGGTCAGCGCCTGGGTCGTCTGGATCGCCAGCCCCTCGTCAAGGCCGGTCATCTCGCGGAATTCGCGCGCCCGGATGATGAACCGCTCGCCATCGGAAAAACGACGGTCGTCGGTGCCCATGATGAAACGGACGATGGCCGACAGCATGAACATCACGCCGACCGAGGCGATGACGAGCACGACCGGCGCGGCGCGGCGCTTTCGGTAAAAGCCGAAGACGGACCGGTCGATCAGAATCGCGGCGATGGCCGTGACCAGGATCGCCGGAACCAGCGCGATCAGCGCGGTCGGCACCGGGCCGGCGGTGATGCCCTGCGCCTGCAGGCCCCATGTCATCAGGATGACGATAGTCGTGCCGAACGCCATCAGGTCGCCATGGGCGAAATTGGCAAAGCGCAAAATGCCGAAGACCAGCGTCACGCCGAGCGCGCCGAGTGCCAACTGGCTGCCATAGGCGAGCGCCGGCACGAAGACGAAATTGGTCATCAGGACCAGCGCATTGAGAATGTCGGTCGCCTCCGGCATGTCAGCCCCCCAGAAACGATTTGCGGACTTCGGGATTGGCAAGCAGTTCCTCGCCCGTGCCCTCGCGCCAGTTGACGCCGCCGACCAGCACATAGCCCCGGTCGGCAATCTCCAGCGCCTGGCGGGCGTTCTGCTCGACCATCAGCACCGCAAGGCCGGTGTCGCGCACCTCGATGATCCGGTCGAACAGTTCGCCCATGACGATCGGCGAGACGCCGGCGGTCGGCTCGTCCAGCATCAGCACGGACGGCCGCGTCATCAGGGCACGGCCCACGGCGACCTGTTGGCGCTGGCCGCCGGACAACTCGCCCGCATTCTGGCGGCGTTTCTCCTTGAGGATCGGGAACAGGTCATAGATCTGTGCCATGGTATGGCGGATGTCGTCGCGGCGCAGATACGCACCCATTTCGAGGTTTTCCTCGACGCTCATCCCGGTGAAGACATTGTTGGTCTGCGGCACGAACGCGATGCCTTCACCGACCCGCGCCTGCGGCGTCAGCCGTGTGATGTCCTTGTCGCCCAGACGAACATGGCCCTGGCGGATCGTCAGCATGCCGAGCATCGCCTTCATCGCCGTCGACTTGCCGGCGCCATTGGGGCCGACGATCACCGCGATCTCGCCCTTGTCGACGCCGATGGTGCAGTCCTTGATGATGTCGGCGCCGCCATAGCCACCGGTCATGCCCTGTCCGATCAGATACATCAGGCGCCTTCCCCGGCCTGTTCGGCAAGCTTCTTGCGCGGCGCGTTCTTCAGGCCGCGCCCCAGATAGGCCTCGATCACCTGTTCGTTGTTGCGCACCTCGTCGGCGGTGCCGCGCGCCAGAACCGATCCCTCGGCCATCACGATCACCGGATCGCAAAGCCGGCCAATGAAATCCATGTCGTGCTCGATCATGCAGAACGTATAGCCGCGCTCGCGGTTCAAACGGATGATCGCGTCGCCAACCTCGTTCAAAAGCGTACGGTTGACGCCGGCGCCGACCTCGTCGAGCAGAACCACCTTGGCATCGACCATCATGGTGCGGCCCAGTTCGACGAGCTTTTTCTGGCCGCCGGACAGGTTGCCGGCCAACTCCTGCGTCAGATGGCTCAGATTGAGGAAGTCGATGACCTCCAGCGCGCGTTCGCGGATCGCCTTTTCCTGCTGACGCACCTCGCCGAACGAGAACCAGGCGTTCAAAAGGCTTTCGCCGGCCTGATCGCCGGGCACCATCATCAGGTTCTCAAGAACGGTGAGGGTGGAGAATTCGTGGGCAATCTGAAAGGTACGCAGAAGGCCCTTGGCAAACAGTTCGTGCGGCGGCAGGCCAGTCACATCCTCGCCGTCGAGCAGGATGGTGCCGCTGCTGGGCGCGATGTTGCCTGCTATGATGTTGAAGAGCGTCGTCTTGCCCGCGCCGTTCGGGCCGATCAGACCGGTGATCGACCCCTTGGCGATGCTCATCGATGCGTCCCGCACCGCGTGCACGCCACCGAACTGCTTGGAAACGGATTCAACTGTGATCATGCAGCGCTGTGCCCGGCCCTATTGTACCAATTGTCTTCATTTGCGGACAATTTGCGCGCTTGTGCAATGGCTGAATGGGTGCGTCAAGCGGGTTGGACCCGCGCAATCGTCAGCTTTCGGCCTTGCCGTGCGCGGCCAGCGCTTCCTCGGCCGCAACCGCACGGCCATAGGCAGGCCGCGCCAGAACGCGCTCGAAATAAGCAGCGACGCGCTCGCTGTCGATCGGAAACTTGGCGTACATCGCCCAGCGCCCGCAGTGGCCCAGAATGATATCGACACAGGTGAAGCGGTCGCCCATCGCAAAGGCATTGTCGCCCAAGCGCCGATGCAAGGTCTTGAGTTCGCGCGCAAATTCCCGGGTGAGCCAGGGACCGACATCAAGCCGCATCTCCTTTGGCAGAAGCACGCGATGCTTGATCTTGGTCCACATCACCGCCTCGAACTCGGCCAGCGCAAACAGCATCCAGCTTTCCATTTGCGCGCGTTCGCGCGCATCACGCGGCCCCAAGCCCGCATCGCCATGCTTGTCGGCCAGATAGAGGCAGATCGCCGCGCTGTCGGTCAGGATGAAGTCATCATCGACAAGCACCGGCCCCTTGTTGGAAGGCGACAGGCCGACAAGATCGCGCGTGCCCAGCCGGGCATGGACCAGTTCATAAGGCTCGCCCAGCTCTTCGAGCATCCATGTGACCCGCGTCATGCGCGAGATCGGCGAGCCGTGGACGCGATAGGTCATCGGCCAAGCTCGACGGCGCGGTCGCGCGCGGCCTGAACCGCCTCCTCGATCAGCGCCGAGAGCCCGCCGGGGCGCATCAGAACGTCCAGCGCGGCGGCCGTGGTGCCGTTCGGGCTGGTGACCTGCTCGCGCAGCGTGCCCGGATCATCGGCGCTCTGGCGCGCATAGGCGGCGGCGCCGAAAACGGTCTGCATCGCCAGACGGCCGGCAATGTCGTCGGGCAGCCCGGCGGAGCGGCCGGCCGCGCCCAACGTCTCGATCAGATGAAACACATAGGCCGGACCCGATCCGGATACGGCGGTGACCGCGTCCATCAACGTCTCGTCGGCGATCTCGGTCACCTCACCGCCGGCCTCCATCAATTGCCGGACGGCGGCAAGCTGGCGCTTGGAGACGGACGGGTTGGCGCAGATGACCATCGCGCCCTGGCCAACGGCGGCAGGCGTGTTGGGCATGACGCGAACCACCGGTGCGCCGGGCGCGAGCGCGCGTTCGAGCCGGTCGATCCGCACGCCGGCGGCAACCGACACGAAGGTGGTGTCGCTGCCGGGCCGCGCGTAACGGCCATAGTCCGCAAGCACATCGCCGATCACCTGCGGCTTGACCGCCAGGATCACGATGGCCGGCGCCATGGCGGCGGGCAGCGTGGCAGCGGTGGAATGCACATGGACGCCCTGCTCCTCGGCACGCATCCGCAGCGTATCAAGCGGCTCGACCACATGGACGTTGCCCCGCTGCAGCGTGCGATTCGCCATCCAGCCGCGCAACATGGCAAAACCCATATTGCCGCACCCGACCAGAACGACCGTCATGTCCTTGGCAATCACCCGGCCTCTCCCCTTCCGGTTCCGGCGCGCAAACCTGCAATGGCCGGCCGCACAAGGCAAGCCTTGGCGGCGGCGATCGTGCGCCGATCAGGTGCGCAACGGCAGACGGGCCGTCAGGTGCAGGCCGGCAAGGGCGATCACGGTGGTCAGCCAGATCGGATCGGCGCGGCGGAAAAAGAAGCTTTCAAGCGCCGAGACCAGAACCGCAAAGACAATGACCATGAAGAACAGGTCGGCAAGGGCACCGTCGCGCGTCCGAGCGCCGGCGCGCACATAGTCGGCGGCCGGAGCCAGAACAATAAGCCAGATCGTCATGGCAAGGCCCGGCAGGCCGAGGAAAAGCGCGATGTCGACAAAGCCGTTGTGGCCATGGACAATGCCGCGCGGATCCCACGACCTGTCGAAGGGTTGCTCGGTCGACAAAAGGAACTCGGTTCCCCAGAACCCGTCCAGTCCGAAGCCGGTCCAGGGCCGGGCCAGCATATAGTCGCCGGCAGAGTCCCAGATCGCAGTTCGCCCGGTGAAGGTCGTCGTCTCGTGAAAGATCCGCAGAATTGCGTCGAATGCCGGCACGAACACGGTGCCCACCGTCAGCGCATGGGCGGCGGCGATTGCGACAAGCGCGGCGATCGCGGCCAAAAGGCGCTGACCGAACAGCGCGGGCAAAAGGACCAGCGCGATCGTGACCGGGGCCAGCGCCAACGCGGTCTTGGAGCCGGCATTGAACGCGAAAAAGAAGGCCAGAACGGCGATCAGCGTGCCGCCGATCCAATGGCCGCGACGTGCCAGAAAGATGCCGCCAAATCCCACCATGACCATGACCGGGCCGGCGATGTTCTTGTGCGTGAAAACGCCGCGCCAGAGCCCGGCATGCTGCGCCTCCAGGTCGCTTGCCTGGTGCATCGCCGCGCCGGGGTCGAGCACGAGTCCGGCATAGCAAAGCCCCAAAAGCGCCAGCGAAACGGTCTTCAGTGCCGTCTCGAAATCGCCCCGCCTTGCCGGCAGCAGCGGCAATGCGGCCGCCATGACCAGCGCAATCAGCGTGAAGGCAACCGAGCGCCAGGTGCCCGACACGTCCGCGGTCACCGCCGAAGCGGCGATGATCGCCGCCATGATCAGCCAGGGCACCGATATGAAACGCACCAGAACGCGCCGGTCGACACATGACACGATCGTCGCCAACGTCAGCGCCGCCATGACGGAATAGCCAAGCTGGTTGATCAGCCGGCCCTGTCGCGAAAAGCTCGATTCGCCGCCCTCGTAAAGGCCGCCGGCCGAAAACGGATCGAGCGAAATCCAGATCAGCGCGAGCACCGCCGTCGCCAGCACAAGCCGCAGCGTGTCGGCGGTGAGGCGGATGGTGCCGGCGGGCCGGTCAGTCCGCAGGGTTGCGGTATTGCTCATTGGCATGGCCGAATTCGGATTGTATCCGGCCCAGTGCGATGTGCACCGGATAAAGCGCGTTGAGCACCGACCGGTGGCGCGCATAGCTCAGCGCGGCCCGCAACGGCGACGCGCCGGCAAGGGCCAGGCTGTGGGCGATCGTTTTCGGCCAGCCCAGTGGCTCGCCGGTTCGCCGGCGATGGGCGATCCGCGCCGAAAGCTGGCCGTTGCGCAGCGATCTCTTCTGGATCCAGTCCCATGTGACGCGGCTTTCGGGAATGGTCTCGAACACGGGCGCTTCCTGGCACCACCCGGTCCTGAAGCCGGCATCCTTGGCGCGGTGCAGGAAATCACTGTCCCCGCCGCCGGTGAAATTGAACTGCAGATCCATGTAGGGTTGCGGCAACGTCTGCAACACATCGTTGCGGATCAGCAGATTGCCGGACGAATAGATGATCCTGACCGGGCCCGTCTCGCCGTAATGCGGCGTGAAGACCGGATGGGTTTTCCAGTTCTCCACCGGATTGCCCTCGAAAACCGGCCATTGCGGCCCGCCGACAAGGGCGCAATCGAACCGCTCCGATGTCGTGCAAAGATTTTCGATCCAATCGGGATCGGCGATTTCGTCATCATCGATGACGCAAACATATTTCAGGTTCGGAAACTGCGTGAAGGCGGTGAACCAGCCGGCATTGTAGGCGTTGCAGTTGCCACGGTCGTGGGCGATGATCAGAAGACCCTCATAGGTTCCGTCCTCGAACCGGGGGGCAGCGGCCGTTGCGCCCTCGCGCTTTTCGGCCTCGTTCTCCATGACGATGATGGCAATGCGCCGGTCGGTTTTCTGGGCGGCGATGCTGTCGAGCGTGCGAATGAGATGTTCGGGCCGGCGGAAGGTCGGTATGGTGACGGCAACGTCAACGGCTGCCATGTCGAGGCCGGGAGACCGGGCCACATGCGAGATGTTGTTGGTAAGACTCTGGTTCATCGACCCGTCTGCTCCATTGATCGGCCCGTCCGCTCCCGTGCATAGATCATGAAAGCCGTTAAGGATGGGTTTCATGCACGGTGCGGTTAAGGCCGCCTTCAGACCTGCGCGCGCATAAGGGCGTGTTTGCAACAGGGCCGGCCTGCGATGCACCTGGTATTTGCCTCTTCTCTTGTTCCGTGCGGCACGCTTGAAAGCGGGTTCGAGATCGCCAATGCGGCCATCGTCGATGGCCTGGAGCGCGCCGGTGCAAAGGTCAGCCATATCGGCTTCCAGTGGCCGGGCAGCACCCTCGCCGTTCCAGAGCGGACCAAGAGCCTGGGCGAACTGGACGTGAAGACCGACACAGCCTCGACCGGCCAGAAGCTGGCCTGGCTCGCCAAGGCGGTCGGCAACCGTCTGCCGTTTGCGTCGGCCAAGCTGCGTGTGGTCTCCCGTTCGGGCCTTCGCGCCGCGCTGGACGATATCGGGCCTTACGACGCCATCGTCCTCAACGGTGTGACGCTCGCAGGAGCCTTTGAGGACATTCTGACGCGCAAGCCCTATGTCTTCGTGGCGCACAATGTCGAACATCAAAGCGCCGCCGAGGCGGCGCAGCAGGCCAACAGCCCGGTCGAACGGTTCATGTATCGCCGCGAAGCGCGCCATCTGCGCGTGTTGGAGGCGCGGCTCGTCGCCGGCGCGCGGCATGTCTGGACGCTGACGCAGGAGGACCGTGCCGCCTTTGGCCTTGAGGCTTCGGATCGCGCCTCGGTCCTTCCCCTGGTCATGCCGCTCTCGGCGACGACCATGCAGACGACCGAAAGGGTGCCCCCCTTCGATGCCGGCATGATCGGCACATGGACCTGGACGCCCAACAGGATAGGGCTTGAATGGTTCCTGCAGGAGGTGATGCCGCATCTGCCGGAACAGGTCACGATCGCCGTCGCCGGGGCCCTGCCGGCCGGTTTTCCAAAACGCGACAAGCGCGTGACCTTTCTTGGCCGAGTGGTCGATGCCAAACAGTTCATCCGGCAATGCCGGATCGTGACGCTGACGGCCCGGGCCGGAACCGGTGTCCAACTCAAGACGATCGAAGCCTTCGAAATGGGGCTGCCGGCCGTGGCCACCCGCTCGTCGCTGCGCGGCATTGCCAATGTGCCGGCCAATGTGCGCACGGCCGACACCGGGCGGGACTTCGCCCGGCTGCTGATGGAACATATCGTCGATCACCGTGTCGGATCGGTCACCGACCTTGACGCGACAGCGTTCCGCAACGCCCAGATCGCCGGCATGGATGCGGCGATCAAACCGGCACTGGCCGCATTTTCCACCGGCCATTAACGCAAACAAAAGGCCGTGCGAGTTAGGGTCATCGCATTGCCGGTGATCAAAACATAAAAGCCTTGGCCATGACTGACATTGTTGCGAACCATTTTGGCGACGACCCTTTGGAACGGCGCGATATTCTGGGCATCGAGGTCGATGACCTGACCCACAATGCCGCGCTGGACCTGATCCACACAGCCATCGAACACAAAACGTACCGCCCGATCGCGTTTCTGAACGCCAACAACGCCAACATCGCGGTCGGCGATGCCGAGTTTCGTGCCGCGCTGTCCGGCTTCACGGTTCTGTCGGATGGTGTTGGCGTCGATATCGCGGCCATGCTGCTCTACGGTGCCGCGTTCCGCGCCAATCTCAACGGCACCGATTTTGTTCCGGCGCTGTTGCGCTCGGCGCGCCGGCCGCTGAAGATCGGCCTGTTCGGTGCCCGTCCCAAAGTCGCCGGGCTGGCGGCGGAGCGCTTTGCGGCGATCGATGGCCGGCACGAGTATCGCGCGCTCGCCGACGGGTTCATCGACGCGGCCGGCGAGACCGAACTGCTGGAGAAGCTGGCGCAGTGGCGGCCCGACATCCTGCTGGTCGCGCTCGGCGTGCCGCGGCAGGAAAAATGGGTCATGGATCGTCTGACACCCGACCATTGCACGGTTCCGATCGCTGTCGGCGCGCTTTTCGACCTGAGCACGGGCGAGGTGCCCCGCGCGCCATTGTGGCTGCGGCGGATACGCGCCGAATGGGTGTACCGCCTGTGGCAGGAGCCGCGTCGTTTGTGGCGGCGTTACATTGTCGGCAATCCGGCATTCCTGCTGCGCGTCATACGCCAGCGGCTGACGGGGCATCGCTAGATCATGCGCCGGACGAACGCCATCGTGACCGCGTCCCATGCGCCCGATTTCGCGCGCTGCGCGATCCTGTGCGAGAGCATCGACCGGTATGTGACCGGGCATTCCATGCACTATCTGCTCGTCGACAATGTCGACGCGCCGCTGTTCCGCCGGCTTGAGGGGCCAAAGCGCCGGGTCGTCACGGAAACCGAATTGCTGCCCTGGTGGCTCAAACGGGTGCCGGCATCGCTCTCGCCGGGCGGCCGGCGCATCTGGGTCGCACCGCGCACGCTGCCGCTGCATGGCTGGCATGTGCAGCAGATCAAGCGTATCGCCATCGCGCGGCTGGTCGACGATGACGGTCTGCTCTACTGCGATTCAGACACGGTGTTCGTGAAGCCGTTCGACGTGTCGGCGATCTGGACCGGCGACGACATCCGCCTTTTTCGGGCGACCGACGGCGCACTGTCGGCGCTGAAAGACCATGCCCACTGGATCACCCATGCCGGCGAAACGCTGGGCATCGCGCCGGCCGAGCGCACCAATCACGACTATATCGCCCAGTTCGTCACCTGGCGGCGACAGACGGTCATCGACATGTGCGACCATATGGAGCGGTTGCATGGACGCCACTGGGTGTCGGTGATCGGCCGCTCGCGCCGTTTCTCCGAATGCATGATCTACGGCGCCTATGTCGAGCAGGTCCTTGATGGCGCAGGCCATGCGCCGACGGCCGAGACGCTGTGCCCGATGCAATGGTTCGATCCGGCCCCCACCGATGAAGAACTGGCCGCCGTGGTGCGCAATCTCAAGCCGTTTCAGGTCGGCGTCGGCGTCCAGTCCTTTATCGCCATCGAACCGGAGCGGTTCCGGGCATTGACGTTGGGGACAACGCCCAAGGCGGCCTGACGGCTGGCCGGTTCGGCCGGCTTTTCCGTCAGACGCGAATGGCCGGCTTGGCCATCGCCCGGTAGGTGACGGCAAACGACACCGCATAGAGCACGGCAAAGACAGCGTTGAGCCAGACAAGCCACTGGCCTGCGGCCCAATTGTGCGACAGCAGCAGAACCATCAGCGCCGCCTTGAGCGTGCCGACGAGCGCATAGAGCACGAGCCGCGTGACCGTCTGGCCGCGACCGTAGAGCAATTCGGCCTGGTATTCGATCAGGTTGCGCAGGGCCGGCACGAACAGGACCGCGATGATGAGCGGGGCGGCCTGGGCGACATTGTCACCCAAAATGTCCGGCTTGACGGCGAACACGGCGGCGATCGCAAGAAGCCCCAGCGTCGAAAGCACGAAAATGCCGGCCTCGAACAGGACACGCATGCGCACGCTGTCGAGCAGTTGCGGACGGCGCATCAGCCGCTGGGTGAGCAAGGTGGAAAACGTGCGCACCGGCATCGCCGTCAGGTCCACCAGCCGCATGATGATCGCATAAAGGCCGGCCAGCGCCGGTCCACCCATGGCAAGCACGATCAGCTTGTCGAGTTCGTTTTGCAGATAGAACAGGATTTCCGCTCCGCTGACCGAAAGCGCATCGCGGATGCGGCGGCGGAACAGGCGAAGCGGCAGGCGCAACCGCACCCTGGGATAGAAGACCGCAACAGCGACCAGCGCCATCAGCGCTTGCGTGACGATATAGATTTGCGCCCAGACCATGAGATCCGGCGCGGGCGACAGCGCCAGGGCGACGGCGGCGGCCGCCTTGGCCGAAAAGCCGAAAACGATGATGATCGAGGCACGGCCAAAGCGCTCAAGCCCCTTGTTGACGGTGATCACCACCTCCAGCGTGCGCCAGAACAGCACCTCGGTGGCGACGATCATCGCAAAGGCGGCCAACGGCATCGCGCCGGCAAACAAAGCCAAGTGAACGCTCACACCAACGGCGGCGACGACAGGCAGCGACAACACCAAGGCGGCGACATAGCCGCCCGTATAGGCGCCGATCAGGTGCGGCTTGACGGTCGCCACGCGATAGAGCGGCGACAGGAAGCCGAAACCGGCCAGGCGCGACAAGACGATGCCGACCGACGATGCGGTTGCAAACAGGCCGAACTCGGCGATCGTCAGCGTGTTGGCAACGAGATAGAAATAGAAGAGCTGGATGAAGACCCGCGCGCCATCGCCGGAAAATGCGCGCGCATATTTGCCGGCGAGCTGGGCGACGGTTTCGGGTCCATGATGCGCCATGACCGAGGGCGCGATGTTTGCGGCGGCCGGTTTCACAGGCCCGAGACTGGTGCAAAACCTTTAAGATCGGGTTTTGGCGCGGGGGTGCGCGCCAACCATGATTGCCGCACCGGAAGACGGGCCGGAACAGCGGAAAATTAACCTTTTGTTTCCCACGGCTCTTTAGCCTGCGTTTACCAATTCGGCCGGAATGGGCTGGCCGAGTTTTCCTGGCACGCGGGCACGATGTTCGATCCTCCCTCATCCGGCGCAAGGCCATCGCTTTTGATGCGTGCGCGCACCGACGATGCCGGACCCGCCCCGCGCAAGCCCGGCCCGGATACGGCCGACGCGTTCCGCACGGCCCGCGCACGGCGGGCCGCTCAACGGCCGAACCCGCTTTTGTCGGCGCTGGCGCGCGAGGAAACGATGGCGTCGCGTGCCGCCGAAGAGCCGGCCCGACAGCGCGACGATGCGCGACCGGCCGCGCACGAACCCGAAGATGGACGCGAAGCGAGAGCGCGCCCTGCGGCGTACAGAACCGCGCCATTGCCGGCCGGTGACCGCCCGCACACGCTGATCGCGGGACAAACGCACTCGGGCGCGCTGATCGACCCGATCGCGATGATCGCCACGATCTGGCGCTGGCGTTTCATCATCGCCGGCCTGACGCTCGTCGGTGCGGTTCTGGGCGTGCTCGTCGCCCTTTCGACGCCGCACCGCTACACCGCCTATTCCGAGGTGCTGATCGACCCGCGCGAAGTGCAGCTTGTCGGCCGCGATCTGGAGCGCGAGTTCCTGGCCAATGAAGCGGCGCTTGCCATCGTCGACAGCCGGCTTTCGCTGGTCTGGACCCGCCCGGTGCTCGAACGGGTGATCGAATCCACCAATCTGGACCAGGATCCCGAGTTCAATGGCGACACCGATGACGGTATCGGTTTTCGCGACGGCGTCCGGGTCATCCTTTCATTGTTCGGCGGCGAGACGCCGGTCGAGACGGCGAACCGCGAGACGCTGACAAATCTGCGCGACGCGATCAGCATCGACCGGACCACGCGGACCTTCGTCGTCAATATTGGTGTGCAGGCCCGCTCGGCGCAGAAGGCGGCGATGCTCGCCAACGAGGTGACAAAGGCGTTCGTTGAGGAACAGGGGTCGATCAGTTCGGACAAGGCGCGCGACGCCAACGAGGCGTTGACCGGCCGGCTCGGCGAACTGCAAGCCAATGTGGAAACGGCGGAGCGGCGCATCGAACAATACCGGCTCGAAAACGGGCTGGTGACGACCCAGGGCCGGCTTCTGAGCGAGGACGAACTGGCGACCGCCAGCGCGCAACTGGCCGAAGCGCGGGCGCTGACAATCCGCGCGCGCACCAAGGCCGAGCAGGCCGGCGAAATCAGCGTCGATGCGGCGATCTCGGGCTCGGTTCCCGCCGACCTGATCACATCGTCGCTGGCAACCTTCCGGGCGCAGCACGCGGCGCTGCGGCAAAATGCGGCGCAACTGGAGAACCAGCTCGGCCCGCGCCATCCGCGGCTCGAGGCAGCCAATGCGGCGATCGAGGCGGCGCGGCAGGATATTGCCGGCGAGTTGCAGCGCATCGTGCAGAGCGCACAATCGGAACTGCGGCGCATGGTGCAGACCGAACAGGAATTGGCGGCCCAGGTGGCGCGCGCAAAGGCGGCGATGAGCGAACAGACCGATGCGCTCGTCACGCTGCGCGACCTGCAGGCCGAAGCGGAAGCCGCGCGCGCGATCTATAATGGCGCGCTGTTGCGGGCGCGCGAGACCGGCGAGATCGGCGTTCTGGGAACCGTCAACGCAGCGGTTCTCGCCGAAGCCGAACCGCCGCGCAGTGCATCGTCCATGTCACGCAAGACGATCGCGATCGCTTTTACGGTCGGGCTGTTCCTTGTCGGGCTTGGCCTGGCCGCCATGTCGGGTCTGACAAAGGCCGTTCGCTTCGGCACCGCCGCCAGCACCGATGGCAACGCACCCGACACAGACCCCCAAGGCCCCGCCCCGTCCCGTCAACCCCATCAGGACCCCCACGCCATGTATCCCGGCTATCCCTACGCTCCGCCGCCCGCCGCGCACCCGAACCCGTCGGCGCCCGCCTTCGCACAGCCCGTGCCGGCCGCCGCCTGGCCGCAACAGCCGCCAGCGCCACCGCCCGCCCATCCGGCCATGGCTTATCCGCCGCCGCCCTATCCGACGGCACCGCAGCCGGTCGCCGCTCCGCCGTGGCCGCCGCACGATGCCCATGGCCAGCCGCAAGCCGCCTGGCCGCAACCGGCGATGCCGCCCATGCCGGCCCAGCCACACCATGCGCCGGCCTGGTGGCAGGCCGGCCCGCCCGCGTTTACGCCGCAGCCCGTTGCCGCACCCGTTCAACCGGCACCGGCTCCGACAGCGCCGTCCCGCGACACTGAGGAGATGGCCGAGCTGCGCAGATCGATCGGCGAAATTCGCGATGTGGTCGAGGAACTGGCCGCCCGGCGCGGCAATGTGCGCCGGTTCGGATAAGTCGCCGCCTTCCCAAAAACGCCACTCCGAGGCGTGAAAATGGTGTCGCATGCGGCACCATTTTTGCTTTATGCGGGTCGAACATGCGAGGGGTTGAACATGGCGCAGATCATTGACGGCAGGGCGGTCGCGGCCGAGGTTACCGACAGGGTCGGGGCGGCCGCCGACACGCTGAAGACCGAAGCCGGCACGCAGCCGGGCCTGGCTGTCGTCATCGTCGGGGATGATCCGGCCTCCAAGGTCTATGTCGCCAGCAAGGGCCGCACCGCGCGCGCCTGTGGTTTTTTGTCGGTCGAACATACGCTCCCCGAAGAGACCGGGCAGGCGGCGCTGCTCGGGCTGATCGACGACTTGAACAGCGATCCCGCCATTCATGGCATTCTGGTGCAATTGCCGCTGCCGGACCATATCGACGAAGGCGCGGTGATCCAGGCGATCGCGCCGGACAAGGATGTCGACGGCTTCCATTTCATCAATGTGGGCAAGCTGGGGACGGGCGTGACCGACAGCGCGTTCGTGCCGTGCACGCCGGCGGGCTCCATGCTGCTGATTGACACCGTGTTGGGCAAGGATCTGTCCGGCAAGAATGCGGTCATCGTCGGCCGGTCCAACATTGTCGGCAAGCCGATGTTCAACCTGCTGCTGTCCGCCAACGCGACAGTGACCGTCGCCCATTCGCGCACCGCCGACCTGCCGGCGCTGTGCCGCACGGCCGACATACTGGTCGCCGCCGTCGGCCGGCCGCAAATGATCAAGGGCGACTGGATCAAGCCCGGCGCGACGGTGATCGATGTGGGTATCAACCGCATCCCCGCGCCCGAAAAGGGCGAGGGCAAGACGCGGCTCGTCGGCGATGTCGATTTCGAAAGCGCGGCCGAAACCGCCGGCGCGATCACCCCGGTTCCGCGCGGCGTCGGACCGATGACCATCGCCATGCTGATGGTCAACACGATCGTCGCCGCATACCGGGCGGCCGGGCGCGTCCCTCCCGATTTCTGACGGACCTCCCGGACGCCGTTTCGGGGCTTGCGCGGCTCAGGCTTTGGCGTCAGTGTCGCGGGCTGTCCAACAGATGTGACAGCAGAAACAGTCATGACGACCGACCTTCCATCGCGGCATTTCGCCTTCATCCTCGCGGAAGAATTCTCCATGTTCTGCGTGTCCGCGGTCATCGATGTGCTGCGCACGGCCAACATGGTTTCAGGCACCGACTATTATGGCTGGTCGACCGTGTCGCATGACGGCGAACCGGTCCGCGCGTCGAACGGACTGACGCTGAAGCCGGCCTATTCGGTCGAGACCATCCCGCCGGCAGACCTGACCTTCATCGTTGCCTCGATGACGCTGGATTTCCCGGGCCGGCAGAAGATCGTCAACGCGCTGCGCACGCTCGGGCGGCGCGGCGCGAGCCTCGGGGCACTGTCGGTGGGCAGCCACATCCTCGCCCAGGCCGGCCAGCTCGAAGGCCATCGCTGCACCATTCATTGGGAGAACCGGGCCGGCTTTCGCGAAGCGTTCCCGCACATTGAATGCACCTCCAACGTCTATGAGATCGACCGCAAACGCTACACGGCGGCGGGCGGCACGACCGGCATCGATCTGATGCTGGAGATCGTGCGCGCCGATTTCGGCGCCGAGATCACCAACAAGGTGGCCAACAATTTCCAGTATGAGCGCATCCGCAGCCATGAGGACCGCCAGCGCGTCGGCCGGGAACCGGACCTGACGGGCAAATCGGAGAAGCTGCGGCGGTTGACCGAACTGATGGCCGACAATCTGGAGGAGCCGCTTTCGGCAGGGGTGCTGGCGCAATCGGTCGAACTGTCGGTGCGGCAGGTGGAGCGGCTGTTCCTCAAGCATCTGGAATCGACACCGGGCCGCTACTACATGACGCTGCGGCTGGAACGGGCGCGCCAATTGCTGCGCCAGACCAACATCCCCATCCTGGAAGTGGCGCTTTCGACGGGCTTCACCTCGCACTCCTATTTCGCGCAGAGTTACCGGATGCAATTCGGCCGCGCGCCGAGCGACGAGCGGCGGAAGAGTTTTTGACGTCAAGCGCGGAATAGGAGCCGCGCCTCACCCGTTTGTCATCCATGAAACGTGGCCGTAATGGCCGCCGTCGATGGAGGCAGGCAATGAAGATCGCGGTTCTGGCGCGCAAGGGCGGCCAATACACACACACAAGGATCCGTCAGGCGGCGCACGCACGCGGGCACAGTATCGAGATCGTCAACGCGCTGCGGTGTCATCTGGCCATCACCGATGACGGGCTCAGCGTCCATCATGAAGGCCGGCCGATGGCCGGGTTCGACGCGGTGATCCCGTTGCTCAATCCGGCGACCGCCGAGCACGGCATGACCATCCTGCGCCAGTTCGAGATGATGGGCGTCTTCTCGCTGAACCGTTCGGCCGGCGTGGCCTGCGCCCGCAACAAGCTGCACTGCCTGCAGGTTCTGGCCGGCAATGGCGTTGCCGTTCCGGCCACCGCGTTCGCCCATCAACGCGACAAGGCCGAGGACATGATCCGGCTGACCGGTGGCGCGCCGACGGTGATCAAGGTGCCGGAAGGCCGGCAGGGCATCGGTGTGGCGCTGGCAGACAGTGCCCGTTCGGCGCGGTCGGTGATCGAGGCGTTCGCCGCGGTGAAACAGAAGGTCATGACACAGGAGTTCATCGCCGAAGCCGGCGGCACCGACATTCGTGTTGTCGTGATCGGTGGAAAGGTCTTCGCCGCCATGAAGCGAAGCGGCCAGCCGGGCGACTTCCGCTCCAATCTGCATCGCGGCGGGATGCCCGAAGCGGTCGATATCTCGACGCAGGAGAGCGCCATGGCCATCAAGGCAACACAGGCCGTCGGCCTGAATGTCTGCGGGGTCGACATCCTGCGGTCGCGCAGGGGATCGTTGGTCATCGAGGTCAATTCGACGCCGGGGCTCGAAGGCATCGAAAGCGTCAGCGGCAAGGACATTGCCGGCGCCATCATCGGTTTTCTGGAAGCACAATTGCGGCCGACATCGGCAGCAGCGGCCTGACTTTTCGCCATCCGTGCGGTGTGCTGACGCAGTGCCGGCTTGCCGCTTGCGCGCGCGCTGCATTCACGCCAAACAGCCATGCATGACCGCCTTGGCCCTGACCAGACGCCGACATGCGCGCGCCATCGCTGCGCGGCTGGTGTTGATCGCCACATTGGTCATGGCCGCGTTCGCACACCGGCCGGCGGCCCCGACACCCTCGGGCATGACGGCGCTGGAAATGGCGCAATATGTGCTGCCGGACGGCTCGCTGCCGGTCCTGTGCCTTCCCGGGCAGGACGGCCACATTTCCGGCGGTTTCTGCGAATTCTGCCTGATTGCCGGCAGTGCGGCACCGCCGGCGCCCGGTCCCTGCCAGCCAGTCCTGCATCGGGTCCTTGCGACCGGCACGGCCGGCCTTGCGCGCGCCGGCCCGCCTTTCGTGCCCGTGCACCTTCAGACCGCGCCGCTGCGCGGGCCGCCGGCGACTGCCTGACGCGCGCCCGACGCGCCCTGCCCATTTCCCTTTCCTGATCGCGGCCGCCGTACGGTGGTCCGCACGCAATCCGCAAGAGAACCACCATGACCAAATTCATCCTGACCGTCGCCGCCGCGCTCCTGGCGACCGGAACCGCGCTGGCCCATGACTACAGTGTCGGCGACCTCGTCATCGACCATCCCGTGGCGCGCGCCACACCCGCCAACGCGCCCGTCTCGGCGGGCTATATGACCATACGCAACACCGGCGCCACGTCGGACCGGCTGATCGGCGGGTCCGTCGATTTCGCAGGCACCGTTGAAATCCACGAAATGGCGATGGATGGCGACGTCATGAAGATGCGCGAAATCGAGGGCGGCATCGAGATACCGCCCGGCGGCGAGATCAAGCTGCAGCCCGGCGGACTGCATGTGATGTTCATCGACATGCGGCAACAACTCCAAGAGGACCAGGAGCATGCCGGCACGCTGACCTTTGAGAAGGCCGGCGATGTCGATGTGGTCTTCAACGTCGAGAGCCTGTCGCAGATCCGCGAGACGATGGGCAACGGCATGAAGCACCACGACCATGACGAGATGCAGATGGAAGAGTCCAACTGACATTCGCGACCGGCGCCCCGGAAGACGGGGCGCCTATCGCGCGGCAGCGGCGCCCTCCGGGGCCCGGCGTTTTTCATCCGTCGCCTGACGGATGATCTGGAAGGCCGAGGTCAGGAACAGGCCCGCCATGATCGCCGCGACGATCAGATCGGGCCAACCGGTCGCGGTGCCCCACACGCCGAGCGCGGCGATCATGACGGCGACATTTCCGATCGCATCGTTGCGCGAACACAGCCACACCGAGCGCACATTGGCATCGCCATCCTTGTAGGCGACCAAAAGCATGACGCTCGCCACATTGGCCGCAAGTGCCAAAAGGCCGATCACGCCCATCACGGGGGCCGATGGCACGCCGGCGACGAACACCGCGTAAAACGTCGAACCGAAGACCCAGACGCCCATTACCAGCAGGCTCACGCCCTTGAAGAGCGCTGCATTGGCGCGCACCGAAAGCGATGATCCGATCACCGCCAGCGAGATGCCGTAGGTCAGCGCGTCGCCGAAAAAGTCCAGCGCATCGGCCTTGAGCGCCTGCGACCCGGCCCAGTGGCCGGCACCCATCTCGATGGCGAACATCACCGCGTTGATGGCGATCACCCCCCAGAGGCGGCGCTTGTAGTCGGTGGACATGCCGTCGAACACGGCGGATTTGGTGTTGCAGCAACCGGCCATGGAACACTCCTTGATGCGAGCCCGCCATTAACCTAATCTCTCTAGCAACTATAGGTTCAAGAGGTTTGTTTGACATGTTTTCGATCGGCGATCTGTCGCGGCGCACCGGGGTCAAGGTGCCGACCATCCGCTATTACGAACAGATGGGCCTGATCGCCGCGGCCAAGCGAACCGAGGGCAATCAGCGGCGCTATGACCGGGATGGACTTGAACGCCTGTCATTCATCCGGCACGCGCGTGATCTGGGCCTTTCAATCGAGGCGATCCGCGAATTGACCGAACTGTCCGCCCATCCCGAAAGGCCCTGCGCGGACGCCCACCGGATCGCACGCGCGCATCGCACGGCGGTACGGACAAAGATTGCGCGCCTGAAAAGGCTCGAGGCGGAACTGGGTCGGATCGAGACAATGTGCGATGCCGACACGGTGGGCGACTGCCGGATCATCGAGGCACTCGCTGACCACAGCCTGTGTTCCGACGAACACTGACACTCGGCGCGATACGGCGAACCACCGGCCGTGGTTTTGACAGGTAAGGTCTAGGACGCGAGTGCGTCAGGCGGCGCGGCTGGCCATGATCGATTTGGGCAGGCCGGCGACCCGCTCCATGCCGATATCGGCATCGGGAAAAAGGTGCGCCATGTCATGCCGGGTCAGCAGGCGGATCTCGTCGACGATGGCCCTTGCCTTGCGGTAGTCGGGCTCACGCTCATAAAAGCCGAGCCGCCGCGCCTGCAGCAAATGTGTGCGCCAGCGGGCCGGAAGCCACTGATAGGCCGGCACGCGGAAATGCGGCTCCAGCGGAAACCAGAAATTGGGCGTCTGGACATAGTAGCGCGGGCCCAGGCTGCGGACATTGTCGGCGAACTGGCCCATCCGGTCCCAACCTCGGACATGCTCGATGACGGAGTTGGAGTGGACCAGATCGAACCGGCAGCCCTCGAACCGGCGCGCATCGCAGGCATCGCCCGCATGGGCTTCGAACAGGGCCGCATCTTTAACGGGCGCCAGATCATGTTCGAGATTGACAAGATGGATCTTGATCCGTCCGCGATGGCGCTCGAGAAAATCGGCGCCGATGTCCCAATAGACCTCGCGGCCGCCCAGATCGATGATGTCGATCATGCGGCGCTGATCGAGCGCCTGCTCGATCAGGGACCTGACCTTGAGGAACCGGGCCCGGCGAAAGCGGCTTTCGATGGATGCCGGGTTGGAATAGGGGTCGGCAATCGTATCTGCGGCAAGAACCTGACTTGTCATTGCGTATCGTTTTCAAAAAAGAGCATTTTTGCCGGAGCGGTCGATCCGACACCAGTGCGCCGACCATGCACGGGCTTAAACCGTTTGTTAATCATGACTTTTAAACTTGGTTAACGGTCCTTGTCCGAAAGACGCCCCTGGCCGGCATGGATCACGATTGATTGCCCTTGGGCCGGCTCGCGCTACCTCCTTTGCTTTGAAGCGGAGGAGAATGACATGCGCACGATTTTGGCCGCCACGGCGGCGCTTTTCATATCGCTTTCAACGGCCGTGCTGGCGCAGGGGACGCCATCGCCGGACGGGGCGGAGGTCTATATTGTCAACCTTGACGACGGCGGTGCCGTGCAGAGCCCGGTGACGATCGTCTTCGGCATGCGCGGCATGGGCGTGGCGCCGGCGGGCGTCGAGATGGAGGGCACGGGCCATCACCATCTGTTCGTCAACAGGGCACCGTTTGGCGAAGCCGACGCCGCCATCAACATTCCGGCCGACGACAACCACATCCATTTCGGCGGCGGCCAGACTGAAGTGACGCTGGAACTGCCGGCGGGCGAGCACACGCTGCAGCTTGTCGCCGGCGATCACAACCACATTCCGCACGACCCGCCGATTGTCTCGGATGTGATCACGATTACCGTGGAGTAGGCTGGCGCCTGCAAAGCGGGCGATCCGGCGGTGCCGTGGCGTTTTCAGGTCTCGGCGCTGCCGCGCCAGCCCATCTTCATATAGACATCGCCGCGGCGCAGTTCGTCGAGCATTTGGGCAAGGCGCTTGTGTTTGGTGTCGTCGCGCTTGGCGGTGTTGATCCACAAAAGATAGTCGTTGCGCTGATAGGGCGGACGGGCATCGTAGGCCGCACGCAGGCCGGCGGCATCGAGCGCTTCGGCGACGAAATCAGGCATGGGTTCGCGAGGGCGCACGGCATTCACCGGAAGGCGTCGTCGGCCATCTGCACGTTGACAGGCTGGCTTGGCTGGGCGTGCGCGGCGGACCCTGACGCAGGGGCCGGCGACGGTGCAAACACGCTCGCACCTTCGTCGGCGCGGGTGGCGACGCGGCGGAATGTCTCGAACAGTTCCCGGCCGATGCCGTGGGTGTTGGCGGTCAGGTCGACCTGCGCCGGCTCGCGCGCCGCGAACTCGGTCGCCTCGACCAGAACTTCGAGCGTGCCATTGGCCGCGTCGACGCGCACCACGTCGCCGTCGCGGACCTTCGCGATCGGCCCGCCATCGAGCGCCTCGGGCGTGACGTGGATGGCCGCCGGCACCTTGCCGGATGCGCCGGACATGCGGCCATCGGTGACCATCGCGACCTTGTGGCCGCGATCCTGCAAAACGCCCAGGCACGGCGTCAGCTTGTGCAGTTCGGGCATGCCGTTGGCCTTCGGGCCCTGGAAGCGGATCACCGCCACCATGTCGCGATCGCATTCGCCGGCCTTGAAGGCGGCCTGCAACGCGTTCTGGTCGTGAAACACCCGCGCCGGCGCCTCGATCACATGCCGGTCCGGCTTGACGGCGGAAACCTTGATGACGCCGCGGCCCAGATTGCCGGTCAGCATCTTCAGACCACCATTGGACTGAAACGCCTTGGCGACCGGCGCCAGCACCTTCTCATTGCCGGACTCTTTCGGCGCCGGGCGGCGCTCGACCGTGCCTTCCTCGCCGCCGAGCGCCGGCTCGATCATGTAGGGATCGAGCCCATGCCCCCAGACCGTGCGCACATCGCGGTGCAAAAAACCATTGTCGGCCAGTTCGCGGATCATGAAGCCGAGCCCGCCGGCGGCATGGAAATGGTTCACATCGGCCAGACCGTTGGGATAGACGCGCGCCAGAAGCGGTGTGACGTCGGAGAGGTCGGAGATGTCCTCCCATGTCAGCACGATGCCGGCGGCGGCGGCCATGGCGATCAGGTGGATCGTGTGGTTGGTCGAGCCACCTGTGGCGTGCAGGCCGATCACGCCGTTGACCACCGAACGCTCGTCGATCATCTCGCCGACGGGCGTGAATTCGTTGCCGAGCGCGGTGATGGCGAGCGCCCGTTTTGTGGCCTCGCGGGTCAACGCATCGCGCAACGGCGTTCCGGGATTTACGAAGCTGGCGCCCGGAATATGCAGGCCCATCACCTCCATCAGCATCTGGTTGGAGTTGGCCGTGCCGTAAAAGGTGCAGGTGCCCGGACCATGATATGAGGCACTTTCGGCCTCCAGCAGTTCGGCCCGGCCGATCTTGCCTTCCGCATAGAGCTGGCGGGTCTTCGCCTTTTCATCATTGGGCAGGCCGGACGTCATCGGGCCGGCCGGGATGAACACGGCCGGCAGGTGGCCGAAGGTCAGCGCGGCGATCAGGAGACCCGGCACGATCTTGTCACAGACGCCCAGATAGACGGCGGCATCGAACATGTCGTGCGACAGGCCGACGGCGGTCGAAAGCGCGATCACGTCACGCGAGAACAGCGACAGTTCCATCCCCGCCTGCCCTTGCGTGACGCCATCGCACATGGCCGGCACGCCGCCGGCCACCTGGGCTACGCCGCCCGCCTCGCGCGCGGCTTGCTTGATGACGGCTGGAAACGTTTCGAAGGGCTGATGCGCCGACAGCATGTCGTTGTAGGCGGTGATGATGCCCAGATTGGCGACCGTGTCGCCCTTCAGATCCGCCTTGTCGGCGGGCCCGCAGGCGGCAAAGCCGTGGGCCAGGTTACCGCACGACAATGTGCTGCGCTTGGGACCCTGGCTGGCCCGGTCGGCGAGACGTTCAAGATAGAGTTCGCGGCCGGCTCTCGAGCGCTCGCGCATCCGTTCGGTGACGGCGGAAATGGTGGCATTGACGTCATAAGCGGTCATGGCGTGATCTCCGGATCGGGCATTGGGGTCCAGTCCATGGGCCACTCATGGCGCCCAGAAGACATGAACCGGCGTCGCGGTCTGGCGCAGCACGGCGCGGACCGGCATGGCATCGACATCGGTGCCGGCCAGCGCGGTTTCAAGCGTCGCACGCTTGTCGTCGCCTTCAATGTGCAACGCGACGAAACGCGCATCAAGGATGGGAGGAAGCGTCAGCGTCAGGCGCGGTTCGCCGGCGCCCTCGGCGAAGATCGGCAGCACCGTGTCGGAACCGTTCGGGTCCAGCGCATCGGCGAGACGATCGCCGCCGGGGAAGAAGGAGGCGGTGTGGCCGTCCGTGCCCATACCCAGAACGCAGGCGTCCAGGCGATGCCCGTCCTGCGCGAAGGCGGCCTGCGACAGGCGCGCGCATTCGGCCGGCGTGTGGGCATCGACCACATAGGGCACGAAGCGCGCTTCGGCGGCGCGGTTTTGCAAAAGGTGCCGCCGCACCAGCCGCGCATTGGCGCGCTCATGATCCGGCGGCACCAGCCGTTCGTCGACCAAAAGCACCATCACCGAGGCCCAATCGAGTTCGGCCTGCGACAGGACCTCGAAGAAGCGCCTGGGGGTCGAGCCTCCCGAGACGGCGAGCGAGGCATGGCCGCGCGTGGCGATCCCGCCGGCCAGCTTGGCGGCAACGCCGGTCGCGAGCGCCTCGGCGAGCTGGTCGCGCGTGTCGTAATCGTACCGGTGAAGCCCGGCTGCCGGCTCAGACGCTTTCATGCCAGGTCCGTCCGTCCCGTTCGATCAGCGCGATCGAGGCCGATGGGCCCCAGGTGCCGGCGGTGTAGCGCTGGCACTGCTGTCCGGTTTCCTCCCAGGCCGACAGGATCGGATCGACCCAGCGCCAGGCGGCCTCGACCTCGTCGCGGCGCATGAACAGGGTCTGGTTGCCGCGGATGACATCCATGATCAGCCGTTCATAGGCGTCCGGGTTGCGCACGTTGAAGGCCGAGGCAAAGCTCATGTCGAGTGGCACATGGCGCAGCCGCATGCCGCCGGGGCCGGGATCCTTGATCATGATCCATTGCTTGACGCCCTCGTCCGGCTGCAGGCGGATGACCAGATTGTTGGCCGCCATGCGCCCGCCCGCCTGGCCGAAGATCGAGTGCGGCACCGGCTTGAAGGCGATGACGATCTCGGAGACCCGCGTCGTCATGCGCTTGCCCGTGCGCAGATAGAAGGGAACGCCGGCCCAGCGCCAACTGCCGATCTCGGCCTTCAGCGCAACGAAGGTCTCGGTCTCGCTTTCGGCACCGTCCAGCTCCTCGCGATACCCCTTGACCGGCCCACCCGCCGAGGCGCCGGGGCCATACTGACCGCGCACGGTCAGCTTTTCGACATTGTGCTCGCCGACCGGTTCGAGCGCGCGCAGAACTTTCAGTTTCTCGTCGCGCACCGCATTGGCGTCCATCGATGAAGGCGGCTCCATGGCGACCAGGCACAGAAGCTGCAAAAGGTGGTTCTGCACCATGTCGCGCAGCGCGCCGGCCTTGTCGTAATAGCCTGCGCGGCCCTCGAGCCCGACCGACTCGGCCACCGTGATCTGGACATGGTCGATATGGGCCGAGTTCCACAGCGGCTCGTAGAGCGCGTTGGCAAAGCGCAGCGCCATCAGGTTCTGGACCGTCTCCTTGCCCAGATAATGGTCGATGCGGAAGATCTGGTATTCGTCGAACACCTCGCCCAGCGTGTCGTTGAGCGCGGTCGCCGACTGCAGATCGCGGCCGATCGGCTTTTCGACAATGATACGCGTTTCCGGCGTGATCAGCCCGCTGTCGCGGAGACGCGTTGCAATGTCGCCGAACAATGATGGTCCCACGGCGAGATAGCAGGCGCGCTTCTTGCCCGCGTCGGTTCCAAGCGTCTTGGCGAGCCGGTCCCAGCCGCGCTCGGACTTCACATCGATCGACACATAATCGAGCTTGGCGAGGAACTTCTTCACCTCGTCGGCGTCAAGTTCGTCCTTGACGTGGGTTTTCAGCGCGGTGTGTGCGAAGGCGCGATAGTCTTCGGTCGAAAGATCCGACCGCGACGCGCCGATGATGCGCGTCGGCTCGGTCATCTGGCCGTCCTTCTGGCGGTGATAGAGCGCCGGCAGGAGCTTGCGTTCGGCGAGGTCGCCGGTGCCGCCGAAGATGATGCAGTCAAACGGATCGACGGGAATGATCTGGCTCGACATCGGGTCTGTCCGGGATTTGGGAATGTCGCAAGCGTTATAATCTAATCGATTTAAGAATACCAGTGCGCAGATTGACCTTGGTGGCGAAATCATCGAACACTGCCGTTGCGCGGCAGCGCCCGATGGGCACCCATGGGAGGTGGACATGCTGACACAACCGGACTCCGATCTCGCGCGCCGCGTCGGCGAAGGCACAAAGGGCCGAAACGTGATCGGCGGCGCACCGGTGATGGCGCAATCGGGCGCAACGCTGGACGTCGCCTCACCGTCAGACGGCGCTGTCTTTGCCACCATCGCCCGGTCGGAGGCCGCCGATGTGGACGCGGCGGTGGCTGCCGCGCGCGCCGCTTTCGAGACCGGCCCGTGGGCGAAGATGGCCGCCGCCGGGCGGGGGCGGCTTCTGAGCCGGCTTGGCGAACGGATCGCCGACCATGCCGGCGAACTGGCGGCACTGGAAAGCCGCGACACGGGCAAGCCGCTGCGCCAGGGCGTTGCCGATGTCACCGCCACGGAACGCTATTTCGAATATTATGGCGGTGCGGCGGACAAGGTGCATGGCGAACAGATCCCGTTTCTCGACGGCTACACGGCGCTGACCATGCGCGAACCGCATGGCGTCGTCGCCGGCATCATCCCGTGGAACTATCCGCTGCAAATCCTGGCGCGGGTCGCCGGCGCGGCGCTGGCGATGGGCAACACGCTGGTGATCAAGCCGGCCGAGGACGCTTCGCTGACCGCGCTGCGCGTCGCCGAACTGGCGCTCGAAGCCGGTTTTCCCGATGGCGTCTTCAATGTCGTTACCGGTCTCGGCGCTGAAGCCGGCGCGGCGCTTTCGGCGCACCCGGACGTCGATTATGTCACCTTCACGGGGTCGCCAGCCACCGGCACGGCGATCCAGGCGGCCGCCGCGCAAAACAATCGCGGCGTGACCATGGAGCTTGGCGGCAAGTCGCCACAGATCGTCTTTGCCGATGCCGATCTCGAGGCGGCCATGCCGGTGCTGGTCAATGCGATCATCCAGAATGGCGGGCAGACCTGTTCGGCCGGCAGCCGCATCCTGATCGAGCGTCCGGTCTACGAGGACGTGGCATCGGAACTGGCGGCGCGCTTTGCGGCGCTGACCGCCGAACCGCACTGGGCCGATGCCGACCTCGGTCCGCTGATCAACGCCAGACAGGCCGAACGCGTGGCCGGGTTCGTCGCCGACGCCAGGGCGGCGGGAATCGCGGTTCTGGCCGAAGGGTCGGTCGCCGCCGATGCGCCGGCGGGCGGGCACTATCAGGCGCCGGTCCTGTTCGGCACGGTCGATCCGCAAAGCGATCTGGCCCGGGAGGAAGTGTTCGGCCCGGTTCTGTCGCTGTTTGCCTTCGATGGCGAGGACGACGCTGTGCGCCTCGCCAACGCCACCGATTTCGGGCTGGTCGCCGGCGTCTGGACGAAAGATGGCGGCCGCCAGCACCGCATGGCCAAGCGTGTCCGGGCCGGCCAGGTCTATGTCAACGGCTATGGCGCGGGCGGCGGCATCGAACTGCCGTTCGGCGGCTTCAAGCGATCAGGCCATGGCCGGGAAAAGGGGTTCGAGGCCCTCAAGGACATGAGCGCCACCAAGACCGTCATCTTCAATCACGGATAGAGAGCGTTTCGTTGTGAGACCGAATCAGTTCTGTTTGCCGGCCTGTGCGGCGATCCACCAGTACAGGCGCGCAGCGCGTAGCAGGGCTACGGGCAAGCGGCTGCACGCCGTGGGCGCCCGCAGGCCACAAACCCGACGGGCCGGCCATGTTTGGCCCAAATCCTGCGGTCTTCGGCTCGGCCGTATCCCGATACGCCTTTCGCCAAAGCCCTTGACCTTGTACCAAACCTGGTCCGGCAGAACGGTTCAACCTCGCAACGGAGCGCGCTAGATCATGGGCAGACTGGACGGCAAGGCCGCCATCATCACCGGCGGGGCGGGCGGCTTCGGCGCGGGCATGACACGGCGCTTCATCGAAGAGGGCGCGCGCGTCCTGATCGCCGACATGAACGCCAAGCGCGCCGAGACGCTTGCCGCCGAACTGGGCGACGCGGCGGTTCCGCTGACGGTCGATGTGTCTCTCGGCAGCGACATTGAGCGCATGGTGGCCACCGCGCACGATGCCTTCGGCCGGGTCGATATCATGATCAACAATGCCGGCTACAGCCACCGCAATGGCGACCTTCTGGACGTGGACGAGCATGATTTCGACCTGATTTTCGCGGTCAACATGAAGGCGATCTATCACGCGACGCGCGCCGTGGTGCCGATCATGGAGAGCCAGGGCGGCGGCGCGATCATCACCACCGCATCGACGGCGGGGCTAAGGCCGCGGCCGGGCCTGACCTGGTACAACGCCTCCAAGGGCTGGGCGATCACGGCGACGAAATCGATGGCCGTGGAACTGGCGCCCAAGAACATCCGCGTCAATTGCCTGGCGCCGGTGGCCGGCGAGACCGGCATGCTGGCGACCTTCATGGGCACCGACACGCCGGAGATGCGCAACAAGTTCAAGTCGGTCATCCCGCTCGGCCGTTTTTCGACGCCCGCCGACATCGCCAATGCGGCGCTTTATCTGGCGTCCGACGAAGCCGCCTTCATCACCGGCGTCGCGCTGGAGGTCGATGGCGGACGCTGCGTATGACCGTCAATGCGCGCGATTCGGACCCGGACTCCAGAAGCAGCACATGACGCGGTTTGGAATGAGTGGCGAATCGTTGTATGTTCATTCTATGTTCTAACAGACGAGTTTTAGAAATGAGCAAAGATCGAGATCGCATGGTCTATCGTCGGCAAGACGGAAATTGGGCCAACAAACGGAATGATGCTGACCGGGCTTCGAGCGTCCACAGCACACAACGTGATGCGGAAAGCGCTGCGCGCGAGATGCTGCATAACCAAGGTGGCGGCGAGTTGACCACCAAGGGTGTCGATGGACGTATCAGGAGTAAGGACACCATCGCGCCGGGCAATGATCCAATTCCCCCGCGTGATACTGAACATTGAGCCAGATCACGTTTTGAGTTTGGCGCGGACGCTGCGTATGACCAAAGCGTAATCCGCCCGCCGCCTTGTTGCCCGATTTGCGCCGCGCCCGCGCCATCTGCGCGCGCTAGCGCTGTCACGCGATTGGAAAGAGCGAGGTCGGGTGATGAAGGAACTGGTTGTCGTGCTGACGCTGATGGGCTGTGACGATGCGGGCGCCCATTGCGACTATATCGATACGCCCGCGGGACGCTGGCCGTCCATGGCCGCCTGCCAGGATGCCAGCGAGGCGCTTCTGACCCGCATCGAGGCCGACTATCCGTCAACGGCGGCGCAATGCGAGGTGCTCGACGCTGGCGCGATCGCGGTTGCCGGCGACATGGTGCCTGCCGAACGGCCGGCCCGCGCGGCGTCAGACGAGGCGGCCATCGCCGTCACCGTCTCGCCGCCCACGCGGCGCGGCATGGTGCGGCGCTGGGTCACGGTGCCGGTGCGGGCCGTTGCCAGCCAGCCCGCGCGCATTGCAGGTCTGGCGCGGACGACGGCGGACCGCGTCACCGGGCTGCTGCCGGCCTGGTAAGCCTTACGCCGCGCCGCGCTTGCCGCCAATGACGGCCTGCACGGTGTAGGCAAGAAAGGTCAGGCCGACAGCGCCGGCAAGGCCGATCAGGATGAGCGCGATCACGTCGATCGGCCCTCCCACATCGCCAAGCCCCGAGCGGGTGATGACAAAGACGAACCAGATGGCGGCAATGGCGCCGATCGGCGCAAGCAGTTCGGCGCGCAGGAACCAGCGGCTGCGCAGCGACCGGTCGCGCACGATCACATAGACAAAGGCGATGGTGACCAGGCCCGCGATGACGACGAGGCCCCAGAAAAGCGCCTGGCCGAACATCTCCTCGAGCACGGCGATCAGCGTTCCGAATGTCAGTTCTTCCATGATGGTTCCTCCTCAGGCCCGGCCGCGCAGCATGGCGTTGTATGTCGCTTTCAGCGCGATTTCCTTCATCAGCCACGAGACCCACAATTCCTCGAGCGGCGCGATCACGCCGGGGAATGAGGGCACCAGATTGTTCTTGTAGTCGAACTCGATCAGCATCGCCCGGCCGACACGGGTGATCAGCGGACAGGATGTGTAGCCATTATACGTCTCGGTGCCCTCCTGTCCGGCGATCTGCGCGACAAGCTGGTCCTCGACCACCGGCACCTGCCATTTGGCGGACGCCGCCGTCTTGCCCTTGGGCACGCCGGCCACGTCGCCGGCGGCGAACACGTCCGGATAGCGATTGTGGCGCAGCGTGTACTGGTCCACTTCGACATAGCCCTGCCCGACCCATTTGTCGGCCCAGGGCAGCGGCGAGTTGCGCACCACATCCGGGGCGCTCATCGGCGGGATGATATTGGTGAAGTCGAACGGGATGTCCTCGTCGCCCTCGGGCGTTGCGAAGGTGGCGACCTTGCGGCCCGGATCGATCGCCTTCATCACATGCTCGTAGCGCGTGTCGAAGCCGCGTTCGCCATAGAGCATGCGCACCTTTTCATTGACGATCGGCACGCCGAACAGCGATTTGGAATGGGCGGCATAGACGATCTCGGTCTTGCCGCGATTGCCTTTCCGTCGCGCATAATCGTCGGTCAGGAAGGTGTATTTGAGCGGGGCGCCAGCGCATTTCATCTCGGTTGCCGGGCGGGTGAACAGGCCCACTCCGCCCTCGTCGGTGAACCGGTCCATCTCGCGCCACGTGGCTTCGGCCGCCTCGGGGCTGGCATAGACCGAGCCGATGCCGTCCTTGCCGATCAGGCTGACATCCATGCCCTCGATCTGGTCATAGTTCAGCTTCAGGCCCGCCGCGACGACGAGATAGTCGTAGCTGACTTGCGTGCCGGTGTCGGTGGTGACGGTCTTCGCCTCGGGGTCGATTTCGGCGGCGCCTTCCTCGATCCAGTTCACCGATCGCGGCAGCCAGTTGCCGGTATCGCTCACCGAATAGCCGGCCGGTTTCAGGCCCGCGGCGATCAGCGTGAAGCCGGGCTGGTAGAGATGGCGCTTGCGCGCATCGATGATGGTGATCTCGGCGCCGTCGAGCCGCGCGGCCAGCCGGTTGGCCAGAGACGAACCGGCCGCGCCCGCGCCGATAATGACGATTTTCGCCGACGTCGCCACGCTTTGCGCGCGGGCCGGACGCACGCTCCCAAGCGCCGTCGCGCCGAGCGCGGCCGCCAAAAAGGCGCGCCTGTCGAGGTCGAATGACATGTGGACCCTCCCGATGGTCATAAACAATCGGGCGAACCCTAATGCCGCCGGGCACGCGGCGGCATGATCTATATCAAGTTTTTCTTATATAAGAGACAGTCGCTATGAAGCCGCCGCCGCGCGCTTCGCCATCACCTTGATCAGATGGGCGCGATAGTCGGCCGAGGCGTGGATGTCGCTCATCAGCCCGTCGCTGCCCACATCGACGCCATCAACCGCTTCGGACGACCAGTTGGACGACAGCGCCGCTTCCAGGCCGGCATGGCGGAAGACGCCGTCCTCGCCCGCGCCGGTCACCGCCACGCGCACGCCACTTCCGGTCTGTGCAACGAACACGCCCACCATCGCATAGCGCGAGGCGGGATTACGGAATTTGGCATAACCCGCCCTGTCCGGCTTGCCGACGCTGACCGCTGTGATGATCTCGCCATCCTCGAGCGCGGTCGTGAACATACCGGTGAAGAAATCGTCGGCCGCAATCTCGCGCTGGTTGGTGACGATCGTCGCACCGAGGCCCAGAAGGCCGGCCGGGTAATCGGCAGCCGGATCATTGTTGGCGATCGATCCGCCGATCGTGCCCATGTGCCGTACGGCCGGGTCGCCGATCCCGGCGGCCAGTGTGGCGAGCGCCGGGCAGACCGTGTCGACCTCGCTGCTGGCCGCGACGGCGGCATGGGTGGCGGCCGCGCCAATGGTGACGGTGTCGCCGCGCACGGCGATATCGGTCATCCCGCTGATGCCGCGCACATCGACGACATCGGACGGCGCGGCCAGATGCTGCTTCATGGTCGGCAGAAGCGTCTGGCCGCCGGCGAGGATCTTGGCCTCCTCGGCGCCGCCAATGGCGGCAACCGCGTCCTCGATGCTGGCGGGCTTGTGATAGTTGACTGCATACATCGATCGATCCTCCCTATTCGGCCGCCTGCGGCAGGCCGACTTCCTGAATGGCGGCCCAAACCTTGTGCGGGGTGGCCGGCATCGTCAGATTGTTGTTGCCGATCGCATCGGTGATCGCGTTGATGACGGCTGGCGGCGAGCCGATGGCACCGGCCTCGCCGCAGCCCTTGACACCGAGCGGGTTGGACGGGGCGACCGTCGTCGAATGTTCGAGCACATAGGACGGCACATCGTCGGCGCGCGGCATGCAATAATCCATGTAGGAGCCGGTGATGAGCTGGCCGTCCTCGTCATAGACGACATTTTCCAGAAGCGCCTGGCCGATGCCCTGGGTGACGCCGCCATGCACCTGGCCCTCGACGATCATCGGGTTGATCACGGTGCCGAAATCGTCGGCCGCGGTGAACTGCACGACCTCGACGACGCCGGTCTCGGGGTCCACTTCCACCTCGCAGATATAAGTGCCGGACGGGAAGGTGAAATTGGTCGGGTCGTAAAAGGCGCCTTCCTTGAGACCGGGCTCCATGCCGTCTGGCAGATTGTGGGCGGTATAGGCGGCAAGGCCCACCTCGTGCCAGGCCATCTTCTTGTCGGTGCCGGCGACCTTGACCTCGCCATCCTCGATGACGATGTCGTCGTCGCTGGCCTCCAGCGTGTGGGCGGCGATCTTCTTGACCTTGGCCTCGACCTTGTCCATCGCCTTGACGATGGCGTTCATGCCGACCGCGCCCGAGCGCGAGCCGTATGTGCCCATGCCCATCTGCACCTTGTCGGTATCGCCATGGACGATGGTGATGTTGTCCATGGGCAGGCCGAACCGGTCGGAGACGACCTGCGCGAACGTCGTCTCATGGCCCTGGCCGTGGGCGTGGGACCCGGTCAGGATCTCGATCGTGCCGACCGGGTTGACGCGCACCTCGGCCGATTCCCAAAGGCCGACACCCGCACCGAGCGAGCCGACCGCCTTGGAGGGCGCGATGCCGCAGGCTTCGATGTAGCACGAATAGCCGATGCCGCGCAGCTTGCCGCGTGAGGCCGCTTCCGATTTGCGGGCCGCAAAGCCGGCAATGTCGGCCGCCGCCTGGCCTTTTTCGAGCAGGGCGTGGAAGTCGCCCGCATCATAGGTCATGATCACCGGGGTCTGATGCGGGAACTCGGTGATGAAGTTGCGGCGGCGCAGTTCGGCCGGGTCCATGCCCATTTCGCGCGCCGCGGTCTCCATCAGCCGTTCCATCACATAGGTCGCCTCGGGCCGCCCGGCGCCGCGATAGGCATCGACCGGCACCGTGTTGGTGTGCACCGCTTTGACGTCGCAATAGACGTTGGCGATGTTGTACTGGCCCGACAAAAGCGTGCCGTAGAGATAGGTCGGCGTGGCGGTCGCAAACAGCGACGCATAGGCGCCGATATTGGCGACGGTGTTGACCTTCAGCCCGACGATCTTGCCGTCGGCATCAAAGCCCATGCGGGCCTTGGTGACGTGATCGCGCGCATGCGCGTCGGTCATGAAGGCTTCCGAGCGATCCGACGTCCATTTGACCGAACGGCCGGTCTTCATGGACGCCCACAGGCAGGTAATCTCCTCGGGGTAGATGTAGATTTTCGAGCCGAAGCCTCCGCCGACATCGGGGGCGATGACGCGCAGCTTGTGCTCGGGCGCGATATTGTAGAAGGCCGACAGGACCAGCCGCGCCACATGCGGGTTCTGGCTGGTCGTATAGAGCGTATAATGGTCGTCGATATCGTTATAGACGGCGATCGCCGAGCGCGGCTCGATGGCGTTGGGCGCCAGACGGTTGTTGACGATGTCGAGTTCGGTGACATGCGTGGCGCCGGCAAGGCCCGCATCGGCGGCCGCCTCGTCGCCGATCTCCCAGTCGAAGATCAGGTTGCCGGGCACATTGTCGTGCAGGAGCGGCGCGCCGTCCTCGAGCGCGCGGGTGGCGGCGGCGACGGCCGGCAGTTCCTCATAGTCGACCTCGACCGCCTCGGCGGCAAGACGCGCCTGCGCCTGGCTTTCGGCGATGACGATGACGACCGGTTCGCCGACATGGCGCACCCGGGCGGTGGCCATCGGGTTCCAGGCGCCGACATTCATCGGGTTGCCGTCCTTGGAGGTGATCGCCCAGCCGGTGATGATGTCGCCGATCGCGTCATCCTTGAGCTGCTTGCCGTTGAGCACCGCGATGACACCGTCCATCGCCTCGGCGGCGCTGGTGTCGATGCCCTTGATCTCGGCATGGGCGTGCGGGCTGCGCACGAACGCGCCATAGGCCTGGTTTTCCATGCGGATGTCGTCGGTGTATTTGCCCCGGCCCGTGATGAACCGCTTGTCCTCCTTGCGCTTGACCGCAGCGCCGATGCCTTCGCTCATATGCTCGTTCCTCCCAAATGCCTTGTCATCTCGTCCGGATCGCTACCGGCGCTTGCTCACATGCTGGCGGCCGCGTCTTTGATCGACCGGACGATGTTGTGATAGCCGGTGCAGCGGCAGATATTGCCCTCCAGCTCGTGCCGGATCGCCTCTTCGGTCAGCTCCCTGCCCTCGGTCTTGTAGCGGTTGACCATGTCGATGCCGCTCATGATCATGCCCGGCGTGCAGAAGCCGCATTGCAGCCCGTGATTGTCGTTGAAGGCCACCTGCATGGGGTGCAGTTCGCCATTGGCCAGGCCCTCGACCGTGGTCACCTCGGCGCCGTCCAGCGAAGCGGCGAGCACGGTGCAGGATTTGACCGCCTTGCCATCGACATGGACGACGCAGGCGCCGCACTGGCTGGTGTCGCAGCCGACATGGGTGCCGGTCAGCCGCAGATGCTCGCGCAGGAAATCGCTCAGAAGCGTCTCGCCGGGCACGTCGCCGCTGGCGGCCTTTCCGTTCACGGTCATCGTGACTTGGGTCATCTATTTCCTCCCTTGCCGGCTGGCCTGTTCCTCCGGGCGGCCGGTGCTTGCTGTCATGCGGCCTTGTCAGGCCCGTTCGGATTGCGCGTCCTTCGTCTCGGGCGCGTCGGAAACGGTCTTGTCGCCGTCCTTGTCCGCGCCGCCCAGATGATCGTGAAAGTTCTCGAAGAACTTGTCGGCGAGCTTCTTGGCCGTCGAATTGATCAGCCGGCTTCCGAGCCGGGCAAGCTTGCCGCCCACCGTCGCCTGCGCCTCATAGGTCAAAAGCGTGTGGCCGTCGCCGTCGGTCAGACGCACATCGGCACCGCCCTTGGCAAAGCCGGCGACGCCGCCCTTGCCCTCGCCCTGGATGGTGTAGCTTTCCTCGACGACGATGTTGACCAGTTCAACCTCGCCGGCGAACTTTGCCTTCACCGGGCCGATCTTCTGGACGACCTTGGCGGTCATCGTCGTATCGGAGGTCATCTCCAGCTCTTCGCAGCCGGGAATGCATGCGCGCAGCACGTCCGGGTCGTTCAGTGCCTGCCAGACATCGGCGCGATTGGCCGCAATCTGGTATTCACCCGTCATGTCCATGACGCTCCTCCGGCGAATGCTTGTCGGTATTGCGGATGGATGATGGCGCGGCCCAATTTGGAATGCAACTCATTCTAATGTCGCGGTTGGCACGCCGGCCGCGCCGTTTCACGCAGCGCGCCTGCCCACATGGCCTTCGCTCAGCGCCCGTGTCAGATCGGCCAGGCTGTCGAGCGAATGGCAGGCGTGGAACCGGTCGACATGGGGCATCATGGCGCGGATGCCGCCGGCCAGCGGCGCGAACCCGTCATAGCGCAAAAGCGGATTGAGCCAGATGAGCTGGCGGCAGGACAGGTGCAGCCGATCCATCTGCGCGGACAAAATGTCCGCGTCGCCGCGCTCCAGCCCGTCGGTGATCAACAACACCACCGCGCCCTGACCGAGCACGCGGCGCGACCAGTCCCGGTTGAAGCTTTCGATCGCCGCGCCGATGCGCGTGCCACCCTCCCAGTCGGTCGCGTCATGGCCGACGGCGGCCAGCGCCCGGTCCGGGTCCTTGAGATGCAATGCGCGCGTGATGTTGGTCAGATGCGTGCCGAAGGTGAAGGCGTGGACATGGCGCCAGTCGCGCACCCGCGCCCAGGTCAGCGCATGCAGGAAATGCATCATCATGCGCGAATAGGTGCTCATCGATCCGGAAATGTCGCACAGGGCGACAAGGTCCGGCGGCCGGTCGCGCGGCACGGTCGTGACGACCCGCTCGATCTCGCCGGCCCGGCGCAGCGATCCGCGCATGGTGGCGCGGAAATCAGGTCGGGTTCCCGCCGGCGAGCGACGGGCGCGGCGGGTCCGCACCGGGCGCACGGGCAGGCGCATCGCCTCGATGGCGCGGGCGGCGCGCGCCAGTTCGGCGGCGCTCATCTGCTCGAAATCCATCGCCCGCAACGTCTCGCTCTCCGACCAGGACAGTTGCGCGTCGATTTCCACCTCGGTGCGCACCGGCGCATCAGCCGCCGCCTTGGGCGAATCCCCCAGCGCCTCGGACGCGCGCCGCTCGGCCGCCTTTTTCTTCTTCTGCTCGGTCTCGCCGCGGATCATCGGCGACAGGAGACGGATCATCTTTTCGAGATATTCGGGATCACGCCAGAACATGGTGAACACCTGGTGGAAGACGTCGAGATGCTCGGCGCGGGTGATCAGCGTCGCGCGCAGCAAATGATAGAAATCGTCGCGCCGGGAAAAGCCGGCCACAGCCGCCGCGCGCACCGCATCGCGCACCTGGCTGGTGCCGACCGGCACGCCGGCCTTGCGCAGGGCGCGGGCGAAATGAACGATGTTGTCGGCCAGACGGCCTTCTGCGGGCGTGTCGGCGGCGGTGGCGCCGGCCATCAGCTTTCGGCGTCGGCGAGCCTGGCCCGCGCTTCGTCCAGAATGCGGGTGACCTCGGAGCCGGCCATGCGGGCAATGTCGTCCTGATATTTGAGGATCGCGCCGAGCGTGTCGGAGATCACCTCGGGCGACAGGGCGACCGTGTCGAGCGCGACGAGGCATTTGGCCCAGTCGATCGTCTCGGCGACGCCGGGGTTCTTGAACAGGTCCACACCGCGCAGGCCCTGCACGAAGGCAACGATCTCCGCCGACAGCGCCTCGGTGGCCTCGGGCACGCGGGCGCGCAGGATCTCCATCTCCCGGTCGAAATCGGGATAATCGACCCAGTGATAAAGACAGCGCCGCTTGAGCGCGTCATGCACTTCGCGCGTGCGGTTCGATGTCAGGATCACCAAGGGCGGCTGGTCGGCGCGGATCGTGCCGAGTTCGGGAATGGTCACCTGATAGTCCGACAGCGCTTCGAGCAGGAACGCCTCAAACGGCTCGTCGGTGCGGTCGACCTCGTCGATCAGAAGGACCGGCGGGCCTTCCGCATGGGGCTCCATGGCGTCGAGCAGCGGCCGCCGGATCAGGAAGTCGCCGGTGAACAGTTCCTGCTGCAGCATCTCGCGATCCGCATTGCCGGCGGCTTCGGCGGTGCGAATGGCGACCATCTGGGCGGTGAAGTTCCACTCATAGATCGCGGAGGCAGCATCAAGGCCCTCATAGCATTGCAGGCGGATCAGCCGCCGGCCGAGGCCCGAAGCGAGCGCCTTGGCGATCTCGGTCTTGCCGACGCCCGCTTCGCCCTCAAGAAAGAGCGGCTTGTCGAGCGTCATCGACAGGAAGGCGACGGTGGCCAGGCCGCGGCCGCAGACATAGTTTTCGCCGGCCAGAAGCGCGATCGTCGCGTCGATCGAAGCGGGCGTCGGCGCTGCGGCCCTGTTGGATGCATCCATCATGGCGACAAGAGTTAGCGGGCATGCCGGCGCCTGTCCATTGCGCCAAGGATGCCGACATCTTGCCGCCCGATGCAAAGGCGGTACAATCGCCGGCACGATGCTGACCCGCGCCCAGACCGTTCCGCCGCTCGATTTCGGGCCCAACCGCGCGCCGCTCACGGCCCTGGCGGAAGCGCCCGGCGGTGACGGGGTTCTGGCGGTCATCACGCGCACCGAGGGTCCGTCGTACCGCCCGGTCGGCGCGGTGATGGCGTTCCTGCCGGACGACACGCGCATCGGCACCCTGTCGTCGGGCTGCATTGAATCCGATCTGGCGCTGCATGCCGCCGAAACGCTCGAGACCGGCGCGCCCAAGACCGTGCTTTACGGGCGCGGCTCACCCTATATCGACATCCAGCTTCCGTGCGGCGGCGGGCTCGAAATCCTGCTGGTGCCGCGCCCCAACCGGCAAGCGCTCGCAGGGCTGATCGAAACGCTGGACGGGCGCCGGCCCGCAACGCTCGTCATCAACCGGAAGACCGGACACATCGAGGTGCTTGAGGACACCACACCGGACACCGATCGGTTCGCGGTCACCTTCGAGCCCGAACTTCAGTTCTTCGTCTTCGGCAAGGGTCCCGAAGCGAGCACGTTTGCCGGCCTCGTCCAGGCCGCCGGCTATCCGAACCTCTTGTTGTCGCCCGACGAGGAGACGCTGGACGCGGGCCGCGCGGCGGGCTGCGCCACGCGACATCTGGTCTCCAAGGGCGTGCCGTCGGACGTCGCACCCGACGGCTGGTCGTCGGTGGTCCTGTTCTTCCACGACCATGACTGGGAACCGCCAATCCTTGAAAGCGCGCTCGAAACCGACGCCTTCTATATCGGCGCGCAGGGCAGCCGGCGGGCGCGCGATGCGCGCATGGCCGAACTGGAGGCAATGGGCGTTTCGGCAGAAGCGCGCGACCGGCTGCACGGGCCGATCGGGCTGGTTCCCTCGGCGCGCGATGCGCGCACGCTCGCCGTCTCGGTCCTCGCCGAGGTTCTGGCCGTCGCCAAAGCGGCCGCATGAGCCGATGCGGCCTTTTGCTGGCGGCCGGCCGGTCGACGCGGTTCGGCGCCGAAAACAAGCTTCTGACGCCGTTTCGGGGCCAGCCGCTCGCTGCCCATGCGGCAGAGGCCATGGCCACCGTGCCGCTCGATCACCGGCTCGCGGTCGTGGCCGATCCGGCGGTCGCGGCGCTGTTTGGCGGGTTCGAGGTGCTGACGGTCAACGACCCGGATGCGCCGCAATCGGCCAGTTTGGCGCTGGGTGCCCGCCGCGCCGTTGAATTGGGCGCGACGCGGCTGCTGGTGGCGCTGGCCGACATGCCGCTGGTCGACGCCAAGCTGATGGGTGCGGTGCTCGACCGCGGCACCGACAATGCCGCTTCGGCGGCGACCGACGGGACCCGCGCCATGCCGCCCGCCTGTTTCTCTGGCCCGCTGATCGAAGCGCTCACCAAACTTTCGGGAGATCGCGGTGCGGCGTCGCTTCTTGCGAACCTGCCTCCGGATCGTCTTGTCGCCGCACCGCCAAGCGCGCTTGTCGACATCGACACGGCCGCCGACCTCAAACAGGCAAGCGCCAGCGCGGATTGACGGGCCGGACCGGGCGGCGTCAATGGCCGGCGAACACGGCCTCGGCGTCGACCTTGTCGCCCCTTGGGCCAATGTCGAGGCTGCGAACGCTTGTCCCGCCGCGCCGGGCGACCGCATCAGCAGCGACGCGGACATCCTCGATGGCCTCGGTCAGCCTGCTGCCAGATTGCGGTGCGGACGATCCCATGGGCACGATGTCGGAAAAGCGCAGGCGGACCGGCATGGCGGTTCCCGCCGTTAAGAGCGCAGCGATCAGCCCGTCGGCCAGCGTTGCGCGGCTTTGCGCGCCGCGCTGGAAATCGGTGACGTGAACGACCCGGCCAACCGGCCGCTTGACCCGGACCCAGAACATCGGATCGCCCGCGCAGGCGACCTTGATCGCAAAATCGTCCACCCAGACGGCGTGCGAGACCGTTGCCGCGCGCTCCTGCCGCGCCCGATCCAGGCTGATGATGTTGGCCGCCATATGGTCCGTCCCGACACCCTTGACGGACCTAAACTGCCGGTTCGGGCGACGGCGCTCAAGCTTATGGTTGATGAATGGTTAACGGCGTTTCGACGGCGCCGTTCCCGAATCGGATGGCCATCGGTGTGGTCAATCCGCGACAGCTGTCTTCCCGGTTGTCGTAGCTCGGCGCGCCATGTCCGACGTTGGCGGCGAAGCTGCCGTTAGCCGGCTGGGCAATTTCGGCCCATAGCGGCCATTCAAAAGCAAGCGCCGGCTTTCCGAAAGCGGACGTTGTGGCTAGCTTATTTTAAGTTCGATACTGGTGATCGGTACGCGGACGAGCTGCTCCCTTGAATAATCCTCGTTTTTCGATCTGTTTGTTACTCGACGATATAGACAAGCAATTAAATGATCACCGTTGTCAGAAGAACAGATCATCAGCACTCAGATGGATTATTAGGCGGCAACGGTGCCTTGGAGTGCTTTGCCTCAAATGCAAAATCTTTTATGCAATGTCTTATTTCTCACGCAAGAAGTATGGCGGCATGGAGATGTCGGATGCCAAGCGTCTGACGACGATGAGAGAAGAGAATACTAAACTGAAGAAGCTGTTGGCGGAGGCGATGGTCAGAATTGGGTTTCAGGTCACCAGATAAGAGGTCTCATACGAACAACCCATGCCTTTCATAAATCTCGATCGACAATTTATGCCGTTCAAAAATGAACGCGACTGGGAGTGACCTGCTTCCCGAAAACTGGACCGTTTTGAGCTGGAATTTTCCACTTATGATCCCGGTTGCGGGAAGAGGGGGATTCCATGAAGCGTTCGAAGTTCACCGATGCGCAGATCGCATTTGTGCTCAGGCAGGCTGAGGAAGGAACATCAGTTGCCGAGGTTTGTCGCAAGGCGGGGATTGCCGAGGCGACGTTTTACAACTGGCGCAAGAAGTACG
>JAEPON010000026.1 GCA_017642895.1 Roseitalea sp.
GCCGTGTCAGACTTGACTCTCGACAAGCTGATTTTGGCGGAGGCGGCAAAGGGAAACTTCTGAGCCCCGCCCGTCGTCGTGCCTTTATTGACCGAGTTCGCAACGAATTGAATGTCTCAGAACGCCGGGCTTGCCGTGTTCCGAAGCATTGATCAGCCCCATGGCCTCGTTCTCATAAGTGCAACCGACAGAATTCGAACCTGTGATCTTCGGTTTCGGAGGGCGTCATTCATATGAATTAGCACATTGTAGTCGGCACTACGCCGTAGATATAAACAGTAAACGAACATCGATGTATGTTTCCGCAACCACTTTTGCGCGATGCAACCTCACGGACATCGGCTGGCCCCATGAGACGGCCAGCTGGTGGCAAGTTATGATGGGGCGCCCTCCTGATTTGAATCTCCCAGCACATTCAATCCGGTCCTAAGCCTGTCTCTCATTGGTCGAGCAGCGTTCTGTCATCAAGAAGCAGGATCGTGCTCGAGTTTGAGAAGTACGCAGAAGTAGCCGTCAGTTGGCGCCAATCTCGATTTCCGCGGAATTCACGTCCTGATCCGACAGATATGGCGGCTCGATACTTCGGCTTCAAACGTACCTCGCCGATTTGCACGCTATGGTCGCCGTTTCTTGTACCTAGATCCAATGAACCTTTTCATCGCTGATTGAAGACCCTCTCATGAACTCGTCGATTGTCGGCGGGATTGCGAGAGTGATGGTAGCGCGGCGAGAAAGGATGACGGAAAAAGGCCTCAGCTCCACTGGTGCGATGGGGTCTGCTGACGCGTCCTTGCTTCAAACAAAGCCGTGCTTCGCCTGGCGCGTCTGATCGGCCGCCAGATCGCGCGTGAACAGTTCGAGCGGCAAGATTCTCGGGAACGGAAGCCCCTTCGGCGAAACAGCAGCAAACTCACGTAGGCCGCATCTCATACAGGCATGCTGCCCCGGCGGCAGGATCGTCGCCGGGGCTTCGATATTTGATCTTGAGACCACAATGGTCTCGCGCTACATTGAGGCTTAAATGAGGATCATTGCCCGCCGCACCTTGCGGGAGTTCGTCGAGAGCCTCGCGGGACAAAAGGATCAGCCGGCAGTGAAAGCCGCGCTCGATGCCTGGTTCGATGAAGTCAGCAAGGCGGCGTGGGCAAGTTCTGCCGATGTGAAGAGACATTACGCCACGGCCAGCATCGTCAACGCCGAACGGATTGTCTTCAACATCAAGGGCAACGACTACCGCCTGGTGGTAGCGGTCGACTTCGAGAAGGGCATCGTATGGATCAAATGGATCGGAACCCACAAGGCCTATGACAGGATAGACGTAGCTGAGGTGAAACATGGTGACTGAGCTGAGACCGATCCGCTCCGAAGCGGACTACGATGCAGCGCTCGAAGAGGTCGAACGCCTTTGGGGCGCGAAAAGCGGCACGCCGGAAGGTGACCGCCTCGACGTGCTCGCCACGCTGATCGAAGTCTATGAGGCGAAACACTATTTAATGGATCCACCCGATCCGGTCGAGGCGATCCGGTTCCGGATGGAGCAGCAGGGCCTCACCCGCAAGGACCTCGAACCGATGATCGGCCCCCGCAATCGGGTGGCCGACATTCTCAACCGCAAGCGTAGCCTGTCGATCGATATGATCCGGCAGTTGCATGAGCAACTCGGAATTTCTGCTGAAGTGCTGATCCGGCCCAGCCGATTCGACAAGGTTGCATAATCGGAGGCTTCCCATGATGCGTGTCGCGCTCTACGCCCGGTATTCATCGAACAATCAGTGGGAAGCTTCGATCGAGGACCAGTTCCGCGTCTGCCGGGAACAAGCGAAGCGCGAGAAATGGAAGATCGTTGGTACCTACAAGGATGCGGGTATCTCCGGCGCGAGCATGATCCTGCGGCCGGGCATCCAGTCGCTACTGCAGGACGCCCAGGCCGGGCAATTCGACATGGTGCTGGCCGAAGCCTTGGACGCATTTCCCGCGACTAGGCTGACGTTGCCACGTTTTACAAGCATCTGAAGTTTGCCGGCGTGCCGATCGTAACGCTGGCGGAAGGCGAGATCAGCGAGTTGCATGTCGGCCTGAAGGGCACGATGAATGCGCTGTTCCTCAAGGACCTCGCCGCCAAGACCCATCGGGGCCTTCGTGGTCGCATAGAAGAAGACAAGTCCGGTGGCGGGCTCTGCTATGGCTACAAGGTCGTCAAGCAGCTCGATGCGCGAGGAGATCCGATCCGGGGTGACCGAGAGATCGACGAGGCCGAGGCGGATATCATCCGCCGCGTCTTCCGGGAGTTCGCTTCGGGAATCGGACCGCGGACAATTGCCCGGACGCTGAACGAAGAGGGCATTCCGGGACCTAACGGCAAGCTGTTGGGAGATACCACGATCCGCGGTCACGTGAAGCGCGGAACGGGTCTCATCAACAACGAACTCTATATTGGCCGCCTGATCTGGAACCGGCTGCGCTACATCAAGGATCCAAGCACTGGCAAGCGCGTCTCGCGGCTCAACCCGGAGAGCGAATGGCTTATCCGCGAAGTGCCCGAACTGCGGATTGTCGATGATCAACTTTGGCAGGCAGTACGTGAGCGACAGAGTGAGATCGCCGAGAAATATGTCAATGTCACCGAGGCCGTGCGCAAGCATCACAAAAAGAGCCGCCTCAACGGCAAACGTAGACCCCAATCCCTGCTTTCCGGTCTGATCTTCTGCGGCTGCTGCGAAGGTCCCTACTCGCTGCGCGGAGCGGGCCGCTTTGCCTGCTCGAACCACATCAGCAAGGGCACTTGCTCGAACAGCCGTACAATCCGGCGAGAGGAGTTGGAGAACTGCGTTCTCTCGGGTCTCAAGGATCGGATGATGACGCCAGAAGTCGCCGCCGAGGCCATGCGCGCCTATGCAGAGGAAACTAACCGCCTGAACCGCGAACGCCGATCGAATGGCGATGCCTGGCAGGTGGAACTGGCGAAGGTCGAAAAGCAAATTTCCGAGATCGTCGAGGCCATTGCCGATGGTATGTATCACCCGTCGATGAAAGAAAAGATGACGGCTCTCGAGGCTCGCAAAGTCGAATTGACTTCCTTGCTGGCCGATGCGCCGAAGGACAAGCCAGACCTACTGCCGACGGCTTCAACGATCTACGCGAAGAAGGTCGCGAAGCTCACACAGGCCCTGAACCGCCCCGCAGAGCGTCAGGAAGCCGCCGAGGCTCTGCGGATGCTTATTGAGAAGATCGTTCTCACTCCAGGGCCAAAACGTGGCGAAATGGATGCCACGCTTTACGGCGAACTGGGACAAATTCTAGCGTGGACTGAGCGGCAAGCCCTTGAGAAGGCTTCAAAAACAAACACTCCCGGAGGGGTTACCTCGGGAGTGTTGGTATCGGTGGTTGCGGGGTTTCGCGAACAACGATACCGACACTTTTTGACGACGCCAATCTGGTCTGCACTGACACGAAATCGAACCAAATCGCGTGCAGTCGGCCAAGTCTTCAATGCTACCAAAACCGGCGACAAAAGCCTTCGGTTGCTTGGCAGAACGGCAAGTTAGGCCCGATCATGCACTAACAGTTAAACTGGACCACTCAGGTGGCGCCAATCAGGTACTCCTTCAGTTTTTCTATGGCTGGTCCGCACAATCGTGGAACATCCTGGCCTTGATAAGTTGCCACCAGCAGCCATGCGCCGTGATCAAAAGGAGAAGGCCCCATGACAAGCAAATCCAGTGACCGTTTGCTGACAGAAGTCGAGCGTCAGGAAAAATATCTCGCCAAGCCGCCGAACGACTTCAGTTTCCCCTCTTCAATGCGGCCCAAGCGCTCGAGGCGCAGCGGATACCGAAACACTGCGGCGGCAGCGCGCGAAACCGTCGATAATGCAACGAGGCCCTGGCGAACCGCATTGATGTCTGCTTCGCCCGCCCCCAGACCCGCAAGCCGCAACAACGCGCCGACTCGACGGTCGCCGGAACCCGGCGCCGAGGCGGGCGTCAGATCGCCACGCGCAACCCGAACTTGGAGGCCAGATCTACAAGGACAGCCTCGCGACCAAAGCCGCCGGCCTTGGTGAGAAAGAGCAGAGAGGTGTCTCCATAGGCCATTGTGGCTGCGCAGATGCCCAGCATTGGCTGGCCAAGCACCCGCAGGCTCCCGACACGGAGCGCCTTGATCAACGCCAGTGCCGTCTCGCCACCGCTGACCGCCACGATGTCAGGCCGTCGGATATCGATGACCGATACCGCGTGTGCTGCAAGCGCCTCCTGGACCGTCAGAGGGTCGGCCCGACAAGCCGGACGCGCCAGAAGGGCCGGTCCGAAGCCGGCTTCCTCAAGCGCCTTGATCTGCACCTCGGCGCGAGGGTGCGCCGAACCGACAACGAAAACCACGCGTGCACCGTGACCAATGGTCGACCATGGCTTTTCCAGAGCGTCGCCGGCGGCCGCCAAAGCCCCCGCCAGACGTGCGGCGCCAACCCAAAGCGCATCCGACGGAGCGGTGCTTGCGATGCGGTCCAGCGCGTCTTGATCATCCGCGTCCGGTATCCGGACGGGTAACGGCGCCAGCGCGGCGCCCAGATCGCCGATAAAAGGCGGGCTGCGCGGGTCGTTCATCGGGTTGCTGTCTTCGAGACCTACGCCGTCGACCAGGACGCGGCCATCGCGCACGGTGCGGCCTTCATCGGGCGCTGCCGGTGCCAGCACGATCAGCTGTCGAGGTTTGGTCGCGCCGGACGCTTCGGCGGGAACGCTTCTGTGGGAAGATCAGGTTGTGCTGGGCCAAGCGGCGAGCTTCGGCAGGCGGGCAGACGAGCCTCCGCTGGCCCTGTTCCCCGAAGCTTGCGTCTATCGCGATGCCGCATTGACCTGGCTGGCGTCATCCGACCGGACGCGGCGGATCGCCTGTGAGACGCCGAGTTTTCATGGCCTTCTGGCGGCGGTGACCGAAGGCTACGCGGTCGCGCCCTTGGCCGAGGGCGTTGTCCGGCGGACGCCCAATCTGGTCCAATGCACCCCGCCGAGCGCGGCGCTGGGCGCCTACAAGGTGACCCTGACGCGTGGATCACGGCAGAACGCGGCCGCGAGCTATCTGAGCGAGCAGCTCATCGAGCACTGCGGCCAGCTCGGCGCCCAGAGAACCGCGTTCCCCACGATGTAAAGGCCCAGGACGAGGATCGACCAGAAGGAGACTTGGCGGAAGCGAGCCCAGCCCAGGCCTCCCGATGGGCCGGTATGACGAACCGCATACCGCCCAGATTTAGGCCGGCATAGGCGATCAGAAGAGGCCGAGAAAGAGATCGAGATCGACGCGCGTCGGCGCGGTCGCGCCGATCCAGACGGTGACGGTGGCCATCACGAGGAATGGCCGGAAGCGGCCCAGGATTGTCAGCGCGTGGCCGCCCGTGCTGGCCTGGCAGACATTCCTGACGAAAGAGGGCACGAGCAGGAGCGCCATCGCGGTTGGCAGATCGAGCGCGGCCGTCAGAAGGCCGGGGCTGACCGTCGGCAGGCCCAACCCGATCACCGCCTTGACGGTGCCCGTCGAAAGAAATGTCGCCACGACAAGAAGCAACATCACCGGTTCGAACATGGTCCATTTATATCTCGTCATACCATTTTGGGGCGATCGGCTTGCAACGCGCCGGAATTCGCGCTCTTGCGTTCGGATGCTACGAGACTACGAAATCAACTCTGGAATCGGACATGCCGCCATTGACCAGAAGCCTTGTTGCAAGGTTCAGCCACGGCCGATCAACACGCGGCCGGATTGTACGACCAACTCAGTCATCGCCCGGCAAGACGATGCTCGGTCTTCTGGCATGCGTTTTCTTTTTGCTGGCTCCAGCCGTTGGCCGGGCGGCCGAATACCTCGCCATTTTCGATGAGGCGGTGGCGATCGTCGAAGAACAGTTCTTCGATCCTGGAATGAACGGGATCGATTGGGTTACCGCCGTGGCCGAACACCGCGCCCGTGTAACTAACGACATGCATCGCGCGGCATTCGGAGACGAAATGAACGCCTTGCTGGGCCGCCTCGAGACGTCGCACACGCAGCTTTATACGCAAGACGACCCGTCCTGGTATCAACTTGCCGGCGTCTTCTGGGAAGGAGCCAACGATGTGGCGGCGACGCTGGCGCCGCAGCTGGACGATGGCCGACCGCGCTATGTCGGCATCGGGATCATGACAGATGAACGGCCTGAGGGTTGGTTCGTCACCGGCGTGCTGCAAGGTTCGCCCGCCGAGGCCGCCAGCATTTTGGTTGGCGACCGGATCGTCTCCATCGAGGGCGCGCCGTTCCATCCGATCCGATCCTTCGCCGACCGTGCCGATATCGAGACCGGACTGGCCGTTGAGCGCCGGCCGGGCGAAACGTTGGATCTGACCGTTGTTCCAGCCTGGTTGGACGGAGTCACCATGTTCGAGGACGCCATGAGAGCGAGCGCCGAGGTCTACGAGCGGGACGATGCGCGGGTGGGCCACATCCGGGCCTGGTCCTATGCGGGCCAGAAATACCAAGACATCCTGATCCAAACGATCATCTTCGGCGCGCTCAAGGATGCGGACGCGCTGGTCCTCGACCTGCGCGGCGGCTGGGGCGGCGCCAACCCGACCTATCTCAATCTGTTCACCGACAGCGCGATCACGATGACAAGCATCGGACGTGACGGCACGCGGTTCATCTTTGCGTCCGGTTGGGCGAAACCGGTCGTGCTGCTGGTCGACGAAGGCACCCGTTCGGGCAAAGAACTGATCGCGCATGGATTCAAAGCACTCGGTATCGGCCCGGTCGTCGGAGAGCGCACGGCCGGCGCGGCCGTTGGCGGGCGGATCAATGTGCTGTCCGACGGTAGCCTGCTCTATGTCGCGGCCGTCGATGTCCTAGTCGATGGAGAGCGTCTCGAAGGCGTCGGCGTCGCGCCGGACATTGCGGTTCCCTTCGATCCGGCTTTCGCTGCTGGGGCCGACCCGCAACGGGATCGGGCCGTTGAAGAAGCGGCGAGACTGGCGCGGGGTGATTGACGCGATGGAGATCAACGCATGCGCACACCGCCATTGTGCCAAGCAATCGGCCGCGGCAACGGTTGTTACAGGCGGCGAGCCACGCGTGATGGAAATGCGAACTGTTCCTTCGCTATAGCACTACTGCGTTAGAAGGCCTCTTTTGCCGCAAATCGCAGGTATGTGTGCCGGCAGCGACGGGACAGGTCAACGACGCGGCGTCAGACATTGGCGGCCGGCCAGTCAGCGAGGGGCACGGTTTCCTTCAAGAAGCCAATCACCTTCGCGACGGTTGCCGAAAACGCGTGTCGCGGTTCATCCGGCACGTCTTGAACGGGCCGAATTGCGGTTCGAGCGCCGCCACCAAGTCGACGAACCGAGCCGGATCGTCACGATGGCGGTTGGGATTTCATCAATCATCGCTTGCTGCGTGTAGAGGTTCAGCCTAAATACCTTGGATCCAAGGTAATTTCACATATGCCGGCGCCGTGAAGAATCGTCCCCACAAATTCCACTCGCTGCTGCACACAGCTGACATCCTGGAAAAGCGGCTCGCAACGCTGCTGACCCCCATCGGGATCACACCGAGACAGGCGCGAATCCTGAACATGCTCAAGCGGACCGGCGATGTATCTCAGACGACCCTGACCGAGGAATTTGATGTCACCTCGGGTAGCATGAGCACCATGATCGACCGGTTGCTGAAGCTCGATATGATCAACCGGAAGAAGAACCCGGAGGATCGCCGTGGCGATCTCATTTCGCTGACGGCCCGGGGCAAGATGGTCCTCACCGACGTCAGGGATGTCTGGCAGGACATCGACGAGCTGATTGAAGAAAAGCTGGGGCCGGAGAAAGCCGCCGCGCTGACCGAACTCACCCGGGAATTGAAGGTCGCGCTCGGCGGCCGCGTTCCTGGAAAGGGATTGCGCCGCCAATCCAACCGCCTATCCAAACGGAGCAAAACGCATGAGACTTAACAGTCGAACCCTATCGGTGATCGCGGCTCTCGCCATTGTCGCAACCCCCGTCATGGCCGAACCACCCGCGCTGCAAACGCCCGCACCGGTGATCTATCTCACCGACAATCTCGATGAGGTGGATCGGCTTGGCTGGTGCATCGACACGCTGGGTCGCGGATTTGCCGAAAACCTTCAGGCCCATTCCTGCAAGCCGCAGGGCGGCGACGTGCAGTTTTCGTTTGATGGTGACAGCGGCTTGATCCGGTCGGTCGAATTTGCCGATTACTGCATGGAGTTCGTGCCGGACGCCGAACCTGTGTTCGCGCTGGGCACATGCGCGCCCGACAATCCGCGCCAGCAGTTCGTTTATGACACGGCCACCGAGGCGATCTCGCCCGCCGACGACCCCGCGCTTTGCGTCACGGTGGGCGCTGAAAGCCGCGCGGCCGGTCCCTTCATGTCGCGCGATCTGCTCATGGTGTCCTGCGCCGAGACCGATCCGGTCCTGCGAAGCTGGACGTTCCTTGGTGGCTAAGCGTGACGTTCTGGCCTTTGCGCGCGATAACTGGCGCCTTGTCGGGATATTTGTCGCGGCGATGGCCGTCGCGTTGTTTCTGGTTTTGACGGTCTTTCTGGACTTTGTGTATTTCAACGATCCCCGAAACGTCGATGTCGATCTCAAGCCCTGGATGACGCCGCGGGTCGTGGTGATGACCTGTGATCTTCCGAGGCTCGTGGTGTTCAAGATCCTCGCGCTTGACCGATCGACGGACGCGGGAATTCGTCTGCGCCATGTCGCCGAGCGACAGGGCATTTCGATGGAGGAGCTGACCGTCCGCGTCCGCGAGGTGGCCGGGGCCTATCGGGAAGCTCAGCCGTGATCGAGACGGTGCTCGCCCTCGTGCCCGAATACGGTCTGATGGTGGTATTCGGCGTGGTGGCGCTGGCCTGTATGGCCGCCGCCTTGCCAACCTCTGTGTTGACCCTGACCGCAGGCAGTTTCGCCGCCATTGGAGACCTGTCGCTGACCATGGTGCTGATCACGACGTTTCTGGCGTATGTCGTCAGCGATCAAGCCGCACTCCTGGTCGCGCGGCGCATCTGCCGCCCGCCGAGTTGCACAGCTTTGATCATCTGCCGGGCGATGAAGCCACGGTTGATGAAAATCCATTGCCCCATTATCAGGCCATGCTGGAAGCGCTGGACACGGAAATCGGCCGCCTGATCGGCTCGATGAGCGGCGAAGAGCGCGACAACACCGTTGTTATGTTCATCCGCGACGACGGCACGCTTAATCAGGTGACGCGTGAGCTTTTTGCAGACCACGGCGCCAAGGGCACGATCTATGACAGCGGAACGCGCGTACCGCTGATTGTCACGGCCCCCGGGGATTGCGGCCGGGCGAAGCGATGACTTCATCAACACAACCGATCTGCACGCCACGATCGCATCGCTCGCAGGCGCCGCCGTATCGACACCCGACTCCATCGATTTCAGCCCCGTGCTGACGGGCGGAACCGGGACCCGCGAGTTTGTCTACATCGAACACTTCACCGAGCGGGAGACCCGGGGCGGCGGCATTTACGGCTGGGCGCTGCGCCAGGGCGACTTCAAGCTGGTCGTCGCCAACGGCCAGGACGAAGAACTCTACAATGTGGTCGATGACCCTTTCGAACTGGACAATCTGCTGGCGGCGGACGGGAACGACGAACATCGGGCGATTGCGGCAGCGCTTGCATCGCGCCGCGATGGTCTGGTGTCGGGCGCTGAGTGAGCGAAATCGCTGAAACGGCTGGTTGTCGCTTGTGCCGGTCTCCGACGATCCGTGATCCCGCCGATCGCGTTAAGGCGATGATCTCAGCGCGCCGCCCACACTTTGAGGTCGGCGATGACCTTGACGGTCGCGATCAGCACCAGCACGCAGAGCGCCGCTTTCGACCATGTGCCCATCGTCCCTTCGATTAGCATGGCGTGGATGACGCTGCCGGCGACCGTCACCGCCGCAAGCGCCGTGTGGACGCGGCGCCAGACCCGTGGCCGAAGCCGCAGCTTTCGCCGCAGAGCCGCCAGCAGCGCGGCGGCGAAGACCGCCCACATCGCGATCACACCCCAGGCGGAGAACGGCGTCGGGGAAACGAACAACAGCGCGTCCACCACATCGGGCGGGCTGGTGATCCAGAGGCCGCCGACATGGATGACGACCGCGACGACCAACAAGATGCCTGTCCAGCGATGGATGCGCCGTCCGCGCACCGCGGGCAGGCCCGGCAAATATCCAGCGGCAAGCAGGGGCTGTACAAGAAGGAGCGCCATCGCGCTGACACCGGCAAACCCGGCTACGATGTAGACGGGGTCGCGCCAGGCAAGCAGCGGGCTGGCAGCAGCGACCACGATCGGCACGGCAATGGCCGTCACAAGTGCGGCCCAGATCGCGGCCGGGCGGACCCAATTCATGCTGTTCTGTTCGATCGTGGTCAGGCCGGTTGGAGAACGAAGTGGGCGCTCAGGCTGGTGTCGCTCGCGCTGGGCATGACAGGCCGAAGGAAGACCGTTTCGAATTCGTCATCGTCATAGGCGAGATGGCCATGCGGCTGGCCAAAGGCAGGAACGATTTGCGGCATTTCAAGGCGGAATTCGCCGTTTGCATTGGTGAGCGTTGCACCATGGCTATGCGGGTCGCGCTCATGCCCTTCGGTCGTGTGGGCCCAGATCTGGATGCGCTGGCCGACAAGCGGGGCGCCATCGCCCGCGCGGCGCACGGTGCCCGTCATCCAGAACCCCCCGCCGCCGATCCGTTCGACGATCGGCGCGCCGGGCAGGTAATTGTTGGAGCCGCCGCGCATGGAGCGCGTCGGGGCGAGGTTTTGCGCTTGCGCCGGGACAAGCAGGCCAGACATCCCGGTCGCCAACGCGCCGGTGCCGGCTGCCAAGAGAGTACGGCGCGTGAGCGGAACGGCTTTCATGATTAAGTCTCCTGTCAAGCAAACGGTTGATTGGCTGTAACCTGCCCCCCGTTTTGTCCGCGTCCATAAGGTAGCCCTGTTCACGTTGTGAAGCGCTACCCGATGCAACGACGGCAGGCATTAGAGTTTTCGAGCCTTGATCAGCAATACGGGCTGGTTGCGTGTGCCGATTTCATGAGCGCTGCCGGGACATTGTTCCCGATTGAACCGTGTGGCCTTTGCTCGTTGTAGTCTCTACGCCAATCTTCCAACTTTTCCGCTGCGTCCGCAAGACTCAAGAACCAGTGCGTATTCAGGCATTCAGCCCGCAGCCGTCCGTTGAACGCCTCGATAAAGGCGTTGCCGGTCGGTTTGCCTGGCCGTGAAAAGTCGAGCGTGACGCCGCGCTGACAGGCCCACAAATCCATGTCGCGCGAGATGAACCCGGACCCCTAGTCGACCCGTATCGTCTTCGGATAGCCGATGCTTCGGCAGGCACGATCCACGGTCGCGGCTACATCTTCGCCGCGCCTCTCGACGGTGCTCCGCATCATCTGCCGGCCACCGGATAGCTGAAGCGCGGATCGAGCATCGGCACGTAGCGTGACCAGCCGCCCATTGTCGTCTTCCAGTGCCTTCAAACGCTTGGCCTCCGACACGTCCATGCCGCCGAACTTCTTGCGCCAAGGTGTAGAAGGTAGCATCCCAGATGCCATATTTGCGGCACAGCCCAGTGGCCGACATGCCAGCCTGGTGATCCTTCAAAATGCCGATGATCTGCTCTTCCGAAAACCGGGATCGCTTCATTCGTCTGGCTCCTTCCTGAGGAGCAGACCAGCTTCAAGTCGAGGACAATTCAGGGAAGCACATCAAAGCGCAGCACATCACGAAAGCCGTTCTGCAAGAGTTGTCATTTGCTTTGACGAGGAATGGAGCCGCACGCCGATGGGAACCCTCGGCTCTCTCCAGCGCCATCCTTCGCTGTAGTCTAGCGAAGGACCAACACCGAACATTCCGACCGTCGGACAACGCGGCTGGTTGTTGAGCCAAGTGCATAATCCACGGCTTCCGGGGACTGTGAGCCGATCAGGATCAAGTCATGGCCATGCGTCTTGGCGAACGACACAATCTCCATGCCAGGCTTACCTAAGGCCACATGACAGTCGATGGATGGATCCTCGGCAGCAACAGCTTTCAAGCGCTCGAGGATTGCATTCGTCAGATGGTTCTCAGGCTTTACCGTCACAAACTCCGCAACAAAGCCCGGCACCCGTTCCAGCACGGTCAGCAGCGTGATCGTGCCACCTTGCTTCAGGAGTTCTCGCGCCTTCGCTAGCTTGGGAGCTATGAGCTTTTCATGGTCCAAAGCAACAGGGATCAGGATCTTGTTGAACATGGTGCATATCCTTCTTGAGTGGCAGGCTCACCCTTGCATGTTGGCAAGTATCGCCATGCCTGCGGCGATGAAGAGCGCGATGAAGATGGTTTGTGCGGTGATCATGGCAACGGCGGTTTTGCCGACCGTGGTGATATCGCTCAGGCTGGTTTTGACACCGACAGCAGCTATCGCCGTCAGCAGCATCCAGCCCGACAGCGTGGCCAGTGTGCCGGAGATCACTGGCGGAACAGCAAAGACCGAGTTAAGGGCCGCCAGCACGATGAACACGATCACAAAGTTTGGCAGCAGCGGCGGGCGTTTCCCCGCGCTGTCAACCTCGCTGCCCGCATAGCGCTGCGCAAGGATCGCGATGAACAGCACCGTTGGAGCGAGCATGGAAACACGCAGCAACTTGACCAATGTTGCCGTCTCACCAGCTTCGTTGGAGATCGAGAAGCCTGCGCCAACCACCTGCGCCACGTCGTGCACGCTCGCGCCGATGAAGATGCCCGCCGTGTGATCATCAAGGCCAAAGAAAGCAGTGAGAGGCGGGTAGAGCACCATAGCAACGGTGGAGAGAACCGTCACACCGACAATGGCGAACACAAGCCGATCCTCGGCGTTTTCATCCTTGGGCAGTACGGAGGCGATGGCGATGGCAGCCGACGCGCCGCAGATGGCCACAGCCCCGGCGGTGAGCAGGGCGAAGCGGTTCTGAAAATCGGTGAACCGCGCCAGCAACAGACCAAAACCCATCGTGGCTGCAACGCTGAGCGCCAGCAGCAACACCATGGGCAGGCCAAGCGCGGCCACCATGTCAAAGCTGATACGTGCTCCCAGCAACGCCACGCCACTGCGCAGTATGACGTTGGCACCAAAGGCAATGCCCGGCTTCAGCGCCGGCATGGCGTTGAAGCGGTTGAGTGCCAAGCCAAACACAAGTGCAAGCAGCATGGCCGGCGCAATGCTGTTGTCGGCTGTCACCTGGCTGAAAAGGGCGATAGCAAGCGCAAGCAAGAGCCCCGGCAGAAGCCCGACACAGGTGTTGACAAAAGCCTGCAGCCGCCTCGGCGCGTTGACGTCGCGGGCCGCACTCATGGGCTGGTGCCCTTGCTCAGCCGGATGATGGAGTCGATATACCGCTTGGGCGCATCAAGGCCCTTTGAGTGTGCCATGGCAGACAGAGCGACACGTCGCGCACCTGGCACGCGCGCCAACTCCATGGCCTCTGTCATGCCCAACAAAGCGTCCAGCCTTTTGGCGAAGTCCAGCCCTGCGGGGGGCTGCATGGCCAGCAGCCATGGCCCAACATTGGGTGGTGGCCCATCAGCATCGAAGAAGCTCGATACGTCCTTGCTCACAGAGGCCCCTGTCATCAGGGCGGCGAAGAACTCCACGATCAGTGCGAGCGCCGTTCCCGTGGCCTCGCCAATTGGTGCCATGGTTCCGACCAAAGCATTCGCTGGATCGGTTGTTGGCTGTCCCCTTGCATCGAACGTCCACCCGTCGGGGGCCCCACCACCAGTCTTTGGGGCGTGCATAACCCTGCCGCGTGCCATTTTGGAAAGGGATAGATCGATCACCAGGGGATCGCTTGAGGGTCGCGGCCCGGCGAAGGCAATCAGGTTGGTCCCGCAAAGCGGCGTGGACGCCCCCCAGGGGGCAATGGCAGCGGGCGCGTTGGCAAACATCATGCCGGCCAGACCGGTCTTTGCAGTCTTGCGCACCTGGACCGACAGTGCGCCACAATGGTGGGAATGGGTGACAGCCATGGATGCCAAACCCATATCGCGGGCAACGGAGATGCCGGCCTCTATCGCCTGTTTGAGTGCAGGATAGGCGAAGCCGTGTCCGGCATCATTACGCAGTGCCGCTGGCGTGATTTGAGAGGTTACGGGCACGGCGGTGGCTTTTGTTTTGCCGCTACGCGCTTGTGCGATGTAGTCCTCAACCCGTGAGAAGCTGTGCCCGGTCTGACCTTCCGCTTCGGCTGCAACCAGAGCGGTGGCAGTACTGCGGGCAGGAGGTTCTGGCACGCCGTTGGCCAAGAAAGCACGCGCCATGAGGTCCGTTCCATCGGCAAAACAGATGCGAACGGTGTCGGTCATGCGCTGTGTCCTGAGGGTGGAAAGGCATGCAGGCGGCACATTCATCGGCACCACCTGCAGCATTTTAGGCGCTGCGGTACAGCTTGGTCATCGAGAACTCACGATGACCCAACGCTTCGGCCGCGGTGTTGCGGCCATTGGCCGTGCGACGAATCATGTCGATTAGTTCGTCACCGGCTTCATCGATCGTCATCTCGCGACGCAGAATACCTGACACGTCAACGTCGACATGCTCACCCATGGTGCGCACTGTTCGCGGGTTCGCCGTGATCTTTATGACCGGCACGATGGGATTACCGACCACATTGCCCTGCCCGGTTGGGAAGGTGTGAACCACAGCACCACCGGCGGCCATCAGCGTGACGCACTCGGCTGCGGCGGACGATGAGTCCATGAAGTACAGCCCGTTGCCCTCACCCGGCGCTTCAGCGGGCTCGAGAATATCGATGTACTGGGACGTGCGCCCGATCTTCTCCAGGTTTCCAAGCGCCTTTTCCTCGATCGTGGTCAGACCACCTTCGATGTTGCCCTTGGTGGGCTGGCTATCTGAGAGGTCATCGGTTTGATGAGCGAAGATGACCTCATCCTGATAGGCCTTCCACATCTTGTACCAGCGCTCACCAACTTCCTCGTTGATGGCGCGCTTTTGGCAGATGTGCTCAGCGCCTGTGATCTCCGAGGTTTCACCGAAAAAACCGGTGATGCCTTCCGGCAATAGCTTGTCGTACATGTTGCCGACCGTGGGACAGGACCCAAGGCCAGTGGTCGTGTCGGACTCCCCGCATTTGGTGGAGACCCAAAGCTCCTTAATGGAGCATTCTTCGCGCTGGATCTCAGAGGCTTGATGCACGAACTGCTTCGCCGCCCAGGATGCCGCGCGGATGGTTTCCAGATCACCCTTTTGTTCAATTGAGAATTCAGCAACCGGCTTGCCGGTTTCGCGGATGCCATCGGCGATGCGCTTGGTCCAGCCCGGCTCGATGCCGATCACCACAACTGAGTGCACGTTCGGGTTCGCGCCCGTGCCGATGATGGTGCGGAAATGAAGCTCAAGGTCCTCACCGAATTGCAGCCTTCCATAGGCGTGCGGGATGGCCAGCGTGCCCTTGATGTTGTTGGCCACCGACTCGCACGCTGCGTTGGAGATATCGTCCACCGGCAGGATGAGAACGTGGTTGCGCACGCCCACGCGGCCGTTTTCGCGCCGATAGCCATGAAACTTCATGTTGGAATATTTTGACATATGATTGTTCCCTACCAGCGTTTGGTTTTGCAGTTGTGCGTGTGCAGATGCTCGCCCTGCGCAACGTCAGCGATGATTTTGCCGATGTCCTCGCCGTACTTCATGCAGGTGTCGCCGGCTTTCAGATCCTTCAGCGCAACCTTGTGACCGATCGGCACATCGTGCTTGGCGGTCAGGCGGAATGTTGAGTTGTCGTGGGTGATGCAGCACAGCATGTCCGTGCCTGCGGTAAGCCCCTCGACAACAACCACGCCGACATTGTCGGCCTGCTCGTGTACAAGCAGATGGGGGATTTCAGACATCTCAATCTCCTCAGTGAGTAAGCGAACTATTTGGTTTCAAAACGATTTTTGGCTCTGCGACGTGTCCTGAACGAACATCGTGGAAAGCGCGCTCGCCATCTTCGAGGCTGCGAGGCTGGGTCCAGTCAAGCTTGCCGAGCTTGCCTGCAAACATGGCGGCCGCCGTCTGACGAAAGTCCTCCGCCGTGTAGGTGTAGGTGCCCAGAAAGGTGATCTCTTGCAGCGTCAGACGGCGCACATCCACGCCGCCGCTGGCACTGCCCAGGCCAATGTGCACGATGATGCCACCCGGCCGGGCATGGGCGCAGGCCTGCGCACGCGAAGCCTCGATGCCAACGCCATCGATGACAAGGTCAAACAGCGCGCCCTCCGGCAAATTGTCCGGAGAAGCGGTTGGTTGCCCGCACCGTTCCTCAAGAAAGGTGCGGCGGGTCGCGTTGGGCTCGGTGATCAAAACATCATCTATGCCCTGTGCCTTCATGGAGAGCGCAGCACCCAAACCTATAGCGCCGCCGCCCATGACCAGCGCTTTGGGATCAAGTCCCGCTCCAAGAACGCTTTTGCCCATCCGCACCGCGTGCCAGCCACAGGCGATAGGCTCGGCCAGTGCCGCTTGATCATCCGAGATGCCATCTGGCACATCGACCAGATTACGCTGCGGCATTGCCAGGAGCTGGGCAAAACCACCCTCACGCGGTGGCATGGAAATGATCTGGCGGTCGGGGCAAAGATTGTCGCGTCCCCGCCCACAGGCATCACATCGCCCGCAGGTGACAAGTGGATTGATGGTGACACGGCGCCCACTCTGAGGCCCAAGAACCACCTTACCGGCGACCTCATGACCCAAGATAAGCGGGGCTGGTCGGCGCTCATCGTGGCCAAGAAAGGCATGCATGTCCGAGCCACAGATACCGACGGACTGGACTTCTACCAACACCTCCCCGTCGCAGGGTACGGGATCTGGAGCATCCTGAAACGAAAGTTGCTGTGGACCAGTGTAAACGAGCGCTTTCATTTCGCGGTGTAACCCCCATCAAGCATGATGGTTTGGCCGGTCACATAGTTCGATGCCGGCGAGCAAAGAAAGAGCAGCGGGCCGTCCAGATCTTCCAACTCGCCATTGCGGCCAATGCAGGTCTGCTCGGCGTTACGAGCCTTGCGTTCAGGGTCAGAGAAGACAGGCGCAGTCAGTTCGGTTTCAAAGAAACCTGGGCCAATGGCATTGGTGGTTATGCCATGCCTTGACCACGTTTCCGCCATGGCGCGTGTGAGCTGGCCAATGCCGCCTTTTGAGGCGCCGTAAGCGATACCTCCGGGGAAGGCGCGGAATGTCTGAAGGGAGGCGAACAGAACGATCCGCCCCCACCCGGAGGATCGCATTGCGGGAACAAGGAGCTGGCTTAGGAAAAAGGGCGCTGACAGATTGATGGCCAGCGTTTGCTCCCATCCTTCCGGTGTCACATCATCAGCTTTTTCACGGGTATTCAGACCGGCGGCATGAACCACGATGTCTGGCGCGCCAAAGGGTTTGGTGATTTTGCTGACGAGCCTTGCCAGCCCATCGCGGTCGGCAACATCACCGGCAACGGCGTGCGTATCGCCCTTGGTGTCAACCTGCCACGCTTCCAGAGCGTCCGCACGCCGGGCAACACCCACCACCTTTGCGCCAGCTTCAGCAAGTGTTGTGGCAGCACGCCGACCGAGGCCGGAGCTCGCCCCGGTCACGCACGCAACGCGCCCACCCACACTGAAAAGGGCATCTACATCAGGCATCGGGCGTCAGATCGAAGGTCTGATCGGGGAAGTACTTTTTCAGGCGGATGTCCGCTGTGCGGGCGTGACCCTCCATGCCTTCAAGACGAGAGATGCGCGCCGTCGCTTCGGCAATGGGCTTGGCGCCATCGCGGGTGGCGCGCTGCCAGGTGACAATCTTCATGAACTTGTGCACGGACAGACCGCCAGTGTAGGACGCGGCGCCTGAGGTGGGCAGCACATGGTTGGTCCCGGACGCTTTGTCGCCAAAAGCAACCGTCGTTTCTTCGCCGAGGAACAATGAACCGTAACAGGACAGGCGATTCAGCCACCAATCAAGACCCTCGGCCTGTACCGTGAGATGCTCCGGAGCATAGCTGTCTGATGTGGCCGCCATCTCTTCCCGGTCGGCGCAGAGAATGACTTCCGCATAATCGCGCCAGGCGGCGGTTGCATTGTCGCGGTTCACCTCTGGCAAGGCATCAATCAGCGTCGGGACAAGCCGCATCACCTCTTCGGCAAGTGGCCGATCATCGGTCACCAGCCAGACCGGCGAGTTGTAGCCGTGTTCGGCCTGACCAACGAGATCAGCAGCAACGATTATCGGGTCAGCTTTGGCATCGGCAAGGATGAGACTGTCGGTGGGACCAGCGAACATGTCGATCCCGACACGTCCAAAAAGGATGCGCTTGGCCTCGGCAACGAACTGATTGCCCGGACCGACCAGAATGTTGGCCTTGGGCAAGCCAAACAAGCCGAAGGTCATGGCCGCAACGCCCTGCACGCCGCCCATCGCGAGGATCTTGTCAGCGCCGCAAACATGGGCGGTGTACACGATCGCGGGGTTGACTCCGACACCGGGTCGCGGTGGTGAACAGGCCACAATGTGATCGCAACCGGCTACTTTGGCCGTTGTGACCGTCATGATCGCACTGGCTATGTGGCTGTACCGACCACCGGGCACATAGCAACCGGCAGCTGAGACAGGGATGCTCTTCTGCCCCGCAATCAAGCCGGGAACAATCTCGACCTCAATGTCCTTGATGGTGTCCTTTTGAGCCTCTGCGAAGCGTTTCACATTGGCTGCGGCAAACTCGATGTCGCGCTTCAGCTTCACAGGAATCTTGGCGGCGGCTGCGGCTATGTCCGTATCTGTGAGAACGACAGGACCGTCATACTTGTCGAACTTGGCCGCGTACTCCAGTGCCTTCGCGTCTCCACTCGCCTCGATATCATCAAGGATAGCCTGCACGATCTTATGGGTATCGCCAGCATCGCTTTCAGACGTCAGCGTCGCTTTTTTCAGATACTCAACGGCCATTATACGCGTCCTATCGGTTGATTTCCGGAAGCAGCGACGTGGAGAACGCCGGGACATAGGCGATCATCAACGTCACGATCAGCATGAAGAAGACGAAGGGGATGGCGCGGTAGGCGATCTTCAAGATCGACTCGCCGGTTATGCCCGACACCACGAACAAGTTGAGCCCAAGGGGCGGGGTGATGAAGCCTACGCCTAGCGCCGTGATCATCATGATGCAGAACTGGATCTGGTTCATCTCGATCTCTTGCGCGAGCGGCCAGAGGATCGGCGCCAGGATCACAATGTTTGGCGTTGTTTCCATCACGCAGCCAGCCGCGATCAGGATGATCACCATCATGAGGATCAGGATGTACTCGTTCTCACTGACCGAGGTCAGTGCACCCACAAAACCTTGCGGCACACCAATGATGGCGAGCGCTTCGGCCAGCGGAATGGAAAAGGCGATGATTGGCAGGATCACGCCGTTCACCTTCGCCGATGAGACCAGCATGGCCGGGAAATCAGAAAACTTCAGTGTGCCAATGATGAAGCCAATGATGATGGTCACGACCACAGCAACGGCGCCAGCTTCAGTGGGCGTCAGACGACCAGAGAAGATTCCGAAAAAAATGATGCCCGGCACAAGGAAGGCGTACCAACCGGACTTGATCGTCTTCCAAAGGTTCGCGGCCCACTCAGACGTGGTCATGATGCCGCCGCCTTCCCAGAGATTCAGCCGGTTCATGACGATGTTGGTGACCAGGATGGAAAACAGGATCAAAAGACCGGGGATCACCGCCGCAAGGAACAGCGTCGAAACCGCGACCCCCAAAACAAGGCCGATGATGATGTAGGCGATCGATGGCGGGATGAGGATGCCCGTACACGCGCCGGCAGCGACGAGCGCGCAGGCGTAGGGCCGCGGATAGCCGCTTTCCACGAGCCGATCGATCGTCATGCGGCCCACGGCTGCCGCGCCGGCTGCGTCCGATCCGGAGATGGCCGCAAACATGCCGCATACGAGAACGGTTGCCGATCCAAAGCCGCCTTTGGCCCAGCAGGTCAGCGCCTCAGCTACGTCGAGAAATTTTCGACTGAGCCCCGTTCGAACCAAGACGTCACCGGTCAGGATAAACAGCGGAACGGCAGTGAGCGCGAACGCATCGATACCAGAGAACAGCTTCTCGCCGACAAGGCTGAGTGGCAGGGCCTGCGACCAAACCAGCATCAGGACGGTCGCTGCGCCAATCGCTGCCCAAACCGGGACAGCGAGTGCCACAAGAACCACAAACAAAATCACCGGGGCGTAGAAATCCCAGCCGAGGATGAGTTCGGCCTGCCCTAACTGTTGCCACATCATGGCTCGCGCCCTCCCTAGTCGAACAGTTTGTCGCCTTCGTAGACGGGCTTGCCGTTTCGAAGGTCATTGAGGTCGCGCAGAAAGGATTGGACGAGCCGGAAGATCACCAGCGCGAAGCCAAAAGGAACTGCGAAGAGGAAGAAATACATGCCAACGCGAAGGCCGTGACTGACGGACTGGAATTTCCACGAGACATGGACCGACTCCCATGACCAGTAGAGTGCGATCGCGGCGATCACGAGCATCACGATGTCGCCAAACATGTAGAGAAGGGCTTTGGCCCTGGGCCCTATGTAATTCATGATCACATCGATGCGGATGTGCCCACGTTCTTTGACGGCAGCGGCAGCTCCAATCCACGCAAGATAGATGAAGCAGTAGCGCACGATCTCCTCGCCCCAGATGGACGAGTACGAGAACACCTCGCGGCGGACCACTTCGATGAACATGGTGCCAACCAGCATCACGTAGAACATCAGCAGCAGCCAACGCTCACCGTTCTTGTCTATGGCTTTGTAGAGCGCAGTCATGGAATCCTCCCGTGCGACCGGAGCCGCTGCCCCTTAGGGACCCGCGCATGAAAAGCGGCAAATCTCAGAGTGAGGGTCGGCGCCAGATTGGCGCCGACCCAGATACCGACAACGTCAGTTAAGCGTCGTGGACGTAGAAGCGTCCGCGTGTACCGGCGGCTTCTTCCAAACGGGCAAACGTATCCATGTCGCCTGCAAGATCGGTCTTGAACTGATCCCAGTCGCTGTTTTGGTAGCCACCAGCATCCTGCCACTCAGCCAGTTGATCATCGGAGAGGCTGTGGAACTCCACGCCGTTCGCGATCAGCTGAGACATGGCATAGGATCGTGCTGACGGAACCTTGGAGAGGTTCTGATGCTGAGTGACTTCGCCAGCAAACTCGATACCTTCCTGGACATCGGCCGGCAGACTGTTGAACCATTCCAGGTTGATGGAATAGACCTGACTGTCGGGTACGGCCTGCGTAAACGTGACATGGCTGAGGATCTCACCGAAGCCGAAGACATGCAGTGCACCGACCGACGGATCGAGAGCGTCTGCCACGCCTTGCCGGATAGCGGACGGGGTTTCGCCCCACGCGACGGGCGTCGGGTTTGCTCCCACCATGCGATAGTATTGCTGCAGCATCGCAGAGCCCGGCACGCGGAACTTCACGCCCGACAAATCGCCCGGTGTGATCACTGCATTGCCGCCCTGTCGCACCGCCACCACGCGTGGGTCAATCACGATATAGAACAACGCCTTGAAGCCGGAAGCGGCAATTCTCGGATCAACTTCCTGCTTCCAGGCGTCCGAGGAAGTCAGGTTGGTGAAGCGTTGGTTGGAGCCGCAAAAGTAAGGTAGGTTGATAAGGTCCACCACCGAAGCGAAGGGAGCGAAGTTCGCAAGGCTGTGTTGCGCGCACTGGATCGTGCCACCCTGGACAGCCTGGGCTAACGCACCCCCAGCGCCGAGCTGGCCACCGGGCGCAAGGCGGACATAAACCTTGCCGTTGGTCATGTTCTGGATGTTTTCTTTCAGGTCGAGCTGCATGATGGGGTAGCTGCGTGAAGCACCCAGCACGTAGGCCGTAGCCAGTGTCATCACGTGGTCGGCAGCGGCCTCACGCTCGCGCTCTTCGGCGGCGGTCTGAGCCATCGCCTCACCGGACAGCAGCATGCCACCAGCACCAGCAACAACGGCAGCTGTAAAGCCTCCCTTCGCCGCCAGCCGCATGAAATTGCGACGTTCAATCGACGCGATCTGTTTCTTATCGTCCATAGTTTCCTCCCTAAGGATCAGTCGGTTTTTTCGTTCTTGGATTTCGCCTTCGCCTCGGCGATGAGGATGGCAGCCGAGAAGATAATCGAGGCAGCAAAGAGCAGCAGCATTTCCTGCACGTTGCTTAAGATGGCGGTGCCGTCGATCGACCCAGAAACGACGTTTCCGACGAAGGCGAGGAACAGCAAACCAGCGAGTGCAAAGTACATTTTCGTTGTCCTTGGTCGCACCAACACCAAAATGTAAGCGCTTACATTTCGAAATGTAAACCCCTAATGTGCGGGTTTTTAAGATGGTTTTTGCTAAGCCTGCCTCTGTCTTGTAGGATGGTGCGGTGCACGCTCGCCCCAGGGGATCTTAAAATTACGATATGAATTCAAGGGGTTCGCAGACAGGTGAGCGTAAGAGGCGCGCGCAGCCAACCATCGATGATGTTGCGATTGCTGCAGGGGTCTCAACGGCCACAATTTCCCGCACATTGAACGATCCCAAGCGCGTGAGCGTAAAAACGCGTGAGAAAGTCATGGCTGCGGTCGATCAGCTAGGCTACCAGCCGAATTTTAGCGCTAAAGCGTTGGCAGCGAGCAAAACAGGCACAGTTGGCGCCATCATTCCGACGATGGACAACGCCATTTTCGCACGCGGCTTACAAGCCTTTCAGGAGGAGCTCGGGGAACACGGCTACACAATGCTGGTTGCAAGCTCCAGCTACCATCCGGCCTTAGAGGCACAGCAGATTCGCAACCTTGTTGCCCGAGGTGTCGATGCACTGATGCTGATCGGAACAGATCGCGGGGATGATATCTACAATTATCTGGAAACACGCTCCATTCCGATTGTGACGGCTTGGTCATTTCAGGATGGGGCAACCATTCCCTGCATCGGCTTTGATAATCGGGATGCCATGGCCCAACTTACCAGGCGTGTTTTATCGCTTGGGCATCGTCACCTCGGAATCATTTCAGCACCGCGTGCCCATAACGACCGTGCCCGTGAGCGTGTCGAAGGAGCTTTGGAAGCAGTTGGTCAGGCCGGCATTGCTCGCGATACGGTGCCCATTCTTGAGGTCAACTATTCAATCGCAAACGGCGCGCGCGCATTTGCTGCTCTCATGCGCGAACCAACCCCTCCTACCGCAATCCTGTGCGGCAACGATGTTCTCGCGGTTGGTGCACTAGGGAAGGCGCGACAGATGGGGCTTTCGGTTCCAAAGGATGTTTCTATTACCGGTTTTGACGACATCGAGTTGGCCGAGGTTTCCTATCCACCGCTTACCACAGTGCACGTGCCGCACCGTCAGATGGGAAGGGCAGCTGCGCAAATCCTGATGAAGCTTGTTTCTGGCGAAGAATTGAGTGGAAACGCAGCGCTTAAAACGCGAATCATCGAGAGAGGCACGCTAGCCGGGCCAACTGACCTCCAGGCATGACTGGCCAATAAGATGTTGGTCACGGCGGCTGGCGCATGCAACGACCGCTTTGCTGCCACAAGCAGACATCCGTTTACGGGAAAAAGCCACTCCACCTGAAAAGAAGGCGCTGCGTTGAGACAAAACGCAAACGCGCTAGACACGCACCGTGAGCTTGGCCAGCCGGCAGAGCCGTTCAAGCCAGTTCGGCTCGCCCATCGCTCGCTCCTGCGCCGCAAAAAATCATCAAAAGGCTGGTCGCCACGAGCGCCGGCTTTTGCTGTCC
>JAEPON010000015.1 GCA_017642895.1 Roseitalea sp.
ATCCGCGTATCAGGACCGCTCGCCATGAAGCCGCAACAGAAAATCCTTCGCCTCGTTAATCCGCTGCGCCAAAAAGGAACTGCCGCCGAGATCGGGGTGGACGCGCTGCATCAGGCTGCGATGGGCCTTTCGGATCGCGGCCAGATCCGCCCCCGGCTCAAGGCCAAGGATCTGATAGGCCTCCTGCTCTGTCATGGCGCCCGCCTCAGCCGTGCTTCGTTGCCGCGCTCCGTCATCCGGCTCCGCGTCGTCGCGCCAGCCGGGCATGCGGCGGTCAAGATACGCCTCCAATAGCTGCGCGCTTTCGCCGTCGTCGCGCACTTCACGGGCCAGTTCCAGCAGTTCGGCCTCGCTCATCTGGTTCAACTCACGCCCCTCGAACGTGCCGCCCAGCACGATGCCGTCCATCTCGCCGGTGTCGTGGTCGAGCATCATTTCAAGCATTGCGCTGCGCACAGTGGAACGTTGACCCGGCGATGTGCGGACGCCGGCGGTGCGCCGGGCGCGCGAGAAAAGCGCATAGGCGAAGAACAGAAGCGGCGCGCCGAGCCCGATACGGCCGGTGAACGTCATCACCGCGCCCAGAAGCGCGACAAGGGCCGGCACCACATAGCGCAGCGCCCGCGCCACCTTTTCAGGCGGCGTGACCAGAAAATACCACACGGCCAGTCCGGCAAAGCCCAGCGATCCTATCAGGACAATCAGCGCGTTCATTGCCCTGACGCGCCTCCCTTGAGCTGGGTCAGAAGCCGCTTGTCCGAGCCGGTGCCGCGCGCTTCCAGTGCCTTGAGCCCGCCGGTCGCATAAACGGCGATCGATTTGAGAAGGTCGGCGAGCACCCTGGGCGAAGACGGGTCGAACCGAAACCAGCCGCCGCGGGTCAGTCGCGCGATTTCGCGGAACACCATTTCAGCGCCCGGCTCGCGGCCTTCCTGGAAGATGAAGGCGGGCACGCCGCGCACGCCCAATTGTCCGGCCACATGGCCAAGCGCATCGGCATCTTCCTCCATCGCATCGCCGATGTAGATCAGCGCCGAGATCGGCGACTTGCCGTGCTCCTTGAGCGCATGCTTGAGCACCTTGCCGATCTGCGTGCGGCCGGCGCGGCAATCGATCCGTGTCATCATGGTCCCGAGCTCACGGCCGTTCTGGGCCCAGCGCGAGGCGCGGCATTCGCCAAACCCGCGAAAATAGACAAGCTGCATGGTCAGCGCCGTGGAGCTTGCGACGCTCTCGAACATCTCCGCCTGGATCGCCGACGCCATGTCCCAGGTGGGCTGGCGGCTCATCGTCGCATCGAGCGCCAGGACGATACGCCCCGCCCCGCCCTCACCCGGCTTGACGGCCTTGGCGGCATTCAGGAACGCCGCGATATCGCCCGACGACGACGCCTTCGCCTTCGGGGTACGGTCGGATCGATCGGTTCTGACCGGTGATTTGCTCATAATGCCAAGATGGCGTGCCGCACGGCGGATGCAAGATGAAAACGCATGAGACGATGGGTGCGGTTTTGAACCGCGCGCACTCAGAGAAGCCCCAGTTCCGACAGTTCGGCGCGCATCGCCGAGGGCATTTCAGCCAGCGCGGCAGCGCCGTCGGACAGATCGCGCGGCGCATCTTCCGGTTTCAGATAGCGCCAGCCCTGGAACGGCCGGCGCGGTTGCGGCAGGGTGAGCACCAGTTCGGGATCGAGCACCAGATCGCAGCGCGATATGCCCTGCGCATCGATGAACGGCCGGATGTCGGTGATGCGTTGGCGGCTCTGCACCTTGCCCTTGGTGACCCAGTAAAGCGAGCCGGCGCCAATGATCTCGTCGGCGCGCTTGGGGATCATGCGTGTCGTGTGCGTCTGTTCGGGCGGAAGGCCGGCCTTGCGCAACGCATCGATGCGCGCCGCGATCCAGGCGCGGTGATCATCAACGCTCTCGGCGCCGACGCACAGTTTGAGAAGGTGCAGGGCCATCGGTCCAATGTGGCGTCTGCGTCGCGCGGATCAATGCGGCAAGTGCCGTCATCCACAGGCTAGCTGTGAACCTTCAGCGGTTCAGCAGGCCGGCAGATTGACCGCGAGCCCGGCCAGCGAGGTTTCCTTATAGCGCACATCCATGTCGGCGCCGGTCTGACGCATCGTTTCGATGCAATTGTCGAGCGGGACCACATGCTCGCCATCGCCATTGATGGCAAGCGAAGCGGCGGTGACCGCCTTGACCGCGGCGATGCCGTTGCGCTCGATGCAGGGCACCTGAACGAGGCCGGCCACCGGGTCGCAGGTCATGCCCAAATGGTGTTCGAGCGCGATTTCGGCGGCGTTTTCGATCTGCTGCGGCGTGCCGCCCATCACCGCGGCAAGGCCGGCGGCGGCCATCGCGGCGGCGCTGCCCACCTCGCCCTGACAGCCGACTTCGGCGCCGGAAATCGACGCATTGTGTTTGATCAGCCCGCCGATCGCCGCCGATGTCAGAAGGAAGGTGCGCACATCCTCCTTGGTGGCCCCATCGTGAAACTGCATCATGAACTTGATGACGGCCGGAACCGTGCCCGCCGCGCCATTGGTTGGCGCCGTGACGACGCGGCCGCCCGCGGCGTTCTCCTCGTTGACGGCCATCGCATAGACGGTCAGCCAGTCATTGGCGGCCATCGGATTGAACCGGTTGGACCGGGCGCGTTCGGCGAGCTTTTCGGCCAGAACGGCGGCGCGGCGCCGCACCTTCAGCCCGCCGGGCAGTTCGCCGGTTGCCTGCATGCCGCGCTCGATGCAGCCATCCATGGCGTCCCAGACCGCATCGAGGCGCGCGTCGAGATGGCTGTCCGGCGCGCGGGCGATCTCGTTGGCGCGCTTCATCTCGGCGATGGACAGACCCGATTTTTCCGCCATGTCCAGCATCTGCGCCGCGCTTGCGAACGGGTACGGCACATGATCGTCCTCGGCCCTGGCGCCATAGACCGTCGTTTCGGCGATGTCGTCTTCACCGACAATGAAACCGCCGCCGACCGAATAATAGCCGCGCCGCAGGAGCAACCGGCCGTCATCGTCATAGGCGTAAAAGGCCAGCCCGTTGGCATGGCCGGGCATCGCCTCGACCTTGTCGAAAACCAGATCCTCCTTGGCATCGAAAGCGTAACCGGGATGGCTTGGCGGCTCGACGCGGCCGGTCGCCCGCACCTTGTTGACGATGGCATCCATCGCGTCGGGATCGATCGTGTCCGGACGCTCGCCGGCAAGGCCGAGAATCACCGCGCGGTCGGTGGCATGGCCGACGCCGGTAAAGGCCAGCGAGCCGTGCAGCGAAGCGCCCAGCCGGGTCACCACGGCGCCCGACGGCCTGGGCCAGGCATCGGACTTCAGTTCGTCAAGGAAGCGCGCGGCCGCACTCATCGGTCCCATCGTGTGCGATGAGGAGGGACCGATGCCGATCTTGTAGAGGTCAAACACCGACAGGAACATGGCGTCACCGTGATTGCCGAATGTGGCCATAGTCGGCGCCCGTCCGATCATGGACGCCGCCGGCACCGACATGGATTGGCGCTGGCGCGACACGGTGGAGCGCGCGGCCCGAAAAAGAAAGGGCCGCCAATGCGGCAGCCCCGTTTTCATCATGTGCAAGTATCTGTCGGACTGCGGGATGACCCCCTCAAGACGCGGTGTTGACGGTCTCCGTCACCACGAGGTCACCGCCCGGTTTTGCGCCGGCGACATAGACGGCCAGCGCGACCAAGACAAATCCGGCCAGGGCCCACATTGTGAGGTTCCAGCCCGGCTTTGCAGTGTGTCGATCCATGATTGCTCCTGTTGCCCGCCCGCAAGGCGGCATTCGCATCTGCGATGGTGGCGCGGCGTATAGGCAGATCGCCGGGCGGCCGCAAGTGGAAAAATGGCGAAAAAGCGGCGCCGGTTCCACGCCCGCCTCGACGCGATCGGCGTTTTCGCATTCTAGACAGCGGCTTGCACGGCCTGGCTGAGGTTAACGCCGGTTAAGATTTGCGACCAAAGAATGTTGCGGAACTGCTGCGGCGTCCCGGACTGCGTTTGCACCCCCGCATCGGCCGGTCGGCCCGCCGCCCCGATCTTGCATGACGTGCCGGCCTGTGCCACCGCTTTGGGCCGCGAAGGAACAACCCGATGAGCCAGCCAACATCCGCCGTGCCCGCGCCGGACGGGACGATCCGAAGGGCTGGCCCGCTTGACGTCGGCCTGCTTGTGCTGGTCGCGATCATTTGGGCTTCGGCCTTCATCGCCATCAAGATCGCCGTGCCGGACACCGGTCCCCTCTGGCTGGCGGCGATCCGCGTCACCATCGGCGCAATCGTGCTGGCGCCTTATGCGCTCTGGCGCGGGCTGATCCTGCCGGGCACGGCCAAGGTCTGGGGCCTGGTGCTGGCCATGGCGATGCTCAATGTCGCCGTGCCGTTCTTCCTGATTTCCTGGGCCGGACTGACGATCAATGCCGGCATGCTGGCGCTGCTGATGGGCACCGGGCCGCTGATGGCGCTCGTCGGCAGCCACCTGTTCACCGTCGATGACAAGATCAATGCGCTCAAGCTGATTGCGGTGGCGTTCGGCTTTACCGGCGTGATCGTGCTTGTCGGCGGCGCGACCCTTGGCGGGCTGGGCGGCGCACACATCATGGCGCAATTGGCGACGCTGGCCGCTTCGCTGTGCTATTCGAGCTCCGGCCTGCTCGTGCGGCGCATCGACATCCCGCCGACCCGCATGGCGTTTCTGGCATTGTGCGTCGGTGCCGCCGTACTGATCCCGCTGGCGACGATCGTCGATGGCGTGCCGACCGCGATGCCATCCAACTCGGCGCTGTGGGCGCTTGTCTATCTCGGTGCGTTTCCCACCGGCCTTGCCTATGTGATGCGCTATCAGCTTATCCGGGCAATCGGCTTTTCGACCTTTGCCCTGTCGATCTACATGATCCCGGCATTCGGCGTGCTGCTTGGCGTGCTCGTCCTCGGCGAAGAGCTGCAGCCGAAGACGCTGGTTGCGCTCGGGCTGATCATGACGGGTCTGTTCTTCGCGCGGGCCGGCAGCGGCTCAGCGGCCACGCCGCCGGCACGGGAGCGCTCGTCATGACGGGCATTTCAGGTGCCGAAGTGGTGCCGCGCGGACGGATCGATGCGCTCGATGTGGCACGCGGCGTCGCGCTCATTGCCATGGCGACCTATCACTTCTCCTGGGATCTGGAATTCTTCGGCTATCTGGAGCCCGGCACATCGACGACCGGCCCGCTCAAATATTATGCCCGGTCGATCGCGGCGTCATTCCTGTTCCTGGTGGGCATCGGCATTGTCCTCGCCCATGCGAACGGCATTCGCTGGCGCTCATTTGCAAAACGCTGGGTGAAGATCGCCGCCGCGGCAGCGCTGATCACGATCGCCACATGGTTTGCAACACGCGAGACCTTCGTCTTCTTCGGCATTTTGCATCACATCGCGTTCGCAAGCCTTGCCGGCCTTTTGTTCCTTGGCCTGCCCTGGTGGGTGCTGGCGGTGATCGCGATCGCAGTCTTCTTCGGCACGCCATTCCTGCAATCGCCGATCTATACGCCGCTCGGCTTTGCATGGACGGGCCTTTCCGCGACACCGCCGCGTTCGAACGATTTCGTGCCGGTCCTGCCCTGGTTTTCGGCGGTGCTGGCCGGCATGGCCGCGGCCAAACTGGTTTTCGTCGGGCGCACGCCGCCACGCGTCCTGACGCCGGAAGGGTGGTCGGCCACAGGCGTCCCCTCCCGCCTGATCGCTCTCTTTGGCCGGTGGAGCCTGACCTTTTATCTCGTGCACCAGCCGATCCTGATCGGCCTTGTGTTTCTCGCATCGCTCGTCTTTCCGGCCCAGCCGCCGGGCTTCTCGGCAAGCTGCACCGATGCCTGCGGCGCACAGTTTGGCGCCGAGCCATGCGCGGTCTATTGCGCCTGCGCGGAAGCGGAACTGGCTGCGGCCGGCAAGCTGGACGACCTTTTGACCGAACCGGCAACGGCACAGAGCGATCTTGAGACATCGGCGATCATCGCCCAATGTGCGTTCGAGGCCGGAACCACCGGCGACGGAAACAACCGATGACCGACCAACCGCATCCCGAAGACCGCCCGAGCGCGTTCCCGTGGCCGCCGGTGCTGTTGGTCGGCTTTGTCTTGTTGGGCGTTGCGCTGGGGATGATCGTGCCGCTCGGATGGCCGGCCGGCATGTGGGGTGACCTTCTGACGGGTCTGGGCCTGTTCCTGATCATCGTCGCGCTGATCATCGACGTCAGCGCGATGCGCACCATGGCCGCCGCCCGGACGACCGTTCTGCCGCACAAGAAATCGGACCATTTGGTGACCAAGGGCATTTTCCGGTTCAGCCGCAATCCCATCTATGTCGCCAATGTCATGCTGATCGCCGGCATCGGGCTGTTCTTCGGCAATTGGTGGCTGGTGCTGGTGGCGCCGATCGACGGCTTTGCCACGCAAAAGCTCGCCATCGAGCGTGAGGAAGCGCATTTGGAGGCGCGCTTCGGCAAGACCTATCGCGATTACAAGAAAAGCGTGAACCGCTGGATTTAGAGGGTTCTGGACGGCCCGGTCAGGACGCGACGCGCAATTCGGCCAGCCGGTTGAGGCAGTTTTCCTCGACCTGGTCGAGTTCGGCCAGCGTTTCCTCGATGTCCTTGCGCTTCTGGCGCAGTTCGGCGCGCTTTTCCTCGACGCGATCGACAATCGCCCGCATCTGGCCCGCCTCGCCCGGCGGCTCCTTGTACATCTGCACGATTTCGCGGATTTCGGCGATCGAGAAACCCAGCCGCTTGCCGCGCATGATCTGCTTGATCAGATGCCGGTCACCGGGCCGGAACAGCCGCGTGCGGCCCCGGCGGACGGGCGAAATCAGCCCTTCATCCTCGTAGAACCGCAAGGTTCGGGTCGATACGCCGAATTCGCGTGTCAGTTCGGTGATTGTATAAAACTCGCGCATCCGATCCCCGGGGGCGCTGTGCGCCAAGCCATCGTTTCAATCGATATAGTCTAAAAATTCTTACGTAAAAGTCAATTGCGCGACCCCGCCGCCCACAGCGGTCAGATGCCGAACCAAACCGCCGCCAGGCCAAGAAAGGCAAAGAAGCCAACAACATCGGTCACGGTGGTCACAAAAACACTGGAGGCGACCGCCGGATCAACGCCAAGCCGGTCGAGCACCAGCGGAACGAAGATGCCGGCGAGTGCGGCTGACACCATGTTGATGATCATCGCAATGGCGATGACGAAGCCGAGGCCGATGGTCGAGAACCATATGGTGGCAACGACGCCGATCAACAGGGCAAACAGTGCGCCGTTCAGGAGACCGACCATGAGTTCGCGGCGGATGATGCGGCCGGCATTGTAGATGTCCAGATCCTTGGTCGCGAGCGCACGCACCGTCACGGTCATTGTCTGCGTGCCCGCATTGCCGCCCATCGAGGCGACGATCGGCATCAGGACCGCGAGCGCGACCATCTGCTCGATGGTCGCATCGAACAGGCCGATGACCAGGGACGCCAGCACGGCCGTTCCCAGATTGACGAGCAGCCAGGTGAAGCGCGACTTGGTGGTCTCGACAACGGAGTCCGACAGTTCCTCGTCGCCGACGCCGCCCAGACGCAAAATGTCCTCCTGCGCCTCCTCATTGATCACATCGACCACATCATCGATGGTCAGGACGCCGACCAGCCGCTCGTTTTCGTCGACGACCGCTGCAGAAAGCAGATCGTAGCGCTCGAAGATCTGCGCTGCCTCCTCCTGGTCCATCTCGGCGGGAATGGCATGGCGCGTCTCGCGCATGATCTCTTCGATCCGGCCGTCGCGCTGCTCGCGCAGGATGCGGTCGAGATCGACGGCGCCGACCAGCCGGAAGGTCGGGTCGATGACGAAGATCTGGCTGAACCGTTCGGGCAGATCGGCCGTGTCGCGCAGATAGTCGATGGTCTGGCCGACATTCCAATAGGGCGGCACGGCGACGAAATCGGCCTGCATGCGCCGGCCGGCGCTTTCCTCGGGATAATCCAGCGAACGGCGCAGGCGGATGCGCTCGGTGAAGGGAATGCGGGCGAGGATGTCGGCCTGCTCGCCCTCGTCCATATCCTCGAGAATGTAGACCGCATCATCACTGTCCAGTTCCTGCAGCGCCAGCGCGATCTGCTCGTTGGGCAGGACGGTGATGATTTCCAGACGTATGGCTTCGTCGACCTCGGTCAGCGCGGAATAGTCGAAATTCTCGCCCAGAAGCGCGACCAGTTCCTGCCGCTCGGCCGGCTCAAGCGTCGCCAGCAGGTCGCCCATCTCCGATTCATGCAGCGGTGCGGTGGCCTCGCCCAGCGCTTCGACATCGCCGGCGGCGATCGCCGCTGTGACCTGATCGAGATAGTCGGCACGGATCGAGCCGTCCTCGGCATAGATCGCCGGGCCGCCGGTCTCGGAATAATTGGGCTGGTCCGCACCGGCCATGCCGCCCCGCTCCCGTGTCTGGATTTGTGCCTCTAAACAAGACAGTTAGCGGGTCGGGTGCGAAATAGAAACGGCACAACCGCACCGTGCCGACACTTTTTCGCGTCAATGAGGTGCGCGGTGGCGCAGCGCCGCCAGCGGTCCGGCGATCGTTTCGGGCACATTGTCGATGCCGGACGTTCCCAACGGGCCGCAGCGGCCGACGCGGCGCACCGCGAGGATCGCGCCGGTCAAAAGCCCGTACCGAGCGATCGCCTCGTAGCCATATTCGGAACAGGTGGGGATATGACGGCACGAATTGCCGACAAAGCCGGACAGCGTGAGTTGATAAAGCCGCACAAGGGACGTGCCAAGCACGCGGCCCGGCGTCTTCGGCCACGGCCCCTGCCAGTTGCGCGAGCGCGCCGAGCCGGTCCCGGTGTCACGGGCGCACATGATCAGGCCGCGCTTGCGCGCGCCTCGATCTGGTCGAGCGCATCGACCACCGCATCGAAGACCAGAAGCGTCGATGCATGACGCGCCGGATAGTCGCGCACGGGTTCAAGCCAAGCCAGATCGGTGAACCGGCCGTCTGGTGCGGGGCCGCCCTTTTTCAGCATCGCCATCATGGTCTGTCGCAGCGCACGCAGTTCGGCAACCGGCGTGCCGACGATCTCGCGCGCCATGACGGCGGACGAGGCCTGTCCCAGCGCGCACGCCTTGACGTCGTGGCCATAGGCCGCAACACATCCGTCCTTCACCGTCAGATCGACCGTCACCGTCGATCCGCACAGTTTGGAGTGGGCCTTGGCCGTCGCATCGGGCGCGGGCAGGCGCTCGGCGACAGGCGGGTTGCCGGCCAGTTCCAGAATGCGCGCATTGTAGATATCGTCAATCATCGGCTGCAACTACACTTCCGGTCCGGCTCCACCGGACGGCGCCATGGTTTTCAAACGCGCTGGACCTATATAGGAAGGGCGACGCCGCGCAGGCAAGGGCGTGGCGAACGGGCAGCGGCGAAAGGACCGCCAACGCTGCCGCCGATCCGGGAAACATGAGCAATTTGGTCCGGCTGAGATTTCGTGCGTAACAAGACCGGTGCTCAAACAAGGAAGCAAGACATGGACGCGCTCGCGCCAACCTCGACCCATCCTTCAGACGAACGACCCAGCCGCGCGGAGGCCGAGGCCGCCGTTCTGACGCTTTTGAAATGGATCGGCGACGATCCGGCGCGCGAGGGCCTGATCGATACGCCCGCCCGCGTGGTCAAGGCCTATGAGGAGATGTTTGGCGGCTACCAGGACGATCCGGTCGATGTTCTGGGCCGCACCTTCGAGGAGGTGGCCGGTTATGACGACATCGTGCTGGTCAAGGACATCGCGTTCCATTCCCACTGCGAACATCACATGGTGCCGATCATCGGCAAGGCGCATGTGGCCTACCTGCCGCGCGACCGGGTGCTGGGGCTCTCCAAGATCGTCCGTGTCGTCGATATCTTCGCCCGCCGCCTTCAAACCCAGGAGACGATGACGGCCCAAATCGCGACCTCCATCGACGATGCGCTGAGCCCGCGCGGCGTTGCCGTCATGATCGAGGCCGAACATATGTGCATGGCGATGCGCGGCATCCGCAAGCATGGCTCGACGACAATGACGACCCGGTTCACCGGCACCTTCGAGGACCATGCCTGGCAGAGCCGGTTCACCGATCTGATCCGGACGCGCTGACACCATTGGCCGGGCACGGCGCTTGATTGCCGCCCTCCGGCGGCATAGACGAACGCCATGACCAGCACAGACACATCCTTTGCGCCGCCCGCCGCGGACAAAAGGGAAACAGACGAAGGGTCGATCTTCCGGCCGCGTTTTTCGCCCGACGGGCTTATCACCGCCGTCGTGACCGATGCGGACGACCATACGGTGTTGATGGTCGCCTTCATGAACGCCGAAGCGCTGGCGCTGACGCTTCGGACAGGTATCGCCCACTATTGGTCGCGCTCGCGCGGACAATTGTGGAAGAAAGGCGAGACCTCGGGCAATCTCCAGCGCGTCGCCGAAATGCGCACCGATTGCGACCAGGATGTCGTGCTTGTCGCCGTGCACACCGATGGCCACGGCGCGGCGTGCCATACCGGCCGCAAAAGCTGTTTTTATCGCCGGGTCGTCAGCGACGGTGACAGCGGCGCGCGGCTCGTCTTCGACGAAGGCGATCAGCCGCGCTTTGACCCCGCCACGGTCTATGGCGGGGGGCCATAGGACGGCTCAGGCCGACGATGTGATGTAGTGGCGGATCTCGGCCGCTTCCTGCTCGATCTCGGCGATCCGCCGTTTGACGACATCGCCGATCGAGACGATGCCCGCAAGCTTGCCGTCGCGCTCGACGGGCAGATGCCGGAAACGGCCCTTGGTCATCAGTTCCATCAGCGTGTTGATGGCCATGTCCTCGGTGCAGGTGACGACGTTCCGGGTCATCAGCGCCGACACGGGTTCCGACAGTGCGCCGACGCCCCGCTTTGCAACCGCGCCGACCACGTCGCGCTCCGACAGGATGCCCTTGATGGTGCGGTCCGCGTCGGCGACCACCATCGCGCCGACCTTGTGATCGCCCAGTTCGCGCACCGCATCGAGAACGCTGGCATCCTCGGACAGGGTGAACACGTCCGAGCCCTTTTCTTCCAATATCCGGGCAACCGACATTGCGCGACCTCCTCCTGCCGTTCAAAGAAGCAAAGCATCGGCGAAAGTTCGGCGCTTGACAAGCCGGCCGATGAATCAGGCCCGATGAACCGCCACCGGCCCCCGATCCAGCCAGCCAATGGCCAAAAAGCCGGTCAGGAGCCCGCCAATATGGGCTTCCCAGGCAATGGATGCGCCACCGGCCATGCCGAACAGGTCCGCACCGGTGGCATAGTTGATGACCATCCAGACAAGGATGAAGGCCAGAACGCCACGCTGGCGCAGCGATGCCATGGGCGGCAGCAGCGGGCCGGCAAAGCCGCGGCGCGGATTGCGGCGGTCGGCGCGAAAGCCGAAACGGGCGGCCGCGCCCAAAAATCCCGACACCGCGCCCGACGCGCCAAGCAGCGGCACCCAATCGCCGAAATAGAGCGCGGTGTGCAGGATAACCGCGCCAAGCGCCGTGATCGCCCAGAGCGCGATCGTGCGCGCCCAGCCGAGCCGGTAGGCCACCGGTGCACCGAAAGCCACCAGCCAGATCATGTTGAAACCCAGATGCACCCAGTCGCCATGCAGAAGGGTATGGGTGAACGGTGACAAAAGCGTGGGCCAATCGAATTGGAAGTAGCCCGGCGCATAGCGGATCGGGAAGAAGGCAAAATTGCCGATCAGCCAGCGGTCGATCTGCCCGTCGAACACGAGCGTTCGCGCCAGATGAACGGCGATGCAAAGGGCCGCCATCAGGATGATGGCGCCATGCAGGTTGAAGGCCGGCACGGCCGCGCCGCCACCGCCTGGCGGTTCATGGTCCGGCGCAGGCTGCGGCGCTTCGGCCCGGTCCGGGTCAGTCATGTGTGTGCTCATCGGTGCCAGATAGGCCGGTCATCATGACAAAAAAAAGCCATCCAGGTTGCCCTGGATGGCTCGGCAAGTCCCCTGCCCACCCCGTAACCGGTCAATGTGTGCTGCGGCCGGGCCGCTCCCGTTTCGAACTGGGTTAATGCCAGATTAACGCGCCGCCGACAAGCCAAAGCCCTTGTCAGGGTTAATGCCGCCCCGGCGCGTGCCGCGTGCTGGCCCACCGCTTGCACCGCAACGACCAAGAGCGATGCGAAGCCAACCGCTGTGCCATGATGGCACGGCCCCGTGTTTCGCAAGCGGAAAAACGGGTGCGATGCGTCATAACGGGACACGACACGTCTACGAATACTGGAACGCATTGCGTGGCCAGAAACCTGCCCCTGCGCGTTCGGACATTGCGCCTGCGGCGCTTGGGCCGTCGTTGGCACACATCTTCATCATCGATGCCGACGATGTGCCGGTCAGGTTCCGGCTGGCCGGCAGTTGGCTCGGTTCGGCGTTCGGGCACGAGTTGACGGGCCACGCCCTGACCACGCTGCTCGACAGGGACGACCGGTCGCTGGCGCTGCGCGTCGTCGATGCGGTGCGGCTGGAAAAGACCGTGGTGCTGTTCGACCTGACGGCCAGAGCCGACCCGGAGCGCCATCTGGACATGGAAATGGTGCTGTTGCCGCTTGCCGGCATGCCTTCGCGCCTTCTGGGTGCCGTTCATCCGCTAGGCACGCCTTTCTGGCTGGGGGCTTTTCCGCTTGGTCCGGCGCGCATCACCGGCGTGAGGCTGATCGATGCCGACCGGCCGCTGTTCAATCTTGCCAACCGGCCGACGATCGCGCTGGGCGGCAATCGTGCCGGTCGTCGTCGGCCGGCCCCACCAAGACCGTTCCGCGTGATCGATGGGGATCAAGGTGTCACAGCCGCCCCGCGGGAACGTCCGCTGCTTCACATCATTGATGGCGGGCGCTCCAATGGCGAAAGGCGATAAACCGTTTCACCGACCGGAAACCATGGCCGCGCAAAACAACCCCCGAGAATTTGCGAAAGCGGATTCTTACCGCTTGTTAACCAGCCCCGACATAGTGTCCTGCCAGCACCACATTCCTCACGGAAAAGAGTTCATGCTCAGCGCAGCCGCCGCCGATCATCGCGATAATGGACCAAACCGCCGCGCATTCCAGCGCGTCAAGGTCAATCTGCATGGCCGCTTCATGTTGCAGGACCGGTCCGAGCATGCCTGCCAGATCCTTGACATGTCCCCCGCCACGGCGACGCTTTACACCGAAGCACACGCCCATGATGGCGAGCGTGTGGTTGCCTATATCGACCATATCGGCCGCGTCGAGGGCCATGTGGTGCGCTCGTTCGATGGCGGATTTGCCGTCGATCTGACAACATCGCCCCGCAAGCGCGAGAAACTGGCCGCGCAACTGGTCTGGCTGGCCAACAAGCATGAGCTGGACCTGCCCGAAGACCGGCGCCACGAGCGCGTGATGCCGAAGAACGCCGCTTCCATCCTGACCCTTGCCGACGGACGGCAATATCGCTGCCGCATCATCGATCTGTCGCTCTCGGGTGCCGCCGTTGCCATCGCTGTCCGACCGGCCCTTGGAACGCTGGTCAGCCTTGGAGGCATGCGCGGCTCCGTCGTCCGCCATTTCGAAGAAGGCATCGCTGTCGAGTTCGCTTTCGTCCAGCGACCCGAATCGCTCTCCGAATATCTGGGCTGATCGCCCACGTCTCCCGCTCCTTAAAATCCGACACGATGCCCGGCCCGCCCCATGGCGGGCTTTTTGTTGGGCATGAACACGACGGCACACCCGGATCGGCATGCCTTTCAAGGGTCGTGGCCGGTCCACCGATGCGCCATTGCGTGGTTAAACGTTTGCCACCGCCAGCATGCGTTTTTGAGGCAAATACCCGGCTAATTTTATATTCATTCTATTCTTGATTTATCAAAATACTTCTATTTTTATATCTTCTTTTGATTTTAATACAAGAGCCAATATTGGTTCGGCGTAGATTTGTTTTTGTCATGTTGTCCGTACAAGGGAGACGGACACATGACTTATACAAGAACTGCGAAGACGCAGACTGCACATTCAACTGAAGACACGCACTTCAAAGGCCGCGCCGCACGACGGCGCATGGCGGCAACAGCATCGCTTGCCGGCTCGCTTTTGTTCACGGCAACCATGGGCGCGCACGCCATAACCATGCCGACGACGGGCCGGACAACGCAGCCCATCGGCCATTACGAGTTCTGCCAGCGCGATCCGGCCGAATGCCAGCCAACCGCCAAGGCAGAACCGCACCCGCTCGACCGCAAGGGCTGGGCGCAGATGATCGAGGTGAACAATCATTTCAACACGACGGTCAAGCCGCTCACCGACATGCAGATCTGGGGCCGCGAGGAATTCTGGTCCTATCCGACCGATGTCGGCGATTGCGAGGATTTCGCCCTGGCCAAGCGAAATGCGCTGATGCATCGGGGTTTCCATCCCTCGAACCTTCTGATCACGGTTGTGCGTCAGCCCAATGGCGAGGGTCACGCGGTGCTGACGGTGCGCACGGACCGCGGCGACTTCATCCTCGACAATCTGGTCGGTGAGATCGCCGACTGGCGCGATACGCCCTACACCTATCTCAAGCGGCAGAGCACACGCCATGCCGGCCGCTGGGAGACGATCCGCGACGGCCGCGCAAGGCTTTCGCAGGCACAATAAACCGAGACTGCCCGGTCAAGTCCCCACCCACCCGTCCCCCAGACCGGGCCGGAGCCGGCTCTCGCAAGAGAGCCGGCTCTTTTCATTCCGGCATCGGAGTTTGGCGAGCGGCAACGCTGTCAGGCAGACTTTGACAAGCCGGCGGCGAAGCGGCGTGCGTTCTCGACATAATGATCGGCCGATGCCTTGAGCATGGCCACGGCCGCGTCATCGAGCGTGCGCGCGACACGCGCCGGCGATCCGATGATCAGGGAATTGTCGGGAAACTGCTTGCCCTCGGTGACCAGCGCGCCGGCGCCGACAAGGCAATTGTCGCCGATCACCGCGCCATTGAGCACGATCGCGCCGATGCCGATCAGGCTGTTGTCGCCGATCGTGCAGCCGTGCAGCATGGCGCGGTGGCCGATCGTGCACCCCTGACCGACCACCAGCGGGTAACCCATGTCGGTGTGCATGACCGTGTGTTCCTGAACGTTGGTCCGCGCACCGATGGTGATCGGCTCATTGTCGCCGCGCAGCACGCAGCCGAACCAGACGCTGCAATCCTCATGCAGGTTGATCTGGCCGACTACGTGGGCGTCGTCGGCGACGAACGCCGGCCCGGCGCCCAATTGCCGCGGCGAAACCCCGTCCAACGCGAAAAACCCCATGTCCGTCCCCTGTTCGAGCGATGTTGCGGCATGCTCTGGCAGAGAATCGGGCCCGCTTCAATCAGGCGATGGCAATCAGCCGGCCCGTTTCCACCGCGACGACACCGACAAGCCCGGCCCAGGCGGCGGCAGCGACCATGGCGGTCAGCGGCCAGCGCGAGCGCCGGCCATGCGCGTTGCGCGACAGCCCGGCACGGACGATCATGACCGGCCCGCACAGCGCGAAAAGGACCACGGACGGCGCGACGCCCAGGCGCAAGACCGTCGCCTCGTCGAAGGCGGGCCGCCCGTGCAACGCTGCCTCAAGAAGAAAAAACACGCTCAGCGCCACCGCAAAGCCGACCACGACAATCCATATTAGCATGACCCTCACCCGCTTTAACCGGGAGTTAACCTTGTCCCGTTCCAGTGGGTGCAAATCCGATGCCATAATCTGCGTGCCAGAAACGGACACCGACCGCGCCATGACACCGGCCCATGATGCCCCAGCCGTCCCGTCACCGTCCCAGCCGACCGTAAACGGTCTTCCGGCGGCCGCCTGGCGCGCATTCTGGGCTCTGGCCGTCATCGCCGGCTTGTCGGCATCCATGGTCCTGGCCGGCCATTTGTACGGATCACGACTGCTGCAATCCAGCATGAGCGCATCGCCGCAACCGGTTCAACTGGTTATCGGAAACGATGTGCTGGACGTGCCCGAAAACATGATCCGGCACGAGGCGCAACGGGTGCCTGGCGTCACCGGACGCGTTGATCTGCGGCTTTATTGGCCGGAACGTTCGGGCTATCGCCTCGCCTTGGCTGACGCATTTTCGGACACCGATCCCGAAACGACACAGACGGTGCTGATCTCGATCGCCAAGCGGCAATGGCTGCTCGACATGGCCGGACGGCTCGAACTGGTCTACGCAAAAGCCGCAGACGCGTCCGTCGCGTCGCGCTCGATCCACGGACTGACGGCGGTGCGGCTCGACCCGGCGCATGGCTATGTGGACGAAACGCTCTATTTTGCGCCTTCGGCCGATGGCGGGGCCCTGCCGGCCTTCATCGCCCGCTGCAACGAGCCGGCCGCCGGCGCGACGCCGCTGCTTCTGGCCTGCGAGACGGACCTGTTTGTCGGCGAAACGCTGGAGGCGCGTGTCCGCTTTCCGGCACATTTCCTGGCAGACTGGGCGCAGTTCCGGTCCGAGCTCGATGCGTTTCTTGCCGCGCTTCAGGTCCGGGCCGGATAGGCCGGACGGCTATTCTTCCAGATCGATGTCCAGGATCGACATGGAGAGGTCATAGGAGACTTCGCCCTCGTCCTCGATGCGCGAAATGATGCCGAGAAACTCCTCGCCCAGATAGAGTTCCGCCGAATCGCTGAGTTTCGGGCGCGCCTTGACGGCCAGCGAGGCGGTGCCGAAGGTGCGCCGGAAATAGGCGGTGAGCTGTTCGAGTTCGCTGGCTTTCAAGAGGGCCTCCGGATCGGTTCGATTGTCCGGCTGTTGCCGCCGGTCGGCCCTGACATACACACCGCATCGCGCCGTTCAAGGGGTGATGGCGAATCTCAGCCCAACATCTGGTCCATGGCGCGTGACGGTTCGGCGCAGCCGCTCTCGCCGACCACCTTGGCCGGCACGCCGGCGACCGTCTTGCATGGTGGAATGTCGGACAGCACAACCGAACCGGCGGCCACTTTGGAGCAGTGACCAACCTTGATGTTGCCGAGGATCTTGGCGCCCGCCCCGATCAAAACGCCATGGCCGATCTTGGGATGGCGGTCCGCGCCTTCCTTGCCGGTGCCGCCGAGCGTGACCGAATGTAGGATCGACACATCATCGCCGATCGCCGCCGTCTCGCCGACGACCAGACCGGTTGCGTGATCAAGGAAGATGCCCTTGCCGATGCGCGCGGCCGGATTGATGTCGGTCTGGAACACCGATGACGACCGGCTTTGCAGATAGAGCGCGAAATCGCGCCGCCCATCGTTCCACAGCCAATGCGCCAGCCGATGCGTCTGGATCGCGTGAAAGCCCTTGAAGTAGAGCATCGGCTCGATCAGGCGCGTGCAGGCGGGGTCACGGTCATGGACGGCCTGAAGGTCGATCCGAACCGCTTCGGCAAAGTCCGTGCCCGCCGAAAGCATGGCGTCGAACGCCTGACGCACAAGATCGGCCGGTACATCGGGATGGTCCAGCCGTTCGGCGATGCGGTGCGCGACCGCCTGTTCGAGACCGGGCTGGTTGAGCACGTTGGTGAAAAAGAAGGTCGCGATCGCCGGGTCGGTGTCGGCGGCCACTGCTGCCTCTCGCCGGATGCGGTGCCAGATCGGATCGACGGGATTGACCGCCGGAGCCTTATTGCGCGGTGCTTCGCGGGACATGAAAGGTCTCCCAAGCGGTTGTTCGATGACGAACCTAGCCCAGTTGTCCGTTATTTGGAACCGCAGCGGTGCGCGTCAAGGCGCGTTCGCCTCGCCCAGAAGATCGAGGACGGCCTTCTTGAACGCCGGATCGCCGACCGCCAGCATGTGATCGCGGCGTTCAATGTCGAGCGCGCGGGCATCGGCCATCATCGCCGCCAGGGGCTGCGGCGCGCCGGCTATATCGTCCCTGGTGCCGACGCCGATCAGCGTCGGCGCGGCGATCTTCGCCATGTCATCGGGCGTCAGAAGCGTGCGCGACGAACGGATGCAGGCGGCCAGCGCCAGCCGGTCGCTGCCGGTCTGGTCGGCAAAGGCGCGAAACATGCGGCCGCGTTCGTGGGTGACATCGTCAAGCGAGGGCGCGAGCAGCGCATCGGCGATCGGGTCCCATTCGCCGACACCCTCAACCATCCCGATGCCCAGCCCGCCGAAGACCAGGCGCTGCACCCGGCCCGGATGATCGAGCGCGGCGAAGGCGCAGATGCGCGCGCCCATCGAATAGCCGAACAAGTGCGCGGCCTCCAACTCCAGATGGTCAAGCAGCGCGAGCGCATCGCACGCCATCTTCTGCGGCGTGTAGGCTTCGGCGTCATGCGGCTTGTCGCTGTCACCATGGCCCCGATTGTCGAGCGCGACGGCGCGGTAGCCGGCGTTGGTCAGTGTCTCGACCCAGCCCGGGCCGATCCAGTTGACCGATTTGTTGGATGCAAATCCGTGCACGAGCAGCACCGGCACGCCGTCTTGCGGTCCCTCATCGAAAAAGGCGAGATCGAGGCCGTCGTGAGTGAAGCGGGCCATGGCGTTTCCTTGCGCGACCGGTGGACAATTGAGCGAAAGACGGGTGGAAATCCGCCGCGCGACTGGCTACCAAGTTCTGCGGTGCAGCGAAAGTGCTGCGCCTGACCCTAGTCCCGAGGCACCAGACCGGAGACCCGCAATGGCCGGTGGCACAACGCCCCATTTCCACAATGATGCCGGGCATGCCCGCATCGCGATCGGCGTCAAGAAGTTCATGTGCGTGGGCGCCAAGCCGCCCTACGACCACCCGCACGTCTTCCTCGACATGGGCGACGACAATGAGATCGTCTGCCCCTATTGCTCGACGCTCTATGTGTACGATGCCAGCCTTCAGCCCGGAGAGACGATACCGCCGGGCTGCGCCTTCGACATCACCGTCAACGCCGCCTGACGGGCGGAACCGGCGATGGCGGACACAGGCGAAACGCGGGACGCCGTTCTTGTGGCGGGCGCCGGCATTGGCGGGCTGACCGCGGCGCTCGGCCTTGCGCAGCGGGGTCGCGCGGTGACCATCGTCGAAGCGTTCGATGCGCCGTCCGAGATCGGCGCGGGCCTGCAGGTGCCGCCCAATGCCTGCCATGTGCTCGACCAGCTCGGTGTTCTCGACAATCTGAAGAAGAAGGCATCGGTGCCCAAGCGCATCTGCCTTGGCGATGCGGTGAGTGGCCGGATCGTTCTCAGCCTTGATGTCAATCGCGATGGCGCCGATGACGGCACCTATCTGACCGCACACCGCGCCCTGTTGCATGGCGTCCTCTATGATGCTGTCCGGTCGCACCCCGCGATCGCGCTTCTGCCAGGCCACCGGATCGTCAATGTGACAGAGGCCGCCGACACGGTGACCGTGACCGCCGCCCATGGCGGCGACCGGGTCGAGTTCACCGCGCCGGCGGTGATCGGCGCCGACGGCATCTGGTCGATCCTGCGCCATGCGGTGGCTGGCGCCGGCACGCCGCAGCCGACAGGCCGCATCGCCATGCGCGCCGTGGTCCCCGCCCCCGCCGAGGCGCAAGCCAATGCGGTGGTTGCGTGGATGGCGCCGCATGCGCATCTGGTGACCTACCCGGTGCGCAACGCCGAAACGCGCAATCTGGTCGCCGTCATTCGCGGCACGACCGGCCAGACGAGCTGGTCGGAAAGCGTCGATCTTGAAACACTTGAAGGCCTGTTCGAAAAGCTCGACCGCACGCCCTATGGCGATCTGGGCGACCATGCCGAATGGACCGCATGGCCGCTCTATTCGGTCGATCCGCACGGCCAGTGGCACTCCGATCGCATCTGCCTTCTGGGCGATGCGGCGCACGGGATGGAACCGTTCGCGGCACAGGGCGCGGCGATGGCGATCGAAGACGGGCAGGTTCTGGCCGGGGCAATCGCCGACGCCGGGGCCGATTTCGCACACGCCTTCAAATCCTATCATGCAAAGCGCGCCGAGCGCGTCCGTCGGGTGGCCCAGCGCACCGCTTTCAACCGCTTCACCTATCACCAGGCCGGCATCGGGCGGATCGCGCGCAATCTCAGTTTCCGGATGCGGCCGGCGAGCGCCTTCCGCGCCGATCTCGACTGGCTTTACGGCTACCGCGCCTGATCGGCGGCAACGCGGGCGAGACCGAATTCGAGCGTCTGCGCCAGCGGCGTCCAGTGACCGACGCCGATGCCCGCTTCGCGCAGACGCCGTCCGGCCCAGGCATTGCAACTGTGCCAGGGTGTGAACCGGCCGCGACCGGCAAAGAAACGGTCGCCAACCCCTTGCGTCACGCCGGTATACGGCTCGCGATCGGCAAACCAGCCGGCGATCGACCCGGTCAGCGCCGACAATTGATCGTCCGACACGTCAATTGCATAGAGCCCCGGACGCGGCGTGCCCAGATCGCCAAGCGGCTGGACGTGCATCACCGCCTCATCGAAGGCCAGCGCGCGCGCGGCGATGCCGACGGTCAGGTCGCGCACCTCGCGCAGGCTGGTGTAGGCAGTGCGCGATCCCCAGCCGAACAGCCAGTAGCGAACGGCGTCCGGGTCGACCGGATGATGGGCTTCATCAAGCCCGATCGCAGCCATCACGCCACGCTCGCCACCCATATTGGCCAGCATGGTGTCGGCCGGCAGCGCGATGCCGGCGTGAAAGCCGTTCGACAGGACGTAGATGCGGTGGCGCTGGTCGGCCGCGGCCATCGCTTCTGTCGGCGCGGACGCGGGCAATGGCACGGCGCCGGCCATGAGCGCGGCGGCCGGAAGCGTGATGACGATCGCAAGGACCGCGAGAAGACGGCGCATCAAACCGTCTCCCCCATCAGTCGATCAATGCAGGATCTGGCTGAGGAACTCCTTGGTCCGCTCATGTTGCGGATTGTCGAAGAACGGATCGGGCTCGTTCTGCTCGACGATCTGGCCCTGATCCATGAAGATGACCCGGTTGGCGACCTGACGGGCAAAGCCCATTTCGTGGGTCACGCACAACATGGTCATGCCTTCCTCGGCAAGTCCGACCATCGTGTCCAGCACTTCCTTGATCATTTCGGGATCGAGCGCCGAAGTCGGCTCATCGAACAGCATGATGCGCGGGTTCATGCACAATGAGCGGGCGATCGCCACGCGCTGCTGCTGGCCACCGGACAATTGGCCGGGATATTTGCCCGCCTGCTCTGGGATCTTGACGCGGGTCAGGAAGTGCATCGCCCGCTCTTCGGCTTCCTTCTTGGGCATCTTGCGCACCCAGATCGGGGCGAGCGTGCAATTCTCCAAGATCGTCAGGTGCGGGAACAGGTTGAAGTGCTGGAACACCATGCCCACCTCGCGGCGCACCTCGTCGATCTTTTTCAAATCGTTGGTCAGCTCGATCCCGTCGACGACGATCTTGCCCTTTTGATGCTCTTCGAGACGGTTGATGCAGCGGATGAGGGTCGATTTGCCGGAACCGGACGGTCCGCAAACGACGATCCGCTCGCCCCGCATCACTTTGAGGTTGATGTCGCGCAGCACGTGGAAGTCGCCATACCATTTGTGCATGTCGTTGATCTCGACGGCGACTTCGGTCTCCGACACCTGCATCTTGGACCGGTCGACATGGATCTCATCGGGCTTGACGGCGTTTTCGCTCATGAAGGCGGCTCCTAGCTGCGGTGCGAGGTGTCGAGGCGCTGCTCCATATACATGGAATAGCGGGACATGCTGAAACAGAAGATGAAATAGATGATCGATGCAAAGACCAGTCCGGTCAGGCTTTGCACCGGCGTCGCCCATGTCGCATCGCTGGTGGACGAGCGGATGATGCCCAGGAAGTCGAACAGGCCGATAATCAGCACCAGCGTGGTGTCCTTGAACAGGCCGATAAAGGTGTTGACGATCCCCGGGATGACCAGCTTGAGCGCCTGCGGCAGGATGATCATGCGCATCATTTGGCCCCAGTTGAGCCCGAGCGCCATGGCGCCCTCATACTGGCCCTTGGGCAGCGCCTGCAGGCCGCCGCGCACGACTTCCGCCATATAGGCCGACGAGAACAGCGCCACGCCGATCAGCGCCCTGAGCAGCTTGTCGAAGGTCACGCCCTCGGGCAGGAACAGCGGCAGCATCACCGAGGACATGAACAGGACGGTGATCAGCGGAACACCGCGCCAGAACTCGATGAACACGATGCAGACAAAACGGACGATCGGCATGTCCGACCGGCGCCCGAGCGCCAGCGCGATGCCGATCGGCAGCGACGCGGCGATGCCCGTGACGGCAATCACCATGGTCACCAGCAGCCCGCCCCAGACGTCGGTCTGCACCCGTTCCAGGCCGAAACCAAGGCCGAGCAGCGTGACCACCACGAAAAGGCCCGCAAAAACCACCGCCGTTGTCTTCAGACCCGGCATGGGATCCGATTGCGACCCCCTAGCAAATCCGTAGGCCGCAGCCAGTGCCAGGACGGCGAGGATGGCGAGCGGCAGATAAGTGCCCTGCACGTCGAAATTGCCGCCGGTCAGAAGGATCAGCGTGGCCACCGGGAACACGAGCACCATGAAGACGATGTTTTCGCGCTTGAAGCCGATCGACGGCATCAGAAGCGGGATCAGCCCGCCAAAGAACATCAGCCACACGATGTTCACCCGCCACTGCTGCTCGTCCGGATAACGGCCATAGATGAACTGGTTCATATAGGCGCCGACATAGGCCCAGCATGCGCCGAACCAGCCATTGGGCTGGACGCCGCCCTGCGCCTCGGTCGCGCATGCGGTCCGGTCGGTGCCGGACCAGACCGCATCGAAGATCAGGAAATTGGCGATCGGCGGCACGATCAGATAGAGCACATAAATGCAGAAAAGTGTGAGGATCGTCTGCCCGACACTGGGAAACAGATGCTCGCGGACCCAGCCGATCGGGCCGCGGCTGACAGCGGGCGCGGCCTGCTCCGGCAGCATTTGCTGCCGGACGAATTCGATCTGGACGCCGGATTTGGGTGTGGCCTGGCTCATCGTCATCTCTCCACCAGCGCCACGCGCGCATTGTACCAGTTCATGAAGGCCGAGGTCAGCAGCGAGAAGGTCAGATAAGTCAGCATGGTGATCGAGATGATCTCCACCGCCTGGCCGGTCTGGTTCAGCGCCGTTCCGGCAAACACCGACGTCAGCTCGGGATAGGCGATCGCCACGGCGAGTGACGAGTTCTTGGTCAGGTTGAGATACTGGCTGGTGAGCGGCGGAATGATGATCCGCAGCGCCTGCGGGATCACGACCAGCCGCAGGTTCTGCCCCTGCCGCAGCCCGAGCGCATGGGCCGCTTCGGACTGCCCTTTGCTGACACCAAGGATGCCCGCGCGGACGATCTCGGCGATGAACGCGGCGGTGTAGGTCGACAGCGCCACGAGCAGCGCGATGAATTCGGGGATGACGGTCATGCCGCCCGAGGGGCGGAACCCGCCCAGGACCGGCATGTCCCAGGTGAGCGGCGCGCCAAGCCCCAGAAAGACGATCAGCGGCAGGCCGACAATGGCGCCCAGACCGACCCAGAGCGACGGAAAGCGCTGACCTGTCGCCATCTGGCGCCGGTAGGCCCAGCGCGACACGCCAAAGGCGATCGCGATACCGATGATCAGCGCGTAGAGAACGAACGCCCCGCCTTCGCCCCAAACAGGCTTGGGCGCAAAATAGCCGCGAATGTTCAGAAGACCGAGCGGGCCGAAATCAAGGCTCTCGCGCGGCTGAGGCAGCAGGCGCAGGACGCCGAAATACCAAATGAAAATCTGCAAGAGCAGCGGGACGTTGCGGGCAAACTCGACGTAGGAGGTGGCGAGCCGGCTGACGATCCAGTTGTTGGAGAGGCGGGCGATGCCGAGCAGGAAGCCCATGATTGTCGCAAATATGATCCCGACCACCGCGATGATGAGCGTGTTCAGGACACCGACGACATAGACCCGTCCATAGGACGATGTGCCCTGATCATAGTCGATCAGCGATTGTGCAACCGAGAAGCCGGCATTTTTGCCCAGGAACCCGAAACCCGAGGCGACACCGGCCGCCTGCAGGTTGGCATTCATGTTCACCCAGCCCGAATAGACGAGATAGGCGACCGCCACACCCAAAAGGATCTGGAAGAGCCAACTGCGAGCCTTGGGGTTGTTGAGCAGCGCGACCTTGGGCGGCGCATCGGCGACCCCTCGCCCCATGTCGGTGACAGCCATTCGACCTCCTGCCTTGTTCTTGTCGTCGCTACCGGTCGGAACCTGAAGGGGGGCCATCGAAAGCCCGGCGGGCATCTCCGGTGCCGCCACGGTGCAGCCTGCCCTCGGTGCGCACGTTCAAAAATGCCCGGGCGAAACGCCGCCCGGGCACTTTGTTCATCCAGCCGTCAGCGGATCGGCGGCGCGTATTGCAGACCGCCCTGCGACCAGAGCGCGTTGACACCGCGTCCGATCGCCAGCTCGGTGTCCGGGCCGACATTGCGGTCGAAGATCTCGCCATAGTTGCCGATGGCGGCGATCGCCTTGGCGGCCCAGTCATTGTCGAGACCGATGTCGGCGCCGAACTCACCCTCGGTGCCCAGGAGACGGCGAATGGAGGGGTTTTCGCTCTCCTTCATCTCTTCGACATTGGCCATCGTCACACCGAGTTCCTCGGCATTCAGCGTGGCGTTGTGCACCCACTTGACGATGTTGAACCACTGGTCGTCGCCCTGGCGGACCACGGGGCCAAGCGGCTCCTTGGAGATGATTTCAGGCAGGACCTTGTGCGCGCCGGGATCGGTCAGCTTGAGACGCTGGGCATAAAGGCCCGACTGGTCTGTCGTGTAGACATCGCAGCGTCCGGCATCATAGGCGGCCACGACCTCGTCGGCCTTTTCGAAGGCGACCAGCTCGTACTCCATGTTGTTGGCGCGGAAATAGTCGGCCACGTTCAGTTCGGTGGTGGTGCCGGTGTTGGTGCAGATCGAGGCACCGGACAGTTCGAGCGCCGAATTGATGTTCATGTCGGTGCGGATCATGAACCCCTGGCCGTCATAATAGTTGACGCCGGCGAAGTTCAGGCCGAGCTGCGTGTCGCGGCTCATCGTCCAGGTCGTGTTGCGTGACAGAACATCGACTTCGCCCGACTGCAGCGCGGTGAAGCGCTCCTTTGCCGACAGCGGCGTGAACTTCACGGCAGTGGTGTCGCCGAAGATCGCCGCGGCGATGCCCCGGCAAAGATCGACATCCATGCCGCTCCATTCGCCATCCGCATCAGGATTGGAAAACCCCGGAAGCCCCTGGCTCACGCCGCACTGCACGAAGCCCTTGGCCTTGACATCATCGAGCGTTGCCGCCGATGCGGTCGATGCGCCGAGTGCAAGCACTGCGGCTCCCAGGACACCTGTGAGTACAGTTTTTGTCATCGTTTTTCCTCATGGTTGCTCAAGTTGTTTTGGGCTTGAGCGCCGACTTATCGCATGCTCCGGCCACAGCCAGAACGCGTACGGCACCTCCCTTCCCGTTTGCGAGACAAAGGCAAAAAACGAAGTCGGTCAAGGACAATCTGTCAGCCATGTCGGCGACAAAGTTAATATCAAAGCGATTTGGGAGCCGGTTTGGCAAGCCGGTCCGGTCTGCGGTCAAAATCGCCCCGAAAGGCCCGCAGTCTTCTTGATATCCGGTGGCGCAGCCACGCAACGGGACCGACGCCCGTGCGGCAGCGACACCGTGCCTGTACACAAAAGGCCTCGGATACTTGGCTGATACCTCGGTGTTTGCTTGCTCTTGCAAGCGCCGTTCGCGCTCGCGGTTGACGAAATCCCCGCGACCGCATACCCGCTGGTCGCTGAACGACACCCGATCGGAGAAACCGGACCATGGCAGGCGGCGACACAGGCGGCAAGCGCGGGATCAACACGCAATTGGCGCATTCGGGCAACGATCCGCAGGCCTATTTCGGCTGGGTCAATCCGCCCGTGGTCCATGGTTCGACCGTCCTTTTCCCGGACGCTGCGACGATGAAGGCGACCCAGGTCCGCAACGCCGATGCCGCCGCGCGCAGCCGCATTCAGCCCTACACCTATGCGACCTATGGCAGCCCGACCACTGACGCGCTGTGCGAGGCGGTCGATGCGCTGGAAGGCAGTGCCGGCACCATTTTGGTCCCGTCCGGTCTGGCTGCGGTCACCGTGCCGCTCCTGGCGTTCCTGTCGGCGGGCGATCACGTGCTGATCGTCGATACGGTCTATTATCCGACCCGCCGTTTTGCCGACACGATGCTCGCGCGGATGGGCGTCGAGGTGGACTATTATGCGCCTGGGCGCGGTGCCGACATTGCCGAGTGCTTCCGCGACAACACCAAGGTCCTCTTCATGGAGGCGCCGGGCTCGAACACGTTCGAAATGCAGGACGTGCCGGCGTTGGTCGCCGCGGCAAAGGCGGCCGGCATCGTGACCATGATCGACAACACCTGGGCGACGCCGCTCTTCTTCAAGCCGCTCGACCACGGCGTCGATATCTCGATCCATGCCGCGACAAAATATCCCGGCGGCCATTCGGACGTGGTCATGGGCATGGTCAGCGCCAACGAGGCGACCTGGAACCAGCTCTACAACACCCAGGTGGCGCTTGGCACGTGTGGTGCGCCGGACGACGCCTATCTGGTGCTGCGCGGCCTCAGGACGATGGGCATCCGGCTTGAGCGGCATCAGACGACAACGCTCGCCCTTGCGCGCTGGATGGAAGCGCTGGCCAAGGAGCCGGGCTCGATCGTCGGCGACGTGCTCTGCCCGGCGCTTGAAAGCTTTCCCGGCCACGCCATCTGGAAGCGCGACTTTTCCGGCGCGGCCGGTCTGTTCTCGTTCGTTCTCAAAGACGCCACCGAAGCCCAGGCGCATGCCTTTCTCGATGCGCTGGAGATTTTCGGGCTCGGCTATTCCTGGGGCGGCTATGAGAGCCTTGTCACCCACGTTTACCTGAAAGACCGAACTGTTTCGGCGCGCGACCATGGCGGCGAAGTCATCCGCCTGCAGATCGGGCTTGAGGACGAAGCGGACCTGAAAGCGGATATTGAGCGCGGGCTGGCCGCCGCAACGGCCGCCGGCTGATCTCAGTCGCCGGGCGCCCAGGGCGGTGGTTTCCGGGCAAAAAAGGCGGCGATGCCTTCCGCTGCCTCATCGGTCTCCCAGCGATCGGCGAGCAGGGCCGCCGTTTCTTCGGTGAGCGTTGCCGGATCATATCGCTCGAAGGTCAGGCAGAAATGCTTGGCATCGGCAATCGCGCCCGGCGCGCCGATCAGCGCGGCCACCGCCGCCTTGTCGACCGCGTTATCGAGCGCATCTGCCGGGCAGATGTCGGCGATCAGGCCGGCACGCAACGCAAATTGCGCGTCGAAAGGCCGGCCGGCCAGCAGCATCTGGCGGGCAAACCCCTCGCCCAGCCGCCGCACGACAAACGGGCCGATTGTCGCCGGCGCCAACCCCAGCTTGGATTCGGTGAGCGCGACACGCATGTCCGGCACCGCGATGGCGATGTCGCACACCGACAACAGCCCCACGCCGCCGCCGAATGCATTGCCCTGGACGCGGGCGATCAACGGCTTGGGCAGCCCGTTGAGCGTCGCCAGCATTTTCGCCAGCGCACGGCTGCCCTCCATCTTGCCGGCGCGGTCCTTTTCCATCTGCTGGCGCATCCAGTTCAGATCGCCGCCAGCGCAAAAGGTCGGCCCATCGGATCGCAGAACGATCACCCGGGCCGCCGGGTCGCGCGCCAGCGCTTCGCCGGCCTCGGTCAGTTCGGCGATCATCTGCGCGCTCAACGCATTGTGCTTGTCGGGCCGGTCAAGCGTCAGCGTGGCGATGCCGCGCGCGTCGGTTTCAAGCCTGATTGTTTCGTAGCTTGTCATGACCTCTCATCCCTCCTGTACTATCCGGTCGCGCAGGACGCGGCGCATGATCTTGCCCGTGGTCGTCACCGGCAATTCGTCCAGCGCCTCGATCTCGCGCGGACATTCGTGCGCCGCAAGCCGGTCCCTGACGTGGGATTTCAATTCGGCCTCCAGCGTTGCATCGAGCGTGTAGCCGTCGGCCAAGACCACATAAGCCTTGACGATTTCGGTGCGCTGCGGGTCCGGCTTGCCGATCGCGGCGGCCATGCGCACCGCCGGATGACGGATCAGGCAGTCTTCTATGCCGCCCGGCCCGATGCGGTAGCCGGCCGATGTGATCACATCGTCGTCGCGGCCGACAAAGCGGATCCAGCCGTCCCGTTCACGCACGCCGACATCGCCCATCACAAGCCAGTCGCCGATGAATTTTTGGTCCGTCGCGTCCGGATTGTTCCAATAATTCAGGAACATGACCGGATCGGGCCGGCGCACGGCGATCAACCCCTCCTCACCTTGGGCGCACGCGGTTCCGTCGGCGCGCAAAACGGCCACCGCGTGTCCGGGCACGGGCCGGCCCATCACGCCCGGCTGCGCGTCCATCAGCGCCGAACAGGACGAGATGACCAGATTGCACTCGGTCTGGCCGTAGAATTCGTTGATCGTCACGCCCAGCACGCGGCGGCCCCAACCGACCAGTTCGGCGCCCAGTGTTTCGCCACCCGAGCCGACGGTGCGCAGGCGCAACGGGTGCGGAAGCGTCTCTGGAAATGCCGCACGCATCATCTTGAGCGCGGTCGGCGGCAGGAAAGCGTTGGTGACGCCGCGCCGCGCCATCAGACCAAAGGCATCGTCCGCGGTGAACTTGTCGAAGCGCCGCGCAACCACCGGCACACCGTGAAACAGGGCAGGCAGGAGCACGTCGAGCAGGCCGCCGATCCAGGCCCAGTCAGCCGGCGTCCAGATCACGTCGCCCGGCTGCGGGAAGAATTCATGGTGCATCTCGACACCGGGCAGATGGCCCAGCAGCACGCGATGCGCGTGCAGCGCGCCCTTGGGCGCGCCCGTGGTCCCGGACGTGTAGATGATAAGCGCCGGATCGTCGGCTTCGGTATCGACGATCTGAAAGTCGACAGACTGGTTGGCCAGCAGCACGTGCAGATCGGCCGTTCCGAGATCGTCATGCGCACCGTCGACGGTCAGGATGCGAAGACCATCCTGTGCCGCCCCGGCCATCGCCCGCAGTTTCGAAGCTCCATCCCGGTTCGTGACGACATGGCCGATGCCCGCGTCGACGATCCGGTGTTCGAGCGCATCGGGGCCGAACAGGACGAACAGTGGGACCGCGATCGCGCCCATCTTGTAGATGGCGACATGGCTGGCGGCCGTCTCGACCGTCTGGGGCAGCAGGACGCCGACCCGGTCGCCGCGCGCGACACCCTGGGCGGCGAGCAGGTTTGCCATGCGGTTCGACATCTCCCGCAAATCGCCAAAGCTGACTGTGCGATCCTCATCGTCGACGATCAGCGCAGTGCGGTCCGGCTCGGTCTCCGCCCAGCGGTCGCAGCAGGCAACGCCCATGTTGAGGCGCGCCGGCACATCCCACCGGAACCGGTTGACCAGTTCTTCATAGGTCTCAGCGGCGGGCAGCATCAGGGGTCGTCCGGCTCGAACGCGATCAGCACCGCTCCACCCTCGACGGCGCTGCCCGGCGCGCCATGGATCGCGGCGACGACGCCATCGCGCGGCGCGGTCAGCGGGTGCTCCATCTTCATCGCCTCGACAACGGCCAGACGGTCGCCCGCCGAGACCGCCTGCCCCGCCTCGACATCGATCAGCCGAATGATCCCCGTCATCGGCGCGGTGACGGCATCGCCGCTCGCACCCGCGTCGCCGTCGCCGGCCAGCGGATCGGGAATCGCGAAATCATGCGACGCGCCGTCCAGCAGCACCGAGACATGCGGCGTGCCGGCGGCCCGATAGCGAACCAAGCCCGCGTTGAAGCTGGGACTGCCCGAACTGCCGCCCACGGTCGTCACATCGCGTTTCAGCCCGTCCAGCCGCAGCGGCGGTTCGCCGTCCAAGGTGACGTTGCCCGGACCGTTCAGGGTAAGCCGGCGCTCGATAGGCGTGTCGCCGTGCATCAGCCGCACCTGATGGCTGGCCTCACCCCAGAGACGCCAGCCCAAACGCGGATCGGCCGGATCGAGATTGAGCGCAGCGATGGCCGCCAGCGCGACGGCGAGATCGGGCGGCTCGGGCACTGCGGTCAGTGTGTCGAGGTCGCGGTCGATCAGGCCGGTATCGACATGGCCCGCCGCAAACCCGTCATGGCCGGCCAGCGCCAAAAGAAAGGCGCGGTTGGTCACCGTTCCCGCCACATGTGTGCCCGCGAGCGCGGCGCGCAGCCGGCCCAATGCCTCGTCGCGCGTTTCGCCATGCGCGATCAGCTTGGCGATCATCGGATCATAATAGGGCGTGATCGCGTCGCCGGACCGCACGCCGGTGTCGACGCGCGCGTCGCCAAATCCCAGATGGGCCAACTGGCCGGTCTGCGGCAGAAAATTGTGCGACGGGTCCTCCGCATAAAGCCGCGCCTCGAACGCGTGCCCGCACAGGGCGATTTCATCCTGGTTCTTGGGCAGCGGCTCACCGGCGGCGACACGCAACTGCCATTCGACCAGATCGACCCCGGTCACCGCCTCGGTGACCGGATGCTCGACCTGAAGGCGGGTGTTCATCTCCATGAACCAGAAGCCGTCCGGCCGGAGCGGCCCGGAGCCGTCGACGATGAATTCGACCGTGCCCGCGCCCTGATAGCCGATGGTCTTGGCAGCGCGTACCGCAGCGCCCGTCATCGCTGCACGCACCTCGCCGGTCATGCCCGGGGCGGGCGCCTCCTCGATCACCTTCTGGTGGCGCCGCTGCAACGAACAATCGCGTTCATAAAGGTGCACGACATCGCCGTACGCGTCGCCGAACACCTGCACCTCGATGTGGCGCGGTGCCGTCACATATTTTTCGATCAGCACCGCGTCGTCGCCGAACGCGTTCTGCGCTTCGCGGCGGCAGCTTTCGAGCGCGGCATGAAAGTCCCCGGCGCGCTCGACCTTGCGCATGCCCTTGCCGCCGCCGCCCGCCCGCGCCTTGATCAGAACCGGATAGCCGATCTGGTCGGCTTCTCCGGCGAGGAAATCGGCATTCTGATTGTCGCCATGATAGCCGGGCACGACCGGCACGCCCGCCTTTTCCATCAGCGCCTTGGCGGCATCCTTCAAACCCATCGCCCGGATCGCATCCGCCGTGGGTCCGACAAAGACCAGCCCGGCCTTTTCGACGGCTTCAACGCAGGCCGGGTTCTCCGACAGGAACCCGTAGCCCGGATGGACCGCGTCCGCGCCGGTCGTTTTGGCGGCTTCGAGGATGGCGTCCATGTTCAAATAGCTGTCGGCCGCCGGCGCCGGGCCGATCCGCACCGCCTCGTCGGCCATTTCGACATGCAGCGCAGCGGTATCGGCGTCCGAATGGACCGCGACGGTGGCGATGCCCATGCGCCGGGCCGTCTTGATGACGCGGCAGGCGATCTCGCCCCGGTTGGCGATGAGGAGCTTGGTGATCATCCCAGAGCGCCGTCATCCTCGGGCTCGACCCGAGGATCCATTCCAGAGACCGTTCCGCCTGCTATCGCCATCAAATCATGCATCTTCTGTCAGCGCCTCGTCCTCAAGTTTGGCTTCACGGAATGGATCCTCGGGTCGAGCCCGAGGATGACGCGGCGCACCGCCGCGTCACATCCGGAACACGCCGAATTTCGTCTCCTCCACCGGCGCGTTGAGCGCGGCGCGCAAGCTGAGCGCCACCACATCGCGTGTGGTGCGCGGGTCGATGATGCCGTCATCCCAAAGCCGCGCCGAGGCATAGAAGGGGTGCGACTGTTCCTCGAACAGGTCGAGCGTCGGCTGTTTGAAGGCGGCTTCCTCCTCCGCGCTCCATGTGCCGCCCTTGGCCTCGATGCCGGCACGCTTGACGGTGGCAAGGACGCCCGCCGCCTGCGCGCCGCCCATGACGGCGATGCGCGCGTTCGGCCACATCCACAAGAAGCGCGGACCGTAGGCGCGGCCGCACATGCCGTAATTGCCGGCGCCATAGGAGCCGCCAATGATCACCGTCACCTTGGGCACGGCGGCGGTGGAGACGGCCTGCACCAGCTTGGCCCCGTCCTTGGCGATGCCGCCCGCCTCATATTTCGAACCGACCATGAAGCCGGTGATGTTTTGCAGGAACAGAAGCGGGATCTTGCGCTGGCAGCACAGTTCGATGAAGTGCGCGCCCTTGAGCGAAGACTCCGAGAACAGCACGCCATTGTTGGCGATGATGCCCGCCGGCACGCCGTCGATATGGGCAAAGCCGGTGACAAGCGTCGTGCCGTAACGCGGCTTGAACTCGGCAAAGTCCAAGCCGTCGACAATCCGCGCGATCACGTCGCGCACGTCGTAAGGCGTTTTCGGATCGTCTGGTAGCAGGTCGAAAAGGGTGTCTGGATCGTGCGTGGGCGCCACGGGCGCGCGCAACGCGATGGCCGGTTCGGGCACCGGACCAAGATCGGCGACGATCTGGCGGGCCAGCGCCAGCGCGTGATGATCGTCGTCGGCCAGATAATCGGCGACGCCGGACAGGCGCGTGTGCGTGTCGCCGCCGCCGAGCGTTTCGGCATCGACCACCTCGCCCGTCGCCTCCTTGACCAGCGGCGGGCCGGCCAGGAAGATCGTGCCCTGTTCCTTGACGATGATCGTCTGGTCGCTCATCGCCGGCACATAGGCGCCGCCGGCCGTGCACGAGCCCATCACGACGGCGATCTGGGGGATGCCGGCGGCGCTCATGCGCGCCTGATTGTAGAAAATGCGGCCGAAATGGTCCCGGTCGGGAAACACCTCGTCCTGGTTGGGCAGGTTGGCGCCGCCGGAGTCGACCAGATAGAGGCAGGGTAGCCGGTTTTGCTCGGCGATTTCCTGCGCGCGCAGGTGCTTTTTGACGGTCAGCGGATAGTAGGTGCCGCCCTTCACGGTCGCATCATTGCAGACGATCATGCAGTCGCGGCCCGACACCTTGCCGACACCGGCGATGACGCCGGCAGCCGGGATGTCGTCGTCGTAGACGCCGCGCGCGGCGAACAGGCCGATTTCGAGAAACGGCGCACCGGGGTCCAGCAACCCCTGCACCCGGTCGCGCGGTAACAGTTTTCCACGTTTGAGATGCCGTTCGCGCGATGCCTCCGACCCGCCGGCCATGATGCGGGACGCTTCGGCGGCGGTCTGTTCGGTCTGGGTGCGGAGACTGCTCACCGGATCACCTCGACTGTGACGCCCGTATCCAGATCGGCCCATGCGCGGTCGGCGGTTACCGCCGTCGCATCCATTGTCTGCGCCAGCGCCAGACAGGCACGATCGGCGAGCGACAGGCCCTTTGAGCGTGTCGGCGTGCGCAGCGCGACCGCGATCCGACTCTGCTTCTGGTCAAAGGCGACCACCGACAGGCGCAACGCATTCATGATCACGTCAAGATCATCGTCCGGCACGCCCTTGTCGGCCAGTTTCGTGCCCACTTCGCAGAGATTGACCGTCGAAACCAGCGCTCCGTCCAGCAAGGAGCCGACCTTCTCGCCGCCGGGCTCGTCGTTCAGATGGGCGACGATCGCCGACGCATCGAGCACGATGGTCATCAGGCGCGGTCCCGCGCCGCGTCCGCATGCCGGTCCGCGATCAGTTCATCGACCAGGCTGACGCCCTCGGGCACATATTGGCGCACGATCGCGCGGGCCCGGGCCAGTTCGCCCGCCCGGGTCCGCATCACCAGCGCGCCGTCCTCGATCGACAGGCTGACTTCATCTCCTTCGCCGATCGCCAGCAGTTCGCGCAGGTCGGCGGGGATGACGAGACGGCCGGCGGCGCCGATGGTCGCAGTGGCGGGCGCCGGGGCATTGTGATCGCCGCCCGATTGCGCTTTGTCGGCGGACAGGACGTTATAGGCATGCTGGTATCGGATGCCCAGGCTGCGCGCGATATCAGCCGTCGCATAGCCGGCCGCCGCCAACAGCCTGATCTTGTCGGACTTGGTGGACGGAAGCGGCACGTCCATCGCCTCCAATGTCTGTTTGAGTTGCCCTTCCGGCAATGCGTCGAGCGCCTTGCGCAGCCGCTCCGACGGCAAATCCTCGAACGCCTTGCGCAATTGTTCGGACGGCAGCGCGTCCAACTGGCGCTTCAGACTGTCAACCGACCGCTCCGAACCGGCAGCCGCGATGCGCGCATCATGGTTCATGACATATCTCCATCAGACACAGCAGATTATGTCAGTTTATTATTGAATATGTCAATAGTCACAAATCTACCAATCACCCCGTCTCCGCGAACAGTTCCCGGCCGATCAGCATGCGGCGGATTTCGCTCGTGCCGGCGCCGATTTCGTAGAGCTTGGCATCGCGCAGCAGGCGGCCCGTCGGATAGTCGTTGATATAGCCGTTGCCGCCCAGGCACTGGATGGCTTCGAGCGCGATTTGTGTCGCCTTTTCAGCGCTATAGAGGATACAGCCGGCGGCGTCCTTGCGGGTCGTCTCGCCCCGGTCGGCGGCTTGCGCGACGGCATAGACATAGGCGCGGCTCGCGTTCATGACCGTATACATGTCCGCCAGCTTGCCCTGCATGAGCTGGAATTCGCCGATCGGCCGGCCGAACTGCTCGCGTTCATGCACATAGGGCATGACGACATCCATCGCCGCCGCCATGATGCCGAGCGGGCCGCCGGCCAGAACGATGCGCTCATAGTCGAGGCCGCTCATCAGGACGTTGACACCCCGTCCCTCCTCGCCCAGCACATTGTCGAACGGCACTTCGCATGCTTCGAACACCAGTTCGGCCGTGTCCGAACCGCGCATGCCCAGCTTGTCGAGCTTCTGGGCCGTCGAAAAGCCGGCCATGCCCTTTTCGATCAGGAAGGCCGTGATGCCCCGCGGCCCGGCGTCCGGATCGGTCTTGGCGTAGACGACCAGCGTGTCGGCGATCGGACCATTGGTGATCCACATCTTGTTGCCGTTCAGCACGTAGCGGTCGTTTTTCTTGTCGGCGCGCAGCTTCATCGAGACCACATCGGAGCCCGAGCCCGGCTCACTCATCGCCAGCGCGCCGACCTGTTCGCCGGAGATCAGGCCGGGCAGATAGCGCGCCTTCTGCTCGGCATTGCCGTTGCGGGCGATCTGGTTGATGCAGAGGTTGGAATGGGCGCCATAGGACAGGGCCAGCGAGGCCGAGGCGCGGCTGACCTCCTCCATGGCCACCACATGGGCCAGATAGCCCATGCCCGCGCCGCCATCGGCCTCGGGCACGGTGATGCCATGCAGACCCAGTTCGCCCATTTTCGGCATCAGGTCGCGCGGGAACCTGTTGGTCGCGTCGATCTCGGCGGCGCGCGGCGCGATCCGGTCTTGCGCGAAGCGTTGCACCATCTCGCGCAGCGCCTCGACCTCCTCGCCGAGCGCGAAATTCATCGTCGCCGTGAACATGTCCCCTCCCCGTCGTCCAGACCTTATTCAGCCGCCTCGGCCAGCCGTGCCGGCTCGGGCGGCCGGTCCAGATCGCCAAGCAGGCGCCGGCGTTCGGTGGCTGCTTTTTCCATCGCTTCCTCCTTGACCGGACCAAAGCCGCGGATCATTTCCGGCACTGACAAGAGATCGCGCAACGTTTCGAACCGCTCTTCGTCCAGCGTGTCGAGCGCCATCGCAACATCGGCTTCATATTGCACGATCAAGGCCCGCTCGGCGCGGCGCTCGGCGGTGTAGCCGAACGGATCGAACGCCGTGCCGCGCAGGCCCTTGAACCGCGCCAGCAGGCGCATCGCGCGCAGCATCCAGGGGCCGAATTCGCGCTTTTTCGGCCGCCCGTCGGCGTCCTCACCGGGCACAAGCGGCGGCGCGAGGTTGAACGACAGTTTGAAATCGCCGGCAAAGGTCTGCGTCAGATAGCGGTCAAACGCCGGATCGGCGAAGAGCCGCGCCACCTCATATTCGTCCTTGTAGGCCAAGAGCCTGGCGTGATTGTGGGCAACGGCGCGCACCAGCGCATCGCGATCGGCGGGCCGCGACAGGCGCTCTTCGGCGACCGATGCGACCCGCGCAACCGTGTCGCGATAGCGTTTGGCAAGCGCGTCGTTCTGATAGGCGGTCAGATGGGCGGCGCGGTGGCGAACCAGTTCGTCCGTCGCCATCTTGGCCATCGGCGTGAAGCTGTTCTGTCGCACCTCCAGCGCATCGATTGCAGCGGGATCGTGCGCCATCACGCGGCCCCAGCGGAACGCATCGATATTGGCATCGACCGCGACACCATTGACCGCGATCGCCTGCTCGATCGCCTCGGCGCCAAGCGGGATCAGCCCCTTCTGCCAGGCAAAGCCGACCATCAATATGTTGGTGGCGATCTCATCGCCGGCGACCGCCATCGCCGCCTTGCCGAAATCGTGGAAATGGGCGTCGGAGCGCACGACCGAGCGCACCGTGTCCTCGACCGTCTCCTTGCGGAAGTCGAAATCACGCTGGCGCACGAATTCGGCAACCGGCGTCAGCTTGGCGTTGACAACGGCATGGGTGCGCGCGGGATCGCAGCGCACCGTGCCGTCGCGCGAGGCGGCGACCACGCTGTCGGCGGCGATCAGCACATTGGCGCCGCCGGGCGCGATGCGCGGGCTCTTGCGCGGATTGTCGCCCGAGGAAAGACGGATGTGGCTCATCACTGCGCCGCCTTTTTGCGCAAGGCCGGCCATGTCGAGCACCAGCGGCGCGACATTTTCAAGCCGCGCCGCCATGGCGATGATGCCGCCGATCGTCAGGACACCCGTGCCGCCGACACCGGTGACGGCAATGTTCCAGCTCGGCGCCATGTCGGGCAGGTCCGGCACCGGCAGCGCCGAGACATCGGGAGCCGTGGTGCGTCCGCTCTTGCGCAAATGGCCGCCGCGCACCGTCACGAAGGACGGGCAGAAGCCCTTCACGCAGGAGAAATCCTTGTTGCAGGCCGACTGGTTGATCTGCCGCTTTCGGCCCATTTCCGTTTCCAGCGGATCGATGGCGATGCAGTTGGACTGGACCGAGCAATCGCCACACCCCTCGCAGACGGCCGGGTTGATCAACACCCGCATATCCGGGTCTTCTATCAGCCCGCGCTTGCGGCGGCGGCGCTTTTCGGCCGCGCAGGTCTGCACATAGACAATCGCCGTCACGCCCGGCCGCTCGCGCAACTCCTTCATCACGGCATCGATCTCGTCGCGGTGGCGGATATCGGTGCCGGGCGCCAGATCGGGCGCGCTGTAGGCATCGATATTGTCGCTCATCAGGACAATCGAGCCGACGCCTTCATGATGAAGCTGGTGGGTCAGTTGCTGCGGGCTCAAATTGCCGTCGAGCGGCTGGCCGCCGGTCATGGCGACCGCGTCGTTATAAAGCAGCTTGTAAGTGATGTTGGCGCCCGCCGACACCGACTGCCGGATCGCCAGAATGCCGGAATGGAAATAGGTGCCGTCGCCCAGATTGACGAAGACATGGTTCTCGTCCGTGTAGCGGCCGATCGCCGTCCAGGGCACGCCCTCGCCGCCCATCTGGGTGAAGGTCTCGGTGTTCCGGTCCATCCACTGGACCATGTAATGGCAGCCGATGCCCGCCAGCGCGCGCGAGCCTTCGGGCACCTTGGTCGAGGTGTTGTGCGGGCAGCCGGCGCAATAATGCGGCTGGCGTGTGACTGCCGGCACGTGGCTTTCCGCATAACGTTCGCGCTCTTCAAGATAGGCGAGCCGCGCCTTGATCTGCATGCGCAAACCGTCATCGATGCCGTCGAGCCCGAGCACCCGGTCGGCGATGCCGCGCGCCACCGCGCCCACCGACAGGGCTTTGGACAGCGACAGGAACGGCTGGTCGTGCTCGTCGAATTTGCCGACGATGCGCGGGCGCACATCGGCGCGCCAGTTGAACAGATGCATCTTGATCTGGTTTTCGATGATCTCGCGCCGTTCCTCGACGATCAGCACCTCTTCGAGCCCCTCGGAGAATTCACGCACGCCCTCCGGTTCGAGCGGCCAGGTCATGCGGACCTTGTAGAGCCTCAGCCCGATATGGGCCGCTTCCGCATCGCCAATGCCCAGTTCGAACAGGGCCTGGCGCACATCCTCATAGGCCTTGCCCGAGCCGGCGATGCCGAACCGCGCATTCGGGCTGTCCATGGTGATCTGATCGACGCGGTTGGCGCGGGCAAAGGCGAGTGCCGCATAGGGCTTGATCTCCTGCAAGCGCTGGTCCTGCACCAGCGGCGGATCGGGCCATCTGAGGTTGACGCCGCCGGGCGGCAGGTCGAAGTCGGGCGTGGCGAACTGGCGGCTTTCCCCCGACAGATCGACGACCGATGTGGTCTCCACCGTATCGGAGATGAACTTCATGCCGACCCAAAGGCCCGAATAGCGCGACATGGCAATGCCGAGCAGGCCCATCTCGAGAAATTCGTGGATCGAGGACGGGTAAAGGCACGGGATGATCGCCGAGGCGAACGCATGATCGGACTGGTGCGGCACGGTCGACGACTTGCAGGTGTGATCGTCGCCGGCCAGGCACAGGACGCCGCCACGGGGCGCCGAGCCAGCCGCATTGCCGTGCTTGAAAACGTCGCCAGACCGATCAACGCCCGGTCCCTTGCCGTACCATATGCCGAGCACACCGTCTTTTCTGGCGCCCGGCGACAGCGACACCTGTTGCGTGCCCCAGATGGCCGTTGCCGCCAGTTCCTCGTTGACGCCGGGCTGGAAGGTGATGTCGAGCGGATCGAGGTGCTTTTGGGCGCGGACAAGCTGCTGGTCATAGCCGCCCAGCGGCGAGCCGCGATAGCCGGTGACGAAGGCTGCGGTGTTCAGGCCGGCGGCGCGGTCGCGGCGCATCTGCGCCATGGGCAGGCGGACGAGCGCCTGCATGCCGCTCATATACACCGCACCCTCCGATGCGGTGTAGGTGTCGTCCAGACGGACGGCTGCGATGTTCATCTGTCAATCCTCCCCCGCGCGCCAGGCATGGCGGCGGAGCGGCACGGCGGTGCGGGCTCCCGACGGATCAAGGGCAGGCGCAGCCCCTCCCTGCGCGCCCGACCGGTCATGTCCACACGGACCGCGCAACGGTTCGTGTTTCCGATTGAGAACCAGTCTAAAACGGCGCCCGACAGGACCGCAAGCAAAACCGGACTGCCCGGATGCGTTGCCACCGGCCACCGGAACCAGCGATCAGCAAAAGACTGTAGTGCTTTGACTTAACTGGCGAACCCGGCAGGATTCGAACCTGCGACCTGATGATTAGAAGTCACCTGCTCTATCCAGCTGAGCTACGGGTCCGTCGATGCAGATATAGACGCTTCGCGTCGGCCGGTGCAATCGCGCGCCGGGACGGATTCGGCGAATGCCGGCATGCCCCGCCCCGTCAGTGACCGTCAATGTGTCCAGGGCATGCGGCGGTCATATTTGAAGTTGTCGGCATAGGCCTGACGCCGGCGCTCGGGCTTTTGCGGTTCCTCGATGCGATAGGTCAGACCGTGCTTTTCGGCGTAGGCCACCGCCGCCTCTTTCGTGTCGAACCGCAGATGGACTTGCGTGCGCATGTCCGACGACGAAGTGTATCCCATCAGCGGCTCCACGCGACGCGGCTGTTCGCGGTCGAATTCAAGCACCCAATGCCCGGTCTTGGCCTTGCCCGACTGCATGGCGGTTCGGGCGGGGCTGAAAATGCGCGCGCTCATGCCAATCATCTCCTGTCACCGTGCCGTCGGCGGATCATGGTCGGAGCGGCAGGATTCGAACCTGCGACCCTCTGGTCCCAAACCAGATGCGCTACCAGGCTGCGCTACGCTCCGACGGGTGCCGCGTTCGGCATCGCTCGCATACACGTGCGATCCGGCAGCCGCAAGGGTGCAATCGGGCCATCCCGGGCGGACGGCGATTGCCTCAGCCGCCGCTGCCAATCGCCGGGTGGACCAGCCGGTCGCCGGCTCTCATTCCGAGCGCCCCTGCGGTTCCGGCGTGGATCTCCAGCACATAAAGCGCCGGCGCGCCGGAGCGGACCGGTACGGTCGAAAAAGGCACCGTGTGTCGCGCGATGCGCACGATCGCGCCACTCTGGTCGGCAAAGACGATGTCGAGCGGCAGCGGCGTGTCCTTCATCCAGAAGGCCCGCTGGCCGGCCGCCTCGAAGACAAAGAGCATTGCGCGGTCGGCGGGCAGATCGGTCCGGTGCATCAGCCCGCGCATATGCTCGTCACCGGTGCGGGCGATTTCGAGATCAAAGCGGCCCCTGATGGTCCCGTCCGTTGCGACGACCTCAAGCCTTGCCGGATCGACCGGCAAGCGCATGGGTTCGGCAGCTGGGGACGCGATGCCCGCCCACAGAACCAGCACCAGAGCCAGAACGATCGTGGTGACATCGAAACGGTGCAACCGGGGCGAGCGCATGGGCTCAGATATGGGCCTTCGATGCGGCGATCAATGGGACGATGGCGGCTGAACCCCGATGTCGGGGTAGATCTCGGCCGCCATCAGCCCCTTTTCGCCCTCGCCGAAACGGGCAATGACCACCTGGCCCGGGCGCAGTTCGGTCAGGCCGAAACGGCGCAGCGTTTCCATATGCACGAAGATGTCGGGCGTGCCCTCGCCGCGGGTCAGGAAGCCGAACCCCTTGGTCCGATTGAACCATTTGACGATCACACGCTCCAGACCGCTGGTCGGCGTCACATTGACATGGGTTCGGGGCTCGCTGGATGCCGGATGCACCGCCGTCGATGTGTCCATCGAAATGACGCGAAACGCCTGAAAGCCGCGTTCGCCGCGCTGCGCCTCGCAGACGATGCGCGCGCCTTCGAGCGCGGTCTGGAACCCGTCGCGCCGCAGGCAGGTCACATGCAGCATCACATCGCCGAAGGCGGCATTGTCGGGAACGATGAAACCGTAGCCCTTGGCGATGTCGAACCACTTGATCTGGCCGGCAACCTCGACAAGATCTCCGACGCTGGCCTCCTGACCGCCCTGTGCGGGCTGGCCTCCGGCCTTGTCCTTGCCTGATTGCGACCCATCACCCATACGACCAACATCCCCCGCACGCTCGGCGCTATCGGGACCAGGAGCGCGCAAGCCGTGATTCGGGGCAAGGATAGCATCACGACGCCCGATTGCGGCAAGAGCCAAATCCCGTTTTTGCCCGATTACCGGGCTGGCCGGTCGATTTACGGGTCGATACTGTGCATAAGTCTTGCGCCGTCACCATTCCTGTCGGAAATGCGACAATTGTGGCGCGGCACACACGACCGGTGACGCTGCGTCAGCATCGCCCATGTTCAACAATCAGGCCCCGGGATCCGACAATGCGCTATCTGCACACCATGGTTCGCGTCCGCGACATCGATGAATCGCTGGCATTTTATTGCGACACGCTGGGACTGGAGGAAGTCCGGCGCCATGAAAGCGAAAAAGGGCGATACACGCTCATCTTCCTGTCCGCACCCGAGGACAAGGAGGCCGCACTCGCCAGCAAGGCGCCGCTGATCGAACTGACCTACAATTGGGATCCCGAAGAGTATCAGGGCGGCCGCAATTTCGGCCATCTGGCCTATCTGGTCGATGACATTTACACCACGTGTCAGCGGCTCGCCGATGCCGGCGTGACGATCAACCGCCCGCCGCGCGACGGTCACATGGCCTTCGTGCGCTCACCGGACGGGATTTCGATCGAGCTGCTGCAGAAAGGCGAGGCGCTGCCGCCCCGGGAGCCCTGGGCAAGCATGGAAAACACGGGAAGCTGGTAGACGGCGACACAACGCCGCGCGGTGGTCGGGACACTGCCTTGATTGCTCCACGATTTGGCCGTATTCGCTCCTTATCGATCTGCGCCAACGTTAAGCCATTTCGCACGTTCTGCGGCGATGATGGCGGGACAGCCCGCGGCAAGGCTGTCATGCGATCATCGAGATCGCCTGCTTGCCGACAGGATTGTTCGACCGGGGGCCCGAGGGGAAACGCACTTTTGAAGTCAACGCTCCGCTTTGCTGTTCAAGGCCGCGCGCCGGGCGTTGTCGGCGTTTTCACGGCCGCGCTGATGGTGTCGGCATGCTCCACCTCGTCACTTGACACGGTCGCGACCGGGCTCGGTCCGGCACCGGCGGTCGAAACCGGGACGGTGATGGCGCTGAGCGACGGCCAGACCCTGCCGCCCCCTGATGTGCGTCCGGCCGCAGCGGTTGCCGACGCGACGCCGGGCGCAGCGGGCCAGACCGTGGCCTTCGCCGGCCCGACGCCGACCACGCCGGCACCCCAGCTCGCCGCAGCGCAGCCCGCCGAAATTCCCGCTGCATCGGCACAGGGCTCGGCAGCGGCGCCGGGCACCGGGATTGCAACCGTTGCGACACCGCCTGCACTGCCGGCCGCGCCCGCCGCCGAAGCGGTGGCACAGAGCGCCCCGGCCGGCGATGATCTGGCCACACAGCGCATTCTCGCGGCCACCAATGCCCCGACCGCAAGCGGCGCCGAGGCACCTGCACAGACAGAGGTGGCGGCCGCGCCACCGCCCGCCATCGTCACGCCCGCCGCCGCGACGGAAAGCCGCCCGGGCATTCTCAATGCGCTGTTTGGCAGCCGGCGCGATTCGGAGGGACGGCCTCGTCCGCTCGTCGCCACCTCGTCGGCCGGAAGCGCTCCTGCGCCGGTCATCGAGGAACCGGCGGCGCCACAGCCGGTGATCGCCCGCGCCTCCGCCCGCGGCAGCACTGCCGCCCTGCCCGGCTTCAGCCGCGAACGGGCCCTTGGCATCAGTCAGGGCGCGGTGACGCCCGATGCACCGGTGCAACTGGCCTCGGCCGCCGGCCTCGCCCGGCTGGCGCCGAACGGGCTGCGCACGCAAAATTCGGGCGTCGATGTGGCATGCCTCAAGCCGGCGCTGGTGCGCCTGCTCAAGCGGGTCGAGCAGCGTTACGGCAAGCCGGTCGTGGTCACCTCGGGCTATCGCAGCCCGCAGCGCAACCGCCGCGCGCGCGGCGCCAAGAATTCGCTGCACATGTATTGCGCGGCCGCCGATATTCAGGTCGCCGGCGTCAGCAAGTGGGATCTTGCCGCCTATCTGCGGTCGGTGCCCGGTCGCGGCGGCGTCGGCACCTATTGCCACACCAAATCGGTGCATATCGACATCGGTCCCAAGCGCGACTGGAACTGGCGCTGCCGTCGGCGCGGGTGACGGACACCAGTCGGTGTTTTGCGGGCGGGCCGGCCCCTGCAACGGCTCTGCAAAAAATCGGATTTCGCCTTAGCGATCAGGGTTGCGGCGGCGATTGATTGTGCCTATACACCGCTGACCTTGATCCGCGCCCATCGTCTAGCGGTCTAGGACGCCGCCCTTTCACGGCGGAAACACGGGTTCGAGTCCCGTTGGGCGTGCCACTTTTCTCTTCCATGCCGATGTCGCCGCGCAGGCCATGCAACCGCCGCGATGGCGCGCTCAGGTGCGTGCGAGATCGCTGATGATCGGGCAATCGGGCCGACCGTCACCCTGACAGGTGTCGGCCAATCGCGACAAGGTTGCGCGCAGCGATTTCAACTCATCAAGCTTGCGGTCGATCTGGCCGATCTTCTCCAGCGTCAGCGCCTTGACGTCGGCGCTCGCGCGATGCTCATCGTCATAGAGCGACAGAAGCATCCGGCATTCCTCGATCGAAAAGCCCAGGCTGCGTGCGCGCTGCACGAATCGCAGGCGGTGCACGTCGGTATCGCAATAGTCGCGATAGCCATTGTCCGCCCGCGCCGGCCTGACCAGGCCGATCTCTTCGTAATAGCGAATGGTCTTTCTGGGCAGATCAGTCGCGCGGGCCGCCGAGCCGATGTTCATGACCGGTCCCCAGTTCGGATGTCCCATAGGTGGCGCGCAGCCGTTCGATTTCGGCATCGGTGAAACCCAACATGCGCGCCCGGCCCAGAAACTGGGCAAAGTTCGCCGGTTCGCGGGCGCCTGTCTCGCGCCGGCCCAGTTCGGCTTCCAGTGTCTTGCGTTGTTCGGTCATGGCCATGATGTGGTGCTCTGCCCGTTACTTTACACCCGGATGACGGTGACAGCCTTTTGACAAAACCGTGTCCACGGCGTGTTCGCGCCGCCGACGGCGGAAATTCGGGATTTACGCCTTCCATCGGCGGGAAGGTCAAGGGCAACATGTCAGATGCGCCCCGGGACGGGCCGGCGGCGTTCGCCGACGATCTGGGCAAGGATCGCCACTGCAATTTCGGCCGGGCTGGAGGCCCCGATCGGAAGGCCAATGGGGGCCCTGATGCGCGCCAATGCGTTTGGATCGGCGCCGGCGGCGGTCAGTCGTTCGATGCGCCGGCCATGGGTTTTGCGGCTGCCCAGCGCGCCGACATAAAAGCAATCGGCGTCAAGCGCCGCACGAATCGGATGATCGTCGATCTTGGGATCGTGTGTCAGCGCGACCAACGCACACCAGCGATCGAGCGGGCGTTTGGCGAGAACCGGTTCGGGCCAGTCCGCCGACAGATCGGCGCCGGCGAAGCGGTCGGGCGTTGCAAAGGCAGTACGCGGATCGATGATCTCCGGCCGGAAACCGCTGGCTGCGGCCATCGGCGCCAGCGCCTGGCTGATGTGCACCGCGCCGATGATCACCATGCGCACCGGCGGCAGATGGACGTTAATGAAAAATTCGCGGCCGGAGATCGATACCGGCCCTGCCTTGCCCGAACGGAACGATTCCGTGATCGCCGCACCCAATTCGCCGGGAACGGTGTCATCCTCGCCAACCACCCGGTCGCGGCCATCATTCAGATCGGTGACGACGGCGACGGCCCTGCGCTCGTCGCGCGCTGCATTGAGGGCCTTGAGAACCGCCGGATCCAAAGTCAGCCCACGCGCTCGACATAAACACGAATGCGGCCGCCGCAGGACAGGCCCGCGCGCCATGCTGTCTCGTCGGCGACACCGAATTCGAGCATGCGCGGCTCGCCCGATGCCATCACATCCATGGCCGCGACGATCACCTCGCCTTCGACGCAGCCACCCGATACCGAGCCCTCGAAAAGCCCGTCCGCATCGACCGCCAGATGGCTGCCGGCCGGCCTTGGCGCCGATCCCCAGGTTTCGACGACGGTGGCGAGCGCGACATCGCGACCCGCGCGCATCGCCGTTTCGGCAAAGCGCAACGGGTCGTGGTCGGCGCCCTGATCAGCTTTTGTCGGCATCGAGCACACCTCCGACGGCAGTCTACGCCATGCCGGCTCCGGCGAAAAGCGCGGTAGCCTTGCCCTTTGCGGGGCGCCGGTGCATCACATCGTCCATGTTCCGGCTCGTGACGACAGGTTCCGCATTCGCCGTGCTGCTGGCGATCTTCACCGGTGCTCCGGCGCGCGCGGCCGAAGGCGCCGCGATCATCGCGCCGCTCAGCGGGTCCTATGCGCCGGTCGGCCGGGCACTCGACGCCAGCGTCCGCGCCATTCTGGGCGACGATGTGCCGGCGCTGGACGATGGATGCGATGCCGACATGGCGCAAAGCGCGGCACGCGACGTGATCGAGGCAGGCGACGCGCTGGTGATCGGCCTGCCCTGCATCGATGCGTTCGATGCCGCCATGCCCATGCTGGCTGACACGGGCGTGCCGGTGATCGCGGTGGGCGTCCGCGCCGCCGACATCACAATGGCACCGCGCGGAACCGCCCAATGGCCGGTCTTCCGCGTCGGCCCCACCGCAGGCGAAGAAGCCACCGTGCTTGCAGGCCATTTGGCACGGAGCTGGCGCGAGGCCAATTTTGCGATCATCGACGATGGCACGCTCTATGGCCGGCAATTGGCTGAAAACATGCGCCTTTTGCTTGCCGAAGCGGCGTTGGAGCCGGTTTTCGTCGATACCTATCGCCCGCTTCTGGAAAGCCAGACCGCCCTTGTGCGCCGGCTGCAACGATCCGGCGCCAGCCATGTGCTGATCGGCGGCGAAGCGCGCGACGCCGCCATCATCGCCGCCGATGCGGCGCGGATCGGCTATCGTTTGACGATGGCCGGGGGCGACAGTCTCATCGCGCCGCCGGCGGACGGCCGGCTGCCCGATGGAACGATCACCGTTGCGCTTCCGCCCGACACCGATCCGGCCCGGATCGCCGCGCAGATCGCCCGGACAGCGCTCTCGGCGACCATGCCCACCACCGATGCGCTGCGCACAATGACCTTCCAGACGGACATCGGCCCCCTCGCCTTCGGCGCCGATGGCGAACCCGATGCGCGCTTCCTGCGCATCCACACGTTCCGAAACGGTCGCCCCGAACCGCTCACCCCCGACATGGATGGATAGGCCCATGACACCCGGCCCGCGCAACCTGATCACCGACATTGCCGGCCTGAAGGTTGGCCAGGCGACCCATGCCCGGATCAAGACCGGTGTCACCGCCATCATCTGCGATGAGCCCGCGGCGGCGGGCGTGCAGGTGCTCGGCGGCGCACCGGGCACCCGCGAGACCGATCTTCTGGCCCCGCACAACACGGTCGAGACCGTTGATGCGATCGTGCTTTCGGGCGGCTCGGCGTTCGGGCTTGATGCCGCATCGGGCGTCCAGGACTGGCTCGCCGAGCAGGGCCGCGGCTTTCCTGTCGGCCCGCACCGCGTGCCCATCGTGCCGTCGGCCATCCTGTTCGACCTGATCAATGGCGGCGACAAGGATTGGGGCGATAAGTCCCCATACCGGTCGCTGGGCACGCTTGCCGCGCAGACCGCAGCCGCCGACTTTGCGATCGGCAGCCATGGCGCAGGCGCCGGCGCGCTGACCGCCGACCTCAAGGGCGGCCTCGGATCGGCATCCGCCGCGCTCGAACGTTCGGGCGTGACCGTCGGTTCGCTCGTCGCCGTCAACAGCCTGGGAACGCCGATGATCGGGGGCACGCGCCATTTCTGGGCGGCACCGTTCGAGCGCGATGGCGAATTCGGCGATGAAGGGCTGCCCGAGCCGATGCCCGCCAATGCCACCGATCTGCGCATCAAGTTCCGCGATCTTGTGTCCGACGGCGCGCCTGTCAACACGACCATCGGCGTCGTCGCCACCGACGCCAGGCTGACCAAGGCGCAGTGCCAGCGGCTGGCGATTGCCGCCCATGACGGGCTGGCCCGCGCCATCTGGCCGGCGCACACGCCGTTCGACGGCGACTGCATCTTCGCGCTGGCGACCGGCCGGACCGAGATCGGCCCCGACCTGGATGTCTTCGTCGATCTGTGCGCGGCGGCGGCGGCAACCATGGCGCGCGCGGTGGCACGGGGCATTTACGCCGCCCATGAAGAGCCGGGGGATATCATGCCGGTCTGGACGTCGCGCCGTTGACAGGCCGGCGGGGCGCACGCCACTGAGGCCGCAGCATCAGGAAAGGCCAGCCATGCGCGACATCAAGATCGCCCCGTCCATTCTCGCATCGGACTTTTCCAGGCTCGGCGAAGAGGTGCGCGCGGTCACCGAAGCCGGCGCCGACTGGATCCATCTCGATGTGATGGACGGGCATTTCGTGCCTAACATCTCCTACGGGCCGGACGTGATCGCCGCGCTGCGCGCACACACCGACATCCCCTTCGACTGCCATCTGATGATCGCGCCAGCGGACCCCTATCTGGAAGCCTTCGCCAAGGCGGGCTGCGACATGATCACCGTGCATGCCGAGGCCGGTCCGCATCTGCACCGCTCTTTGCAGGCGATCCGGGCGCTCGGCAAGAAGGCCGGCGTGACGCTGAACCCGGCCACGCCGGTCTCGGCCATCGAACATGTGATCGACATGGTCGATCTGGTCTTGGTGATGAGCGTCAATCCGGGCTTTGGCGGCCAGAAGTTCATCGACGCCGTGGTGCCGAAGATCGCCGCCATCGACGCGCTGATCGGCGACCGGCCGATCGATCTGGAAGTCGATGGCGGGGTGACCGCCCAGACCGCGCCGGCCTGCGCGCGCGCCGGCGCCAATGCCTTTGTCGCCGGATCGGCGATCTTCAAGGGCGGGACAGTCGATGCCTACCGTGCTAACATCGCCGCCATTCGGGCGGCGGCGACGGGCAATCGACCATAGGAGGTCCATATGGTTGAACGGTTTTTCTGCAGGCTTCGCACCTGTCTGGCACTTGTCTTACTGGCTGCGATGGCGGCTTTTTCGGCCCCGTCCGGCACAGCGCGCGCCGGCGATGCGGCAACCCTGAACGTTCTGGGTTTTTCGTCGGACGGCGCGATTTTCGCCTTTGAGGAGTACGGGGTTCAGGACGGGTCAGGCTTTCCCTATGCCAATCGCTACTACATCGACACGGCGACCGACACGTTCATGCCCGGCTCGCCGATCCGCAAGCGGATCGATGACGAGACGGCCAGCGTCGCCGAGGCGCGCGCGCAGGCCAAGGCGGTGGGCGAAACGACGATTTCAGACGCGCTGCTGGCTGCCAATCGGGGCGTGACCGCCGGCTTCAACCCGATCACCGAGTTGAGCGCCGACCCGTTCCGCATGGTCGTCAATCCACGGCCCGTCAACCCGCCGGTCGACGCGCCGCTCGAAGTGCGCCTGATCGAACTGCCCTTCCTTGCGACCGGAAGCTGCGAGGGCATTGCCGACCAGATTGCCGGGTTCCGGCTGACCCAGATCGATGCCGAACCGGGCGGGACGACACGACTCTTGACCGAGGATGACAGCGTTCCGGCCAGCCGTGGCTGTCCGCTCGGCTATGCCATTGGCGGCATCCAGACCTTTTTTCCCGACAAGGCCGATCCGGTCTTCGCTGTCCTGATCGCCATCCGTTCGTTCGGCTTTGAAGGGCCGGATTTCCGCTGGATGGCGGTCACGGCACCGACGACGCCTTAGAAAAGCGCGGGGCGCATGGGGTTTCGGGGGCGACTGGCCGCATCGCGGCTGACTTTCCGGCGCGCGATGACGGCGAGCATCGGCTGCGGCGTTCTGGCGGGCCTCATGACGGTCTGGACGTTGCGCTGGCAGTATGGCTGGGCCGATCCGGGACAGATCGGCACCGTCAGCGCCATCTACGCGGCCGGAACCGGTATCGGTTTCCCGGCCGCTCTCGTTGCGACGAGCTTTGCCCTGCCCCGCGCGCGCCGGCGCTGGCGCATCGCGGCGACGGTCGTGCTTGCCGTCCTCGCCATCCTGGGCGCGACCTATTTCTTCTTTTTTCTCGAACACCGAAGCTATTACAGCCAGTGGCACGGCGCGCCGCTGACCCGGCTTTGGCTCTGGCAGCAGTTCTTTACGGCCCTGGGCGGTGCCGCACAGTTCGCGGTGATGGGCATTCGCTATTTCGGCATCGGTGCGCTGGCGCTGATCATCGCCGCAAGCTGGTGGGTGCATCGGCCAGCGCATTGAGTGTTGCGGCGCGGCCTGATAGGCGAACCGCGCACACCGCTCCTACCCGCAGGTTCATCACATGATTCCCCGCTATTCGCGCCCCGACATGGTCGCCATCTGGTCGCCCGAAACCAAGTTCCGCATCTGGTTCGAGATCGAGGCCCATGCCTGCGATGCGCTGGCCAAGGCGGGCGTCATCCCCGAGCGGGCCGCACAGGTGATCTGGGAAAAGGCGGGATCGGCCACATTCGATGTCGCGCGCATCGATGCGATCGAGCGCGAGACCAAACATGATGTAATCGCTTTCCTGACGCATCTGGCCGAGATCGTCGGGCCCGAAGCGCGGTTCGTTCATCAGGGCATGACCTCCTCGGACGTTTTGGACACGTGTCTGGCGGTGCAATTGTCTCGCGCAGCCGACATTCTTCTCGCCGACCTCGACGCGCTGCTCGCCGCGCTGAAGACCCGCGCCTTCGAGCACAAGGACACGGTCACCATCGGCCGCAGCCACGGCATCCATGCCGAGCCGACCACCTTCGGGCTCAAGCTGGCACAGGCCCATGCCGAGTTCGCCCGCTGCAAGACCCGGCTGGAAGCGGCGCGCGCCGACATCGCCACCTGCGCCATATCCGGCGCGGTCGGCACATTCGCCAACATCGACCCGGCGATCGAAGCACATGTGGCGGACGCGATGGGGCTGACCGTCGAGCCGGTCTCGACGCAGGTGATCCCGCGCGACAGGCATGCGATGTTCTTTGCCACGCTCGGTGTGATTGCCTCGTCCGTCGAGCGGCTGGCGGTTGAAATCCGCCATTTGCAGCGCACCGAAGTGCTTGAGGCGGAAGAATATTTCGCGCCCGGCCAGAAGGGCTCATCGGCCATGCCGCACAAGCGCAATCCCGTGCTGACCGAAAACCTGACCGGCCTTGCACGCATGGTGCGCGGCTATGTGACACCGGCGCTCGAGAATGTGGCGCTCTGGCATGAGCGGGACATCTCGCACTCATCGGTCGAACGGATGATCGGCCCCGATGCGACGATCACGCTCGATTTCGCCCTCGCCCGCCTGACCGGCGTGATCGAAAAGCTGGTGGTCTATCCCGACGCGATGACGGCGAACATGAACCGCTTCCGCGGCCTGATCCATTCGCAGCGTGTGCTTCTGGCGCTGACCCAGGCCGGGGTTTCCCGCGAGGACGCCTACCGGCTGGTCCAGCGAAACGCCATGAAGGTCTGGGAACAGGGCAAGGATTTCCTCACCGAACTGCTTGCCGACGAGGATGTGCGCACGCATCTGGGCGAGGACGACATCCGCGACAAGTTCGACCTTGGCTATCACACCAAGCATGTCGATACGATCTTCGCGCGCGTGTTCGGCGAGGGCTGAGATCAGCCGTCCGGGCAGAGGATCGGCGCGCCGGCGGCGATCCAGGCACTCAATTCAAGGCGTTGCGAACCCAATGACACGCGGCTGTCACGGCCATTGTCGGTCGAAATGCCGTTTCCGGTCAGGATGTTGATGTCGCAGCCGCCATTGGCGTCGAGATCGAGCGTGTCGTGGAAGCCGTAGGTGAATCCGGCGACCAGCAGATCATTGTCACGCCAGGCCAGCGTCACCGTCTGGTTCCAGCGGTTGCGCCCGATCGCTTCATTGCCGGATTTCAAAAGGAGCGAGCCCGAGGCGGTGAAGTCGACCGACGGGCGGTTGCCGACCATCATGCCCGAGCCGCCCCAGACGGCGTTCGGATAGGACAGCCAGGGCTCCATCGCGCCTTCATCAAATCCCGTGCCGCGCAGAACGATGAGCGCATGGTCGTCGGTGCCATCGGGGTCTGGCGCAACCAAGAGCGCCGCATCGCGGGCGCCGTCGCCGTCAAGATCGCCGGTTGCCACCGAAACGACACTTTCCACATGCCAGTCGCCTGCCGCTGCGGGCGGCGATACCGAAATCAAGCCTGCCACGAGCGGCAGATGACAGACCGTCACCGGAATTGAAACCAGTTCTTTCATCCCAAACCCCTGATTTTTCTGGTGCTTTCTCATCGATCACAAGTGTGGCGGCTTTCATGACGCGATGCAACGCCGCTTGTCCAGCAACGACGCGGTTCCGGCCACAAGCGGGCGCATTGTGATGACGTTCATGCCAAACCATGGAGGACGTCATGACCGACGAACGCGACTATCATGCCAATCACCGCACGCGGGCCGATCTGAATTCGTCTTCGAGCGGTGGCCTTTGGGCAGGGCTTGCGATCCTTGTCCTTTTTGCCCTGATCGCCATGTTCTTTCTGTTTTCCGGCGGCGGGTCGGAAAACGGTACGAGCGCGCCGGACATGGCGCCGGCACCCGTCGAAACGCCGGCGCCAAACCCCGCGCCCGCACCAATCCAGTAAGCGACCGTGATGGCGGCCGGCATGCGTTGCCGGCCGCCATCCGGAGTTGACATCGCCGGCCTGCGGGGCCACCTCGCGGACCATGAAAATCCGCGACGCCGACATCGTGATCATCCCCGGTTACCGCAATTCGGAACCCGAACACTGGCAAAGCCGCTGGCAAGCCAGGATGAAGACGGCACGCCGCGTCGAGCAGGCCGAATGGACCAAGCCGGTGCGCGAGGATTGGGTGCGCGAAGTGCGCGACGCGATCGCGCAATCATCCGGACCCGTGGTGCTGGTCGCCCATTCGCTGGGCGTTGCCTGCGCCGTTCATGCGATCCAGGACGACGCGAACGGCGCGCTTTCGGGCAAGGTCCGGGGCGGGTTTTTTGTTGCGCCGCCGGACGTCACCAACCCGAAGATCCGGCCCCGCCACCTGATGACGTTCGGCCCCTACCCGAGCGATCCGCTGCCCTTTCCGTCCTTTGTCGTCGCCAGCCGCAACGATCACTATTCAAGCTATCAAAAGGCCGAGGAAATCGCCGCCGATTGGGGTGCGTTTCTGGTCGATGCGGGCCATTCGGGCCACATCAACGCCGAATCGGGCCACGGCCCGTGGCCGGAGGGACTGATGGTGTTCGCCGAATTCATGAAGCGGCTGTGATCAGCCCTTGCCGCGCGCCGCGGACAGGACGGCTTCAGCGCCCCTGTTGACGATGGCCGCATCAAATCCGGCCGCGATCAGCCCGTAACCCATCTGCGCATAACGCGGCACGATCGCCGGATCGGCGGCAAAAATGCCGGCCAGCTTGCCGGCCTTTGTGGCGCGCGCCGCGATATCGGCGACCGCGTCCATCATGTCGTCGAGCGTCGGGTCCAGCCGTTCGCCGCCGGTCCAGGCGATCGAAAAATCGGCCGGTCCGACGAACACGGCGTCGATGCCATCGACGGCGAGGATCGAATCGAGCGAATCGAGCGCCGCGCGGGTCTCGATCATCGCAAAGGCGAGCGTTTCGGCGTTGGCGCGCGCCAGATAGGCATTGCCGCCCTCGATGCCGCGCACGCCGATGGCGCGCGTCGGCCCCCAGGAGCGTTCGCCGAGCGGCGGATATTTCATGAAGGCAGCGAAAGCGCGTGCGTCCTCGACCGAATTGATCATCGGCGCTATCACAGCATCGGCGCCGAAATCGAGCGCACGCGAGGCCATCTCGAACCGGCCGACCGGCACGCGGACGATCGCCGGCACGCGCCGCGCCGTGATGGCCGCGACGCCGTCCCACACGGACTGCTCATGGTGACCGCCATGCTGCATGTCGAGCGTGACCGCATCAAAACCCGCGCCGGCCAGAAGGCCGACAAAACCGGCCTCGGGCAGGGCCGACCAGGCTGTCAGCACGGTATGGCCGGCGCGCAAGGCGCCAGCCAGTTCATAGCCATAGGCTGTCATCATCCCTCCCCGCGCCGGGCCTGCCGGTCAGCCGTTTTCGATTTCCTCGGCAGCGCGGACCATCAGTTCGTCCATGGTGCGGCGGATCTGGTGGTCGGACTGCTCGACGCCGGCCGCATCGAAATCGCCGCGGACCTTGCGGAACACGTCCTCGTCGCCCGGCTCCTCGAAATCGGCTGCGATGACTTCCTTGGCGTAGGCTTCTGCATCGTCGCCCGACTTGCCCATAAGTTCGGCCGCCCACAGGCCCAGAAGCTTGTTGCGGCGGGCCTCGGCCTTGAAGCGCAGCTCGGCGTCATGGGCAAACTTGTTCTCAAATGCGTCCTTGCGGTCCTTGATGCTCATTGTCGCTCCTCCGGGGCCGTCAGGCCGGGCTTGATGGTGGTGGCTCTCATGTAAGCCTAGCGCCGGTCTAAACCAAATGGTTTGTCAAAGATCAACCAGCCGATCGCCGCATGACCGGGCGCTGGCGATTTCCGGTTGAAGCCGCCAATGGCCATTTGTTTTGGCGCAGTGTTTCAGATAAACCGGGCGCAGATTTCGTCCGACCCGCCAGGCGCTCCGGCGCCCGCATGCGGAGCAGCAAAGGCCAATGCATGAAACAGCGCCGCCGCATCTATGAGGGCAAGGCAAAAATCCTCTATGAAGGCCCCGAGCCGGGTACGCTGGTGCAGCACTTCAAGGATGACGCGACCGCCTTCAACGCGCAAAAGCACGATGTGATCGAAGGCAAGGGCGTTCTCAACAACCGCATCTCCGAACACATCTTCTCGGCGCTCAACCGGATGGGTGTGCCCACGCACTTCGTCAAGCGCATCAACATGCGCGAACAACTGATCCGCGAAGTGGAGATCATCCCCGTCGAAATCGTCGTGCGCAACATCGCCGCCGGCTCACTGTCCGAGCGCCTTGGCATCGAGGAAGGCACCGTGCTGCCGCGCTCGATCATCGAATTCTACTACAAGTCCGATCCGCTGGGCGATCCGCTGGTGTCCGAGGAACATGTCACCGCGTTCGGCTGGGCCAATCCGCAGGAGATCGACGACATGATGGCGCTCGCCATCCGCGTCAACGATTTCCTGTCGGGCCTGTTCCTCGGCATCGGCATCCAGCTCGTCGATTTCAAGATCGAATGCGGGCGACTGTTCGAGAACGACATGATGCGCATCGTCATCGCCGACGAGATCTCGCCCGATTCGTGCCGGCTGTGGGACATCGGCACCAATGAAAAGCTCGACAAGGACCGGTTCCGCCGCGACATGGGCGGGCTGGTCGAGGCCTATACGGAAGTGGCGCGGCGGCTGGGCATCATGAACGAGAATGAGCGTCCGCGCCCATCAGGCCCGGTGCTCGTCGCCTCCAAGGACAAGCTGCATTAGGAGCCGGCGATGGACGCTTCGACCTTGCGCTCGGTGGGGCTCTTTGGGCTGGTCGCGCTTTTCTCGGCTGGATGCAGCACGGCCAGCGCGCCGGTGGCCGCGGAAACGCTCTCGGGCTGGCAGCCCGCCGCCGACGGGACCTATGTGTGTCAACCACCAGCATGTGCCCTGATGCAGCGTGCCGGTCATGATGCGATCTCGCTCGGCCCCGCCGGCCAAAATGTGTTCGAGCGCAATGATGATGGCACCCGGCGGGCGTTCGAACGGGCGCTGAGAGACGGTTCCGTGCGTGACGCTGCGGGCGGGAATGCCGATCTGAGCATCGACGGCGCCGTCACACGGACCATGGTAGGCGCAACCGAGGGGCTGACGTTCGCGATCGCCGGCGCGCAGCCCGACGGAGGGCAGGCCGATCCGGGGCACGCCATCATCGTTCCGAAGGATGGCCGCTATCACATGGTCTATGCATTTGGGGGCAGCAAGGCCGCCGCCCGCGCCGCCGCGCGGCACTTCGTCAACGCCGTCTCGCTTTAAAGAGGAATGGGCAGAGCTCATGATCACCGCACGTGTCACCGTCACGCTGAAAACCGGCGTTCTCGACCCCCAGGGCAAGGCGATCGAAGGCGCGCTTGCAACGCTCGGCTTTGACGGCGTCGAGAGCGTCCGCCAGGGCAAGGTGTTTGACATCGAACTCAGTCATGACGACCGCGCCCGCGCCGAGGCCGACCTTGCGGCCATGTGCGAGAAGCTGCTCGCCAACACGGTGATCGAGAACTATGCGGTGGAGATCGTCTGAGCCATGAAAACCGCCATCGTCCTCTTACCCGGGCTGAACCGCGACCGCGACATGATCGCGGCGATCCGGACGATTTCCGGTCAAGAGCCTCTCACGGTCTGGCAGACCGAGACCGAACTTCCCGCCGGCGTCGATCTCGTCATCGTGCCCGGCGGCTTTTCCTTCGGCGATTATCTGCGCTGCGGCGCGATCGGCGCGCGCATGCCGGTGATGCGCGCGGTGGCCGATGCGGCGCGCCGCGGCGTGCGGGTGCTCGGCGTCTGCAACGGATTTCAGATGCTGCTCGAGGCGGGCCTGCTGCCCGGTGCGCTGATGCGCAACGCGTCACTCAACTTTGTCTGCAGAACCGTGAAGCTGGAAGTGGCCAACGCTGGCACGGTGTTCACGCGCGGTTATCGCCAGGGCCAGGTGATCGATTGTCCGGTTGCCCATCATGACGGCAACTATTTCGCCGATGCGGAGACGCTGGCGCGCCTCAAGGGCGAGAACCGCGTGGTCTTTCGCTATGCGGACGGTACCAATCCAAACGGCTCAACCGACGACATTGCCGGCATCGTCAATCAGGACGGCAATGTGCTGGGCATGATGCCGCATCCCGAAAACCTGATCGAGGACGCCCATGGCGGCGCCGACGGGCGGCCGCTTTTCGAAAGCGCGCTCGATCTGGCCGCCGCCTAGCGCGCGTCCGGCGAAGGTGGAATCACCGGAGCCGATAAGACAAGCGATAAAACAATCGGTTAGAGCGGAGCTGCGTTTCCACGAAACGCGGAAACGCTCTAGCGCGCAGCCGTCACCAGTTCGCCGGGCGTCGTGCGCGTGATGGTGATGTCCTCGGTCACCGCGTTGCACAGAAAGACCAAATTGGCCGCGGTCGAGACCAGCTTGACCGAATAGTGCGCGCCCGTATCGCTGACCAGATGAACGTGATTGCGGTCGGCGCCGAGCCCCTCCAGCATGGCTTCGACCGTTTGCGGGCAGGTGTCGAACGGCGCGGCCTGGCGCATCAGCACCTCCTCACCGGCGACAGACGGCGACGCGGCCGCCATGACGAACGCGGCAATCGCCGCCGCGCGCGCGGATATGATTGACATTGGCATGTCCCCCGATCTTGATGACCGTTGCGGTCTGCATCTCCTTGTCTTTGGCGTGGCGATTCGTCCGTCGCCTTCATCCCGATCGGAACAGCCTATGCGCCAATGGTTAAGCGCCAAATCCAAAAAACGGCAAAAAAGCGTGGCGATTGCTGCGCTGTGCGGCGGCACTCTTTTGCTGGCGGCATGCCAGAGCTTCGAGGCGCCGGGCGGCTCGCTGACCGCCGAGGTCGATGCGCCAAGCGCGACCCAGGCCCTTCAACGGGTCAATGAGCGTGGCCTGACCTGCTGGATCCGCTCGGGCGACCGCGCTTTTCGCGGCTATGCGCTGGTGCCCGAACTGGACACGCGCAGCGGCGATCCGCGCATTCTGGTGGTGCGCAAAGGCAATGCCCAAGGGCTTCCGCAACTGGTGATCTCGGCGTCCGGCGACCCGGTGCGGATTGTCACCTTCGGGCCTTTGACCGGCGATCGCCTGTCGGCGCGAATCAATGCCGATGTCCTGGCGTGGAGCGCCGGGCGCCGGGGCTGCGCCTGACGCCGGGCGCGTCTTCAGCTCCGACGCCGGCGGCGGTCGATGAACGAAAGAGGGTCGGCCTCGAGCCGGTGTCGCTCGTAGAAGGGCAGTGACCTGCGTATTTCGCGGTCGGCCTCGGCCGGCAAGATACCGATGTCCCGAAGTTCGGATTCCGTGAGCTTGCTCAATTGGATACGCGTGCGTCGCTTGTCCAGCTTCGCCACGATCATCGCCGCCAGAACGCGGACCCAGACGCGGAACGGAACCGCATAGGCCGATTTGTAGACAATGCCGGCAACGGCGATGGATTGCGACCGGAAAGGAATTGTATCAATTGTACTCATTTGCCTAAATCCTCATGGCTGGACACCACGAAACGATGGATACATTGACACTTTTTGGGGATCAATATAGAGAATTGTCACCATGACAACTTGGATCCCGAACCTCTCCGGCATGCAAGGTCCGCTCTATGTGCGACTGGCCAACCACATCCAGCAGGACATCGAGTCGGGCGCCCTGCCCGCCGGCTCCAAATTGCCGCCGCAGCGCAATCTTGCGTTCGACATCGGCGTGACGGTCGGCACGGTCAGCCGCGCCTATGCGCTGGTCCGCGAACGTGGACTGGTCACCGGCGAAGTGGGACGCGGCACGTTTGTCGCCGACACGGACCATGATGCCAGCCATACCGCGCTGCCGCTGCCGCTGCGCGTGCCCGGCGGGTATGAGGAAAAACGCAGCGACATCATCCGGCTTGATTCCTCCGCTGCCTTCGGCAGCGCCGGTGCGTCGGAAGTGCGGGCACTGCTTGCCGACGCGTCCACCTCGCTGCCGGACCAGATGGCCGACTACGTTCGCAAGATCGAGCCGCACTGGCAGTCAGCGGGCGCCGACTGGATGGACATTGCCAGCGGCTGGCGACCCGATCCCGAAGCGGTTCTGCCGGCGCCGGGCGCGCAAGGTGCGCTGATAGCCGTTCTGGGCGCGATCACCAGCCCCGGAGACCGGGTCGCCTGCGAAGCGCTGACCTATGCCGGCATGCCGCGCGCCGCCCACCTGATCGGGCGCGGATCGGTCAGCGTCGCCATTGACGAGAACGGCATCCTGCCGGAAGCCTTCGAGACGGTCTGCGCGCAACAGCATCCCAAGGTGCTGTTCCTGATGCCCGCCGTCCACAATCCCCTCACCCGCGCGCTGCCGCCGGACCGGCGCAAGGCGATCATCGATATTGCGCGGCGCCACAATGTGTGGCTGATCGAGGACAATCTCTATGCGACGATCGCCGGCGATCCCCACACGCCCATCGCGGCGATGGCGCCGGACATCACCTTTCACATCACGGGTCTGTCCAAGGCGGTGGCCGCCGGCTTGCGGGCTGGTTGGGTGGCGACGCCGCCGCACCTGACCGCCCGCATATGGTCCGCCCAGAAAATGATGACGGGCGGGGCCAGCTATCTTTTGTGCGAACTGGCCGCGCGCATGGTCAGCACAGGCAGCGCGATGGAGGTTCGCAAGCGCGTTCAGGCCGAAATCGGCCGGCGAGTCGCGCTGATGCGCACCATCTTCGACGGGTGTGACATCAATCTGCGCGACCATACGCCCTTTGCCTGGTTGAAGGTGCCCGAACCCTGGCTGTCGGGCACCTTCAAGGCCGCCGCCTACGAGGAAAAGGTCCGCATCGACGATGAGGACGAGTTCAAGGCCGGGCGCGGCGACCACCGGTTCCACGGCGTTCGCATCGCCTTTTCGGCGACGGTCAAGGACATTCATGAAATGGAGACGGGCGCGCGGCGCCTGCGCCGTGTGCTCGAAGCCGGCCCCGGCGCCCATCACAGCTACAATTGAGCGAGGATGGATGCGCCGGCGGCGATAGCTGTGATCGGGCGTTCACGGCCCCTTTGTTTGCCGCCGCGCATGGGCTATGCGAGCGCCAACAGCCACCAGAACCGCCGGTTGCATGACCATTCCCAACACGATCGCCATCACGCCCGACCTGATCGAGGCGCACGGGCTCAAGCCCGATGAATATGACCGCATCCTGGACCTGATCGGCCGCGAGCCGAGCTTCACGGAACTCGGCATCTTTTCGGCCATGTGGAACGAGCATTGCTCGTACAAGTCGTCGAAGAAATGGCTGCGTACCCTGCCGACTGAAGGCCCGCAGGTGATCCACGGTCCGGGCGAGAATGCCGGCGTCGTCGATATCGGTGACGGCCAGTGCGTCGTCTTCAAGATGGAGAGCCACAACCACCCCTCCTACATCGAGCCCTATCAGGGCGCGGCGACGGGCGTCGGCGGCATCTTGCGCGATGTCTTCACCATGGGCGCGCGGCCCGTGGCGGCCATGAATGCCTTGCGCTTCGGCGAACCGGACCATCCCAAGACACGGCATCTGGTCGCCGGCGTCGTGGCCGGCATCGGCGGCTATGGCAACGCGTTCGGCGTGCCGACGGTGGGCGGCGAAGTGGAGTTCGACGCGCGCTACAACGGCAATTGCCTGGTCAATGCGTTTGCGGCCGGCATTGCCGACACGGACAAGATTTTCCTCTCCAAGGCCGAGGGCGTCGGCCTGCCGATCGTTTATCTCGGTGCCAAGACCGGCCGCGACGGCGTTGGCGGGGCGACCATGGCCTCGGCCGAGTTCGATGACACGATCGAGGAAAAACGCCCGACCGTGCAGGTTGGCGATCCGTTCACCGAAAAATGCCTGCTCGAGGCCTGTCTCGAACTGATGGCGACCGGCGCTGTCATCGCCATTCAGGACATGGGCGCTGCGGGCCTGACGTGCTCGGCCGTTGAAATGGGCGCCAAGGGGGATCTGGGCGTCGAACTCGACCTCGACCGGGTGCCGGTGCGCGAAGAGCGCATGAGCGCTTACGAGATGATGCTGTCGGAAAGCCAGGAGCGCATGCTGATGGTGCTCGATCCGGCCCGGGAAGCCGAAGCCGAGGCCATTTTCGTCAAATGGGGGCTGGACTTTGCCATCGTCGGCAAGACGACCGACGATCTGCGCTTCCGCGTGCGGCACCAGGGCGAAGAGGTCGCCAACCTGCCGATCAAGGAACTGGGCGACGAGGCGCCCGAATATGACCGGCCCTGGGTCGAGCCGGGCACCTATCACGATTGGGACCCCGCCTCGGTGCCCGAGCCGGACGATTATGCCGACGCGATCCTCGCCATGCTCGGTTCGCCGAACCTGTCGTCGCGCCGCTGGGTGTGGGAGCAGTATGACACGCTGATCGGCGCCAACACGTTGCAAATCCCCGGCGGCGATGCGGGCGTGGTGCGCGTCGACGGCCATGAGACCAAAGCGTTGGCCTTCTCCTCGGATGTCACGCCGCGCTATGTCGAGGCCGATCCGTTCGAGGGCGGCAAACAGGCCGTCGCCGAATGCTGGCGCAACATCACCGCGACCGGCGCCGAGCCGCTGGCGGCCACCGACAATCTCAATTTCGGCAATCCGGAGCGGCCCGAGATCATGGGCCAGTTCGTCAAGGCGATCGAGGGAATCGGCGAGGCCTGTTCGGCGCTCGGCTTCCCGATCGTTTCGGGCAATGTGTCGCTTTACAATGAGACCCATGGCGAAGCGATCCTGCCGACACCGACCATTGCCGGCGTCGGGCTGATCCATGACCGGGCGCACATGGCGCGCATCGGCACGATCAAGGAGGGCGATGCGGTGTTCGTGCTCGGCGGCGACGGCAGCCATCTGGGCCAGTCGGCCTATGGCCGCATCGTCCATGACCGCACGGACGGCCCGCCGCCGCCGGTCGATCTCTATCAGGAAAAGCGCAATGGCGATTTCGTCCGCTCGGCGATCCAGAACGGACAGGTGACCGCCTGCCATGATGTGTCCGATGGCGGGTTGGCGATCGCGCTCGCCGAAATGTGCATGGCGTCGGGCCATGGCATGGCGGTCGAGGTCGGCGACACGCAGGCGGCCCACGCGCTGCTGTTCGGCGAGGACCAGGCGCGCTACGTCGTGACCGTTGGCAAGGCCGACGCCAACTTTCTGGCGCTCAATGCCGAGGGCGCGGGCGTCCCCTTTCGCCGCATCGGCACGGTCACGGACGACCGGTTTTTGTTGACCGGCGCGGTCTCCGCTTCCATATCTTTGGAAGAGATGGAGCATGCGCATGAGGGCTGGCTGCCCGGCTACATGGCCGGGCCGGCCCGCGCCGCCGCCGAATAGGAGACGCCGATGCCGATGAATGCCACCGACATTGAACGCATGATCAAGGACGCCATCCCCGATGCGCAGGTGACGATCCGCGATCTGGCCGGCGATGGCGATCATTATGCGGCCGAGGTCGTCTCGGAGAGCTTTCGCGGCAAGAGCCGCGTGCAGCAGCACCAGATGGTCTATGAGGCGCTGCAGGGCAATATGGGCGGCGTGCTGCATGCGCTTGCCTTGCAGACATCGGCGCCCGGGTGATCGCGATGACAATCGTTCTCCCGATCGCCGTCCTGGCCGCGCTGCTCTTTATGGACTTTCGGGTCGCGCGCGCCCTATACAGTTTTGCGTCCAACCGCCGGGCCTTGAACCCGGAAGAGAACAGGAACCAGTGACATGAGCGTCAACGATTTCATCGACAACGAGGTGAAGGGCAATGATGTCGTGCTCTTCATGAAGGGCACGCCGGGCTTTCCCCAGTGTGGCTTCTCGGGCCAGGTGGTCCAGATCCTCGATTATCTCGGCGTCGACTACAAAGGCGTGAACGTGCTCGCAGACGACGATCTGCGCGAAGGCATCAAGACCTATTCGAACTGGCCGACCATCCCGCAGCTCTACATCAAGGGCGAGTTTGTGGGCGGCTGCGACATCGTCCGGGAAATGTTCCAGGCGGGCGAATTGCAAGGCCATTTCGAAGACAAGGGCGTCGCCGTCAAACAGGCAAGCTGACCGGCTTCACGGTGATCGCTCCCGCTTTCGCGGCAACCATGGCGCGCTACAATCGCTGGCAGAACGCCAACATGCTGGCGGCGGCCGGCACGCTGCCGGATGAAGAGCGCCGCGCGGATCGCGGTGCGTTCTTTGGCTCGATCCACGCAACCTTCTCGCACCTGCTCTGGGGCGACCGGATATGGATGCACCGTTTTGCCGGCACATCCAAGCCGGATGGTGGAATCGCCGAGTCGACATGCATGGTCGCCGCGTGGGATGCGCTGACCTCGGAGCGACGCCGCTTCGATGATGTGATCGTCGATTGGGCTGACAGGCTGGACGAGGCGTGGTTCGCCGCCGATCTCACCTGGTGGTCGGGCGCGGCCGGCCGCAAGGTCACACGGCCCCGACCGGCGCTGGTGATGCATTTCTTCAACCACCAGACGCATCATCGCGGGCAAATCCACGCCATGCTGACGGCAGCCGGCGCCCGGCCGTCCGACACCGACCTGTTCATGCTGCCGGACTGATCCTTGCCGCATTGTCGAATTGTCCCCGTGACAAGCCTGTGATTGCCGGTGCGGTTTCGGCGTGGCAGACCGGTGCCATGACCACGCACCCGCTGCCCGCCCCTGTCGCAGACGCATTCGCGCACCAGGCTGCCGCCTGCCGCGAGCTCGGTTCACCCCTGACGGCGACACTTTGCGCGCTTGTCGCCGAACAGGGCCTGCCGGACAGCCAGACGCGCCGGCGAATTGCCACATGGCCGGGTCTTGAGACGTCCAAAGCCGACGTGGTGCCGCTGCGTTTCGCCGGCGCACTGCACCGTCTGGTGCTGGACGGTATCGATGACGCGCTGGCCGCCGCCTATCCACCCAATGCGCTTGACGCCGAAACCTTACGGCCGGCGATGATGCACGCTGTCGCCGACCATGACCGCTTTGTGGCCGACTATCTGGATTTGCCGCCGCAAACGAACGAGGTGGCGCGCGCCGCGCATTTGCTGCCGGCGCTTTTGCAGCTCGCCGGCAGCACCGCGCTGCCAGTCCGGATCATGGAGCTTGGCGCCTCGGCCGGCCTTTTGCAGAATTTCGACAAGTTCCGTTACGATTATGGCCGCTTTTGCTGGGGCGATGCGGCCTCGCCGGTGACGATTGCGTGCGAATGGCGGGGCGAAGCACCCTTCCCCGCCGGCGACCTGCCGCCGATCGTCGAGCGCGGTGGCTGCGACATTGCGCCTGTTCCGCTCGCTATCGATGACGACCGCAAGCGCCTTCAATCCTATGTCTGGCCCGACCAGCCGCACCGGTTACGGCGACTGACGGCGGCAATCGCCATGGCGCTCGACCATCCGCCCGCGATCGATATGGCCGGCGCCGCCGACTGGCTCGACGCCCGGCTGACGCCTTTGCCGGAAGGCCGGCACACGATCGTCCTGCACGCGATCATGTGGCAATATCTGCCCGGCGCCGAACGCGCCCGTGCGGAGGCGGCGATCCGGCGGGCCGGACGGCAGGCGACGCCCGACGCGCCACTCTCCTGGGTGCGCTTTGAGGCGGACGGCAAGCAGCCGGGCGGCGGCGTGCGCGTCACCCGCTGGTCAGGCGCGGCCGGCGATGGCATCAGCCGGCTGGTCGCGCGCGGCGACTATCACGGCCGCTGGGTTGAACCGATCACCTGAAAAACTGTTTTGCCGTGGACAGGCAAGGCGTCGTGCCCATATGCCAGAGCAAAGACCATGGAGGAGCACAAATGACCTGGACCGTCTATCTTTCCGGCGAAATCCACACCGATTGGCGCGAGCAGATCGAAAGCGGTGTTGCCGCAGCCGGGCTTCCCGTCACGTTCAGCGCGCCGGTGACCCATCATGAAGCGTCCGACGATTGCGGCGTCGCCATTTTGGGCGCAGAGGGCGACAAGTTCTGGCACGATCACAAGGGCGCGCAGATGAACGCCATCCGCACCCGTACGCTGATGGAAAAAGCGGACATTGTGGTGGTGCGTTTCGGCGAAAAGTACAAGCAGTGGAACGCGGCGTTCGATGCCGGTTGTGCCAGCGCGCTCGGCAAGCCGCTGATCGTGATGCATCAGGACGAGCATGCCCATGCGCTCAAGGAAGTCGACGCAGCGGCGCTCGCCGTCACCAAGACACCGCAACAGGTGGTGGCGATCCTTGATTATGTGATCAACGGCAACCTGCCCGGCTACACCGATCGCGCCGAAGCGGCCCAGTGATGTCAGGAACCGTTGGCGGATGCTTTCCAATCGTCCCGCCAGGCGATATGAAAGAAGACGCGCCGGCCAACGGCGCGTTTTTTCGTTCAGGACCCAAATTCCCATGACCGCGTTCAATGGCTTTGGCGACAAGGCCCTGCCCTTTCTCAAGGCGCTCGGCTTCCATCAGGACCGCGAGTGGTTTGCCGAAAACAAGGCGCTCTACGAGAGCGAGGTGAAGGATCCGCTCGGCGATCTGGTGGAAGCCGTTTCGGCCCGGTTCGAGGCCGAGGGCGTGCCCCTGCGCGGCAGCCGCAAGACATCGCTCTACCGTGTCTATCGCGATGTGCGCTTTTCCAAGAACAAGGATCCCTACAACACCCATGCCAACGCGCTGATGACGCGGAGCGGCACCAAGAAGGACAATGGCTTTGTCTATGTGCACATCGCCAACGAGCGCAGCTTCGTCGCCTCGGGCTTTTACGGTCTGGACGGACCGCAATTGCGCGCCTTTCGCGATCTGATCGTGCGCGAGAGCGAGACGATGCGCGGCCTCGTCAACGATCTGGAAAAGAAAGGGTTTGCGCTCGACTTGTCCGAAGCGCTCAAGCGCACGCCGCGCGGCTTCGACGGTGTCACCGACGACGATGTGCTCGCGTGGCTCCGGCTGAAGCACTTCACCTTCATGGACGAGATCGACAACGGCATCGTCACAACGCCCGAACTGGCCGACCGGATGGTGCGGCTCGGCCGCCTGTCCGTGCCGTTTCTCGACTTTGGCTGGCGCGCCATCGATCCGCTGCGCGACGAGCCGGCGTCATGAGCGCACCCGCACAGCCGGCGCGCCCGGATCAGCCGGCCAGGGCGGGCATCGGCGGACGTGAATTCATTGTCCTGATCGCCGCGCTCACCTCGATCGTGGCCTTTTCGATCGATTCGATGCTGCCGGCGCTGCCGGTCATTGGCGCCGATTTTGCGCTCGCCGACCAGAACGACCGGCAATTCGTGCTGATCGCCTTCGTCCTCGCCTTCGGGCCGGCGCAGATCGTTTTCGGACCACTGTCGGACAGGTTCGGCCGGCGACCGGTTCTGCTGGGCGGCCTCGTCTTTTTCGTGCTCGCCTCGTTCGGCGCGGCGATGGCCGAGAGCTGGGCGGCGCTGCTGGCCTGCCGTGCCGGGCAAGGCATCGGCGCGGCGGCCGTGCGCATCACCACCCAGGCGATCGTGCGCGACTGTTTCGCCGGACGGGACATGGCGCGCATCATGTCCTATGTCTTCACCATCTTCATGTTGATCCCGATCGTCGCGCCCGCCATGGGGCAGGCCATCGTCGCCGTTGCGGACTGGCACTGGCTGTTCGCGGTTCTGGGTGGATCGGGCGGGGCGCTGGCATTGTGGGCCGGCTTGCGCATGCGTGAAACGCTGCTCCCGGACGCGCGGCGCCCGCTTGATCCTGGCAGCATCTTGAGGGCGTTCGGTGAGATCCTGACCAACCGGATCGCGCTGGGCTACACGCTGGCGGTCACGCTGTTTTTCGGTGGCCTGTTTGCCTTCATCGTCTCGATCCAGCAGATCATCGAATTGATCTACGACATGCAGGACTGGTTTGCCGTGGTCTTTGCCACCAGCGCGTCGGCCATGGCCATCGCGAGCCTGGGCAATGCCTCGCTGGTGCGCCGGCTGGGCATGCGCCGCATCTCGCATGCCGCCCTTGTCAGTTTCACCGTGCTCGGCGGGGTTTTGTTGCTGGCCGGCCTTTGGACCGTGCCGCCCTTTTGGCTGACGATCGGGCTGATCAGCCTCATCATGATGTCGTTCGGTTTCGTTGCCGGCAATTTCAACGCGCTGGCCATGGAGCCGCTGGGGCATGTGGCCGGCTCCGCCTCATCGGTGCTGGGCACGATCTCGTTTACCGGCGGCGCGGTGCTTGGTGCGTTGATCGGACAGGCCTTCAACGGCACGATCGTGCCGCTCGCGGCGGCCTATTTCCTCTTCGGGCTGGTGGCACTGGCCATCGTCACCATCACCGAAAAGGGCGAACTGTTCGCCGCCCATCACGATCCGGCTGAATGACCGGCTGACAACGATGCGAAATCGAACAGGGTCGGATCGAGCAGATGGCTCGGCCGGACATTGGCGAGTGCGCGGATCATCGTGTCCTTGCGGCCGGGCATCTTGGCTTCCATCTCGGCGAGCATCTGTTTCATCGCGTTGCGCTGCAACCCGTCCTGAGAGCCGCACAAATCGCACGGGATGATCGGGAACGCCATGGCCTGTGCGAACTTTGCCAGATCGGCTTCGGCGCACCAGACAAGCGGACGCAGCACTTCGACATCGCCTTCATCGTTGCGCAGTTTGGGCGCCATTGCCGCCAGCCGGCCGCCATGAAACAGGTTCAAGAAGAAGGTTTCGAGCATGTCCTCCCGATGATGGCCGAGCACCAGCGCCGAACAGCCTTCCTCGCGCGCGATGCGATAAAGATGACCGCGCCGCAGCCGGGAGCAGAGCGCGCAATAGGTCTGGCTTTCAGGCACCTTGTCGGTGACGATCGAATAGGTGTCGCGATGTTCGATGCGGTGGGCGATGCCGTGCCGGTCGAGCCAGTCCGGCAGCACGTGTTTGGGAAAGTTCGGCTGGCCCTGATCGAGATTGCAGGCCAGGAGCTCGACAGGCAGGAGCCCGCGCCACTTGAGGTCGATCAGGCATGCGAGCAGGCCATAGGAATCCTTGCCGCCCGACAGGGCCACCAGCCAGCGGCTGCCGGGCGTCACCATTGAAAAATCGCTGAGCGCCTGGCGCACGTGGCGCAGCAGCCGCTTTCTGAGCCGGTTGAAAGCGACGGACGACGGCGTGTCCGCAAAGAGCGGGTGTGCCGCGTGGGCGTATTGGCTGTCCACAGGCGCTGCCCGGCTCACTGTTCCCGCTCCGATTGTGGCGCGGGCACGAGAACGGCCCGCCATGCATGCACCGTATAGCTTTCGGGGCCACCTGCGCCAGAGACCGCCGGCACGTTTGCGCTGCCAAGCGGTTCGATGCGCCATCGCTTCGGCGAACGCCATGCATCGATGCATCCCTCGTGGGTACAGACAACCATCACACCAACATCTGCCAGTTCAGCCGCTGTGACCCATGGTTGCGTCTCGAAGCCCGGACCGTAGAGAAGTTGGGGTTGTGACGGTAGATAAAAGCTAGCGGCGTAGGCCGGGTTGCCGGCGCCAGAAACGACCGCAACGGGGCGTTCTACCCGGGAATCCCACAATTGGCCCGCCGCAGCGGCCATTGCGGCCAGCGGCACCGCCGCGTTGACCGCGGCGCGGCCAATGATCTCGCCCCGAATGATCGGCGAGATCGCCAGCATGATCGCCATGAAGCCCAGCGACAGGCCGATTGTCCACCGTCGCATGCGTTCGGCGATCTTGATCGGCAGGAGCAGCGCCAGCAGGATCGGCACCACGCAGAAGACGGGAACGGTCCAATTGCTCGTCAAAGGCGACCTGACGATCAAGGCGAGCAGCATGGCAATGGGCACCGTCAGCAGGCCGGCCCAGACGACGGCCCGTCCGGAAACGGTGCTCAACGCGCATCGCGCGTCACGCCAGCCAAAAAGAGGTGCACCATCGCCCGGCCGTCTCAGCAAGCCAAGCACGGCAAGGCCGGGCAGCGCATAAACCGGTTGCGCAAGCAGGAACTCGAGCTGGCGCGACGCCAGAATCGTCGCCGTGGCGTCGCCTTGTCCGGTCGCGGCAAATGTGATGGGGGTGAAATCATTGTTTGCCAGCCACACCACATGCGGGGCGACAAGCACGCAGAACGTTGCGGCCGCAAGAAGCGTCAGGCGCGATGCGAGGATCGCCCGTGTTTGCCGGTGACACAGCGCGTGGCCGAAAAGAGCGAACAGCAGGACAGCGGCAAAATATTTGGACAGGATCGCCGCCGCCGCCATCGCACCCAGTGCCGTCGCATCGAACCATTGGCGGCGCTCGATGGTGCGCAGATAGAACAGGATTGTCCCGGCCCAGAAAGGCAGCATCGCCGAGTTGGCATTGTAGGTGAAGGCGGTAAAACCCAGCGGCGGCAGCACCAGGGAAACCATGACCGCCGCGCGCTGCTGGTCCGGTGTCAGAAAGCGCCGCGCAATCGCCAGCATGATCACCAGCGTGACGCCGATATTGAGCGCGGCAAAGACACGATAGCTGAAATCCGTGCGCGGGAAGACCTCGAACCACAGCGCCGTCAGCCAGCCATAAAGCGGTGGATGCTTGGAGTTGCCCCACTGCCAGCGAATGCCCCAGACATGGTTTTCCAGCATGTCCAGGAATGTGTCGAGGTTGAGCTGGGTCAGGTGCGGGTAGACCGCCCAGAACAGGGTCGCGCACCCCACAAGGGCCAGCGCCGCCGGCGAAATCGGATGAAGTCGTGTCCCGGACAGGGAAGCTTCAACTGGCATCGGCGCGACCACTCGGCATTGTCATCCGGCCGGAAAACACAAGACAAAGGCCGCCCGCGAACCGGACGGCCTTTCAAAGGCGCAATGCCGACAGGCCGTCAGCGCGAATAGAATTCGACGACCAGGTTCGGTTCCATCACCACCGGATAAGGCACGTCCGCCAGCGCGGGAACGCGCGCGAAGGTGGCGGTCATCTTGTTGTGGTCGGCATCGACATAGTCCGGCACATCGCGTTCGGCGAGCTGCGTTGCCTCAAGGACCAGCGCCATCTGCTTGGATTTTTCGCGCACTTCGATCACGTCGCCCACCTTGCAGCGGTAGGATGGAATGTTGACCCGCTGGCCGTTGACCTTGACGTGGCCATGATTGACGAACTGGCGCGCGGCGAAGATGGTCGGCACGAATTTGGCGCGGTAGACCAGCGCATCGAGCCGGCTTTCCAGAAGGCCGATCAGCGTTTCGGGCGTGTCGCCCTTGCGGCGGGCGGCCTCGTCATAGGTCTTGCGGAACTGCTTTTCCGAGATGTCGCCGTAATAGCCCTTGAGCTTCTGCTTGGCCCGAAGCTGGACACCGAAGTCAGAAAGCTTGCCCTTGCGGCGCTGGCCATGCTGGCCGGGGCCGTATTCGCGGCTGTTGACCGGTGATTTGGGGCGGCCCCAAATGTTCTCGCCCATACGGCGATCGAGCTTGTGTTTAACTGAACTGCGCTTGCTCATCGCATTTCCCTTCAAAATGTTGCGCCCGGTTCTTCACAAACCGGATCAAGGAAACGCGCCCTCCTCTGCCGGCCATTTTCGCCGACTGACAGGACCCTCCACGCACGCTTTGCGGTCAGGTCCACGGGACACGTAAAAACCCGCTCGAAAGCGGGATGGCGGTCGATAGCGTCAAAGCGTTGGAAAGTCAAACACCGGCGGGGTTTTCGCGCCATTTTCAGTCCGGAAACGGTACCGTCGAAAGCCCGAAGCCGGAGGCCAGCCGCATCACCTCGGTCCGCGGATCGCCGGAGGTGAAGACCGCAATGTCGGGCAGCGAGAAATCGCGCGGCTCGAAGTGCATTTGCTCGACCAGGGTCAGCGTGCGTCGGGCGATTGCCTCGGACGTGTCGATCCAGTCGACCGGCCAGGGCGCGGTCTTGCGCATGCGGTTGGCCAGAAACGGGTAATGGGTACAGGCGAGCACGATGATGTCGGTGCGCCGACCACCCTCTTCGATGAAGCATGGGGCGATTTCACGCGCCACGTCGGCTTCGTCCACAAATCCGGTGCGCATATAGTCTTCAGCCAATTCGGCCAGATGCTCGCTGCCGACCAGCCGCACATGGCACTGGCCGGCATATTGGCGGATCAGGTCGCGTGTATATTGCCGCCGGACAGTTCCGGGGGTCGCCAGCACCGACACGAGGCCCGAATGCGTGCGCTCGGCCGCCGGCTTGATGGCCGGCACCGTGCCAACGAAGATCTGGTCGGGAAACGCCAGGCGCAGATTGCCGATCGCCAAGGTCGAGGCAGTGTTGCAGGCGATCACGATCAAGCCGGGACGGAAGGCATCGATCAGGGCGCCGAACAGATCAGTCAGCCGGTCGAGCAGTTCGGCTTCGTCCCATGCGCCATAGGGAAACGCCGCATCGTCGGAGACATAGATGTGGCGCAGGCCAGGAAGGATGATCCGCGCCTCCTTGACCACCGACAGGCCGCCGATGCCGCTGTCGAAAAAAAGAACCGAGGGGTCGCGCGGCTCAGCCATCGCCGGCGGCTTTCTTGCCGGACGTCTGCGCGGGCCGGCGTCTGGGATCATCGCCGGGCGAGCCATCGCCGCGCGGCCGCACCGGCGAAAATCGGTCCAGCGATGATATGACACCGCGCAGAAGGCGGATTTCCTCGACTGAAAAGCCCGGCCGCGACAGGACGGCGCGCAGATTCTCGGTTTGCGCCGGTTTTCTCTCCGCCGGGCGGAAATAGCCGCGCGAATCGAGCGCTGCTTCGAGTTGGTCGAACAGGCCGACCAGTTCTTCGCGCGGCGCGGGCGCAAAGTCCGGCCCGGCAAACGGCAGCGCGCCGGCCCCGCCATCGCGTGTCTTGAGAAACTCATAGGCCATCAGGAGGACTGCCTGGGCAATGTTCAAAGAGGCATAGGCGGGATTGACCGGAAAGGTGACGATGTCGTCGGCCAGGCTGATTTCGGCATTGTCGAGGCCGAAGCGCTCACGGCCGAACAGGATGCCCGTCGCCTGCCCCGTCTCGGTGCGGGCGCGCATGGCGGCGCAGGCATCGACGGGTCCCAGCACCCGCTTGAAGCCGTCGCGCTGGCGCGCGGTCGTGGCGACGACATAGGTCAGGTCCGAAAGAGATTCAGCGAGCGTGTCGAAAACGCGCACGCGCTCGAGCACATAGCCGGCGCCGCTGGCGGTCGCCTCGGCCTTCTCGTTCGGCCAGCCATCGCGCGGCGACACCAGACGCAGGTCGATCAGCCCGAAATTGGCCATGGCGCGGGCGACCATGCCGATGTTCTCGCCAAGCTGCGGCTCGACCAGGACAACGGCCGGGCCTTCCTCGATCCTGTCGAAATTGCGGTTGGTGCCTGCCATGGTCTGCTGGTTCGCGCCGTTATCGCCTGCGCGCAGCCATATAGGGCAAGCCGCTGGCAGCCAAGTGTTTCTGCCCGCCAGACTATCGGAGCGTTTGCGCGGGTCTGACCCCTTTGCTATAGCGGCGGGAACTCACCGGACCAGCCGTCTCGCGGTCCTTTCCAACCCTGTTTCCGAGGTCAATCATGGCGAAAATCAAGGTCGAAAATCCGGTTGTCGAACTGGACGGCGACGAGATGACCCGCATCATCTGGCAGTTCATCAAGGACAAGCTGATCCACCCCTATCTCGACATCGACCTGAAATATTATGACCTTGGCATCGAGGCGCGCGATGAAACCGACGACCAGATCACGGTCGATGCAGCCAATGCGATCAAGCAATATGGCGTCGGAGTGAAATGCGCGACGATCACGCCGGACGAACAGCGCGTCGAGGAGTTCGGCCTGAAAAAGATGTGGCGTTCGCCGAACGGCACGATCCGCAACATTCTGGGCGGCGTGATCTTCCGCGAACCGATCATCGCCAAGAACGTGCCGCGTCTGGTGCCGGGCTGGACAAAACCGGTGATCGTCGGCCGCCATGCCTTTGGCGACCAGTATCGCGCGACCGACTTCAAATTCCCCGGCAAGGGCAAGCTCTTCATGAAATTCGTCGGCGAGGACGGCAAGGAGCAGGAGTACGAGATTTTCGATGCGCCGGGCGCCGGCATCGCCATGGGCATGTACAATCTCGACGCTTCAATCGTCGATTTCGCCCGCGCCTCGCTCAATTACGGGCTGCAGCGCAAGGTGCCTGTCTATCTTTCGACCAAGAACACGATCATGAAAGTCTATGACGGCCGGTTCAAGGATGTCTTCCAGGAGATCTATGAAAGCGAGTTCGAGGCTGACTTCAAGGAAGCGGGCATCTGGTACGAGCACCGGCTGATCGATGACATGGTGGCCGCGAACCTGAAATGGTCGGGCGGCTATGTGTGGGCCTGCAAGAACTATGATGGCGACGTGCAGTCCGATACGGTGGCGCAGGGCTTCGGCTCGCTGGGCCTGATGACATCGGTCCTGATGACCCCGGACGGCAAGACCGTGGAAGCGGAAGCCGCGCACGGCACGGTGACGCGCCACTATCGCCAGCATCAGGCCGGCGAGGAAACCTCGACCAACTCGATCGCCTCGATCTTCGCATGGACGCGCGGGCTGGCGCACCGGGCCAAGCTCGACGGCAATGACGCGCTGCGCGACTTCTCGCTGACGCTCGAAAAGGTCTGCGTCGACACGGTGGAAAGCGGTTTCATGACCAAGGACCTGGCGCTTCTGATCGGTCCCGACCAGAAATGGCTGACGACGACCGGCTTCCTCGACAAGATCGACGAGAATTTGCAGAAGGCGATGGGCTGAGCCGTCCGCCGAGCACCGTAGAAAAAGGGCGCCGAACGGCGCCCTTTTTGGTTCTTGCCTGCCGGAATCCGGTCAGGCTTTTTCGGGCACCTGTGCGAGCGCCGCTGCAACCGCGTCGATGGCGGCTTGCGCGTTGGCACCATCGGGACCGCCGGCCTGGGCCATGTCCGGGCGGCCACCGCCGCCCTTGCCGCCAAGCGCAGTCGACGCAACGCGCACCAGATCGACGGCGTTGAAGCGCGCAACCAGATCGTCGGTGACGGCGACCACGACCGAGCCCTTGCCGTCTTCGGAAGCGGCCGCGAGTGCCACAACGCCCGAGCCAATGCGCGCCTTGGCATCGTCCGCCATCGGTTTCAAATCGCGCGGCGAGACGCCGGCAACCGTGCGGCCCATGAAGGTGACACCGGCGATCTGGCGCGTGTCGCCGCCGGCATCACCGTTCTCGGCCGTTGGCCCGGCCAGCGCCAGTGCCTTTTTCGCTTCGGCAAGCTGGCGTTCGAGCTTGCGCCGCTCGTCGACCAACTGCCCGATGCGGCCCACCGCCTCATCGGGCGTCGTCTTCAGCAGGCCCGCCACGGCACGCATGCGCTCGTCCTGGGCTTCGAGATGGCGGCGCGCGCCCTCGCCGGTCAGCGCCTCGATGCGCCGCACGCCGGACGACACCGCGCTTTCGCCGACGATGCGGACAAGGCCGATCTCGCCGGTGGCGCCGACATGGGTGCCGCCGCACAACTCGACCGAATAGGCCTTGCCTTCCTTGTCGCCGCGCGTTGCCGTGCCCATCGAGACGACGCGCACCTCGTCGCCATATTTTTCGCCGAACAGCGCCATCGCGCCCTCTTCGATCGCCTCATCGACCGCCATCAGCCGCGTGGTGACCGGCGCGTTTTGCAGGATGATCTCGTTGGCGATATCGGCGACTTCGGCCAGTTCCTCGCCACCGACGGGCTTTGGATGGGCGAAATCGAACCGCAGCCGGTCGGGCGCCACGAGCGACCCCTTTTGCGTCACATGGGTGCCGAGCACCTCGCGCAGCGCCTCGTGCACCAGATGGGTGGCGGAATGGTTGGCGCGGATGGCGGTGCGGCGGGCGTGATCGACCTCCATCTCGACGACCGCGCCGACGGCGACCGCCCCCTCGCGCACCGTGCCATGATGGATGAACAGCCCGTCGGCCTTTTTCTGCGTGTCGGCGATGTCGATGACAAAGCCCTCGCCGCGCATCACGCCGCGGTCGCCCTGCTGGCCGCCCGATTCGCCATAAAAGGGCGTCTGGTTGGCGATCACGGTGACCGACTGGCCCGGATCGGCCATCTCGGTGCGCGCGCCCTCATGAACGAGCGCGGTTATCATGCCCTCGGCCTTTTCGGTCTCGTAGCCCAGGAATTCGGTGGCGCCCAGTTCGTCGCGCAGGCCGAACCAGACCGCCTCATCGGCGGCATCGCCCGACCCGGACCAGTTGGCGCGGGCCTCGGCCTTCTGGCGTTCCATCGCCGCGTTGAACCCGTCGGTGTCGACCGAAATGCCGCGCTGACGCAGCGCATCCTGGGTCAGGTCGAGCGGGAAGCCATAGGTGTCGTAGAGCTTGAAGGCGGTTTCGCCAGCCAGTTCGTCGCCATCGCCCAACTGGTCAGTCGCTTCGTTCAACAGACCCAAGCCGCGCTCCAGCGTCTTGCGGAAGCGCGTTTCCTCAAGGCGCAGCGTTTCGGTGATCAGCGCGCGGGCCCGGCCGAGTTCGGGATAGGCTTCACCCATCTCGCCGATCAACGCCGGGACCAGCCGGTGCATCAGCGGCTCCTCGGCGCCCAGCAAATGCGCATGGCGCATGGCACGGCGCATGATCCGGCGCAGCACATAGCCGCGCCCCTCATTGGACGGCAGCACACCGTCGGCAATCAGGAAGGATGTCGCGCGCAGATGGTCGGCGATGACCCGGTGGCTGGCCTGTCGGTCGCCCTCGGCCTTGGTGTGCGTCAACTGTTCGGAGGTGGCGATCAGCGCCTTGAACAGGTCGATGTCGTAATTGTCGTGCACACCCTGCAGGACGGCGGCGATGCGCTCGAGCCCCATGCCGGTGTCGATCGACGGGCGCGGCAGGTCGACGCGCTGGTCGGGCGTCGTCTGCTCGAACTGCATGAAAACGAGGTTCCAGATCTCGATGAACCGGTCGCCATCTTCTTCCGGGGAGCCGGGCGGGCCGCCCCAGATATGGTCGCCATGATCATAGAAGATTTCCGAGCACGGGCCGCACGGGCCGGTATCGCCCATCTGCCAGAAATTGTCGTGCGTCGGGATACGGATGATGCGGTCCTCATGCAAGCCGGAGATCCTGCGCCACAGATCGAACGCCTGATCGTCCGTATGATAGACGGTGACCAGCAAGCGTTCCGGATCGAGGCCGAACTCGGCTGTGATCAGCGTCCAGGCGAGCGATATCGCCTCGTCCTTGAAATAGTCGCCGAACGAGAAATTGCCGAGCATCTCGAAAAATGTGTGGTGGCGCGCGGTGTAGCCGACATTGTCCAGATCATTGTGCTTGCCGCCGGCGCGCACGCATTTCTGCGAGGTGACGGCGCGGGAGTAATCGCGCTTTTCAAGGCCGGTGAAGACGTTCTTGAACTGCACCATGCCCGCATTGGTGAACATCAGCGTGGGATCGTTGAGCGGCACGAGCGGGCTCGACGGCACGATGCGGTGGCCGTTTGAGGCAAAATAGTCGAGAAAAGCGGTGCGTATCGAATTGACGCCACTCATGAAAACACCCGTAAACAGACTTCCGGTTGCGAAAACGCCGGCGGCGGGCACAAGAGTGCGGCCACCCTTGAACGCCGCGCCGCGCGGCGCCGGTCAGAGGCCCGTGATTACGGCATAAGCCGGCCTGCTGTCCAGCATCGCACCATGGCCGGAAACGAAACCGACCAGCCGGCTGGTCGCTCCACCGAACCGCATGCAAAAAGGGTGACCGAAAGGCGCAATGCCCATACCGGCCACCGTCAAATGGGGTCAAAGACCCCTGGATGCAATCAGGGATGTTGCCGCCGGTGCCGAACCGGCGGCGGAGCCGTCATCGGGGCGAAAGGTCCGAAGCGGGTCTCAGCCTTCGGCGGCGGCATCACCGTCGAAATCCACCGCGCCGGAGCCGGCGGCGGACGCGGACGCGCTTTCATCATCATGCAGAAGCTGTTCGGCGATCAGGCCGGCATTCTGGCGCAGCGCCATCTCGATCCGCGCGGCGACATCGACATTGTCGCGCAGGAACTGCTTGGCGTTCTCGCGCCCCTGCCCCAGCCGCTGGCTGTCATAGGAAAACCACGACCCGGATTTTTCGACGATGCCCGCCTTGACGCCCAGATCGATCAGTTCGCCGGTCTTGGAGACGCCCTCGCCATACATGATGTCGAACAGGACCTCCTTGAAGGGCGGCGCCAGCTTGTTCTTGACCACCTTGACGCGGGTCTGGTTGCCGATCACCTCGTCGCGATCCTTGACCGCGCCGATGCGGCGAATGTCGAGCCGGACAGAGGCATAAAATTTCAGCGCGTTGCCGCCGGTCGTCGTCTCGGGCGAGCCGAACATCACGCCGATCTTCATGCGGATCTGGTTGATGAAGATGACCATCGTGTTCGATCGCGAGATCGAGGCGGTCAGCTTGCGCAGCGCCTGGCTCATCAGCCGCGCCTGAAGGCCGGGCAGCGAATCGCCCATCTCGCCCTCGATCTCGGCGCGCGGCGTCAAAGCGGCCACCGAATCGATCACCAGCACATCACAGGCGCCCGACCGCACCAGCGTGTCGGCGATTTCCAGCGCCTGCTCGCCCGTGTCGGGCTGCGAGATCAGAAGGTCTTCGAGATTGACGCCCAGCTTGCGCGCATAGACCGGATCGAGCGCATGTTCGGCATCGATGAAGGCGCAGATGCCGCCCTCCTTCTGCGCCTCGGCCACCGTGTGCAGCGCCATGGTGGTCTTGCCCGAGCTCTCGGGCCCGTAAATCTCGATGATGCGGCCCTTGGGCAGGCCGCCCACGCCAAGCGCGATATCGAGGCCGAGCGAGCCGGTCGAGACGGTCTCGATTTCGACAACCTGCTCGTTGATACCCAATCGCATGATCGAGCCCTTGCCGAAGGACCGTTCGATCTGCGCGAGCGCCGCGTCCAGAGCCTTTGACTTGTCCACCGATTTGCCCTCAACCAACCGCAAATTATTCTGAGCCATGTGTCCACCCTTATGTTAAAGCGCTGGCAGGCGCAAAGGAAACAGTCCTACAAATCTGTACCATTTTTGTTCCACCCATGCAAGAAGCTGAACATATTGAAATTGATACGGAAATGAAATTCGTTCTCATTATGTCTTTTTTTGCGGATCGGCGGAGCATCATCGCGATCGGTCGCCCGGCCGACGCACGGCCCGCCCTGGCGGGAATCGGACGGTGAGCCCCGGGCCGCTCGCAATCCTGGGCGTCGGCGGCGCCCATGTCGACCGGATCGGTCATCTGTCCGGGCCGGCCCATGGCGGCGCCTCCAACCCCGGCACGATGGCCGAATGGGTGGGCGGCTGCATGGCCAACACGCTGCGGGTCGCAAGGGCCGTCGGCGGCGCGCGGATCGGTTTGATCTCGGCGCGCGGCGGCGACACGGGCGGGCGACTTGTCGCCGAGGCCCTGTCCGAAGCCGGGATTGCGGATTTCAGCGCGGTTTTTCTCGACCGGGCAACACCCAGCTACACCGCGATCATGGATGCGGACGGCGAGGTCATGGCCGCGCTGGCCGACATGGATCTCTATGAGACCGGGCTGGCGCGCTATCTGCGCCGCGCCGAGCCAAGGGCGCTGATCGCCGATGCAGGCATGCTTCTCGTCGATGCCAATCTGCCGTCGGATGCGATCGGCGCGCTGTGCGACGCCGCCAACGCGCCGGTCATCGCGCTTGCGGTGTCGCCGGCAAAAGCGCCGCGCATCCTGCCGCATGCGGGCCGCTTCGCGCTGACCTTCGTGAACCGGCGCGAGATGAACGCGCTGATTGGCGCGCCATTGAGCGAACCGGTCGCGCCCGGCGCCCTCGCCCGGCTGTCGGCGCTGGGCCTCGGGCGCGTGATCATCAGCAATGGCGGCGATCCGGTGACCGTGCTCGACGGCGATGCCGCCTGGCGCCAGCCGCTCGGGGAACCTGCGACACCGGTCGATGTCACCGGCGCCGGCGATGCGCTGGCCGGCGCGACGCTCGCCCAACGGCCCGACATGCCGCTCGCGGACGCCGTGCGGTTCGGAATCGCCGCCGCTGCCGCGACCATCGGCGTCACAGGGCCTGTCCGGCCCGATATCGCCGCATGCGACCTGAAAGGCGCCGCGGACGCCCTGCCCGCCGCCGAACCGATTGCCCTTAACACCGCCAATCCGAGTGAAACATCATGACCACGCCGCCGATCCTCCTTGATCCCGCCATTGGCGCCGCGCTCGATGCCGGCGCGCCCGTGGTCGCGCTGGAATCGACCATCATCACCCATGGCATGCCCTGGCCCGACAATCTGGCGATGCTCGAACGTGTCGAAAGCGCCGTGCGCGATCATGGCGCGACGCCGGCGACCATCGCCGTCATGGACGGGACGATCCGGATTGGCCTGTCCGCCGCCGAAGCCCGGGCGCTGGCCAAAACAGACGGTGCGCTCAAACTCTCGCGCGCCGACCTCGCCTTTGCCTGCGCGCAAGGGCTGACTGGCGGCACCACCGTCGCCGCCACCATGATGGCCGCCCATGGCGCGGGGATTGCCGTCTTCGCCACGGGCGGCATTGGCGGCGTCCATCAGGGCGCCGAGACCGATTTCGACATTTCCGCCGATCTCGACGAGCTGGCGCGCACGCCAGTGACGGTGGTCTCGGCCGGCGCCAAGGCGATCCTCGACATCCCCAAAACGCTCGAGGCGCTGGAAACGCGCGGCGTGCCAGTGATCGCGGTGGGACAGGACGAGATGCCGGCCTTCTGGTCGCGCGGGTGCGGTCTCGACGCGCCGCTCCGGCTCGACGATGCCGATGCGATCGCCCGGTTCCTCGCGATTCGCGCCCAATTGACCGACTATCGCCATGGCGGCGTGCTGGTCGCCAATCCGGTGCCCACAGAGGCGGAAATCCCGCATGCAGAGATGGCGGGTTTTATCACGCAGGCCCAGGCGGAGGCGGCCGAACGGGGCATCAAAGGCAAGCACGTCACGCCGTGGCTGCTCGCGCGCATCGTCGAGATCACCGGCAGCCGCAGTCTCGCCACCAATATCGCGCTGGTCGAGAACAATGCGCGGCTGGGCGCGGAGATCGCCGTGGCGCTTACGGGTCGCTAACCACGCCGCCCCGGACGGCTTGTCAGACCGGGCCGCGATGCGGCATGGTCGCCAGCGAGCCCGATACCTGATCCGGATCCGCCAGACGCATGCAGCAGCTTTCCGCATTCGCGCTGTTTTCGGCGCTCGACGCCGAGGCCGACAGGCGCTTTGCCGGCCAGTGCTCGATCAGCGACTTCGACGAGAACGAGCTGGTGCTCGATTTCGACGACGACACCCATGACGTGTTCCTGATCGTCAGCGGCCGCGTGCGCGTCATCCTGCGTATCGCGACGGGCCGCGAGGTGATCCTGGGCGAACTGGGCGAAGGCGCGTTTTTCGGCGAACTGGCGGCGATTGACGGCACCCGCCGGTCGGCCAACATCACCGCCATGGTGCGCACGCGGCTGATCCGCGTGCCGCAATCGGTGTTCCGGATGATCCTGCGCGAGGAGCCCGATGTGGCGCTGGCGCTGATGAGCGCCATGTCCGACCGCATTCGCGGGCTCAACACGCGGCTGGCCGAGCACTCGTTCCTGGCGGCCAAATACCGGCTCTATTCCGAACTGATCCGCCTTTCGAAACCCCGCAAGGGGCATGACGGCCAACGCACGATCACGCCGCCGCCGGTGCAGCAGGATCTCGCCGAGCGGATCGGCTGCCGGCGCGAAGTGGTGAGCCGCGAGATCGCCAAGCTGGAGCGCGAAGGCGTGATCGAGCGCACGCGCGGCGCAATCGTGCTGGCCCAGATGAGCGAACTCAACCGCCGGCTCGGCGAAGGCTGGGAAAAGGGTAGCTGAACCGCCGCCCGGCCGTCAGTTCAGGTAACGGGTCGGATCGACGGGCCGCGAATCCTTGCGTACCTCGAAATGCAGTTGCGGCTGGCGCGCATTGCCGCTCATGCCCGAAGCACCGAGCGTCTGGCCGCGGGTGACATTGTCGCCGCGCGACACGGAGATCGAATCAAGGTGTCCGTACACGGTCACATAGCCGTCCGAATGGCGCACCAGAACCGTCTCGCCGAATTCCTTCAGCCCGTCGCCGGCATAGATGACAACACCGTTTTCAGCCGCCTTCACCGGTGTGCCCTTGGGCACGGAGATGTCGATGCCGTCATTGGGACGGCCGCCCGAATTGCTGCCGAAACCGGAGATGACGCGGCCACGCGCGGGCCAGCGCATGTTGGCAACGCCGGTCGCATCGGGTGCGCGGGCCGTGCTGCTCTCGTCGATCGCCTGCACGCTGCTCGAGCCCGACGAAGACGGGCGCTGCGCTGGCGTGACGGAGCTTGTGACAACCGGATCGACATTGGGCGGCAGCGACGCTGTCGTCGTTGCGGGCACATTGCCCGAAAGGCCCGGAATCGTCAGGCGCTGGCCGACGCGCACCATGTCCGAGGACAAACCGTTGGTGCGCTTGATCGCGGCAACCGAAGCGCCAGTGCGCCGCGAGATCGCCGACAGCGTGTCGCCGGACTGGACGGTGTAGCGGCCGCCCTGGAGCGAAGCGGGCGGGCTGCTGGCGGGCGCGGTTGCCGATACGGTCTGGGCCGGGGCGGACGGCGCCACCTGATGCTGCGGCCGCAGGCCGGGCACCGGCGCGCGGTCAAGATTGACATCAGAACGTCCGCCGACGCTGGCGCGCGCCGAGCGCACGCCGGAATTGGCATCCGGTGCCGACACGGGCACCGAGCGGCCATAGACATAGGTCGGGATCAGGATGCGCTGGCCGGCCTGCACGGCGCGCGGATCGCTGAGATTGTTGACGTTTCTGAGCGCATCGACCGGCACGCCGTAGCGCTTGGAGAGGTTGAACAGCGTTTCGCCCTGGGCCAGCGTGACATAGGTGCCGCCGGCACCCGTCCAGCCGGCAGCGCGGCCGGCGGCCTGCGAGGCGGCGCCGGCTGCGGCAGATGCCGCGGCCTGCTGGGGCAAGGTGTTGGCCGAATTGTTGATGACATTGGTCACCGCGTTGGACGCGCCGGACACGGAGGCTTGCGGCACGGCCGGCGGCAGAGGCTGGCTGGCGACCGAGGGCGCGGCGATCGGCGCACGGCCGACGGCGGCTGGGACGCTGCCTGCTGCCGTGCCGATCGACCCGGTGGCCATGGTGTCGACGCCATTGCCGATGGCCTGGCGTAAGGGCACGGCCGGCGCTTGCGGCGCTGCGGCGACGATGCGCGGCGCGTTCTGCGGGAAAGGTGTCTGGACCGCCGCAGGCGGACGCACCGGAACCGAATTTGTGTAGAAATCGTCGGTGAAGCGCATCACGTCACCAGCGCAGCCGGACACGAGTCCGCCCAGCACCAGAACCGAAGCTGTTTGCAACAATGACGCCGAACGCCGGCGGGCACCAAACATACGCATTACTCGCCCTGCCCCTCTTTCGCACTTGGGGCGATTAAAGCGCGTTAGTGTTACCCGTCAGTTAAGCGGCCAAAAGATCGCTGTACCAAACCCGCAAATCGGACCCGATCAGAGTGCCCTGGGAAGGCCGGTGGCGATCGGCTGGACGCGGACCGTGCCGATATCCTCGCGCTCGAAGCGGTTGCCGACCTTCGTCAGCCGGACGAGCACCTGCCGGCCGTCACCCTCGCCCACGGCACAAACGATCACACCGCCGGACACGACCAGATCGGAAAAGCCGCGCGGCAGCGCTGCCATGGCCGGCCAGACGACGATCCTGTCGAAAGGGCCTTCGGAACTGCCGGCCGCGCCATCGGCCCGGCTGGCGATGACGTTGTCGCGCTTGAGGGCGCGGAAACGGGCCTGGGCCGCCTGATGCAGGCGCGCAAAACGCTCGATGGTATAGACACGCTTGACCAGCACGCCCATCACCGCGGCCGTGTAACCCGAACCCGTGCCGATTTCGAGCACGCGGTTCTGCGGCTCAAGCGCCAGCGCCGACAGGATCAGCGCCTGCTGGTCGAGTCCCTCGATCGTCTCGCCGCAGTCGAGCGGCATTGTTCGGCTGCTCCAGGCGGCATCGTGGAATTGCGGATCGACGAAGGCGCGACGCGGCGTGGCCTCGATCGCCTCCAGAAGCGCCTTGTCGCCGATCCCGGCCGCCCGCATGCGCAACACGAAGGCCGCAAAGCCCTCGCGGTCGATGGCAGCCAGGCTGGTCGGGATGGCAAGCGCCGGCGTCATGCGATCGCCGCCTCCAACGACTGTTTGAGTTCGTGGGCCGTGAAATCGAGCTTGAGCGGCGTCACCGCGATCCGGTCGTCGCGCAGGACGGCAATGTCCGTCTTGTCTCTGGCTTCCACCGGCGAACGGCCGAACCGCATCCAGAAATAGGGAAAGCCCCGCCCGTCGCGTCGCTCTTCCATGAAGAGGCCATGCAGCAGCTTGCCCTGTTCTGCGACCGCCACGCCCTTGACTTCGCCGGCCGGGCAGTTGGGGAAATTGACGTTCAGGAACGTGCCTTCGGGCATCTCCATGGCGATCAGCTTTTCAAGAAGCGACGGCGCGTGGGTCTCGGCCACGGACCAGGGCACATAACGGCGATTGTCGTTGAAATTGTAAGCCTGGCTGAGCGCGATGGACCGGATGCCCAAAAGCGTGCCCTCCATCGCGCCGGCCACCGTGCCCGAATAGGTGATGTCGTCGGCGATGTTCTGGCCCGAATTGACGCCCGACAGGACCAGATCGGGCTTTTCGGGCATGACATGGGTCACCGCCATGATCACGCAGTCGGTCGGCGTGCCGCGCAGGGCAAAACGCCGCTCGTCGATCTCGCGCAGGCGCAGCGGATCGTTCAGCGTCAGCGAATGGGCAAGGCCGGACTGGTCGGTTTCCGGCGCGACCACCCAGATGTCGTCCGACAGCGACCGGGCGATGCGTTCGAGCGAAGCCAGCCCCTCGGCATGGATGCCGTCATCATTGGTCAGGAGAATGCGCATGGCCGGTCCTTGGTCAGAGTTCAGGCGGTGATGGTTTCGATGCCGCCCATATAGGGTTTGAGCGCGTCGGGCACGGCGATCGACCCGTCGGCCTGCTGATAGGTTTCCATGACCGCGATCAGCGCCCGCCCCATCGCGACGCCCGAGCCGTTGAGCGTGTGGACGAAACGCGTCTGCTTTTCGCCTTCAACGCGATAGCGCGCATTCATGCGGCGCGCCTGGAAGTCGCCGCAGACCGAGCACGAAGAGATCTCGCGATAGGCACCCTGCCCCGGCAGCCAGACCTCGATGTCATGGGTCTTGCGGGCACCAAAGCCCATGTCGCCGGTCGACAGGACCATGGTTCGGAAATGCAGGCCGAGCCGTTCGAGCACGGTCTCGGCGCATTTCGTCATGCGTTCGAGTTCGTCGAGCGAGCTCTCCGCGTCGGTGACCGAGACCATCTCGACCTTGTAGAACTGGTGCTGGCGCAGATAGCCGCGCGTGTCGCGTCCGGCCGATCCGGCTTCCGAGCGGAAGCAGGGCGTGAGCGCCGTGTAGCGCCGCGGCAGATAATCATGATCGATGATCGTCTCGCGGACGATGTTGGTCAGTGGCACTTCGGCGGTGGGGATGAGCCACATTTGTTGCACATCACGATCCTTCATGCTCTGCAGCGAACTGAGCGGCTTTTCCATTTCTTCCGCGTATTCGCGGAAGAAATCGGATTTCTCCCTCAAAGCGCTCTGCACTCGATCGCGATTCTTCGCCAATTCCTCGGCCTCCGCGTCTCCTCCAAGGAACTTCAGCTTCCCAAGCGTATCAATCGTGCTCTCAATAAACGGTCGCATGAATCCTTCAATTTCTTTCGCAACTTTGACGCCTGCAACTGCCTTGGTTACGTCATCGAGGACGGTGGTATGTTCTCCTTCCAAACCGTACAGATCCTCCTCAAACTTCGGCAACTGCCCGGTACCGAACATAGCGTCGTCGCGGACCAGAAGCGGCGGGCTGACCTCGGCGTAGCCGTGCTCTTGCGTGTGCAGGTCAAGCATGAACTGGCCGAGCGCCCGTTCGAGCCGGGCAAGACCACCATTGAGCAGGGTGAAGCGCGCGCCGGACATTTTCGCCGCCGTCTCGAAATCCATCTGGCCGAGCGCTTCGCCCAGCTCGAAATGCTCCTTGGGCTCGAAGTTGAATTGCCGCTTTTCTCCGGTCTGGCGCAGTTCGACATTGGCCTCTTCGTCTGCGCCGACCGGCACATCGTCGAGCGGCACGTTCGGGATGCGCGCCAGCGCGTCGCGCAGCTTGGCATCCAGTTCACGCTCGACATCCTCGGCGGCGGCGAGAAACGCCTTCAATTCGCCGACCTCGGCCTTGAGCACGTCGGCCTTTTCGGTCTCGCCGGCGCCCATCGCCGCGCCAATCTCTTTCGACGCCGCATTACGGCGGGTCTGCGCCTCCTGCACGCGCGCAACATGCGCCCGGCGCTCCTCGTCCAGCTTGATCAGCGAGGCGGATTCGGGCGCCGCGCCGCGCTTTTTCAGCGCCGCATCGAGTGCGTCGGGATTGTCCCTGATCCAGCGAATGTCGAGCATGGGATTTCGTCCTGAGATGAACCGCGTCGGTCCATCGCGCGAACAGGGGGCAAGGTCAAGGCGGCGGGCAGCCTTTCGGCGCCGATCAGTCCTCGCGGTCGCCGTCGGTCTCGTCGAGGCCGAGCAGGTTCCAGCTTTGCACCATGTGCGGCGGCAGGGGCGCGGTGACATTGATCATGCCGCGATCGGGATGGGGAATGCGCAGGCGCCGAGCATGCAGATGCAACTTCTTCTGGATGCCGCCGGGGAAATCCCAGTTCGGATCGTCGTCGAAATATTTCGGGTCGCCGATGATCGGGCAGCCCATATGCAGCGCATGGACACGAAGCTGGTGCGTGCGCCCGGTCTCCGGCTCGAACTCCATCCAACTGAGCCGCTGGCCGGCGGTCTCGATCAGCCGGTAGCGGGAGACGGCGTGATCGGCATCGGCCTCGCCATGTTTGACAACGCGCATGCGGTCGCCATCGGGCGTTGCTTCCTTGGCGAGCCACGTCGAAATCTTGCCCTCGGGCTTTTTCGGCGCGCCCTTGACCAGGGCCCAGTAGATTTTTTCGGTGTCGCGCGTGCGGAACGCGGCGGTCAGCTTCTGCGCCGCTCCGCGCGTGCGCGCCACGATGAGAACGCCGGACGTGTCGCGGTCAAGCCGGTGCACCAAACGCGGCTTTTCGCCCTTCTTGTTGCGCAGCGCGTCAAGCATGCCATCGACATGGCGGGCAACACCCGAGCCGCCCTGCACCGCCAAACCAGCCGGCTTGTTGAAGACGAACACCTTGTCGTCTTCGTAGAGCACCATGCGCCGCAGCGCGTCCGCATCGCCCGTGTTCTTGATCGTGCCCGCCGTCACCGGCCCGGCATTGGTGCCGGATATTTGCGGCGGCAGGCGGATCGCCTGCCCCGCTTCCAGCCGCGTCTCTGCCCTGACGCGCTTGCCGTCGATGCGGACCTGGCCGGTGCGCAGAAGCTTTTGCAGCGCGCCGAAGCCAAGCCCCGGAAAATGGCTCTTGAACCAGCGGTCAAGCCGCATGCCCGCCTCGTCGGGCTCCACCGTCTTTTGCGAAACCACCGCCATGGTCATGCACCTGCGCGCATCAGGGCAAGGCCGGCAAACAGGGCGGCAATCGATGCCGCCATGGAGATGAGCGCATAGCCGAACGCGGTGCCCGTATCGCCGCGCTGCCACAAAAGCGCGAAATCGAGCGAGAAGGCCGAAAAGGTGGTGAAGCCGCCCAGAAGGCCGACGCCGAGAAACAGACGCAGATGCTCGCCCGTGCCGCCGCGGCGCATCAGCCAGCCGACCAAAAGCCCCATCAGAAGCGATCCGATGACATTGACGGTCAGCGTCGCCCACGGATAGCCGCCACCCAGCCAGCGGCCGGCCCCCAGATAGGTCAAATAGCGCAGCGCGGCCCCCAGGCCGCCGCCGAGTGCGACATAGACGAGATTGGCGATCATGGCCCGTCGTCTACGCGATCAGACGGGCCGCGCAAAGCGCAAATCAGAGCTTGCCGGCGACCGCCGGCGCATCCTTCAGGAACCCGTCGATGAACATGTCGAGCGCGCCCCAGTCGGTGAACTCATAGTCGTGGCTCGTGTCGGTCGGCGCGTCGTTCTTGTCGGCGATGCGCTTGAGCATCCATTTGCGGAAGAAATCATACTCGGTGTATTTCAGCGCACCCGCCGCATGGTGCACCGAGACAGGCCACCAGCCGGTTTCCTCGCTGAAATGGGCGGTGATCTCGTTGAGTTCCTCCCATTCGCCCGCATCCTCGCCGGCCGCGGTCAGCGACACGGAAACGAAGACGCCCGGCCGCGACATCAGTTCGCGACTGTGCTGCTGGACATAGCGGCGCAGCGGCGCGGGAAACGTGCCCACATGGACCGGACCGGCGCAGATGACGCCGTCAATGGCGTCGATCGACAGCGATTCGGGCGGATGGGTCGCGTCGATCATCACCGCCTTGTGCTGGTTGTCGTTCAGATAACGTTCGATATGGCCCGCGATCTCGCGGGTCTGACCTTCTACGGTCGCATAGATGACGAGGATGCGCATGGCGTTCTCCGGCCCTTCATGTTCGTGCATGATGCCAGACTAGGCGCGGCCGATCGTTCGGGGTTTGACCTTCGTCAAGCCGAACGCGCGGGCGGGCGCAGATACCGGTCAGCCATCGCCGCTGCGCTCGGCGCGCAGCTTTGCCCAATAATCGAGCCGCTTTGCGATCTCGCGCTCAAAACCGCGCTCGACGGGCTCGTAGAAGCGCTTGCGGCCCATCTCGGGCGGGAAATAGTCCTGGCCGGAAAAGGCGTCGGGCTGGTCGTGGTCGTACTGGTAGCCGGCGCCATAGCCTTCTGCACCCATCAGCTTGGTCGGCGCGTTGAGGATGTGTTTGGGCGGCAGCAGCGAACCATGTTCTTTTGCGGTACGCCATGCGCCTTTCATCGCGGTATAGAGCGCGTTGGATTTGGGCGCGGTCGCAAGATAGACGCAAGCCTGCGCCAGAGCGAGTTCACCCTCGGGCGAGCCCAGATAATCATAGGCGTCCTTGGCCGCCAGCGCGACGGTGAGCGCCTGCGGGTCGGCGAGCCCGATGTCTTCCGAGGCCATGCGCACCATGCGGCGGCCCAGATAGAGCGGGTTTTCGCCCGCATCGAGCATGCGCGCCAGATAGTAGAGCGCCGCATCGGGGTCGGAGCCGCGCACCGCCTTGTGCAGGGCCGAGATCAGATTGTAGTGGCCGTCCTGGCCCTTGTCATAGACCGGCGCACGCCGCTGCAGCACCGCGCGCAGCCCGTCGCCGTCAAACAGGTCTTCGTCGCGCGCCACACGCCACACTTCCTCGGCCAGCGTCAAAACGGCCCGGCCATCACCGTCGGCCATGCCGACCAGCATCGACCGGGCTTCATCGTCGACCGGCAGCGTCCCGCCGGTTTCGCGTTCGGCCCGCTCGAGCAGTGCGGCGAGCGCATCACCGTCCAGCCGTTTGAGTGTGAGGACGCGGGCGCGGGACAAAAGCGCCGCGTTGAGTTCAAAGGACGGGTTTTCCGTGGTCGCGCCGATCAGCGTGATCGTGCCGTCTTCCATGACGGGCAGAAAACTGTCCTGCTGGGCGCGGTTGAAGCGATGGATCTCGTCGACAAAGAGCAGCGTCGGCAGCCCGTCGCGCCGGCGCACGCGCGCGGCCTCGAACACTTTCTTGAGATCGGCGACACCGGAGAAGATTGCCGAAAGTTGCTCGAAATGCTGGCCGGCGTCGGCGGCGATCAGCCGGGCGAGCGTCGTCTTGCCCGTGCCCGGCGGACCCCAAAGGATCAGGCTGCCGAGCGAACCAGAGGCCAGCATGCGGGTGACGACGCCGTCCGGTCCGGTCAGATGGTCCTGGCCGACGATCTCTCCGAGCGCTTTGGGCCGTAAGCGGTCGGCCAGCGGCCTGTTGGCTGCTTCCTCGGCGACGCTGTCGAAGAGCGACGCCATCAGAACCGCAGAAACTGGTTGATCGTCCGGCCTTGCCGGTTCAGCGTGAAGCGCCATGAGCGCCCGCCGCTGTCGGCCAGACGGACAACGTCCTCGACCGTTGCGATCGGCCGGCCATTGACCGCAACGATGACATCGCCGGGGCGCAGGCCGGCGCGCAATGCCGGCGCGCCGCGCTCGATCTGCGTCACCACCACGCCATCGCCACGCCCCGGCAGGTTGAGACGCTGGCGCAAGCGCGGCGACAGGTTGGCGACGACCGCGCCGGCAAAGGGCGATGCGCCCTTGATCAGCGTTTCCTGTGCAGGGCGGGTTTCAGGCGGGCGGGCCAGAACGATCTCGACGGCGCGTTCGCGCCCGCGCGACAGGATGGTCAGCGCCGTCGTGCTGCCGGGGCCGATGGTCGCCAGCCGGTAGCCGAGCGCGTCGGGGTGTTCGACCGCGGCGCCATCGATGGCCAAAACCACATCGCCGGCACGCAGGCCCGCCGCGCCCGCCGGCCCGTCCGGATCGACATCGATGACAAGCGCGCCCAGTGGCCTGTCGAGACCAAGGCTCTCGGCGATCTGCGGCGTGACGGGCTGGAAATCGGCACCGAGATAGGGCCGCTCGAATGCGTCGGCCCCACCACGCGCCTGTGCGACGACGGCGGCGACCATGTTGGATGGAATGGCAAAACCGATGCCGTTCGAGCCGCCCGAGCGCGAGAAGATCGCCGTGTTGATGCCGACCAGCCGGCCCTGCATGTCGATCAACGCGCCGCCGGAATTGCCCGGATTGATGGCCGCGTCGGTCTGGATGAAGAAGCCGAAGTCGGCAACGCCGACGCGGGTTCTGGCAAGCGCGGAGACGATGCCCGAGGTGATCGTCTGGCCGACGCCGAACGGATTGCCGATCGCCAGAACCAGGTCGCCGGTCAGAAGCTGGTCCGAGTTCCCGAAGGCCAGCGCGGGAAAGCTCTCATCGGTGTCCAGACGCAAGACGGCCAGATCGGCGCGCTCGTCACGCAGCACGACTTCGGAGTCGAACTCGCGCCCGTCGGCCAGCGCGACACGCACCTCGTCAGCGCCGGAAATGACATGATTGTTGGTGACGACAAGGCCGTCCCCGTCGACGATCACGCCCGAGCCGAGCGAGGACTGCCCGCGCGGCGGGCCGGAAAACTGGTTGCCGAAGAACTGCTCGAAGAACGGGTCGCCCGCAAAGGGCGAGCGCTGCTGGACGCGCCGCGCAGCATAGACATTGACCACCGAGGGCGCGGTCTGTTGCACGAGCGGTGCAAAGGAGAGTTGCATCTCGGCCGCGCCAAGCGGCACGCGGCGTGCGGTGTCGTCACCGGTCGCCGGCGCCTGTGCCTCGCCGCCGCCAAGCCCGCGCAAAAGGTCCCGCAGCGCGCTGCCGCTGTCCTGCGCCACGGCACCGGCGGCAAGCATGAAGAGCCCCAGGACCGCCACGCCGAAGATGGCCATTGATCTTTTCATCGCCCTTGCCTTCCGTGCCCGAAATCCGCTGAGTCGCCGGCTCACAGTGCTACCACAAAGGCGGCTGAAATGGGGAACGGCCAACGCCGGCCACAGGCCGGCCCGCCCGGTTCGGCAAAGCAAAAGAAAGGGAGCCGCGCCAGATGGCGAGCTCCCGAGCCCAGTCGACTGATGTGGCGCTCCCGTCATGCGGGCGGCGCCATCTTCTTATGGGTATGAGGGCCGGTTATGCGGCCGCTTCGGCTTCGGCGGCTTCCTCGGCCTCAAGGCGCGCACGGTCGGCCGCGCCCCTGGCGTCGACATCCCGGTCGACAAATTCGATGACCGCCATCGGCGCCGAATCGCCATGGCGGAAACCGGCCTTCATGATCCGCAGATAGCCGCCATTGCGGTCGGCATAGCGCGGCGCGATGTCGGCGAACAGCTTGCGCGTCTGCGTCTCGTCCTGGATCTGCGAGGCGACCTGGCGGCGCGCATGCAGATCACCGCGCTTGCCAAGCGTGACGAGCTTTTCGACGATCGGACGCAGTTCCTTGGCCTTGGGCAGGGTCGTGACGATCTGCTCATGCTCGATGAGCGAGGCGGCCATGTTGGCGAACATCGCCTTGCGGTGGCTCGATGTACGGTTCAGCTTGCGGCCTTGCTTGCGGTGGCGCATCAGCCTTCTCCTCGGGTTTCCGGCCTCGGATGCCGGCGCGTTGGTTAGTAGTGGTCTTCGTAGCGTTTGGCGAGATCTTCAATGTTCTCCGGCGGCCATGCGGGCACTTCCATGCCCAGATGCAGGCCCATGGAGGCGAGCACTTCCTTGATCTCGTTGAGCGACTTGCGGCCGAAGTTCGGCGTGCGCAGCATCTCGCCCTCGGTCTTCTGGATCAAATCGCCGATATAGACGATGTTGTCGTTCTTCAGGCAGTTGGCAGACCGCACCGACAGTTCCAGTTCGTCGACCTTCTTGAGCAGCGCCGGGTTGAAGGCAAGCTCCTGCACCTGCTCTTCGGCGGCTTCGCGCTCGGGCTCCTCGAAATTGACGAAGACGCCAAGCTGGTCCTGCAGGATGCGCGCGGCATAGGCGACCGCGTCCTCGCCCGACAGCGTGCCGTCGGTCTCGACGTTCATGGTCAGCTTGTCATAATCGAGAACCTGGCCCTCGCGGGTGTTCTCGACCTTGTAGGAGACCTTGCGCACCGGCGAATAAAGGCTGTCGACCGGGATAAGGCCGATCGGCGCGTCCTCGGCGCGGTTGCGGTCGGCGGGCACATAGCCCTTGCCGGCGTCGACCGTGAATTCCATGCGGATTTCGGCGCCTTCATCGAGCGTGCACAGCACGTGGTCGGGGTTCAGCACCTCGACATCGCCGACGGTCTGGATGTCGCCGGCGGTCACGGTGCCCGGACCCTGCTTGCGGACAACCATGCGCTTGGGGCCGTCGCCTTCCATGCGGATGGCGATTTCCTTGATGTTGAGGATGATGTCGGTGACGTCTTCGCGCACACCGGCAATCGACGAGAATTCATGCAGGACACCGTCGATCTGCACGGCGGTGACGGCGGCACCGCGCAACGAGGACAGCAAAACACGGCGCAGCGCGTTGCCGAGCGTCAGGCCGAAGCCGCGCTCGAGCGGCTCGACCACGAGCGCGATCTTGTTGCCCGAGCCCTTGAACTCGACCTTGTTGGGCTTGATCAGTTCCTGCCAATTCTTCTGTATCACGGCGTCTTCCTTCAGCTAGCCTGCCACCATCCATTCGTGGCAACAGCTTCTTCCACGGCCGGCGGAGGATTGGCGCCGACCGGACGGACAATGGATGCGTTACACGCGGCGGCGCTTGCGCGGCCGGCAACCATTGTGCGGAATGGGGGTGACATCCCTGATCGAGGTGATGGTGAAGCCGGCGGCCTGCAAGGCACGCAACGCCGATTCACGGCCCGAACCGGGGCCACACACTTCGACCTCAAGCGATTTCATGCCATGTTCCTGGGCCTTGCGGGCGCAATCCTCGGCGGCAACCTGTGCCGCAAACGGGGTCGATTTGCGCGAGCCCTTGAAGCCCTGCATGCCCGCCGACGACCAGGCAATCGCATTGCCCTGCGCGTCGGTGATGGTGATCATGGTGTTGTTGAATGTCGAATTCACGTGGGCGATGCCCGACATGATGTTCTTGCGCTCGCGGCGGCGAACGCGGGTGGCTTCTTTTGCCATCTTTGGTCCTTCGATCTCTGCACCGCCGTAATGCCAGCGGCTCCACCTGAAAGCGGGTCGTTGTTCGTTTGTCGTCAGTCGTGAAAGGCGATTGCGCGCTACGACCAGCGACCGACGAAATCCGACCGACTAAACTACTTTTTCTTGCCGGCAATCGCCTTGGCCGGACCCTTGCGGGTGCGGGCATTGGTGTGCGTGCGCTGGCCGCGCACCGGCAGGTTGCGGCGATGGCGCAGGCCGCGATAGCAGCCCAGATCCATCAGACGCTTGACGTTCATCGAGGTCTCGCGGCGCAGGTCACCTTCGACGCGATAGTCGCGGTCGATGGTTTCGCGAACCGCCAGAACCTCGGCGTCGGTCAGTTCATTGACGCGGCGGGACGGGTCGATATTGTTCTTCTCGACGATTTCCTGCGCGAATTTCGAGCCGATCCCGTGAATATATTGCAGCGCGATGACGACGCGCTTGCCTGTCGGGATGTTGACGCCAGCGATACGAGCCACGCGGCTTCTCCTTTGCTGCCCGGCGAACCGGGTCTTTCAGTCCTGTCCGGGGATCCGGGATGTTCTTTTCTCGCCAGTCTCAAAACAAAAAGACCGGAGCGGGATGCCGCAGCCGACCTTTGTCAATACGCTGGCTAGATCAGCGTGCATATCGGGGAATCGCGGTGGAATGTCAACTCCCCGAAGCGATGTTTTTGCCGGCCCGGTGCGGGTGTCCGGCTGTGCCGCTCAAAGGCTGTCGAGCACCTTGGCGATCTGCTCGGTCACGCCCTCGATCGACGCCATTCCGTCGACAGGCCGCAGCTTGCCCTTGGCATGATAATAGCCGATCAGCGCGGCAGTCTTCTTGTAATATTCGCGCAGGCGCTCATCGAACACTTCCGGATTGTCGTCCTTGCGCACCGGCTGGCCGGCGGCGGCCGCGTCCTCGGCCCGCTTGACGATTCGCCCGACCAGCGCCTTGTCGTCGACGGTCAGTTCGATGACCGCATCGAGCGCGATGCCCTTGGCCTCCATCATCGCCTCGACCGCGTCGGCCTGGGCGAGTGTGCGGGGATAGCCGTCAAGGATGAAGCCGCCGGCGCAATCGGGTTCGTCGATGCGGTCGGAGACGATTGCATTGACGATGTCGTCGGAGACCAGTTCGCCCGCCTCCATGATCGCCTTGGCGCGCAGGCCGACCTCGGTGCCCGCGGCAACCGCGGCACGCAGCATGTCACCCGTCGACAGTTGCGGAACGCCGTGGCGGTCGACCAGCCGTTGCGCCTGGGTTCCCTTGCCCGCGCCAGGCGGGCCCAACAAAATCAGTCTCATCGGCGCTTCTTCCCCCCGCGCAGCTTGGATTTCTTGATCAAGCCTTCATACTGGTGCGCGATGAGATGTCCTTGCACCTGCGCGACCGTGTCGAGCGTCACGCTGACCACGATCAGCAGCGACGTGCCGCCGAGATAGAACGGCACGCCCGTGCCCGCTATTAGAAATTCGGGTAACAGACAGACCAGGACCAGATAGATCGCGCCGACCACGGTGATTCGCGTCAGCACGAAGTCGATATATTCGGCGGTGCGCTGGCCCGGACGGATGCCCGGAATGAAGCCCGAATGGTTCTTCAGATTGTCGGCCGTGTCCTGCGGATTGAAGACGATCGCCGTGTAGAAAAAGGCGAAGAACGCGATCATCGAGGCATAAAAGACCATATAGAGCGGCTGGCCGTGGCCGAGCGCGGCGAGAATGGCGGTTCCCCATTCAGGCAGGTCGCGCGTGTCCGAGAAACCGGCGAGCGTTGCCGGCAGCAGCAGCAGGGACGACGCGAAGATCGGCGGGATCACGCCGGCCGTGTTGAGCTTGAGCGGCAGGTGCGAGGTGTCGCCCTGGAACATGCGGTTGCCGACCTGGCGCTTGGGATACTGGATCAACAGCCGCCGCTGCGCGCGTTCGACAAAGACGATCAGGGCGATCACCGCGATCGCCAGAAGGATGATCGTGACGATGAAGACCGTCGACATGGCGCCGGTGCGGCCCAGTTCCAGCGTGCCGGCGACGGCGCCGGGCAGGCCGGCCACGATGCCGGCAAAAATGATCAGCGAGACGCCATTGCCGATGCCGCGCGCGGTGATCTGCTCGCCGAGCCACAAAAGGAACATGGTGCCGCCGACCAGCGTGATGACGGTCGAGATACGGAAGAACCAGCCCGGATCGGCGACGATGTTGGCGCCGCTCTCAAGTCCCACCGCAATGCCGTAGGATTGCAGCGTCGCCAGCAACACCGTCAGATAGCGTGTATACTGGTTGATGACCTTGCGGCCCTGCTCGCCCTCTTTCTTGAGCTGTTCGAGCGTCGGAATGACCGACGTCATCAGCTGCACGGCGATCGAGGCCGAGATGTAGGGCATGATGCCGAGCGCGAAAACGGCCATGCGTTCGACCGCGCCGCCGGTGAACATGTTGAACATGCCCAGAATGCCGCCCGCCTGGTTGGCGAAGGCCTGGGCATAGGCATCCATGTTAAGGCCCGGAATGGGGATGTAGGTGCCCAACCGATAGACGAGCAGGACGCCAAGCGTGAACCAGATGCGGTTCTTCAGCTCGGTGGCCTTGGCAAATGCGCCGAAATTGAGGTTTGCAGCCAGCTGTTCAGCAGCAGATGCCATGGACAGTCTCCGTCTTGGGACGCGTTCGCCGAAGGTCGGGCGCCGCGCTCGCGGGTCTGGTCGCAGATAGGCGCTGGCCCTTGGGGGCGCAAGTCAATTTTGAGGCCGCACGGGTCGCGGCGGCCTCAAGAAGCTGTGTTGACCGAACGCCGACTTATTCGGCGTCGGCCTTGGCCTTGGGCGCCAGGATCGTCACCGATCCGCCGGCCTTTTCGATCTTGGCGACCGCGGCCTTGGAGGCACCGGCGACTTCCAGCGAAAACTTGGTCTTGGCCTCGCCATCGGCCAGCACCCGCACGCCGTCCTTGGCGCGGCGCAGCACGCCGGCCTCGACCAACGCTTCCGCCGTCACCGGCTTTTTGGCGTCCAGCTTCTTGGCCTCGACCGCCTGTTCGAGCCGGGCGATTGACACGATGTTGTAGTCGGTCGGGAACGGGTTGGTGAAGCCGCGCTTGGGCAGGCGCCGGTAGATCGGCATCTGGCCGCCTTCATAGCCGTTGATCGACACGCCCGAGCGGGACTTCTGACCCTTGACGCCACGGCCGCCGGTCTTGCCCTTGCCCGAGCCGATGCCACGGCCGACGCGGGTGCGCGACTTGCGCGCGCCGTCATTGTCACGCAGTTCGTTGAGTTTCATCGGTCAGCTCCCCGATCAGCTTTCGTCCACAACGCGCACCAGATGGTGCACCTTGCGGATCATGCCGCGCACAGCGGGCGTGTCTTCCAGCGTGCGGCGGCGGTGCATCTTGTTCAGGCCCAGCCCGATCAGCGTCTGGCGCTGTTCGGCGGGGCGGCGAATGGGGCTGCCGATCTGCTCGACGGTGATCGTTGCGCCCTTCTTGCTCTCAGCCATGATCCTTGTCCTTGCCAGGGCCCCTCGCCTTCCGGCGAGCGGCTGATGCCTTATTCTTCGGCGCCGATCAGCTCGCGGCGGCGCGCCTGGAGCGTCGAATGCTTGAGACCGCGCTGGGCGGCGATGTCCTTGGGGTGCATCTGCCGCTTGAGCGCATCGAAGGTCGCCCGAACCATGTTGTAGGGGTTGGAAGACCCCAGCGATTTGGCGACGACATCCTGCATGCCGACGGTCTCGAAGACCGCGCGCATCGGGCCGCCGGCGATGATGCCGGTACCGGCCGGCGCCGCGCGCAGCAGGACCTTGCCGGCGCCGTGACGGCCTTCGACGTCATGGTGCAGCGTGCGGCCCGAGCGTAGCGGCACGAAGATCATGTCGCGCTTGGCGCTTTCGGTGGCCTTGCGGATCGCCTCAGGCACTTCGCGTGCCTTGCCATGGCCGAAGCCGACGCGGCCCTTCTGGTCGCCGACGACGACGAGCGCGGCAAAGCCGAAACGGCGGCCGCCTTTCACCACTTTGGCCACACGATTGATGTGAACCAGCTTGTCGACGAATTCGCTGTCTGCTTCGTCGCGATCACGCCGGCGGTCACGCCCGCGTCCACCGCGATCCTGGGGTTGTTGTGCCATGTCCTTGTCCTTTGTTCTTTTCCGGTTCCAGGCAGTGATTGATGGTTTGGTCGCAGATCCGAACGGAAAGCGCCGCGCGCTCGCACCGGACCTGCACCGGCTTAAAAGTTCAGGCCGCCCTCGCGGGCCGCATCGGCCAGCGCCTTGACGCGGCCATGGAAGATGTAGGCGCCGCGGTCGAAGACCACCTCCTTGACGCCGGCCTTGGTGGCGCGCTCGGCGACGAGCTTGCCCACCGCTGCGGCGGCATCGGTGTCGGCGCCCGTCTTCAGCGCCTTTTTCAGATCGGCGTCGAGCGTCGATGCGGCGGCCAGCGTCTTGCCGGCGCTGTCATCGATGACCTGCGCGTAGATGTTCTTCGAAGACCGGTAGACGGACAGGCGCGGCCGGCCGTCCGAGACCTTCTTGAGCTGGCGGCGGACGCGTTGCGCTCGCTTGACCAGCGCCTGTTTGGAAGCTGCCATCGTTCCCGTTCCTTACTTCTTCTTGCCTTCTTTGCGGACGATCGTCTCTTCCGCATATTTGACGCCCTTGCCCTTATAGGGCTCCGGCGGACGGAACTTGCGGATCTCCGCGGCGACCTGGCCGAGCTGCTGCTTGTCGATGCCGTTGAGCACGATTTCGGTCGGCTTGGGCGTTGCCGCCGACACGCCCTGCGGCAGCTCATAGATCACGTCATGGCTGAAGCCCAGCGCAAGCTGCAGCTTGGAGCCCTGCATGGCGGCGCGATACCCCACACCATTGATTTCCAGCTTGCGCTCGAACCCGGTTTTGACGCCGGTCATGATGTTTTCGATCATGGTGCGCGACATGCCCCATTTGGCGCGCGCATCCTTGGTATCGCTGCGCGGGGTGATGTTGATCGAGCCTTCTTCCATCGCCACCAGCACTTCGTCATTGACCACATAGGACAACTCGCCCTTGGGGCCCTTGGCGGTGACGGTGTTGCCATCGACCGAGGCGGTGACGCCTTCGGGAATGGCAACCGGCTTTTTTCCGATACGAGACATTGTTCAATCCGTCCGTGTTCGTTCCGTCGGTTGGGTTGGTCCGGCGCGCGTCAGAAGACGCGGCACAGAAGCTCCCCACCGACATTCTTTTCGCGAGCCTCGTGATCGGCCATCACGCCCTGCGGCGTCGACAGGATCGCGATGCCAAGGCCGTTGGCGACATGCTCGATCGACTTGACGCCGACATAGACCCGGCGGCCGGGCTTGGACACGCGCTCGATCTTGCGGATCACCGGATCGCCTTCATAATATTTCAGTTCGATCTCGAACTCGGACTTGCCCGTGCCGTATTCGACCTGGGAATAGCCGCGAATATAGCCCTCGGACTGCAGCACATCGAGCACGCGCGCGCGCAGCTTGGAGGCCGGCGTGGAGATCGAGTTCTTGTGGCGATGCAAACCGTTGCGGATGCGGGTCAGCATATCGCCGACGGGATCAGAAACCGACATGACAGCCTCTCCTTACCAGCTCGACTTGACGACGCCGGGCACCCTGCCCAGCGAGCCCAGTTCGCGCAGCGCAATGCGCGACATCTTCAGTTTGCGGTAGTAGCCGCGCGGACGGCCCGAAACCTCGCACCGGTTGCGGATGCGCACCTTGGCCGAGTTGCGCGGCAGTTCGCTCAGCTTGAGCGTTGCGCGGAAACGCTCCTCGATCGGGCGCGAGCGATCCATCACGATCGCCTTGAGACCGGCGCGCTTTTCAGCATAGCGGTCGACCAGCTTGCGCCGGTGCTTGTTCTTTTCGACTGCGCTTACTTTTGCCATCAGGCTTTCCTTTCTACGCTCGCCGTTAGTGCTGCTGCTGGAACGGGAAGTTGAAGGCACGCAGCAATTCGCGTGCTTCGTCGTCCGTGCTGGCACTCGTACAAACGATGATATCCATGCCCCGGACCTGATCGACCTTGTCGTAGTTGATCTCCGGGAAGACGATGTGTTCCTTCAGGCCCATGGCGAAGTTGCCGCGGCCGTCAAAGCTCTTGGGGTTCAGGCCGCGGAAGTCGCGCACGCGCGGCAGCGCGATGTTGATCAGCCGGTCCATGAACTCGTACATGATGTTGCCGCGCAGCGTCACCTTGGCGCCCAGCGGCATGTCTTCACGCACCTTGAAGCCGGCGATCGAATTGCGCGCACGGGTCACCACAGCCTTCTGGCCGGTGATCAGCGACAGGTCTTCTGCGGCCGTTGCCGGGCGCTTTGAATCGGTGGTCGCATCGCCAACGCCCATGTTCACCACGATCTTGGTGACCTTGGGGATTTCCATCAGGTTGGCATATTCGAAACGCTCGCGCATCTCGCCGCGAATGGCGTCGCGATATTTGGCCTTGAGCCGTGGCTCGTAGGATGTGTCAGCCATCGATCAAATCTCCGGAACGCTTGGCAAAGCGCACTTTCTTGCCGTCTTCGACGCGGAAGCCCACGCGGGTCGGCTTGCCGTCCTTGGGGTCGGCGATCGCCAGGTTGGACAGGTCGATCGGCGCTTCCTTGGTGATGATGCCCGCTTCGCGCGCAGCCGTCTGCTTCTGGTGGCGCTTGACCATGTTGATGCCCGATACCAGCGCCTTGCCGTCCTTGGGCATGACCTGGACGACATTGCCCTTGCGGCCCTTGTCCTTGCCGGCGAGCACGACGACTTCGTCGCCTTTCTTGATCTTCTGCATAAGACCCGCTCCTTACAGCACTTCGGGGGCCAGCGAGATGATCTTCATGTGCTGCTTGCCGCGCAGTTCACGCGGGACAGGGCCGAAGATACGGGTGCCGACCGGCTCTTTGTTGTTGTTGACC
>JAEPON010000010.1 GCA_017642895.1 Roseitalea sp.
CCGGCGATGGCCGCTGGCGTCACAGATCGGCTGTGGGAGACTGAGGATATCGTTGCGCTGATCGAGACAAAGGAAGCCGAAAAGTCGACGAAACGCGGTCCGTACAAAAAGCGGGCTCAGATTTCAAACTGACCCACTACCGAACGATGAACGAGATCGATCCGCGCCTGCGTTACACGCCCGACAGTGTCAGGGCGTATCAGACCGGCGACGAGCTGATCGTCAAGGATGGCGAACTCAATTCGCTGGCCGCCCGCATCGCCGATGAATACAGAAAGGACACGGTGTCGCCCTCAATGGTGACCGGGCTGCTCCGCGTCGGCGAATTCGTCTGCCTGGCGCTGATCTCAACGTTCATCATGCTGGCCTATGTCGGCATCCCCTATGCGATGCTGCTGGAATATCCGGCCGCGATCCTGGCGGGTTCGGCGCTCTACGTGATCTTCGCGGAGATCGTCGATGCCTACCAGATCCGCGCGATCCGCAACACGCTGCACTGGTTTCCGCGCGTCGCGCTGATGTGGACCGCCGCGTTCGCCGTCATGACGCTGGCCGCCTTTTTCATGAAGGCATCGGAGGACTATTCGCGCGTCTGGTTCGGATCATGGTATCTCAGCGGCCTCGTCTTCATTTTTGTGGCGCGCATGATGCTGAACTGGCGCGTTCGCCGCTGGGCGCGCAACGGCACCATGGAGCGGCGCGCGGTGATCGTCGGCGGCGGAAAGCCGGCCGAAAAGCTGATCCGCGCCATGGAGGCGCAGCCGGACAATGACGTGCGCATTTGCGGCATCTTCGATGATCGCGACGATGAGCGTTCGCCGCTTGTGGTGGCCGGTTATCCCAAGCTGGGCAATATCGAGGAACTGGTCGAGTTCACCCGGCGGGCCCGCATCTCCATGCTGATCGTCGCGCTGCCGCTGGATGCGGAAAAGCGCGTGCTGCACATGCTCAAGAAGCTGTGGGTTCTGCCGGTCGATATCCGGCTTTCCGCCCACTCGCACCGGCTCCGGTTCCGGCCCCGCACCTATTCCTACATCGGCAAGGTGCCGATGTTCGACATTTTCGACCGACCGATCCGCGATTGGGACAAGGTCGCAAAGCGTGCCTTCGACATCGTCTTTTCGCTTTTGGGCATCATCGCGCTGTCGCCGATCATGCTGGTCACCGCCCTGGCGGTCAAACTGACTTCAAGAGGCCCGGCGATCTTCATCCAGAAACGGCATGGCTTCAACAACGAGATCATCAACGTCTACAAGTTCCGTTCCATGTATGTGGACCAGCAGGATGCGACGGCGCGCAATGCGGTGACCAAGGGCGATCCGCGCGTCACGCCGGTCGGCCGGATCATCCGCAAGACATCGATCGACGAATTGCCGCAGTTCTTCAATGCGCTCAGGGGCGACTTGTCGCTGGTTGGCCCGCGCCCCCATGCCGTGCACGCGCAGACCCGCGACAAGCTCTATGGCGAGGTGGTTGACGGCTATTTCGCACGCCACCGCGTCAAACCCGGCGTCACCGGCTGGGCGCAGATCAATGGCTGGCGCGGCGAAGTGGACACGGACGAGAAGATCAAGAAGCGCACCGAGTATGATCTCTATTACATCGAAAACTGGTCGCTGCTTTTCGATCTGAAAATCCTGTTTCTGACGCCGATCCGGCTGCTCAACACGGAAAACGCCTATTGACCGATGCGGCGCTCACCTTGTCCGCGGTCGATCGGAACCGTGCATTGGGCGGCCTCGCGGCCGCCTTTGCCATTTGGTTCGGCGCGTTTCTGAGCGGGTTTGTCATCAATGAACCGGCGCCCTACGAACTCTACATGGTCGGGCTGATCGGGCTGTGGGTCCTATGCGGCCTGAAGTTTCCCGCCGCGATCATGCCGCTGATGGTTCTGTTGCTCCTTTTCAACATGGGCGGCGTCATCTCGATGATGACGATGGATGACTGGAAGGACGCGCCGCTTTACGTCGCCGTCGGCTTTTTTCTCGCCTTCACCGCGATCTTCTTTGCCGCCGTGATCGCAGCCGACGGACGGCGCCTGGAGATCGTCATGAACGGCTATCTTGCGGCGGCCGTGCTGACCGGTCTTCTGGGCATTGTCGGCTACTTTAATCTCATCCCGGGATCCGACGTCTTCACACGATACGGCCGCGCCATGGGTGCCTTTCAGGACCCCAACGTCTTTGCGCCATTCCTGGCCTTGCCGACGCTCTACTGCCTGCACGGCGTGCTCACCCGCCCCCTTGAGGGCGCGCTCTGGCGCCTGCCGCTGCTGGTCATCCTGTCATTTGCGATCTTTCTTTCGTTTTCGCGCGCCGGATGGGGTCTTTTCGTCCTGTGTGCGACGCTGTTGACCGCGTTCCTCCTGATCGCCTCGCCGTCCCCACGCTTTCGCCTGCGCATTGCCGCGTTGGCCGCAATTGCCCTGGTCGCTGTCGTTGCCGCGCTTTTGGTAGCGATCCAGATCGAAGCCGTGCGCGACATGCTGATCGAGCGCGCCCGGCTGGTCCAGGACTATGACAGGGGGCAAGCGGGACGGTTCACCCATCATCTGATCGGCTACATGAAAGCCACCGAGCACCCGTTCGGCATCGGGCCGCTCGAGTTCGGCCGTCGCTTCGGCGTCGATACGCACAACATCTGGCTGAAGGCCCTTTTTGACTATTCTTGGCTCGGCTTTGCGAGCTATGTCACGCTCGTGCTCTGGACGCTCGGGGCCGGGCTGAGGATCGCCTTTCGCGACCGGCCATGGCAGCCGCTGCTCGTGTGCGCATTGATCGTCTTTTTCGGTCACGCGCTGGTCGGGAACGTCATCGACACCGATCGCTGGCGACACCTGTTTCTCATCTTCGGCATGATCTGGGGTTGCATCGCGCTGGAAGCCCGGCATCAGCGTGAGGGCAGCATCGCAGGCCGGCCGACCCCTGGCAGATCCATCGCCATCTGATCGAAAAACTGGTCGGAGCGGCGGGATTCGAACCCACGACCCCTACACCCCCAGTGTAGTGCGCTACCGGGCTGCGCTACGCTCCGACCGTGGCAGTGCTATAGTGGCGCCGGGCGCCCCGCACAAGCCCCGAATGCCTCGGCCGACATGCACGTTTCAGCGCGACTGGTCCAGCAGGCGCTTGCATTCGAGAAGATCGAACAGGGCTTCCTGCAGCAGCGTGCGGTTGTCACGCGACAGATCGGCGGCTTCGCCAGGTTCGCCGTTCTTGCCGCCAAGTCCGAACAGGCCGCGGCCACGCGGCCTTGCATGGCCGACGACAAGATCGGCTTCGGCGGGGGGCGGTGGCGACGTTTCGGTCACCGGTTGTTGCCCTTCAGAGGCCGCGTCCGCCTCGGCCTGACGCGCTTCGGCGTTGCGACGGGTCATCTCCTCAAGGGCCGACATGTCACCCGTGCCGATGGCGATAGCGAACTGGATGCCGTTTTCGCGCAGGATCTTCTGTACACCCTTGATCGTGTAGCCTTCCTCGTAAAGCAGGTGCCGGATACCGCGCAGCAGATCGACATCGGCGGGCCGGTAATAGCGCCGGCCGCCGCCGCGTTTGAGGGGTTTGATCTGAGAAAAGCGGGTTTCCCAGAACCGCAGCACGTGCTGGGGAAGATCGAGGTCGTCAGCGACTTCTGAAATGGTGCGGAACGCGTCGGGGCTCTTGTCGGTCATGGTTCTCTGTCACCTGTCGACACCGGCGATGTCCACCCTGCCCCGTGCGTATCAGCCCTTGCCGTGGCGCTTCTTGTAACCGTTGATGATGCGCTGTTTGAGCACGTTGGATGCCTTGAACGTCACCACGCGGCGCGGCGAAATCGGCACCTCTTCGCCGGTCTTGGGGTTGCGGCCGATCCGCTCGGTCTTGGACCGGACCTGAAAGGTGGCGAACGACGACAGCTTCACCGTTTCGCCCCGCACGACGGCGTCGCAAATCTCATTGATCACCATTTCGACAAGGGCGGCCGATTCGGTGCGCGAAAGGCCCACCTTACGGTAGACGGCTTCGGTGAGGTCAGATCGTGTGACCGTTTTCTCCCCCATCAAGATGTCTTTCCGAAGCGCATAAAATCAGAGCTGGCAAAATCGTATCGCCAAAGACCTTGTAAATCAAGCAAATGCCCCGTGATCGACGAAGCAAGTAGAGCCGATAACGGGCACGACACCAAAGCAGTCACCACCGCACCAGCAATGCGCCCCAGGTGAACCCTCCGCCCATCGCCTCCAGCAAAACCAGATCGCCGCGCTTGATCCGGCCATCGGCGACCGCGACCGAAAGCGCCAGCGGCACCGAGGCGGCAGAGGTGTTTCCGTGCCGGTCGACGGTGATCACCACTTTTTCCTCCGGGATGCCGAGCTTCCTCGCCGATGCCTCGATGATGCGGCGGTTGGCCTGATGGGGCACGAACCAGTCGATCTGGTCGCCGGTGATGCCGGCTGTGGCGAACGACTGTTCGATCACGTCGGTTATCATGCCGACAGCATGTTTGAACACTTCGCGGCCTTCCATGCGCAGGTGGCCGGTGGTTTGCGTCGTCGACGGCCCGCCATCGACATAGAGCTTTTCCTTATGCCGCCCATCGGAGCGCAGATGCGCGGCGAGAATACCGGTATCGGATGTCAGCCCGACGCCGGCAGCTTCTTCCACCACCACCGCGCCGGCGCCGTCGCCGAAGAGCACTGCGGTGCGCCGGTCGGTCCAGTCGAGGATGCGGGAAAATGTCTCGGCGCCGATCACCAGGACGCGACGTGCCAGCCCGGCGCGGACATAGGTGTCGGCGGTGGTCAGCGCATAGATGAACCCGGTGCACACGGCCTGGATGTCGAACGCTGCGCCATGGTGCATGCCCAGCCGGTTCTGGATGTTGACGGCCGTGGCCGGGAAGGTGTTGTCGGGTGTCGAGGTGGCGACGATGATCAGGTCGATATCGTCCGGGGTCCGGCCGGCACTGTCGAGCGCGGCGCGGGCGGCCGCTTCGCCCAAAGAAGCGCTCGTTTCGTCATCGCCGGCAATGTAACGCTGGGCAATACCGGTGCGCTGCCTGATCCAGGCATCGGACGTCTCGAGCTTTTCCTCCAGTTCGGCGTTCGGAACGACCCGCTTGGGCAGCGCAGAACCGACGCCGGTGATGGCTGATCTTATCATTGTGCTGCCTTGACCCCGGCACTGTCATTTTCCTCATCGAGACTGCTGCGGCCCGGCCCATCATGAAAATGCTCTATGTCACGCTTGATCTTCTGGAGGAGCCCGTTGCGGACCATGTCATGGGCCATGTCAACGGCGGCGGCAAAGCCTTCATCGTCAGTGCCGCCATGGCTTTTGACGACGATGCCGTTCAAACCCAGGAACACACCGCCATTGACCTTGCGCGGGTCCATCCGGTCGCTCAGCCGGCGGAACGCGCCGCGCGCCAGCACATAGCCAAGACGCGCCATGAGCGTCCGGCTCATCGCCGCGCGCAGATATTCGCCGATCTGCCGCGCCGTGCCCTCGGCGGTCTTCAGCGCGATATTGCCAGAAAAACCCTCGGTGACGACGACATCGACCGTGCCGCGGCCCAGATCGTCGCCCTCCACAAAGCCATGATAGTCAAGTCCGTTCAGATCCGCTTCGCGCAGCAGGCGACCGGCTTCCTTGACCTCTTCCTGCCCCTTGATTTCCTCGACACCGACATTGAGAAGGCCGACCGTCGGACGCTGCACTTCGATCAACGCGCGCGCCATTGCCGCGCCCATCACCGAGAAATCGACCAGTTGCAGCGCGTTGGCGCCGATCGTCGCGCCCACATCGAGCACGATCGATTCGCCACGCAGGGTCGGCCAGATGGCGGCGATCGCCGGGCGTTCAATATCGGCCATAGTGCGCAGGCAAAAGCGCGACATCGCCATCAGCGCGCCGGTGTTGCCAGCGGACACGCAGACGTCGGCCTCGCCCGCTTTGACGGCCTCGATCGCCTTCCACATGGACGATTTCCGGCGCCCGTTGCGCAGTGCCTGGCTGGGCTTGTCATCCATTTTGACGGCCACGTCGCAATGGATGACCGTGCTCGCCTGGCGCAGCTTGGGATACGCCGACAAGGCGGTTTCGATCTCGTCCTTCTTGCCGAACAGCAGGAAGCGCATGCCGGGATGCCGCGACAGCGATATCGCAGCGCCCGGGATGACGACCGAAGGTCCATGGTCGCCACCCATCGCATCCACCGAGACCGTTATCACCGTGTTGCTCATCCTGTTTTGCGCGTGTCCGGGGCAGTCGCGGCATCGGGTCGGGCCGCTGCGTGCGGCACAATAGCGATAATGATCGCGCGCTCAACCGGCAATTTGCACGCCCTAGCGATCGCCGTTCCGTCGCAAATTCTCAAGCACGGCGAACGGGTTCTCACGCTCTTCGGCCACCTTGCCCGCATTTTTGACGGGAACCGCAACGTCGGGCGCGCGTGGATAGGGATCGAGCGCCAGGGCAAAAAACTCCTCGGCCACCGCCCCGATATCGAGCATCGGAGGCTCGAAGGGTTCAGGCAAATCCGGTCCCTCGGCATCGATGATCAGATCGCAGCCCTCGCCCGGTTCCATGCGCTTCTGCAGCGGCGACCCCTCGGGCACATAGACCGCGTCGATCTCCGCATCGACGGTCGCCTCGACCGGTTCAAGCGAGACCACGCATTGCTGGGTGACGCGCGCCTTGAGCCGGCCGGTCAACCGAACCCCGTCACGCTGCCATCGCCGGACATGGATGGTTGCCTCGAAACGATCGGCGCCAAGCAGATCATGCGCGGCGGCCAGCGCGGACAGTTGCGCGGCATCGGCCGTGATCGTCTCGTCACGCCCCTTTTGGGGGAGCACGGCAACATTGATGGCAAGGGACACCGGCGACGCGCCGGTACCGGGGGCGTTCATGTCATCGCTCCGGCGTCGGGAAAGGCCAGATCGCCGGTCAAAAGCGTCTCATTGCTCTGCGCGGCCAGTTCCGTGGCGGCGGCCAACATATAGTTGGCGATGGCGTCGGCCTTGAGGTTTGCACTTGCGGCATTGTCGGGCATGATGTTGCGGCCGAGCGCGGTTGCCAGCGCGCCGGCATCGCCGGCATCGATCGCTTCCCAATAGGGGCCCATCCGGCCGTAAAACATGCGCGCCAGCTTCTTCATGCGCTTGGGCACGCCGACATCGCCGACGCCCAGTTCGCGGATCGAGTGGTCGATATCCTTGAAGAACTCGTCGAGCACATCCTGGGCCAGTGCCTCCACCGGTTCGCCGGCATCGCGCGTGCGGTGCAGCAGCACGATCATGTGCAGGCCCAGCGATTCATAGCGCCCCAGCGGCGTGTCGGGGATGCCCCAGTCGGCGTACAGAACCGGCTGGCGTGCCGCATCGACAACCTGCTGAAACATCCTGTCGACTATGATCCGGTTGGCGTTTTGGCCCTTTCGCCGAAACAGTGACACAATCATGCGCATATCCAGATAGGGTTCCGGCGGCAATCGGCCGACGGCTTGCACCGCGGCCATAGCTGGGTTACCGGGTGATTTCCAGCGCGGCCGGGCATTGACGGCCAAGGAGATGAATGTGACGGCTCGAATTTTCAAGGCGCACGGTCGCCGTTTGGCCAGTGTTGCCGTCATGTTGGCGGCGGCAACGGCGCTGTCGGCGTGCAATGCGTCGACCAGCCAGGTCCTGAACATGTCCGAAACGTTCAAGCAGGGTTATGTCGTTGACGAGCAGACGCTGGCGCTGGTGCCGCCGGGGTCGAGCCGCGACCAGGTGCTTCTGGCACTCGGCACGCCGACGACTGCCGAGACGTTCGAAAATGAAGTGTTTTACTACATCTCGCAGACGCGGCAGCGGCGTGCCCAGTTCCTCAAGCCGCGTCTGGTCGATCAGCGGATTCTGGCCGTCTATTTCGATCAGGAGAACACTGTCGAGCGGATTGCCGATTACGGGCTCCAAGATGGACGCGTGTTCGACTTCGTCACACGCACGACGCCGACGGGCGGACGCGACCAGACCTTCCTGGCGCAGATCCTGTCCGGTTCGATTGGCGGTCCGACAGCCGAATCGGTGCTGCGCGGCGGACGATAGGCCAACATTTTCAAGATCACTTTGTGACGCAAAAGCCCGCGCGGATCGCTCCGCGCGGGCTTTTTCTTCTGTCGCGTGAAGGCTGCTCAGTGGGCGAGCACGGCCAGCAGCAACAAGGCGACGATGTTGGTGATCTTGATCGCCGGGTTGACGGCGGGGCCGGCGGTGTCCTTGTAGGGATCGCCCACCGTATCGCCGGTCACCGATGCCTTGTGGGCTTCCGAACCCTTCTCGTGCTTGACGCCGTCCTTGTCGATGAAACCGTCCTCGAACGACTTCTTCGCATTGTCCCATGCGCCGCCGCCCGATGTCATCGAGATCGCGACAAACAGGCCGTTGACGATCACGCCGAGCAGCATTGCGCCCACCGCGGCAAAGGCCGAGGCTTTCGAGCCGGAGATCAGCAGCACGCCGAAATAGACGACCAGCGGCGCGAGCACCGGCAGCAGCGAAGGCACGATCATCTCCTTGATCGCAGCCTTGGTCAGCATGTCGACTGCCCGGGCATAGTCCGGGCGCTCGGTGCCTTCCATGATGCCCGGCTTTTCGCGGAACTGGCGGCGCACTTCCTCGACCACGGCGCCTCCGGCGCGGCCGACGGCCGTCATGGCGATGCCGCCGAACAGATAGGGGATCAGGCCGCCGAACAGGAGGCCGGCGACGACATAGGGATTGGAGAGGTCGAACGAGATGTCACCGACATCGGAGAAGTAGCTGTAGGTGTCCGGATTGGCCACGAAATAGGCCAGATCGTTCGAATAGGCGGCGAACAGGACCAGCGCGCCAAGGCCGGCCGAACCGATGGCATAGCCCTTGGTGACGGCCTTGGTGGTGTTGCCGACCGCATCGAGCGCGTCGGTCGACTTGCGCACTTCCGGGTCAAGGCCGGCCATTTCGGCGATGCCGCCGGCATTGTCGGTCACCGGGCCGAACGCGTCGAGCGCGACGATCATGCCGGCCAGGCCGAGCATCACGGTGACCGCAATACCGGTGCCGAACAGACCGCCAAGCTGGAAGGTCGCTATGATGCCGGCGACGATGACGATTGCGGGCATCGCCGTCGATTCAAGCGACACGGCAAGGCCCTGGATGACGTTGGTGCCGTGGCCGGTCACCGATGCCTGGCTGATCGAATTGACCGGGCGCTTGTTGGTGCCCGTATAATATTCGGTGATGATCACGATCAGGCCGGTGACGACGAGGCCGATCAGGCCGCACCAGAACAGGTTCCAGCCGGTGATGGTCTTGCCGGCGACGACGCCGATCTCGCCCCAGCCGACAGTCAGCGAGGTGGCCGCGCCGACGCCGAAAATGGTCAGGATACCGGTGGCAATCAGGCCCTTGTAGAGCGCGCCCATGATCGAACCGTTGGTGCCGAGACGCACGAAGAAGGTGCCGACGATCGAGGTCAGCAGACATGCCGCGCCGATGGCCAGCGGATAGAGCATGACCGAGCCGAGAACGTCGGTGCCGGCAAAGAAGATGGCGCCGAGCACCATCGTGGCAACGACGGTCACCGCATAGGTCTCGAACAGGTCGGCGGCCATGCCGGCGCAGTCGCCGACATTGTCGCCCACATTGTCGGCGATGGTCGCAGGGTTGCGCGGATCGTCCTCGGGAATGCCCGCTTCGACCTTGCCGACCAGATCGCCGCCGACATCGGCTCCCTTGGTGAAGATACCGCCGCCCAGACGGGCGAAGATCGAAATCAGCGATGCGCCGAAGCCGAGCGCGACCAGCGCGTCAATGACCGTGCGGCTTTCGGGCGACAGGCCCATCATGTCGGTCAGGATGTAGTAGTAGATGGCAACGCCGAGCAGCGCCAGGCCGGCCACCAGCATGCCGGTGATCGCGCCGGACTTGAAGGCGATGTCGAGGCCGCCCGACAGCGAATGGGCGGCCGCCTGCGCGGTGCGCACATTGGCGCGCACCGACACGAACATGCCGATATAGCCGGCAACGCCCGACAGCACCGCGCCGATCAGAAAGCCGATCGCCGCCGTTGCGCCCAGAAGAACCCAGGTCACGGCGCAGACCACGGCCCCGACAATGGCGATGGTCGTGTACTGCCGGTTCAGATAAGCCTGTGCACCCTCACGGATCGCGCCGGCGATTTCCTGCATGCGCTGGTTGCCCTGATCGGCGGCCAGCACCGACTGGGTGGCCCAGACCGCATAGACAATCGATACGAGGCCGCAGGCAATAACGGCGAGAAGTATCATCGAGTTTCCTCCTGAAGTTCCGCTCGAGGTCCCCCGGCGGATCGGATCAATCCTGAACGGCGGCACCCGGACGGGCCCGCATCGGCGTCGTCTATGCAGAATGGGGGTTTGGGGGTCAAGGCGCCATGCGTCCTATTCCCAAATGGTTGCAGACCGCCGACCGCCTGTCAGGGATGGTGGGCGGCCGCCGCTGCCGCGCGGCGATCGAAAATGACGAAGATCGCAAGAACAACGAGGCAGACCGCGGCAACCGGTAAAAGGATCCAGTTGAGCGCCGCCCAGCCCAGTTCCACCTGCTCGCCAAACAGGTTCAGCGTCGCGCCCGACATCAGCGAAGCCAGGGCGACCGTGCCAAACAGGGCGAAATCGTGCACGCCCTGAACCTTGTTCTTTTCGGCCGGCGTATAGGCTTCGGTCAGCATGGCGGTGGCGCCGATGAAGCCGAAGTTCCAGCCGACACCGAGCAGGATCAGCGCCAGCCAGAACTGCCAGAGCGCAATGCCGGACAGGGCCACGAGACCGCACACGATGAGGATCACGAGCCCGGTGGCGACGATCGTCTCCTTGCCGAACCGGGCGATTAGATGGCCGGTGACGAAGCTGGGCGCGAACATCGCCATGACGTGCCAGGAAATGCCGAGCGTTGCCTCCTCGGCCGAAAACCCGCAGCCGACCATGGCCAGCGGCGCGCCGGTCATCAGAAAGCTCATCAGCGCATAGGTCGTCACACCGCAGACAAAGGCAACGATGAAGCGCGGCTGGGCGATGATCGTGCCCAGCGAACGCTCCGGCCCGGCAGCGATGTTCACAGGATCGGTTTCAACATGATCCTTGATCTTCAAGGTCGCCAGGATCGCCGCGCCGAGAAGGCCCAGCACGATCACGGCAACGAAGGCGCCGGCGAACTCGACCGGGGCGAACAAGTCCTTGGTCTGGATCACCGCCTGCGGCCCGATGATGGCGGCGAAGACGCCGCCGCCCAGCACCCATGAAATCGCCTTGGGTTTGAAGAGTTTCGGCGAGGCGTCGGCGGCTGCGAACCGGTATTGCTGGACAAATGCGCCGCCGAGGCCAAGGACCAGAAGGCCGGTGACGAACAGGGCGAAGCTCTTTTCGAACAGCGCAAGCGCGGCGATCGCACCGCCGAGCGCTGTGACCATGGCGCCGGAGACGAAGCCATTGCGGCGACCGACCGCGCGCATCAGCATCGCCGCAGGCAGCGCGCCGAGCGCCACGCCGATATTGAAGCCGGTCACCGGAAGCGTTGCCAGCGTCTTGTCGGCGCCCAGGAGATAGTGGCCAGCGAGACCGCCCAGCGAGATGGCGACCGGCGCGGCCGCGCCGACGATCGCCTGCGAGGACGCGATGGTCAGCGTGGCGCGTTTGGCGGTCGCAAGATCCTGGGCTGCGCTGGCGGTCATGGGCCTCGTCGGTGTCCTTTCGTCATTGCCGGTGCTGGCGGGCGATACGGTCGAGCACCGCATTGACCATGCGCGGTTCATCGCCTTCATCGAAAAAGGCGTGCGCCACATCGACATATTCGGTCACGATCACCGGCACCGGCACATCCCTGCGATGCAACAGCTCCCATGCGCCGGCCCGCAGAACCGCGCGCAGCGTGCCGTCGAGCCGCGACAGCGGCCAGTCCTCGGTCAGCGCGTTGCGGACGACCGGATCGATCCGCGTCTGTTCGGCGACGACACCCGAGAGGATCGCCCGGAACCAGGCCGGATCGGCGTCGCGGTACTGAAACCCGTCAAGCTCCTTGCCAAGACGGAACGTCTCATATTCGGCGGCCGTTTCGAGCACCCCGGCGCCGGACATGTCCATCTGGTAGAGCGCCTGCACCGCACCAAGGCGCGCAACGCCGCGCTTGTTGGCGGCCTTCACATTGGGAACGCCGGCGATCATGACACACCCAGTTCGGCGCGCAGCGCGATCATGGCAAGCGCGGCTTTCGCTGCCGCGCCGCCCTTGTCCTTGCGGGTCTTGTCGGCGCGGGCCCAGCCCTGCTCCTCGTTTTCAACGGTCATGATACCGTTGCCGATGGCGAGGTTGTGCGTGATGGCCAGATCGGTGAGGCCGCGCGCGGACTCGTTGCAGACCAGCTCGAAATGATAGGTTTCCCCGCGGATCACCATGCCGAGCGCGACATAGCCGTCATAGCGCGTCCGGCCGTTGCAGGCGAAGGCGATCGCCGCCGGCACTTCAAGCGCCCCGGGCACGGTGACGACATCGCAGGTTGCGCCGGCGTCTTCGATGGCGCTTTTGGCGCCATCGAGAAGCGCGTCGGACATCGCGTCGTAAAAGCGCGCTTCGACGATCAGCAGATGGGCTTTTTCGGAGCTCATGAGAAACGGTCTTTCAAAGGTCCGACGGGAGCCCTACGCCTCTTTTTCAGCAGCCGCAAGCCGGTCGGCATAGTGCGCGACATAACGCGCAATCGGATCGATTTCGAGATTGATCCGGTCACCGGCCCGGCGCGCGCCCCATGTAGTCACATCGAGCGAATGGCGGATCAGCAGCACATCGAACCGGTCGCGCCCGACGCCGTTGACGGTCAGCGACGTGCCGTCCAGCGCCACCGAGCCCTTGGGCGCGATGAACCTCATCAGATCATGCGGTGCCTCGATTACGAAGCGGGTCGCATCGCCCTCCGGCTTCGTCTCGGCGACAGTCGCGGTGGCATCGACATGACCCGACACCATGTGGCCGCCATATTCGTCGCCCGCCTTCAGCGCGCGCTCGAGATTCAGACGCGCGCCCGGCGCCCATGCGCCCGCCGTCGTCAGACGCAGCGCCTCCTCCCAGGCTTCCACCTCGAACCAGCGCGCATTGGCGCCTTGCTCGGGCAGGGCCACCACAGTCAGGCAGACGCCCGAACAGGCGATCGACGCGCCGATGTCGATGGTGGCCGGGTCGTAGGCGGTGGCAATGCGAAACCGCCGGCCCTGGGGCAGGTCCCTGGTTTGTGTAACCTCGCCAATGTCCGTGATGATGCCGGTGAACATCAGTCGTCGCGCTCCAGCAGCATGAACCGGTCCGGGCCATAGACGGCGCGGCGCCGGATCGCAAATCCGTTCGGCGGATGCTTGCTTGACAATGGCGCGGCGATACCATCCTTGCCGACAACAACGTCGCTTTCAAAAAGCGCGATGCGGTCGGCCAGCCCTTCGCGCAGAAACGCGTCGGCGACCGTTGCGCCGCCCTCCACAAGGACGCTCGCAACGCCGATCGCGGCGAGGTCCTCCGTCAATTCGGGCAACGCGACCGCACCGCCATGGCTTTCGCCGGCGATGATCCGAACGCCCTTTTCGGCCAGCGCGCGCGCCCGGTCGGACTGCGGGTCAAGCGTTGCGACATGCACCGGCACGCGGCCCGCCGTTCCGACGAGACGCGATCGGAGCGGCAGGCGTGCATGACTGTCGAGCACGATGCGGCGCGGCGACCGGTCTTCCAGCCCTTCAAGACGGCATGTCAGTTCGGGATTGTCTTCAAGCACCGTGCCGATGCCGACCAAGATCGCGTCATGTTCGGCGCGCATCAGATGCGATTGCGCGCGGGCGACCGGCCCGGTGATCGCGACCTGCCCCGCGCCGCGCCGTCCGATCATGCCATCGGCGGAAACGGCCAGTTTGAGCGTGACGTGCGCCCGCTTTGTCGACGACCGGGTCAGATAGGCGCCAAGCACATCGCGCGCGCCGGCGGCATCGCAATCGGCGAGAACCGCGATCCCGGCGTCGCGCAGAATGGCATAGCCCTTGCCCGCCACGCGGTCGTCCGGATCGGAGATTGCGGCCACCACGCGGGCCACGCCGGCCGACACTAATGCCTCGGCGCACGGCGGCGTGCGGCCGTGATGGGCGCAGGGTTCGAGCGTGACATAGGCCGTGGCGCCGCGCGCGCCATGTCCGGCCTCCTCCAGTGCTATTGTCTCGGCATGCGGGCGCCCGCCGGGGGCGGTGATGCCGCGCCCGACGACGGCACCGTCCCTGACGATCAGCGTCGCCACGGAAGGGTTCGTGCCCGTCCGGCCCAGATGGCGCCGGCCAAGGCGCAACGCTGCATCAAGGTACCTGCGATCCGCCGTCGTCAGCCCTTGATCACTCGGCGGCATCGGGTTCGGCTTCCGGGATGGGACCCGCGATTTCGCCCAAGAGGTCCTTGAAGTCCTGCGGATCGCGGAAATCCTTGTAGACCGAGGCAAAGCGCACAAAGGCGACCTCGTCCATCCGCTTGAGCGCTTCCATCACCATCGTGCCGATCTCGTCGGCGTGCACATCCTGTTCGCCGGAGCTTTCGAGGTGGCGCACGATCGCCGAGACCGCGCGCTCGACGCGCTCGGGATCGACGGGCCGCTTGCGCAGCGCGACCTCGAACGACCGGGCCAGCTTGTCGCGGTCGAACGGCACTTTGCGCCCGTTTTTCTTGACGACGAACAGTTCGCGCAACTGCACGCGCTCGAAAGTGGTGAAGCGGCCGCCGCAATCGGCGCAGACGCGGCGCCTGCGGATGACGGTGCCGTCCTCGGCGGGACGGCTGTCTTTGACGGCGGTGTTTTCGGTGTGACAGAACGGGCAGCGCAACGCGCTCGGCTCCTCAGTTCAGATGCGGGTAGATCGGAAAGCGGGCCGTCAGGGCGAGCACATCCTGCTTGACCGCGTTCTCGATGCCCGAATTGTCGCCTTCTTCGCCGGCCTGCGCCAGCCCGTCGACGATCCGCACGATCATCTGGCCCACATGACGGAACTCGGCCGGGCCAAAACCGCGCGTGGTCGCCGCCGGCGTGCCCAGGCGAATGCCCGAGGTGATGGTCGGCTTTTCGGGGTCGTTCGGAACACCGTTCTTGTTGCAGGTGATAAACGCCCGGCCAAGCGCGGCCTCGGCCGCCTTGCCGGTCACGCCCTTTGGCCGAAGGTCGACCAGCATCAGATGCGTGTCGGTGCCACCCGAGACGATCTGCATGCCGCCCTCGATCACCGTCTGGGCCAAGACCTTCGCGTTTTCGGAGACGGCGTTCATGTAGCTCTTGAAATCGGGTTGCAGCGCCTCACCGAAGGCCACGGCTTTCGCGGCGATGACATGCATGAGCGGCCCGCCCTGAAGGCCGGGGAAGACGGCCGAGTTGATCTTCTTGGCGATCGCCTCGTCATTTGTCAGCACCATCCCGCCGCGCGGGCCGCGCAGCGTCTTGTGCGTTGTCGTCGTTGCCACATGGGCATGCGGGAAGGGGCTGGGGTGGATGCCGGCGGCGACGAGACCGGCGAAATGCGCCATGTCGACCCAAAGATGCGCGCCGACCGAATCGGCGATTTCGCGGAAGCGGGCAAAATCGATGACGCGCGAATAGGCCGAGCCGCCGGCGATGATCAGGCGCGGCTTGTGCTCTTCGGCGAGCGCCTGGACCTGATCGTAGTCGATCAGGCCGGTGTCCAGATCGAGACCGTACTGGACCGCGTTGAACCATTTGCCGGACATGTTGGGCCGCGCGCCGTGCGTCAGGTGACCGCCGGCATCAAGGCTCATGCCCAGGATCGTGTCGCCGGGCGCGGCCAATGCGAGCATCACCGCCTGGTTGGCCTGGCTGCCCGAATTGGGCTGGACGTTGGCAAAGCCGCAGCCGAACAGTTCGGTCGCCCGCTCGATCGCCAGGTTCTCGGCGATATCGACATATTGGCACCCGCCATAATAGCGGCGTCCGGGATAGCCTTCGGCATATTTGTTGGTCATCACCGAGCCCTGCGCCTCCAGAACGGCGCGGCTGACAATGTTTTCCGAAGCGATCAGTTCGATTTCCTGCTGCTGGCGGCGCAGTTCCTTGCCGATCGCATCGGCGATACCGGCATCGCGCCCCGTCAGGTCCTGGCTGAAAAAGGCATCGGCAAAGGCGGTGGCGGCGGCGCTGTCCTGCGACATGGGCGTGTCCTCGGCGTGGGGTTGGCTCCGAAAGCGGCGCAATACCATGGCGCCCCGCCCCTGTCATGTCCCGCACGGACATGGGCTGCCGCCATGTGAACAATTGCCGCGTTTACGAAAAAGGGGCCCGCTGGCCCCTTGATCACAACGTTCTGGCCCGACCAGCCGTCAGAGCGCGGTCGAGGAAAGCTGTAGCGCGTCCACACCGTCGCGATTGTAGATATCGTCGCGGAAATGGACGAGCCGGTCTTCCGACGCCCACGCCGAGATGTAGACGAAATAGACCGGCACCTGCACCTCGATCGGGATCTCGGTGTTCACACCGGATTCGACGACCTGTTCGAGCTGGCGGCGATCCCAGCCGGGCGTCGAGTCCAGGAGCCAAAGGGTCAGTTCCTGGATGTTGTGTACGCGCACGCAACCCGAGGATTCAAACCGCATGAACTTGCCGAACAGGCTCTGCTGCGGCGTGTCGTGCATGTAGACGGCATGCGGGTTGTGGAAGTTGATCTTGGTCGACGACATGGCGTTGATAAGACCGGGATCCTGCCGGAAACGCAGTTCGACGGCTTCCTCGGTCGACCAGTTGACGACTTCTGGCGGCACTTCGTTGCCCTGGCCGTCGAACAGACGGATCTTGTTGCGCGTCAGATAGGTCGGATCCTCACGCATCAGAGGAATGATATCCTTGCGGATGATCGACTTGGGCGCAGTCCAGTACGGGTTGAGGATGACCTCGTGAATGCGCGAGGACAGGATCGGCGTCTGCCGGTCGGTCTTGCCGACAATGGCCTTGTGGCGCAGTTCGACGCGATCGCTTCCAACCGCTTCGATCGAGGCGGCGGGAATGTTGACCATCACATATCGGTCGCCAAGATAGCCCGACATAGACCGCAACCGCACCAGGTTGGTCTCGAGCTGGCCGAGACGCACCGGCGCGCTGACATTGAGCGCGGCGAGCGTGTAATTGCCGACAACGCCGTCGGCGGTCATGCCGTGACGCGCCTGGAAGCGCTTGAGCGCGCCATCGAGGAACGTGTCGAACGTGGCGCTGTCGCCGGCGTTGCGCGGCAGGTCGCCGGAGACGATCAGGCGGCGGCGCAACTCGCGCACCGAATTGTCCTGAACGCCGACCTTGAGCGCCTGGGTTGCGTTGACGCGCGGCCAGCCACCGGCGGCGACGATCCGCTGATAGTCGCTGATCGCGCCTTCGACGTGGAATGCCGTTTCCTGGCTGAGAATGGGAACACGCGTATTGGCGACGCGGCTGACACGCGTGCCCGCCGCGTCGAACTGGTCGTCCCAGTTGCCGCGTTCCGACGATTGCAGAATTTCCATGATTGACGACTGGGCGGCCGCAGTGCCCGCCGTCGCCGCCAGCGCGCCAGCGGCGCCTGTTGCGCGCAGAAATCCGCGCCTCGTCGTTGATTTAAATCCGTTCATGCCCAACCCGCGTAATTGTCTCTGTCGCTCAAGGGTTCGCCTCGCGACAGAGTTTTAGCCCCGCCCGCTTAACAAACAGGAAACCATGTAGGTCGGTTCCCTTCTGTCTGAAAGGTCCATTTGATGGATGCCTCCCTGACGATGACGCTTGCCATAAGCTGTTTGGCTTTCACAGGAATATGGCTGATTAATGTCATGACCGAGGATGCCGGGGTCATCGACTATTATTGGGGACCGGGTTTTTCGGTCATCGCCCTGGTGCATGTCAGCTATCATGGCGTGTCGTCGCCCTATCAGTGGGTGCTGTTGGCAGTGGTGCTGATCTGGTCGGTCAGGCTGGCCGGCCACCTTATCCGCCGCCACCATGGCGCAGTGCATGAAGACGGGCGATATCGCGCGATGCGCAAAAGCGGCGGGCCGAGCTGGTGGTGGGCAAGCCTGTTCAAGGTTTTCTTGCTTCAGGCGGTTCTTTTGTGGCTGATTGCGGCGCCCCTGCACGTGGCATTCCGCCCCGGCGGCGCCGACACGGTGTCCGCGGCCCTGTTCTGGACCGGCATGGCCGTGTTCGCGCTGGGCTTCGTCATTGAATGGATTGCCGATGTCCAATTGGCGAACGGCAAACAGGCCCAAGGCTCGATCCTGCCCGAAACCGGCATGGTGACGCACGGTCTTTGGAGCATGAGCCGTCACCCCAATTATGTGGGCGAGATCATCTTGTGGTGGGGTCTGGGGATCAGCGCGCTGGCCATGTCAGGCAGCCTGATCGCGCTTGCCGGTCCGGCGCTTCTGACGGCGGTCATTGCCGGGGTCTCCCTGCCGCTGACCGAGCAACACATGATGCGCACCCGGCCTGGCTATGACGCCTATATGCAACGGGTGCCGGCACTGGTTGGCGTGCCCGGCCGGACACGCAGCCGCCAGAACCAGCCCGCCGAATAGGGAAGCAAGCCATCACGAAAAAGGCCGGGCACGAAGCCCGGCTTTTTTTGTTTGATTGATCAGCGCCTCAGAGACGATAGAGGATCGTGTCGTTCCAGAACCGGTCAAGGCGCTGCATGGCCCTGTTCATTTTCTGGAACTCCTCGGCGTCAATGCCGCCGACCGCTTCGATCGAGGCGATATGGCGCTCGTAGAGGTCGGTGACGACATCGGCCACATCACGCCCCTTGTCGGTCAGCGAGATCCGCACCGAACGGCGATCGGCCTTGGACTTTTTGTGGTGAATGAACCCGTCCTGCGCCAGCTTCTTGACATTGTAGGATACGTTGGATCCCAGATAATAGCCGCGCGAGCGCAGTTCGCCGGCGGTCAGCTCGCTGTCGCCGATGTTGAACAGCAAGATCGCCTGCACCGCGTTGATGTCGTCGCGGCCCGAACGGTCGAATTCGTCCTTGACGACGTCTTGCAAACGCCGGTGCAGCCTTTCCACAAGCTGCAGGGTTTCGTGGTACAGACGTCGCAAGGAATCGATGTCCGACTCCTCGCGCGGTTGGCCCACAATATTGGACTGGTTGATCATAACTGCCTCACGTGTTTGGTCGGCGATGTGTCCCGCCTTTGTGAGGGCAACCTACGCAAAGCGCCTAAAATGCGCATTAATTTGGAGCGTTAACGTCCCGTTGCCGCGCTGCAAACCGGCGTTGTCCTTAATGGAAAGTCAAACCGAACGGGGGCTTTCGACCGGTCAGGGCGCTGCAATACGCGCGGTTCGGCGCTCGATGAGTGTCGCACCCGCCATCAGGACCAGGCCGATCAGGCCGATCATGTTGGCGCCCGCAATCCCGGCGCGGAGCGAATATGTGCCAGTAAGGAACATATAGGCCGCAATTTCGGCGGTTGCTGCCAGAACCCACAACACGACACCCCATCGGGTGGCGAGCCACAGACCGAGCGCGGCTGCCGGCATCAGCACCGCCAGTGTCGTAAAGACGATCCGGACGGACGGGGCCAGAAGGTCGAAACGCCATTGGCCGCCACCGGCTATTCCCGTCAGCCCGGCCCAATAGACCAGTCCCGAAATCAGGGCGTAAACCGCCAGCAGGCGCAGGAAGAACCCGAAGACGCGCTCGATTGTTCCCTTGCGCGGTTGGTGCAATCCGGTTTCAGCAATGACCATCGGGGCCCCCACACGACTGCATGCGATATGTCAGCCAGCCTCAGCCAACGGTTTGCGAAAGGCCGAGCGGGTTGTAAAGCCTGAACAGGAAAAAGTCCGATCGGGAGTTGAAGAGCGATGAGAGAAACCGCGCCGAAACGCAGCGTCGACGAGATCACCGGCAGCCGCCGGATGCGCCGGATGCGCAAGGCGGACTGGGCGCGCCGGCTCGTGCAGGAGACACGGCTTGGCGTCGATGACCTGATCTGGCCGATCTTCATCATGGAGGGCGAGGACAAGACCGAAGCCATCGGGGCGATGCCGGGCATCGATCGGCTGACGCTGGACCGCGCCGTCGCGGCGGCCGAAGAAGCGCACGGGCTCGGGATTCCGGCCATTGCAACCTTTGCCAACATCCCCATGGACCGCAAGGACCGGACCGGAAGCCACGCGCTCGATGCCGACAACATCATCAACCGTGTGACAGCGGCGATCAAACGGGCCGTGCCCGACATCGGCATCATCACCGATCCTGCGCTTGATCCGTTCACCGATCATGGCCATGACGGCGTGCTGCGCGACGGGATCATCGTCAATGACGAGACGGTCGACATCATCGCGCGCGCCGCGGTCATGCAGGCCGATGCCGGCGCCGACATCATCGCGCCGTCCGACATGATGGACGGACGGATCGGCGCGATCCGCGATGCGCTGGATGCGGCCGGCCACCAGGATGTGGCCATCATGTCCTACACGGCGAAGTTCGCCTCGGCCTGCTACGGCCCCTATCGCGAGGCGATCGGCACGGGCGGGCTACTGAAGGGCGACAAAAAGACCTATTATGTCGATCCGGCCAACACGGACGAAGCCGTGCGCGAGGCCGAGCAAGACCTTGTCGAGGGCGCCGACATGCTGATGGTCAAGCCCGCCCTGCCCTATCTGGATGTGTGCTGGCGGATCAAGTCCGAGCTGCGCGTGCCGGTCTATGCCTATCAGGTGTCGGGCGAATATGCGATGATCGAAGCGGCGGCCGCCAATGGGTGGATCGATGGCGAACGGGTGATGATGGAAAAGCTGGCGGCTTTCAAGCGCGCCGGATGCGACGGGATCCTCACCTATTTCGCGCCCCGCGTCGCGCGCCTTTTGAACCAATGAGGGCCGATCGCTTGAAGCGGGCAGTGCGCACCGCCATGTAAAGGCCATGACACAGACCGACGCAATGACTGCGGCCGCCCCGGCCGGTTTCGACGATTGGCGCCTTTTTGAAGGCGTGCGGACGCGGCGCGTCCTGGCGTTCCTGGTCGATTATGCGCTGGTGATCCTGCTTGTCGCGCTGGCCGTGCCTGTCGTCGGGCTTTTGGGCATCGTCACCTTTGGCGTGGCCTGGCTGCTCTATGCGATCCTCGCCCCGCTGGTGGCGCTTTGCTATGTCGCCTGGACCGTCGGCGGCCCTGAACAGGCAACGCTTGGCATGCGGATGGCCGGGATCAGGCTGGTGCGCTATGACGGCCAGCCGATCGACTGGATGACAGCGATCGTGCATGCGGTGCTGTTCTGGGCGGCCAATGTGATCCTGACGCCGTTCATCGTGCTGGTCGCGCTGTTCACCCGCCACAAGAGGCTGCTGCACGATTTGGCGCTCGGTACCACCGTTGTGCGCACGGACCGATTTCTGGCCGTTGCGTAGCGGCGGTTTTTTGATAGCTTGAGCGGACGCGCCGCCGCGCCTCCGCGACCCGGCGCAACCGACGCGTTTTCGACAGCGGCTGTTGCGGGTGATGACGAAACACAGCGCCAAAGCGCCACAGTTCTTTTTGACGTCGCCGGCGCCCTGCCCCTATCTGGACGGGCAGTTCGAGCGCAAGGTGTTCACTCATCTGGTGGGCGAAAAAGCCTCCGAAATGAATGATCTGCTGACGCTGGGCGGCTTTCGCAGAAGCCAGAACATCGCCTATCGCCCGGCATGCGAAACCTGCCGCGCCTGCATTTCCGTGCGCATTCTGGCGGACGAATTCCGGCCGACCCGCTCCATGCAGCGCATCAACCGGCGCAACAGCGATCTGATCGGGACCGAATACACCGCCGAACCTTCCAGCGAGCAATATTCCCTGTTCCGGCGCTATCTCGACGCGCGCCATTCTGGCGGCGGCATGAGCGACATGACGGTGCTCGACTATGCGATGATGGTCGAGGACACGCACGTCAAGTCGCGGGTGATCGAATATCGCCGGCGCGGGCCGGACAGTTTCGTGACCGGACAGGGCGAAGGACCGCTGGTCGCGGTCGCCCTGTCGGACATGATGAGCGATGGCTATTCGATGGTCTATTCGTTCTTCGATCCGGCCGAGGAGCACCGGTCGCTCGGCACATGGATGATTCTCGACCATATCGAGCGCGCCCGCAAACAGGGGCTTACCCATGTCTATCTGGGCTATTGGGTCGCCGGATCGCGCAAGATGGAATACAAGACGCGCTTTTTGCCCCAGGAACATCTGACCGGCAATGGCTGGGAACGTCATGAGGGCTGACGCGGCTTGACACTTTTGCGGGCCGCCCCGCTACTGGCCCGATGACGCCCCATGCCAAGGGATTGCTGCTGACCGCCATCGGTGGTGTCGCACTCAGCTTCGACATTCCGATGATCAAGCTGGGCGGCGGCGATGCCTGGTCGGCGATGGTCGTGCGCGCGGGCAGCGCCTTCATCGCCGCGCTCCTGATCAAGCAGGTCGCCCAATGGCTGACCGGACGCACGATCATACTGCTTCCCGGCCGTATCGGCGTGCTCATCGCCGCGCTCTACGGGCTGACGGTCTTTGCCTTCGTGATCGCGGTCAAGAACACCAGCGCCGCCAATGTCGCCTTCATCATCGCATTCACGCCGGCGTTCACGGCGATAACCGCATGGACGTTCCTCGGTGAACGGCCCTCGCGGGCGACACTGGCGACCATCGCCGTCATGTTGTTGGCGGTGGCCATCATCGTCTCGGACGGGTTGCAGGCGGGCAGCCTGCTCGGCGATGCGTGTGCGATGGCCGCGGCGCTGTTGATCGCCGTGGTGATCACGCTGTCGCGCTCGGCCAAGGCCGAATTCGGCTTTGCGCCGATGGTCGGCGGCATCGGTCCGACCGTTCTTGGGTTGGCGATGCTTGGCTGGCTCGGCGAGCCGGTGCGCGTCGACAACGCCGCCTGGCATGTCTTCAACGGCATGGTCCTGCTGCCGATCGCCTATTGGTGCCTGGCGACGGGCCCCAAATACATCTCGGCGCCGGAAGTGAGCATGTTCTACCTGCTCGAAACCGTGCTGGCGCCGGTCTGGGTCTGGCTGATCTTCACCGAAGCGCCGCGCCCGGCCGTGCTGATCGGGGGCGCGCTGCTGATCGGTGCGCTCGGCGCCCATGCGCTGTGGCAGTTGCGCGGTCGTGGACGGCGCGTTCAGCCACCAGCGAACTCGCCGTGAACGTAGAGCAACGGCGCGTCAGGCGCAGCGGCAAACGACAGCACGCGGCCGACGAGAACATCATGGTCGCCGGCGCTCAGAACATGTTCGATCGCGCAGTCGAACCAGGCAATCGCACCGGCGATGCGCGGCCGCCCGCTGGGCAGCCGCACCGCATCAATGCCGCCGAACCGCTCCTGCGGCAAACCCCGGGTGAACCGCTCGGCAAGATCGCGTTGCCCGGCGCCGAGCACTGAAATCGTATACCCACCGCTTTCCAGAAAAGCCGCGCGGCTGGCGCTCTGCTTCCGGATCGACCACAGCACCAAGGCCGGATCGAGCGACACGGTGTTGAATGAATTGCACGTCATGCCGTGATCGGCGTCATCGTGACGGGTCGCGGCGATGGTCACGCCCGTGGCGAAACAGCCCATCGCCCGCTTGAGCTCGGCCGTCTCGAGCGCGGTCAGATTGAGGTGGGCATCAGCGTTCATGGGCTTTCCTCTCAAGGGACTTCCTTGCCCTGGGCCAGTGTCCACAGCTCGAACCAGGTTTCGCGATCGAGCGTGACCTTGAGCGCATCGGCGATGTTGGCGATCCGCTTCAGCGAATTGGTGCCGACAACCGGCATGATGCGCGCTGGATGCGCCATCAGCCAGGCCAGCGCAACCGCTTCGGCCGCCACGCCGAAACTGACGCCGATCTCGGTCAGCCGCGGCATGGTGCGCTTGCCCACCTCGCTACCGGGCATGAAGAGTTCACCGCCACCGAGCGGCGACCAGGCCATCGGCGGCCTTCCATCGATTTGCGCCTTGGCGATCTGGCCGTTGGTGAAGGCGGAGGGGTTCAGGATGCTGATTTCGATCTGGTTGGTCAGAAGCCGGTGCTTCATGGCCGATTGCAGCAGGTCGATATCCCACGGCATGAAGTTGGAGACGCCGACGCCGCGCACCTTGCCCTCATCCACGAGCGCATCAAGCACCGCGCCCGTCTCGTGATGGTCCATGAGCGGATCCGGCCTGTGGATGAGCAGCAGGTCGATGACGTCGACGCCGATGCGCTTTAGCGAATTGTCGACCGAATCGCGGATATGAGTGGCCGACGTGTCATAGTGCTTGACGCGGCGGTGCGGAAACTTGCCCGGCGACATCAACATGATGTCGCATTTGGTGATGATCTGCATCTTCTGCTTGAGCGATGCATGGCCATGCAGGGCGCGGCCGAAGATGGCCTCGCATTCATAGTCGCCGTAAATGTCGGCATGATCGAACGTGGTGATGCCCTGGTCGAGGCATGCCTCGACCTTTTCGACAACATGACCCAGCGACTGGTCATGGTCGCCGGCCAATCGCCAGACACCGTAGACAAGCCGGCTCATGGGCGGCATGCCATGGCCGAAATCGATGGTCTCCATCAGCGTCTTTCTCCAACCCCCAACGGCGTTGCGGGCGTTTGTTCGGGCACGCGCCCATAGACATGGGGCAGCGAGCAGGTTTGCAAGTGCGGCAAAACCTTCTGCCCGAAATTGACGCACTCATCCAGATGCGGATAGCCTGAAAAGATGAAGGCGCGAATGCCCATCTTGCGGTAGCGTTCGATCTTCGTCACCACCTGGTCGACAGAGCCGACAAGCGCGGCGCCACAGCCCGACCGGGCGCGGCCGATGCCTGTCCACAAATGCGGCTCGACAAAGCCGAATTCGTCGGCATTGTCGCGATTGGCAGCCTGGAGCGACACACCGAGTGTTTTTGCATCGAGCGCGCGGCCGCGGATTTCGTCGCCCTTGCCGTCATCGAGCCGCGACACGAGTTCATCGGCATATTCATACGCCTCGGCCTCGGTGTCGCGCACGATCACATGCACCCGCAGGCCGTAGTCGAGCACCCGCCCATGGGCCTCCGCGCGGGCATGGACGGCCTTCATACGCTCGGCGAGCAGTTCCTCGGGCTCGGGCCACATCAGGTAGACATCGCAATGGTGGCCGCACAGTTCGACCGCATCGGGCGAATAACCGCCGAAATACAAGAGCGGGCCACCATTTTGCTGATAGGGCCGAACCGGATCGGTGTTCAGCCCCCGGAGCCGGTAGATCTCGCCTTCATAGTTGATCTCGTCGCGTGTCCAGGCCTGGCGCAGGATCTCGACCACTTCTGTGGAGCGGCGGTAGCGCAGCTCGCTGGATGCTTCTTCGCCCGGCTGGTTCGACGAGATGACGTTGAGCGTCAACCGCCCTTTCATGACATGGTCGACGGTCGCCACCGCGCGCGCCAGCATTGCCGGATGCACCTCGCCGCAGCGGATCGCCGCCAGCATGTTGATGTTCCCGGTCAGGGGCGCCATGGCGGAGACGAAGCTCCACGTGTCCTGCCCCACCTGGTAGGAGGACGGGCATAAAATGTTGCGGTATCCCAGCGCGTCCGCGGTGCGCACGATTTCGCTGGTGTGCTCGAACGACGAGCGCAAATCGCCGTCCGGTACGCCCAGAAAACGATAATCGTCCGAACAGATGGGCGCGAACCAGGCGACTTCCGCCGCATCCAGATCGGCGCTCTTTACCGGCACAACACTCATTGGCGATCGCTCCCGACTGACAGTGTGGGCCGCGTGCGCGGCAGCTTTATTTTCCTGACAGCTAGCATCCGCCCGCACATGTATCAATAGTGAATGAATTGAAGCGGTGACAGCGCTTTTTCATCGGCCTATGGTCGCCAGCCAGGGGGACGCAAAGGTGGCGGAGAAACCGGCCCGGGGCAGCGCGCTGCCGCTCTACATCCAGATTTCCGAATTGCTGACCCGCGAGATCGCCGCCGGCATCTGGCCCGACGGAACCCGGCTGCCGACCGAGATCGAACTGGCCGGGAGCCTGGGCGTGGCGGTCGGGACGTTGCGCAAGGCGCTGGCCGAACTCGAAGCACGCGGGCTTTTGGAGCGCCGGCAGGGATCAGGCACCTATGTACGCGCCAGGGCACGGACGGGCGCGATCTATGAATTTTTCCATCTCGAACTGAAGGATGGTGCCGGCCTGCCTACGGCGCGCATCCTGTCGCTGGACCGCGTGCGGCATCCAGATTTCGCGCCGCGGTTCGGCGATGGCGCATCGGACAGGGCCTGGCGTATCCGCCGGCTGCGTTTTCTGGGCGAGACGCCAGCGGCGCTCGAAGAAATCTGGTTCGACACGCGCCATGCGACGAGCCTCGATATCGATTCAATCAATGAGTCGATGCATCTGTTCTATCGGCAAAATCTCGGCTTTTGGATCGCCCGCGTCGAGGACCGGGTGTCCGTCGCCCCCTGCCCGGATTTCGCGCCACCGGGCAGCCCGTTCCAGCCCGGCGCATCGCTTGGCCATGTCGAACGCATCTCCTGGGGCCATGCGGGCACGGTCGAGGAATATTCGCGCAACTGGTTTGATCCGGACACGGTGGCCTATGTGGCGCGGTGGGCGTGAAACCACCGGTCGAGGAACCCGAAATACCAGCGCTTGAGCGCTACATCGTGGCGGGCGAACCCCGCGTCCTGTTCCGCCTTTGACTGGGTTCCCGGGCGACCGACATGATCGGCGAACTCCGTCTGCCACTGATCGAGGATCGTGCGCGTCACCTCGGGATGGAACTGGAACCCGATCGTCGTTCCGCCGGCCCGAAACGCCTGGTTCGGCGTCAGCGCCGGATCGCCATGGGCCAGCATCGTCGCGCCGGGCGGCACGGTCCAGCCCTGCTGGTTTCCGTTGAGCGTCATCATCGGCCCGTGAAAAATGTCACCGCCGGCCGGCGTCACGTCCAGCGGGTAGAACCCCATGGCCATGCGCCCGTGCGGATTGAAATCGACGGACGCGCCAAGAACATGGGCGATCAGTTGCGAACCCAGACACACGCCGACCAGCGGCACCGACTTGGCCATCGCCTGCTCGATCAGCCGGCACTCTCCGGCGAGATAGGGATGCTCCGCCAGATCGGTCACCATTTGCGGGCCGCCCATGATCATCACGCCCGCCTCATCGCCAGTCAGCGCCGGCAGGGTTTCGCCGCGCCAGGGCTCGACCACGCGGATGTCGTGACCGCGCGCGATCAAATGCTGCCGGCCCCCATCGGGTTCGGCCACGGCCCAGTGCTCGATCACGTAGAGGGGATTTTCCGACACGCGGACGGCTCCATCGTCAGGTCAACCCTGCGATGCCGACGAGCGGCGCCTTGGTCAACAGGGTTTGTGCACCGACCGATATCCTGCTGACGCATCAGCGCGACAGGTTCTGCGCCAGCCAGTTGTGCCAGCCTTCCTCCGTGCCGTTGAAGACGTTGAGATCGATCTGCGTTTCGACGCCGCGCCGTGCCGTGCCGGTTCCCGAATACTGCCAGAACGCAAAGCCCCGGTTCGGATAGCGCTCGCGCGGATGGGCGGCAACCGAGCGCAGCCAGAATGAATGGTCCTTGAACTGGCCGCGCAGATTGTCCTCGTAAAAATCGGGCGTGGTGTAGATGATCGGCTTTTGGCCGTAGTGGGCTTCAAGCCGTTCGGAGAAGACGCGCATCTTTGCCAGCACGGTCGACCGGGGCGGTTTGCGCGGGCATGAGCGCTTGTTGCCGTACCATTCAACATCAAGCACCGGCGGCAGCGCACCGGGCTGTTTGGGCACGTGGCGGATGAACCAGTCGGCCTGCTCGGCCGCCGAGCGGCACCAGAAGAAGAAGTGATAGGCGCCGGTCGGGATGCCGGCGGCCCGTGCCGCGTCCCAGTTGCGACGGAACAGCCGGTCGACATGCTTGCCGCCCTCGGTCGCCTTGATGAAGGCGAAGTTGGCGCCCTGGGTGCGCAGCGTCGGCCAGTCAATCTCCTGCTGCCAGTGGGACACGTCGACACCGTGAACGGCGAATTTGTGCGGCGAGGCACGGCCGAAACTGACCGGTTTGGCATCGCCGAACCTGGACGCATAAATGCGTCGCCGGTTTTCGGGACGCGCGGCGGGGCGTGCGGGGTTTTCAGGACGCGCCAGCGCCACCTGGACGGGCGCGGGCGTAACTTGTGCTTCGTCGGCGGCCGCGAAAGCCGGCTCGGAGGCCGCAACCGCCGAGGGCGCCAAGGCTGCCGCCGCAGTTGCGGACGGCACCGTCGCGCCGGGAACGGGTGCCCGTGGCGTGATCGAACTGGTCACCTCGCTCGAGGGGCCGCCGAGCTCCAGTGCGTCGACGCCCGAGGAGGCCGAACATCCGGACAAGACCAGAGCGGAAAGCACACAAAGACCAGCCGCGACGACAACACCACGCATGAATGAACACCGGGGTTCGAGGAAAAGGACCGCGCGCAAGGCGCGCCGGCCCGCGACGTTAACGGTCAATTACTGCGAAAGAGAAAATTGGATTGGTTAACGCGGCACGCCGGCGGCAACTGCGTCTGGACCATCTACTCGGCCGCGACGCGCGGCATCGGCACCTGGGTCAGCATGGCACGCAGGGCTGCCGGTTTGAGCGGCTTGTTGAGCAAATGCACGTCGGCGGCGCTGGTCTGTTCGCGCAGTTCGCCCGAGCGATCCGCCGTGATGAGGACGGCCGCGATCGAATCGCCATAGCGGGCACGCATATCGGCGATCACCTCCATGCCCGTGCCGTCATCGAGATGATAGTCGGCGATGATGACATGAGGGTCGGCGCCATGATCGTTCAACGCCGTAGCCAGCATGTCGCGGCGTGGGGCGGCGATCACCGTGGCGCCCCAGCCGGTGAGCAAGACACTCATGCCCGACAGGATCGTTTCCTCGTTGTCGATACACGCGATCGTCAGGCCGGTCAGGAGCGCGCGGCGGGCCTGCGCCGGCGCCGGCTTGACGGTCGCCACCGGGGTCGCCGCATCAACGACCGGCACGCAAACCTTGAATGCGGTTCCGGCGCCGGGAATCGATTCCAGCGTCACTTCGAGGCTCAAGACCCGCGAGATGCGATCGACGATCGACAGGCCTAGCCCCAGGCCGCTGGCGATGCGCGCGCCGTCCGACAGGCGCTGAAACTCCTCGAACACGCGCGTTGCCTTGTCGGGCGCAATGCCGATGCCGGTGTCGTAGACGCCGATGACGGCATCATGGTTGCGGCGGCGCACACCAATCAGGACACGGCCCTCATGGGTATATTTGATCGCGTTGGAGACGAGGTTCTGCAAAAGACGGCGCAGCAGGTTGCGATCGGTCTCGATGATCGCGCTTGTGCGTACCACGGTCAGGTCCAGCCCCTTTTCCTTGGCCATCAGCGCGAAGTCGGACTGCACCTGCTCGAGAAGGTCGGCAAGCGGGAAGCGCGTCGGATTGGGCGTCAGCGCGCCGGCATCGAGCCGTGAAATGTCGAGAACCGCGCCAATGATGTGCTCGACCGATTCCAGCGCCGTGTCGATCTTGTGGGCGATCTCCCGGTTGGTGCTGTCGCCCTGCCCGCCCATGCGCTCGACCAGCGACGAGGTATAAAGCCGAGCTGCATTCAAGGGTTGAGAGATGTCGTGTCCGGCCGCGGCGAGGAACCGGGTCTTGCCGATATTGGCCTCTTCTGCGCTGCGCTGTGCGACAGCCAGTTCCTCGTTCACGCTGGTCAGTTCGGCGGTGCGCGCCCGGACACGCATTTCGAGGCTCTCCTTGGTGCGCTTGAGGGCCTCGTCGGCCTCCACCCGGCCAGTGATGTCTGTATAGGTGATCACCAGCCCGCGATCGGGCATCGGGTTGGAGCGGATTTCGAGAATGCGGCCGCTGCGCTCCAGCGCCAACTGCCACGCCCTGCGGAACCGGGTGACGTTCTCGACCACCTCGCGTTCGGTCTCAGCATCGATCTGACCGGCCTCGATCAGCATGCCGGTGATCGATTTGAGCGGCATGCCGAAATTGCCCATCTCCGGCGGCAGGCCGAGCAGGCGCCGGAACTGGCCGTTCCAGTTGGTCAGCCGGTATTCATTGTTGAACACCGAAATGCCCTGATCCATCTGGTCGAGCGCCTTGTGCAGGAGATCGCGGTTCTGCTGCAGCGCTTCTGACGCATCATCAAGAAGCCGGACGGTTTCGCGCGAGGATGCGCCGTCCTTTTCGAACAGGAGCGACAGGACGAGCCGTGCCGAGGACGACCCGATGGCGCTCGCCAGCACCTGTTCAGCGTACCGGACCACCGAAATGTCGGTTGTGTCCGACCCGATCAGCTTGCGCCCCTCGCGCAGTTCGAATGCCTCAAAGGCCCGCTCCATGCGCGCGGTGCTCACATAGCGGGCGATCGCATCTTTCAGCTCGTCGATCGTCGTCGTCGTGCGAAAACGCTTGAGGCCGATCGTCTGCTGGGCTTCGCGCGGCACGAAGGTCACCGCCTGGATGCGCTCCAGCGGCGTTGGCGTGCGCGACAGGGAACCGCCGACCAGAAGCGCGATGTTGACGGCCAGCGACCAGAACACGCCATGCACGAGCGGCTCGAACTGGACGCCGAACAACTGGCTCGGCCGCAGCATGGTGATGCCGAACAGGCCGTCGCGCACGATCGCCGCATCAGCGCCGGCAAGGTTGGGGACGAGCAAGGTATAGGCCCAGACCAGAAATCCGCCGAGCATGCCCAAAAACGCACCACGCGCATTGGCGCCGCGCCAGATCAGACCGATCAGGAAGGCCGGCGCGAACTGGGCGATGGCCGCGAACGACAAAAGGCCGATCGAGGCGAGCTGGGCGGCATGATCGGTCTGCCGGTAATAGGCGAACGCGGCCAGGATGATCAGCGCCATGGCGATCCGGCGAATGTTCAGGATGATCCGGGACCAATCGCCGGCAGCGGTGCGCGCGGTGGCGTTGAAACGCCACAGGAGCGCCGGCAGCACAAGGTCGTTGGAGACCATGATGGCAAGCGCCACCGATGCAACGATCACCATGGCGGTCGCCGCCGACAGGCCGCCGATGAAGGTGATCAGCGCCAGCCAGTCCTGATCAGCGGCGAGAGGCAGTGCCAGAAGATACATGTCGGCGGGCACGTCGGAATCCAGATTGATCAAACCCGAAACGGCGATCGGCATGACCAGGAGGTTGATCGCGATCAGGTAGACCGGGAACAGCCAGGTGGCGCGGCGCAACTCGACATCGGACCGATGTTCGACAACGGTGACATGGAACTGGCGCGGCAGCATCAAAATCGCGCACGCACTCAAAAGCGTCATGACCAGCCAGGTTTCGCCCGAGGTGCCGTTCGCAAGCGAACGCGCGACCGCTGCATTGTCGCTGAACGCCTGACGCACCGGGCCGATCCCGTCGAAGAAGAAGAACAGGATCGCCAGCCCCACGCCGACAAAAACCAGCAGTTTGACCACCGATTCAACCGCGATTGCGGTGATCAGCCCATCCTGGTGCTCGGTCGCGTCGGCATGGCGCGTGCCGAACAATGTGGAAAACGCAAACAGGGAAATTGCAACGACCAACGAAACGTCGAGCGGCAGCGTCGATGGATAGCCGTTCGAGCCGTCATAGTGGCTGACCATCAACGTCACCGCATTGCTGACGGCCTTCAACTGCAGCGCGATGTAGGGAACGGTTCCGATCACCGCGATACAGGCGGCCAGCGCCGCCACATGCAAGGACTTGCCGTAACGCGCGCCCAAAAAGTCGGCGATCGAGGTAATGCGCTCGGACTTGGACAGTTGAACCACGCGGCGTACCAGCGGGTAGCCGAGCGTGAAGACAAGGATCGGCCCCAGATAGATGGCGAAGAACTCAAAGCCATTGTTGGCGGCAAGGCCGATCGAGCCGAAAAATGTCCAGGACGTGCAATAGACCGCGAGGCTGAAGCCGTAGATCAACGGTCGCGGACTGCCGGCCGGCACGACGCGCGCGCGACGGTCGCCATAGGCGGCAACGGCAAACAAAGTGGCCAGATATCCGAACGCCGCAAGCGCGACCAGCCAGCCCGGCATGCAAAACTCCCCGCTGGCGGTATTCAAGCAGAGCCAACCGGGCTTGTCTAACCGCCATGCACGCCGGCCCGGCGATAATGCGTTTCAATATTGTGCACCATGGTGTAAGCAGCCGCCCGCGCGGGAAAGGGCTGGTCCGCCACCGGCGCATTTCGAGCAGGCTCAAAAGGGGGTGCACATGCTCAAGGAATTTCAGGAATTCATTGCCAAGGGCAATGTCATGGATCTCGCCGTCGGCGTGATCATCGGCGCCGCATTCGGCGCCATCGTCACCTCGCTGACCGGCGATGTCATCATGCCCGTCGTCGGCGCGATTTTCGGCGGTCTCGATTTTTCGAACTATTTTGTTCCGCTCGGCTCGGAAGTCACGGCGACATCTCTGGAGGCGGCCAAGGAACAGGGCGCCGTTCTGGCCTATGGCGCGTTCATCACCGCCGTGATCAATTTCGTCATTCTGGCGTTCATCATCTTCCTGATGGTCCGCGCCGTGAACAACATGAAGCGCAGGCAGGAGGAAGAGGCCGAAGCGGCACCGCCGGCGCCGGCTGAAGATGTTGTCCTGCTGACCGAGATCCGCGATCTTCTGAAGAAGTGACCGGGCCAAGGCCGGTTGCCGAAAACCCCGCCATCGTGCGGGGCTTTTTGCGTCGGCTTGCCGCGAATCACCCGAGCCGGTAGGCAAAACCATGTCAAAACCCGTGCAGCCACCCGGCGGCGATGAACCGGGCCGTGAAATCGAGTCGGTCGATCTGAAATCGGCGCTCGAAGAGCGTTATCTGGCCTATGCGCTGTCGACGATCATGCACCGGGCGCTGCCGGACGCACGCGACGGCATGAAGCCGGTGCACCGGCGCATCCTTTACGTGATGCGGCTTTTGAAGCTTGATCCGCAAAGCGCCTACCGCAAATGCGCCAAGATCGTCGGCGACGTGATGGGTAATTTCCATCCCCATGGCGACCAGGCGATCTATGACGCGCTGGTGCGGCTCGCGCAGGACTTCTCCGTCCGCTATCCACTGGTCGACGGCCAGGGCAATTTCGGCAATATCGACGGGGACAATGCCGCCGCCTACCGCTACACCGAAGCGCGGATGACCGAAGTCGGCACGCTGCTGCTGGACGGCATCAATGAGGACGCCGTCGATTTCCGCCCCAATTACAATGAGGAGGACGAGGAACCAGTCGTCCTGCCGGGCGCTTTTCCGAACCTGCTCGCCAACGGGTCGGCCGGCATCGCCGTCGGCATGGCGACCGCCATTCCCCCGCACAATGCCGCCGAACTGTGCGAGGCGGCGCTGCATCTGATCAAGTTTCCGAACGCGACGATCGAAAAGCTGGTCGAGTTCGTGCCCGGACCGGACCTGCCCACGGGCGGCATCATCGTCGAACCGCGGGACCAGATCCTCGACGCCTACAAGACCGGCCGTGGCGGTTTTCGCGTGCGCGCGCGCTGGCACAAGGAGGAGACGGGACGCGGCGGCTACCGCATCATCGTCACCGAAATCCCCTACCAGGTCCAGAAGTCCAAACTGATCGAGAAGATCGCCGAACTGCTGATCGCCCGCAAGGTGCCGCTGCTGGACGATGTGCGCGACGAGAGCGCCGAGGATGTGCGCATCGTGCTCGAACCGAAATCCCGCACCGTCGATCCGGACCTTTTGATGGAATCGCTGTTCAAGCTGACCGATCTGGAAAGCCGGCAGCCGCTGAACATGAACGTCCTGTCGGGCGGGATCGTGCCCAAGGTGATGAATTTGCGCGACGTGCTGCGCGAATGGCTCGATCACCGGCGCGATGTGCTGATCCGCCGCTCCAGATACCGGCTGGCCAACATCGAAAAACGGCTCGAAGTGCTGTCGGGCTTTCTGGTCGCCTATCTGAACATTGACGAGGTGATCCGCATCGTCCGCTTCGAGGACGAGCCGAAGAAGGAACTGATCAAGACGTTCGATCTGAGCGATGTGCAGGCCGATGCGATCCTCAACCTGCGCCTGCGTGCCCTTAACAAGCTCGAAGAAGTCGAAATCCGCAAGGAGTTCGACCAGTTGACGGAGGAAAAGGACCAGATCGAGCGGCTGCTGGCCTCCGAGGAGGCCCAGTGGAAGACGGTCGGCTGGGAGATCGGCAATGTGCGCGACAGGTTCGGAAAGGACACCGAACTGGGCCGGCGACGCACGGATTTCGGCGAGGCGCAGGAAATCGATCTGGAAGCGGTCCAGCAGGCGATGATCGAAAAGGAACCGGTCACCGTCGTCGTCTCCGACAAGGGCTGGCTGCGCGCGATGAAGGGCCACCTTTCCGACTATGACGCGCTGACCTTCAAGGAAGGCGACAAGCTCAAGACCGCCTTCCCCGCCCATACGACCGACAAGCTGCTGGTCTTCACGACAACCGGCAAATTCTACACGATCGGCATCGACAAGCTGCCCGGCGGGCGTGGCCATGGCGAGCCGATCCGGCTGATGGTCGACATGGACAATGATGCCGACATCGTCACCGCCTTCGTCCATCGGCCGGGACGCAAGCTGCTGGTCGCCTCCTCGGCGGGCAATGGCTTCATCGTCGGCGAGAGCGACGTTTCGGCCAATACCCGCAAGGGCAAGCAGGTGATGAACGTCAAGATGCCCGACGAGGCGGTGCTGTGCCGGTTCGTCGAGGCTGGCGACCAGGCGGCGCCCGACCATGTCGCCGTGGTCGGCGAGAACCGCAAGCTTCTGGTCTTCCCGCTCGACCAGGTGCCCGAAATGGGCCGCGGCAAAGGCGTGCGCCTGCAACGCTACAAGGATGGCGGCATCAAGGACGCCAAAATGTTCGCGATGGAAGAAGGCCTGTCATGGCAGGACAGTTCCGGCCGCACCTTCACGCGGGCCAAGGACGAACTGACCGAGTGGATGGGCGTGCGCGCCGGCGCGGGCCGCATGGTGCCCAAGGGCTTTCCGCGCTCGGGCACGTTCGGCTGAAGGACGCCTTCCTGCTGAACGCGGTCAGGCGGGCGCGGCACCGCCTTCATCGCCGCGCAGCATGTCGCTGCCGATCTTCGACAGGCGGATCACGGCCTGCGTGCGGCTGTCGACATTGAGCTTTTGCAGAACGGCCGACACATGCGCCTTGATGGTGGCTTCGGAGACGCCCAGTTCATAGGCGATCTGCTTGTTGAGAAGCCCTTCGGCCAGCATGCCCAGGACACGCGCCTGCTGCGGCGTCAATGTGCGGATGCGGCTGATCAGATCCTCGACGTCCGGATCGTGCTCGCTGCCCAGATCGATATTGTCCGGCGTTGCAACACCGCCATCGATCACGGTCTGGACACTGGAGCGGATGGTCTCGGTGGCCGCCGACTTGGAGATGAAGCCCGAGGCGCCCAGATCGAGCGCGCGGCGCACGGTCGACGGATCATCGCTGGCCGAGACGACGACGACGGGCACGGCCGGATAGGATGCGCGCACAGCGACCAGGGCCGAAAGACCGCTGGCGCCGGGCATGGTCAGATCGAGCAGCAGCAGATCAAGATCAGGCTCCCGGTCAAGAACGGCGATCGCTTCGTTGAAATCGCCCGCCTCGATCATCTCGGTGGTTGCCGGGCCGCCATTGATATGGCCCATGAGCGCCGACTTGATCGCGTCGCGAAACAATGGATGGTCGTCCGCAATACATATTTTCGTTGTCATTACCGCCCTCCCCGAACGACTGGGCGCTCGTCCGGGTCCCGTGGTCTGACTCACGCGACAAACGCCGCGTCAATTAGACGTATGGACGGCGCCGCCGTCAAGTCGGCGGGTCATGGCGCCCGGACGAGCCTGCGCCACAGTTCGGGAAGCCGCAGCACGAACCAGATGACGGCCCAGACATTGCCCAGGAACGGCAGCGGAATGATCCACAGGACCGCGCGCCAACCGCGCTCGAAAGCAGCGATGACGACGGCGGTCAGGATGAAGCCGAGATAGAGATCGGCCAGCGTGACAAGCCCCCAGGGGTCGGCGGTGATCGCATCGAACGATGCCCAGAAGTCGGCGACGAAGGACGCCCAGATGATCAGGCCCAAAAAGGCGGCACCCAACGCCCCAATGGCTTTCCTCAACATGTTCACGATCGCTCTCCCCATGGCTTCGGTCACCGGCGGCGCACCTTTTGTGGGATAGCTAGGCAGCCGCCCGGCAAATCAATGTAGCGCGCCCCGGCGCAGCCCGACACATGGACCTGGCGTGGCGGGCAAGACGCGCGGCCGATCGGGAAAGTTCAAGTCCCGTCAAAAGGTTAGCAGAAACTTACCCTGATAATCAGACATGGCTTCCGTTACGTCGCCTCGTGCGCTGAAACGCCTTTAATTCTCCAGCAAGCGCGCCACCTTGTTGCAATAGCGCTGGGAAACCGGATTCATCCGTCGGGCCGCATGACCGGCATTGTAACGCAGGATGGTGCCGCAGGTGGAACCGTCCGCAAGATCATGCGCGCCGCCCAGATATTTCATGCCGTAGCGTATGTTGGTTTCGGGATCGTAGAGCCCCTTGGCCGAACCGGTGTAGCCGAGCATGCGGGCGGTGCCGAGGCGTATCTGCATCAGGCCTATCTCGCCGGCCGCACCGCGCGCATTCGGTCGGTAGCTGCTTTCCGAATAGACAACCGCATGGGCCAGATCGACCGGCACATTGTTGGCCGCGGCATGCCTGGCGATCAGCGCGCCAAACGGGCGGCCGTCGTTCGCCGACCTGGTCACCGCACCGTCGGCGCGCAGCGCCAGCATGGTTGTCTCGGGCGCGGCAATCGACGCGGTGTCGGCGCTGGTGTCGTCCGTACTCGTGGATGTGGCGAGCGCGGTGGTTTCGCAACCCGTAGCAAGGGCGAGCGTTGCCATCAGGCCAAAAAGGCCCGCGATTTTTGCATTCATGGAAAAAATCCCGTCTTGTTCTGTGCGACGGGCGACAAACGGGGTGAATGCGGCACTTGTGCGCCGCAGCAATTCAAACTGCGCGACAGGCGGTAACAATCCGCGCGCCGGTGCTGTCGTCAGGCGAATGACGGATAAAGGCGCAAAAGCCGGTTCAGCATTTCGATGGTTGACATGTCGGCGATGCCATCGACCTGCGCCGGGCGATGCCGGCGCTGGAACGCCTCGACTTGAACGCGTGTGAGTTCGCCGAAGACGCCGTCAGATTTGGCGTCAAAGCCGTAGAGCGCCAGCATGGATTGCAAGGCGGCGACGGGTTCCCCCGTGTCGCCCGGCGCAAGGAACCGCCCGCCGCCGACCGGCACAGGCTCGACATGAAGCGCAACGCCGTACCCGGCCAGCGCCTTCCAGGGAAACCGCTCGCCCGGATCGCGTTTGCGGCCCGGCGCCACGTCGGAATGGGCGATGACCTCATGGCTGCCGATCGCTTGGCGCGCCATGATGCCCTCGGTCAGCACAATCACCGCCTCGATCTGGACGGGGGGAAAGTCGGGCAGACCGAAATCGTGGCCGCCATTGACGATCTCGATGCCGACGGAGGCCGAATTGACATCGGTGATGCCTTTCCAGAAGGAGCGGCCGGCGTGCCAGGCGCGGTTCTCCTCGCGCACCATCTGCACGATGCGGCCGTCCTCATGGACGATATAGTGGCTCGAGACCTCGCTTTCGGGCGCGCACAGCCAGTCTTCGGCCGCCTCGCCGGTCGCCATGCCCGTATAATGCAAAACGATCAGCGCCGGACGCGCACCGTCCCGCCGTTCGCCGAAATTGGGCGATGGACGCACGGTCGCGCCGTCATGATCGGGCGAAAACGTTGCGGGTGGCGCCTTGTCGCTCATGCCCGCCTGAGTTCCGGTTCGACCACATCCCAGGCCGCGTTGATGGCGGCGATGCGCTCATGGGCGATGGCGTGGAACTCGGCCGGCACACCGCGCGCGGCCATCGTGTCGGGATGATTGTCGCGGACGAGTTCCAGATAGCGACGGCGCGCCTGATCGAACGGCGTGCCGGGCGCGATACCCAAAACGCGCCACGGATCGGTATCGCCATCATCGACATGGCGGGCGCGGATGCGGTCGAACTCGGCGTCGGAGATGGCGAAGATGGCGGCGACATCGGCGAGAAACGCCATTTCCTTTTCGTGGATCAAGCCATCGGCCTTGGCGATGTGGAACAGGCCATCGAGAATGTCGCGCAGCATCGGGCAGTCGGGCTGGCCCGATCCGCACAGGCCCGCCAGTTGCGCGGCGTAGCTCTGATAACCGGCCACATCGCGCTTGGCGAGATTGTAGAGGCTGGCGACGCGCTTGGCCTCCTCGTCGGGAATCTCGAAAATGTCGCGAAACGCGTTCACCTCGGAGGTCGTGACCACGCCATCGGCCTTGGCCATCTTGGCCGAAAGCGCGATCATCGCCACCGAGAAGGCGACACGGGCGCGGGTTTCCGGATCGCCCTCGAAAACGGTGCGCACCTGTTCTACCAGCGCGCCGAGCGCGTTGCCCGCCGTGCCGGAGACGAAATCGGAGATGCGCACCCAAATCGACATGCCGCCTGATAGTTCAAAGGCGGCGAAATTGTAAGGGCGTTGCACCCTTGCCGACACCATGACACAAGGCCGGCAGATCGTTGCTGCAGACGGTATGTCATCCCATGAGCCAGGTCAGAAACGTGCCGCTGGGCTTTGCGCTTGGCTTTGTCGGCATCGTCATATTTGGTGCAACGCTGCCGGCCACGGTCTTTGCCCTTGAGGTTTACGGGCCGCTCTTCATCGCTTCGGCCCGCGCCGTGGCCGCCGGACTGCTCGCCATCTGCGTTCTGGTTGTGCGCGGGCGCGCCTTGCCGCTGCGGCCTGACGGGCGATTGCTGCTCGCGGGCGCGATGGTGACATTCGGGTTTCCCGCCTTTTCGTCGCTTGGCATGGTCAGCGTGCCGGCCAGCGATGGCGGCGTCGTCCTGGGCATTCTTCCTCTGGCAACGGCAATGTTTGCCGCCCTCCTCACCGCCGAAAAGCCCGGTGGCGCGTTTTGGGCGTGGGCGGTGGCGGGTTCGGTCCTGGTCATCTGGTTCGTCATCGGACAAGACGGCGGCGCGGCGCGCGACTTCTCAAATCCGGGCTATCTATGGCTTCTGGCGTCGGCCGTCTCGGCGGCGCTCGGCTATGTGGTCATGGCGGAACTGACAAAGACGATGCCGGGCTGGGAGGTGATCTGCCGGGTCCTTGTTGCGTGCCTGCCGTTCAACATCGCAATCACCGCGCTGCTGTGGCAGCCCGACTACGCACAATTCGAGCTGGTGCCGGCACTGGCGCTCGGCTATCACGCGGTCTTTTCGATGTTCCTTGGCTTTTTCGCGTGGAATGCCGGGCTGGCGCTTGGCGGCATCGCGCGGGTTGGCCAGATCCAGCTCATGCAGATCTTCGTGACGATCGGCCTGTCGGTCTGGCTCCTGAACGAAACCGTGACCCTGCGCACATTGCTGTTTGCCGGTGCGGTCGCGGCGACCGTTTGGTTCGGCCGCCGCGCGCGTATCGGTTAGTTGGCCGCCGCCCGGCCAAGCGACAAGACGGTGGCACCATTGGCATCGACGAGCATGAGCATGTCGCCCTCGACCGAATAGGCGCTTGCCGAGCCCAACGCGGCCAGGAAGGCGGTCTCGGCCGTCATGACCTCGGCCTCGCATGCCATCTTGGTCGATGCCAGCGGTCCGACGGTCAGGGCACCGTCCTCGCCGCCCTCGTAGCTTCCGGTGAAATTGTTGCAGCCGCCATTGCCGGAGATCGTCCCGGCATCGAACGCAACGAAGGCGGTGTCGCTGTCGGGCGAGGCCCAGCGCGAGCCGCTGAGCGGGCCTGACAGACCGACCGCGGCGAGCGCATTTTGCGCGGTCCCCGCCATGCCTTCCAGCGCGTCGCTCGCGCCCTCGGCCGCATCCTGCAACACCTGGCCTGCGCCCTCGGCCACCTCATTGGCGGCATCGGCAAGATTGCCTGCAGCATCGCCCAAAGCGTCCCCGGCTTCGCCGGCCATGGCGCCGGCATCTTCGGCCGCCTGTTGGACGGTCTCGCCGGCATCCCCGACCATCTGGGTGGCGGTCTCCGTGGCGTTGTCGGCAGCATCGGTCACGGCCTGCGCGACGTCATCGGCCAGTTCGGTTGCCGTCTCGGCGGCGTTTTGCGCCGTTTCGGACGCCGCGTCGGCCATATCTTGCGCGGTTTCGGCAACCGTGTCACCGGCTGCCCCGGCCGCTTCCTGCGTTTCGTTGACAGCCTCTTCGACGGCGGTCTCGGCGGGCGCCTGTGCGGCCTGCTCCTCTTCGCCGCAGGCGGCGAGCGTCAGAAGCGCCAGCATGCTGACCGATGAAATGAGTGCTTTCTTCATGGGATGTCATCCTCTCTTGGACCAGTCGTCCGGCATCAACCTGCCGGACGCCAGCGTGGTTGCGGCCAACTGTGTCGAAAAAATGTGCGCTGCAAAAAGAACGGCCGCCACCGGATGTTCGCCGGTTGCCGCTGGCGGCGATTTCCGCCAAGACTGGCGTCAAAGGGAGGGCCATCCATGTCTGGGCAGTGGGATTTCTGGATCGATCGGGGCGGCACGTTCACCGATGTGATCGGCCGCGATCCGGGCGGGACGCTGCATGCCCACAAGCTTTTGTCCGAAAACCCCGAAGCCTATCGCGATGCCGCCGTGCAGGGCATTCGTGACCTCCTGCGCCTTGACGCGGGCGCGACACCGCCGCCCGGCCTGGTGCGCACGGTGCGGATGGGTACGACGGTCGCCACCAACGCGCTGCTGGAGCGCAAGGGCGACCGGACGCTTTTGCTGATCACCAAGGGGTTCGGCGATGCGCTGCGGATCGCCTATCAGGCGCGGCCGGACATTTTCGCCAAACGGATCGTGCTGCCCGAGCAGCTCTATGAGCGCGTCATCGAAGTGCCGGAACGGGTGCTGGCGGCCGGGACGGTCGAACACGCGCTGGACCCCGAATGGTTGCGGCCCGGACTGACGGCGGCGCGCGAGGCGGGCATCGACGCGGTCGCCATCGCCTTCATGCATGCCTGGGCGTTCCCAGCCCATGAGACGACCACAGCCGATCTTGCCCGGTCGATGGGCTTTTCTCAGGTCTCGGTCAGCCACGAGGTGTCGCCGCTCGCCAAGCTCGTCGGGCGCGGCGACACGACGGTGGTCGATGCCTATCTGTCGCCCATCCTGCGCCGCTATGTGGATCAGGTGGCCAGCGAATTGGGGATTGGTGCAACCAGCAAAACGCGCCTGCAATTCATGATGTCGTCGGGCGGGCTGACGGCGGCGGAAACCTTCCAGGGCAAGGATGCGATCCTGTCAGGGCCGGCGGGCGGTGTGGTCGGCATGGTCGAGACGGCCCGCGACGAGGGCTTTGACAAGGTGATCGGCTTTGACATGGGCGGCACATCGACGGACGTCGCCCATTTCGCCGGCGACTATGAACGCGCCTTCGACACCGAGGTCGCCGGCGTGCGCATCCGCGCGCCGATGATGGACATCCATACGGTGGCGGCGGGCGGCGGCTCGATCCTCAAATATGAGGACGGGCGCTTTCAAGCGGGCCCGGACAGCGCCGGCGCCAATCCTGGCCCGGCCTGCTACCGGCGCGGCGGGCCGCTCACGGTGACCGATGCCAATGTGATGACCGGCAAGCTCGACCCGGCCTTTTTCCCGGCGATCTTCGGACCCGAACGCAATAAGCCGCTCGACGCCGACATCGTGCGCGAAAAATTCGCGGCGCTGGCCGACGCAATCGGCGATGGCCGGGCACCTGAAGAGGTGGCCGAGGGCTTCCTGAAGATCGCGGTCGAGAACATGGCCAATGCGATCAAGAAGATTTCCGTCCAACGCGGCTATGACGTGACCGAGTATGCGCTGAACTGCTTTGGTGGCGCTGGCGGTCAACATGCCTGCCTCGTCGCCGATGCGCTCGGCATGGACGCGGTGCTGATCCATCCGCTGTCGGGCCTTTTGTCGGCCTACGGCATCGGCCTGTCGAAAACCTTCGCCTCGCGCCAGCATGCGCTGGTCAAACCGCTGGATGAGGCGACGAAATCGGAAATTGCCAAACTTCTGAATCGGTTGCGCGGTGCGGTTCAACAGGAGCTCGAATCGCAGGGCGTTGCGACCGAAGCGATCGTCACCCGCGCAACGCTCCACATCCGCTATGACGGCACCGATACCGCGCTCGAAGTGCCGTTCGATGGCGAAGATATCCCTGCCGCGCGCGCAGCTTTTGAAACGGCGCACAAGGCACAGTTCGGATTCATCTCGCCGGGGCGCGCCATGGTGGTCGAGGCAGTTGGGCTTGCCGGTGAAGACGCCACCGACAATGCCCCTGCCCTTGATGCGCAGACCGCATCCGATCATCGACCTGAGCCGTCAAGCTCTGGCAGGATGTTCACCAATGGCGGCTGGCATGATGTCGGCGTGCATGTGCGCGGTGAGGGCGCGGTCGGTCCGGGCGCGCGGATCAAAGGGCCGGCGGTCATCGTCGAGCCCAACCAGACCATCATCGTCGAGCCGGGCTGGGAAGCCGAAGTGACCGCGCGCAACACGGTGGTGATGCGGCGCGTGGAGGCGCGGACAGCCGCCGCCCCGATCGGTACCAATGCCGACCCGGTGATGCTGGAAGTTTTCAACAACCTGTTCATGTCGATCGCCGAGCAGATGGGCGTGACGCTCCAGAACACGGCCTCGTCGGTCAACATCAAGGAGCGGCTCGACTTCTCCTGCGCGGTCTTCGATGCGACCGGTGCGCTGGTCGCCAATGCGCCGCACATGCCGGTGCATCTGGGGTCAATGGACCGGTCGGTGGAATCGATCATCCGGCACAACCCGGACATGCGGCCGGGCGACGTGTTCGCGCTGAACGCGCCTTATAATGGCGGCACGCACCTTCCCGACATCACGGTCGTGACGCCGGTGTTTGAGGAGCGAGACGCACCCCGCATCCTCTTCTTCGTCGCCTCGCGCGGTCACCATGCCGATGTCGGCGGGATGGCGCCGGGCTCGGCGACGCCCCGCGCCACCCATGTGGACGAGGAAGGCGTGCTCATCGACAATTTCAAGCTGGTCGATCAAGGCACGCTGCGCGAGGACGCGTTTGTCGACCTGATGACCGACCATGCCTGGCCGGCGCGCAATCCGAAGCAGAACCTTGCCGACATCGTTGCCCAGGTGGCGGCCAACGAAAAAGGCGTCGCCGAATTGCGGCGCATGGTTGGCCATTTCTCGCTGCCGGTGGTTCAGGCCTACATGACCCACGTTCAGAACAATGCCGAAGAAAGCGTGCGGCGGGTCATCGACAGGCTTGCCGATTGCGCGGCGACCTACCCGACCGACACCGGCCAACAGATCAAGGTCCGGATCTCCGTCAATCGTGAGAAGCGCGAAGCCACGGTCGATTTCACCGGTACGTCGGCGATGGCAAAGAACAATTACAACGCACCCGAGCCGGTGGCACGGGCCGCAGTTCTTTATGTCTTCCGGTTGATGGTGGAAGCCGGCATTCCGATGAATGCGGGCTGCCTGAAGCCGATCAACATCGTGATCCCGGACGGCTCGATGCTCAAGCCGGTCTTTCCGGCGGCCGTGGTCGCCGGCAACACGGAGACCAGCCAGCACGTCACCAATTGCCTCTTGCAAGCGCTCGGCGCGCTCGCCAATGCGCAAGGCACAATGAACAATCTGACCTATGGCAATGCGCGCCACCAGAATTACGAGACGATCTGTTCGGGCGCGCCGGCCGGCGTCATGAATGACGGCCACGCTTTCGCCGGCGCCCCGGGTGTGCACACGCACATGACCAACACGCGGATGACGGACCCCGAGATTCTGGAGATGCGCTATCCGATCGTCGTCGAGGAGTTCTCGATCCGGTCCGGATCGGGTGGCGACGGCCAGTATCGCGGCGGCGACGGCACGCGGCGCGTTTTGCGCTTTCTCGAAGATATGGAATGCGCCATCGTCTCCTCACACCGGACCGTGCCGCCCAAGGGGCTTGCCGGCGGCGGCGACGGCCAGGTGGGCAAGACCGAAATCAGGCGGTTGGACGGCACGCTCGAAGAATTGAAGCATGCCGACCAGACATCGGTGAACGCGGGCGAAGCGGTGATCGTGACGACGCCGACGCCGGGCGGGTACGGGGCGGCATAAGCCGCCCCCGCAGTCATCAATGCCGGTCGCCGAACCACATGCGGCGGAACAGGCTGTCCTTCCTGATCCACTGGTGCCAGGCAAAGGCAGCAATGTGCAGGACGATCAACGCCATCAGGATGTTGGCCAGGATCGCGTGCGCATAGCGCGGCGGATAGGCCCAGAAATCGGCCGGCAGCGGGTCGCCCGACCCGCCAAAGACGATCGGCGGCAGGCCGGCCAGAACCGAGATGCCGATGCCGGAGCCAGCCATCAGGATCACCACAGCATAGAGCGTCCAGTGCATCCAGACGCCGGCCCGGTCGAGAAGGCCGTTGCCGGTCTCGACATGGGGCGGCTTTTCGGTGCGCGCGCGCACGACAAGGCGGACCAGCATCAACAGCAGAATCAGGATGCCAATCGACATGTGCGCGCGCAGCATGAAGATCTTGTCGGGATCGGAATTGGGTGTTTCGGCGAGCAGTACACCGCCGGCGAACAGGGCAACGCCAATCATCAGCGCCAGGAGCCAGTGCAGCGTGACCAGCAGCGGGTGGTAGCGTTTGGGTTGGGTGGTAGCGGACATGGCAATGGGCCTCCAGACCGGTTGAACCTTTACTGTGCGGACACGTCGATGTCGGGCCGGATGGCGGCGCGCATGACGAGATTGACACTGTATCCGATCAGATACTCGTCTTCATCGAGAACCGAGTCACCATTGATGTCGGCGCGGCGGAAATCCATGGACAGCGCGAACCGGTGCTCGGACTGGGTCAGCTTGCCGTCGCCATTGCGGTCCCACATGGCAAACAGGATGCGCCTTGCCGTGACAATCGCCTCGGGCTTGCCCTCGTCCACGGCGGCCTCCTCAAAACCGATGTCCCATGCGGAAAACTCGGCGAAGTCCACACGGCCGTCATTGTCATAGTCCATGCCCTCAAAGACTCCCTGCCGGAACTTCTCCATGTCGCCCATGTGAACGTAACCCTTGCCGTCCTCATCGATAGCGTTGAACGAAACGACCGCCACATCGCGGCCCATGGTGTTTTCCTGCTCGGCGGCGGCGGGAACAACGGCGCTGAAGAGCAACAGTGCCAATCCGCTCATGCATTGTCTCATCGTGGTCTCCTTCGGGCTGTTTCAAGCGCAGCAGCGCGCATCATCGATCGCACATATCACGCATTTGCAATTGTTGCAATTGCAAATCTTGCGATTTTGCGACAATCTGAAAGAACCGAAGCATGGACATTTCGATGCGCGCGCGCCTCAGTCGCGAAAACTCAATCGGCTGGATAATCCAGCGCCTTGCGCGGCGGCTCGACGACGCCATGAACGCGCGTCTGGCCGACCACGGGCTGACACTGCCCCAGTTCGCCATCATGATGACCGTGATCGAACATAACCGCATGACGCAGGCCGAGATCGGGCGGCGTTTCGCCATGCCGGCCTATGCGATCAGCCGCGCGATCGACGCGCTTGAAGCGGACGGATTTCTGGTGCGGGACGCCCATCCCTCCTCGCGCCGCGCCCACCAGATCCAGGCCACCGAAAAAGCGGTGGCCCTGGCGCCGGCCATGTTTGCGATCGTCAAGGCTGTCAATGCCGACCTGACCGCCGGCCTGGCGCAGGACGATGCAGACCGGCTGCGCCAATTGCTGGCCGAAGCGATGGCGGGCGCAACGCTGTGACCATACCGCGCCCGGGCCGGCCGCCGTTTTTGCCGGCCCGAATTCGGTGAACGCAAACTGAACGGGCGGTTCAGCACCGGTTCCGCCCGCCTCTCCTAGACATGGTTAACGCCTCGAAGACGAGCGTCGCAAACCAAAGTCAAAGGAGAACGCCCATGTCCCGCAAACTCATCATCGCAGCATCGCTTGCCATCGCTTCGGCCTTCGCCGCCCCTGCCATGGCCAACGACGTCACCATCGACCAGTTCGGCTTCGGCAATTCCGCCGGCGGCGGCCAGACCGGCTGGAACAACAAGCTCGGCGTCTTCCAGGACGGCGTGTTCAACAACACGATCATCGAGCAGTTCGGATCGAACAACACGGCCGCCACCGGCCAGAGCGGCTGGAACAACAATGCCGAAACCAGCCAGAACGGCCACAACAATGCCGGCGGCATCGGCCAGTTCGGCGACAATCACAACGCCATCCTGACCCAGGACGGCAACGGCAATGTCGCCGCCGGTGTCCAGGTCGGCAATGGCTGCGACGCCGACGTCGCGCAGGCCGGCAGCGGCAATGTCGCCGCCTTCGTCCAGACCTGCCCGTAACGGCGCACAAAACGCCCAAAGCAGGCGCCGGGGGGAGCGGATTGCTTCCTCCGGCCAACCCCCGCACAAATCAAAGGAGAACGACATGACCGACAAACGTCTCATGGCCGCCGCCGGGCTTCTGGCGGCAACGCTGGCCACCGGCTGCTCGGCCATCGCCAGCGACACCAACGTTGCAAACGCAGACCCTGTGCGCTGCGAAATCCAGGCGCAGGACCAGCGCGGCATGGTTCGCCTGCAAGGCGTCATGCATGCCGATACCGGCCTGAACGGCACCTACACCTTCACTGTCAAAAGCGTCGGACGCGGCGGCAACACCAATATCTCGCAAGGCTCGAGCTTTTTTGCCGGCCCCAGCGGCCCCACCACACTGGGCATGGTGATGCTGTCGTCCGGCGGTGCCTATGATGTGGAACTCGATGTCAAGGCCGACGGCGAGCGCTATCGCTGCGCCGAACGGATCGGCGGCGTGATCTGACCATCGCCCGAGCCGTTTTTGAGCAGCAAAGCCCCGCTTTTCCGGCGGGGCTTTTGCTTAATGGCAGGTTAAGGAACCTGGTTAACGCCCGATGAACGGGCGGTTCCGAACCGGTTCAGCCGATGGCGGGCAATGTGGTTTCAACACTGCAAAACCTATCGGAGGACTGTCCCATGACCCGCACCCGCTTCACCGCCCTTGCCGCCGCAGCCGCTATCGCCGCAGGCACCTTCGCCCCGCTCGCACCGGCCCATGCCGGCGGTTCGGTCTCGATCTCGATCGCACCCGGCTCGGCCGATGCCGCGCATGCCATGCGCGCCGGGCTTGGCCTTTACGCCATCGCCAACGGCATCAAGAACGGCTCGATCTCCCAGAACGGCATCGGCAACGCCGCCGGCCTGATCCAGAACGGCTCTGGCAATCTGGGCATTGTTCATCAGGAAGGCGATGGCCATGAAGGCACGTTGACGCAGAACGGCAATGGCAACACCCACGGCCTGTTCCAGTTCGGCAAGGGCACCAGCGGCCATGTCAGCCAGTCCGGCGGGCAGACCGGCGCCACCTTCCAGTTCGGCTGGTGAACACTGCCCGAGCTCACAACCATGCGTGGCACGGTGCGTTCAGCGCGCCGTGCTGATCTCGTCAATCACGGCAATCATTTCGCGCAAATCCACTGATCCCGCCCGCGCCCCGATTTCGCCCTGTGCCGCGTGCCAGGCTAGCGTCGCCGCGTGCAGACGTTCCTTGCCATCGCTCGACAGCGAAACGATGCGGCGGCGGCGATCCACCGGATCGCTTTGCGATGTCACGAGCCCGTCCCGTTCAAGCGGCGCAAGCGCGCGCGAAGCGGCCGACTGATCAAGGTCCAACGCGTCGGCCACGTCCTGCACGGTCGGCACTTTTGTCTGCGCGATCAGCGCCATGATGCCGAACTGGCCAATCGTCAGCCCGTGCGGCTCAAGGTGCCCGTCGTAGAAGCGGATGAGCTTGCGCGATGCTTTGCGCATGGCAAGGCAGTAGCAGACCGCCGCCCGCGCATCACCAGCGTGATCGTCTTCAACATCAGGTCCGGAGGGCGACACGTTCATAGCGTGATCTCGATTGACTTCATGCATATGCATATAATATCCATGCATATGCATTTAAGGGTATCTGGTTCATGACACAAGATGCGACGCCAGCGATCGGCATCGCCGATCCGGACGAGATCGCGGACCTTTCGGGGCTCGAGATCATCGCGCGTATCGGCACCGGCGCCTTGCCGATGCCGCCCATGGCCGCCGTGCTGCCGATGCGGCCGCATGCCTGGGAACTCGGCGCGGTCGAGTTCCGCGCCACGCCGTCGGCCCGCTTCTTCAATCCGATGGGCAGCGTCCATGGCGGCTGGGCCATGACCATGCTCGATACCGCCATGGGTGTCGCCGCCCACACGACGCTGAAGCCCGGCCAGACGTACGCTTCGCTCGACACCTCCGTGCGCTTTGTCCGGCCGATCATGGGCAAGACGGGCGAGTTGCGCATTTTGGGCAGTGTTCAGTCGCGCGGCCGGCGGGTCATCACGGTCAACGGCCGTATCGAGAACGAGAGCGGCAAGCTGTTTGCGCTTGGAACGTCCGCCTGCCAGATCACGGACCCGCGGTCGCGTTGATGCACCTTCAGGTCACCGCGCGTCCAACACCTCGATCACCGCCTCGATCAGATGGGCGACCTTGTAGCGCCGATCGGTCGGCGTCAGCCCCAGCCGGACGACGACCAGATCCTCGGACGGGATGACAGAGACCGACTGGCCGTCATGGCCGTTCATGTAAAAGCCGTCGTCCGGCAGGTCCGGATTGTCGCCCTCCATCCAGGCATTGGCCGCGCGCAGCCAGACCTGGCCGTTGCCATAGACGCCATCAGAGGCCGGGTGCGGCGTGACCATCCAGTCGACAAAGCCCACCGGCAAAAGCGACCGGCCGTTCCAGACGCCGCGCTGCAGCATGAACTGTCCGAATCGTGCCCAATCGCGCGCCGTCGCATAGATGTAGGATGAACCGACGAACGTGCCGGACGCGTCCATTTCCATGACCGCGCTCGCCATGCCGAGCGGGTCGAACAGCGCGGCATAGGGCCAGACGGCCGCTTCGGCGGGATCGTCGAACGCATCCTGCCAAATCCGCGACAAAAGCACGGTCGTGCCGGAGGAATATTCGAAGACGTCGCCGACACCTTCGGGCGAATCATCGTCACGCGGCTGGCCGGCAACGAAACCGGCCATGTCGGTCTCCAGATAGAGCATGCGCGTGACATCTGAGACCGAGCCATAACCCTCGTTCCACACAAGATCGGGGGCCATGCCCATCATGTGGCGCGCGGTGATGTCAGCACGGCCGTCGCCGTCCCAGCCCTCCAAGCTGGCGGTCTGGTCCAGGTCCAGTCGTCCCTCCCGGATCGCGCGGCCGATCAGCGCGCCGGTGACGGTCTTGGAGACCGACCAGCCGAGCAACGGCGTTTCGGGCGCAAACCCATGCGCATAGCGTTCGCCGACGATCGCGCCATCCTTGACGACCACCACCGCGCGCATGCCGGGTCCGGTCAGGGCGGGATCGTTCAGCACCGCATCAAGCGCCTCGTTGACCGGCAACTCCACCCGGCCACCGGCCGGCCATGTCGAACCGGTGGCGAGCGCGGCGCGAGTGGGCGCCGGCCGGTCGACCAGACGGTCCACACCGCCCTCGGGGACCGAGGAACAGCCCTGCCCCGGCCTGTGCACGGCGAGCCCGCCGCCGATCAGCCCGAACAGGCCGGTGCGCACCGTGCCGGCATCCTCATCGACATCGACGCGCATCAGCGTCAGCAGCGGATGGCCCGGCGCCTGCACATCGATGGCCAGGACCTCCTGCGCGTCGCGTCCCGCCAGAAAGACGTTCGAACAGACGATCTTGGCCGCATAGTTGGCGCCGACGCGAATAAGGTCGGGCGGCGCGACGAACAGATAGCCAAGGCCGGCGACAAGCAGCACGACCAGCAGAAGGCCAAGGGTTTTGAGGATACGCATGGGTATGCGCCTTCTTTTTAGGGTTAACGGAGGTTTAACGGTGGCGCCTGCAAGGTCAACTCCGGCGCGCGGGGTGGAATTGCCCGGGCCGGGCGCTATAAACCGTTTTCGAGGGCGACAGGCATACGGACGATTTGATGACGCGACTGGCCGGGCTTTTTCTTGCCGCGATCATGGCCCTTGCGGCCGCGGGCTGCACGAAGGTCGATTATACCGCACTCACCCAATCGCTGGATGCCACCTATGCGGCGGCGACGCCGCGCTATGGCGACAGCGATCCGGTGCATGAATGGGAAGGCGGCGCGCCGTTCGGCTTCCCCGTGCACGGCATCGACGTCTCCAAATGGCAGGGTGTGATCGACTGGCCGACGGTGCGCCGCGCGGGCATCGAGTTCGCCTTCATCAAGGCCACCGAGGGCGGCGATCTTCTGGACGACGCCTTCATGCGCAACTGGCATGATTCGCGCCGCGCCGGCATGCCGCGCAGCGCCTATCATTTCTACTATTTCTGCACGTCGGCCCGCCGTCAGGCGCGCTGGTTCATCCGCAATGTGCCGCGCGAGCGCGGATCGCTGCCGCACGTGCTTGATGTGGAATGGAACCATCTGTCGCCGACCTGCCGGCTGCGCCCGCCCGCCGACACGGTGCGCCGCGAGATGAACATCTTCCTCGACATGATCGAGCGCCACTATGGCAAGCGGCCGATCATCTACACGACGGTCGATTTCCACCGCGACAATCTGGCCGGCCACATGACAGACGAGGTGTTCTGGCTGCGCTCGGTCAAAACACATCCGAAGGTCACCTATCCCGGCCGCAACTGGGCCTTCTGGCAGTATACGGGCACGGGGCTCGTGCCCGGCGTCAATGGCGACACGGACATCAACGTCTTTGCCGGCAACCGCAACCAGTGGCGCGACTGGCTGGACGTGGCAACGCGCTGATCGGCGGCTCACAAACGGTCGAAATCGTCTTTGCCGGTCGGCATCAGCATCACCGCCGTCGCCAGATAGGCAAAGCCGAAGGTGACGCCGAAGCTCATGAACAAAAGGGCGATCACAACCGGCTTGGCGTCGGAATGCATGAACATGTCGCCGAGGCCTGAGATGTTCATCCACAACAGGCCCGCCGCGATCGCCCAGCCGATCAGCATGCCGATGATGGAGTTGATCACAACGAACCTTATCAGTTTGGGCATGACCTGACCTGTGATCGCCGAAGAAACTGGCATCGAACGTAGCCCTGCCGACCGGCGCGTCAATGCGACATCTTTCACGGATTTCCACACACCGGAACAAAATTTTCCCGACGCTCGTCCGCCCGCATCAGGCCAGCATTTTCGGGGATTTGTGCCAAAGAGAGACAGATTTTTCACTTTGCCTGTTGCATTGCAGCAACGATTTCTGTTGCGCGGCCCGTCACAGAACCTACACTAAAGGGGTAATACACGAGGGAGGTCCCGATGGATCTGACACGCTCTTTGAACGTCGTACTTGTGTGTGCAGCCTTTGTCTTTGTTGGCGCGCTGGTGTTCGGCGTCCTGTAACCCACACAATTCACAACAAAACGGCGGTACGCGCAGTCAAACGCGCGTACGGCCCACAATTTGTATTGGCGTATCGGCTGATGTCAGGCGGCCAATGCGCTTTGCACGCCGGCGGCATTCGCAATCGCCGTGCGTGCGCCAGCAAGGCTGTCATCGGCGTTCTGCACCAGCCGGTCAGCGGCGATCACCGTGACTTCGGTGATGCCAATAAAGCGCAGCACCTGGCGCATATAGGGCGTTGCGAAGTCGACGGGGCTGTCGACCGGTACGCCGCCGCTCGTGATGACCAAAAAGGCGCGCTTGCCCTCGAGAAGTCCCTGCGGGCCGTTTTCGCTGTATCGGAACGTGCGGCCGGCGCGGGCAATCTGGTCGATCCATGCCTTGAGCGCGGCGGGCACCGAGAAATTGTAGACCGGCGCGCCGATGATGATCGTGTCGGCTTGTTCGAGTTCGCTGATCAGCGTGTCGGACAGGGCAAGCGCCCGCGCCTGTTCCCCGCTGCGCGCGTCAACCGGCGTCCAGTTGGCACCCAGCCACTTCTCGTCCAGTTGGGGAACCGGTTCGGACAGATCGCGCTCGACAATCATGTTTGCGCCGGCGCCGCCGAGCGCCTCGACCAGTTCGGCGCTGAGGGCACGGCTGTGCGAGCCTTCATCCCGCGCCGAGGACTGGACTGAAAGAATGTGGGCCATTTGGTCTGATCTCCGTTGAGCCCGCCGGGTGCGGGCGACCGACGGACAGATAGACATCGAGACCGTTCACGAAAGAGTGGAAACGAAAAACGATATGTTTCCGAAAAGCGAACGACGGCCAATCAGGCGGCGGCGTCCACATGCTCCTCACGCACGCCGATCAGCCGGCAGACGGCAAAGACGAGATCGGGCCGGTTCATCGTGTAGAAATGAAAGTCGCGCACGCCACGATCGACCAGATCGAGCACCTGCTCGGCGGCAATCGCCGAGGCGATCAGCGCATGGGTCTGCGGATCGTTCTCAAGCCCCTCGAACCGCTCGGCCAACCAGGCCGGAATGTGGGTCTTGCACTTGCCGGCAAAGTTGGAGACCGCGCGGAAATTGTGGATCGGCAGAATGCCGGGCACGATCGGCGCGTAGATGCCGGCGCGGCGCACGCGCTCAACGAAGCGCTCATAGCCGTCATTGTCGAAGAAGAACTGGGTGATCGCGCGCGTCGCGCCATTGTCGACCTTGCGCTTGAGCATGTCGATGTCGGTCGCGAAATCGGGGCTTTCGGGATGCTTTTCGGGATAGGCGGCGACGGAAATGTCGAAATCGCCGAACGCCTTGAGCCCGGCCACCAGATGGGCGGCGTTCTCGTAACCGCCCGGATGCGGCACATAGCGGGTGCCCATTCCGGTCTGCGGGTCGCCGCGCAGCGCCACGAAGCGGCGAATGCCCATGGCGGCGAATTCGCGGATGACGGTATCGGTATCGTCGCGCGTCGAACCCACGCAGGTGATGTGTGCGGCCGCATCCATGCCGCCCTGCTTTTGCACATGGGCGAGCGTGCGTTGCGTGGGCTCACGTGTCGAACCGCCCGCGCCATAGGTCACCGAGACAAAATCGGCGTTGAGCGGGGCGAGCTTTTCGATCGTGTCGGCGAGCGTTGCCGCCATCGCCTCGTTCTTGGGCGGGAAGAATTCGAACGAAACCCGGATTTCGTCGTTCAGGGCAACGCGCTGGGTTCTTGAAAAAACGCTTCCGGTCATGGTGTCGCTGCGGCCATCACGCCGCCTCCGTTGTGTCCCGGTCGGGACCGGTTTCATCTGCAATGACATAGCGCGGATCGTCCGCCGACCAGATCATCACCGTCAGTTGGCCGCCGCGATCCGCCTTCGATGATGGCAGAGCCTCGGCGCGAATGTTCTCAAGACCGGCCACTTCAAACCATGCGGTGACGGTTTCGGTGTCAAAACCGAGCCGGTGATGCTGATGCTCCTCGCGCAGGAATTCGAGGTCATGCGGCGCGAAATCGATGATCATCAGCCGTCCGCCGGGCGCCAAGCTGCGCGCGGCCTGGGCCACCGCCGCCGCCGGATCATCGAGAAAATGCAGCACCTGATGGATCGTCACCAGATCGAACGCATCGCGCGCCACGGGCATGTTGAACACATCGCCCATCCGCACTTCTGCGTTGACCAGACCGGCGGCATCGAGATTGGCGCGTGCAACATTGAGCATCTTGCGGTTTGTGTCGATGCCGACCGCCGAGCGGAAGCGCGGCGCGAACACTTCGAGCATCCGGCCGGTGCCGGTGCCGATGTCGAGCATGGCGTTGAACGTCCGGTCGCCGGCCAGGCGCACGAGCGCCTGCTCGACCTTGCGCTCGGGCACATGCAGAGACCGAATCGAATCCCAGCTTTCTGCATTGGCGGAGAAATAGGCCGATGCCTCGTCGCGGCGACGGCGCTTGACGTCGGCAAGACGCTCCGCATCGCGCGCCAGAACCGGATCGTCGGGATCGATGCGGGTCAAAATGTCGGCGGCGAGCGCGCCTTGCGGACTGTCATGGGCGAGCCGGAACAGCGCCCATGACCCTTCCTGGCGACGGCGGATGAGCCGTGCTTCGAGCAGCAGCTTCAAATGCCGCGACACGCGCGGTTGCGACTGGCCCAGGATCGTGGTCAGGTCCGAGACGGTCAGATCCGCCTCCGACAGCAGCTTGAGCATGCGCAGCCGGCTCGGCTCGGCGGCCGATTTGAGATGCTCGACCATCGCGTCGATGGCGAACAGCGTTTCATTGTCATTCGAAAAAGACATAAGGATATGTTTATATCATTTCGGCGACGCCGACAACATGCAAATGCGACATGGCGGCCAAACTGCCGTCTTTGCCCTGCCGCCGGGCCCGACCGATGACGACAAAGCGCCAGGCCGCCGTCTCACAGGCGCTCGCGCAACTGGCCCCGTTGATGCCGCTCGACGATGCGCTGGCCGTCAAGGCGCTGGTCGCCCGGCCGCACATGCGCGGCCTGCCCGCGACCCGGGCCGTGTGGCTGGCCACGATCACCCATATCAGGCACATGCACACCGGTTATGACGCGCTGCTCGATGAAGGCTATGACCGCGACGCGGCACGTTTTTTTGTGCTCGACGACATCAATGCGGTGCTCCGCTCATGGCAGGCCACACGGTTCCTCGATGCCGACGAGGATGTTGCCGGCGCGGACGGATAGACGGGTCTATTGCCGCAGGACCATCACGCCTGCCATGACGATAAGCGTCATGCCGATCAGCGACCAGATGTCCGGCACCTCGGCGAAGAACACCAGGCCCCAGACAAGCGCGAACGCCACATAGCCGAAATCGAACGTCCCGATCACCGCCGGCGGCGCGTTCTGATAGGCGATCGCCGCACCGACGCTGCCGACGAGAATGGCGCATGCCAGAAGCGCCATGGCCACCCATTCGCCAAACCCCATGGCGGCCCAGGGTCCCAGCAGGAACCCCTCGCGCGGATCGGTCACCGATAGCGCGATCGCAGCCGTGGCGACCAAACCGGCCACGACAAACGAGATGTTCAAAAGCAGTGACAGCATCAGGGGGTGAACGTTGCGGCACCGGGTTCGCGTCAGGATCATGGCCAGCGCGTAGAGGATGGCGGCAACCAGCGGCAGCAGGGCGTAAGGATTGAAGTCACTGGCATCGGGGCGCAAAATCAGGAGAACGCCGAAGAAGCCAAGCAACACCGCCGCCCATCCCAGCGGGCTTATCCGATCGCCGATCAACAGCGCCGAGAACAGCGTGATGAAGATGGGAAGCGTATAGTAGACGGCCGCGGCCACCGAAAGGTCGAGCCTGGGCAGCGCAAGATAGTAGGCGATCCACATGCCGACCAGCAGGACGCTGCGCAGAACGGCCCATCCCAACGAAGGCGGCAGGGAAAGGGCATCGCGGGCGGTCCACCACAAAAGGCCCGCAAGAACCGGCAGCACGATCAGCGAGCGCAGAACGAAAATCTGCCAGATCGCAAACGCGCCGCTGGTGAATTTGATGAGCGCATCGCCCAGCGACAGGATCAGAACAGTGACAATGATCACCGTGACGGCGAAAGGCACCCTGTCGGCCCGCCCCTGCCCCGCCTTGTGCTGCATCCGATGACCCGCCTTTGGCTCAGCAGAGCGCCGGCCCGCCCTCGCCTTCCTGGTCCCGCCTGAGGTGGCGCGCGCCGGCGCTAGACGGGGTAGACCCATTGTTCGGGCAGTTGCACCCGGACGCTTTCGCCCATCCGGACCGTGCCGGGCTTTTCGACCCAGGCGACCACGCCCCGGCGGCGCTTGGCGATCTTGGGAAAGCCGAGCGCTATGTGCTGGTCGCCGTCGCGTCCCACATGGCGGGCGATGGCGTCGCCGGCAATGCGGCATGGGCCGTTCTGCATGTCGATCTTGACGGTCGCGCCGCCCTCGAAGAACAGCAGCGTGGATGCCGGCAGCATGGACAGCATCGGCACGCCGGCGAGCGTCATGTTGGCGCCGATCCATTCGGGCGCGAGCATCGGCAGTTCCATGTCGGCGGCGACCGCGTCCAGTTCGTCGCGCGCGACGATCGACAATTGCCGCTCGTTGCGCATTTCCGTGCCGCGCTCATACCAGGGTTCGCGAGCGCCCGAGCCGCGCGTGAAGCCGGCATGCAGATCGCCGGGAACGCCTTCGAAGGTCAGCTCCAGCGTTTCGACCGGGCTGGTGACGAAATCATCGCCTGCCGCCTTGAAGAGGCCATCGACGCGCGCCTCGACGCGCCTGGCGGGGTGAATCTCGGGCAATACCGCGTCCATGGCAAATTTGTCCCTCTGGTCAACTCTGCCGACTGATAGCCCGTCCGGAAAGGGCTGTCGACAAGAGCCGACGGCCGACCCTACCGTGTCACACGGGCCAGAAACTGTTCGATCGCCGCCGTCGCCCGGTCGCCGGGCCGGCCGAGCCGTGCCGCGATGGCGCCGTGCGAATAGGCGGTGCCGTGGAAGATCGTCACATCGGTGCCGCGCCCCTTGAGCAGGTTCGCATAACCGATGGAGATCGACCGGCGCCGTTCGCCCTGGCTGCGCGAATAAAGGATCAGGTGCGGCGGCAGACGGCCACCACGCTTGGCGTGGGTGGACGGTGACCAGCGAATCCAGTTGGGCGGTTCGTTGGTGAAGGCGGTGCCGAACATCGGCCCGATCGAGCCGCGCTTGGTGGCATAGGCCAGAAGATCATAGGCCTGCACGTCGTTGGGGATCACGCCGCGCAGCCCGTTGGCCTTGCCTTGCGCCGCAACCAGCGCCGACAGATGCGCGCCGGCCGAATGCCCCATCAGGACGACACGATTGGGATCGCCATTGTAACGGCGGATGTTGCGGCGGACCCAGTTGATAGCCGCTTCGACGTCGCGCACCTGGCCGTCAATGTTGGTCTGCGGCACCTTGCGGTAGTCGATCGCAACGAAAATGTAGCCGCGCGAGGTCAGCCATTGCGGCATGGAGAAGACGCGCTTGCGGTCGCCCTTCACCCAACCCCCGCCATGAACATACAGCACCACCGGGTGCTTGCGGGCGAACAGGCCGCGTCGCGACTCCTCAGGCACATGCACGTCGAGCTTGAGGCCTTGCGAATAGGTCAGACCGTCAACGGTGCGCATGGCGTGTGCGGATGGCATGGCGGCAAGGGCCAGAACGGTGACAGCCAGAAGGGCCACCAGCCAAACCGAAACCGGCCGCAAGACCGGCATGAAGCGTGCGGACAGGAATATGCTCATCGGAGAAAGTGCGCCCATAGGTTCAACCGTTTTTCCTATAGCTGATTTGCGGCAAGTGTTGGAACCTCCTTGCGGCCTGTGTCACATCACAAAAGACAGGCTGCCATATTGGTGTTGGATTCGGCCCCTTAAGATCGCGCCGGCGTTCGCCAAAGCCTTGTGCATTTGTGCACAGCCGGTCCGGACCGGGATCGGATAGGACACGCATCTGGTTCAAATGAAGGATAAATCGATGAACTTTTCCCGTCCGCTGCTCTCCGCGTCAGCGATTGCGTTGACAATGACCGCATTCGCCCCGCCGGCCCTGGCCGATATCGATGGCGCCGACGTGTTCGAGCAACTGGCCACGCAGTTCGCGCTTCAGGGCATCAAGCTGGAAGCGGCCGGCGTTCAGACCGATGGCGACGATGTCGCGATCGCCGGGCTCAAAATGCGCGCGACGCCGGAAACCGACCCGTTTCCGCTGGGCGACTATGTGCTCGAAAACGTCACCGAGGTCGATGGCGGCTCCTATCTGGTGGACCGGATCGCAATCGCGCCGATCTCGGATACCACCGATGGCGTGACCATCGAGTTCGAGGGCGGCGAGATTGACGACTATCTGATCGCCGGGCCCGAGGTTACCGACCCGATCCTGCGGTCGGGCCTGTTCGAATCGGCCCGGGCCGGGGCCCTGACCATCTCGGATGCCGAAGGCACCATCTTCTCGATGGAAGGGGCCAGCACGACGATGGACGGTTACGAACCGGGCGGCGTGATGAATTTTGACGCACAAGTCGATGGCATGGTCGCCGACATGACCAAGCTCCCCGAGGCGCAGGCCCGCGACACGATGGCGGCGCTCGGCTATGAGGAATTGACCGGAACCGTCACCTCGAAAGGATCGTGGGACACCAGCACGGGCCGCCTGACGCTGAACGAGATGACCTATGACATTGACGATGCGGCAGCGCTGGACATGACGTTCGACATTGGCGGCTACACGACCGAACTGGTCGGCGCGATGCAGCAGATGCAATTGCAGATGGCCGAGCAGAACGCCGATGCGATGAACATGGCCATGCTGGGCCTGATGCAGCAGATCGAGATCAACGCGATCAGCATCGAGATCGAGGATGATTCGCTCACCAACCGCATCCTCGATTTTGTCGGCGAACAGCAGGGTATGAACCGCCAAAACGTCATTGCCATGGCCAAGGGCATGCTGCCGATCGGCCTTGCGCAATTGCAGGATCCTGCCTTTGCAGCCGAAGCGACGGCCGCGATCGGCCAGTTCCTTGACGATCCGCAATCGCTGCGCATCGCCGCCGAGCCGACGAGCGCGGTGCCGGTCGCCCAGATCATGGCCGCCGCGATGAGCGCGCCGCAGGCGCTGATTTCGACGCTGGCCGTGTCGATCACCGCCAACCAGTAGACGCCATCAAGGGCCGGGCGGCCTTGTGCCGTCCGGCCCGACCGCCTTTTCCATGCGCGTGGCGCTGGCAAAGCCGAACAGGTGACGCAGCGGGCCGAGCCGTTCCACCGACACGGGCTCATAGCCGCGCCGCTCATACAGCGCACGGGCGCGCGGATTGGTGTCGATCACGTCCAGCCGAACGGTTCGGCAGCCGCGGCGTCCAGCTTCCAGTTCAACCGCCTCGAGCAGCGCCGTGCCGATCCCCAGCCCCCGCGCATCCGGCGCGACGGCGATGCCGTCGAGCAGGAATATGCCCGGTTCCAGATCGCGCTCGAGCAGCGCTAAAAGCAGCCCGCGCCAAAGGCCGCCAAACCATCCATAGTGGCGGGCCAGATCGCCCATGCCGCCGCCGGTCAAAGCGCCTTTCGAGGTCTTGAACCCGACAAGGCCGAGGAGCTTTGTGCCTTCACCTGAGACGGCAGAGAGGCAGAAATCGGGATCAAGAATGTCGCAAAAGAACGCCTGCGCCCGGCCGTCGCGGCCCAGGATCGGCGCCAGCTTCATCGCAAAGGCGTCGAAATAAAGCGCGGCGGCTTCGCTCCGCAGCGCTTCCGGAAATCCGCCAACGATCCGAAAACTGTCGGACACGGCGCTGGCCTGTCAGTCGGCCTGCGCCTTGGCCTGCGGATTGATGCGCAGGTTGAGTTCGCGCAACTGCGCCGGGCTGGCCTCGGCCGGCGCGCCCATCAGCAAATCCTGCGCCTGCTGGTTCATCGGGAACAGGGTCACCTCGCGCAGGTTCTTGGCGCCGACCAGCAGCATGACGATACGGTCGACGCCGGCGGCCATGCCGCCATGGGGCGGCGCGCCATAGTGGAACGCGCGGAACAGGCCGCCGAACCGGTCCTCGACGACCTTTTGGTCGAGGCCGACGATCCCGAACGCCTTGACCATCACGTCCGGCAGATGGTTGCGGATACCGCCCGAGGCAATCTCGAACCCGTTGCAGACCAGATCATATTGCCAAGCCTTGATGGTCAGCGGGTCGTCGTTTTCCAGCGCTTCCAGCCCGCCGCGCGGCATGGTGAAGGGGTTGTGGCCGAAATCGACGCGCTTTTCCTCTTCGTCCCATTCAAAGAACGGGAAATCGACGATCCAGGTCAGTTCGAACCGGTCACGGTCGACCAGATCGAGTTCCTCGCCGGCGCGGGTGCGCGCATCGCCGGCAAAAGCAGCGAACTTTTTGGGGTCGCCGGCGGCAAAGAAGCAGGCATCGCCCGCGTCCAGACCAAGCTGCTGACGGATCGCTTCGGTACGCTCGGGGCCGATATTCTTGGCGATCGGGCCGGCGCCGCTCACCTGGCCGTCCTCGTCACGCCAGAAGATGTAGCCGAGGCCCGGCTGCCCTTCCCCTTGCGCCCAGGAATTCATCCGATCGCAGAATGCGCGGCTGCCGCCCGTGCGCGCGGGAATGGCCCACACGGCGCCCTTGTCGTCATTGGCCAGAATGTTGGCGAACACCTTGAAACCCGATCCGCGAAAGTGCTCGGAGACGTCTTCCATGGTGATCGGGTTGCGCAGGTCCGGCTTGTCGGTGCCGTATTTGGCGATCGCCTCGTCATGGGGGATACGGCGGAACTGAGGCGTCACCGGCTTGCCGTCGGCGAACTCCTCGAAGACGCCCCGGATCACCGGTTCCATGGCCGCGAACACGTCATCCTGCTCGACAAAGCTCATTTCGAGATCGAGCTGGTAGAATTCGCCCGGCAGCCGGTCGGCGCGCGGGTCCTCGTCGCGGAAGCAGGGCGCGATCTGGAAATAGCGGTCAAAGCCCGAAACCATCAGCAACTGCTTGTAGATCTGCGGCGCCTGCGGCAGCGCGTAAAATTCGCCGGGATGGATGCGCGACGGCACGAGGAAATCGCGGGCGCCTTCCGGTGACGACGCGGTCAGGATCGGCGTCGAAAATTCGGTAAAACCGGCCTCTTCCATGCGCCGGCGCATCGACGTGATCACCTTGGTGCGCGTCATGATGTTGGCATGCAGCGTGTCGCGCCTCAAATCGAGGAAGCGGTATTTGAGGCGGATGTCCTCGGGATAGTCGGGTTCGCCGAAGACCGGCAGCGGCAGTTCCTCGGCGCTCGACAACACTTCCAGATCGCGCGCGTAAAGTTCGATCTCGCCGGTTGGCAAGTCCGCATTGACCAGATCGGCGGCGCGTTCCTTGACCGCGCCGTCGATCCGCAGCACCCATTCGGCGCGCACCGTCTCCGCCTGGGCAAAGCAGGGGCTGTCGGGATCGGCGACAATCTGCGTGATGCCGTAATGGTCGCGCAGGTCGATGAACAGCACGCCACCATGGTCGCGCACACGGTGAACCCAGCCCGCAAGCCGGACGGTCGAGCCGGCGTCGGATTTACGCAAGGCGCCACAATTGTGGCTGCGATAACGGTGCATGACTGGCCTCTTTGTGGATCAGGGCTGCGGCGCTTGAGCCGCATGCAATTGCCTGGTCGGGAAAACGCGCGGAAAAGCGCATGCGCGCCCGCTTTTGTCAAGAACTGCCCTTGCCGCGCCCGGCATTTGTTGCTGTACGGGGAAGTCGGCCTTCGCCCGCTCGTCCGGATCGCTCCCCATGTGGCAGCTTCGCCCGCTCATTCCATTGTTCATCGCCGCCGGCATCCTGCTTGCCGGCAATGGCGTTCAGGGCACGGCGATTGCCATTCGCGGCGCGCAGGAGGGCTTTTCCACCTCGCTGATCGGCCTGATGGGCACGGCATATTTTACCGGCTTTCTTCTGGGCTGCCTTTACATCACGCGGCTTTTGAACGCGGTCGGCCATATCCGCACATTCGCCGCGCTCGCGGCGATTGCCGCATCGGGAACCCTGCTCCTGATGATCGTCATCGATCCGGTCGCCTGGATCATCATCCGCTTTTTCGTCGGCTTCTGCTTTGCCGGACTTTTCACAACGATCGAAAGCTGGATCAATTCGGGCGTTGCCAACGAAACGCGCGGGCGGGTTCTCGCCATTTATCGCATCGTCGATGTTTTCGCGGTGACCGGCGCACAATTCCTGCTGCCGGGTCTTGGGGCCGAAGGCTTCACCCTTTTTGCCGTGATGTGCGTGATGATCACGCTGTCGCTCGTGCCGGTCTCCCTGGCCGACCGCTCGAACCCCAGGCCGCCGGCCGAGTTCAAGTTCGATCTCAGGGGCATCTGGACCCTGTCGCCGCTGGCCTGCATGGGCTGCGTGACGGTCGGCGCGACGAATGGCGCGTTCCGGCTGATCGGTCCGCTCTATGCGGAGGGAATCGGCCTGTCGATCACCGATGTCGCGATCTTCATGAGCGTCGGCATTGTCGGCGGAGCGGTGTTGCAATACCCGCTCGGCCATTTGTCTGACCGGTACGACCGGCGCACCGTGCTCTTGTTCACAACGGCGGGCGCGGTGGCCGCCGGCCTGTTCCTGTCGCTCGGCGCGGGCACGGCGCCGCTCCTCAACTATCTGGGCATCTTCCTTTTCGGCGCCTTCGCGCTGCCGCTCTATTCGCTGTCGGCGGCCCACGCCAACGATCACGCAAAACCGGGCGAACATGTGATGGTCGCGGCGGGCCTGATGTTCTTTTTCTCGCTGGGCGCCTCGATCGGCCCCTACGCCTCGTCCGCCATCGTGCAGGCGTTCGGCCCCAATGCGCTCTTCACCTATACGAGCGTGGTCCATGGCGCGCTGATCGCCGCCACCATCTGGCGCATGCGGGCGCGCGGGCCGGTGCCCGCCGATGCACGCGGGCCGTTCTCATGGCTGCTGCGCACCTCGCCGGTCTTTACCCGGATGGCGCGCGGCAGCAACAGCACCGATGGCGAAAACGGTTCGACAAGCGGCGAGACCTCGGCTAAGGACCGGCACCCATGACGGACAACCATGAATCAGCGCCCGAGCCGATCGTCACGACGGCGGCGCTTGAAGCGGTCTGCGCCCGCATGGCCGCCCACGATTACATCACGATCGACACCGAATTCGTTCGCGAGACGACCTTCTGGCCGATCCTGTGCCTGATACAGATGGCCAGCGACGATGAAGCTGTGCTGATCGACCCGATGGCCGAAGGCATGGACCTTGCCCCGCTTTTCGCGCTTCTGAACGATGAGAGCGTGATCAAGGTGTTTCACGCCGCGCGGCAGGATATCGAGATCTTCGTCAATCTCAGCGGCCATGTCCCGCATCCGATTTTTGACACGCAGGTCGCCGCGATGGTGCTCGGCTTCGGCGATGCGATCGCATACGACCAACTCGTCCGCCGCATTTCGGGCGCCCATATCGACAAGACGTCGCGCTTCACCGACTGGGCACTGCGCCCATTGAGCGACAAGCAGCTTCACTACGCGCTGGCCGACGTTACCCATCTGCGCGATGCCTACAAGCGCCTGACGGAGATGCTCGACGAGCGCGGACGCGCCCATTGGGTGGCCGAGGAAATGGCTGTCCTGACCAGTCCGGACACATACGACATCAAGCCCGAGGATGCCTGGAAGCGGCTGAAGATGCGCGTGCGCAAGCCCGCCGATCTGGCTGTCATGCAGCGGCTGGCGGCCTGGCGCGAGCGCCAGGCGCGCGAGCGCAACGTGCCGCGCAACCGGGTTCTGAAGGACGATGCCATCTATGAAGCTGCCCAGCAGCAGCCGCGCGACGCGCGCGCCCTGTCGCGGCTGCGCACCATCCACAAGGGCATGGAGCGCTCGGCGGCGGGTGCCGCCATTCTGGACGCCGTGGCCGAGGTCGCCGCGCTCGACCGCGAAGACCTGCCCAAAGTGCCGCGCCCGCCGAACGCACCCGAAGGCGCGGGCGCCGCGGCCGATCTTCTCAAGGTTCTGCTCAAACTGACGGCGGAAAAGCACAATGTCGCGCAGCGGGTGATCGCCACGTCGGACCATCTCGACCAGATCGCTTCGCATGGCGAAAAGGCGGACGTGCCGGCCATGCATGGCTGGCGGCGCGAAATGTTCGGATCGGACGCGCTCAGGTTGTTGTCGGGCGAGATTTCACTGGGCTTCAGCGACCGGCGGATATCGACCGTCGATCTGACGGCGGATCGGCAATCGCCAGACCCACATTGACGCCGGTTACCTTGCCAAGCTGGGACAGCCGCGCCTCGGGCCGTTCGCCGGCCAGGGCCGCCCGGTTGGCGGGCACGACAAGTTCCATCGCGCCGTCTTCGGTCTTGCGCCAGCGCAGATCGGCGATGACGCCGGGCATGGCCGCGGTGAAGAGATAGGCCACCCGCAAAAAGGCCCCAAGGCACTTGGCGCGCTGCCACATGCGCTCCGAGGTCAGCCTTCGGATTTCCGGCGCAAGACTTTCATTCTTCAGGCCCTCATAGCGGAAATAGTTGGCAAGGGCGATGAAGGCCCTGCCCTCATGGCTGACCTGAATGAAGCTCGAATAGGCGATGATCGCCAGCGACTGCGCCGAGCGGTAGTCGGGGTGGGCCCGCCAGCCAATGTCTGCCAGCCGGCAGGCAGCATCACGATAGCGCGCCTCATCGACCGTCTCGTCGATGCCGAAGGCGGCAAAACTGTCGGCCGTCCAGCGGGCCAGCTCGCGCGCATGGCGCGGCGAGCGCGAGCGCAGCACCGCCAGTTCGTCGGCTGCTTCCAGAAGGCCGTCGCGCCGGCGCATGTCCTTGTCGAGCTGGCCGAACAGATAGCCCTCGCGGACGCCAAGCGCCGAAAAGGCAATCGCCGAGGGCTTCATACGGCGGATGATCTCCAAAAGGACGACCGCGCCAAACGGCAGGAGCGCCCGGCGCGCCGAGGAAATGATGTGAATGCCCTTGAGCTTGTCGAGATCGGTGTCGATCAGCTTGCGCAGGAACTTCTGCGCCTGTTCGGGCGTGATCTGGTAGCCGTGGGTGACGCGCAGCGGATAGCCCGTCTCCTCCATATGCAGCTTGGCGATGGCCCGCCATGTGCCGCCGACCGCGTAGAAGAGGCGCCCCTTGCAAGCATCGGCCATCTTCGAGCCGCCAATCAGCTTGCGCGCGATCTTCTCGGCGGCGCGTAGATCGCCGCCCGAGGCGTCCTGCAGCCGGATGCCGCCGAGCGGCAGCGTCACGCCGTCGCCAATCTCCTGATCGCGGACGTCGACCATCTCGACACTGCCGCCGCCCAGATCGCCGGCAACGCCATCGGGAGCGCGAAAGGCGGAGATGACACCGAAGGCCGAATAGCGCGCCTCTTCGGCGCCGGTCAGGATACGGATTTCGGCGCGCAGGATGGCCCGCGCCCGGCCGATGAAATCAGGACCGTTGTCCGCTTCGCGGGCGGCGGCGGTCGCCAGAACGTAAAGCGTTTCAACGCCCGCCTGATCGGCGAGCGCACGATAGCGGGTCAGCGCCGCAACCGCCCGTTCGACGGCTTCTTCGTCCATGCGGCCTGTCTGCGCGATGCCACGGCCAAGCCCGCAGGACACCTTTTCATTGAACAGGACCGCCGGCGCCCGAACCATGCCTTCATAGATGACGATGCGAACCGAATTGGAGCCGATATCGACGACGCCGACCGGCGCGCGATTCTTGAGCCGGCCCTGGGCGTCTTCGGTTTCAATCATTGACCAGAGCCCTGTCATCTCTCACCGGGATCAAAACGCGTCAACCGTCGTTTTGATCCCGTTTGCGGTGCGCGATCAATTGCGGCGCGGAAGATTTCAACGACTTTCCGCGACCCGAAAGGCTCGGATTGGTCATGAAATAGGTCTGCGCGTCAAATTCTTCCTCGTCGGGACCCGGTTCGATGCGCTGCGACCGGCCATTTTCCAGAACCTGGTAGCTCTGCTGGTTGTCGAGCATGTTGGCCAGCATGATCTGGCTGAGCACCTGTTCGTGCACGGTCTCGTTTTCGAGCGGCACGAGCGTTTCGACGCGGCGGTCGAGGTTGCGCGGCATCAGGTCGGCGGACCCCATATAGATGATCGCATCCTCGGACGGCAGGGCGTTGCCATTGCCGAAGCAATAGATGCGGCTGTGTTCGAGGAACCGGCCGACGATCGACTTGACGCGGATGTTCTCCGAAAGGCCCGGCACCTGCGGGCGCAGGCAACAGATGCCGCGCACGACGAGATCGATCTCGACGCCGGCGGCGCTGGCCTCGTAGAGCGCGTCGATCAGATGGCCGTCGACCAGCGAGTTCATCTTCATCCAGATGCCGGCCGGCCGGCCCTCTCGCGCGTGCGCCGTTTCAGCCTCGATCAGGCCGACCAGACGGTCACGCATGTGCATCGGCGAGACGGCGAGGCGCATGTCCTCGGGCGGATCGGCATAGGAGGTGATGAAGTTGAAGACCTGCGCCACATCGTGGGCGTGCACCGGGTCCGTGGTGAAGTAGGAAAGGTCCGTATAGATCTTCGCCGTGATCGGATGATAATTCCCGGTGCCCAGATGCACATAGGAGCGCAGCCCGTTTTCCTCGCGCCGCACGACCAGCGACATCTTGGCGTGCGTCTTCAGTTCAACGAAGCCGAACACCACCTGCACGCCGGCCCGCTCGAGATCGCGGGCCCAGCGAATGTTGGCCTCCTCGTCAAAGCGCGCCTTGAGCTCGACAAGGGCGGTCACCGATTTGCCCGCTTCTGCGGCATCCATCAGGGCGCGGACGATCGGGCTGTTGTTGGAGGTCCGGTACAGCGTCTGCTTGATGGCGATCACGTCCGGGTCGGCGGCGGCCTGACGCAGGAACTGGACGACCACATCGAAGCTCTCATAGGGATGATGGACGAGAATGTCCTTCTGTCCGATCGCGGCGAGGCAATCGCCATTATGCTCGCGGATGCGTTCGGGAAAGCGCGCCGTATAGGGCGCATAGAGCAGATCGTCGCGCGGCACCTTGACGATCTCCGAGACGGTGGTGAGCGCCAGAATGCCCGGCTGGACCGAAACGCGCGCTTCGGGAACGCCCAGTTCGTGCGCCACGAATTCGCGCAGCGTGCGCGGCATTTCATGGTCGAACTCGATGCGGATGACCTGCCCGCGGCGGCGACGCTTGAGCGCGCTCTCGAAAAACCGGACCAGGTCCTCGGCCTCTTCCTCCACCTCCAGATCGCTGTCGCGGATGATGCGGAACGTCCCCTGTCCGCGAATCTCATAGCCCGGATAGAGCTGCGCGATGTAGAGGCCGACAATGTCTTCAAGCGAGATGAAGCGGAATTTCGGCGCCTCGGTGGGCAGCGCGACGAAGCGCTTGAGGGCGGTCGGCAGGCGCAAAAGCGCGTTCATGACCTTCTTGGTCGTGCGGTTGACCAGTTGCAGCGCGATCGAAAAGCCAAGGTTCGGGATGAACGGGAACGGATGCGCCGGATCAATGGACAGCGGCGTCAGCACCGGAAAGATCGTTTGCAGGAACTCGTCCTCGAGCCAGTCGCGATCGGCGTCCGACAGGCTCTCGGCCCGGACGATGTCGATGCCGGCCCCGGCCATCTCCTCGCGCAGTTCGGACAGGACGACCTGCTGCTCGGTCTGAAGGCGGGCGATCTCCTCGAGCACCATGTCGAGCTGATCTTCGGGCGTCCGCCCGTCGACGGAGCGTTCGGACACGCCTTCACGCACCTGCCCGGCAAGGCCGGCGACACGGACCATGAAGAACTCGTCCAGATTGGCCGCCGAAATCGACAGGAACCGCAGACGTTCGAGCAGCGGCTGGCGCTCGTTGCGCGCCTCGTCCAGCACGCGCCAGTTGAACTGCAGCCAGGAGAATTCGCGATTGATGAAGCGCGACGGATCGTCCATGGCGATCATTGCCACTGGCGATGTCGGCGCGCCGTGCACCTCGCCTTCATTTTCGTAGTTGGCGGCGACCTCCTGAAGGTCCGTCTTGTCCATTGTCGTGCGTGTCCTCACCGATTCCGGGGCCTGCCTAATCCACAATTACCACGATTTGGTGACAGGGCGAGCGCTTCGCCCGATCATGCTTAAAGACCGAGGCCGGGCTGGTCCCGGTCCCCAAGATCATGCAGCACTTCGGCCGCCAGCGGTCGCGTGATCGACATCTTGCGGGCGAGCGCCAATTCATCCAGCCGGACGACGATGTCGGCGAGCGAAGACAGGGAGCGTTCGAGACGCGGCAGCAGATAGGCGACGACGGCCGGATCGACGGCAACCTGCCGGTCCGCGAACAGCTTGACCGCCACCGCGCGCAACAGATCGTCGTCTGGCAGGCCGAGGTTGGCGACCGTGGCGGCACGGAAGCGCGATGTGAGATCCGGCGTCGCAAGGGGCCAGCCCGATGGCGCGGTTTCGGCGGTGATCAGGATCGAGCCACCCGCGCCGCGCACCGCGTTCAGAAGATGAAAGAACGCCGCCTCGTCGAGCCCGTCCGGCATCAGCCCGTCGCACAGGACCGGCGTGGCCGCCTGCGCAGCATCAAGATCGGACGGCGAGGGCCGCTGCGGGTCGGCCAGCATGTGCGCGCCTGACACCGATTGCCAGACGCTGGCCAAATGCGTCTTGCCGCTGCCCGGACCGCCGGTGATCACGGCAAAGGGCGATGCCCAGGCCGGCCAGCGATCGACCAGCGCGGCAGCATCGCGATTGGCGCCGGTGACGATCAGATCCTCGCGCGTCAAAGACGGCGCGTGCGCCAGATCAAGCAGCATCTGTCGGTCGGCCATGACTGTCCCATCATCGCGTCCGGGCTATTGGCCCTGATCTTCGGATGATCCCACATACAGGTCGGAGTCCAGATAGCGGCGCACGGCGAAGCGCACCAGAACACCGACGGCGGCGGCTGCCGGCACGGCGATCAGCATGCCTGTGAAGCCCAACAGCGAACCGAAGGCAAAAAGGGCGAACATCAGCCAGACCGGGTGCAGGCCGACACTGTCGCCAACCAGCTTTGGCTGGAGGATGTTGCCCTCCACGGCCTGCCCGCCGAAAAAGATGGCGGCGACGACCGCGATCATGATGAAATCGGGCCAGAACTGGACCAGCGCGACGCCGATGGAAAGAACCAGCCCGACGAGCGAACCCACATAGGGAACAAAGCTGATCAGGCCGGCGAACAGGCCGATCAGCAGGCCGAAATTGAGGCCAGCGATGGTCAGCGCGATCGCATAGAAAAGGCCTAGGATCAGACAGACAGTGCCCTGCCCCCGGATGAAGCCGGCAATCGCTTCATCCACATCGCGGCTGATCTCGCGCACGGTCTCCACATGGTCGCGCGGGATGCAGTCATCGATACGGGCGATCATCCGGTCCCAGTCGAGCAGCATGTAGAAGGCGACAACCGGGGTCACCACGAACAGGCCGACAATGTTCAAGAGCGCCAAGCCGGACGACCAGATGCCCTGTGCGATGCCGGTCAGGAAGCTCGCGCTCTGCGCCAGAACCTGGTCGAGGCCGGCGGGCAACTGGCCCGATTCAAGGTCGACCAATCCGTTCAGCCAGCTCACATCGATGGGCAACGCAGCGGCAAGTTCGCGAATGCGGGTCAGATAGTCGGGCAGGCGATCGACGAACTCTATGAGCTGGGTGGCCAGGACCGGCACGATGACCAGGAGCGCCAGCGCAAAGACAAGCACGAACAGCGCCAGGATCAGCGATGTCGCAGCAAGGCGCGACAGGCCGCGCCGCTCGAAGAAATCGGCGACCGGATCGAGAAAATAGGCCAGCGCAAGGCCGGCGAGAAAGGGCAGCAGGATGGACCGGAACACATAGAGAAACGCGATCATCACGGCGAGCGCACCGAGCCAGAAGAAGGCCTGGCGGCGCAGCGTACGCGTCGAGATATGCTCGCTCATCTGGTATATCCGCCTTGACCCATGTGCCGCACGAACACCACGCCATAGGTGGCAAAGGAGGCCAAGGTCAAGACGGCGGTGGCCCAGACGAGCACGGTGATCGCGATCGCTGCGGCAACGGAAAACGCATTGGCGCCCAGGACAAGCGCGATCAGCGCGATCTGTGCCGCCGTGGTCGCTTTGGACACCATCATCGGCCGAATGGTCAGCGGTTTGCCGCGCCATTGCGCGATCCCGACGCCAGCAAGGATCAGCACATCCCGCACGACGGCGAGCGCGACCAGCCAGAACGGCACCAGCCCGCTCGCGGCGAGAAGAACGAAGGCGGTCACCAGAAGCGCCTTGTCGGCGACCGGATCGAGCCAGGCGCCGAGCACCGAGCCCTGATCGAACCAGCGCGCGACGATGCCGTCGACCGCGTCGGACAGGCCGGCCACGATGAAGAGCCAGAACGCGGCCATCCACTGGCCGTTCACCATCAGCCAGCCGAACAGCGGCACCGCCGCGATCCGCGCCAGCGTGATCGCGTTGGGAACCGTCAAAAGGACCGGTGCTGCCGGATCATGATGCGTCATGACTTACATATGGCCGAGTGGCGCGGCCGTTCCAAGGCGGTCGGCGTTCGAATTCAGCTGGCATAGGGCGCCGATTTTCTGTGGCTGCGACCGGATGGGGCGTGGCATCGCCGGGGTCAATGCCATAAGAGCGCGATCAGTTGAACGACGAACGAGACGAGCATCCGATGAACGATATCGACAAGGCCGATGCATCCAACGGGCTGACCTATGCGGATGCCGGTGTCGATATCGATGCGGGCAATGCGCTGGTCGATGCGATCAAGCCGCTGGTTCGCTCCACCGCAAGGCCCGGCGCGGACGGGGCCATCGGCGGGTTCGGCGGCCTGTTCGACCTGAAGGCTGCGGGCTTTTCCGATCCGGTGCTGGTTGCGGCCAATGACGGCGTTGGCACAAAGCTCAAGCTCGCCATCGACACCGGAATTCACGACACGGTCGGCATCGATCTGGTGGCCATGTGCGTCAACGATCTTGTGGTTCAGGGCGCCGAGCCGCTGTTCTTTCTCGACTATTTGGCCACCGGCGCGCTCGATGTCGCGCAGGGCACGGCCATTGTCGATGGCATCGCCGAGGGCTGCAGAAGGGGCGGATGCGCGCTGATCGGCGGCGAGACGGCGGAGATGCCGGGCATGTATGCGGGCGGCGACTATGATCTGGCCGGGTTCGCCGTGGGCGCGGCCGAGCGTGGCACGCTGCTGCCGCGGCAGGACATGAAACCGGGCGATGTCCTGTTGGGCCTTGCCTCCTCGGGCGTTCATTCCAACGGCTTTTCGCTGGTCCGGCGCATCGTGGAGATGTCCGGCACCGGTTTGGCCGACGCTGCCCCGTTTGATGCCGACCGGACACTGGGCGCTGAATTGCTCGAGCCGACACGCATCTATGTCAAACCGCTTCTGGCGGCGATCCGCAAAACCGATGCCGTTCGTGCCCTTGCCCACATCACGGGTGGCGGGCTGACCGAAAACCTGCCGCGCGTGCTGCCCGAGGCGCTTTCGGCGGAGATCGACCTTGGTGCCATCACCGTGCCGCCGGTCTTTTGCTGGCTGGCCAGCACGGGCGGCGTGCGGGCCGAAGAGATGCTGCGCACCTTCAATTGCGGTGTCGGCACGGTGGTCGTCGCCGATGCGGACAGGGCCGAGGCGGTCGCAACCGCGCTTGCCGATGAAGGCGAAACCGTCATGGAGATCGGGCGGCTGGTGCCGCGCGACGAGGCCGCAACCGCCGTCCGCTATCACGGGACGCTGGCCCTGTGACCAGCGACGGCAAACGCCGTGTCGCGATACTGATTTCCGGGCGCGGATCGAACATGGAGGCGCTGGCCGACGCCTGCGCGGCCAACGATTATCCCGCCATGATCGTCGGCGTGCTCACGGATCGGGCCGGTGCCGGCGGGCTTACCGTTGCAGCGCAACGCGGCATCGCGACCGCTGCCCTGCCCCGCGCCGAATTCGCCGACAAGGCCGCCCATGAGGCGGCCATCGGTGACCAGTTGCGTGCCTGGAACGCCGAGTTTGTGTGCCTTGCCGGCTTCATGCGGCTTCTCAGCGCCCACTTCCTGGCGCCCTGGCAGGGCCGGATCATCAACATCCATCCCTCGCTGCTGCCGCGCCACAAGGGGCTCGACACCCATGCCCGCGCGCTGGCGGCGGGCGACGCCGAACATGGCTGTTCGGTGCACCATGTCACGGCCGGCATGGATGAGGGGCCGGTGATCGCGCAGGCCCGTGTGCCGGTGCTGTCCGGCGACACTCCGGACACGCTCGCCGCGCGCGTTCTGGCCGAGGAGCACCGGCTCTATCCCGAAGCGCTGAGGATGCTGATCGAGCAGACCGCGCGATGAACTACCGGCATGCCTTTCACGCCGGCAATTTCGCCGACATCGTCAAACATCTGATCCTGGCGCGCGCGCTGACCTATCTACAGCGCAAGGACAAGCCGCTCTTCGTGCTCGACACCCATGCCGGGCTCGGCGTCTACGATCTTCAGAGCGAGGCGGCGCGCAAGACCGCAGAAGCCGTTGACGGCATCGGCCGGCTGTGGCCGCATCTGGATGGTGCGCCGGAAGCGGCAGCCGCGCTGCTTGGCCCGTTCGCCGATGCGGTTCGGTCGCTCAACGGTACTGGCAATCCGCGCTTCTATCCCGGATCACCGGCGCTGATCGCCCATCTGATGCGGCCGCAGGACCGGGCGGTGTTTTGCGAACTGCATGATGCGGATCACAGCGCGCTGGCCGCGCGTTTTGCCCGCGCCGGCCGCATACGCGTCAATCATGTGGATGGCTGGCAGGCACTGAAAACCCTGCTTCCGCCGCCCGAACGGCGTGGGCTCGTCATCATCGATCCGCCGTTCGAGGCGCGCAACGAATTCGACATCATGCTCAACGGTCTTGACGCGGCCGTGCAGCGTTTCGCGACGGGCACGTTCCTCGCCTGGTATCCGATCAAGCATGAAGCGGCCGTCGATGCGTTCCGTGGGGGGGTTGGCCAACGCTTCAGCGACACACTGCTCATCGAAATGACGGTCGCCGCGCCGGCGGACGCCGCGTTTCACGGCTCGGGCATGGCAATCATCAACCCGCCCTACACGCTGGCGTCCGAACTCGAAACGCTGCTGCCTTGGCTGGTGCAGCGCCTGGAACGTCAGCCCGGTGCCGGCGCGTGCCGGATCGAAGCGTTGAGTTGAGGCAACAACGACCACAAATTGCCGAAAGGTGCGTCGCCGCGCTTGGCCTTGGCGGACGCGCTTGCTATGCATCGCCAAGGCAAGGCACGGACAGGCCAATGATCAAACTTTCCCTGACATGCGCGGCATTGATCGGCGCGCTGACAACAGCGATGACGCAGGCATCGGCGCACGACCCCTATTATCCGCTGCGCGAGAGCGCCGAATGTGCCGACCCGGCGATGCTCAAAATGATCAAGACGCGCTTTTCCCATCAGGCGCGGCACGTGCACCATCGCGACGATCTGGCGATCGCCGACATCACCGGCATCCACCAGCACCGCTATCGGCCGCAGGACGTCCATGATGCGAGGCCGATACCCCGGCGTTACTGCCATGCGACCGCGCATTTGTCGGACGGGCGCGAACGCAAGATCTGGTATCTGATCGAGGGCGGCGCGGGCTTTGCCTCGATCGGCTCCAATGTCGAGTTCTGCGTCTCGGGCTTTGACCGGTGGAACGTCTACAATTCGGCCTGCCGCGTCCTGCGCTGACGCATCATGCGCCCTCTCGCCGTTCTGGGGTTGCTCGCGGCCGGCCTTCTGGCCGCCTGCGACGCGCCGGCTGAGTCCACAGCGCCGCCGGGATCGCTTCCCGTCGGCGAGGGTTTCGACTTCTATGTCCTCGCCCTGTCCTGGTCGCCGGGCTATTGCGCCTCCGAGGGCGAACGCGCCAACAAGCAGCAATGCGGCCGAGGCGCCGATTTCGACTTCATCGTGCATGGCCTCTGGCCGCAGTTCGCGCGCGGCTGGCCGGAATATTGCGAAACGGCCGAGCCGCTGTCGGTGCCGCGCGACCGGGCCAGAGCGCTGGCCGACATCATGCCATCGACGGGACTGGTCCGGCACCAGTGGAAAAAGCATGGCAGTTGCACGGGCCTCACCCAAGCCGACTATTTTGCGACCACGCGGGAAGCCTTCGCCAGAATCGCCATTCCCGAGACGTTCCGCGATCGCGCGTCGATCGAGCGGCTTGAGCCCGAAAGCGTCGAACAGGCGTTCCTCGATGCCAATCCGGACATGCCGGCGACATCGGTGGCGGTCACATGCGACCGGCGCTTCCTGCGCGATGTGCGCATCTGCCTGACACGCGATCTGGCCGGCTATGCGTCCTGTCCCGAAGTCGACCGCCGCGATTGCCCGCTGCCGACGGTCGTCGTGCCGCCCTCCCAGTGAAAGGAGCCTTCATGCCCACCCTTCTTTATTCGCCAGCCTCGCCCTACAGCGCCAAGGTGCGCATGGCGGCGCGCTATCTCGAGATCACGCTCGAACTCGACATTGCGCTGACGCCCAAGATCATCGCGACAGGCGAAGCGCCGCCCGAACTGACCGGCGCCAATCCGCTGGGCAAGATCCCCACCCTGGTGCTTGACGACGGCACGGCGATCTTCGACAGCCGGGCGATCATGGGCGAACTGGACCGGATGAGCGGCAACAAGCTCTATCCGCGGCCGAAGGACAAAAGGCGCAAGACCGACATTCTGGAAGCGGCCTCGGACGGGCTGTGCGACGTGCTTTTGGCGCAGGTTTATGAACGGCGCATGCGGCCCGAGGAAAAAGTCCACACGCCTTGGCTCGACTATCAGGCGCGCAAGGCCGAGCGGACGTTCGACTGGCTGGAGATGGAAGTCCCGGCCCTGCGCGGCCGCCTGCACGGCGCCCATTTCGCGCTGGCTGCGGCGCTCGGCTATGCCGATCTGCGCTTTGCCGACCTGAACTGGCGGCGCGGCCGGCCACGGCTGCGGCGTTTCATCACCCGGTTTGCCGAGGCCTTCCCGGACTATGACGACCTCAAACCGTCCTGACACGAAAAAAGGCCGCGTCGGGGGGGGGGGACGCGGCCTTTCGGTTTGACATCAACCGATGATCAGAACTTCAGGCCGATACCGGCGCGGACCGTGCTCTCCTGAAAGCCGGAAGAGACGATCGTGCCGCCCAGGTTGAAGTTCTTGTCCTGATAGTCGGTGTAACGATATTCGAGACGACCGAACACATTGTCGGTCAGCATGGCGTCAGCGCCGACACCGACGGTCCAGCCCAGATGGGTGTTCTCGTCGGAATTGACGCCGGCGGTCACTTCGGCCTGGGTCGCCGCGCCACCGGCGGTGGCGTAGATCATGAACGGATCGAACGCATAGCCCACACGCGCGCGCAGCGAGCCGAAGACGCCCTGTTCGGCGACGGCGCCGCCCAGCGTGCCGTCAGCGCCCGAATAGCCAAGATCGGCTTCCGCGCCATAGACGAATGCGCCATCCTGGAAGTTGATGCCCGCGAACGCGCCGCCGGCAAAACCTTCGGCATCAATGTCGCCGATCGAAGCGTCAAAAGTGCCGAAATTGTAGGCGCCGAACGCACCGGCGTAAAAACCGGACCAGGTGGCGGCGGGCGCAAATGCCACCGGCGGGGCTGCTGGCGGCTCGGGCGGAACGTCAATGGCATCGGCCGCCATTGCCGCGCCGGCACTTGTCAGGACGGCCAGCGAAACAGCCGCCAGAAGCGTCGATGTCTTTTTCATGTCAGAACTCCAAAACTCTGCGTGGTTCCCGCGCGGAATAAACCGCCCACGGGTGCCCCCAAGCTCCGGAGACCGAAATGGCGTGCAATTGCGGCGAAGCCGCATCGCAAATTGGGAGTTTCAGTGACGCAAATGTGGCAGTTCCGCAGCGTTGCATTTGGGCCACAGGCCGGCTGTGCCGATTTTCGGCACGTGCTGTTTCATTTGGCCGGGGAGCGCGTATATAGGCGGTTCATTTCACATCTCTCCTGGGCGCAAAGATCCCCGACATGCTGTTTGACATCGCCATGCTCGTCGCCGGTCTGGTGCTATTGGTCTTTGCCGGCGATTATCTGGTCAAGGGCGCGGTCGGGCTGGCGGAGAATCTCGGCATTCCGGCGCTGATCATTGGCCTGACAATCGTCGCGTTCGGCACGTCGGCGCCCGAACTGTTCGTCGCCCTGCAATCGGCGCTGACCGGGGTTCCCGACATCGCCACGGGCAACGTGGTCGGCTCGAACATCGCCAATGTGCTGCTGGTGATGGGGCTGCCGGCGCTGTTTTCGCCAATCCACGCCAATCAGCGCGGCCTGTCGCGCAATGTGGCGATCATGCTGGTGTTCACGGTTGCCTTCATGTGGCTGATCAGCGACGGCATGCTCAGCCGCCTCGAGGCGATGGGCCTGTTCGGCGGGCTGGTCGTCTTCATCATCGCCCAGGCGATCCGCGCGCGCCAGGCGATCGCAGAGGCCGACGAGGAGGAGGTGCCCGGCGACTATCATGACGAGATCGGCGAGGCGCCGCACGGGCCCCTGATGATCACGGTCTTTCTGGTCGGCGGGATCATCGGCCTGCCGATCGCGGCGCACTTCACCGTGACCGGCGCATCAGGCATCGCCGGCGCGTTCGGTGTTTCCGAGGCGGCCATCGGGCTGACGATCGTCGCGATCGGAACGTCGTTGCCGGAGCTTGCGACGACGCTTTCTGCGGCGATGCGCCGGGAAGCCGATGTGGCGCTGGGCAACATTATCGGATCGAACATCTTCAACCTCGCCGCGATCATGGGCATCACCGGCATGGTGGTTGCCGTTCCGGTCTCGCCGGACATCATCATCCGGGACAATTGGGTGATGCTCGCCACGTCGCTGCTTCTGGCAACCATCTGCTTTGCACGCATCACCACCGGAAAAGTGCTGGGTGCGGCTATGCTTACCGGCTATGTGGCCTATGTCGTGATGGTCTTCTAACGACCCTTGCGAGGCTCTGTCTTGGCCGACCACCACATCGAAACGAAAAAGCCGGCCATTCTGGTGACCGGCGGCGCCAAGCGGATCGGCCGCGTCATCGCTTCCGACCTTGCCGCACACGGGTTCGACGTTGCCATCCATGCCAGTTCCTCGATCGCCGAGGCGCAATCGCTGGCCGAAGCGCTGTCGGCGGTCTCAGGCCGCGCCGTCGCGCTGCAGGCGGATCTGACCGATGCCGCGCAGGCGCGCGCACTGGTCGGCAGGGCGGCCGAAGCGCTGGAGCGCCCGATCGACATTCTGGTCAACAACGCGTCGGTCTTCCTGGACGATGGGGTCGGTGCCATCGATGACGGCATCTGGGACGATCACTTCGACCTGCATGTCCGCGCGCCCGTCCTGCTTGCAGGCGCGTTGGCCGACGCGTTGCCGGAAGACCGGCATGGCCTGATCGTCAACATGATCGACCAGCGCGTCTGGAAGCCGACGCCACGCTTTTTCTCCTACACGCTGTCGAAGTCGGCGCTCTGGACGGCAACGCAGACCATGGCCCAGACGCTCGCGCCGCGCATTCGCGTCAACGCGATCGGCCCAGGGCCGGCGCTGAAGAACCCGCGCCAGAGCGAAGCGGACTTCGCCGCGCAAACCGATGCGGTGCCTTTGGGCCGCGGGCCGGAACTGGCCGAGTTCGGCGCGACGGTCCGTTATCTTTGGAAAGCGCGTTCGGTGACGGGACAGATGATCGCGCTCGACGGCGGCCAGCATCTGGCCTGGCAGACGCCCGATGCCATCGCCGGAGAGTGAAGCGGCACCTGCCGGGCATTGTCTGCTGACAGGCGCGCACTTGAACCGCGCCGATAACCTGCCCCACATAGATGCGATGGACCAGACACCGGACACCGATTCCCTGCCCGACGCCGATTCGGCCGTTTCCGGCAAGGCGCTGGCACGTAATCTGGTCTGGGAACAGCAGACCGCGACCGAAAGCGATCTCGCCGGTCCCGGGCTGATCACCGCGCTCGCCAAGCGCCTGCCGAACCGGCCGGGCGTCTATCGCATGTTCAATGCAAGCGGCGACGTTCTTTATGTCGGCAAGGCCAAATCGCTGAAGAACCGGGTGACGAGCTATGCGCGGCTTGGCGGACACACCAACCGCATCGCGCGGATGATCGCGCAGACCGCGTCGATGGAGTTCGTGACGACCCGCAGCGAAACCGAGGCGCTGCTGCTCGAAGCCAATCTGATCAAGCGCCTGCGGCCACGCTTCAACGTGCTTTTGCGCGACGACAAGAGCTTTCCCTACATCATGCTGACGGCGGACCATGCGGCGCCGGGCCTTTTCAAGCATCGCGGCGCGCGCACCAGGAAGGCCGACTATTTCGGCCCGTTCGCCTCGGCCGGCGCGGTCGGCCGGACGATTAACGCATTGCAGCGCGCGTTCCTTTTGCGCACCTGCACCGACAGCGTCTATGAGAGCCGAACGCGGCCCTGCCTGCTCTACCAGATCAAACGCTGTTCGGCGCCGTGCACGGGCGAGATTTCGGCGGACGATTACGCGTCGCTGGTCGATGAGGCCAAGGCGTTCCTGTCCGGCAAGAGCCGGGCCGTCCAATCGCAGATGGCGCGGACGATGCAGGAGGCGGCCGAAGATCTCGATTTTGAGAGGGCCGCTGTCTATCGCGACCGCATCGGCGCCCTGACTGCGATCCAAAGCCAGCAGGGCATCAACCCGCAGGGCATCGAGGAAGCCGATGTCTTCGCCGTCCATCAGGAAGGCGGCGTGACCTGCGTCCAGGTCTTCTTTTTCCGCACCGGTCAGAACTGGGGCAATCGCGCCTATTTTCCGAAGGCCGACGCGGCGATGGAGCCTGGCGACGTGCTCGGCGCGTTCCTGTCGCAATTTTATGACGACAAGCCCTGCCCGCGCCTGATCCTTCTGTCGCACGAGATTGCCGAAAGCGACTTGCTCGAGGAGGCGCTGAACCTGCGCGCTGCCCGCAAGGTGTCGATTCTTGTGCCTAGGCGCGGAGAAAAGCGCGACCTGGTGGGCCACGCCATGGCCAACGCCAAGGAGGCGCTCGGCCGTCGGCTGGCCGAAACCTCGTCGCAGGCCAAGCTGATGAAGGGGCTTGCCGAAACATTCGGGCTGGAACGGGTGCCGCGCCGCATCGAGGTGTTCGACAATTCCCACATCATGGGCACCAATGCGGTCGGCGCGATGATTGTCGCCGGCCCGGAAGGGTTCGTGAAAAACCAGTACCGCAAGTTCAACATCCGCTCGGAAGAGCTGACGCCGGGCGATGATTTCGGCATGATGCGCGAGGTGATGGAGCGGCGCTTTGCACGCCTTGTCAAGGAACATGGCCCCGAACGGGACGACCAAGGCGATAGCACCGAAACCGAGGACAGCGGCACACTGCCGGCCTGGCCTGACCTGTTGCTGATCGATGGCGGGCTGGGCCAGCTCAACGCGGTCAAGACGATCCTCGACGATCTGGGCATTGCCGAGCAAATCGACCTGATCGGCGTCGCCAAGGGCCCCGATCGCGATGCCGGCCGCGAGCGCTTCTTCATGCCCGGGCGCAAGGATTTCTCGCTACCGCCGCGCGATCCGGTGCTCTATTTCACCCAGCGCCTGCGCGACGAGGCGCACCGGTTCGCCATCGGCAGCCATCGCGCGCGGCGCAAGAAGGAGATGGTCGCCAACCCGCTCGACGAGATCGACGGCATCGGGCCGGCCCGAAAACGGGCGCTGCTGCACCATTTCGGCACCGCAAAGGCGGTCGCGCGCGCCTCGGCCGAGGACATTGCCAAGGTGGAGGGGATTTCGGACGCGATCGCCGCCCAGATTTACGCCCATTTCCATGACAGCGCGTAGAACACCGATTTCGACGCGCGCTTGACGCCCCGCACTGGCGATGCTGATTAGGGCTCCAACCCAAGGCCTGAAAGGGCTTCTTCTGACCGATGGCGAACACGCCCGCATCACACACTTTTTCGGTTCCCAACCTTCTGACTTACGCCCGGATCGTCGCCGTGCCGCTGATGGTGCTGTGCTTTTTCGCCGAGGGCAGCCTCCAGGCCAGCGACACGGCCCGCTGGTGGGCGCTGGCCATCTTCGTGATCGCATCGATCACCGACTATCTGGACGGCTATCTGGCACGCAAATGGCAGCAGGGTTCGGCCATCGGCAAGATGCTCGACCCGATCGCCGATAAGCTTCTGGTCTCGGTCGCGCTGCTGCTGCTGGCCGCCGAAGGGACGATTGCCGGCTGGTCGCTGTGGGCAGCGATCATCATCTTGTGCCGCGAGATCCTGGTTTCGGGCCTGCGCGAGTATCTCGCCGCCGTGAAGGTGTCGGTGCCGGTCAGCCAACTGGCCAAATGGAAGACCACAATGCAACTGATCGCCATCGGTTTTCTTCTGGCCGGCCCGGCGGGCGACAAGATCGTGCCCCTGGTCTCGGAAATCGGTCTGGTGCTGTTGTGGGTTTCCGCGCTGATTACGCTCTATACGGGCTGGGACTATTTCCGCGCCGGCATGCGGCATGTGACGGGAGGTTAGAATGGCGACACCGGTCAAATTCATCTATTTTGCCTGGGTGCGCGAGCGCATCGGGGTCGATGAAGAGATGCTCGACCTGCCGGAGGACATGCGCACCGGTGCCGACGTCATGGCATGGCTGAAGGGGCGCGGCGAGAATTACGCGCTGGCGCTCGATGACGCGCAGGCGATCCGCATGGCCGTCAACCAGGAGCATATCCATCCCACCGACACGATCGGCACGGCCCGCGAGATCGCGCTGTTTCCGCCGATGACCGGCGGCTGACGCGGCGATGCGCGCGCCGCCCGACATCCGCGTTCAGGCCGAGCCGTTCGATGCGGCGCGCGAGTGCGCGGCGATCACCGAGGCGCAACCGGGCATTGGCGCGCTCGTCACCTTCACCGGCCTGTGCCGGCACGAAGGCGGCCGCCTGGAAGCGCTCGAACTGCAGCATTATGCGGGCATGGCCGAGGCGCAGATGCGGCGCATCGCCGAGGATGCGTGCAAACGATGGCCGCTCGACGCGCTCGCCGTGATCCACCGGCATGGGCTGATCAGGCCGGGCGACGGCATCGTCCTTGTCGTTGCGGCATCGGCGCATCGGCGCGCCGCCTTCGAGGCGGCGGATTTCATGATGGATTATCTGAAAACCAGCGCCCCGTTCTGGAAACGCGAACATCTTGCCGACGGCACGCTTGGCGCCTGGGTCGCGGCCAACGATGCCGATATGCGCGACGCGGACCGCTGGCTGGATACGGCTGACCGCTAGAACGGTTTGGGTGCCTAAGCGCCGAGCGCGAACGAGGCGTGGACGATGGCGATGAAATGGCAGGCCGAGGCGCTGAGAACGAAGCCGTGCCACACCGCGTTCTGGTATTTCAGCCCGTCCCATTGATGGAAAATCACGCCGACGGAATAGGTCAGCCCGCCGGCGACGATCAGCCAGGCATCGACGAAGGGAACGGTCGAAAACATCGGCCAGACCAAAAGCAGGCTCGCCCAGCCCATCGCCAGATAGAGCAGGACGGTGTAGCGATCGAGCACGCCGCCCGAAAACAGCTTGCCGGCAGCGCCAAGCAATGCCGCTGCCCAGATCATCGCAAGCATGGAATAGGCCAACCCCCCGCCGATCAGGACGACGACAGGCGTGTACGAGCCGGCGATCTTGAGGAAAATCGCGGCCTGGTCGAAGCGGCGCAGAAGCGGCCGCGTTTCGGGCCAGGGCGTCATGTGATAGGCGGCGGAAAAACAGAACAAGCCGAACACCGTCAGCCCGTAGATGATCAGCGCGGCGTTGAGCGGCACCGACAGCGTGGTGAAAGCAAAAGCGTAGACGAAGGCAAAGCCGATCAGGCTCGTCAGAACGCCCAGCACATGGATCGTACCATCGGCGATGCGTTCCTCTCGCGCATAGTCCGGATAATCGCCCCCGGGCGCGACGACCAGTTCGGTATCCGTGGCTACAGCACTCACGTCAAACCCACTTCCCAACTCAACATACTGACGGTACCTGATAAAGCTTAGAACGCCCTTAACGGCTTGCCTATGCCGTTTTCGTCGCACCCCGCAGGCGCAAAAACCCCAACCGACGGACCGGAGAGACCATGACAGCCGCCGACTCGCCGCGCAGCCAGGCCGCCTACCCCCATCAGATCACCGAAAGGCTGCGCTTTGGTGACACCGACATGCAGGGGCACATCAACAATGCGGTTTTCGCCACCCTGTTCGAGAGCGGCCGCGTCGCATTCCTTTACGATCCGGGACGCGGGCTGCCGCCGGACGGCACGCAATTTGTGATCGCCGAGTTGACGATCCGCTTCGAACGCGAGCTGATGTTCCCTGGCGATGTGAGCGTCGCCAGCGGCGTTGGGCGCATCGGCAAATCGTCGCTGACGCTTGTCCAGGGGCTTTTTGCCGGTGATCAGCGCGTGGCGAGCTGTCGCAGCGCGATCGTTCTGACCGACCTGACGACGCGCCGGTCGACTTCGCTGCCGAAGAGCGCTCGGGAACGGTTCGAGGCTCTTGCCATCCGGGCATGAAAAAGCCGGGCGCTGAAACGCCCGGCTTTCCAGAATTGCACATGGCTTTCGGGTCAGCCGACGATTTCGGTTTCGGCGAACCAGTAGGCGATTTCCTCGGCGGCGGTTTCCGGCGCATCCGAACCGTGCACCGAGTTCTCGCCGATCGAATCGGCATAAAGCTTGCGGATCGTGCCCTCGTCAGCATCGGCGGGGTTGGTCGCGCCCATCACTTCGCGGTTCTTGGCGATGGCGTTTTCGCCTTCAAGCACCTGGACGACGGTCGGACCCGAGGACATGAAGTCGCACAGTTCGCCGAAGAAGGGGCGCTCCTTGTGCACGGCGTAGAAGCCCTCGGCCTGCCGGCGGCTCATCCAGACGCGCTTGGAGGCGACGACACGCAGGCCGCTTTCTTCGAAAATCTTGACGATCGCGCCGGTCAGATTGCGCTTGGTCGCGTCCGGCTTGATCATGGAAAAGGTGCGCTCGATGGCCATCACTATACCCTTTGTCAGCGTGATTTTGGGAGGATCGGGAAAGTTGCCGCCCTATTAGCTCCGGCAACCCTCCTTGCCAAGGCTTGGCGCTTTGAAATCGCGCGTGGTGCCGGCCACTTGCGCCAAGGCTGGCGCTCGGGCACATGACGGCCATGCTGCAGATCGCCAACATGACCTACCGGATTGCCGGACGGGCGCTGTTCGAAGACGCCTCGGCCACACTGCCCGCTGGCTCCAAATGCGGCTTTGTCGGACGCAACGGCACCGGCAAGACGACGTTGTTCCGCCTCATCACCGGCGAAATCGTCCCCGAAAGCGGCGATGTGAGCGTGCCGAAGACCCTGCGTATCGGACAGGTGGCACAGGAAGCGCCGGGCACCGAGCGGTCACTGCTCGATACCGTCCTTGAGGCCGACACGGAACGCACGGACCTGCTTGCCGCGGCCGAGACCGAGACCGATCCGGAGGCGATCGCCGCGATCCACACGCGGCTTGCCGACATCGACGCGCATTCGGCGGAAGCACGCGCCGCCTCGATCCTGGCAGGGCTCGGCTTTGATGCGGAGGCGCAGGCGCGGCCGTGCGCGTCGTTTTCGGGCGGCTGGCGGATGCGCGTTGCGCTCGCATCGGTGCTGTTCACCGCGCCGGACCTTTTGCTGCTGGACGAACCGACCAACTATCTCGACCTGGAAGGCACGCTATGGCTGGAAAATTATATCCAGCGCTATCCGCACACGGTGCTGATCATCAGCCATGACCGCGATCTTCTGAACAGTTGCGCCAGCACGATCCTTCATCTCGAACACCGCAAACTGTCGGTCTATCGCGGCAATTACGACCGGTTCGCGCGCGCACGTGCCGAAAAGGCGATGCTGTCGGCGAAAATGGCCGAAAAGCAGGCTGCCAAACGCAAGCACATGCAGGCCTTTGTCGACCGGTTCCGCTACAAGGCGTCCAAGGCGCGGCAGGCGCAAAGCCGGCTGAAGGCGCTCGAACGGATGGGCGAAACATCGGTCCTGGTCGATGAGCATGTGGCGCCGATCCGGTTTCCATCGCCGCAACGGCCGGCGGCTTCGCCGATTATCGCCCTTGAAGGTGCGAGCGCCGGTTATGCGCCGGGCCGGCCGGTTCTGAGCCGCCTGAACCTCAGGGTGGACCATGATGACCGGATCGCGCTTCTGGGCGCCAATGGCAACGGCAAATCCACCTTCGCCAAGCTGCTGGCCAAACGCCTGGAGGCTGAAAGCGGCACGATCACCCGCGCCGACAAGCTGCGGGTCGCCATGTTCGCCCAGCACCAGCTTGACGATCTCAATCCCAAGGCCAGCGCCTATCAGCACTTCCGTGTCCTGTTTCCCGACGAGGCGGAAGCGAAGGTGCGCGCCCGCGTCGCCGCTTGCGGGCTGACGGCGGCGAAGATGGACACGCCGGCGGCCGAACTCTCCGGCGGTGAGCGGGCGCGCCTGACGCTGGCGCTCGCCACACACGATGCCCCACACCTTCTGATCCTGGACGAACCAACCAACCATCTGGACATTGACAGCCGCGCGGCGCTGACCGAGGCGCTCAACGCCTATGAGGGCGCCGTCATGCTGATCAGCCACGACCGTCATCTGGTCGAGACATCCGCCGACCGGCTGTGGCTCGTCTCGGATGGGACCGTCACGCCCTATGAAGGTGACATGGAGGCCTATCGCGCCCTGATCCTAAGGCGCGATGCAGCGCCGCGCGCCGAAAAGACCGATGCCGGCGGCAGGGAAAAGCGGCGCGAGGCCGCCGCCCGTCGCGCCGAACTGGCGCCGATGCGCAAGCGGATCGGCGAACTGGAGGAGCTGGTCGAAAAGGCCGACAAGCTAATCGCGGCGATCGATGCCGAGTTTCTCAAGCCCGAGGTGGTTGCCGACGGCACCCGCGTTGCTGAACTGTCGCGCAAGAGGGCCGAGGCCGAACACAAGCGCGCCGTGTGGGAAGACAAATGGATGGCGCTGTCGGCCGACTATGAGGAGGCCTTGGCGGACTAGCTGTCTTCGCCGCGCCCCCATTGCCGCGCCGGTTTTTCGGGCTCGCGCTCGGCCTTGTCGAGCGGCACGCGGCGGCCGATGTTGGAGGTGCTTGCGCGCGCATCGGCATCATCAGACGCGTCGCTGGCCTTTTTGCGTCGGCGCTTGCCGCCGATCGCCATGATCGCGATGCCGACCCCCAGAAGCGTGTAGGAGCCCGGCCGCACGCGCGGGTCGGGCGCGGCGACCGCGCCGGTCAGCGTCATGTCGAGAAAGGCGATCATGTCCGCAGGGCGATCGCCCTCGCCGAAAACGAAGGTATGGAGCCCGTCGCCAACCCCGGCATCGACGGTCAAAACCTGTTCGAGCGCGATGTCGGCGGCGGTCTCGCCGTCGCTGCGCGGCTCCAGTTCCAGAACGGTGGCGGCGACCGTTCCGCGGGGTCCGTTAAGGACCAGCGTCAGGTTCGGCATCTCGGCACCACCGGGCGGCACGCGCCCGCGCCCGGAGATCTCGACGCGCAGCGGCATGGCCGCTGGCGACAAGGACACGTCGGCGATCGTGCGGAAGCCGTCGCGCGCTTCATGAATGCGATAGGTGCCCAGATCGACATTGTGATAGGTGCCGAACCAGACCGGATAGAGGATCAGCCCGGCAAGGCCGGCGAGAAAGGCCGTCAGGCCGATGCGGCGTAGGAACGTCATCGCGCTAGGCTGCCCTTTCCCACCGGCCCTCGGGCGTCTGTTTCCAATAGGCCAGATCATGGCCCTGTGCCTTGAGCGTCTTCCACTGGTCCCGCGCGCGGCCGACAGCCTCGTCGTCGCGGCCGTCGAACATCACGGCAACGCGCTCGTGCGACGACAGATCGGCGGGCGCTTCGGCACCGTGCACAAGAAAACGGATGGCCGCGCTGTTGGGGTTGGTATCGGTCGCGGTGACATAGACCGGATGATCCGAGGCCGGGTCGTCTCCGTCGCGCCCGTGCGGCAGGAACGAAACGGGCTCATAGCTCCACAGAAGCTGATCGACGGCATCGCGGGCACCCGCGTCGGGTGTCTGGACGACGGCATTCCAGTTCCGCGCGAGCGATTTTTCGACCAAGCCGGGCAGCGCGGCGTCGAGCGCAGTTTCGGTCAGATGGTAAAAGGTGATTTCCGTCATCGTTTCGACCCGGCTCGCACCGTTCAGCCTTCGAAGCTGTCGCGCACCCAGCGGTCGAGCAGGCGAACGCCATATCCGGACCCCCAGGACCGGTTGAAATCGCTCGAAGGCGAGGACATGGCGGTGCCGGCAACGTCGAGATGCGCCCATGGCGTTTCGCCGACGAACCGCTTGAGAAACTGTGCCGCGGTGATCGACCCCGCATAGCGGCCGCCGACATTCTTCATGTCGGCGAATTTGGAGTCGATCATCTTGTCGTAATCGGGACCGAGCGGCAGGCGCCAGACCTTCTCGCCGCTCTGCTCACCGGCCCGGGTCAGGCCGGCGGCCACTTCGTCATCGTTCGAAAACAGGCCTGCGTGATGCTGGCCGAGCGCCACCATGACGGCTCCGGTCAGCGTCGCCAGATCGATCATGGCCGTGGGTTCGAACGTCTGATTGCAATAGGTCAACGCGTCGGCCAAGACGAGACGGCCCTCGGCATCGGTGTTGATCACCTCGATCGTCTGGCCGGACATGGATGTGACGACGTCGCCCGGCCGCTGGGCATTGCCGTCTGGCATGTTCTCGACAAGACCGATAATGCCGACCGCATTGACCGCCGCCTTGCGGGCGGCCAGCGCGTGCATCAGGCCAACGACCGCCGCCGCACCACCCATGTCACCCTTCATGTCCTCCATGCCGCCGGCCGGCTTGATCGAAATGCCGCCGGTGTCGAAGACGACGCCCTTGCCGATGAAAGCGATCGGCTTGTCCTTGGCCTTACCGCCGTTCCACTTCATGATGAGCATGCGGGGCGGACGGGCCGAGCCTTGCGCAACGCCCAAAAGCGCGCCCATGCCAAGCTTCTTCATCTTCCTTTCGTCGAGCACCTCGGTTTCCACACCGAGAGCTTCAAGCGCCTCGCCCCGTGCCGCAAATTCCTCGGTGCCGAGAATATTGGCCGGCTCGTTGACAAGATCGCGCGCCAGCATGACGCCACGGGCGACCGCCTCGGCGTCACGCCATGCCGCCTTTGCGGCAGCGGTGCCAGCCGCCTGGATGACCAGCTTTTGCGCTTTCGGCTTGCCGTTCTGGCCGTTCTTGACCGTCTTGTACTTGTCGAACGCATAGGCGCGCAGCAGGTAGCCCTGCGCAAAGCAGGTAATGGCGGCCGCATCCATGGCCTCGCCAGCGATCAGCGTGACGAGCGTCTCCTTGGCAAGCGCGCCGCGCGCGGCGCCGCCCAACGCGATCCAATCGGCTTCCGATGCGCCCTCCGGCTTGCCGGCGCCGACAATGACGATACGGCTCGCCGGACTGCCGGCCGGCGCCAGGACATCCAGGACCGCCTTGGATTTGCCGGTGAATTCAGACAGTTCGGCTGCCCGTGCAACGACCCCTTCCCCGTCCAGTTCGCCGGCAAGCTCGGCAATGTCGACGCCTTCCGGGGCGACCAGAAGGGCCGCGCCCTTCTTGATCGCGGCGGGTTTGGAGATGGTGATCGTCGGCAGCATGGACATGGATGACAAAACCTTGAATTCGGTTGCGGGTGGAATGGCTTGATTTTGGTGTTGCACGCGGCGATAGCAAGGACCCACCTGTCCCGCAATGGTTCATTAACCGTCGGATTTTGCGGATTGTTAGCCCTGTGGCGGGACAATGGACCCGAACACGAGGACAACCCACCGGCGCGCAATGGTGGCTCATGCCGACACGGACCGGCACCTGAAATCGAAGGACGGCCACTGTCGTGACCACCGTTGAGCATTACATTTTCCGCCGGGTCGCCATTGCGGCATTGAGCGCCTTTTCGGCGATCCTGGCGGTGGTCTGGATCACACAGGCGATCACGCGCATCGATTTTGCAACCGGCTCGGCCGGCTCGATCGGCGCGTTCTTGACGATGATGGCGTTGCTGACGCCCCAGTTCATCACGCTGACATTGCCGTTCGGCCTGCTGATCGGCACGGTGAACGTGCTCAACATGATGAACGCGGACAGCGAGATGCCGGTGATGGCCGGGTCAGGCATCAGCCGGATCGCCATCGCCCGTCCGATCCTGATCCTGGCGCTCGCGCTTGGAGCTGTCGTCTTCCTGATCAGCCACTTCGTGGAACCGCGCGCCAACCGGGCCGTTCGCGACGTGGTGATCGACATGCGCACCGATCTTCTGGCCACGCTTATCCAGGACGGCCGCTTCACACAGATCGAGAACGGGCTGACGATCTATGTGGACCGCAAGGAGGCAGGCGGCAGGCTGAACGGCGTTTTGCTCGCCGACCGGCGTGATCCGGACATGCATCTGACGCAGTTCGCGCGGCAGGCGCAGGTCGATGAGAGCACCGGTGTCAGCCTTCTTGTGCTGCAGGATGGCCAGTTGCACCGCAAGGATGTGGACACCGGACAGGTTTCGATCATCCGCTTCAGGAGCTATGCGCTGGATCTGGCGCAGTTCGACAGTGCCACTGAGGGCGCCGACTATTTTTTGCACGAACGGGAAACCAGCTATCTCTGGAACCCCGATCCGAATGACACATGGGTGCAGACCTGGCCGGGGCAAGCGCGCGGCGAACTGCACCGCCGGATGACCGAATGGCTTTATCCGGTGTTGTTTGCGATGGTCGCGCTGGTTGTCGCCGGTCAGCCACGCACACACCGTTCGGCGAGCATCATGGCGGTTGTCCTGGCGTTCGGCGCCGGGCTCGCCTATCGCTGGGCCGGCTACTTCGCCTACAACGAAATCAAGACCGATCGCGCTCTTTTCTGGCTGCTTTACGCGATCCCGCTGGCCGGCATCGGCCTGTCCGCGCTGATGTTCCTGCGCGGCTGGATGGTGCAGGTGCCCGATCCGGTCATACGGATGGCCGGAACGCTCAACGAACGATGGCAGCGCCTGCGCAAGCGCGCCGCGCGCAGGCAGTTGAACCAGGCATGACGGGCGCTGCGGGACGGACATTCCAGGTCTATGTGTTCATGCGCCTCGTGCGCATGGTGCTCTATTTCTTCGCCGGCATCGCCGCCCTGGCCTTGCTGGTCGATTTCACCGAACTGTCCAACCGCACAGGCGGGTTGCCCGACTACTCCGCGCTGAAGGCGCTTGGCGTATCGGCGATGCGGGTGCCGTTCATTCTCCAGGTCACGTTGCCGTTCGTCATGCTGTTTGCGACGATCGCCACGCTGATCGCGCTGAACCGCAAGTATGAACTCGTGGTCGCGCGTTCGGCCGGCATGTCGGCCTGGCAGTTTCTGGCGCCGACCTGGGTGGCGGCCCTGCTGGTCGGGCTGGCCGGCGTGCTGGTGCTGAACCCGCTTGCCGCCAACGGCTTTTCATTGGCCCAATCGATCGAAGGCAGCTGGAAGGGCAGCGCCCAGAACCGGCTGTTCAACACCAACGAGCCCTGGCTGCGGCAAAGCCGCGATGGCGGCGGTGCGATCCTGATCACGGCGAAGACGGTCGCCAACCAGGACATTACGCTCTACGAGCCGGTCTTCATCGAGGTCGGAGACGATGGCCGCGTCACCGCCCGGCACGACGCGGCAACCGCTTATCTGTCAGATGGCCAATGGGTGATCACCGATGTGACGACCAGCGCCCCGCGTCGGCGACCGGTGCATGCCGATCGCATGACGATTCCCACAAAGCTGGGCACCGAAGTGGTCCGCCAGGCGCTGGTTCCACCGGAGATGGTGCCGATTTACGCGCTCGGCCGGCAGATTGACGTCGCGCAGTCGTTCGGTGTGCCGTCGGCGCCCTTTTCGATGCAATATCATTCGCTTGTCGCACTGCCCGCGCTAATGGTGGCCATGGCGATGATTGCGGCAACTGTCTCGCTGCGTTTCGTCCGTTTTGGTCAGTCTGCGGGGATGATTGTGGCTGGTGTCATCGCCGGCTTTCTGCTTTATGTCGTCACGGCGCTGGCGAAATCTTTCGGCAGCGCCGGCGCCATGCCACCGGTTGTGGCGGCATGGCTCCCGGTGGTGGGCGGCATTTTGTTCGGGGTCGGATATCTTCTCAATCACGAAGACGGGTAATGCGTAACCGAAGGGCACACACGGCGAACGAACGCCGCACCGGACGTCGCCGCTGCCGCGATGCGGCTGCGCGCGCCGGGCATTTGCTGGCCGGTGTCGGCGTTTTCGCGCTCATCGCCGGCCTGCCGACGGTTACCGGAATCACGCCGGCGATCGCCCAGTCAAGCATTGACGAACTGGCCGCAAGCAGTGCCGACGGGCCGATGCTGTTGCAGGCCGACGAGCTCATCTACAACAATGATGAAGGCACGGTTTCGGCCCTGGGCAACGTGCGCATCGACTATGACGGTTCGAAGCTGGTCGCCCGTCAGGTGACCTACATCCAGGAAACCGGCCGGATGATCGCCATCGGCGATGTGGAAATCCTGCAGCCGGACGGCACGCGCCTGATTGCGGACGAGATCGACATCACCGACGATTTCCGCGACGGGTTTCTGAACGCGCTGCGCGTCGTCACACCCGACAATACCCGCTTTGTTGCCGAAAGTGCCGAGCGGCGCGACGGAAACATCACAGTGTTCAATCGCGGCATCTACACCGCGTGCGAGCCGTGCGAGGAACAGCCCGAAAAGCCGCCGCTTTGGCAGATCAAGTCCCAGCGCACGGTCTGGAACGCGGAGGAAAAGACGGTCCGGTTCGAACATGCAAGGTTCGAGTTTTTAGGCATTCCGATCGCCTATCTGCCGGTGTTCACCACCGCCGATCCGACAGTCAAGCGCAAAACCGGCTTTCTGGCGCCCAGCTTCCGTTATGCCGAGGAACTGGGCTTTGGCGTCCGGGTGCCGTTCTTCATCAACCTGGCGCCCAACTACGATCTGACGCTGACAGGCACAGGTTTCACACGTCAGGGCTTTCTCGGCGAGGCCGAGTTCCGTCACAGGCTGCACAACGGCATCTACAATCTCAAAGTGGCCGGCATTCAGCAGCAGCAACCGAACGCGTTCGGGCTGGGCACCGAAGACCGGCTGAACCCGGATCGCGGCATGATCGGGACGTCGGGCGAGTTCAGGATCAACCCGCGCTGGCAATTCGGCTGGAACGGCATGCTCCAGTCCGACAAAAATTTCTCGCGCACCTATTCGATCGCCGGCTTCAATGAGGAAGTATTCCGCAACGAAGCCTGGCTCACCGGCCTTTCGGGGCAGAATTTCTTCGACACGCGGGTGATGCATTTCGACGTGCAGGAAAGCACGCTCGATCCGGCCGGCCGCAACACCCAGCAGCCCAATGTGCTGCCCAGCACCGACTATAATTACGTACTTTCGCGCCCGGTCGCCGGGGGACAATTGTCGTTTAACGTGAACACGCGCGGCATCGTGCGCGAAACAGCCGAGACGCGCCTTGCGGCCGGTCCCGCCGACAACAATTTCGCCACCTTTGGCACGGACGGCAGTTCCTGGCGGTTTACGGCCGAAACCGAGTGGAAACGCACCTATACGACGCTGGGCGGCCTGCTGATCACGCCGATCCTGCACGCCCAGGGCGACAACACGGTCCTCGACGTCAACGCAACCGGCCCCCTGTCGCAGACGATGGAAACGAACGGCACGATGCTCGCCGGCAACGGAACGCACTGGCGCGGCATGGCGACCGCCGGCCTTGAGACGCGGCTGCCGCTGCTGGTTACCGCCGCGGGTACCAGCCACGTGTTCGAACCGATCGCGCAGGTGTTCGTGCGGCCCGATGCGCCCAACAACGTGGTGCTTCCCAACGAGGACGCGCAGAGCCTGGTGTTCGATGCGTCCACATTGTTCGACCGCGACAAGTTTTCAGGCTACGACCGCATCGAGGGCGGCATAAGGGCCAATGTCGGCATTCGTTACAGCGGGATGCTCGGCGAAAACTGGAGCACCACGGGCGTCTTCGGGCAATCCTATCATCTGGCCGGCGACAACCCATATGATGACGCCGACATCGTCAATGCCGGCGCCGATTCCGGGCTTGAGACGGCGCGCTCGGATTATGTCGCCCATGCGGGCGTGCGGCATCGGAGCGGGTTCGCTGCCAGCGTTGACGGGCGATTCGACGAAACCGATTTCGAGTTGCGCCGCGCCGATGCCGGGGTGTCGTTTTCCAATGCGACGATCTCGCTTGCGACCAATTACGCGATGATCAAGGCGCAGCCGACCTACGGGTTCAACACCGATCGGCAGGAGATTTCGGGATCGGGATCGCTTCGGTTGACGGAGTATTGGCGGGCTCTGGGTTCGGTCACTTACGACATCTCGAACGACCGAATGACCAGCCGTTCGATCGGGCTCGCCTACGACGATGAGTGCTTCCATTTCGGCTTTTCCTATACCGAAACGGTCGATACCGCCGATGCCATCACCCGCACCTTCGGTATCACTTTCGCGGCCAGGACCCTTGGCGATTTCGGCATCACCTCATCGGGCCTCGACCTCTGACCACCGTCATCGTTTTGCCCCGATGCGGAGGCAGGCACCGGGTAACCCTTGTGATCGACATTGCCGGTCGGATAAGACCGGTTCATCCAGCGAAAGACATTTGCCGAGGCCCGCCATGGTTCCGACCCGTTTCCGATACCGCAACCACCTGATGGCTGCAGCCGTCGCGATCGCCGCCGCAACGGTGCCGATCGGACCTGCGGGGTCGCCTTTCGATGCCGCGCCGGCGCTCGCATCGGAGATCAGGGTCGTGGTCAATGACGAGGTGGTCACCAGCTATGACATCGCCCGCCGCAGCGCGTTCCTGCGTCTGCAGCGCCGGCCGGGCAATGTGCGGCAACTGGCGACCGACGAACTGATCGACGATGCGCTCAAGCGGGACGCCTTGCGCCGCGCCGGCATCACTGTTCCCGATTCGATGGTCAGCAACGCTTTCGGAAACTTTGCCAGCCGCAACAATATGAGCACCGGCCAGTTGACGCAGATCCTCAACCAGGCCGGGGTCACAGCCGATCACTTCAGGGAGTTCATCCGGCTGCAGATCGGCTGGGGCCAGCTCGTGCAGGTGCGTGCCCGGTCCGAAAGCCAGTTGATGAGCGAACAGGATGTGGTGGCCCGGATGCTCGAGCAGGGTGGACAAAAGCCGACTTCGACCGAGTATATCCTGCAGCAGGTGATCTTCGTGGTGCCACAGGCCAATCGCGGCCAGATTTCCGCACGTCGCACCGAGGCCAACAACATGCGCGGCCGCGTCAACAATTGCGACCAGACGTTGGCGATGGCGCAGAATTTGCGCGACGTGACCGTGCGCGATCTGGGACGGATCCTCGAACTGCAACTGCCCTCGAACTGGGCCGATGACGTCAAGGGCCTGCAGACGGGTCAGACCACCAACATCAAGGACACCGAACGCGGCGTTGAGTTCATCGTCGTGTGCCGGGCGCGACAGGTCAGCGACGATCGTGTGGCGCAGCTTCAGTTTTCGACCGAAGCGCTTGAAGGCGATGGCGGCGATGCCGGTGCTGACCTCTTGTCGGAGTTGCGACAGAACGCCCGCATCCAGCGCCGTTGAGCCGGACGGGGTGACCGGAGCATGACCGGCCTGCCGATGCACCGTCCGCTGGCCGTCAGTTGCGGCGATCCGTCCGGGATCGGACCCGATATCATCCTGACGGCGTGGATCAAGCGCGTGTCGGCGGGTCTGACCGCCTTTTTCTGCATCGGCGATCCGGACCAACTCGCCGCCCGGGCCCGATTGCTGGACCTGGATGTTCCGATCCGGGCTGTTGAACCGGAGAACGCGGCCGCAACGTTCAACGACGCACTGCCGGTCGTGCCGCTCTCCAATCGACTGGAAGAACGACCCGGCACGCCCTTATCCGGCAATGCCAAAGGCATCATCGAAGCGATCAAGCGCGCCGTCGCGCTGACCATGGATGGTTTGAGCGCGGGTGTCGTCACGGCGCCCATCGCCAAAAAGCCGCTCTATGAAGCGGGTTTCGCGCAGCCCGGCCACACCGAATATCTGGCCGAACTGGCCGCCGCACACAGCGGCACCAGGGCCCGGCCCGTCATGATGATTGCCGGGCCGACGCTGCGCACCATTCCGGTCACAATCCACATTCCGCTGGCCGATGTGCCGGCTGCGTTGACGACGGAGCTGATCGCCGAGACGATCCGCGTCGCCGATCGGGACTTGAAGACACGATTCGGCATCGCTCGCCCCCGCATCGCCGTTGCCGGGCTGAACCCGCATGCCGGCGAGGCCGGCGCGCTCGGCGCCGAAGACGCCGGCATCGTCGCGCCAGCGGTCGATCAGATGCGTGCCGAGGGCATTGACGCGACCGGCCCCCTGCCCGCCGACACGATGTTCCACGAGGCCGCGCGTGCGACGCATGATGTTGCCGTGTGCATGTATCACGACCAGGCGCTGATCCCGGCCAAGGCGCTCGATTTCGACCAGGGTGTCAATGTCACGCTCGGCCTGCCCTTCATCCGCACATCGCCGGACCACGGCACGGCCTTCGCCATTGCCGGCACCGGCGCGGCGCGGCCCGACAGCTTTGTTGCCGCGCTGAAAATGGCGTCGGGCATGGCCTTGCGCGTTCCGGCTGCGGCGTGAGCGACCGGCTTGCGATCGACGGACTGCCGCCGCTGCGCGATGTTGTCGACGCGCATGGGCTCGCGGCGCGAAAGGCGCTGGGCCAGAACTTCCTGCTCGATCTCAACCTGACATCGAAGATCGCGCGGCAGGCCGGCGATCTGTCGAACACCACCGTTGTCGAAGTCGGCCCCGGTCCGGGCGGGCTGACGCGGGCGCTGCTGATGGCGGGCGCGCGCCATGTCATCGCCGTTGAACGCGATGCGCGGTGCCTTCCGGCGCTGGCGGCCATCGCAGACCACCATCGGGAACGGCTGACGGTGATCGAGGGCGATGCGTTGACCGAGGATTTTGCCGCTCTTGCCGCCGATGACGCACCGGTCGCGATCGTCGCCAACCTGCCCTACAATGTAGGCACGGCGCTGCTGACGAACTGGCTCGGCGGAGAGGATTGGCCGCCCTTTTACGCGTCGATGACATTGATGTTCCAGCGTGAGGTGGCCGAGCGCATCGTCGCCGATCCGGGCGAAGCGGCCTATGGGCGACTGGGCGTACTCGCCGGCTGGCGCACCGATGCGGCGATCTGCTTCGACGTGTCGCCACAGGCGTTCTGGCCGCCGCCCAAGGTGACGTCGTCTGTCGTCCATCTGACGCCGAAATCGGCGCCGATCCCCTGCGATGTCGCAAGGCTCGAAACCGTCACGCGGCACGCGTTCGGTCAGCGGCGCAAGATGCTCCGACAAAGCCTTAGGCCGGTCGGCGGCGCCGCACTGCTCGAACGCGCGGGCATCGACGAAACACGACGCGCCGAAACGCTGTCGATCGCCGAGTTTTGCGCCCTTGCCAACGCTCTATGAGGGATCGCCGGCTTTCCAGTCGGACTTCAAAAGCCCGGTGACGAAATCAAACAGGCCGGGACGGCGGTCTCGACGCAACCGTTCCGCGCGAACAATTGCCCGCACCGCTTCGAACGCCCGATCCAGATCGTCATTGACGATCACATAGTCATATTCGCGCCAATGCTCGATCTCGATTGCGGCATTTTGCAGCCGCTGTTCGATCACCTCCGGCCGGTCCTCGGCACGGCGCATCAGGCGGGCGCGCAACTCGGCCATGGAGGGCGGCAGGATGAAGACGGACACCACATCGGCACGCATCTTCTCCGTCATCTGTTTGGCGCCCTGCCAGTCGATATCGAACAGCATGTCGCGGCCATCCGCCATGGCCTGCTCGACGGGCGCTCTGGGCGTTGCATAATAATTGCCGTGCACTTCGGCCCATTCGAGCAGATCGTCATCGTCGCGCATGCGCATGAAGGTCCGCTCATCGACGAAACCGTAGTGGACACCTTCGATCTCGCTGCCCCGGCGCGCACGCGTTGTGACGGAAACGGACAGCTCGAACCCGTCATCGATCTCCATCAGATTGCGCGCGATCGTCGACTTGCCCGCGCCGGATGGCGAGGACAGGACGAGCATCAGCCCGCGGCGGGCGATCCGGGCGCCCACAGCGTCCGCGTTAAGTGTTGTCATGGCTGCCACGGCACCCTCTCCGTCGTGACCCGTTGACCATCTATTGCAGGTTTTGCACCTGTTCGCGCAACTGGTCGATCACCGATTTGAGTTCAAGGCCGATGCCGGTCAGCCCCGCCGACGGTGATTTCGAACACAGCGTGTTTGCCTCGCGGTTGAATTCCTGTGCGAGGAAGTCGAGCTTGCGGCCTATCGGGCCGCCTTCGGACAGATGCGCGCGCGCGGCGGCGACATGGGCCTTCAGACGGCCGATCTCCTCGGTGATGTCAGCCTTGGCGGCGAGAAGCGCCACCTCCACGCTCAGGCGCTCGGGGTCGATCCCGGTGTCACCGACAAGCCGTTCGACCTGTGCGGAAAGACGCGCGCCGATCGCGCCCGGCTGGCTTTCGGGTTCTTGGGCGGCGCGGTCAACCAACATTTCGATCATGTCGACATGGCCGGCAACGAGCGCCGCCATCGCGGCGCCTTCGGCGCGGCGCGCGGCAACCAGCCCCTCGAGCGCCGCATCGACCAGCGCATCGATACCGGTGCCGTCTGCGGGATCAAGGCCGGTGGGCCCGTCATCGGCCATGACCACGCCGCGCACCTGCAAGAGCCCGTCGGTGGTCGGTGCCGCGAGCCCGGTTTCGACCGAAAGCGCCAAGGCCCGGGCGGCGACATGGCGAAAGGCATCCGCATCGATTGCAAGGGGTGTGGTGTCAGCCGCCGCTTCGGCACCAATCGACATCTGAACATTGCCGCGCGCAATCCGGCCGCCGATCCGCTTCTTGAGGCCCTGCTCCAGCGGCTCGAGGCCCGGCGGGACGCGCAGCTTGATGTCCAGCGACCGGCCATTGACCGACCTGACGTCGCACCGGGCCTGAACGCTTCCAATGAGCCGGTGCGCGGTGGCAAATCCGGTCATTGACTGAATGTCCGCCTCGCTCATGGCTCCCCCTGCCGCCACCGCCGACTTCACCGAATCAATCTTGCGAGGTCGCACCCTCGGCGGCTTCCTCGCGCGCGGCTTCGCGCTCAGCCTCGATCTGCCGCCATCGGCGCACATTGGCATTGTGTTCGTCAAGCGTCTTGGCAAATGCGTGGCCGCCGGTTCCGTCGGCAACGAAGTAGAGTTCGTCCGTGCGCGCGGGATTGGCGACCGCTTCGAGCGACGCCCGGCCGGGAATGGCGATCGGGCCCGGCGGCAGGCCGTCGATCTGATAGGTGTTGTAAGGGGTGGGATTGTCGATGTCGGACTGGTAGATCGGCCGATCGGCCGGCTTTCCCTCACCGCCGAAGATGCCGTAGATGATGGTCGGGTCGGACTGCAGCCGCATGCCGCGTTCCAGACGGTTGACGAAGACGCCGGCAACGCGCGGGCGTTCTTCGGCAAGCGCCGTCTCCTTTTCGACAATGGAGGCCAGCGTGACGAACTCGTTGATGTCGGCAAGCGGCAAATCGGGCACACGCTTTTCCCAGATCTGGGCGATCAGGCGTTCCTGCTGATCTATCATGCGGGCGATGATGTCGTTGCGCTCGGTGCCGCGGGTGAATTTTTGCGTGTCGGCGATCAGCATGCCTTCGGGCGGCATGTCGGAGGGCATATCGCCTGCCAGAAGCTCGTTTTCGGCGATCCGTCCAAAGGCCTGGCTGACCGTCGTGCCTTCCACGATTGTCAGCGGATGCAAGATGGCAACACCCTGCACCATCGTTTCCATGATCTGCTTCATCGACGCACCGGCCGTGATCTCGAATTCACCGGCCTTGAACGCGTCCTGGTTGCCATGCGCGCGCGCGCCAAGTTCGAAAATCCGCGCACTGGTGATCATGTCGCGCCGCTCAAGCCCATCGGCGATCTGGATCAATGTGGAACCGGGCCGCACCATATAGGTCGAAGAGGCGGTCAACGGGCCGGGCTGCTCGAAGCGCAGCTTGCCCAGATACATCGCCGCACCCAGCGCGACCATCGACAGGATGAGCAGCGTGAACAGGAAATTGGCGAAGATGACGACCTGGTTGCGCGCAGCCTTGGCGCGCCGGCGCTTTGGCGGCTCGACACCGCCGTCGGGACGCAGGGCCTGGGACGCCGAACGCGGTATCGGGCGCCCGCCGGTGTCCGAGGCCACCGGGTCCGCGCCTGGCACCACCGGCTTGCCGTTGCCGCGACCGAACTGGATCTTGTCACTCACGCTGCATCCCCTGATGTCGAACGATGGCGGTTGGTTGGTGTCCCGAGGCGCCGGCGCAAACGAACACCGGCATGGCCCAGGTCATGACATGGCAAACCGAACGTCATGGTTTGGCGCATCGAGCCGCACAATAAAAGCCTTTGTGGCGAAAAACCGGTGGGTGGCCAGCGATGGCGCCGACCAAGCGTCAGGCGTCGAAACGGCGCAACACCAGCGAGGCGTTCGTGCCGCCAAAACCGAACGAGTTTGACAGGGCGATATCGACCGGACGCTCACGCTTGACGTGCGGCACCAGATCGATCGCCGTCTCGACATCGGGGTTGTCGAGATTGATCGTCGGCGGGACGACCTGGTCGCGAATGGCCAGCGTGCAGAAGATCGCTTCGACCGCGCCGGCGGCACCCAGAAGATGGCCGATGCACGATTTGGTCGATGACATCGATATCTTGCCGGCAGCATTGCCCAAGACCCGTTCCACCGCGCCCAGTTCGATCGTGTCGGCCATGGTCGATGTGCCATGGGCGTTGATATAGTCGATCTCGGCCGGTGCGATGCCGGCGCGGGCCAGCGCGGAGCGCATGCAGCGTTCGGCGCCCTCGCCATCCTCGGACGGCGCCGTGATGTGATAGGCATCGCCCGACAGGCCATAGCCGACCACCTCGGCGTAGATTTTCGCACCGCGCGCCCTGGCGTGCTCAAGTTCCTCGAGCACGACGACGCCGGCGCCCTCGCCCATCACGAACCCGTCGCGGTCACGGTCATAGGGACGCGAGGCGGCGGTGGGGTCCTCGTTGCGGCTGGTCGACAGCGCCTTGCACGCGGCAAAGCCGGCCATCGAAATCCGGCACACGGGCGATTCGGTGCCGCCGGCGACCATCACGTCAGCATCGCCCAACGCGATCAGGCGGCTTGCATCGCCGATGGCGTGGGCGCCCGTCGAACAGGCGGTGACGACCGAATGGTTCGGGCCGCGCAGCCTGTGGCGGATCGAGACATGGCCGCTGACCAGATTGATCAGCCGGCCGGGAATGAAGAAGGGCGAAACACGTCTTGGACCGCGATCGCGCAGCACATGGCCGGTCTCGACAATGCCCTCGATGCCGCCAATGCCCGATCCGATCAGGACGCCGGTGGCGATCTGGTCTTCATCGGATTGGGGGTGCCAGTCGGCATCGGCCAGCGCCTGTTCGGCCGCGGCAACGCCGTAGACGATGAAATCGTCAACCTTGCGCTGCTCCTTGGGCTCCATCCAGTCGTCGGCATTGTAGGTGCCGTCGCTGCCATCGCCGAACGGCAGGCGACAGGCAATCTGCGCCGGCAGGTCGTCAACTTCGAACTCGGCAACCTTACGCGCGGCGCTCTGGCCTTCGAGCAGACGCGCCCATGTGGTCTCGGCGTCCGCCGCAAGCGGCGAAACCATGCCGATTCCGGTTATGACAACACGGCGCATCTGCATCGTGGGGGCACCGGGCATGACTGGTCTGGCGTCAGCGATCAGGCGTTGGCTTTTTCGATGAACTTGACCGCGTCGCCCACGGTCAGGATCGTCTCGGCGGCATCATCGGGGATTTCCACGCCGAACTCTTCCTCGAACGCCATCACGAGTTCGACCGTGTCGAGGCTGTCGGCGCCCAGATCATCAATGAAGCTCGCGCTTTCAGACACCTTTTCAGCATCGACCCCAAGGTGCTCGACAACGATTTTCTTGACCCGGTCTGCAACATCACTCATGTCGGAAATCCTTGACTGGTTGGATTATGTTCGCCCGTGACTATCCGCACCCGCCAGCCTAATCAAGTTGAAAGAGCGGAGCGAAAAGAAGTTTGTGGACGGCCGCAAGGCCCGCCCGAAGCCTCATATCATCGCCATGCCGCCATTGACGTGCAGCGTCTGGCCGGTGACGTAGGCAGCCTCGTCGGAGGCCAGAAACGCCACCGTGGACGCCACTTCAGCGCCGGTGCCCATGCGCTTCATCGGGATCGCGCCCATAATGGCGTCGGTCTGTTTTTCATTGAGTTTTTCGGTCATGGCGCTTTCGATGAAGCCCGGCGCGACGCAGTTGACCGTCACGTTGCGCGAGGCGATCTCCTGGGCCAGCGACTTCGAAAAACCGATCAGGCCGGCCTTGGAGGCGCAATAATTGGCCTGGCCGGGATTGCCGGTGACGCCGACGACGGAGGTGATGTTGACGATGCGGCCGCCGCGTCGGCGCATCATGGGGTGGGTCAACGCCCGTGTCAGCCGGAAGACCGCCGTCAGGTTGATTTCGATGACCGTATCCCAGTCTTCGTCGGACATGCGCACGAACAAACCATCACGCGTGATGCCGGCATTGTTGACCAGAATATCGACGCCTTCGAGCTCCGCCTCGGCCCTTTTGGCCAGTTCATCGACGGCGGCGCGATCGGACAGGTTGGCCGGAAAAAGGTGCACACGATTACCGAGTTCGCCAGCCAGCGCCTCCAGCTTTTCCTCGCGCGTGCCGTGCAGGCCGACAATCGCGCCCCGATCATGCAACAGGCGGGCGATCGCCTCGCCAATACCGCCGGACGCGCCGGTCACCAGCGCCTTGCGGCCGCTCAGATCGATCATGGCAATTTCCGTTCCATTGTCTTGACCCGCCCTTCGGGGTCAGGCGTTCTTTTCGAGAAACGCTTCTATATCGGCGGGCGATGAAATGGCAACGGCATCGACCGATCGGTCGATGCGGCGCGCCAGACCGGTCAACACCTTGCCCGAACCCGCTTCGACCAGATGGGTGACGCCCTGCGCGGCCAGCCATTGCACCGTCTCGCGCCAGCGCACTTGCCCCGTGACCTGTTTGACCAGCGTATTGACGATGGCCTCGGCACCGGTGGCCGGGGCGACCGTGACATTGGCGATGACCGGCACCATCGGCTCGGAAACCCGGACATTGGCCAATGCTTCGGCCATGGCATCGGCGGCCGGTGCCATCAATGAGGAGTGAAACGGCGCAGACACCGCGAGCAGCTTTGCCAGTTTCGCGCCATTGGCCTTGGCGATGTCCGCGGCGGCCTCGACGGCCTGCCTCCCGCCGGAAATGACGATCTGACCGCCGCCATTGTCGTTGGCGATCTGGCATGGGCCGTGCTCTGACGCCTCCTCGCAAGCGGCCTGAACGCCCGCATCGTCAAGGCCGATGATCGCCGCCATGGCACCTTCGCCCGCAGGCACGGCCGCCTGCATGGCATTGCCACGCACCCGCAAAAGCCGTGCGGCGTCGGCGATGGTGAAGGTGCCGGCGGCGGCATGGGCGGAATATTCGCCCAGCGAATGGCCGGCGACAAAGGCAGCTTTTTCCCAGACCCGGTAGCCCTGCGCTTCGAGAACGCGAACGACAGCCATCGACACGGCCATCAGCGCCGGCTGGGCATTGGCGGTCAGGGTCAGCGTCTCCTCGGGGCCCTCCCACATCGTCTTGCACAGATTCTCGCCGAGCGCGGCGTCCACCTCCTCGAAGACGGCTCGCGCCTCCGCGAACGCGTCGGCCAGGTCCTTGCCCATGCCGACGGCCTGTGAGCCCTGGCCGGGAAACGTGAAGGCGACTGTCATGATCGGTCCTCGTCAAAAGCGCGCGTTTGGTGCGGGAGAAGCGAAGGGGTGTCAAGGCCAAACGGGCCAGCCTGGAACGCATGCCCCCGTCGTACCCCGTCAGGTGGTGCCGAACAGGTCGCAAAACGCTCCGACCAGCCAGCGATGCAGCGGGCTGGCCGAATTGCGGCGATGAACAACCGCCGAAATGACGATCTCGCGCAACAGCAATGGCGGTTCGTGGACGGCGATGCCGAAGCGGTGCGCATACATGCCGACCAGACGCTCCGGCAGCGTTGCGACCAGATCGCTGGTCGCCGCCGTTTCAAGCGCGGGCATGAACAGCGGGACCGCGGCGACCACGTCGCGATCCCGATCCTGTTCGGCCAGCATGTCATCGACGATGCCGGCCAGATCACCGGACGACGAGACGACCAGATGGCGGCAGGCGCAATAGGTGTCGAGATCGAGCTCTTGCCCGATCAACGGGTGGCCGGAACGCGCGACGACACGATAGCCCTGGGTGTAGAGCGGGGTTGCGTCAAAGCCCGCCGGCAGGCCCCAGAAGAAGCCCGCGGCCAAATCCACTTCGCCCTGTGCCAACGCCGCCAGCCCCGCCCGGCGGTCAAGACCGTGCACCGCCACGCGCAGGCCGGGCGCCTCGTTGCCCAGCCGCGCCAGAAGCGGCGGGAGCATGGTCATGATCTCATTGTCGTTGGCGGCGATGCGCACCGTGCCCTCTGCCCGCGCGGGGACAAAAGGCGCAGGCGGCCGCAGCGCCCTGTCCAGCGTCTCGACTGCCTCGCGGACCATCGGTTCGAGCGCCAAGGCCACCGATGTCGGCTCCATGCCGTGCGGTTGGCGCAGAAAGAGCGGATCGCCGAACGCGTCCCGCAGGCGTTTCAAGGCGTGACTGATCGCCGATTGCGTCAAGCCCATCTCACGGGCAACGGCCACGGCCTTGCGGTGCCGCATCATCGACAGGAAGACCAGCAGCAGCGTCATGTCGAGCCGGCGTAGTGCAGTCTTGTCAATATCAGACATTAGGCGATTTCATTTTCATCGAATTCATGGGCCCTTTATCTCTCCGCTCATGGAAAGCCAAGCGGAAACGAACCCATGACAATCGCCATCATCGGTGCAGGCCATGTCGGCCAGGCACTGGCAGCAGGCTGGGCACGCGCCGGCCGTGACATCGTTCTCGGCATCCGGCCGGATCGATCGGCGGACGGCCCGCCCACCGACGACGCACCGAGTGCGCGCCAGGCAAGCCCCCGCGATGCGGCACAGGCGGCGTCGACCGTGGTGCTGGCCCTGCCCTGGGCTGCCGCCGAAACGGCGCTCCGAGCGCTGGGAGACCTGACCGACAAGACCGTGATCGATTGCATGAACCCGATTGTCCGAACGCCGGACGGCATGGGGCTGGCGGTCGGCCATACATGGTCGGGCGCCGAACAGGTCGGCCATACATGGTCGGGCGCCGAACAGGTCGGCCATACATGGTCGGGCGCCGAACAGGTTGCGCAATGGCTGCCGGGCGCGAACGTGGTCAAGACGCTGAACCAGGTGGGCGCGGAGGTGATGGCCGACACGTCCGGTTTCGCGATGCCGCCCGTCATGTTCATGGCTGGCGACGATGACGCGGCCAAATCCATCGTCGCCGGGCTTCTCACCGATCTCGGCTTCGGCCCGCTCGATGCGGGCGATCTGACCAAGGCACGGCTACTCGAACCCCATGCGCTCGTCTGGATCAACCAAGCGCTTCAGCGCGGCAAAGGACGCAACTGGGCCTTCGCCGCCATTGACCGGGACGATGCGTCATGAACGAGCCCGTCACAATCATCGCGCGTCGTCGCGTCAGGCCCGGTTCGGAGCAGGCCTATGAAGACTGGCTGGAGCGGTTGACGACGGAAGCAAAGGGCCTCCCAGGCTATGTCGGCGCGGAGTTCCACCGGCCGGAGGCGGGCGAACGCGAATACAAGAGCGTTTTCAGATTCGACAGTCTCGCCAATCTGGAGGCTTTCGAGCGCTCGGACATGCGGGCCGCGTTCCTTGCCGAGATCGCGCACCATGTGGAAGGCGATGCGGTCTGGGACCGCATGACCGGGCTCGAAGTCTGGTTCGATCCGCCGCCGGGCACGATCGTGCCGCAACCGTCGCCGCACCGGATGGCCATGCTGCTGATCGTGGTCGTCTTCGTGCTGGTTCTGGTGCTGAACCTTGCCCTTGGATCGCTGATCGGCGGCTGGCCGCTGGCACTGCGCCTGTTGCTCACGGTTACGCTTCAGGTGCTGGCGATGACCTACCTGATCATGCCGCGCCTGACCCGCGCGCTCGCGCGCTGGATTTACCCCTCCACCAACACCGTCTCCTGAAAGGACCCGACACGATGAGTGCATCCATCGACACACACGGCGAAAAACGCGTTCTGATGATTGCCGCCAACCCCTCCACCTCTCCAACCACCGGCTGGCCGGTCGGTTTCTGGTGGGCGGAACTCACCCATCCCTATTGGGTCTTCACCGAAGCCGGCTATGGGGTCGACATCGTCTCGCCCAAGGGCGGCGACCTGCAAGCTGACGGCTTCTCGGACCCCGAGGACGACAGCCAATATTCGGCCCATGACATCGTCTCGCTCGGCTTCAAGAAGTCTCCATCGCACGCCGCCCTGCTGCAAGGCACCAAACCGATCGCCGACATATCGCTGGAGGATTATGACGCGATCTTTCTGGCCGGCGGCCAGTCGCCCATGGTCACGATGATCGACGATGGTGACCTGCACGCGTTCGTCGCCGAGGCCTATGAGGCGGAAAAGGTGGTGGCGATCGTCTGCCACGCCACGTGCGTGCTCCTGAAGACCAGGCTCTCGGACGGCTCACTTCTGGTCGCCGGCAAGACATGGACCGGTTTCGCCGATGCCGAGGAGACGTTCGCCGACGATTTCGTCGGCCAGAAAATCCAGCCCTTCTGGATCGAGGAGGAATCGAAAAAGCTCGACGGCACCAATTTCGTCGTCAATTCCATGTTCAAGCCGTTTGCCGTGCGCGACGGCAATCTGATCACCGGCCAGCAGCAATTCTCCGGCGCAGCGGCGGCCGAACTGGTCGTCGATACGCTCGGCCGATAGGTGCGGCACCATCCCGCCAACGCAGGGCTTGCAAAAGCAATAGCCAAGCCTTTGAGTGTCGGCCAACCCAGCCAAACGACGGCACCCACCGATACTCAAGGCCCTTCCCATGACTGATACCAAGTCCACAGAAACCGCCGTTCTGACCACGTCGGCGCTGTTCACCGCGATCGCCGGCATCATTCTGGTCGATGCGGAAATCCTCGCCGTTGCCGGCACGGCCGCCTATGCCCTTTCGACCGCCATCGGCACTGGGCCGGTCGGGCTGGCAGTGATCGGCGGGCTGATCGGCCTGCCGACGCTCTGGCTGTGCTGGATGGTGGCGCGGCTGGCGATTGCCGGCGAGCGGGACGCGGCCAACGACCGATGATCGACCAGACCACGCTGATCACCTATCTGGCGATCCTGCTCGGTTTCGTCCTGATACCCGGACCGGCGGTCATCCTGACGCTGGCCCGCGCCTCGAGCGCGGGCACGCGGGTGGGTGTGGCGACGGGCCTCGGCATAGCGGCCGGTGATCTGGTGCACACGGCGATGGCGGTGATCGGCCTTTCGGCGATCATTCTGGCGTCGGCCACGCTGTTCACACTGATCAAATATCTGGGCGCGGCCTATCTGGTCTATCTGGGCATCCGCGCCATCCTCGAAAAGCCGCAGACCGATCTGGCAAACGGCGGGGCGATCTCGATCACGCCGAAACAGGCGTTTCGCCAGGCCATCATCGCCGAAGTGCTCAACCCCAAATCGGCGCTGTTCTTCGTGGCGTTCCTGCCGCAATTCGTCGACCCGTCCAACGGGTTGGTCGCGCTGCAACTGACGATCCTGGGCGTCCTGTTCGTCCTGATGGGGCTCTTGAGCACGCTTCTGGTCGCCATCACCGCCGGCCGGTTCGGCCTGTTCCTGCGCCGCAACCCGGTCATCCTGAAATGGCAGGGAAAGGTGGTCGGTTCGATCTATTGCGCGCTCGGGGCTCGTCTCGCCCTGCAGGAACGCTGACGCCCCTTGCATGGCGCCGGAAATTCTGTATATCAGCGCCAGCCGGTCAGCCGGGGGCTGAACGGGGGATGGCTCTCCCATGGGGGAGCCATTTTGCATCGCACAAGCGCTGCGCCTCCTGATGATCCCGCTCTCGACCCGTCGAGTTCTTTCGCCTTTCGTGCCGCTGCTGCGGATCGGACAGGCCAGGAGGCTTCGCCGCTGACAGGCTGGAACGAAACGAAAGGCAAGGATCAGATGCCACTTTACGAACATGTGTTCCTGGCGCGCCAGGACATTTCATCGGGCCAGGTCGAAGAACTGGTCGACCAGTTCAAGGGCGTGCTCGCCGAACATGGCGGCAGCGTCGACAAGGTGGAAAGCTGGGGGCTGAAATCGCTCCAGTTCCGCATCAAGAAAAACCGCAAGGCGCATTACACGCTGCTCAACGTCAACGCGCCGGCCGCAGCGATCCACGAGCTGGAGCGCCAGCAGCGCATCCATGAGGACGTGCTGCGCTACATGACCGTCAAGGTCGATGAACTCGAGGAAGGCCCCTCGGCCATGATGCGCCGCGACGAGCGCCGTGACCGCGACCGGGGTCCGCGCCGCGATGGCGGACCACGCCGTGACGGCGGCCCGCGTGGCGACAGGGGCGAAGGAGGCCGCAGCTAATGGTCGATATCAATCAATTGCCGACGCGTCGGCCGTTCCACCGCCGCCGCAAGACCTGCCCGTTCTCGGGCGCCAACGCGCCGAAGATCGATTACAAGGACGTCAAGCTTTTGCAGCGCTACGTCTCCGAACGCGGCAAAATCGTGCCGTCGCGCATCACCGCCGTGTCGATGAAGAAGCAGCGCGAACTGGCCAAGGCCATCAAGCGCGCACGTTTCCTCGGCCTTCTGCCTTACGTGACCAAATAGGGTCACCGACCATACCCAATATGTTGTCCCGGGACGCGCTCCCGGGATGACGGCCAAGACCAGGCCGGGGCGGACCCGGCGCGATGAAAACCGAGTTGGGACCGGTGCGTCCGGCCTCTAACTGCCACAGCGCAGGACAGCGACCATGAACGCCAACACGATCGGCATCGGCCTTGTTTCGGGCGCGGCAACCGCGCTGTTGTGTCTTGGCGTCGTTTCGGGCTCGGGCTTGTCCGTCATTCTCTATTTCCTGTCCGCCGTGCCGCTGATGGTGGCAACACTCGGCTGGGGCTTTGTCGCGGGCCTTACGGGCGCCGTCGTCTCCGCCCTTCTGATCGCCGCGTTCGCCAATGTGTCGATGGCAATCTTCATTGTCATGACGACTATCCTGCCGGCGACGGCCGCCGGCTACTGGATGAACCTTGCCCGCCCGGCCGACGAGGTGGGCGGGCCGGCCGGCAAGCTGGCCTGGTATCCCTTGTCCGATGTGGTGGTCCGGCTGGCGGTGATCACCGCGGGCGCGTTCATCGTCGCAGGCGCGCTGATCGGCTATGGTCCGGCGCTTGTCGATGAACTGGTCGGCGAGATGATCGTGCGGCTGCAGGAGGCCAATCCCGAATTCGCCTTTTCGCCCGAAGGCCGCCAGAGCTTTCTGGCCTTCATGACCGGGGCGATCCCCTTCATGCAGCCGGCGCTGTGGCTGATGATCCTTCTGGGCTCGCTTTACATCGCGCTGGCGATCACCCGCGCATCGGGGCGGTTGAAGCGGCCCAAGGATGACTGGCCCGAAGCCCTGCGCCTGCCGCGCGCCGGCGCGATCATCCTCGCCTTTGCGATCGCCGGCAGCTTCTTCACCGGGCCGCTTGGTCTTGCCGCAACGACCTTTGCCGGCGCTTTGACCGGCGGGTTCACCATGGCCGGCTTTGCCATCTTCCATGCGCGCACACGCGGTCAGCCCTGGCGCCCCTTTGCAATGATCGTCGTCTATGGCGCCGTCGCCATCACGCTCGTCGCCGCGCTTCCCTTCTTCTTTGCGGGCGTTTTTGCCACCGCCCGCCCCATGCCGGTCTCGCCCGGCGGCGGCAAACCGCCGTCCGCAACGCCGCCGGCTTCCACCTGACAGCAGCATTGAACAAAGGACAAAGATCATGAAAGTCATTTTGCTGGAACGCATCGCCAAGCTGGGCGGCATCGGCGACGAGGTCGCCGTCAAGGACGGGTTTGCCCGCAACTATCTGTTGCCGACCGGCCGGGCCCTGCGCGCAAACGATGCCAACCGCACCCGGTTCGAGGCCGAGCGCGAGCAGATCGAGGCGCGCAATGCCGAGCGCAAATCGGCAGCCTCGGATGTCGCCGAAGGCCTTGACGGCAAGGATTTTATCGTTGTGCGCTCGGCCGGCGAAACCGGCCAGCTCTACGGTTCTGTCTCGACGCGCGACATTGCCGACTTCCTGACCGAAGAAGGCTTCCGCGTCGGCCGCAACCAGGTCGACCTGAAACAGCCGATCAAGACAATCGGCCTTCACGAAGTCGATATCGTGCTGCATCCGGAAGTCGAAACGCGGATCACGCTCAACGTCGCCCGGTCGGCCGACGAAGCCGAGCGCCAGGCCGCCGGCGAGGATCTGTCGTCCGCCGAAGCGATCTATGGCGCCAATGAGGATGCGTTCGAATCGCTGGCCGATTTCGACGAGGATGGCGTGCCTGTTGATCCCGACGCGTTCGAGGAGGGTGCCGCACCGGAGGCCGCTGCGGAAGCCGACGAGGAACAGGCCACCGCCTGACGGCGCAGGCGACAGTCTCTTCCGATGACCCGAACAAGAACCGAACCCGGTGCCGTCGCGCGCCGGGTTTTTGTATGCTGATACCGATTCGCCGCCAGATGATGGTCAAGCGAAAGCTGCCTGCCCGGGCAAAAAAACCGGCGTCCTGTGGGTTGGTGTGAATCACGGGCGGTTTGCCGGAAAGTGCGCTTGGCCGCAGCGTGTGACGCGTTATAGATCGCCCCTCCCCGGACGAAAGAAGACCCCATGGCCGATGCTGCTCTCCAGATGACCTCCGATACGGGCGCCCAGGACGACGGCGCGCTCTACCGCGAGGCACCGGGCAACATCGAGGCCGAACAGGCGCTGCTCGGCGCCATCCTGATCAACAATGACGCCTTCTACCGGGTTTCCGATTTCCTGAAGCCGGAGCATTTCCTCGAACCGCTGCACCGGCAGATCTTCGCGGTCGCCGGCGAGCAGATCCGCTTGGGCAAGACCTCCAACCCGGTCACCATCAAGACCTTCCTGCCCGCCGACGAAAAGATCGGCGAGATGACGGTTGCGCAATATCTGGCACGGTTGGCGGCCGAGGCCGTCACCATCATCAATGCGGAGGATTATGGCCGCGCGATCTATGATCTCGCCATCCGCCGGGCGCTGATCGGCATCGGCGAAGACATGGTCAACATCGCCTATGACGCGCCGGTCGAAATGGCGCCCGCCGACCAGATCGAGGATGCCGAACGGCGCCTGTTCGAACTGGCCGAGACCGGCCGCTATGATGGCGGGTTCGAGCCGTTCAACGAGGCGGTGCGCACCGCCATCGACATGGCCAATGCCGCCTTCCAGCGCGAAGGACATTTGTCGGGCATCTCGACCGGGATGCAGTCCCTGGACGCACGCATGGGCGGGCTGCAATCGTCCGACCTGATCGTACTGGCCGGCCGGCCCGGATCCGGCAAAACATCACTGGTCACCAACATCGCTTTCAACATCGCCAACGCGTTTCGCGGCGAGCAGCAGGCGGACGGTTCGGTCAAGGCGGTCGATGGCGGCGTGGTCGGCTTTTACTCGCTGGAGATGAGTTCGGAGCAGCTTGCCACGCGCATCATTTCCGAACAGACGGAAATCTCTTCGTCGAAAATCCGGCGTGGTGAAATCAACGAAGCCGACTTCGAAAAGCTCGTCGGCTGCGCCAACATGATGCAACGCCTGCCGCTATATATCGATCAGACCGGCGGCATCTCGATTGCCCAGCTCACGGCCCGCGCACGCCGGCTCAAGCGCCAGCGCGGCCTGGATGTGATGATCGTCGACTATGTGCAGTTGATGACCGGCTCGTCGGCCAAGGCCAGCCAGAACCGCGTACAGGAAATCACCGAGATCACGACCGGCCTGAAAGCGCTGGCAAAAGAACTGAACGTCCCGATCATCGCCCTGTCGCAGCTTTCGCGTCAGGTGGAAAGCCGCGACGACAAGCGGCCACAACTGTCGGACCTGCGCGAATCGGGGTCGATCGAGCAGGACGCCGATGTCGTCATCTTCATCTATCGCGAGGAATACTATCTCAAGAACCAGGAGCCGCGGCGTACGCCGGAAGAGGTCGCAGCTGACATCAAGACCGAAGACTATCTTGCCTGGGAAGAAAAGATGCAAAAGGCCGAAGGGTTGGCCGATGTGATCATTGCCAAGCAACGTCACGGCCCCACCGGCACCGTTCAGCTCGGCTTCCAGGGCGAGTTCACCCGCTTCTCCGACCTCGCCGACCCAAGCCATTTGCCCGAACGGTTCGAGTAGGCCGCTTGCGGCCGCGACCATCCGAGCGCCTCCTCACGCTTCCGTGAAATCGAACAGCCGGTCTTGCCTGCGTCATCCCGCCGCGCTAGAGTGGAACATAAAGCGAACAAATTGGAGCGCAGACCATGACCAATCCGGCACAGCAGATCGGCGAACAGCTTGTCGAACACTGCCAAAAGGGAGACGCCACATGGTGTCTCGACAATCTGTACGCGAACGACGCGGTGTCCGTGGAGGCGGTGGCCAATCCCGAAACCGGCTCGGCGATGACAGAGGGGCTGGACGGCATTCGCGGCAAGCATGCCTGGTGGGACGCCAATTTCGAGGTGCATTCGGCCAAAGTCGAAGGCCCCTTCCCGCATGGCGAGGACCGGTTCGGCGTGATCTTCGAGATCGACACGACCGACAAGAACAGCGGCCAGCGCAACCAGATGAAGGAACTGGCTGTCTATCACATCGCCGACGGCAAGATCGTGCGCGAGGAGTTCTTCTACCCCATGGGCGCTTGACGTTTTCCTTTGCGCCGACGCGCCGAAGGTCTATCAGCCGTTTCATGGCGGGACGGGCGGACAATGGGGAGCTTTGCGGCGGACGGCTGACGATCGACCTTGGTGCGATCATCGCCAACTGGCGCGATCTCGACCGGCGCTCGCGGCCTGGCCGCGCGGCAGCGGTGGTCAAGGCAGACGCCTACGGGCTCGGCGCGCACCGCGTCGTGCCGGCGCTGGCATCAGCCGGCTGTGACAGCTTCTTCGTGGCGCTGCCCGGTGAAGGCGTGGCCATCCGGCCGCTTGTGCCGGAGGCCCGCATCTTCGTGCTCAACGGCGCTCATGCCGACACGATGGATGCGATGATCGAGGCCGGGCTGATCCCGATCCTTTGCAGCATGGAGCAGGCCCGGTTCTGGTTGGCGCAGGGCGGCGGCACGGCATGCGCCATTCAGGTGGACACGGGCATGAACCGGCTCGGCCTGACGGTCGGTGAAGCGTACACGCTCGCCAGCGATGACACGCTGCGGGGAAAACTCGACATCGTTCATGTGATGAGCCATTTTGCCTGTGCCGACACGCCGGACCATCCGCTCAACCGGCAACAGATCGAGTCGTTTCAAGCGGTTGCGGCCGCCTTCGAAAGCGTTGAATCAAGCCTTTCAAACTCCGCTGCAACGCTGACCGGCGGGGCACACGGCTTTGCGATGACGCGGCCCGGCATCGCGCTCTACGGTGGCGAGGCCGTTCCCGGCATCGCCAATTCGATGCGACCGGTCGTCACGCTCAAAGCGCGCATCGTGCAAATCCGGTCCGCATTGTCCGGCGAAACCGTCTCTTATGGCGCAACGCAACGCCTTGACCGCGACAGCCGCATCGCCATCGCCTCGGTGGGCTATGCCGATGGCTATCCGCGCGCCGGATCGGGCAGCGGCGTGCCGCTGCGCAATGCGGTGGCCGAGGGCCTTTGCGGTTTCGTTGCCAGGCATCGCGCACCAGTGCTCGGCCGCGTCACCATGGACCTGACCGCGTTCGACGTCACCGATGTGCCGGATGCCGCGCTGGCCGAAGGCTGGATCGAACTGATCGGGCCAAACAGGTCGCTCGACGATGTCGCCCGCGCAAGCGGCACGATCGGCTATGAGATTTTGACCAGCCTCGGCACGCGTTACGCGCGGCGCTATCGTGGCGAAGGCCGCAATTGATCATGGCCAAATCCCGCACCCAGTTCATCTGCCAGAATTGCGGCACGGTGCACGCCCGCTGGTCGGGCAAGTGCGATGCGTGCGGCGAGTGGAACACGATCGTCGAGGAAAACCCGACGGCCGGGATCGGTGGCGGGCCGAACCGCAAACTGCGCAAGGGCCGTCCGGTCGCGCTGGTGCCACTGTCCGGTGAAAGCGAGGATGCACCGCGCATTGTCTCGCGCGTCGGCGAACTGGACCGTGTGACCGGCGGCGGCATCGTGCGTGGTTCGGCGCTGCTTCTGGGTGGCGATCCGGGCATTGGCAAGTCGACGCTTCTGATGCAGGCGGCGGCCGCCCTCGCCCGCGCCGGTCATTCGGTGATTTATGTGTCGGGCGAAGAAGCGGTGGCGCAGGTGCGGCTGCGCGCCCAGCGCCTCGGCGCCGCCGACAGCGCCGTCCAGCTCGCCGCCGAAACCAACATCGAGGACATTCTTGCAACCCTCGACGCGTCCGACAAGCGCCCCGATCTCGTCATCCTCGACTCGGTCCAGACGCTCTGGACCGACAGTGTCGAAAGCGCGCCGGGCACGGTGACCCAGGTGCGCGCCTCGGCCCAGGCGATGATCCGCTATGCCAAATCGACCGGTGCGGCGGTGGTGCTCGTCGGCCATGTGACCAAGGACGGCCAGATCGCCGGCCCGCGCGTCGTTGAGCACATGGTCGATGCGGTTCTACATTTCGAGGGTGACGGCGCGCACCAGTACCGCATCCTCAGGGCGATCAAGAACCGCTTCGGGCCGACCGACGAGATCGGCGTGTTCGAGATGGGCCAGACGGGTCTGCGCCAAGTGCCCAACCCGTCGGAACTGTTTCTGGGCGAACGGTCGGGCAAGGCGCCGGGCGCGGCGGTGTTCGCCGCCATGGAGGGCACGCGGCCGGTTCTGGTCGAAATCCAGGCGCTGTGCGCGCCGACCTCGCTGGGCACGCCGCGCCGCGCCGTCGTCGGCTGGGATTCGGCGCGCCTTGCCATGGTCATCGCCGTGCTCGAAGCCCATTGCGGCGTGCGCCTTGGCCAGCACGATGTCTATCTGAACGTTGCCGGCGGCTACCGCATCTCGGAACCGGCGGCCGATCTTGCGGTGGCGGCAGCTCTCGTCTCGTCGCTGGCCGGGCTTGCCCTGCCCGCGACAAGCGTCTATTTCGGCGAAATCAGCCTGTCCGGCGCCGTCCGGCCGGTACCGCATGCCGCAAACCGGCTCAAGGAAGCAGAAAAACTGGGCTTTGGCGAAGCAGTGCTGCCGCAAACGGCCAGCGAGGCAGGAACGGCGCAGAAAGGTTTGCACGAAATGGAAACGCTGATGGACCTTGTCGCGCGCATCGCCGGTGGAAAACAGCTTTCGCGCGAGACCGACCAGGACCGGCAGGCTTGAGCGCACGCGCCGAACGCGGCAAGACATCGGGACATCTCACCCGCTTGATGCCCACATCGTAAATGACCGCCCGCAAAGAGACACCAGATCATGCCCATCACGCTTCTTGACGGACTCTTCATTGGCCTGGTGCTGATTTCGGCCGTGCTCGCCATGGTGCGCGGCTTTTCCCGTGAGGTCTTGTCGATCGGATCGTGGGTCGCCGCAGCGGTAGCCGCGTTCCTCTTCTACCGCGCACTCGCGCCTTTCGTGCAGGATTATGTCGACAATGAACTGATCGCCCAGCTTGTCGCCGCGGGCCTCATCTTCCTTGTGGCGCTCATCGTCGTCACGCTGATCACCATGCGCATCGCGGACATGATCATCGACAGCCGCATCGGCCCGCTCGACCGGTCGCTGGGCTTCGTCTTCGGCGCCGCGCGCGGCGTGATCGTTGCCGCGGTCGCGATCTGGTTCATCAATTTCTTCGTCGGCGACCAGGACATCGCCTGGATCGACAGCGCCAAGTCCAAACCGTTCCTCGACCAGGTGGCGCAGTCGCTGGTCGACCTGTTGCCCGACGATCTGGGCGCGGTCATGCCCGGCGGCGAAACCGCCGAAACCACAGACACATGACCGATCGCGCCGACAGCGTCGCCGTGGCCGACGAAGCGGACGACCATTTTCACGATGAATGCGGCGTGTTCGGCATTTTCGGCCGCGCCGAGGCGGCGTCATTCACAACGCTGGGCCTGCATGCGTTGCAGCATCGGGGCCAGGAAGCGGCGGGTATCGTCTCGTTCGATGGAACCCAATTCCATGTCGAGCGCCATGTCGGCCTGATCGGCGACACATTCACCAAGCCGTCGGTTCTGGCGCGGCTGCCCGGCGACCGTTCGATCGGCCATACGCGCTATGCCACGACCGGCGGGGCGGGACTGCGCAACGTCCAGCCGCTTTTTGCCGAACTGGACGGCGGCGGTTTGGCCATTGCCCATAACGGCAACATCACCAACGCGCTGACCGTGCAACGCAACCTGCAACGCAAGGGCGCGATCTTCTCGTCGACCTCAGACACCGAGACGATCCTGCATCTGGTTGCCACCAGCGCGGAAAAGGACCTTTTCGCCCGCTTTTGCGATGCGGTCGGCCAACTCGAAGGCGCGTTCTCGCTGGTCGCCCTGTCGTCCAAGAAGATGATCGGCTGCCGCGACACGCTCGGCATCAGGCCGCTGGTGCTCGGCGATCTCGACGGGTCGTGGATCCTCGCCTCGGAGACCTGCGCGCTCGACATCATGGGCGCGCGCCATGTGCGGGACGTCAAACCGGGCGAAGTCATCGTCATCACGGAAAAGGGCATCGAAAGCCATTTTCCGTGGGCCGAGGAAAAGCCGCGCTTCTGCATCTTCGAATATGTCTATTTCTCGCGCCCCGACAGCCGTGTCGAAGGCCGCAACGTCTATGAAATCCGCAAGCGGATCGGCATGGAGCTGGCGCGCGAGGCGCCCGTGGGCGCCGACATTGTCGTGCCGGTGCCCGACAGCGGCGTGCCGGCGGCGGTCGGCTTCGCCCAAGGGGCAGACCTGCCGTTCGAACTGGGCATCATCCGCAACCATTATGTCGGCCGCACCTTCATCCAGCCGACGGACTCAATCCGGCATATGGGCGTCAAGCTCAAGCACAATGCCAACCCGTCCGTTCTCGAAGGGCGCTCGGTGGTGCTGGTCGATGATTCGATCGTGCGCGGCACGACCAGCCAGAAGATCGTGCAGATGGTGCGCGACGCCGGTGCGCGCGAGGTGCATATGCGCATCGCCTCGCCACCGACCATGTCGTCCTGCCACTATGGCGTTGATACCCCGGAGAAATCCAAGCTGCTCGCCTCGCGCATGTCAGTCGCAGAGATGGCGCAGTTCATCCGCGTCGATTCGCTCGAATTCCTGACCATTGACGGGCTCTATCGCGCCGTGGGCGAGAGTGCTCGCGACGCCGATGCGCCACGCTTTTGCGATGCATGCTTCACCGGCGCCTACCCGACGCGGCTGCTCGACCATGAGGGGCCGGACAATGTGCGCAAACTGTCGCTTTTGGCCAACCCCAACGCCTGACTGATCCGGAACACGCTCCATGACGACACCGCCAGACCTGACCGGCAAGCTTGCCCTGGTGACCGGCGCATCGCGCGGCATCGGCTACGAGATCGCTTTGCAGATGGCCGGGGCCGGCGCTCATGTGATCGCCGTTGCGCGCACCGTTGGCGGGCTTGAAGAGCTGGACGACAAGATCAAGGCGGCCGGCGGCGAGGCGACGCTGGTGCCGCTTGACCTTGCGGACTTTGAGGCGATCGACCGGCTGGGCGGCGTCATCGCCGAACGCTGGGGCAAACTCGACATTCTTGTCGCCAATGCCGGCATGCTCGGCACGCTGACGCCGGTGGGCCAGATGAAGGCAAAGGATTTCGAGGCGGTCATGGCCGTCAACGTCACCGCAACCTGGCGGATGATCCGTTCGGTCGACCCGCTTTTGCGGCTGTCGGAAGCCGGCCGCGCGATCATCGTGTCGTCCTCGGTTGCCCACAAGGTCAAGCCCTATTGGAGCGGTTATGCTGCCTCCAAGGCCGCCATCGACATGCTGACGCGGGTCTGGGCAGCCGAGAACGCCAAAGGGCCGATGCGCATCAACCTGGTCAATCCGGGCCCGACCCGCACCGCGATGCGCGCGCAGGCGGTGCCCGGCGAGAAACCCGAGAGCCTGCCGACGCCGGCGCAAACGGCGGCCAAGATCGTACCCATGGCCGCACCGGACCTGACGCATACGGGCAAGATTTTGGATGTCCCCACCCACGCCTGGCTCGATGTGGCGCCACCCGCGCCACTCTGAAACAAGCGCGATTGACGTCAACTTCCATTGCGATAACCTGATCGTCTGACGTCGCCGGTCATCACGGGAGGAGCCGACATGGTGTGGGCGCTGGTCGCGATCGCCGTGCTTGCGGCGCTGTATGGTGGTCTTGCTTTGCGCGAGAAAGGCCGGACGGGTGGGAGCACGCGGCAGGCGCTGGCGCTGGCTGTGCCGGCGCTGTTCCACCGGCTCGACACGCGAGCGGTCCGCGAAGCCGGCGCGACCGAAGGCCCGGTGATATTCGCGATTTCCGAACAAGCAAAGCTCGACGCGGCGCTTTTTCTGGCGGCGCTGCCCGACGACACGCTGCATGTTCTCGACCCCGCTTCGGCCGGCCATTGGCCGGTCGAGACGTGCCGGCCACTGGCGAAATCGGTCATCTTCGACAAAGAGCGGATGATCGCCAACCGCCGCCTCGTGCGTCACCTCAAGGGCAAGGGCCGGCTGGCGGTCTATTTCCCCGATGCGGTCGAGCCCGATGCGGACGCGTTCCGCCTCTACCGGGCCGTTGCGCTTCTGGCGCGCAAGACCGGTGCGAAGATCGTGCCGCTGACGATCGGTAATGCCCGCTTCCTGCGGTCCTCGCTGACACCGGCCGAAAAAGCGCCACGGCAATGGCTGCCACGCCTGACAATGCATGCGCTTGCGCCCGCCACGATGAGCGAGATCATCGCGATGCGCGGACGCGAATTGACGACGCCGGCCAACGCGCTGTTCGACCGCATGGCCGAACTGCGCTTTACCTCCGTCGACCCGGCACAGACGCTGTTCGGCGCGCTGGTTTCGGCCGCGCGCACCTACGGGCCAGGCCGGGTTATCGTCGAGGACACGGTGACCGGGGCGCTCGCCTACAAAAGGGTGCTGATCGGCGCGCGCGTGCTCGGAAAACGCTTCGTCGCCATGTCCTCGCCGGGCGAAGCGATGGGCGTGCTGCTGCCCAATGCCAATGGCGCGGTCGTTACCTTCTTTGCACTGCAATCGGCGGGCCGCGTGGCCGCGATGCTGAACTACACGGCGGGTCCGGCCAATGTGGTCTCGGCGATCAACACGGCAAGGATCCGCACGGTGCTGTCGTCGCGCGCCTTCATCGAAAAGGCCGAACTGCAACCGCTGGCGGATGCGATCGAGGAGAACGGCACCAAGATCGTCTGGCTGGAAGATGTGCGCGAGACAGTCTCGCTGTCGGAAAAACTGTCAGCGGCAGCGCTGTGGTCGCGGCCGCTCGCGGAGACCCGGGCCAATGATCCGGCCGTTGTTCTGTTCACGTCCGGGACCGAAGGTTCGCCCAAGGGCGTGGTCCTTTCGCACCGCAATCTGGTTGTCAATGCAGCGCAGTCCGAGGCACGCGTTTCGATCTCGGTCGAGGACAGCCTGTTCAACGTACTGCCGCTGTTTCACTCGTTCGGGCTGACGGGCGGCATGGTTTTGCCCCTGCTCTACGGCGTGCGGCTGTTTCTCTACCCCTCGCCGCTGCACTACAAGCTGATCCCGCAGGTCGCAGCGCGGGTGCAGCCGACGATCATGTTCGGCACCGACACCTTCCTGGCCGGCTATGCGCGCACCGCCAAGGACACCGACTTTTCCTCGCTGCGCTTCGTCGTTGCCGGCGCCGAGGCGGTCAAGCAAGAGACCGAGGACGTGTTCAGGCAGCGGTTCGACTGCCACATTCTGGAAGGCTACGGCATGACCGAGGCCGCGCCGGTCGTCGCCGTCAATTCAGCCACCCACAGCAGGCTGGGAACGGTCGGGCGCGCCCTGCCCGGCATCGCGGTCCGGCTCGAACCGGTCAAGGGAATCGCGGGCGGCTCGCGCCTGTGGGTGAACGGGCCCAATGTGATGCTCGGCTATCTGAAAGCGGACCGGCCGGGCGAATTGCAGCCGCTCGAAGATGGCTGGTACGATACGGGCGACATCGTCCACATCGATCATGAGGGCTTCATCGAGGTGCGCGGCCGTGCCAAGCGCTTCGCCAAGATCGGCGGCGAAATGGTGTCGTTGGGCGCCGTCGAGATGCTGGTGCAATCGCTGTGGCCGGCCGACCGGCACGCCGCGCTTTCGGTCGCCGACCGGCGCAAGGGCGAAAAGATCGTGCTGGCGACGACCACGCAGGATGCCGACCGCCAGCGCATCGCCGACAAGACGCAGGAAGAAGGCATGACGAAGCTGATGGTGCCCTCTGACATTGTGCCGATGGACGACATACCGGTGCTCGGCTCCGGCAAGACCGACTATGTGACGACGCAGGAACGGGTGATGTCGCTGCTCAGGCGGATCAGCCGGGTTGGCTCGGGCCGGAGCCGGAAGTCGAATGACGACGCGCCTGACGCCGCCACAGGCGCACCGAAAACGGCAAAAAAGCCAAATAGGCGAGCGCGGAAAAAGTCAGCGTGAGCCAGGTGAAGTTGGCCAGCGCCGCAACATAGAAGACCACGGTCAGGATGAGCGGCATGACGGCGGTGCGCGGAATGCGCGCGCCCAGCGTCTTGCCCGACCAGACCGGCAGGTTGGAGACCATCAGAAACCCGATGGCGATGGTGTAGACCGATACTACAGAGGCGGTGAACCAGCCGGGCGAAAAGCCCAGAAAACCCAGATAGACCGGCAGCAGCACGACCAGCGCGGCGCCCGGCGCGGGAATGCCGACGAAAAAGCCTTGCTGCCATCTGGGCCGGTTGACGTCGCCGGCCATCACGTTGAAGCGCGCAAGGCGCAATGTGCACGCGATCACGTAGAGGAGCGCGGCGATCCAACCCAATTGCGCGGCCTCGTCGAGCACGAAGACATAAAGGACCAGCGCCGGGACCACGCCGAAATTGACCGCATCGGCCAGCGAATCCATTTCGGCGCCGAACTTGGAGGTGCCCTTGACCAGCCGCGCCATGCGTCCGTCCAGGCCGTCGAGGACCGCAGCGATCAGAATGAGGCCAATGGCCACATCGAAGCGCTGCTCGAATGCCATGCGCACGGCCGACAAGCCGGCGCAAATCGCCAGAACCGTGATGATGTTGGGCAGCACGAAGCGCAGCGGCACCTCGCGCAGGCGGCGGCGCGACGCCTCGTCGCCATTGCCGCCTTCCTTCTTGGGCCCGTCGGGCTCGAACGGCGGAAAAGCGTCATCCATCGACATGGTCACGCAACCCGCGTGACCGGCGCCGGGCGCGGGCGCCCATAGGCGGCGATGACCGTTTCGCCGGCCACCGCCATCTGGCCGGTGAAGACCTGCGGCGTCGCCTCGGGCGGCAGATAGACATCGACACGCGATCCAAAGCGGATCAGGCCGATGCGCTCGCCGGCACCCAGTTCCTCGCCTTCTTCGCAAAACGAGATGATGCGCCGCGCCACCAGGCCGGCGACCTGGACAGCCGCGACAGGGCCTTGAGGGCTGTCGAAAACGAAGCCGTTGCGCTCATTTTCACGGCTGGCCTTGTCGAGATCGGCATTGAGGAACTTGCCGGGCTTGTAGGCCTGCGTCGTGATGCGGCCGCGCACCGGGGCGCGGTTCACATGAACCGAAAAGACGTTCATGAAGACCGAGATGCGGGTGCGTTCGGCATCGCCAAGGCCAAGCTCAGCGGGCGGAACGGCCGGCCCGATCGCCGAAACGACACCGTCGGCCGGGCTGACGACGATGTCGTCATCGAGCGGGGTGACCCGTTGCGGGTCGCGGAAGAAATAGGCGCACCAACCGGTCAGGAACAGGCCGATCCAGAACAGCGGATCGAAGATCAGTCCCAATATGACCGCAGCGGCGAAGAAAGCACCGACGAACGGCCAGCCCTCGCGCCGCACGGGAACGAAGGCTTTGGTCACGGTGTCGATGAGGCTCATGGTCGGTTCCGGGCTGGGTGCGATGGCACGGACATATTGCGCGACGGCACAGGGCGCAAGGGAGAGCGGTTGGTGGTTCGCGCAAACCCCGGCCTTCGAGGCTCGCATCCCAACACCCTCATCCTGAGGTGCGGGCGCAGCGGGCCTTGAAGGGCGAGGGTGTTGGGCCGCTCGCGCCTCAGGATGAGGGGGTGATGGGTTTGTCTGCGCCCTACTCCGCAGGCGTCGCTGGCGCCTTGCGCACCACCACACCCATTTCGTCCGCCTCGCGCGCGGCGCGCAACCGGGCTTCGGCCTCGATCGCCTCGGACTGCCGCGTCCACATCTGCGCATAAAGGCCGTCCGGCACGGCCAGCAAATCGGCATGCTTGCCCCGTTCGGCGATCTGACCGTCGCGCAGCACGATGATCTCGTCGGCGCCTATGACAGTCGAGAGGCGATGCGCGATGACAAGCGTGGTGCGGTCCTTGGAGACCAGATCGAGCGAAGACTGGATTTCCTGTTCGGTCGCCGTGTCGAGCGCCGAGGTCGCCTCGTCGAGGATCAGGATGGGTGGCGCCTTCAGGATCGTGCGGGCGATCGCCACGCGCTGTTTCTCGCCGCCGGACAGTTTCAACCCGCGCTCGCCGACCATGGTCTCAAAGCCGTGCGGCAGCCCCTCGATGAACGGGCCGATCTGCGCCATTTCGGCCGCCTTTCGGACTTCGTCGTCCGTCGCATCGGGCCGGCCATAGCGGATGTTGTAGGCGATCGTGTCGTTGAACAGGACCGTGTCCTGCGGAACCATGCCGATCGCCGCGCGCAGCGAGGCCTGCGTGACCGCGCGCACATCCTGCCCGTCAATCATCACCGCGCCGTCCTGCACATCGTAGAAGCGGAACAAGAGCCGCGAGACGGTCGACTTGCCGGCGCCGGACGGGCCGACAATGGCCACCGTCTTGCCGGCGGGCACCTCGAACGAGATGCCCTTGAGGATCGGCCGTTCGGGGTCATAGGCGAAATGCACATCCTCGAAGCGGATGGCGCCGTCGGCGATGGCGAGCGGTTCGGCGCCGGGACGGTCGGTGACCTCGGCCTCGACATCGAGCAGGTCGAACATTTGCTCGATGTCGGTCAGCCCCTGCCGGATTTCGCGGTAGATGAAGCCGATGAAGTTGAGCGGCACCGAGAGCTGCATCAGCATGGCGTTGATGAAGACAAAATCGCCGATCGTCTGTTCGCCGGCCTGAACCGCGCGGGCCGACATGGCCATCATCACCAGAAGGCCGATGCCGAAAATCACGCCCTGGCCGAAATTGAGCCAGCCCAACGATGTCCAGACCCTGGTGGCCGAATGCTCATAGCCGGCCATGGACCGGTCGTAGCGCTCGGCCTCCATCCGTTCGTTGCCGAAATATTTCACCGTCTCGAAATTGAGGAGCGAATCGATCGCCTTGGTGTTGGCGTCGGTGTCGGAATTGTTCATGTCGCGGCGGATCTGGATGCGCCAATCGGACGCGCGCACGGTAAATACAGAATAGGCGGCGACGGTCGCCGCGGTCACGGCGACATATTCCCAGCCATAGGCAAAGCCGAAGACGATGGCGATCAGGCCGAACTCGATGATCGTCGGCGCAGTGTTCAGGATGGTGAAGCGGACGATCGCCTCGATGCCCTTGGTGCCGCGCTCGATGATGCGCGAGAGCCCGCCCGTCCGGCGCTCGAGATGAAAGCGCAGCGACAAAGCGTGCATGTGCACGAAGGTCCTGTAGGCAAGCTGGCGCACCGCATGCTGGCCGACACGGGCGAACAGTGCATCACGCAACTGGTTGAACGCCACGTTGACGATGCGGAACACGTTGTAGGCAACGACCAGCATGACCGGCGCAAGCAGCGTCACCGGTATCCAGTCGGCGGCCGACAGTTCGCCGTTCAGCGCGTCGGTCGCCCATTTGAAGCCATAGGGCACCAGCATCAGCACCAGCTTGGCCAGCAGCAGATAAAGCAGCGCCCACAGGACGCGTGCTTTCAGGTCCGGACGGCCATCGGGCCACATATAGGGCCACAGATTGAGGATGGTGCGCAGCGTGGCGCCACTGTCGGCGGAGACGGTTTTGTCAGACAAAAGGCGTTTCTTTCAAATCGGCAGGTGAAATCATGTCGGCCTGCGACAGGCACTCATCTGTGAAGCCGGACAGGCGCAGCCCGAGCCCGGCAAGCGCGTTGCGATCGAGCCGGTAATGGGAATGGGGGCGACAGCGGTCCAGCGTCACGAGCCCCGCTTCGGCGAGAACCTTAAGGTGCTGAGACACGGTTGACTGGGCGAGCGGCAGCCGGTCGACCACATCCTTGCAGCAGCTTTTCTCAGAGCAGGCCAGCGCGCGCAGGATCGTCAGCCGCACCGGGTGGGCCAGCGCTGCGAGTTGCCGCGCCAATATCTCGTCATTGCGGGACGGAGACGAAGTGCACTTGTTCATCGTCAATCGACGATAATCGATGGAAGACGCGCGCGCCAGCCCGTTGTTTCGCATCACGGTCGGACTGGGCCGGTGCGGGGTTTCAGTTGGCGCCGCGCAATTGCCGGTGCACGTCCTCGGCATCGGCGCGCGCCTCGTCGGGCACGGCGAACACCTGGCCGGGCCAAATCCGGTCCGGATCGGAAATCTGCTGCTCGTTGGCCAGATAGATGGTGGTATATTTGACGCCCTGGCCATAGACCCGCCGCGAAATCTGCCACAGTGTGTCGCCGCGCCGGATGATCACCGACTGGCCGGTGGGCACGAGTTCGCCGTCAGTTTCACGTGGTGGTGTGCCGATCGGCGGCGGTCCCTGCAGGACGCCGAGCGATTGCGGCACGATGGCTGTTGAGCCATCCGGGTCACCGGATGGTTGAGGCGTCCCTGCCCCGGCCGGATCGGATCGCGCGGCAAGTCCGGCGGTGTCGTCCGCCGGCGCAGTTTCGACGGGCGCTTCGGTTTGCGACGGCACCAGTTCGTCAAACGGAACGGTTGGCGGCGTCTGCGGCAAGCGCGCCGACGGCGTCACGGCGATTGCGGCCAATCGCTCGCCGGCCTGACGCGTGAACGGCACGGATACCCGGGTCAGCACATCGCCGGTTGCCGGATCGATCGCATCGGCGCGGATGATATAGTCGCCGACGGGCAGGTCGCGCCGCACCTGGACCAGAAAACGCCCGCCATCGCTGGCGGTCGTATCACCCAGCAGCATTTCATTCGCATAAAGCCTGAGCGGCGTTCCGGGCGTTGCGGCACCGGCCACGAACAGGTCGGCCCCGTCGATCTCGACGGCCTCGATACGCAGATCGGGCAGATCGGCCGCCGGCGGAGCACCCGGGGTGGCCGGCGCATCGGCGTCGGGCAGCGCCGCCAGCTCGGCTGGCGCTTGATCTGGCGCGGTCTCCGCAACATCGGCCAACGCCTCGGCTGCATGCCCACCGGTAGCGGGGGCCGCGCCATCGCCGGCCGCCATGGCGGTCCCGGGTTCGGGATCAGCGTCCGGCTGCACGGCATCTTGCGTGACTGTCTCCAGCACCGGCGTGTCCGGTCCCGGCGTGGTGATCAGCCGCGAGGCCGCGCCGGGCGCCTCGACCAGCGCCAGAACGTCGTTGGAGCCGGCCTCCGGTATGGCGACGACAGCGGTTTCGAGCGATGTCACCACCAGACCATCCGGCGCCGTCGCGCGCAGCACAATCTGATAGTCGCCGGGCACCAACGGTTCATCCAGAACGGCGGCGAAATCGCCGGTCGGGCCGGCGGTCGTCGTCGCGATCGTCCGGCTGCCCGCAATGATCTCCATCGTCGCACCAGCCGGTCCCGACCCGGCTATGACCAGCGATCCGTCGGGCTCGGCGCGCAAAAGGTCGAACCGCGGAACCACGGCGGCAAGCGTTTCCTGGCGCTGATCGGTGTGGGGTGTCTGGTCCTGGACAGCAACCGCACCGGGCAGGACGCTTTCATCTCCCAGGGTTGGCGGTTCAGCCGTCCGGTCGATGCGCGCCATTTGCGCGCCGTCGTCAGTCTCCGGCCGCGCCGGTTCGATGTCGGCAACCGCATCGCGACCGGTTTCGGTGCCTTCGCGCTGCGCAGCGGCTTGGTCGCCGGCATCGGCGGCCGGCGGCTGAACGGGCTGGCTTGCCACCGTTTCCGCCGCCGGCCCGAAGCGGCTCTGCCATGCGGCGCGCAAATCGGAGAAATCAACGACAGCCGCCGTCGATGCGATTGCCGTGCCGGCGGTCAGGGCGCCAAACAGCCAAAGTCCCGCATAGGGGTTTGCCATGCATGTCACTCCACAGCGCACCGGCGCCCGCAAATCAGTGCGCAGAATCCTGCCGCCCAACCTAGGCGGTTTCGCCGGGGGCTGCAAACGCGCGGCCGTCACACCGCCGCTTGACCTTTTCCCGCGCCCGCGCCACAGATCGGCGATGACCGACATTCAATCGATTTGCGTCTATTGCGGCTCCTCGCCGGGGACCAACGACAGCTATGGCCGGTCGGCCCACCGGCTTGGCGAAACCATTGCGGCCGCCGGACTGCGCCTTGTCTATGGGGGCGGCACGAAAGGGCTGATGGGCGCGGTGTCGCGCGGCGTCATGGAAGGCGGCGGCAAGGTCACCGGCATCATCCCCAAATTCCTGATGCACAAGGAAGCGACCGAGGACGCGCTCGGCATGCTCGACGAATTGATCGTCACCGACGACATGCATGAGCGCAAGCACGCCATGTTCGAGCGATCGGACGCGTTCGTCACACTGCCCGGCGGCATCGGAACGCTGGAAGAGGTGATCGAGATCATGACTTGGGCGCAGCTTGGCCGGCACACCAAGCCGATCATCCTGGCCAATATGGGCGGCTTCTGGAACCCGCTGACCACACTGCTCGATCACATGCGCGACAGCGGCTTCATCCATACCGGACACAGGGTCCGCCCCCTTGTGCTCGATGAGATCGATGAGATCGTTCCGGCGGTGATGGCGTCAGCAAACGGCGCCGATGGCGACCCGGCGGTCATCGATCGCCTTTAGGGCCGACAGGGCGATGCAATCCCGGCACGCCATGCGTTGGTTGACGGTTGCTTAACGCATGCTGTGCTAACCTTTCGGCGATGGGGCTGAGGATCAGCAACGCCATTTCGTGGCGCTGGAGGCAGCAGTGACACTTGCAGCACTCATGACATCATTCGTGATGCAGTACGGAACCAATTATACGCGCCCGTCGGTTTCCGGCGATGCCCTGAACCTGCTCAATGCGGGCAACGGCGCCGCAACGGGCTTCAACACGCCTACCAGTCCGGTCTGGGGAAACTCGTCGGCGCACAAGGCGGCTGATGCGATCGCCACGATCATCGATCTTGTCGCGCAAAAAGGCAGCCAAGCGACAGGACTTCCGACGGCCGCGAACCGTAGTGACGTGGCGCGGTATCTGGCCGAAAGCAGCGAACGCGCCGACCCTGACAGCGACCTCATTCGCGCGCAGGTGGACGAAACCCTCGGTTTTGTCAAAGAAGCCGACGATCCGTCGCTCTTTGCCGCCATTCGTGCCGGCACCGTGAAAATCGTTCATGCCGCCGATCTGGGACTGGTGTATGAGCGTCGGGTCGAGCACTTTTTCACTGAAGACGGCCGTTACACCGGCGGTAAGGCCACTTACACCGAACAGCCCGGCTTCAATGAGGCGATGATGGTGACGGGAGAAGATGGCCGCCTTTATGACCGCGCAACGGGCGACCGCGCGGGACGCATGCAGGTTTCCGGCATTCCCTTTTATCTCACCTGGACGCCGGGAGCCGGCGATGCCGCGGGCCAAAGCTGACCGGTTGGGCGGGCCCATCTCGCCCGCCGGCCCCGCCGTCAGGCTGATCACACAGTTTTCGCAAAACTGACGGACAGATGTCATCGGCGTGTGATTTTCAGCATGGACCTCACCACCGGGAAACCACCATGCCGCGCCAGTTCACCCTTGCCCTTCTCGCCACCGCCGCCTTGGGCGCGGCCACTGCCGATGCTTTTGCCGACACGCCGGTCCAGCTCGGGCCGCGCCCGTTTTTCCTGATCGACAATATGGACGATGGCGACCTCAAGGAGGCGCTGGCCGCCTGCCAGGCCGGTCCTTTCAGTCGCTCGACCTGGTCGATCGGCCATCGCGGCGCGCCGCTCAAGTTCCCCGAACACACGGTCGAATCGAACCGGGCGGCCGCGCGCATGGGCGCGGGCATTCTGGAATGCGACGTGACCTTCACGATGGACAAGGAACTGGTCTGCCGCCACGCGCAGAACGATCTGCATACCACCACCAACATTCTTGCGACCGATCTGGCGGAAACCTGCGTGACGCCGTTCGCGCCTGCCTCGGGCGACCAGCCGGCGCGCGCCGAATGCCGCACCTCGGAGATCACGCTCGATCAGTTCCGCACGCTGACGCCGAAAATGGATGCCGCCAATCGGTCCGCCACGACCGTCGAAGATTATCTGGACGGCACTGCCGGCTGGCGCACGGACCTTTACGCGGCCGATCCCGCGACGCTGATGAGCCATGCCGAATCGATCGAACTGTTCGCGTCGCTGGGCGCGAAGTTCACGCCGGAACTCAAGACGCCTTCGGTGGCGATGCCGTTCGACGGGTTCAGCCAGAGCGATTACGCGCAAAAGCTGATCGATGAATACAAGGCCGCCGGCGTGCCCGCCTCGGACGTCTGGGCGCAGTCCTTCAATCTCGACGACGTGCTGTACTGGATCGAGAGCGAGCCGGCGTTCGGTGCCCAGGCGGTCTATCTGATCGATCACTATGCCATCGACGGTTGGGACCCGATGGACCCGGCGACCTGGCCGAACACGATGGCCGAACTCAAACAGATGGGCGTCAACTATGTTGCGCCGCCGACCTGGGTGCTGGTGACCGTCGATGAAAGCGGCGCCATGGCGCCCTCCGTGTGGGCCGAGGAAGCCAAGGCGGCCGGTCTGAACATCATCGCCTGGACGGTCGAGCGCTCTGGAAATCTGCGCAATGGCGGCGGCTGGTACTATCAGTCGGTTGCCGGCATCACCGACAATGACGGCGACGTCTTCAACCTGCTCCATGTCTTGCACAGGGATGTGGGGGTTGTCGGCGTCTTCTCGGACTGGCCGGCGACGACGACCTATTACGCCAACTGCTTCGGCCTTCAATAAGCCGGCCTTCAGCCGGCCGGCGGCGGCTTGACCACGGCCCGCGCGCTGCGGAACAGCGACAGTGTATAAAGTCCCAGCGCGGCCCAGATGAAGCCGAAGGCGACGAGTTGCCAAACGGAGAACGGCTCGCCGAAGACGAAGATCGCGACCAAAAAGATCAGTGTCGGCGTCAGATACTGCATGACGCCGATGGTCGTGTAGCGCAACAGCTTGGCGCCGTTGGCATAAAGGATCAGCGGGATCGCCGTGACCGGCCCCGCCAGCAGCAGGAGCCATATGTCGCCCCATCCGGTAGGGCCGAAATGGCTGGTGCCCAAAGCTGCCATCCAGACAATGACGGCAAGGCCGGGGATCGACAGAAGCAACACTTCGAGCATGAAACCCTGTGCGGCGCCCACCGGCAATGTCTTGCGGAAGAAGCCGTAAAGGCCGAATGAAAAGGCAAGCGTCAGCGACACCCATGGCAGGCCGCCGGCACGCATTGTCAGGATCGCCACGGCGACGATGGCGCATCCGATCGCCAGCGCCTGCAACCGGTTCAGTCGCTCGCCGAGAAAGAGGGTGGCAAGCAACACGTTGACGAGCGGATTGATGTAGTAGCCGAGCGCGGCCTCGACCGTGCGCTCGGCGGCGATCGCCCAGACATAGACGCCCCAATTGATCGAGATGAGCCCGGCGGTCAGTGCCGCCTGAGCGAGGGTCTTCGGATCGCGCAGCGCGGCACGCAGATCGTCCGTGCGCCGCATCGCGACCAGCAAAAGGCCGGCCACCGGCACCGACCAGATCACGCGGTGCGCCACCACCTCCCAGGCCGGCATGTGATCGACTGCCTTCATGTAGAAGGGCAGAAGTCCCCAGAACAGGAACGCGCCGAGCGCATAGGCAAAACCGGCGGCGGGTTCGGCGCCGGCCGGCCTCTGCCCGCTCATTCCGCCGCCATCTGGCCGGCGGTGCCCCTGTTCTTCATCAGTTTGAAGGTGATGGAATCCATCAGCGCCTGGAACGAGGCGTCGATGATGTTGTCGGAGACGCCGACGGTCCACCAGCGCTGGCCGGTCATGTCAGTGGATTCGATCAGGACGCGGGTGATCGCCTCGGTGCCGCCATTGAGGATGCGCACCTTGTAGTCGACCAGTTCGAGATCGGCGATCTCGCTTTGGTATTTGCCCAGATCCTTGCGCAACGCCAGATCGAGCGCGTTGACGGGTCCCTGACCTTCGGCGACCGACATGCGCTGCTCGCCATCGACGGTGACCTTGACCACCGCTTCGGACAGGGTGATCAGCGCGCCGCGCGCATTGTGGCGCCGCTCGACACCGCAGCGGAACGAATCCACCTCGAAGAAGTCCGGCACCTCGCCCAGCGTGCCCCGCGCCAGAAGCTCGAAGCTGGCGTCGGCTCCCTCATAGGCATAGCCGTCCGCCTCGCGCTCCTTGACGATGGCGATCAGCGTATCGAGCCGCGGATCGTCCTTGGCAACGGTGATGCCGCGGCGCTTGAGTTCGTTGATGAAGTTGGATTTGCCGCCTTGGTCGGACACCATGACGCGCCGCGTGTTGCCGACGCTTTCGGCGGGCACATGCTCATAGGTTTTGGGATCCTTGACCAGGGCCGAGGCGTGGATGCCGGCCTTGGTGGCAAAGGCCGATGCGCCGACATAGGGCGCCTGCGCATCCGGGGCGCGGTTCAGCAACTCGTCGAAAGCACGCGACAGACGCGTCAACCCGGCAAGGCCCTCCTGCGAAATGCCCGTCTCGAACCGCTCGGACCAGGCCGGCTTCAACCCCAAGGTCGCGATCAGCGTGACCAGATTGGCGTTGCCGCAGCGTTCGCCGATCCCGTTGAGCGTGCCCTGGACCTGCCGCGCGCCGGCATCGATGGCGGCCAGCGAGTTGGCGACGGCCTGGCCCGTGTCGTCATGGGCATGAATGCCCAGCCTGTCGCCGGGAACGCCGGCCTTAATCACGGCGCCGGTAATCGCACGCACCTCGCCCGGCTGGGTGCCGCCATTGGTGTCGCACAAGACGATCCAGCGCGCACCGGCATTGAAGGCGGTCCTGGCGCAATCCAGCGCATAGTCGGGATTGGCCTTGTAGCCATCGAAGAAATGCTCGCAATCGACCATCGCCTCGCGGCCAGCGGCGATGGCGGCTGCGACGGAATCGCGGATCGAACCCAGATTCTCCTCAAGCGTGCAGCCGAGCGCGACATCGACATGATAGTCCCATGCCTTGGCAACGAAGCAGACTGCGTCGGCTGCCGCACCGGTCAGCGCGGCAAGGCCGGGATCGTTGGACGCCGAGACACCGGGACGCTTGGTCATGCCGAAAGCAACAAAGGCGGCGCTCACCGTTCGCTTGCGCTCGAAAAAGGCCGTGTCGGTCGGGTTGGCGCCCGGGTAGCCGCCCTCGACATAGTCGATGCCGAACGCGTCGAGCATCCGCGCGATGGTGATCTTGTCCTCGACCGAAAAATCAATGGCCGGCGTCTGCTGGCCGTCGCGCAGAGTGGTGTCGAACAGATAGATGCGATTCTTGCTGGCGGACATTGGTTACGGCTTCTCGCGACGGCTGTTTTTCCGGTTGCGCGTCCTCGCGGCTGTGCCGCTGCGGGTAACGCGTGCCCGCAAGGTGGTGTCGAACAGATGGATGCGGTCGCGGGCGGGCATGGTCGGCCTCGTTCAGAAAACCCCGGCGTAGTAGAGCACGGCGAGCATGATCGCAACGATGGCGGCGCCCTTGGCGATCAAGCCGTAAAGCAGCCATTTGGGCATTTGTGTCTGCGGATCGCGCTCAGCCATCGGCGTGCCCCGGCGGCCATAAGGCGGTGTCATGGTCGGGGTGCTGATGGGAGACGATGCGGGCGTTCCAGGCGTCGTTTTCGGCGCCAACCGCAGGATCGGCCTCGGGCACCGTGTCCAGATGCATCACGATGTCATGGCGATCGGCGATGTTGGCATGATATTCGATCGGCACGATGGCCGGATCGTCGAGCGAACCGATCGCCACTTCGACGATCGCGTCCGTCTCCAGCGTCAGCGGTGTGCCGCAGGACCGGCAGAAACCGCGATTGGACAGGTTGGACGATGCAAACAGGCCCCGTTCGCCGCGCGTCCATTCAAAGCCTTCCACTTCGACCAGCGGCGCGAAATAGTTGCCCATCGCCTTCTGGCACATGCGGCAATGGCAGATGGAGGCCCGACCCAGTGCCCTGAACCGGTAGCGTACCGCGCCACACTGGCAGCCGCCGGTGAGCGCTTTGGTCATCGCCTGACTTCCCAACTGGTCACGCGTTCGCCGGTCCCTGGGTCCTTGCCGTCCTTCAACTGGATGCCTTGTTCGAGCAGTTCGTCGCGAATGCGGTCGGCCTCGGCCCAGTTCTTGTCGGCGATCAGGGCAAGACGGGTGTCGATGGCCGCCTGAACCGCGCCAAGGTCGATATCATCGACAGGTGCGGCATCGGGCAGACCGAGAAACGCCAGCGCGTCGCACAGCGGCGCACCGGCCAGACCGTTCAACGCATGGATCGCATCGACACTGTTGAGATCATCGCTTAGCGCCTCAACGACAGCGGCCATCGAGCCGTTCGGTTCCTGTTCGCCGGCCCGTCGCCACAAGCGCACCAGAAGGCTTTCGGCCTCCTCCAGCCTTCTGACAGAAAAATCGATCGGCTCGCGATAATGGGTCATCAGCATGGCGAGGCGCAGCACCTCGCCGGGCCATGCACGCCCACCGAACTTTTCGGTCGCCAACAATTCGTGGACCGTGACGAAGTTGCCGAGCGATTTCGACATCTTCCTGCCCTCAACCTGCAGGAAGCCATTGTGCATCCAGACATTGGCCATGGTCGACGTCCCATGGGCGCAACGGCTCTGGGCGATCTCGTTTTCATGGTGGGGAAAGACCAGATCGATCCCGCCGCCATGAATGTCGAACACCTCGCCCAGATGGTGCGCGCTCATCACCGAGCATTCGATGTGCCAGCCCGGGCGGCCACGGATCTGTGTGCCGCCGAAATCGGCGTCCCAGCCCGGTTCGGATGCTCCGCTCTGCTTCCAGAGCACGAAATCGGCTGCATCGCGCTTGTGATCGGCGATGGCGACCCGTGCGCCGGCCTTCTGGTCGGCAAGGTCGCGGCCCGACAGCGCGCCGTAGTCGGGCATGGATGCCACGTCGAACAGGACTTCGGCGCCCTCCTCGCCGGTGGCGACATAGGCATGGCCGCGCGCGACGAGATCGTTGATCATCACGATCATGCCGGCGACATGCTCGGTGGCGCGCGGCTCGTGGGTCGGCGGCAGGCAGCCGAGCGCCAGCGCGTCCGCCCGGAACTGGGCCGCGGTCTTTTCGGTCACCGCGCGAATCGCTTCGTTCAGCGGCAGGTCGGGATAGTCGCGCAGCGCGCGTGCGTTGATCTTGTCTTCGACGTCGGTGATGTTGCGCACATAGGTGACGTGATCGTCGCCAAAAACGTGCCGCAGCAGGCGGAACAGCACGTCAAAGACGATCACCGGGCGGGCATTGCCGATATGGGCATAATCGTAGACGGTCGGCCCGCAGACATAGAGGCGCACATTTTCCGGATCGATCGGCGCGAACGGCGCCTTGGCGCGCGTCAGCGTGTTATAGAGGCGGATCGTGCTGCCGGTGTGTTCGGCCATCTGGAGTGTTCCTTCCGTGCGCGCCCTGGCGCGCGCCGCTCTTGCCATGGCAGGGACCACGATGCCAAGCGTGAGCCGACGCCAGCCGACACATTTGCGATGGTTGCCGTACCCGTCATGCGGGCGTGAAGCGCCGGATGCATGCAATTTATGATTGCCATCGGTACAATTGAGACGCTTTTTTTGCTTTCCCCCTAAAAATCCCCTGTTCAAGATCGGTTGCGAACGGCTACCATGGTGGTCTCTGCGCAAGGCGGAGCCGGGTATCTCGCGGTGGAGTTTGCGCCCCATCTTCCACTGTGCTCGGCCATTTGCTTCTCACGGACCAGGAGGAGCAAATGGCAGATGCCTGGGGCGCCTGCGCAGAGAACCCGCTTTCTTTTTCCGAGTCAGCCCCTGAGGCTGGCCAGCAGACCGATGGCGAGCGCGGCCATGATCACGGCGATCAGGCCGTCGAGCACGCGCCAGGCGGAGGGCTTTGCGAACAAGGGCGCCAAAAGCCGCGCACCGTAACCGAGCGAAAAGAACCAGACGAAGCTGGCCGTCATCGCACCGCCGCCAAAGACGAAGCGCGCGGCGCCCTCATGGCGCCCCGAAAGGCTGCCCAGAAGCACGACCGTGTCCAGATAGACGTGCGGGTTCAAAAAGGTGAAGGCAAGGCATGTGGCGATCGCCGCCCTGAGCGGCAGTGGCTTGCCGCCGGGTGCCTCGGCCACAAGAGCGGACGGCCGCAGGGCGCGGCGCAGCGCCAATGCGGCGTAGACCAACAGGAATGCGGCGCCGCCCAACGTGACGACCGTGATCAGAGCGGGATTGGCGGCGATCAGCGTGCCAAGCCCGGCAACGCCGGCGGCGATCAAAAGCGCATCGGACAATGCGCAAATCAGACACAAGATGAAGACATGGCTGTGCATCAGACCCTGGCGCAGGATGAATGCGTTCTGCGCGCCGATTGCGATGATCAGCGTCAGGCCAAGCAGAAAACCGGAAAGGGCGACCGAGGGCATGGAGCAGGCGAGCCATGGAAATCAGAACAGGCTGGGCTGGACCTCTTGGCTGCCCGAGGCGGGATTTGCAACCGTTTTTGCCGCGCCCGGCAGCGCAAAGGCGCGCGGCTCGACCGGCGTCTGCACGTCAGGGCCTGCATTGGCCACCTTGTTGACCTTGTCGGAGACCGCAACGGGCTCGAACGCCACTTGCGCGTCGGGCCGAAAAAGGTCGGCAACATCGGCGGGGGCCTGACCACGCACATCGAGCCAGCGGTCATGGTGCTCCGGACGCAGCGCCACCGGCACGCGATGGTGGATGTGCGCCAGATCGTCCGGTGCGGCCATCGTCATGATCGCGCAGGTGTCGATCTCGCTGCCATCCCTGCCGATCCAGGTTTCGTGCAAGCCCGCAAAGCCGACGGGGCCGTGATCGCGCGGCCGCACCCAAAAGGCCTGCGACTGGCCGGACGCCTTGTCCCGTGCCCATTCGTAAAAGCCCGATGCGGGAACGATGCAGCGACGGTGGCGCACGGCCGCGCGGAACGAGGCTTTGGCAGCCGCGGTTTCCGAACGGGCATTGATCAGCAGCGGAAAATCCTTGGGGTCCTTTACCCAGGCCGGCAGCAGACCCCAGCGCATCAGCACCGCCTCCCGGTCGGGCAGGTTCGACCCCGCCGGCCGTGGCGCTGCCGGGGTGATCACAAGCAGCGGCTGCGTCGGCGCAACGTTATAGCGGGGTGGGAACGGTTCGATGCCGGCCACCGCGAACAGGCGTTCGATCGCCTCACGCGGGTGGGTCAGCGCAAGGCGGCCGCACATGGGACAATCATTCCTTCAACGCTGTGAGGCGTCATTGCGCCTGAGCCGTGCGAAACTGATAGAGATCGGCTTCCCGCTCGGCGCTGAAGACCGCGCTCTGCGCGGACGACAGCCGGTTGCGCTCCAGTTCGATCTCGAGCTGGATGCGGCGGCGGTCTTCGTCCGTGGTCGCCGCGGCAAGATCGCGGATCAACTGGTCGATCTTGCGCTGGGCTTCGTCGCGGTCCGTGCGGGCATCATGAACCCGCCGGCCGACGGTATGGGCCTCGTTGAAAGCCAGCGCCATGTCGGCTGGACAGGCATTGCGGTTGATGCCGCCGGAGCGGCCCACGTTAAGCCCGTTGGCCGGCGTGCAATAGGTGCGGATGCCGCGATCCCAGCCGGTCTGCCAGCTCGCCGCATCGACTGAAATGCCGTGCTTCGTGCAGGCTTCCTGATGCTGGCCGACATAGGTAACGGGAAAACCGCGAGTCCCGTCGGATTCGCCAAGCTGCTGCCAGTCAACGACCTGGCATTGCTCCTCGTTGAGCGTCGCGCAGGACGACAATGCCATCATCGCGACGCCAAAGACGCCGGCCGCCACCAGATATCGCATCGGAAATTCCCCGTCTGAAGCCCCGGCTCACCCTATCGCGACGGTCATCGATGTGGCAAACCTCAATCTATTGAATTGCGGAGCTTTTCTGGGGAAATGTCCGATGTGCGCCATCCCGCCGCTGCGGTTTCCGTGGTGATCCGCGAGCCGCGATCCGGCGCGTTCCTTCTGGCGCGCCGCGCACGCCCGCCGGCACAGGACCTTTGGGCCTTTCCGGGCGGCCGGGTCCATTGGGGCGAGACAATCCGGCAGGCAGCGGCGCGCGAACTGGCCGAGGAAACCGCGCTGACCGTCGATCCGGACAGTCTGGCGGTTGCCGAAGTGGTCGATCTGATCGGCGACGAGAATCATGGCGGAGCGCCCGAACACCATTTCGTTTTGACCGTCTTTGTCGGGACGGCCACCGGCACGCCGGTGGCCGGCGACGATGCCGCCGAACTGCGCTTTGCCACCATCGCCGATATGGACGGGCTGGCGATGACGCAGACGACGCTTGAAACCGCGCGGCGGCTTGCGGGCGTGTGACGGGCCGGCCCACGCAATCGTGACCGTGTGTCATTGGCGGCAAAGCGGCCGCGTCGCTAGTCTCGGCCCATCACCGTCCGTCAGATCGTCCGAGGTGCCGCCCATGATCCGACCTGACCGTTCCGCCGGCCTGTTTGCCGCCCTTGTCATGCTGCTTGCGGGGATGGTGATGACGCAGCCCGCCAATGCCGATCCGATCCGCTGGTCGATGGAGGGGTGGACAACCGATTTCGAGACCTCTTCGGTCGATCTGGCGCGGATCCTGTCCGGCGGCCCGCCGCGCGACGGCATTCCGTCGATCGACAATCCGGTGTTCGAGTTCGTGCCCGGCCATGACGATCTCGAACCGCAGGAACCCGTCGTCGGCCTGGCGATCGACGGCGATGCGCGCGCCTATCCGCTGCGCATCCTGACCTGGCACGAAATCGTCAACGATGTGGTGGGCGGCACGCCGGTTGCGATCACCTATTGTCCCTTGTGCAATTCGGCACCGGTCTTCGAACGCACGGTGGACGGCCGTGTGCTCGAATTCGGCACGACCGGCAAGCTGAAGGATTCCAACCTGATCATGTATGACCGGCAGACCGAGACATGGTGGCAGCAATTCACCGGCGAAGCGATCGTCGGCGAGATGACCGGCGCGGTGCTGACGCTGGTTCCGGCGCGGCTGCAATCCTGGGCCGAGTTTTCCGAAGAAAATCCCAATGGCCGGGTTCTCGTGCCCAACAATGCGACCATGCGCGACTATGGCCGCAACCCCTACCGCAGCTATGACACATCGCGGCCGTTCCTTTATGACGGCCAGCTTCCCGAGGACATCGAGCCAATGGAACGCGTCATCGTCGTGCCGCGCGGCCAGGAAGACCCGTTGATCGTGACCATGCGCACCGTGTCGGACGCCGGCACATGGGAAAGCGACGGGCTGGATTTCAAATGGACGGCCGGGCGGGCGTCGGCGCTGGATACCACGCGGATCGCCGAAGGCCGCGATGTGGGCACGGTGCTGGTGACGCGCGAGGGCGCCGATGTGCCCTATGACGTGACATTCGCCTTCGTTGCCCATGCCTTTCATCCCGGTGTCATGATCATCGGCCAGTGACCGCGGGATGAGCCAAAAGCTTGTTTGTGCCCCAATTGGGTGTCAGAAACCCGCCGGCAAGGTGGACAGGGGATCGCCGATGCGGCGTGCGAACAAGGTCGGCATACCGGTTGTTGCGGCCCGGCTTGTTGTTGTGGCTTGGCTTGCGACAATGATGGCTGCGCTGGCGCCTGTTGCAGCCGGCGCCCAGACGGCGGCGTATGACCAGAAGCTTGGCCGCCTGGCCGAGGTTCTGGGATCGATCCACTATCTGCGCAACCTGTGCACCGAACCCAGCAACCAGTGGCGCGACGAGATGGAACAGTTGCTGTCGGTGGAAAAGCCGGAGCCGCTGCGCCGCGCCCAGCTTATCGCGGCGTTCAACAAGGGATATCGGAGCTTTGACAGCGTTTACACGCGCTGCACGGACCAGGCGCGGTCATCGGCGGATCGCTATGTCGAGGAAGGACGAACGCTGGCCCTCGATCTCGCCAGCACCTATGGCGCGCAATAGGGCATGGCCGCCGGTTCGTTAACGCTCGCGTGATCTTGGCGGTTACATTTGATCGGTCTGTGCTAGATTGGGAAACAGGGCGCGGCGGGCTTGTGCCGCACCAAGCGGGATTTGCACCATGGAAACAGAACATAAAATCGATGCGCTGGACGATGCCATCGCGCTCGAAAAGCGGCGTGCGGCCCGCGAAATGCAGTCGGAAATCTGGGCCGACGGAATGCTCGAAGGCATCGAGACGGACATTCTGGCCGATGCCGCCATGGCGACCGCCCTTGAAGAGATCGTCGACGAGAATGGCGAAGACGCCGCGCTCGCCGTGATCGACGACATCCGCCAGCGTCTGGTGGCCGGCGAGTTCAGCCGGCTGCGCACGCTGCAATAGGAACATCAAGCCACGGCGAAGGCCGGGAGACGATGGCTGTGCCGACCGACATCCGCTTCAAGGCTTGCAGCGCCGTCCTGGCAACCGGCCTGGCATTGACGGTGGCCGCGTTTTTGGGAACCGGCCCGGCATCGGCGAGCAGCGCCGGCGACATCGTGGCTCCGCCGCCTTCGGGTGTGGTGCCGGTCCCCGCGCCAATGGCCGGCGCGGACGATCCGAACAACCCGCTCGCCGTGCCACCTGCGGTTCCGCGCGGCGGCGATCCCGCTCGCACCCATGCAGGCACCGAGGAGAACACGATTGAGTTTTCCGACGATGTTTCGCTCTTGCCCGTGCCGGTGCGGCGGATGCGCGAATTGATCATGGAGGCGGCGCGATCCGGCGATCCGGAACAACTGCGCCCGCTGATCGGCACCGGCGCGGACACGACACGCCTCTCGCTCGCCGAGGTCGAGGGCGATCCGGTGGCCTACTTCAAGTCGATTTCGGGTGACGCGGAAGGCCATGAGATGCTGGCCATCCTGCTGGAGGTCTTTGAGGCCGGTTATGCCCGCTTCGACCCTGGAACCGACGCCGAACTCTATGTCTGGCCCGATTTTTTCGCCAAGCCGCTCGATGCGCTGACGCCGCAGGAACGGGTCGAACTGTTCAAGCTGGTCACCGCCGGCGACTATGAAGACATGGTCGGCTTCGGCTCCTACATCTTCTTTCGCGCCGCGATCACGCCCGAGGGCCGGTGGCTGTTCTTTGTCGCCGGCGATTGATCAGGAGATTTGCGACTGGTGATGCTGGACCAGACGCCAACGGTCGTTCTTGAGCGCATAGGTCGATGTGCATATGGCCGCATAGGGCGGCATGCCTTCGCACCGCCCTTCGGCGCGATAGGCAAGAACGATCACGCCGCTCATCGGGCTGGCGGTCGTCTGGTCTGTCATGGCGACGAGATCCCAGCGCGGAATAAGGCCCGCTCCCTGGTGTAGTTGCGCGCCCAGCATGGTGCCGATCGGCTCCGGAAACGCCATCACGCACAAGTCGGACAATGTGGCCGAGAGGTGTTCACGCGACCCGGTCCACAACTGCTCTTCCATCTGCCAGATCTTCTCGTTCATCTTTCTTCCCGGTCCTGCCCTGCAACTCTTCAACGGTGTCGTCCGCCGGCATGTTAATGGCCCGGACCGGACGATGGCCACCAACCAACGGCTGAAGTGGGCCTTGCCGTCGGCCCGCCCGGTCAGTGCGGTAGCGCCTCGTTGAACTGCACTTTTTCGCCATGCGAAGGTGTGATGATCTCGCCGTCCCACATGATCCGGTTGCCCCGGATGACCGTGCCGACCGGCCAGCCGGTTACCTCCATGCCGTCAAACGCAGTCCAGCCCGCCTTGGTTCCCGCATCGGCATGGCGGATGGTCTCGCGTCTTTTGAGATCGACGATGGTGAAGTCGGCATCATACCCCTTGGCGATGCGCCCCTTGGCCGCGATGCCAAACAAGCGTTGTTGGCCGTGCGATGTCAGATCGACGAACCGTTCGAGGCTGAGGCGGCCCTTGCTGACATGATCGAGCATGACAGGCACCAGATATTGGACACCCGGCATGCCAGAGGGTGAGGCGGGATAGGGCTTGTGCTTTTCCTCAAGCGTGTGCGGCGCATGGTCGGAGCCGAGCACGTCGATCACGCCCTGCGCTATTCCCTTCCAAAGGCCTTCGCGGTGGCGCGCCGCGCGGATTGGCGGGTTCATCTGGATCAGCGTGCCACGCTCGGCATAATCGTCGGCGGTAAAGGTCAGATGGTTGGGCAGCGCCTCGCAGGTGGCGACGTCCTTGTGGCCGGCCAGGAAGTCGATCTCCTCGGCCGTCGATATGTGGAGCACATGGATGCGCGCGCCAACATTACGGGCGATGCGCACGAGCCGCCTGGTGCATGTGAGCGCGGCTTCCACATCGCGCCAAACCGGATGGGACGACGGATCGCCCTCGACGCGTTCGCCTTCACGATCGCGCAGCCGGTATTCGTCCTCGGAATGGAAGGCGGCGCGGCGGCGCGTGTTGCGCAGGATGGACGCGACGCCCTCGTCATCCTCCACCAGAAGATCGCCGGTGGACGAACCCATGAACACCTTGATCCCGGCAGCGCCGGGCAACCGTTCCAGTTCGCCGACGATGGCGGCGTTCTCGTGCGTGCCGCCGACCCAGAAGGCGAAATCGCAATGCATGCGCCCGCTGGCGCGGCTGATCTTGTCGGCGAGCGCGGCTTCGGTCACGGTCAGCGGGCTGGTGTTGGGCATTTCGAACACGGCCGTCACACCGCCGAGCACGGCGGCGCGGGATCCGGTTTCCAGATCCTCCTTGTGCTCGAGGCCCGGCTCGCGGAAATGGACCTGGCTGTCGATCACGCCGGGCAGCACATGCAGGCCCGCGCAATCGATCACCGTCCCGCCAGCGGCGGCATCGACCGTGCCGATTTCGGCAATGCGCCCATCAATGATGCCCACATCACGCACGCCGATCCCGTCATGGTTGACGACGGTGCCGCCCTTGAGAACCGTATCGAACGTCTGTGTCATCTGCCTGTCTCCACTGCCTTGCCGTTGACCTGTGATCGGCTTACGTATCGACCATACGGTTTGCAAGGAAAGCTGACATGCCCTCTCTGGTTTTGCCCGGCCGGGCCGTGATTGCCGTGACGGGCGCGGATGCGGAGCACCTTTTGCACAATGTGCTGACCTGCGATATCGAGACGCTCGCGCCCGGCGTCGCACAGCCCGGCGCGCTGCTGACGCCGCAAGGCAAGGTGATGTTCGACTTTCTCGTCGCGCGCGACGGTGACGGCTTTGCAATCGACATTGACGGCGCGCAGGCCGACGCTTTCCTCAAGCGGATGATGCTCTACAGGCTGCGCTCGAAAGTTGATTTTTTCGTGCGCGATGAATCGGTTGTGGCGGTTTCCTGGGACGAAGAATCGGGTGCTTCGGACAATGATTCAAGCGCTTCACATTCTGATTCATCGGGCTCTCTTCGCGACGCGCGTTTTGCCGGCGCCCGGGTTTGGCGCACTGTGATGCCGGCGAGCACCAATGCCGCCGATCCCGCCTCGTCTGACGCCTGGGACCGATTGCGCATCGGCAATGGCGTCGTGGAAAGCGGCGCTGACTTTGCGCTTGGCGATGTGTTCGGCCATGACATTTCGCTCGACCAGAATGGCGGGCTCGACTTCATAAAGGGCTGCTATGTCGGCCAGGAAGTCGTCAGCCGGATGCAGCATCGCGGCACGGCGCGGCGTCGCGTGGTGATCATCAGCGGCGACGAACCATTGCCGGAAGCAGGCTCCGAGATCACCGCTGGCGGCAAGCCCGCCGGAACGCTTGGCACCGTGGCGGGAGACCGCGCGCTGGCGATCGTCCGGCTCGACCGGATCGAGACGGCACAGAGCGCTGGCGCGCCGGTGCTTGCCGGCGATGTGGCGGTGCGTGCCGATCTGCCGCCGGGCGTGAGGTACCAATGGCCAACCAAGGACAAGGACGCCGGCAATGCCTGACAAGGCCGGCGCTCCGCCGCGCGCCTGGCAGCGCATGCTCTCGGGCCGGCGGCTCGACCTGCTCGACCCCTCACCGCTCGATGTCGAAATCTCCGACATCGCGCACGGGCTCGCGCGCGTTGCGCGCTGGAATGGGCAGACGCGCGGCGATCATGCCTTCACGGTCGCCCAACATTGCCTCGTGGTCGAACAGATCGTGCGCCGTCTGAAGCCCGATGCGGACCGGATGCTGCTTTTGATGACGCTGCTGCACGATGCGCCCGAATATGTCATCGGCGACATGATCTCGCCGTTCAAACATGTGATGGGCGGCGACTACAAGGTGGTCGAAGGCCGGCTGCACACGGCCATTCATCTGCGTTTCTCGCTGCCCGCCGAAACGCCACCGGGCATCAAGAAGCTGATCAAGCGCGCCGACATGATCGCCGCCTTTCACGAGGCGACGCGGCTGGCCGGTTTCACGGCTGCCGAAGCAAGCACGTATTTCGGCCGGCCGCGCACCGTGACAGCCGACGGATTGCCGCTCGTGCCGCAACCCTCCGCCACGGTCGAGGCTGCCTTCCTGGCGCGCTTTGGCGAACTGGAACAGGCCGCAGCCGCCTTGCCGAACGGGAAGGGCTGAGCGATGCCCTATCTTGCCGTCTGTTCGCTCGCCCGCATCCCGGACACGGCGCGGCACCATGCGCCAAGCCACATGCTCACGGTGATCAGCGGCGATCCGCCCGTGCCGCGCCCCGAAAGCGTCATCGCGGCACGCCATCTGCGACTGAACATGAACGACATCGCCGTCGAGACGCCGGGGATGATCACGCCCGGCGAAACCCATGTGCGGCAGATCATTGGTTTCGCGCACGGCTGGGACCGCAAGGCGCCAATGCTGATCCACTGTTATGCCGGCGTCTCGCGCTCGACAGCCAGCGCGTACATGATCGCGCTGGCGCTCAATCCCGATCTCGATGCGTTGATGGCGGCCCGCCTGTTGCGGCTTCGTTCATCGACGGCGACGCCGAATCCCAAACTGGTTGCCATCGCCGACGATGTGCTGGGGCGCGGCGGCGCGATGGTGGACGCTATCGGGTCGATCGGACGCGGGGCGGACTGTTTCGAGGGCGCGCCGTTCGTTTTCCCCGTGTCCGACGATCACGCCGACCAGTTCTGAAATTTCAGCGCGTAGGCGTTTTCAAGACCCGGACGGACATTGCAGCGGTCGACGTCGCCCTTTGCCCAGGCGCAGACCTTGGGGTCCATCACCCGACGCCAAAGTGGCGGGATGGCGGCGAGGACGAACGAGCCGGGATAGCCGCTCGGCAGATGCGGCAAATCGTCGAAATTGCGCAGCGCCTGATAGGGCCTCAGCGGGTTGGCGTGATGGTCCGAATGGCGCTGCAGATGGAAAAGCATCAGGTTGGAGACGATGTGGTTGGTGTTCCAGGAATGGCGCGGCTCGCACGGCCCGTAGCGTCCGTTCGCCTTGCGCTCGCGCTTGAGGCCATAGTGTTCGACATAATTGGCCATCGACAGGTGGAACCACGCCACCGCATGGCTGATCAGGATGAAGGGCAGGACGATCCAGCCCAGGGTCGCAACAAGCAGCACGGCCACAACGAGCGCGATCGCATAGCCCTGCAACAGATCGTTGCGCCAGTGCCAGAAGGGCAGACCCTTCTTTTCGAGCCGCTTGCGCTCCAGCGCCCAGCCCTCAACAACCACGCCGGGGATCTCGCGCGCGGCGAACGCGTAGAGGCTCTCGCCGAGCCGGCCCGAGGCGCGGTCCTGGGGCGTTGCCACCTGCACATGGTGACCGCGATTGTGCTCGAGGCAGAAATGGGCATAGCCGCTGAGCGCGCACATGATCTTGGCGCCCCACTGGTCGAGACGGTTCGGCTTGTGGCCGAGTTCATGGGCGACGGTCAGCCCGGTGCCGGACGAGGCGCCGGCGCCGACGGCCAGCATCAACCACGCCCAGAACGGCATGGGCTGGGTGGAGGCGACGATCGCCGGCACGAGGAAACTCGCCCAGAAGACGGGGACCGACACAAACAGCAGCACCCGATAATACTGGTCTTCGGAGAGCGCGCCGACCACCGCTTCGGGCGGATTGTTCGGATCGCTTCCGACCACCATGTCGATCAGGGGCGTTGCGACGTAATAGACAAGCACGGGGAGCAGCGCCCAGAGAGGATTGCCCGTCGCCCAGAGCGCCAGCGCGCCGACCGCCGGGACCGACGGCGTGATGACGGATATGATCCAAAGCCATCGCTTGCGGTCGACATAGCGGATTTCCCCGCCTTCATCGGTTGTTGCCACGAAGATCATGCAGGCGTGTCCATGTGTTGACGTTTACGTCAACTGTGCCCGAAGACCGCAGCGGTGTCAAAGCCGCGCTGCGAGACGCTCAATCGCGGTTGAGAACCACATCGAGCCCCAGATCGAGCGTTGGCGCGGCCATTGTGATCTTCGAGGTCGAGATGAAGTCGACGCCGCTCTCGGCGATCGCCGCGACCGTATCGAGATCGACGCCACCGGAGGCTTCCAGCCGGACCTTTCCGCCATTGTGCGACCGGTTGATGGCGACGGCCTGGCGCAAGAGGTCTGGTGTCATATTGTCGAGCAGCACGATGTCCGGACGGGCCGGCAACGCCGCCCGCAACTGGTCGAGCGTGTCCACTTCGACTTCCACCAAGACCGTATGACCGACATGGGCGCGCGCATGGCGCACCGCTTCGGCAACCCCGCCCGAGACGGCGATGTGATTGTCCTTGATCAGCACCGCGTCGTCGAGGCCGAACCGGTGGTTGCTGCCGCCGCCGCAGCGCACCGCATATTTGGCAACCGTTCTGTGGCCCGGCACGGTCTTGCGCGTGTCGCAGACTTTCGCGTGCGTATGCGCGATGGTCGCCGCAAAGCGCGCGGTGTGCGTGGCGATGCCCGACAGCATCATCAGAAAATTGAGCGCGACGCGCTCGGCCGACAGGATGGCCCGTGCATTGCCGTTGATCGTGGCAACGATCGCGCCCGGCTCGACCGTGTCGCCATCGGCGACATGCGCCACGAACTGCAAGCCGCCGCCGATCGCCGCAAAAGCCGCTTCGGCCAGCGGCAAGCCCGCGATGGTGCCCTCGTTCCGGCTGGCGATGACAGCCCGCGCGGTCATGTCCGGCGCGATCGTCGCATTGGTGGTGATGTCCCCTGCCCGTCCCAGGTCTTCCAGCAGCGCGGCACGCACGGTCTCCTCGACCATCAGGGCGGGCAGGCTGGGGGGATTTGATTGCAGGTCGGGCATGACGATCTCCGGCGGAGGCGTCACGAAGACCCGCCGTCATGGAAATGTCAACGTGCCATGCCAAGCAGGCGTCATTCGCTTGCATCCGACACCATCCGCAGGAGCTTTCCATGGCCGCCCTTTCCGCTACCGTGTCCCGCCGTCTCGTGCTGCGCGCGGGCGCCGCCATCGCCGCTGCCGCCGCCGCACCGAGCCTTGCGTTGGCGCAGAATGAAGCGGACATGACCACGATCATCCTGTCGGACCTGCATTCGCCGTACAGGCGCCTGCCGCAGCTTGTGGCGGCCGTGCGCAACCGCGCCGCCGAGGCGGGCGGAAAGGTGATCATCATCGTCAATGGCGACATGTTCGAGCGCGGCAATGTGGTGGCACTGCGCAGCCGCGTCGCGCCCGATCTTCTTGCGCTCGAAAAGCTGAGCCAGATCGCGCCCGTCTTCTTCAACATCGGCAATCACGAAACGGCCGTCCTCGAAGACATGGCGGTTTTCACGCGCGAGGCACGAGCGCGCGGCGTGCATGTGATGTCGAACATCCTCGACGCAAGGACCGGCGAACTTCTGGCGCCGGCGGCCCTGTCCATCGGCGTGCGCGACAAGCGCGTTGCGCTGGCAGGACTCGCCACCGATAACATCTTCACCTACCGCACGCCGATCCGCCCCACGCTGACCATTCCGCAACCGGTCGCCTGGGCGCAAAGCCTGATGGGCGGGCTGACGCGCGAGGCCGATGCGGCGATCGTGCTCAGCCATGCGGGCGTCGCCGCCGACAAGGCGATGCTTGGTACGCTGCCGGAGCGCGCGCTGCTGATCGGTGGGCACGACCATTTGAACTTCACACACGAAGAACCGGGGCTTGCCTATGTGCACACCGGTTCATGGAGCAACGGGTTCACCATCGCCTCCATGACCCTCAATGCCGAAGGCGGCGCGGACACCACGTTCGAAAGCGTTGCGGTTGCCGCCGATGACGATCCGGACAGCGATATCGGCAATGCGGTCGTCACCGCCATGGACGAGCATCTGACGGATGAAGACCGTGCCGTCATCGGCACGGCGCCCGAAACGCTCGATCTTCCAAATGCGATCCTGTTCGCCACCGAGGCCGTGCGCGAAGCGACGGGCGCGGACATCGCCTTTCTCGGCCACACCACGTTCGGCACGGGGCTCGAGGCCGGTGAGATCAGCCGCTACGATTTCGACGCCTATATCCGGTTCGACGGCGACATCCGAACGGTCGACATATCGGGCGAACGGCTGGCCGCGATCATGGAACTGGCCAACCAGCACACGGCCACCGCGCTCGACCAGCGCACGGGCGATTTCGTCCATGCCGCCGAACTCGATATCGATCCGACCGCGACCTACACGGTCGCCGTCAATGGCTGGACCGCGATCAACCAGACGGCCTATCTGGGCACGGACGATCTGGAGTTCGTCGAAGTGCCGGACCTGCGCCTGAAACAGGTGGTCGCGGACGCGCTGGCGGCGAACGCGGGTTAAGCGCACGCGCGGCGGGGCCGGTCAGGAGACCCGGAGATCGTCCACAACCGCCTCGGCCTGGTCGAGCGTCAGCAGCGTGCGGCGGGCCCAAGCCGGGTCCTGGTCGGGATAATCGGTGCGGAAGTGCCCGCCCCGGCTTTCGGTCCGGTTCAGCGCCGAAATGGCGATCAACTTGGCGGTCGTCAGCACGTTGGCAAACCGCGTGTCGCCATCGGCCCCGTCCTGAAGCGCCACAATGGCCAGCAGCGCCTGGCGCATGCCGGCCGCATCACGCACGACGCCGAGATGCGCGCTCATGATGGCGCGCAGCCTTGTCATGCCCGCATGATCGCCTTCGGCGACCGCGTCAGGTGCGTCGATGGACCCGTCCGCCCAGTCGGCGGGCGCCGGATCGCCGCTCTCGGCGTTCAGGGCGTCGGCGACGCGGGCGGCGAATACCACCGCTTCTAGAAGCGAATTGGAGGCGAGCCGGTTGGCGCCATGGGCGCCGGTCGAGGTGCACTCGCCGCAGGCCCAAAAGCCCGGCAGCGACGTCCGGCCGTCCGCATCGGTCCAGATGCCGCCCATGAAATAGTGGGCCGCCGGTGTGACCGGGATCAGGTCGGTCGCCGGGTCGATGCCGGCATCGGCGCAATAGCCGTGAACGGTGGGAAACTCGCCGGCAAAGTCACGGATCGCCGTGCGGCAATCGAGAAACGCGCCGCGGCCCGCCTGCACTTCGGCGAAGATGCCGCGCGCCACCTCGTCGCGCGGGGCGAGTTCGGCGTCCGGGTGCAGCGGCACCATGAACCGTTCGCCGGCGCTGTTCAAAAGCGTTGCGCCATGGCCGCGCAGCGCCTCGGTCGCCAGCGGCGCGGGATCCTTGGCGACATCGATCGCCGTGGGATGGAACTGGACGAATTCCATGTCCGCCATGCGGGCGCCGGCGCGCGCGGCCAGGCCGATGCCGCCGCCGCGCGCCTCGGCCGGGTTGGTCGTGACCGCATAGAGATGGCCGACGCCGCCGGTTGCCATGATCACATCGGACGCGCCGATGATTTCGCGTTCGCCCTGGCCCGCTTCGCCGCGCGCGATCACGCCTGTGACGCGTCCGGCATCGGTGACCAGCTCTTCGGCCACATAACCTTCGAGCACGCGCACATGGGACGCTCGGCGGATCGCCTCGACCAGCGCCTGCATGATGGCGCGGCCGGCCATGTCGCCCTTGACGCGCACGATGCGCGAATGGCTGTGAGCGGCTTCGCGGCTGACGGCGAGCTTGCCTTCCAGATCGCGGTCGAACGGCACGCCAAACTCCAGAAGATCATGGACGCGGTCCGATGCCTCTGCCGCCATGTCGACGATGATCGTCTCATCGACGATGCCGTCGCCGGCGGCGATCGTGTCGCTGACATGGCTTTCGACCGTGTCGCCCGGCGCGACGGCGGCGGCGATGCCCGCCTGCGCCCAGGCCGACGACGCGCCCCGACCGATCGGCGCGGCGGCGAGGATGGTGACCGGGCGCGGCGCCAGCTTCAGCGCGCAGAACAGCCCGGCCAACCCGCCGCCGATGATGAGGATGGGGTGGGTCATGACGGCACCGTCGCCGCATTGGCGAAGACCCCCACCCGTCCAATTCGCTGAGGCGAATTGTCCACCCTCCCCTCAAGTGAGAGGGAGACGGTCGTCCAAGACAACGCCAACCCGGTTCCGATCAGACCGGATTTTGGCATTGCGCCATGGGAAAGGAACCGATTAGCGGTCATGCGTCTCCCTCCCCCTTGAGGGGAGGGTGGACCGGCGTGCGAGCGCCGGGACGGGCGGGGGTCTGACAGTATCGCCCCATGATCGCGGCTCTTATCTGCTCGGAAGCCCAGAACGGGTTGACGCGCACATCGGGCTCATCGAACCGCATCACGCGATAACCCAGTGACTGCAAATAGGCGTCGCGCCGGACGTCATGGCGCTTGCCGGCGCCAGTTTCATGTGTATCGCCATCCACTTCGACGACAAGGCGAACGCGGTGGCAGGCAAAATCGGCGATGTATGGCCCGATTGCCGCCTGTCTGCGAAAGGGGTAACCCTGTTTGCGGAACCGGCGCAGTTCGTCCCAAAGCAGCCGTTCGGCAATGGTCGCGTGATGGCGAAGCGTCCTGGCGCGATCACGTTGCGTTTTTTCAACCATGTTCGACCCCCACCCGTCCAATCGGCTGGCGCCGATTGTCCACCCTCCCCTCAAGGGGGAGGGAGACGTCGCTTCAATTCTTCAAATTCACCATGCGCTCGACGGCGCGGCGGGCGCGTCCGGCAATCGCCGGATCGACCATCACCTCCTCCTTCATTTCGCACAGCGCATCGAGGATCTTGGGCAGCGTGATGCGCTTCATGTGCGGGCACAGATTGCACGGCTTGACGAATTCGACCTCCGGCACTTCGGACTGGATGTTGGAGGCCATCGAGCATTCGGTGACCAGCAGCACCTTGGGCGGGCGCTGGTCGCGCACGTAATTGATCATGCCGGCGGTCGAGCCGGTATAATCGGCCATCTCGACCACATCGACCGGGCATTCGGGATGGGCGATGATCTCGATTTCGGGATCGGCGTCCCTGTAGGCCTGAAGCTCCTCGGCGGTGAACCGCTCATGGACTTCGCAATGGCCCTTCCAGGTCAGGATCTTCACGTCAGTCTGGGCGGCGACGTTCTTGGCCAGATATTCGTCCGGAATGCACAGCACGGTGTCGACGCCGAAGCTTTCGACGACCTGCACCGCGTTGGACGAGGTGCAGCAAATGTCGGTCTCGGCCTTCACCTCGGCGGAGGTGTTCACATAGGTGACGACCGGCACGCCCGGATAGCGCTCGCGCAACAGGCGCACATCGGCGCCGGTGATCGATTCCGACAGCGAGCAGCCGGCCTTCATGTCCGGGATCAGCACGGTCTTTTCGGGATTCAGAAGCTTGGATGTCTCGGCCATGAAGTGGACGCCGCACTGGACGATGATCTCGGCATCGACCTTTGTGGCCTCCTTGGCAAGCTGCAGGCTGTCGCCGACAATGTCGGCCACGCAATGGAAGATCTCCGGCGTCTGGTAGTTGTGCGCCAGGATCGCCGCATTGCGCTCTTTCTTCAAACGGTTGATCGCCGCCACATAGGGCGCATAGACCGGCCATTCGATCTTCGGAATGTGATGGGCGACGCGCTCGTAAAGATGGGCAGTCTCGCGCTCCACCTCGGCGTTCCATTCAAGCGGCGGGCGGGCGATCACGCCGAACCGGTCCGCGGCGGACTTGCCGGACGGTGCCGTGGCGGCGGCGGGCTGGGCAGACATGGACACGCGGTCTCCTTGCAGGTTCGGCCAAGGCCGGATGCCGCGTTCTTAGGTCATAAGGTCGTCCGGGCGCAATCGCATCGGCGGGCCCTTGACATGCATCGAGATATCATGAATTGTCGATATATGGACAAGCATCAGTCGATCGAAGCGCTCGCCGCCCTCGCCCACGAAACCCGTCTCGACGTGTTCCGCCTGCTCGTCAAACAGGGCGCGGACGGCATGGCCGCCGGTGAGATCGGCGATCATCTGGGCGTCCGTCAGAACACGATGAGCGCCAATCTGGCCGTTCTCAGCCGCGCGGGGCTAGTACGCTCGCAGCGCGACGGTCGCTCGGTCACCTATTTTGCAGATTTTGAGGGGATGCGCGGTCTTCTGGCATTCCTGATGGAAGATTGCTGTGGCGGCAACCCGCAACTGTGCCAGCCCCTGCTCGATGAAATCGCTTGCGCCTGCTGAGAGGGACATTGCCATGCCCGAGACCGACGAAAAGACCTACAACATCCTGTTTCTGTGCACGGGCAACTCCGCCCGGTCGATCATCGCCGAAGCCATCATGAACCGCGTCGGCCAGGGCCGTTTCAAGGGGTTTTCCGCCGGCTCGCAGCCCAAGGGCGAGGTTCATCCGTTCACGCTCGATCTGCTCAAGACGCTGAATTACAACACCGATTTCGCACGCTCGAAGAACTGGGGCGAATTCGCCGAACCGGGCGCGCCGCAGATGGATTTCGTCTTCACCGTGTGCGATTCAGCCGCCGCCGAAACCTGCCCGGTCTGGCCCGGCCAGCCGATGAGCGCACATTGGGGCGTGCCGGACCCCGCCGCCGCCGAAGGCACCGACGCCGAACGGCACTTTGCTTTCTCCGACGCGTATCGCATGCTGGAAAGCCGGATTTCGGTGTTCACCAGCCTGCCGATCGCCGGCCTCGACCGGCTGGCGCTGCAAAAGCGGCTGGACGATATCGGCAAGGGCTGACGGCATACCTTATGGATGACAGTTCTGACGCGCCCTGGTTGGCCGATGCCGCCATGCCAAACCTTGCCGATGACCAGCTCGGCGAGATCGATTTCCAGACGATCCACAACCAGGCGCCGTCGGTGCACAGACCGCGTGTTCTGATGCTCTACGGATCGCTGCGAGAGCGGTCGTTTTCGCGCTTTCTGACCTATGAGGCAGCGCGTGTCCTGGAGCGGCTTGGCGCGGAGGTGCGCGTCTTTCATGCCGACGGGTTGCCATTGGTCGATGATGCATCCGCCGACCATCCCAAGGTTGCCGAACTGCGCGACCTGTCGCTGTGGTCGGAGGCGCAGGTGTGGAGTTCGCCCGAGCGGCACGGCGCGATGAGCGGAGTCATGAAGACGCAGATCGACTGGCTGCCGCTGTCGCCGATCGGCGGCGTCAGGCCGACGCAGGGACGCACCCTCGCCCTCATGCAGGTTTGCGGCGGAAGCCAGAGCTTCAACGCGGTCAACCAGATGCGCATTCTGGGCCGCTGGATGCGGATGATCACGATCCCCAACCAGTCCTCGGTCGCAAAAGCCTGGCAGGAGTTCGACGGCAACGGGCGCATGCTGCCGTCATCGTTTTACAACCGTGTGGTCGACGTGATGGAAGAACTGGTGAAGTTCACGCTTCTGACGCGCGACCGGTCAGCCTATCTCACCGATCGCTATTCGGAACGGGTTGAAACAGTGGAGCAGGTGCACGCACGGGTGAACCTGCCAAAAGCCTGAACCGGCCAAATCTCAGCGTTCGGCGAGCGCCAGACGCAGGCCCAGAGCGGCAAAAGCGGCGGCGAAAGACCGCTTCATCCAGCGCATGACGGACGGACGGTTCACCACCTGATCGCGCGCCAGCGCAGCGAACGCGCCATAGCCGACAAAGACGATGAAGGTCAGCGCCATGAAGACCAGCGCCAGACCGAGCATCAGCAGCGTCGGATGTGCCGCCGTCGCGGGCACGAATTGCGGCAGGAACGCCAGGAAGAACAGCGACAGTTTCGGGTTGAGCACGTTCAGCGCAATGCCGCTGGTGACGATCTTACGCGGCGCCATCGCCTTGCGGTTTTCGCCCACTTCGAGCGCCCCGCCGGACCGCAAGATCGTCCAGGCCATGTAGAACAGGTAGATGACGCCGAGATATTTGATCACCTGGAAGGCAAGCGCGCTGGCATGCAGGATCGCCGCAAGCCCGACGATCGAGGCCACGATGTGCGGCACGATGCCGAACGTGCAACCGACCGCGGCAAAGATGGAGGCGCGCGCGCCCTGCCCCAACCCGATGGCGAGCGTATAGAGAACACCGGTTCCCGGCAGCAGGACGACGATGATCGAGGTGATGAGGAATTCGACAGACATAACATCAGCCTATGCGAGACCGATCCGCTTCGCCAGCCGTTCACTTCAAGAAAACTGCACCGTCGTGACAGAATAACTGGTTTGGTGCCAAGCCAGGCAAGGCGTAATCTCGGGTTGTTTTCAGGAGATCATTGCATGTCGGCACACGCGGACGCCCACACACGCTCGGATTATCCCTGGCTGATCATTGCGAGCGGGTGCCTGATCGCCGCGCTGACCTTCGGCCCGCGCTCGGCGATGGGCTTCTTCCAGATCCCGATGCTCGCCGACACCGGCTGGAGCCGCTCGGATTTCGGCCTGGCGATAGCGATCCAGAACCTGATGTGGGGGCTCGGCCAGCCCTTTTTCGGCGCCATCGCCGACCGGTTCGGCACGTGGCGGGTGCTCGCCCTTTCGGGCCTGATGTATGCGGCCGGCCTGTTCCTGATGGCAACGCCCGATTCGCTGTGGTTCCTGCATCTGGGCGGCGGCGTGCTGGTCGGCATGGGTATCGCGTCGGGCTCGTTCGGCATCGTGCTGGCGGCGTTCGCGCGCAACGTCACCGCCGAACAGCGCTCGTTCGCCTTCGGGCTGGGCACCGCGGCCGGCTCGGCCGGCATGTTCCTGTTCGCCCCGTTCAGCCAGACGCTGATCGACGCGTTCGGGTGGCAGGATTCGCTTCTGGTCATGTCGGCGCTGATGCTGATCGTACCGGTGCTGGCGATCCCGCTGCGCGGCAATTCGGCGTCCGGCCGCACCAGCCAGGCCGAAATCGACCAGTCGATCGGCGCTGCGCTGCGCGAGGCGTTCGGCCATTCATCCTATCTGCTTTTGACCGCCGGCTTTTTCGTCTGCGGCTTTCAGATTGCCTTCATCACCGCGCATTTTCCCGCCTATATCGGCGATATCGGCATCGATGCGCGCTATGCAGTGATCGGCATTGCCGCGATCGGCTTTTTCAACATTATCGGTTCGCTCGCCTCGGGCATTGTCGGGCAGACCCATTCAAAGCCGATCATGCTGGTGCTGATCTATGTCGGCCGGTCGATCGCCGTTACGGCGTTCCTCCTCCTGCCGCAGACGGGCACGTCGGTCATCGTCTTCTCGGTGGTAATGGGCCTTTTGTGGCTGTCGACCGTGCCGCCGACCAATGCGCTGGTGGCGATCATGTTCGGCACCAAACATCTGGGCATGCTCGGCGGCATCGTCTTCCTGTCGCACCAGATCGGCTCGTTCCTGGGCGTCTGGATGGGCGGCTATCTCTATGATTTGTTCGGCTCATACGATCCGGTCTGGTGGCTGGGCGTCGTGATGGGCCTTTTTGCGGCGATCGTCCATTGGCCGATCAAGGAGCAGGCGGTGGAACGGCCGCTGGCCCAGCCCGCCGAGTGATCAGGCCGCGTCCGCCAGCGCCTTGCGGGCGGCGCGGATGAAGCCGGCGCGGCTTTCGGGCGGGCTGAAACCGCGCGCAGCCCAGATGTCGCGGTCAAGAAAATAACCGGTCATGCGGAACGCATCGTCCAGATCTTCGGGCGGGCATTGCCGCCCTTCCCGCGCGGTCAGAAACGATGGCAGCGGGAGCATTTTTTCCGCCCAGGGCGCCCCGGTCTCGCGGTTCACCGCCTGACCGCTCCTGGGCGACACATAGGCCAGATCGTGGGTCGCGCCTGATCCGGCGCAACGGTCGAGCGTCAGCCCGAAGCCGAGTTCTTCGAGAAGCCGCAATTCGAACCGCACCATGAGCGGGCCGGCCAGCGCGGGTTCGGTCAGATGGTCGGCGAGGATGCAGGTCGCCTCATAAAGCGCGCCATGGGGATCGCGCTCGGGCAAAAGCCGCAAATGAGCACCCAGAAGCTGGATGCCGGCAATGGCGCAGGCGCTCTCCATGAGCCGTGCCGCGTGCAGCGCCACGGGCTCGATGGCGAACGTGCCCAGATGCTCGTCGAGCCGGGCACGCCAGACGGCCTCGACCCTGTTTCCCGGCTGCAGCACCGGCTGGCTCTTGCGCGAGCGGCCGCCCCGGACGAGACCGAGATGGCGGCCATGGCCGCGCGTCATCAGTTCGACGATCAGGCTGGTCTCGCCATGCCTGCGCGTGCCGATGATGATGCCTTCGTCGCGCCATTCCATGGCACGTGTTTATCTCCCCCCTCGAGGGGGAGAAAGCAAAAACCAAGGGCTTGGTGGAGCCAAGTCCTTGGTTTTTGCAAGAAAGGGGTGGACGCACGTGCCAACGAACCGACGCGACAGGCACGCCCCCTCACTTGCAATTTCCAACACTTGACCTCCGGCCAAGGTGTTGAAATTGCTTTCCCTTCCTCAAGGGGAGAGAAGATCAATCGTGAAAGTCCAGCCCCATCTCGCGATAGCGCTCGGGATCGTCGCCCCAGCGCTCGCGCACCTTGACGAAGGTGAACAGATGGACCGGCTGGCCGATCAGCTCTGCGATCTCGGCGCGCGCCGCCATCGAGATCGCCTTGATGGTCTCGCCGCCCCTGCCGAGCACGATCTTCTTCTGGCTGTCACGCTCCACATAGACGATCTGCTCGATGCGCACCGAGCCGTCCTTGCGGTCTTCCCATTTTTCGGTCTCAACGGTCGATGCATAGGGCAGTTCCTGATGCAGCCGTTCATAGAGCTTTTCGCGCGTGATCTCGGCGGCGAGCATGCGCATCGGCAGGTCCGACAGTTGGTCTTCCGGGTAAAACCATGGCCCCTCGGGCATCGCGTCGGCCAGCGCGGCCAGCAGATCGGCGCATCCCGAGCCGTTCAGGGCAGACACCATGAAGGTCTGCGCGAATTCGGCCCGGTCGTTGAGCGCTGCCGTCAGTTCCAGCAGCTTTGGCGGATCGATCGTATCGACCTTGTTGAGGATCAGCCATTTGGGCGTCTTCACGTCGGGCAGTGCCGCAAGGATTGCCTCCTCATCCTCGCGGATACCCTTGCGCGCATCGATCAGAACGAGCGCCAGATCGGCATCGTGCGCGCCGGACCACGCCGCGCGCACCATCGCACGGTCGAGCCGGCGCTTGGGCGCGAAGATGCCGGGCGTGTCGACGAAGACGATCTGGCTTTGACCCTCGATCGCGACACCGCGCACCGGCGCGCGCGTCGTCTGCACCTTGCGCGAAACGATCGACACCTTGGCGCCAACGAGCCTGTTGACCAGCGTCGATTTGCCGGCATTGGGCGCGCCGATCAGGGCAACGAAACCGGCGCGTGTGTCGCCGGGCATGCCTTCGCCTTCGGCCGTGGCGGTCATGACGCGCTCGCTCCGTCCTCGGCCGGCCATATCCCTTCGCGGACGAGCATGGCGGTGGCGGCAAGCTGTTCAGCCTGGCGTTTGGATGGTCCCGTTGCCTGTTCCGGCGGCAGGGTGGCAACCCGTACCTCGACCGCAAAGGACGGGGCGTGGTCGGGGCCCGTGCGTTCAAGAACGCGATATTGCGGCGTTTCGGCAAAGGCCTTGTGGGTCCATTCCTGCAATTCGGTCTTGGCGTCGCGCCGGGCGGCCATGACATGGCGCGCGCGCTGCGCCCAGCAGCGTCTGACGAAGGCGCGTGCCGCATCGAGCCCGCCATCGAGATAGATGGTGGCGATCAGCGATTCGACGACATCGGCGCGGACACTCTTGAGCCGGGCCGAGCCGACATTGCCCATGTCGGCGCCGGTGCGGATCAGCGGGGTCAGCGCCAGTTCGTCGGCAATCGAGGCCAGCGTGTCCGCGTTGACCAGCGCGTTCAGCCGGACAGACAGTTCGCCCTCGTCGGCATCGCCGAACTCGCCAAACAGCATTTCGGCGATGCAAAGGCCCAAAACACGGTCGCCGAGAAATTCGAGCCGTTCATAGTCGCGGCCGGCAGGCCCGCGGGCGCTCGAATGGGTCAGTGCCCGGTCGAGCCGGGCGGGATCGTCGAAATGGTGACCGGTAACGGTGTGCAGATGCGCCAGCATCTCGGCGGAAACCGGCACATCGGCCCGGTCTTTTCGACCGCTCATTGGGAGGCCGATGCGAAGAAACGGTCGAGGCGCAGCTCCGCCGGCCAGCGCCAGACTTCGAGCGGTGACGCGCCGCCGGCGATCGAGAAGAAGATGATGTTGGCGCGGCCGACCAGATTTTCCGCCGGCACGAAGCCGACATTGAAGCGGCTGTCGGCGGAATTGTCGCGATTGTCGCCGAGCATGAAATAGTGACCGTCGGGAACGACGAATTCACGCGTGTCGTCACCGACCGTGCCTTCCGTGACATCAAGCGTGCGGTAGCTGATGCCGTTGGGCAGCGTTTCGCGATAAACACGCACGGGCCGCTGCTGCTCGGTGATATCGACATCGTCGATCGTGCCGATGGCTTCGCGCTCGACCGCCTCGCCATTGAGGAACAGCGCGCCGTCGCGCATCTGCACCGTGTCGCCGGGCAGGCCGATCACGCGCTTGATGTAGTCGAGACGCGGATTGGACGGCAGCTTGAAAACGGCAACATCGCCGCGCTCGGGCTCGCCTTCCCACAAACGGCCCTCGAACAGATCGGGACCGAAGGGCACCGAATAGCGCGAATAGCCATAGGCGAATTTCGACACGAACAGATAGTCGCCTTCCAACAAGGTCGGCCGCATCGAGCCCGACGGGATCGAAAAGGGCTGGAACAGCAATGTGCGGATGACCAGTGCAAGGAGCAGTGCCTGCACGATCACCGAGAACACCTCACCGATGCCGCCGGATTTCTTCTCGGTCTTTTCTGCCACGGTCATGGTCCTGCTCTTGATGATCGGTGTTCGCCGGGCGGCGATGAACGGATTTTCCGGGTCTTAGCGTTTCGCACACGGCGCGGCAATCATGATGGCGACCCGCCCCGCGCCGGAACGGCTTCAATGACGACGAATGCCTGGGCCAGCGGATAATCGTCGGTTATCGTCAGATGTATGGCCGCTTCATGGCCGGGTGGTGTCAGTGTTTCGAGCCGTTGCCGGGCGCCGTTGGTCAAGGCCAGGGTCGGCTTGCCACTGGGCAGGTTGACGACGCCCATGTCGCGCCAATAGACGCCGCGCGCAATGCCGGTGCCGAGCGCCTTGGCGCACGCTTCCTTGGCGGCAAAGCGCTTGGCATAGGAGGCTGCCCGCATGCGCCGGCGCTCGGACCTTTCGCGCTCAATATCGGTAAAGACGCGGGCGATGAAGCGTGCGCCATGGCGCTCCAGCGTCTTTTCCACGCGGCGAATGTCGATCAGGTCGCTGCCGAGGCCGATGATCAAGAATGCACCTGCTCGCCCACGCGCGCATCAGCGGACTCTTGCTCAGGAGGTGCTGCGTTCAACGCCTCCTGACGGGCGATTGCCCTTTGCGCCTTGCGCGCGGCGCGGCGGGTCTGGAACGCGGTCAAACCGATGCGGGTCAACAGATAGAAGAAGAGGCCAGAGGCCAGCCCCAGCGGAATGCCACCGACCAGCATCGGCTTGATGAAGGGCTGCCAGAGTGCGGCAAAACCCTCGGCTGCAAAGGCCGAACCGAACTCCTTGCCGTCGGCGCCATTGGCGTCGATCCCCAGCATCCAGCGGCCGAGGCCCAGGGTCGATGCCCAGATCGCCGGGAATGTCAGCGGGTTTCCAACCGCCGTGCCGAAGGCGGCCGCGATCATCGAGCCGCGCATCAGGAACGCGATCAGGAAGGACAGGATGAAATGAAATCCCATCAGCGGCGTGAACGAAGCGAATGCGCCAGCGGCCACGCCGGCCGCGATGGCATGGGGCGTCGCGCGAATGCGCAGCACGCGCTTGGCGAAATAGCGCGTCGAGCGGGCATAATTGCGCCGTGGCAGCATCGAGACGCGCAAGCGTGTCAGTCTGTCTTCTTGCTGGCGGCGTTTGAACAGCATCGCTGGCTTTCGTCATTCATCCCTAGCGCGGCGCGCCGGAGCACGGTACGCCCGAAAGGGTTATGAAACGGGCAACGCGCCCCAAATACGCCCGTGCGCAGGCCGCTTCAAGCACGGCAGCATACAATTGAACCCGGTAAAGACGGCGTCACAGGGTGCGGCTGCCCGGTTTTACGGCCGGCAGCGCGGCCAGTTCCGGCGGCAGCGCATCGGCGGGATAGGCCGGCACTTCATATTCGGCGAGCGCGATCAGCGGGACGCCGATATCGGCCTTGCCAGCCGACCGATCGATCAGGCAGGCGGCGGCGACGACCTCGGCACCCAGCGCCCCCATGCAGGCCACCGTCTCGCGGATCGAAAGGCCGGTGGTGACGATATCCTCGATGATGACCACGCGAGCGCCCGTTTCGATCTCGAAGCGGCGCAGGCGGAAGACGCCGTCCTCGCGCTCGACCCAGATGGCCGGCGCGCCCAGATGCCGGGCGGTCTCATAGGCCGGGATCAGCCCGCCAATCGCCGGCCCGACGCAATAGTCGACCGGCCCGGCCACAGCCGCTCGCACGCGTTCGGCCAGGGCCTTGCACAGCCTCTCGGTCTTGTCGGGATGCATGAAGACCCGCGCCTTCTGCAGGAAGACCGGGCTGTGCAGGCCCGATGTCAGGATGAAATGGCCCTCCAGAACCGCGCCGGCGGATTTGAAGATGGACAGGACGTCTTCCGTGTTCATGGGCATGGCGCGGTTTATCTCTCCCCTTGCGGGAGAGAAAGTGATTTTTCGGGCTTGGCAAGGCCAGTTCCCTGGAAATCACAAGGAAGGGGGAGCGCATTGCGGCTGAAACCCGGCCATCGTGATCATCGATACCCCTCGCTTGCAATTTCCAACCGTTGGCCTTCTTCCAGGATGTTGAAACTGCTTTGTCTCCCGCAAGGAGAAAAGCCCCTCACCCGTTCACCCGATCGGCGGTCGAGACCGCATCGGACTCGCGCAACTGGCCCAGAAGGCGGGTCAGGTGGCGAATGTCCCAGACTTCCAGATCGAAGATCATCTCGGTGAAATCCGGCGCCGTGCGCACCATGGCAAGCGTGTGGATGTTGGCATCGTTCCGCGCGATGACCTGGGCGATCTCGGCCAGCGAGCCGGGCGCATTGATCGCGGTGACGATGATCTGGGCGGGAAAGCGGGTGCGGTTGGCTTCGTCAATGTCCCAGCGCACGTCGATCCAGCGGTCGGGCTGATCGTCATAGGCGGCGAGCGCGGGCGACTGGATCGGATAGATGGTGATGCCCTTGCCAGGCGTCGAAATACCGACAATGCGGTCGCCGGGCACCGCGCCCTCGGGCGAAAAGCGCACCGGAAGATCGCCGGCGGCACCACGGATCGGCAGCGTCCTGTCGCTGTCGCCGGCCCCGGCCCCGGCGTGGCCATCGCCATTGGCTGCCGCGCCGGCGGGCACGTCGCCGGGAAAGCGGAACATCATGCCGGACGCGTCGGTCAGGTTGAACCAGCCCTCGCCCAAAAGTTCGGCGCTGGCCGGTGTCGACAGTTTCTCGTCCTGAAAGTCAGGGAACACCGCCTTGATAACATGGGCGGACGCCAGTTCGCCGCGGCCGACGGCGGCCAGAACGTCCTCGACATCGGTGTGCGCCAGCCGGCCCAGGCCATCGGTCAGAATGTCGCGCGAAAACGGCCGGCCGGCGCGCTCAAAGGCGCGCTCGAGGATGCGATGGCCAAGGCCCGAATATTGCTTGCGCACGGCGGCGCGGGTCGCCCGCCGGATCGCCGCGCGCGCCTTGCCGGTCTTGACCAGCGCCTCCCAGGCGGCGGGCGGGGAGGCCGAGCCCGACCGGATGATCTCCACCTCGTCGCCGTTTTGCAGTTGCGTCACCAGCGGCATGATGCGGCCGTTGATCTTGGCGCCGACGCAACTGTCGCCGACATCGGTGTGCACCGCATAGGCGAAGTCGACCGGAATCGCGCCGCGCGGCAAAGCGATCAGCCGGCCCTTGGGCGTGAAACAGAAGACCTGGTCCTGGAACAGTTCGAGCTTTGTGTGTTCGAGGAACTGCTCGGGATGATCGCCTTCGGACAGCGATTCGATGGTGCGCCTGAGCCAGGCATAGGCATTGGTGTCCTTGAAAGCCGCCGTGCCGCCCGCCTTGCCGTTGGGCTTGCCCTCGCCGCCTGCCGCGCCGTGATCCTTGTAGATCGCGTGGGCGGCGACGCCATATTCGGCCACCTCATGCATGTGCCATGTGCGGATCTGCAGTTCGACGCGCTGCTTGGAGGGGCCGACGATGGTGGTGTGGATCGACCGGTAATCGTTCTGCTTGGGGGTCGAGATGTAATCCTTGAAGCGGCCCGGCACCATTTTCCACTCGCGATGGACGACGCCCAGCGCCCGGTAGCATTCGTCGATCGAGCCGACGATGATGCGGAAGCCGAAAATGTCCGAGAGCTGCTCAAACGACAGGCCCTTGCTTTCCATCTTCTTGAAGACCGACCAGGCCTTCTTGCGGCGGCTTGCAACGTCGGCATGGATGCCATTGTCGGCGAGAAGGCCGCGCAGCGTTGCGGTGATCTCCTCAAGGAGGCCGGCATGGCGGTTGGCGATCTGCGCCAGCCGGTCGGAGACCGTGCCATAGGCTTCGGGATTGATGTGCTTGAAGGACAGTTCCTCAAGCTCGTCGCGCATGTCCTGCATGCCCATCCGGCCGGCGAGCGGCGCATAGATGTCCATCGTCTCTTCGGCGATGCGGGCGCGCTTGTCCTCGCGCATGAAATCGAGCGTGCGCATATTGTGCAGCCGGTCGGCGAGCTTGACCAGGAGCACGCGCACATCCTCGGAGATGGCGAGCAGCAGCTTGCGCAGATTTTCAGCCTGGGCGGCCTTTTTCGACACCAGATCGAGCCGCTTGAGCTTGGTCAGTCCCTCAACGAGGCGCGCCGTGTCCTCGCCGAACAGGTCCTCGATCTCGACCTTGGTGGCCGATGTGTCCTCGATCGTATCGTGCAGGAGAGCGACGGCAATGGTCGATTCGTCCATATGCATGTCGGTCAGGATCGCGGCGACCTCCAGCGGATGGGAGAAATAGGGGTCGCCGGAGGCGCGCGTCTGCCCGCCATGCTTTTTCATGGCGTAGACATAGGCCTTGTTCAGGAGGGCCTCGTTGACCTGTGGCTTGTAGCGCTGGACGCGCTCGACAAGCTCGTATTGCCGCATCATCGGCCGGCGACCTCACGGAAAAAGCGCGCGGACGGCATCGTCCGCGCGCTCAATATAGGCATGCAACGGTCTGCCGCGAAAGGCGGCATCACCGCCGATCAGTCGTCGGACTTTTCCGGCGGAACCAGTCCCTCGATGCCGGCCAGAAGCTCTTCCTCGCTCATCGCGCCACCACCGAACGTGATCTGCTCGGGCACGTCCGGCGCGTCGGCCGTCTCGGCGACATCGGCGGTTTCGGCTTCCGGCTCGTCCACCTCGACATGCTTTTGAAGCGAATGGATCAGGTCTTCCTCGAGATCACCGGGCGACAGGGTCTGGTCGGCGATCTCGCGCAGGGCGACGACCGGGTTCTTGTCATTGTCGCGATCGACGGTGATCGGCGCGCCCTGGGACACTTGCCGTGCGCGGTGGGCGGCAAGAAGGACGAGGTCGAAACGGTTGTCTACTTTGTCGATGCAATCTTCGACGGTCACGCGGGCCATGGGCGTTCCTTCGCGGCATTTGCGGGCAATGGAGGAGTTGGCGGGGCTATACACCGCGTCCCCGTGCAAGGCAAGCACGGCAACAGCCAAGGCAATGCGGCGAAAAACCGGTTGTGGAATGCCGAACCCGCCAATCCGGGCTGCGCTGCCGATATCCGAGGCGCGGAGCTTGAATTGACGTAACGTCATCACGACATCTTGATTTCGCTCAAAGCGCGTGGAAGACCCCCACCATACTGTCAGCGATTTAAGAAGGAATGATCATGTTTGACCAACGCGAAAAGATAGCCTTGTTTATCGACGGCGCCAACCTTTATGCGGCCGCCAAGGCGCTCGGTTTTGACATCGATTACAGAAAGATGCTCGAGCATTTCCAGAAACGCGGCTATCTGATGCGCGCCTACTACTATACCGCCCTGATCGAAGACCAAGAATATTCTTCGATCCGGCCGCTGATCGACTGGCTCGACTATAATGGCTACAAGGTGATCACCAAGCCGGCCAAGGAGTTCACCGATTCCACCGGGCGTCGCAAGATCAAGGGCAATATGGACATCGAACTGACCATTGATGCGATGGAACTGTCGCGCTCGATAGACCATGCGGTGCTGTTTTCCGGCGACGGAGATTTCCGCGTGCTGGTCGATGCGCTGCAACGCAATGGCTGCAAAGTGTCGGTGGTCTCAACCATGGCCTCGCCGCAGCCGATGATCGCCGACGACCTGCGCCGCAATGCCGACCATTTCATCGATCTGAAATCGCTTGAAGCGGAGATCGGCCGCGCCCCGTCCGAACGATCCGCCCCGCGCCAGCCGGCCAGCCAGGACGACGATTACGAGTATGAGGACGATTGACGGGGCCGTTGCCGGCGATGACCTCGGTCGTCGATCCACCCCTGGATTGCGCGCTGTGCCCGCGCCTTTCCGGCTTCATCGCTACCTGGCGACAGAAAGAGCCCGGGTGGCACAACGGACCGGTGCCGACATGGCTGCCGCCTGAGGGTGAAGGCGCCGTCCGCCTTTTGATCGTTGGCCTTGCGCCGGGCCTGCGCGGCGCCAACCGGACGGGCCGGCCGTTCACCGGCGACGCCTCCGGCGAAACGCTCTTCGGCGCGCTTGATCGGCACGGTCTGGCGCTGGGGCACAGGCCGGGTACGGCCGGCGCCGGCGTTGAACTGGTCGCAACAGCGATCACCAATGCGGTGCGCTGCGTGCCACCGGAGAACCGGCCGATTGCCGCCGAAATCAACAATTGCCGCGCCTATCTGGAGCCGACGCTCGCGCGTTTCGAAAACCTGCAAACCGTTCTGGCGCTTGGCAAAATCGCTCATGAGGCCTGCATAAGGGCGCTGGGCGGCACGGTTTCGGCCCACCGCTTCGCCCACGGCGCGCAAACCGCGCTGAACGGCGTCACTGTCGTTTCAAGCTATCACTGCTCGCGCTACAACATGAACACCGGCCGGCTGACCGAGGCGATGTTCGATGCGGTGATGGCGGACATTGTCGAAACCGTGGAACGCTGAGCGCAGACTGACCGCTCAGCCCTTCTCGCGCAGCAATCGTGCCTTTTCGCGGTTCCAGTCGCGCTTCTTCTCGGTCTCGCGCTTGTCGTGCAGTTTCTTGCCGCGCGCCACGGCCAGTTCCAGCTTGGCGCGGCCGCGATCGTTGAAATAGAGCTTGAGCGGCACGATCGTCATGCCCTCGCGGTCGGTGGCGTTGACCATGCGGGCAATCTCGCGCTTGTTGAGCAACAGCTTTCGCCGGCGGCGCGGATCGTGGTTGAAGCGGTTTGCCTCGAGATATTCGGGAATGTGGCTGTTGATCAGCCACATCTCGCCATCCTCGAAGCTGGCATAGCTTTCGGCGATGTTGGCCTCGCCATTGCGCAGCGACTTGACCTCGGTGCCACGCAGCATCAGGCCCGCCTCGACCACGTCCTCAATCTCGTAGTTGAAGCGCGCCTTGCGGTTTTCCGCCACGAGCTTGCGGGCGGTTTGGGCTTTCTTGCTGGGTGCGGCCATCGGATGGAACTGGGCGGAGGCCGGGCCTAGTTCAAGAGGCCGGCGTGGCGCATGGCGTCGTCGATGAGCACGGCGCTCTCGTCGGCGACCGGCACCATGGGCGAACGCAACGCATTGTGCATGCGGCCGAGCTTGGAAAGCGCGTATTTGGCGCCAGACACACCCGCCTCGACGAACAGCGCCTTGTGCAGCGGCATCAGCCTGTCCTGATAGTCGAGCGCGGTCGCATAATCGCCCGCCTGCATCGCCTCCTGGAACTCGGCACAAAGGCGCGGCGCCACGTTGGCGGTCACCGAGATCGCGCCAACACCGCCCTGCGCGTTGAAGCCCAGCGCTGTCGCATCCTCACCGGAAAGCTGGATGAATTCGGCGCCGCAGGCCATGCGCTGCTCCGACACCCGATCAAGCTTTGCCGTCGCATCCTTGACACCCCAAATGTTGGGAAAGTCGGCGGTGAGCTGCGCCATGGTCTGCGGTGTCATGTCGATCACCGAGCGCGGCGGGATGTTGTAGATGAACACCGGAATATCGACGGCCTGCGCAATGGCGGCGAAATGCTGATAGAGGCCGCGCTGGTTGGGCCTGTTGTAATAGGGTGTCACGCTGAGAACGGCGTCCGCGCCGGCCTGCTCAGCATGTTGGGCAAAATCGACCGCCTCCACGGTGTTGTTGGAGCCCGCTCCAGCGATGACCGCCGCACGGCCAGCCGCCTGCTCCACACAGACATCGACTACGCGCTTGTGCTCATCATGGCTCAGCGTCGGCGATTCGCCCGTCGTTCCGACCGGCACCAACCCCTTGGTGCCCTCTTCGACCTGCCAGTCGACGAAGGCCCGAAAGGCGGCCTCGTCGAGCGCGCCGGCGGCGTCGAAGGGCGTCACAAGGGCGGTCATCGAGCCGCGCAGGCGGCTGCGTTCGATCATGGGCCGGTCTGTCATGGCCACAGCTCCACACATTCATTGTCGCGGGCACAAACAAAAACCGCGCGACGGCGTGTCGCGCAGCAGGCCCGCTCCAGACTGGCCAATACCATAAGGCCCGGTGAAGCCCCCGGCAAGCAGTCGTTGCCATGTTACAGACGATCAATTGTTACGGTCTGTTAACCATCAGTTTACCGCCCGGGGTCAGCCTCGTCCCAAAGATGCCACGAGCTTTGGGCACAAGGGCGCAATGGAGCTCAACCAGAAATTGATGACTGGCCTCGCCGGCCTGGGTATTGCCACGCTGGCCGGTTTCAGCGTGCTGACGCTGGTCGGCCCGCAACATGGGCAATTGGCACAGCAGGCGGCGCAGACCGATGGCGTCGATCCGGTCGTTACGGCCAGCGTGCCCGCCACCGACGATGCCGCCGGCCAGATACAGATCGCGCGGCTCGGCGATGCCCTCGCGGCGATCCGTGAGGGCCGCATCGCCGAGGCCAACTCCCTGCGCGATGCGATGCCGGCTGGCTCCATCGATCGCGACCTTGTCGACTGGACGCTTGCCGCATCGGGCGACCGCGCGATCGGTGCCGGAGAGATCGCCAAGACGATGCGACGGCTTGCCGACTGGCCGGGACAGGACATGCTGGCACGCAATCACGAAAGGGCGCTGGCCCGCGGGTGGCTCGGCAACATCAAGCTGCGCACCGCGTTCAGCGCCGAACCGCCCGAGACGTTCGAGGCCGCCTATGTGCTGGCCAAGGGCCATCTGACCACCGGCGGCAACGCGCAGGCGCGCGATTTGGTCGTGTCTCACTGGCGGACCACGGTGCTGCCAACGGCGGTCGAGCACGAAGTGCTGGACATGTTTGACGGCGTGCTGACGCAAGCCGATCACCGTGCGCGCTATGTCTCCATGATGGTTCGCGAACGCATACGCGCCGGCGCGCGCGTCGCCGATGCCGCCGGCATGGCCGAACTCCACGACGCATGGGCGGCCGTCATCCGCAAGACGCCGGACGCCGATGCGGCGATCGCTGATGTCTCCGGCGCGCTGCTCGACACCGAAGCGGGCCTTTACATGCGCATCGAGCATTTGCGGCGCACGAACCGGATGGAGGACGCCGCTGAGCTGCTAGCCGAGGTGCCGACCGACCCCGACGCACTGACCAATCCCGATGCCTGGTGGAACGAACGGCGCATCGTGTCGCGATCCCTGCGCGAGGTCGGTGCCATCGACCAGGCCTATGACATTGTCGCCGAACATCGGGGCGGAAGCCCGGCAACCAAGGTCGATGCGGCCTTTCATGCGGGCTGGTATGCGCTGCGCGGGCTGGACGATCCGGCGCGCGCCAAGCCGCATTTCGAGCAGATCGAAAGGATCGCCCAAGGCGCCGCGTCGCGCGCGCGGGGTGCCTACTGGCTTGGCCGGACAGCGCAAGCGGCCGGCGACGCGGGCGCGACCCGGGCCCATTTCGGCCGTGCCGCATCCCATCCGACCACATTTTACGGTCAGCTCGCCGCGCACGCGCTGGGCCATGAACGGCTGGAGATCGGCCCGGCTCCGACAAGCGCCGAGGCGCGGCGCGATCTCGCCAGTTCGCCGGTGCTGGGCGCGATCGAACGCCAGACGGCAACCGGCGAGACGCGTTTCCTGCAAACGCTCTATAATGGCCTTGCCGCGCGCTTTGATACGCCGGCGCATTATGCGGCGCTTGCCAGCCATGCCGCCAGCCGGGGGCATCACATGATCGGTCTGAGACTTGCCAAGCGCGGCCATTGGAACGGGCACGATCTGGGGCTTGCCACCCATCCGTCCGGCGCCATCCCGTCCGACGGTTTCCTGTCCGCATCGGACCGGGCGCTGGTCTACGCTGTCGCCCGCCAAGAGAGCGAATTCAACACCAACGCCGTTTCGCGGGCCAATGCGCGAGGGCTTTTGCAACTGCTCCCCTCGACCGCGCGGGCGGTCGCCGGCCGCATGGACCTGTCCTACAGCGCCACGCGCCTGACGGCGGATCCGGCCTTCAACGCATTGCTGGGCACCCAATATCTGGACGAGCAGCGCGACCGGTTCAGCGGCTCGTTCGTTCTGACCTTTATCGCCTATAATGCCGGCTCCGGGCGGGCGCGCCAATGGATCGACCGCTTTGGCGACCCGCGCGGACTGTCGCTGTCCGAAACGATCGACTGGATCGAGCAGATCCCCTTCCCCGAAACACGCAACTATGTTCAGAAAGTCATGGCGAACATGGCCGTCTACAAGGCGCGGTTCGGCCTGCCGTTGACCGTTGCGGCCGATCTGACCACGACGGCCGGTTGAACGCAGGCTGTGGTGCCGCCGGCAACGCCTTTCGCGACGACACAAAACCCGGTACAGACGCCGGAACGTTTCTGATCATGTGGCCATTGCCCGGTGTCCTTCAGTCCACCTCCATTCGACCCTGGCGAAAGCCTTTGTTTTTCCGCGCGCGACGGGCTGGCGATCCATGTGCGGGCCTTCGGGCCAACCAACGGCACGCTTGCGCCGATCGTCTGCCTGCCGGGTCTCAGCCGAAACAGCCGCGACTTTCTCGGCCTTGCCCATCATTTCGCCAACCATGCCAAGCGGCCGCGCCGTGTCTATGCGTTCGATTTTCGCGGACGGGGCCTTTCAGGCCATGACAAGGACTGGCGCAACTACAATGTGCTGACCGAAGCCGACGATGTCGTTGCCGGGCTGGCCGCGCTCAATATCGAGCGTGCGGTCTTTGTCGGCACGTCGCGCGGCGGCCTGGTGACCATGCTGCTGACCGCGATGCGTCCGGGCGCGATCGGCGCGGCGGTGCTCAACGACATCGGCCCGGCGATCGAAGGCGACGGCCTGACGCAGATCCGGCTCTATCTCAAGCAATTACCGCAGCCGCGCGACTGGGCCGATGCGATCGCCATCCAAAAGGCGGTTATGGAAAAGAATTTCACGGTTCTTGACGACGATCACTGGGCGTTTGAAGCACACGGCCGCTACCGCCAGATCGACGGTTTGATCCGGCCCGATCACGACCCGGCGCTGATCCGCACATTGACCGACATCGATCTGGGCGAGCGGCTGCCGACCATGTGGCCGCAATTTGCCGGGCTCAAAGGCGTGCCGGTGCTTGTCCTGCGCGGCGAGAATTCCTCGCTTCTGGCCGAAGAGACGGTTGAGACAATGCAGAGCATGCACGCCTCATTGACCGCTGCCACGGTCAGCGGTCAGGGTCACGCGCCAATGCTGCATACGCCGGGCGCGCTGGCGCCGATCGATGCGTTTTTCGGCACGCTGAATTTCTGAACAGAATTTCTGATCGGGGCCATCGGCAAGCAACAGCCTGGCGCGTCCTGTCAGATGATTTCGGCCCAAAAAGAAAACCCGGCAGTTGCCTGCCGGGTTTTCCATCAACTGACGAATGTCAGATGATCAGAACGAGCGCTGGAAGCGCAGCGTGCCACCGAAGACATCGTTGCCGGCGGTGTTGTTGTAGTAAACAACTTCCGGACGGACGATGAAGCCGTCAACGATCTCATAGTTGACGTTGGCTGCAACGGCCCATTCGTCGCTGGCCAGACCGTTGGCTTCGGCCCACTGGACCTGCATGTTGAAGGTCGCCTGGTCGTTGAAGTCGAACGACGCACCACCGAGAACCGACAGTGTTTCAGCCGTAACCGGGCCGTTTGCCCACGTGGTGTAGGCCGACGAGTTTTCACCGTACATGACCATCACGAACGCCGAGAACGGATCGAACGAAACGTCGCCACGGATCTTACCGGTCCAGCCGCCCTGCTGCAGAACACCCAGCTGCGGGCTGACAACGTTGTTACGCGTGTCGTAGGCGAACACACCGCGGATCTGGAAAGCACCGCTGTCATAACCGGCACCAGCAACGATGTGCGGCACGTAGTCGTCGATGCCCCAACCGATGTGAGCGTCATAGACACCGCCGAACGTGTTGTCGGTGAAGTAATTGTCGTTGCCCTGCTCGAGCGAGATACCAGCCGAGAACGCACCACTGTTGAAGGTGTAGCTGATCAGGTTGGTGTCGAACGGGCCGTAACCACCAGCGGTCGTATCGTTGATGACCGCGCCACCATAACCGGTGAAGGTGGTGAAGAACGATTCGTCCTTACCGATGCGCAGGCCGGCCAGATCGATGTAGGCGAAGTTGATCGAGAACTCGCCTTCGTTCGTGTAACCGTTCGGACCAAGAACCCAGTCCGGGTTGTTGCCGTTAACGACGCGCTGGTTCTGGCCACCGTTGGTGTCCCACTGCCAGCGGGTTTCGACATAGGTGCGCAGCGGGCCGTACTCGGTGTCCGACCAGGTCGACACGCGGAACGAGGCGCGGGCGCGCTTGCTCCAAGTCTCTTCGCCGTCAGCAGAGGTCACGGCGTTCAACTCACCAAAGCCGATGTCGTAACGGACA
>JAEPON010000016.1 GCA_017642895.1 Roseitalea sp.
CGAAAATGGCAGAGATGAACTTTCGTCCGCTGCACGACCGCGTGGTCGTTCGCCGCGTCGAGTCCGAGGAGAAGACGGCCGGCGGCATCATCATCCCCGACACCGCCAAGGAAAAGCCGCAGGAAGGCGAAGTGGTCGCCGTCGGCCCGGGCGGTCGCGACGATGATGGCGACCTGATCGCCATGGACGTCAAGGCCGGCGACCGTGTCCTGTTCGGCAAATGGTCCGGCACAGAGGTCAAGCTGAACGGCGAAGACCTGCTGATCATGAAGGAAAGCGACATTATGGGCGTGCTGTCCTGAGCCGCATTCCGTCGATCATCAAACGAAATTTGCATTGGGCGCAAAGCCCGGGAGTAGGAAACAATGTCCGCTAAGGAAGTCAAATTCGGCCGCACGGCCCGTGAGCGCATGCTCGATGGCGTCAACATTCTCGCCGACGCGGTGAAAGTCACGCTCGGCCCGAAAGGCCGCAATGTCGTGCTCGACAAGTCGTTCGGCGCGCCGCGCATCACCAAGGACGGCGTCACCGTCGCCAAGGAAATCGAACTGGAAGACAAGTTCGAGAACATGGGCGCGCAGATGGTGCGCGAAGTCGCCTCCAAGACCAACGACATTGCCGGCGACGGCACCACCACCGCCACCGTTCTGGCCCAGTCGATCGTCCAGGAAGGCCACAAGTCGGTTGCCGCCGGCATGAACCCGATGGATCTCAAGCGTGGCATCGACCTGGCCGTCAACGAAGTGGTCGAAAAGCTCCTGTCGAGCGCCACCAAGATCGCCACGTCCGACGAAGTGGCACAGGTTGGCACCATCTCGGCCAATGGCGAAGCCGAAATCGGCACCATGATCGCCGAAGCCATGCAGAAGGTCGGCAATGAAGGCGTGATCACGGTCGAAGAAGCCAAGACCGCCGAAACCGAACTGGAAGTCGTCGAAGGCATGCAGTTCGACCGCGGCTACCTGTCGCCCTACTTCGTCACCAACCCCGAAAAGATGATCGCCGATCTCGAAGATCCCTACATCCTGATCCACGAGAAGAAGCTGTCGAACCTGCAGGCCATGCTGCCGATCCTGGAATCGGTCGTTCAGTCCTCGCGTCCGCTGCTGATCATCGCCGAAGACGTCGAAGGCGAAGCCCTGGCAACGCTGGTGGTCAACAAGCTGCGTGGCGGTCTGAAAATCGCCGCCGTCAAGGCACCGGGCTTCGGCGACCGCCGCAAGGCCATGCTCGAAGACATCGCGATCCTGACCGGTGGTCAGGTGATCTCCGAGGATCTGGGCATCAAGCTTGAGAATGTGTCACTTGACATGCTGGGCACCGCCAAGAAGGTCAACATCTCCAAGGAAGAGACAACGATCGTCGATGGCGCTGGCGAAAAGTCCGACATTGAAGGCCGCGTTGCGCAGATCAAGCAGCAGGTCGAGGAAACATCGTCCGACTATGACCGTGAGAAGCTTCAGGAGCGTCTGGCCAAGCTCGCCGGTGGTGTTGCTGTGATCCGCGTCGGTGGTTCGACCGAAGTGGAAGTGAAGGAACGCAAGGACCGCGTTGACGATGCGCTGAACGCAACCCGCGCGGCTGTTGAGGAAGGCATCGTTCCGGGCGGCGGCACCGCGCTGCTGCGTGCGTCCAAGGCGATCAAGGCCAAGGGCGAAAACGCCGATCAGGAAGCGGGCATCAACATCGTGCGCCGTGCCCTGCAGGCGCCGGCCCGCCAGATCGCGGCCAACGCCGGCGAGGAAGCCTCAATCGTTGCCGGCAAGATCCTGGAAGCGGACAGCGACGCCTATGGCTTCAACGCCCAGACGCATGAATATGGCGATATGGTCCAGATGGGCATCGTCGATCCGGTCAAGGTGGTGCGCACCGCGCTTGAAGACGCCGGCTCGGTTGCCGGTCTTCTGATCACCACCGAGGCGATGATCGCCGACGCGCCCAAGAAGGACGCGCCTGCCATGCCGGCCGGTGGCGGCATGCCCGACATGGGCGGCATGGGCATGATGTAAGCCACGCGGCTTCACCAGAACCTTTGAAGGCGGGGAGCGATCCCCGCCTTTTTTCATATGGCCATGCAGACCTGCATGGCACCCGCGCACCGAGCCGTGTTGCATTGCACACCGGATGATGTAGGAGGGCGCATTCCTTTATCGCCTTCCACGGACCGTTCATTGCAATGAAAGCCACTCTGGCCGCCCTGGCCGGGCGCATGTCGTTCGCCGACAGCGTCCCGCACACACCGCCCGCGCTGACACCCTCGCGCATCAAGACCGAACTCCTGTCCGGCCTGACGGTTGCGCTGGCCCTCGTCCCCGAAGCCGTCGCCTTTGCCTTCGTCGCCGGCGTCCATCCGCTGGTCGGGCTCTATGCGGCCTTCATCGTCGGTCTGATCACGGCCGTGATGGGCGGGCGACCCGGCATGATCTCCGGCGCGACGGGCGCGCTCGCGGTCGTCATGGTGTCGCTCGTTGCCCAGCATGGCGTCGAATACCTGTTCGCCGCCGTCGTGCTGATGGGCATCCTGCAGATCCTCGCCGGCCTTCTTCACTTGGGCAAATTCATCCGTCTCGTCCCGCACCCGGTCATGCTCGGCTTCGTCAACGGGCTGGCCATCGTCATCTTCATGGCGCAGTTGAGCCAGTTCAAGGTGCCGGGTCCCGACGATGCTCCGGTCTGGATGACTGGCTGGCCGCTCGTCCTGATGCTCGGGCTCGTCGCGCTGACCATGGCGCTCATCTGGGCCGTGCCGAAACTGACCAGGGCCGTGCCCGCCCCGCTCGCCGGCATCGCGATCGTCGCCACATTGGTGATCGTCTTGGGCATCGATGTGCCCCGCGTCGGCGATCTGGCCTCCATCGAGGGCGGTCTGCCGCAATTCCACGTGCCGGCCGTTCCGCTGACGCTGGAGACGTTACGGATCGTCTTGCCCTACGCGCTGATCCTGGCCGCAATCGGTTTGATCGAAAGCCTTCTGACGCTCAACCTTGTCGGCGAGATTACGGGCCAGCGCGGCGGCGCGTCCAAGGAATGCGTCGCCCAGGGCACGGCCAACACCGTCACCGGCTTTTTCGGCGCCATGGGCGGCTGCGCGATGATCGGCCAATCGATGATCAACGTCAAATCGGGCGGCCGGACTCGCCTGTCCGGCATTTCGGCGGCGCTCTTTCTGCTCGCCTTCATCCTGGTCGGATCGTCGCTGATCGAGCAGATCCCGCTGGCAGCGCTTGTCGGGGTCATGTTCATGGTGGTCATCGGCACGTTTGCCTGGCAGAGCCTGACCATTTTGCGCCGCATTCCGGCGACCGACGCGTTCGTCATCTTCCTGGTCACCATCGTGACCGTTCTGACCGACTTGGCCATTGCCGTGATCGTTGGCGTCATCGTCTCGGCGCTCGCCTATGCGTGGAGCAATGCGACGCGCATCCGCGCCACCACCCACATCACGCCCGAAGGCGCCAAGACCTACCAGATCGAAGGGCCGCTGTTCTTCGGCTCCGCCGACGGCTTTGTCGACCTGTTTGATCCGGACAACGATCCGCCGCTGGTTACCGCCGACTTCATGAACAGCCGCGTGGCCGACCAGTCGGCGTTGCAGGCGATCGAGCAGATCGCGGCGCGCTACGAAGCCGCCGGCAAGACGCTGCAATTGCGCCACCTGTCGCGCGACTGCCATCAGCTTTTGAACCGTGCCGGCCAGCTCATGGTCGATTCCGATGATGATCCGGACTATGGCATCGCGGTCGATTACGGCGTCAGGATCGGGTCACTGGGCGGCGGCCACTGACACCGAGCCGGTTTCGATCAGCGCGGCAATGTCCGGCGCGTGCACGTCCAGCGCCGCTTTGCCCTTCGGCGTCAGCGCATAAACGCCCGTGCCGGCCCGTTCGAACCAGCCATAATGGTCGTCATACATGATCGGGCGGGCGCGTCCGACGCCGGTCAGCCGCGCCACCTCCGCCGCCTTGGTCGGCCCGTTTTCGGCAAGCCAGCACGCGCAGCGCAATGCGTCCTGCCGGTAGGCCGTCATCACCGTGCGGCGCGCCATGCCGCCCTCGTTCGGATCGCCGACCCGCCGCGCGAACTCCTTCAGAAGCCGCGCCTTTTTTGGCTTTGACGCACGTGGCCTGTAGGGCGCCGGGTCTTCATGAAGTTCCGCCAGCCCGTCGGCGATGCGGACCGTGATCAGCCCGAGACCCAGCCGCCTGCACAGTCTGCGGTTCTGCCTGAGCGCTTTCAGGAACAGCCGGCCGTCGCCGCGCGGGACCGCGACATAGACATGGTCGGTCACCGCCAGCCGCTCGACGGCCTGATGGAAAAGCGACAGCGAGAACCCGGCTTTCAATTCGACGATCACCGGGTCTTCATCGCCGCGCACGGCAACGACATCGGCCGGACCCACTTCGCCCTTGACCTCATAGCCCTGGCCTTCAAGCAACCGCTTGATGGGTGCGTAAAGCTCGGTTTCCCTGATTCGCGCCGCCATGCATGCCTGATAGCATGACTCGCTCGATCAGCCCCAGTCGAGCACCACCTTTCCGCTCTTGCCCGAGCGCATGACGGCGAAGCCTTCGTCGAAATCGTCGGCGGAGAAACGGTGCGTGATGACATCGGACACATCGAGCCCGTTTTCCAGCATGGCGATCATCTTGTACCAGGTCTCGAAAATCTCGCGGCCATAGACCCCCTTGATGGTGATCGCCTTGAAGACGATGCGCGACCAGTCGACCGGAGACTTGCCCGGCGGAATGCCGAGCATGGCGATCCGTCCACCCATCACCAGTGCCTCGACCATCTGGTCGAACGCCACCTTCGACCCGCTCATTTCGAGCCCGACATCGAAGCCTTCCTTCATGCCCAGCCCGTCGGCGACCGATCCAAGGTCGGTCTCGGCGACATTGACGGGCACCACATCGGCGACCCGGCCGGCGAGCGCCAGCCGGTCCGCGTTGACGTCGGTGATCACCACATGGCGCGCGCCGATGTGCCGGGCGACCGCGCCGGCCATGATGCCGATCGGCCCGGCGCCGGTGATCAGCACATCCTCACCGATCAGATCGAAGGACAGCGCGGTGTGCACCGCGTTGCCGAGCGGATCGAGGATAGCGCCGATGTCATCAGAGACGCCGTCAGGCAGCGGCACGACATTGAAGGCCGGCAGGCGCAGATAGTCGGCGAACGCGCCCTGTTCGTTGACGCCGATGCCGCGCGTTTCGGGATCGAGGTGAAACCGGCCGGCGCGGCTTGCCCGGCTGTGCTTGCCGACCAGATGGCCTTCGCCCGAGACGCGCTGACCAATCTCCAGATCGTCCACATTGGCGCCCAGTTCGACGATCTCGCCGGCAAATTCATGGCCCGTGACGAGCGGCACCGGCACGGTCTTTTCGGCCCAGTCGTCCCAGTTCCAGATATGGATGTCGGTGCCGCAAATGCCGGTCTTGCGCACCCGGATCAGAACGTCGTCCGGCCCGATCTCGGGCACCGGCAGGCGTTGCATCTCAAGGCCGGGTCCGGCCTGGGCCTTGACCAGCGCCCGCATCATGTTGGGGCGCCGTTCGGACTCGACTTCGCGCCCGGCTCTGACGAGACTTTCGACCATCACAGCACTCCCGTCGCTTTGCCGGCCCGCTCGAACGCGCCGAGCGCGGCATCGAGATCATCGTGCGTCAGCGCCGCGTTCATCTGCGTGCGGATGCGCGCCTGGCCCTTGGGCACGACCGGAAAGAAGAAGCCGGACACATAGACGCCTTCCTCGAACAACGCTGACGCCATCGCCTGCGCAAGACTCGCCTCGCCCAGCATCACCGGCACGATCGGATGTTCGCCGGGTAGAAGATCAAAGCCGAGGTCGGTCAGCCCGGCGCGCCAGTAGGCGGCGTTGTCGAACAGTTGCGCGCGCAGATCGTCGGCCTTTTCGACCAGATCGATGGCCGCGATCCCCGCCGCGACGACCGCCGGCGGCAGCGAGTTGGAGAACAGATAGGGCCGCGCGCGCTGGCGCAGCATGTCGATCACCACCTGCGGGCCGGCGATATAGCCGCCGATCGCTCCGCCGAGCGCCTTGCCCAGCGTCCCGGTCAGGATATCGACCTGGTCCGCGACATCGAAATGCGCATGTGTGCCGCGCCCCTCAGGCCCCATGAAGCCGGTCGCATGGCAATCGTCGACCATCACCAACGCGTCATGGCGTTGGGCCAGGGCAGTGATGTCCGGCAGTTTGGCCAGATAGCCGTCCATCGAGAAGACACCATCGGTGGCGATCATCACGAAACGCGCCCCGTCGGCCCGCGCCGCCTTCAATTGCGCGTCCAGATCGTCCATGTCCGAATTGGCGTAGCGATAGCGCTTGGCCTTGCACAGGCGAATGCCGTCAATGACGGAGGCATGGTTCAGCGCATCGGAAACAATCGCGTCTTCGGGCCCGAGCAGCGGCTCGAACAGCCCGCCATTGGCATCGAAGCAGGCGGCGAACAGGATCGCATCATCCTTGCCGAGAAAATCCACCAGCCGTTGTTCCAGTGCCTGGTGCAGATCCTGTGTGCCGCAGATGAAGCGCACGCTCGCCATGCCGTAACCATGATCGTCCATCGCCGCCTTGGCGGCACCGATCAGCGCGGGATGATCGGCAAGGCCGAGATAATTGTTGGCACACAGATTGATGACGTCGCGGTCGCCGACCGCGATATGGCCGCCCTGGGGCGAGGTGATGGCGCGCTCACGCTTGAGCAGCCCGTCGCGCTCCATGGTCGCCAGACTGTCTTCGAGATGCGCAAGAAACGGCGTTGCCATGGCCAGGTCCTCCCGAAGTCATGGTCGCGCGCCGGCGTCGGCGCCGCAACCACCGGCGCGAACCAAATTGTCGGAACGGCGCCGCCCAAGGCGCATGGCCGGGCCGAAGCGGTCTTGAAACGGCTTCCAAAGTGTGCACTTTCGCGGCACTGGTTCAGGTCGCGGACACATGCATTTTAACCCCGTTTCACCGGCTGCGCACTCAATGCCCGCAAGGCCGGCCCGATGATCGCGCGCCTGTCCTCGCTCGATGCATTGCCCGCCGACATGCGCGGAGCGACCGTGGCCATCGGCAATTTCGACGGCGTGCATCGCGGCCATCAGGCGGTGCTGGAAGCGGCCCGCGCGGTTGCCGTGCGCGACGGCACGCCCTTGACGGTCCTGACCTTCGAGCCGCATCCGCGCGCCGTCTTTGCGCCCGACAACGCGCCCGCGCGGATCACGCCCGCGCCGATGAAGGCTGAAATCCTCGGCGCGCTCGGCTTTGATGCGGTTGTCGAAATGCCGTTCACGCTCGATTTCGCCGCGCTCACCGCCGACCAGTTCATCGACGATGTGCTGGTTGCCGGCTTCGGCGTGCGCCATGTGGTCACCGGCTTTGACTTTCATTTCGGCGCCAAGCGGCAGGGCGGCCCGGCTTTCCTGATGGAGGCGGGCAAGAGCCGTGGTTTCGACGTGATCCTGGTCGATGCCAAGCGCGACGCGGACGTTCATGTCATCTCGTCAAGCCGGATTCGCGAGGAACTGCAAGCGGGCGATCTGATGGCCGCCAACCGGCTGCTCGGCTATCGCTACCGGGTGCGGGCCGAGGTGACCAGCGGCGAACGGCTGGGGCGGACGCTGGGCTATCCGACCGCCAACATGGCGCTGCCCGGAACGACCCCGCTTGCCCACGGCATCTATGCAGTGCGCTTCATCCGCGCCGGTGGCATCATCCATGACGGCGTTGCAAGCTTCGGCCGGCGCCCGACGGTCACAGAGGAAGGCGCGCCACTGCTGGAGACGTTCCTGTTCGACTTCAAGGGCGATCTTTACGGCGAGACCTGTACCGTCTGCCTCGTTGCCTTCCAGCGCGGCGAGGAAAAGTTCGACGATCTCGATGCGCTTGTTGTCCAGATGAAGCGTGACGAGGCGGCCGCACGCCAAATCCTGGCGGCGCTGGCGCCGCTGTCGCCGCTCGACGGCACGCTGACCTTCGGAGCCTGACATGACCGGCGCGCGCCGCAGGATTGTCATTACCGGGGGCACAAGCGGCATCGGCCTGGAACTGGTCCGGCGGCTTTCCGGTCGCCATGACATTCTCGTCGCCGGTCGACGCGAAGACGCCGATGCGCTGCCGGTGCTGCCCGATGGCGTGCGCTATGTGCATGCACCGCTCACCGATCCGGAAGCGGCAACACAGGCCATCGCCGAAGCCATTTTGAAGGCCGGTTGGGTGAAGCTCGACAATCTGGTGCTGAACGCCGGCACGGGCTTTGCGGTCGATGGCGGCATCGAAACCGCCGGGCAGATCCGTGACACGCTCGCCGTCAACCTCACCGCCTCCGCGCTGCTGGCGCGCGCGCTGTTTCCATGGCTGGACAAGGCCGGCGGCACGCTGACGTTCGTTGGCTCTGTCGCGTACAAGGGGCAGGGGTTGTTTCCCGCCTATGCGGCGTCAAAGGCCGGCCTGCACGGGCTGGCGCGCGCGCTGCGCGCCGAATGGGCGGGGCGCGTTGCCGTCCAGGTCGTCCATCCCGGCCCGACACGCACCGAGATGCACCAAAAGGCCGGGCATGATCCGGGCCGTCTGCGCACCATCTTCATTCCCGCCTACAGCATGGCCGCGATGCTGGAGGGCGTGATTGCCGCGCGCCGGTCGCCCGTGACGCTGTCCTTCGGCCGATATTGGACCGGCGGCGCGGCATGGAGTGGACGGCTGTGAGCGCGGCACGCAAAGCCCTTGTGACTGGCGCCAGCGCCGGTCTGGGCCGTGCCTTTGCAGAGCGGCTTGCTGCCGGCGGCCACGCCGTCACCGGCATTGATCGGGATGCGGCAGGCGCCGATGTGCCGTTCGATCATCTGCTCTGCGACCTCGCGGACCCCGGCGCCGTCGACGCACTGATCGCTGAGCTTGCCGCGCGCGGCCCGTTCGACCGGGTCATCCTCAATGCAGGCATTTCAGCCACCGGCCGGTTCGAGACGATCCCGCCCGAAGCTCATGCCCGGCTGCTTGCCGTCAACACCGAAGCCCCCATGGTGCTGACCGCCGGCCTTGCGGCGGCAGGCGCGCTGGGTCGGGGCGGACGGCTGATCTTTGTCTCATCGCTGAGCCACTTCACCGGTTATCCGGGTGCGGCCAGCTATGGCGCGTCCAAGGATGCTTTGGCCGCCTATGCCAGATCGATCCGCAAGCCGTTCGAGAAAGCCTTCGGCGTATCGGTCTCGGTCGCCTGTCCCGGCCCCTTGCGTACCGATCATGCCGCGCGCCATGCGCCCGAGGGCACTGATGCGAAAAAGCGCATGCCGCCGGACGAGGCGGCGCGCCGCATTCTGGCTGACGCGGAACGGGGCAGGGCGATGATCACGCCCGGTTCGGGCGCCGCAATGTTCGCGCTTTTGGGCCGGCTTGCGCCCGGTCCCGTCACGTCGGCGATGAAGCGCATCATTTACGACAAATTGGACAGAAGCGTCTTCTGATTTGCGCCTTCCATTCGCACCGCACCATTGATAGAAGCACGGCCATGTCGACACGCGTATGCGCCATTTTCCGAATTACCGGCCCGGCCCGCCGCTGACCGAGCGTTGCGGGGCCGGGAATGCGTTTGCGGGACTGCCCGCCTTCACCTGATCCTCACCGGCGCCGCGCACCGCGCTTGACGCCAAACGACGCGATGAAACGATGACCCAGACCACCGAAAAAGGCGGCGCCAACGATAATGTCGAGGCGCTCGATTACTCCAAGACGCTCTATCTGCCGCAGACCAATTTCCCCATGCGCGCCGGGCTTCCCAAGAAAGAGCCCGAACTGGTCGCCCGCTGGCACGAGATGGGCCTCTACAAGCGCCTGCGCGAAGACGCCGCCGGCCGCGAAAAGTTCGTCCTGCATGACGGTCCGCCCTATGCCAATGGCAACATCCATATCGGCCATGCGCTCAACAAGATCCTCAAGGATGTCATCACCCGCTCGTTCCAGATGCGCGGTTATGATTCCAACTATGTGCCGGGCTGGGACTGTCACGGCCTGCCGATCGAATGGAAGATCGAGGAACAATACCGCGCCAAGGGCCGCGACAAGGACGAGGTGCCGGTCAACGAGTTCCGCAAGGAATGCCGCGATTTTGCCGCCCACTGGATCAAGGTGCAGACCGCCGAGTTCAAGCGGCTGGGGATCGAGGGCGATTTCGACAAGCCCTACCTGACGATGAGCTACCATGCCGAGGCGCGCATCGCCGGCGAACTCCTGAAATTTGCGGAGAGCGGCCAGCTTTATCGCGGGTCCAAACCCGTCATGTGGTCGGTGGTCGAGCGCACCGCGCTGGCCGAGGCCGAGGTCGAGTATCAGGACTATGAGTCCGACACGGTCTGGGTGAAGTTTCCTGTTCGTCGCGCCAATCCAGAAGCCCTTGCCGATGCCGAACCGGCCCGGAAGGAACGTCACAAGTTCAATCCCGACCTGGAAGACGCCTTCATCGTCATCTGGACGACCACGCCCTGGACCATTCCCGGCAACCGGGCGATCAGCTATTCGACCAAGATCAAATACGGTCTCTATGAGGTCACTGCGGCCGAAAACGAGTTCGGACCCCGGCCCGGCGAAAAGTTGGTCTTCGCCGATGCGCTCGCCGAGGAAAGCTTTGCCAAGGCCAAGCTGGAATATAAGCGGTTGCGCGATGTGGCGGCCGACGAATTGGCCTCTGTCACCTGCACCCATTCGCTCAAGGGCCTTGCCGGCGGCTACGACTTCATCGTCCCGCTGATCGATGGCGAACATGTCACCGACGATGCGGGCACCGGCTTCGTCCACACCGCGCCCGGCCATGGCCGCGAGGATTTCGACGCCTGGATGGACAATGCCCGTAATCTGGAAGCGCGCGGCATTTCGGCCGCCATCCCCTTCGCCGTCGATGATGCCGGCTATTTCACGAAAGACGCGCCCGGCTTCGGCCCGGACCGCAAGGGCGGGCCGGCGCGTGTCATCGACGACAAGGGCAAGAAGGGCGATGCCAACAAGGCGGTGATCGAAGCGTTGATCGCAAAGGACATGCTGTTCGCGCGCGGCCGCCTCAAGCACACCTATCCGCATTCCTGGCGCTCGAAAAAACCGGTCATCTTCCGCAACACGCCGCAATGGTTCGTCCACATGGACATGGACCTTGGCGACGGCACCACGCTGCGCGATCGTGCCCTGAAAGCGATCGATGAGACGCGTTTCGTCCCTGCTTCGGGCCAGACGCGGCTGCGCGGCATGATCGCCGACCGGCCCGACTGGGTGCTGTCCCGTCAGCGCGCCTGGGGCGTGCCGATCTGCGTGTTCGCCGACGATGACGGCAATGTGCTGCAGGATGAAGGCGTCAACAAACGCATTCTCGACGCGTTCGAGGCCGAAGGTGCCGACGCATGGTTTGCCGAGGGTGCCAAGGAGCGCTTCCTGGGCAATGAGCACGACCCGTCGAAATGGCACCTGGTGACGGACATTCTCGATGTCTGGTTCGATTCGGGCTCGACCCATGCCTTCACGCTGGAAGACCGTCCGGACCTGAAATGGCCGGCCGACGTCTATCTGGAAGGCTCGGACCAGCATCGCGGCTGGTTCCATTCCTCGCTTCTGGAAAGCTGCGGCACGCGCGGCCGGGCGCCATACGACACCGTCATCACCCATGGCTTCACCATGGCCGAGGACGGCCGGAAAATGTCGAAATCGCTCGGCAACCAGGTCTTCCCGCAGGACGTGATGAACCAGTCGGGCGCCGACATTCTGCGCCTCTGGGTGATGACGACCGATTATTGGGAAGATCAGCGTCTGGGCAAATCGGTCATCCAGACCAACATCGATGCCTATCGCAAGATGCGCAACACGGTGCGCTGGATGCTCGGTACGCTCGCCCATGACGAGGGCGAGAGCGTCGAATATGAGGACATGCCGGAACTTGAACGGCTGGTCCTGCACCGGCTGTGGGAACTCGATAAGCTGGTCGACAAGGGTTATGACGCGTTCGACTTCAAGCGCATCACCCGGGCCTTGCTCGATTTCATGGTGCTGGAGCTGTCGGCCTTCTATTTCGACGTGCGCAAGGACGCGCTCTATTGCGATCCGCCCTCGTCGCAGCGCCGCCGGGCGGCGTTGCAAGTCGTCCATCACCTCTTCAACCGACTGGTGACCTGGCTGGCTCCGATGCTGCCCTTCACGATGGAGGAAGCCTGGCTGAGCCGCTATCCGGACGCCGAATCGGTGCATCTGGAACAGTTTCGCAAATGCCCCGACCAGTGGCGCGACGATGCGCTCGCCGAAAAATGGGCGAAGGTGCGCAAGGTGCGCCGCGTCATCACCGGCGCGCTGGAGATCGAGCGCCGCGAAAAGCGCATCGGCTCCTCGCTTGAGGCCGCTCCGATCGTTCACATCGCCGATGCTGGGTTGATGGAAGCGATCGACGGCCTCGACATGGCGGAAATCTCGATCACCTCGGACATCGTCATCACTGGCGATGCGCCGCCCGTCGATGCGTTCACGCTGGAGGAGGTTTCCGGCGTGGCGGTGGTGCCGGCGAAGGCCGAAGGCACCAAATGCGCCCGCTCCTGGAGGGTAACGCGCGATGTCGGCACCGATCCGGAGTTTCCGGACGTTTCCGCCCGCGATGCCCGCGCCCTGCATGAATTGCGCGATCTTGGGCGGGTTTGACCGCAAAGCCATCATGGTTAACCATCGTTAACCGCGGTGATTTACGTGATCCATGCCGATATGATAGGTGCGCTCCATGAAATCGCCGGATTTGGCGTGCATGGCGCGCGCCGGTGCCGGGTTCCGGAGCGTGGACCGCTGACCGGCAGGCCTGCAAAACCGATAGGGTAACGATGTCACACACTGTTCTTCGTTCGAGCGCTTCGTTGGCACTGGTGTGCGCCGGCAGCCTTGCGCTGGCCGGCTGCTTCGGGCCGACTTATGGCACGGGCGTCACCGCGACGGACCAGTTGTTCGACGATCTGGGCAACGCCATTTCCCTGGGTGACCGCACGCCCCCGCCGCAGATCAACTATACACCCCGGCCGGATATCGTCAGGCCCACCGAAACCAGCAGTCTGCCGGCGCCGCAGGAAAGCATAGCGACCGCGTCAGGCCAGTGGCCCGAAAGCCCCGAGGAGCGGCGCGAGCGTGTGCGGCGCGAGGCCGATGACGGCCTGCGCGATCCCAACTTCATCGCAAACCGGCGCGACGCCGAGGCGCTGGGTGCTTCCGAGGGGCCTGACCGTGTCCAGGCAAGCGCCACGCGCCGCGTCTATCTGACCGATCCGCCGACCGAATATCGCCAGCCGGCGGAAACGGCCGCCTATGGCGATCTGGGACCGACGGAGTCGCAAAAGGCGCGCGCGGCCAAACGTGCCCAGGGCGAGAAAACCGGTTGGCGCCGCTGGCTGCCGTTCTAGCCGGACCATTCAGACACGCCGTTCCGCAAAGAACCGTTTGAGCAGGTCCGCCGCTTCGGTTTCGCCGATGCCCGGATAGACCTCCGGTGCATGGTGGCAGGTCGGCTGCTCGAAAAAGCGGACGCCCGAGACCACCGCGCCGCCCTTTTCATCGGTCGCGCCGAAGTAGAGACGGCGGATGCGCGCAAACGAAATCGCCGCAGCGCACATGGTGCAGGGCTCGAGCGTGACATAGAGATCGCACCCGGTCAGCCGATCCCGTCCCAGCGCGGCGCAGGCGGCGCGGATCGCCAGCATCTCCGCGTGGGCGCTCGGATCGTTTGCTTCGCGCGGCCGGTTGCCGGCGCGGGCGATGATCGCGCCGTCCCGGACGATCACCGCGCCGACCGGCACCTCGCCATGCCGGGCGGCGGCGCGTGCCTCGTCCATGGCGGCTTGCATATGCGGTGAGGGTCTGGCGGGCACGGGTGGCAACTTTCTCTCGCGCGCGACGCGCCAAGCTGATAATCACGCGCCAACACAAGGCAAAAACACCAAATGAGCGCTGACGACAAGAGACCCGGCGGCAAGCGCCCGGCGGGCGGCAAACCCATGAAGAGCCGTGGCTTCAAGGATCGGCCCGGTGGCGGTCCCAAACGCCCGCGCAACGAGGCCGGTGGCGATACGCCGGCGCAAGGCAGTCGCGGCTATAAATCCGCGCCACGCAGCACCGTGCGCGCCGGCGGCAGGCCCGGCGCCGGTTCCAAGCGGCAGGACCGTCCGCCGCGCCGTGATGCAGAGCCCGATGCCGCGCCGTCCGAAACGCAAGAGACGGCGCGGCCCGAAGAACGGATCGCCAAACGTCTCGCGCGCGCCGGCGTCGCATCCCGCCGCCAGGCCGAAGGACTGATCGCCGACGGCCGCATCGCGGTCAACGGTCAGGTGCTGAAAAGCCCGGCGGTCAATGTGACAGCCGAGGACAGGATCGAGATCGATGGCAAGCCGATCCCCCAGATCGAGCGGACGCGGCTTTGGCTCTATCACAAGCCCGCCGGCCTTGTGACGTCGAACCGCGATCCCGAGGGACGGCCGACGGTGTTTGAGCGTCTGCCCGGCGACCTGCCGCGCGTGATGAGCATCGGCCGCCTCGATATCAACACCGAAGGGCTTTTGCTTTTGACCAATGATGGCGGTCTGGCACGGACGCTTGAACTGCCGCAGACCGGCTGGCTGCGCCGCTACCGCGTGCGCGCCCATGGCCGCATCACCCAGAAGCGGCTCGACGATCTGAAAGAGGGCATGGCTGTCGACGGCGTTTTCTATGGCGCCATCGAGGCGACGCTCGAGCGCGAGCAGGGCGCCAATGTGTGGATCGAAATGGGTTTGCGCGAGGGCAAGAACCGCGAGGTCAAGACCGTGCTCGGCGCGCTCGGGCTGGAGGTGAACCGGCTGATCCGCATCTCCTACGGCCCGTTCCAGTTGGGCGCGCTGGAGGAAGGCGCCGTGCTCGAGGTCAAGGGCAAGACGCTGCGCGACCAGCTCGGCGCCCGGCTGATCGAGGAGTCCGGCGCCGACTTCGACGCGCCGGTTCTGCGCTCGTTTCCCAACCGGCCTGTGCGCGCCGACGATGGCGATGCCCGCACGGTGACGGTGCGCAAGGATGGCGACTGGGTATCGGGCACACGCAACGCCGGCCAGCCCGACAAGGGCGCCGGCGGCGCGGGCGGCAAGCGCTTCGAGAAGGCCGGCGACCGCCGCGAACGGGTGCGCGACCGCTGGTCGACCAAGGCGCCCGATGCGCAAAAGGACGAGGGCGGCAAGCCGAAACACCGCGCCAACCGCTCTTCCAATGTGTGGATGGCACCCGGCGCCCGGCCCGAACGCAAGCGCAAGCCGTCCAAACCCGGGGCGAAACCCGCCGGCCCGCGCAAGCCCGGCAAGCCGGACAGGAACTGAGCGGTGCGGATCGTCGGCGGCCGGTTGCGCGGACGCGCCATCGCTGCGCCGAAACCCGGCGCGAAGGCGATCCGGCCGACCACCGACCGGGCGCGCGAGGCGCTGTTCAACATCATCGCCCACAATCACCCCGAAACGCTCGAAGGCGCACGCATCCTTGACCTGTTCGCGGGCACCGGCGCGCTGGGGTTCGAGGCCCTGTCGCGCGGCGCGGCCTTTGCCCTGTTCGTCGAGCCGTCGATCGAAGGGCGCGGTCTGATCCGCAAGACCATGCATGATCTCGGCGTTCAGGGCTCCGCCAAGCTTTTCAAGCGCGATGCGACGCGCCTTGGTCCGATCGGCACAATGGCGCCGTTCGATCTGGTGTTCGCCGATCCGCCCTACGGCAAGGGGCTTGGCGACAAGGCGCTTGCGGCGATGTTGCACGGCGGGTGGTTGTGCCCCGGCGCGCTGATCGTGCTAGAAGAGACGGCGGCGGCGGCCATCGATCTGCCGGACGGATTGTCGATGCGTGACCGCCGTCGCACGGGCGATACCGCCCTGAACTTCATCGCGGCCGGAGGGCCATCATGAGCGCGACCATCCAGGCAGGGCGATCCGCACCGGCGACGCCGGCGGAGAACGGTCCGCGTGTCGCGATCGCCTTCGGCGGCGGCGGCGCGCGGGGCTATGCGCATATCCACATCATCGAGGTGCTCGAGGAGATGGGCATCAGGCCGGTGGCGATCAGCGGCGCGTCGATCGGCGCGATCATGGGTGCCGGCATGGCGTCTGGCATGTCCGGCCGCGATATCCGCGACTATACGCTCAAGCTGGCCGGCAATCGCACTGAGGTGATGGGCAAGTTCTGGCAGACCCGGCCGGCGCGCCTCAGCGAGCTGGTCGATGGCGGATTCCGGTTCGGCCAGTTCAACATTGAGCGGATCATCCGCACATTCCTGCCGTCGCAGATTGCCGAGGATTTCGACGCCCTCGAAATCCCGCTGTCGATCGTCGCCACTGACTATTACGGCCATCGCCAGACCTTTTTCGAGAGCGGCGATCTTTTCTCGGCGATGGCGGCGTCGGCGGCGATCCCGGCCGTCTTCAAACCGGTGCGGCGCGACGGGCGCATCTATGTCGATGGCGGGATGTTTAATCCCGTGCCCTATGATCATCTGATGGGCAAGGCCGACATCGTGATCGGTGTGGATGTCGTTGGCGCGCCGCAGGGCGATCCGTCCAAGCCGCCGACAACCATTGAGAGCCTTTACGGCGTCTCGCAACTGATGATGCAGTCGATCCTCCAGCTCAAGCTGATGGTCGGCCCGCCCGATGTTTTCATCCGCCCGCCCGTGTCGCGCTTCCGCGTCCTTGATTTTTTGAAAGCGCAGCAGATCCTCGATGCGACGGCGACCGTGCGCGAGGAATTCCGCCGCAAGCTGGAAGCGGCGATCGCCGCTTGGGAAATGGACCCAGCCGGCGTCCGGCACGCATAGAACGGTCAGCCCAGTGTGGCACCTTTCGCGCTGGTGAACGGCGACTGCGCGGTTGGCGGCACCGGCCCTGTCGGCGGTTCGGCATCGTCGCGATGCTCGATCGTCGCGATCACCCGGAAACAGACGATCACCGAGGCGATGCCGAAGACGACCGCGCCCAGCGCCCAGCCGGCGATCGCGCCGGTTGCGCCGTAAAGCTGCGCGCCGGCCCACACGAAGGGGATCACGCCGAGCGTCGAGCGGCCCCAGTTGAACATGGTCGAATAGAGCGCGAAGCCCAGATTGTTGAAGGCGGCATTGGCAACGAACAGGCCGCCATTGAACAAAAAGCTGATGGCCGCGAACACGCAAAAGAAGATGATCAGCTCGCGCGCCTGCCCGGTGGCGCCAAACAGATCGGCGATCGGCCCGGCAAAGACGGCCAACACCGCGCAGACCGACAGGACATAGATGATGGTGAAGACCAGCGCGTCGCGCATCGCCGAGCGCAGCCGGTCATACTGCCCGGCACCGAGATTTTGCGCCAGGATCGGTCCGACCGCCCCGGAAAGTGCGAAGATCGCGCCGAACGCCACCGGGATCAGCCGGCCGATGACCGCCCATCCGGCCACCGCATCGTCGCCGAACTGGGCGATCTGCGCCGTCACATAAGCATTGCCGACGGGCGTTGCGAGCTGCGTCATCACCGCCGGCCCGGCAACCATGGAAAACGGTTGGGCGATGCCGGCCAGCGTCCCGGCATCGGGCATCCTGACCAGATTGTGCACGACGATCGCGCCGTGCAGGCCGATCGCCAGAATCGCGCAGCGCGAAATGACCGTGGCGATGGCCGCACCGGTCACGCCCAGATCCAGTCCGAAGATGAAGACCGGGTCGAGCACGGCCGAGATCGCACCGCCGATCAGCGTCACATACATCGCCCGCCTTGCGTCGCCGACCGCGCGCAAGATGCCGGCCGCGCCCATGCCGATGGCGACCGCCGGCGTCGACGGCACGACGATCTGCAAAAAGCCGACCGCGATCTCCTGCGTCTCGCCGCGCGCGCCCAGAAGCCCGGTCAGAAAATGGAGATTGGGCCAGATCAGCGCGGCGATCGCCGTCATCAACAGGCCGATGAACAAAAGCGCGGCGCCGCCATTGCGCGCCGCCCGCTCACGATCGCCGGCGCCGAGCGCCCGCGCGACAAGCGCGCTCGCCGCGATCGTCATGCCGATCGCCACCGAGATGGCGAAGAACATCAGCGTGCCGGCATAGCCGATGGCCGCCGCCAGCTCCTCCTGTCCCAGAAGCGAGATGTAGAAAAGGTTGAGCGCATCGACGATGAAGATCGCCACCAGTCCGATCGAGCCGGTGGCCGTCATCGTCACCACATGACCCATGGTCGGGCCGGTCAGGAACTTTGCCTCCCCGGCCCGAGCCTGGCTCATGTCGCAAACAGCGCGTCCATCGAGGCAAACCCCTTGAACTCGAGCGCGTTGCCGGACGGATCGCGGATGAACAAGGTCGCCTGCTCGCCGGGTTGGCCGGCAAAACGCGTCAGCGGCCGTTCGATCCAGTCAATGTCGTCGCGCGCCTCAAGCCGCCCTGCCAACGCCTTCCAGTCATCCACCGGCAGCACGACACCGAAATGCGGCACCGGCACGTCGATCGTGTCGACATGGGTCTTGCTCTCGCCTGCCGGCGCTTGGCGCAGATGCGCCACGATCTGGTGGCCGAACAGCGAAAAGTCGATCCAGTGATCGGACGAGCGGCCTTCGGCGCAACCCAGCACATCGCGGTAGAAGGCACGGGTCGTGTCGAGATCGGTGACCGGAAAGGCCAGATGAAACGGTGTCAGGGGCGCGGTCATGATGGTTCGGTCGTCTCCTCGCGGTCAGGCGCGTCGCTCTGGTCGGTGTAGATGATCTTGGCCTCGCGCGTTGGCCTGGTCAGCGGCTCGGGCGTCACGGGCTGGGTGTGCAGCATGTGCCCGCCCGCATAGATGCCTTCGACGGCCTGGATGCGCAGCCGTTCCTCGTCCCGCTTGCGCACATCGTCGCGGATTTGTGATGCGACGTCTTCCGAAACACCCAGCGCCTGGAGCGTCCGGGCGCCGAAGACGAGACCCGATTCGAACGTCTCGCGCAGCTCATACTCGACATTGCCCGCCCGCAGCTCCAGCGTATGCGCCCGGTCATAGGCGCGCACGAACAGTCGCACTTCGGGATATTCGCGCTGGATCAGCGCGACGATCTGGTCTGTGACATCCTTTTTCTGCGTGCATATGGCAACGATCTTGGCGCGCTTGATGCCGGCCGCCTGGAGCACGTCCTTGCGTGTGCCGTCTCCGAAATAGATGCGAAAGCCGAAGCGTTGCGCCGCGCGCACCCGGTCGGCGGAATGGTCGATGATGGTCACGTCCGAGCCGCCTGACAAAAGGATCTGCGAGGCGACCTGTCCGAAGCGCGAAAATCCGATCATCAAGACGTCGGCGCCGCTGTCGGCACCAGCGAAATCCTCATCCATCTCCTCGGGCTTGTCCTCGTCGGACAGGATCGGTCCGAGCGCGACGCTGATCGGCGTCAATGCCATGGAGAGGGTGACAATGGCGATCAGGATGGACGATGTCTGGCTGTCGAATATGCCGAACGCGACGGCCGACGAGAACATGACAAAACCGAATTCGCCGCCCTGCGGCAGCACAAGGGCGGTGCGCACGGCGACATCATGCGGCGTCGAAAAAGCGCGGCACAGGCCGTAGATGATCGCCGCCTTGATCGTCATCAGAAGCGGCACGGCGATCAGGATGACGAGCCATTCGCGCCGCAGGACGCCCAGATCGAGGCTCATGCCGATCGCCATGAAAAACAGGCCGAGCAGCAGGCCGCGGAACGGCTCGATGTCGGCTTCCAGCTCATGCCGGTACGACGATTCGGCCAGCATCACGCCGGCGATGAACGCGCCCATGGCCATGGACAAACCCACCGCCTGCATCAGCATGGCCGAGGCCAGCACCACAAAAAGCGCCGTGGCGATCATCGCCTCGCGCGCGCCGGTGTTGCCGATGATCCGGAACAAGGGGTTGAGCAGGTATCGTCCTGCCGCGATCAGGACCGCGACGGCGCCGATGGCCAGCGCAAAATCGAGCGCGCGCATATTGTCGGTATCGGCTCCGCCCGGCGCCAGCAGCGGAATGATGGCGAGCAGCGGGACGATCGCCAGATCCTGGAACAGGAGGATCGCGAACGATTTCTGGCCGTGACGGCGGCTCATTTCGCCGCGCTCTTCCAGGATTTGCAGTGCAAATGCCGTCGATGACAAGGCCAGCCCGAAACCGATCACAAGGCTGGCTGCCAGGTCCAGCCGTGCCAGCGCCATGGCGAGCGCGCACAACACAAGTCCGGTGATCAGGACCTGGCTCGCCCCCAGCCCGAAGATCGACCGTCGCATCGACCACAGCCGCGACGGTTTGAGTTCCAGTCCGATGACGAACAGGAGCAGCACGACGCCGAATTCGGCAACCTGGAAGATTGCCTCGGCATCGGCAAACAGGCCGGCCACCGGCCCGATGACGACGCCCGCCGCCAGATAGCCCAGCACGGTGCCCAGCCCCATGCGCTTGAAGAGCGGCGCTGCGATCACCGCCCCGCCCAAGAGGATGATCGCCTCGCTGTAAAATCCAGGTGTCGCGCCGCCGGCCATGTCGGGTTCCGTCAATCGGGGCGCCAGCGCCGCGCCCGGCCTTGATGATCGTTGGTATCAGCAATAGATGAAGCGCCGACAAATGAAAACAACGCCGTTGCAGCCCGCCGATATTGTCACACTTGCCGCAGCGCCCAGTTCCGGACACGACCCGATGGATGATCACAGCCAGACCTTGCTCGACCGCGCTTCCGCACTCGTCGAAGCCGCCAAACGTGCTGGCGCCGACGCGGCCGACGCGGTTTCCGTGCGTTCGCGCTCCCGCTCGGTGACGGTGCGCAACGGCAAGGTCGAGGGGACCGATTCGTCGGAAAGCGACGAACTTTCATTGCGCGTCTTCGTCGGCCAGCGGGTGGCGAGCGTGTCGGCCGCAGCGGCCGCCGACGCGGACCAGCTCGCCGAGCGCGCCGTTGCCATGGCCAGGGTCTCGCCGGACGATCCTTATAACGGCCTTGCCGATCGCCAACGGCTGGCGCGCGAGCTTCCCGAACTCGACCTTTTTGATGGCACCGATATCTCGCCGCAGCGCCTGACCGACGACGCGCTGGAGGCCGAGGCGGCGGCGCTTGCCGTCGATGGCGTTACCAACTCGTCGGGCGGTTCGGCATCGGCCGGCGAGGCCGGCTTCGTTCTGGTCACATCGGACGGGTTTTCGGGCGCCTATCGCGGGTCCCGGTTCGGGCGCTCCGTTTCGGTGATCGCCGGCGAAGGAACCGCGATGGAACGCGACTACGAGTTTTCCAGCCGAACGCACTTTTCCGATCTTGATCCCGCCGCCGAGATTGGCCGCAAGGCCGGCGAGCGTGCCGTCAGGCGCCTTAATCCGCGCAAGATGCCGACCGGCAAGGTCATGGCGATCTTCGATCCGCGCGTGGCCCGGTCGGTCCTGGGCCATCTGTCCGGCGCCATCAACGGCGCGTCGGTCGCCCGCAAATCGACCTTTCTGCGCGACAAGATGGGTCATGCCATTGCCAATCCGGCCATCACCGTGATCGACGAGCCGCACCGGCCGCGCGGCGCCGGCTCGCGCCTTTTCGATGGAGAAGGGGTTGCCGCCAGCCGTCTGACGATGGTCGAGGGCGGCGTGCTGCAACACTGGTTCCTGTCCACCGCCATCGGGCGCGAACTGGGGCTTGAAACCAACGGTCGCGGCGTTCGCGGCGGCACGACCGTCAATGCCGGCTCGACCAACCTGTCGATCGAGCCTGGCGACATCTCGCCCGAGCAGATGATCGGCGACGCCGGAACCGGCTTTTACGTCACTGAAGTGTTTGGCCAGGGCGTCAACCTGATCACCGGCGAGTACAGCCGTGGCGCATCCGGCTTCTGGATAGAGAACGGAGAGTTGGCGTTTGCCGTCTCGGAGGTGACCATCGCCGGCAATCTTGGCGAGATGTTCATGGCCATGGTGCCGGCGGACGATGTGGACCGCGCCTTTGCGACCGCCGCGCCAACGTTGGCGATCCCCTCCATGACGCTGGCCGGGACCTGACCGGCGGTGATGCGACCCGCAGACGCCCCGCCGCCGCTTCCCGCTCTCGCCGATGAACTGGCGCTTATCGCCCAAACGGCGCGAACGGCCGGTGCCATGGCGATGGACTATTTCGGCGGCAGCGATCTCGATGTACGGCTCAAGGACGGCGAATCGCCGGTGACCAAGGCCGACTATGCGGTCGATCGCTATCTGCGCGAGACGCTTCTGGCCGCCCGGCCGGACTATGGCTGGCTGTCCGAGGAAACCGCGGACGATGATGTCGCCGGCCGGATCGCCGCGCCGCGCACCTTCATTGCCGACCCGATCGACGGAACCCGCGCCTTCATCGCCGGGCACGCTGTCTGGTGCGTTTCGGTCGGCTTGGTCGAAGACGGAAAACCTGTCGCGGGCGTCCTTGAATGCCCGGCGCTGGGCGAGACGATCAGCGCAACCCTGGGCGGCGGCGCATGGTGGAACGGCCAGTCCATCAGGGTCGCCGGCCCCGGTTCCGAACCGCTGATCGGCGGCCCCCGGGGCCTTGTCGACAGGTTCAACGCATCGGGCGCGGCCCGCGCCCGCCGGCACAGCCACGTGCCGTCTTTGGCATACCGCCTGGCCATGGTTGCCCGCGGTTCCATGGATGGCAGCTTCGTCAAACCGTTCGCATCGGACTGGGACATTGCCGCCGCGGCACTCATCCTGACCGAAGCGGGCGGTGTGTTCACGGACGGTCATGGCGACGCGGTGGCGCTCAATGGCGTCGATCCGCTCAAGGGCACTCTGGTCGCCTGCCATCCCGACCTTCAAGGCGCAATGTTGGGAGTTGTCGGCGATCTCGGCTTCGGATAATCAGGCGCCAGTTTCCCGACCCGGTTGCGCAGCGCAAAGGCAGACACTTCATGTCGGACACGACGCAGGACACCCAACTCTTGCACCTGGTTTTCGGTGGCGAGCTGGAATCGCCCGACGGCATACGCTTCCGTGACCTGGAGGCGCTCGACGTTGTCGGCATCTTTCCCGACTATGCCAGCGCGGTTGCCGCCTGGAAGGCGAAGGCGCAGATGACCGTCGATAACGCGCATATGCGCTATTTCGTCGTTCACCTGCACAGGCTTCTCGATCCGGACAAGGACTGACAGACCGATGCGACACCGGAACGGTGCTCTTTGGAGGGGTCGATCCGAATGTCGCCATGGTTGGTCATCAGGGTCGATCGCCGCCACGGCCCGGCGCGTTCGACCATCTGACGAACGCAGACGACGGGAGGCGCAAGGCGCAGGGGCATGAACGCGGGTATGACACGATGAGCGAACGCTGGGCGCGACTGGCGCTGCAGACATATCGCTGGGCCGGCATGGCTGCCTATCCGTTCATGGGCGTCTACGTGGCCATGCGCGCCAGTCGCGGCAAGGAACAGCATGACCGGCGCGGCGAACGCTATGGCCGGGCCTCGCAACGGCGCCCGGACGGCCCGCTGGTCTGGGTGCACGCGGTGTCCGTCGGCGAGACCGGCGCGGTGTCGGGGCTGATCGGGCGGCTGCGCAAACGGGGCGTGCCGGTGGTCCTGACGACCGGAACCGTCACCTCGGCCGCACTGGCCCGCGAGCGGTTCGGCGATGAGGTGATCCACCAATATGTGCCGCTCGATCTCAAACCAGCGGTCAGCCGGTTTTTGAACTATTGGCAGCCCGATCTGGCGGTCTTCGCCGAATCCGAGATCTGGCCGATGACCATTTTGGAACTGGGCGCTCGTCGCATACCCCAGGTCCTGATCAACGGCCGCATGTCGGATCGCTCATTCCGCCGTTGGAAGAACCGGATCGCGCTGGCCGAATCGCTGTTTGAGAACCTCTCGCACGTCGCCGCGCAGACCGAGCGCGATGGCGAGCGTTTTCGCGCGCTCGGCGCCCGGCCGGTCACCGTCTCCGGCAATCTCAAGGCCGATGTGCCGGTGCCACCCGTCGAGCCCGGTGTCCTGACGCAGATGCGCGCCCGCACCGAAAGGCGGCCGGTCTGGCTTGCCGTGTCCACGCATGAAGGCGAGGAGTTGGCCGCCGCCCGCGTCCACGCCCTGCTGAAAAAGCGCTGGCCGGGCCTTCTGACCGTCATCGTGCCGCGCCATCCGACCCGTGCCGACGAACTGGCCGTCGCGATCGGCGAGATGGGCCTGACCGTCGTCCGCCGGACGCGCGACACGTTTCCCACCGATGGCGCCGACATCTTCCTGGGCGACACGATCGGCGAAATGGGCCTTTACCTGCGCATGGGCAAGATTGCCTTTGTCGGCCGGTCCCTGACCGCCGAAGGCGGGCAGAACCCGCTCGAGCCCGCCATGCTGGGCTGCGCCGTGCTCACCGGCCCGAACCTTTCCAATTTCGAGGAGATTTACGCGCGGTTCAAAAAGGCGCGCGCGGCGCGCATCGTTGACGACGAGATGATGTTGGCCAAGGCGGTCAACTTCCTGCTGGCCAACGAGGCGATGTGCGATGCCATGGCCGCCGCCGGACAGGGCGTGGTCGCCGACATGGAGGGCGCGCTGGAACGCACCTGGCGCACGCTGACCCCTTACGTCCAGCCTCTGGTCGTCAAGGCCAGCCTGTCACCGACGGGCCAGAGCAACGAAAAAGGCAATCCCGATCCCGTGCCGACGGCCAATGGTGGAGCCCGGTTTGGCTGGTAACGAGGCGCCGCCCTTCTGGTACGAGAAGCCCGGCGTCAACGCCCGGCTTCTGGCGCCTGCCGCGCTTGTTTATGGCGCCGTCGCGCGCCGTCGCATGGACCGTGAGGTGTCCGCCCGGGTCAACGCGCCGGTCCTGTGCATCGGCAATCTGACGGTCGGCGGCACCGGCAAGACGCCGACCGCGATCGCCATCGCGTCGGCTGCCGAAAAGCACCGTTACCGACCGGGCATCGTCTCGCGCGGCTATGGCGGCAGCCATTTGCGGCCGCATCGGGTCGATCCGGCCGCCGACACCGCGCGATCGGTCGGCGACGAGGCGCTGCTCCTGGCCCGCGCGGCGCCGACGGTGATCGGTGCGAACCGGGCTCACAGCGCCCAGACGCTGATCGATGACGGCGCCGACTTCATCATCATGGATGATGGTTTCCAGAGCCGGTCGCTGCACATGGACTATGCGCTGATCACGCTTGATGCGCGGCGCGGAATCGGCAATGGCCGGGTCATCCCCGCCGGTCCCTTGCGCGCGCCCCTGCGCGACCAGATGCGCCTCGCCGACGCGGTGTTGCGGATCGGCGAGGGCGACAAGGGTGACCGGGTCATCCGCGCTGCCGCCCGTGCCGGAAAGCCGGTCATGCAGGCCCATCTCCGGCCGGCCAATGTGCGCGAAATCTCGGGCCGGCAGGTCTTGGCCTATTGCGGCATCGGTGATCCGGGCAAGTTCTACGAAACGCTGCATCACTATGGTTGCATGCTGGCCGGGACCCGTTCGTTTGGCGATCATCACATGTTTACCGATGCCGACGCCAAGGCGCTGATCGGCAAGGCCGATGCCGAGGGGCTGGAACTGGTGACGACGGAAAAGGACGCGGTCCGCCTGTCCAACCGGGAGGGGCCGCTGGCCAGGCTGCGCGCGCGCACCCATGTGTTGCCGGTGGCCCTGACATTTGAAACCGCCGCCGACATGGACGCGATCATCATGGCGACCGAGCGGCGCTATCAGCAGCGCAGGCTTGGCAATTAGCCCGTTTGCGTGGGCAGTGCGCCGTCTTCCCGTTCGGCCTGAAGCGATGCTTGAACGTCCACATAGGCTTGCTGGCGCGCCACGCTCCAATATTTCAGCTCGTCGATCGGGATCGGCGTGCCGGTGATTGCACAGCGCACAAATGTCCCCGGCGTGATCACGCGGAAATCGGCGTCCAGATAGCGCACCTTGGCTTCGTTGGAGCTTGGAATGTCGTGGATGTTCATTGCGGTCTCCGACCCCAGCGAAAGGCCACAATTCGGTGTTGGCGTCAAGGAAAACCGGAATCCGGGCTGGGCTGCTTGCAGGGATCGCGCCGCTCAGCGCCGTCCGAACAGCCGTTCTATGTCAGACAGCTTGAGTTCGATGAAGGTCGGCCGGCCATGATTGCAGGTGCCCGAGCCCGGCGTTCGTTCCATCTGTCTGAGCAACGCATCCATCTCCGCCGGTCGCATCCGTCGCCCGGCGCGCACCGAACCGTGGCAGGCCATGGTCGAGGCGACCGCTTCGAGCCGGTCGCGCAGCCGGCTGGCCGCCTCGTCGGCGCCGGAAAGCCCATCCGCTTCCAACGTGTCCGAGAGATCGCCGATAAGACCGGAGACATCGGTTTCGCCAAGCATGGCGGGCGTGGCGCGCACCGCAACCGCACCCGTGCCGAACGGTTCGATCTCGAGGCCGACGCGGCCCAGCGTCTCGGCCATCGCGCAAAGGTTGGCGGCCCGTTCGGGGTCGAGATCGACAATCTCCGGCACCAGAAGCATCTGCGCGGGCAGGGGACGGCTGTGCATGGCTTTCTTGAGTGCCTCGAAAACCAGCCTTTCATGGGCCGCATGCTGGTCGACCAGGACCACGCTGTCGCCGGTCTGCGCCAGTATGTAGGTGTCATGCAGTTGCGCGCGCGCCGCACCGAGCGGATGGTTCGTGTCCGTCCCGCTGGCCATGTCGGCCGAGGCCGGCGGCGCGCCGGGGGCCGTCTTGAACCGCGCCTGCGCGGTGTCCGAAAACCCCGCACCGTTCGCCATGTCTGCAAGCGGTGCCTGCCAGCCCGGCACGATCGCCGCCGAACCCGATGACGGGGAACCGTTCGGCGTTGAGGCCGATGGTGCGGCAAAGGCTGCGGCCAGACGATCGCCGTCGCGCTTCGAGGCGCGAATGCCGGCATCGTGCAAGGCCCGCCGCACGCCGCCAACGATCAGGGCCCGCACGAGACCCGGATCGCGGAACCGCACATCGGCCTTGGCCGGATGGACGTTGACATCGACATCGGCCGGATCAATGTCGACGAACAGTACGGCCGCCGCGTGCCGGCCGCGTTCGAGCATGTCGGAATAGGCGCCGCGCAACGCGCCCAACATCTGCTTGTCGCGCACCGGCCGGCCGTTGACATACACAAATTGCTGGTTGGCAGAAGCCCGGTGGAAGGCGGGCAGGCCAACAAGGCCCTGCAGCCCCACGCTCTCCTTTTGGGCATCGACCGGCACGGCATTGTCGATGAAGTCCGTCCCGAGAACCTGACCGATGCGCCTGAGCAGACCATCATCGTGCGGCGAGGCGGCCGGATAGTCCAGCATCGACCGGTCCGGCCCCGTCAGCGTGAAGTGAATGGGAGGAAATGCCATGGCGATGCGCTTGACGATATCAGAGATGGCCGAGTTTTCGGCGCGCTCGCCTTTCAGGAACTTCAGCCGTGCCGGCGTCGCAAAGAAAAGATCGCGCACCTCGACCAGCGTGCCTCCATTGGCTGGCGCCGGGCGCGGGCCATCGACATGTCCGCCATCAATGGCGATCTCCGCACCGGTGTCGGCACCATGTCGCCGCGAGCGGATGCGCATGCGCGCCACCGAGCCGATCGAGGGCAGTGCCTCGCCGCGAAAGCCGAGCGTGGCAATCGCATCAAGGCCGTTATCGAGCTTGGACGTGCAATGCCGCGACACGGCCAATTCCAGTTCGCCCGGCGCCATGCCATGGCCGTCATCGACGACGCGCATCAGCGTCTTGCCGCCGCCCGCGGTCGCGATCTCGATCCGGCGTGCGCCGGCGTCGATGGCGTTTTCGACCAGTTCCTTGATCACCGAGGCAGGCCTTTCGACGACCTCGCCGGCGGCGATTTGGTTGACGACCGTCTCGTCAAGGCGGCGGATGCTCATCGACACAATATAGGCAATGGCTTGGCGCCGGAGAACCGGTCGCGGCGAACGCGTGTTTGTTATGAACAGGCGGTTGTGGCCGGTGCCCCGGTCAGGCCGAGCGTTTGAGGGGCACGTCGCCCACCGGCGCGGCGCCGGCCTTCAGGCGGCTCTCATAGTCCGTGCGCATCTGGGCATTGAATGCGCTGAAGCGGCCGCGTCCGCCGCTTTTGGCGTGATACATGGCAAGGTCGGCTGCAAACATCAACTGGTCGAAACCGTCGGCGTCGGACGGGCACAGAGCCGTGCCGATACTGGCGCGCGGATCGATGATGATGTCGCCGAAATGCATGGGCTCAGCGATCAGTGCGGCCACGTGCTCGGCCACCGCACGCACATTCAGGCGGGTCGCGACGCCATCAAGCACGATGACGAACTCATCGCCACCGAAGCGGGCCACGGCATCCCTGTCCCGCAGCCCGTTGCCGATCCGCGTTGCGATCTCGACCAGGAACGCATCGCCGACCGCATGACCGTAGGTGTCGTTGATGGACTTGAAATCATCCATGTCGATATGCATCAGCGCGAAGGGCTGGTTGGCAGCGCCATCCTCGGTGAGGCGGTGCACGTGATCCTCGATCGACTTGCGGTTCAAAAGGCCCGTCAACTGGTCGTGCTGGGCCATGAAGGCCATATCGTTTCGTGTGCGGATCAGGTCACCTGTTTTCCGCGCGATATGGCCAAGCAGCGGGCGGAAGATCAAAAGAGCCTCCAGCGCCAGGACGATCATCATCATCATGAACACCATGCGATGCAGGCGCGAGGTCCTCTCAATGGTGTTTTGCGCCTCCATGGCGACCTGGTCGCTCAAAAACGCGTACCCTGCCAGGACGGCCGTCGCCGACAGTTGCGGCAGCGGACGGACGTCGCTTTCAGGATCGGCTCCGGCCTCCTCGAGGAAAGCGCGTGCCTTGACCAGAAGGTCACGGCTGAAGAAGTTCACGTCGTGGGGCGCTTGGGTCATGATCGCCCGAACCGTGTCGCTTGCCTTGTCCCGGTCCAGCTTGAAGTGCAGCCTGGTGAAGTTGCGCTCGAAATCGTTGACTGCATCGCGCAGGTGACTGAGCGACGAGGCGCGCCGGTAGCGGCTGCGTTCGACCGTCGCGGTGTTGGTCAGCAAGACGATGCGTTGGGACAGCATCTGCTGTTCGCCCGCGATATGGACCAGTTTGCTGACCGAACGCTGCATCGAAATGGCACTGTCAACCAGAAGGAAGGTTCCCATCGCCATCAGCGCGATGACCAGCAGAGCGCTCCAGTAGCTTAGCCGGACGCGACGGATCATGCGATCCGTGGCCTTGTCGCAGAACTGCTCGGTTGCGCTCACTTTGCCCTCACCCGTTAAGGTGCGTGTCAGGCCTCGATATTGCCGCGCGGAAAGAACCAAATGCTTAAACGCCCGCAAAAGACTGCCGCAGGGTAAACAAAGCGGAAAACGGCGGCTGTCCGTCAACAGGGCGCACACCACCCTCGCATTTGGCAAACAGCTATATTAGATGTTGCAAATATAGCTGCGGCTTCAGCCGCCGTCAGCCACCTCACACCAATCGGGGAAAGCCGACCATGTCGACGACAGATGAAAACGCGCTCTTCAAGACCATCAACGACGATTTCGCCGTTGCCGGCCAATTGGGCCCGGAACAGATCCCGATGATCGCCGGGGCCGGCTTCAAGACGCTGATCTGCAACCGGCCCGACGGCGAGGCGCCCGCCGAACCGCAGTTCGACGCGGTCAGCCAGGCCGCCGGCGCCGCCGGGCTCGAAGCGCGCTACATTCCGGTCTCCAACCAGGTCGGACTGACGCCGGAAAACGTCGCCGAGATGAAGGCGGCGCTTTCCGAATTGCCGGGGCCGATCCTCGCCTATTGCCGCTCGGGCGCCCGCTCGGCCAAGCTTTACGAGATCGCCACCAGCTGACGCGTTCAGGGCCGGACGAGGGCGATCTCCGCTGTCACGCAGACCGCAGCGAGACCGCGCGCCAGCGTTCCTTCATGCGGCATGCCGGCCTCATCGACCGCCACGACATCGAGCGCGGCGACCCCGCCGCGCACCGATCCGGCAAAGGTCAGGACTTCCATGCCGACGCTTGGCACGGCGCGATGCCCGCCGTTCGGGCCGGCAAGAACCGGGATGTTGAGGCTGCCGATCGATGGCGCGATGTCTGCATCGGCGATGCCCGCCGCCCGGCAGGCGGTTTCGACGGCCATCGTGATATCCTGATTGGGCCGGACGCGGACGAACAGCGCTTTGGCGCCAGTGTCACGACCGTCCGCTTCGATCTCGAACACCGAATGCAGCGTCTCGGCATCGGGCTGCTGGACCAGATCGATGTCGGGCAGGCCGCCCAGTTCGATCGTGACGCCACCTTCGGTGATGCAGTTGGCGGGAAACAGATGCCCGCCCGCGGGCTGCGCGATTCCGCCTGCCTCGACCATGGCGTGGCAATGAACGAACGGCGCGCCATCAAGCGCACGTCCGAAACTGAACGTGCCCCAAGGCAGATGCCCGGCGCCGAGATCACGAATGAAGGTGTAGTTGGCCGCCTTGCCATCGCGGGCCGGCCCGCCGGTGGTGAAGCGCGTCGCCGACAGGGCGCAATCTGAAATACGGCCGGTGCCGCTCGCAACGCCATGCACGTGGGCAAAGCCCGCGATCACGTCGAGCAGGCTGCGCCCGTCGCCGTCGATCCGCCCTTTCGCCGCGATCAGGCGTGACGGTGCCCATTCGATCCGCTGCGACGCAACCGGGCCGGGATGGACCATGTGATGCGGCGCAGTTTCCGTCGTGCCGCTCATTGGGCTGCTGCGACCGCCGGCACCGCGCCGGTGTCGATGAGCCTGGCCTTCACCGTCTTCTTTTCCACCTTGCCATAGCCGGATTTGGGCAGTTCATCCCAGAAGACGATATATGCCGGTTGCTTGTAACGGGGGACATGCGCGGCGATCCAGGTCCGCAGCGTGGCCTCATCCATCGTCGCGCCGGGTGCGACGACCAGCGCCGCGGCGCCCACCTCGCCCCATTGGGCATCGGGCACGCCGACGATCGCGGCTTCGGCGATCGCCTCATGTTCGAGCAGCTTCTCCTCGACCTCGCGCGGATGGATGTTCGAGCCGCCAGAAATGTACATGTCCGACTGCCGGCCGGTGATGTACAGATAGCCGCCCGCGTCCATGTGGCCGACATCGCCGGTGATGAACCAGCCATTGACGAAGGCTTGGTCGTTGGCAGCATCATTGTCGTAATAGCCGGCGCAGACCGCCGGGCCGCGCGTTGCGATCACGCCGGTTTCGCCCACGGGCAGCGCGGTGCCTCCATCGCCCAGGATTGCCAGCTCCATGCCCATGCGCGCAAAGCCGCACGAGCCGACGCGCATCGCGCCATCGTCGGTCGAATGCTCGTCCGCCGGCAGCCAGGCGATCGCGCCGGTCACCTCGCCCATGCCGAAATACTGCACCAGGACCGGGCCGAGCACCTCGAGGGCCTTTTTCTGGTCGGCGCGATACATCGGCGCGCCGGCATAGATCAGATGCCGCAGGCTCGATGTGTCGTGTCGGTGCACCGCCTCATGCTCGACCAGCCGTTTGACGATGGTCGGCACGGTGAACATGTTGGAGATGCGGTGCTTTTCGATGAGCGCCCAGGCTTCGGCCGGGTCCAGCCCGTCACCGGACATCAAAACGTTGGTGGCACAGCGCGTGACCTGGATGAACAGATGCAGCCCCGCGCCATGCGAAAGCGGCGCGATGACCAGCGACGCGTCCGCGTGCGACAGACCGGGCATCAGGTCGGCGGCGTGGTTGTTGAAAACGAACGCCAACTGGCCGTGGGTCAGAACGGCCATTTTCGGGTTGCCCGTGGTGCCCGAGGTGAAGAAGAACCAGGCCGGATCGTTATAGTCGACCTCGGCTTCGCGACAGGGGCCGTCATGGGCGTGCGTGGCGACCAGATCGTCGTAACTGCCGCCGATGATGATCTCGCAGTCGCCGGCGAACCCGGCTTCGCGCACCGCTTCGACATGGTCGGCGAAGCGCGTATCGCCGACAAAAGCCTTCGCGCCGGCCGCAATGCCCATCCGCGCGATTTCGTCGGGCCCGAGGCGGAAGTTGGTGGGCACGATCACGCCGCCCACCTTCCAAACCGCATACATCGCCTCGGGATAATCGAGTTCATTGGCCGAATGCATCAGCACCCGGTCGCCTTTGCCGATGCCCATTTTGGTCAGCGCATGCGCGATGGCGTCGGCACGGGCGTTCATGTCCGCATAGGTGCGCACAATGTCGCCACGGATCATCGCCGGGTGATCGCCACGCCGGCCTGCGGCCTGGGTCAGGAAATGGCCGAGATTCATCACCCGGTCGGAACGGCGCGGAAATTCGAAGGTCATGCCTACCTCAGCCGTTCGACGATCGAGACATAGTTGGCGACCGCCGTGCCGCCCATGTTGAAGATGCCGGCGGTTTTGGCGTCGGTCACATGCGCGCCGGCCGGCTCGCCGCAGAGCTGCTTGGCGGCCATCACATGCATGGAAACGCCGGTCGCGCCGACGGGGTGGCCCTTGGCCTTCAACCCGCCTGACGGGTTCACCGGCAGCCGGCCATCGATTGCCGTTTCGCCCTCGGCGATCACCCGCGCGCCCTGGCCGGGTTCGGCAAGGCCCATCGCCTCATATTCGATCAGTTCGGCGATTGTGAAACAGTCATGGGTTTCGACAAAGCTCAGATCGTCGAGCGACAGTTTCGAAGCCTCCATCGCTTGCGCCCATGCCTTGCGGGCCCCGTCGAAGGCGATCACCTCACGACGCGAGATCGGCATGTAGTCGCTGACATGGGCGGTGGCGCGGAAGCCGACCGCGCGCGGTGCGTGCCAGGCTTCGTCCAGATTGGTGATGACCAGCGCCGCCGCGCCATCGGAGACCAGAGAGCAGTCCGTGCGCCGCAAGGGCCCGGCGACGATCGGGTTCTTGTCGGAGGTGGTCGCGCAGAACTCGAAGCCGAGATCCTTCTGGATATGGGCCAGCGGGTTGTGCGCGCCATTGGCGTGGTTCTTCGCCGCGATCAGGGCGAGCGCGTCGCGCTGGTCGCCATGGGCCTGGAAATAGAGATCGGCGATGCGGCCAAACATGCCGGCAAAGCCGCCCTCCATGTCCGCTTCCTCGGGCACATAGGAGGCCTTGAGCAGGATGTCGCCGACTTCCGCGCCGGAAACGGCCGTCATCTTTTCAACACCGATGACCAGCGCGGTGCGGATGCGCTTGGCCGCGAGCGCGTCGAGCGCCGCATGGATGGCCGCGCTGCCGGTAGCGCAGGCGTTTTCAAGCCGCACGGCGGGCACATGGCGCAGTGCGTCGACCCTCAGGGAAGCGAGCGTCGAGGGAAAGCCCTGCGGCGAAAACCCTTCATTGAACGTGCCGACAAAGACCGCATCGACCTCGCCGGCATCGAGGCCCGCATGGTCGAGCGCCTCTTCGGCCACCCGGCCGATCAGCGTTTCGGTGGTCTCGTCCTCCAGACGGCCAAAGCGCGTATGCGCCCAGCCGGTGATTGCCGCATCCATGGTCGTTCCTCCCGAACCGTCAGCCTTGCCGGTTTCGGTCCGGCATTCAAGTCCCGCAGAAGGTTTGGTGCACCACTTGATCCGGTGCCGGCGGCAGGGTCAGCGTGTCGTCGGCCGACCGGTCGGCGAACGGGTCGGCAAGCGCTTCGGTCAGCGCATGGAAGACCGAGAAATCGCCCGCATAGCCGGCGGCGATCGCCTTTTCGACCTGATGGTTGCGGGCGATGATCGCCGGGTTCGTCGCTTTCATTGCCGCGATCCGCCCCGCATCGTCCCGCATCTCTTCCGAAAGGCGGTTCCGCCAGGCCGCAAGCCATTGTCCGGCAGCGTCCGGTTCGATCAACTGGCCGAGAAAGCCGTCATCGGCATCGCCTGCTTTGCGCCCGAGCGCGGACAGGGCGCGGAACGTGTTGGTGAAATCGGCACCGCCGGCGGCCATCAGCTTCAGAAGATCCTGCGCCAGCGTCATGTCGTCGTCGCGCGGGGCGGCAATGCCGATCTTGGCGGCCATCTCGGCCGCGTAGGCGTCCGCGAACGCGGTGCCGTAACCCTCGAGAAGGTCCTTGGCGGTCTCGACGGCTTTGTCACCATCATCATCGAGCAGCGGCACGAGCGATTGCGCCAGATTGGCCAAGTTCCAGTGCCCGATCGAGGGCTGATTGCCATAGGCATAGCGGCCGAACTGGTCGATCGAGCTGAAGACCTTTTGCGGGTCGTATTCGTCGAGGAAGGCGCAGGGGCCGTAGTCGATCGTCTCACCAGAGAGCGTCATGTTGTCGGTGTTCATCACGCCATGGATGAAACCGAGCGACAGCCAGCGGGCGATCAGCCGCGCCTGCCGCGCAATGACGCCTTCCAGCATCGCGGCAAAGGGATTGTCCGTCTCGCGCGCCTCCGGATAATGCCGGTCAATCACATGGTCAGCGAGCGCTCGAAGCGCTTCATGGTCCTGCCGCGCATAGAAATATTGGAATGTGCCGACCCGGATGTGGCTGGCGGCGACGCGAGTCAGAACCCCGCCGGGCAACCGGTCTTCGCGGATGACATGTTCGCCCGTCGTCACCGCCGCCAGCGCACGGGTGGTCGGCACGCCCAGCGCGGCCATTGCCTCGGAGACGACATATTCGCGCAGGACGGGCCCGAGCGCCGCGCGCCCGTCGCCGCGCCGCGACCAAGGCGTCGGGCCGGACCCTTTGAGCTGGATGTCACGCCGCGCGCCGTGCACATCGATCACTTCGCCGATCAAAAGCGCGCGTCCGTCGCCGAGCTGTGGCACCCAATTGCCGAACTGATGGCCCGCATAGGCCATCGAGAGCGGCGCGGCATTGTCCGGAAAGGCGTTGCCGGCCAGCATGGCGACGCCGGCGGGCGACGCCAGCCAATCTGCGTCAAGGCCAAGGTCGGCGGCCAGCGGCGCGTTCAGGCGCACCAGTTCCGGTTCGGGCACCGGCGCGGCCACCTGTCGGGTGTAGAACTGCTCGGGCAGGCGCGCATAGGAATTGTCGAAGTGAATGGTCATGACGATGTGAATATAGGGCCGCAGGCGGCGCGTACCAATGCGATCCGATGGTCACGGGATTGACCGCACGGGCAGCATCGATATGGAAGTGCCATGATCACCGATCCGCGCGCCTTTCTCACCAGCTTGTTCGACGCGGCGATTGCCGCCGCCGACCCGGAAATCTGCATTCCTGCCAACCTGCCCGCGCCGCCCAGGGGCCGCACGGTGGTGATCGGGGCCGGCAAGGGCGCCGCGCAACTCGCCCGCGCCTTCGAGCGGCACTGGCCGGGTCCGCTCTCAGGCGCCATCGTCACCCGTTACGGCTATGCGGTGCCCTGCGAGCGCGTCGAGGTGCTTGAAGCCAGCCATCCGGTGCCTGACGAGGCCGGCCTTGCCGCCGCGCAGCGCCTGATTGCGACCGTCACCGGCCTTGGCGAGGACGATCTGGTGGTGGCATTGATCTCCGGTGGCGGCTCGGCGCTTCTGCCGGCACCGCCCGACGGGTTCGCACTGGCCGACGAGATCGCGCTCAATGAGGTGCTTTTGGCGTCCGGCGCGCCGATCTCGGTGATGAATGCGGTGCGCAAGCAGTTTTCACGCATCAAGGGCGGGCGACTGGCGCTTGCGGCGCATCCGGCCCGCGTCGTCAGCCTGATCGTCTCGGACATTCCCGGCGATGATCCGGCGCAGGTCGCTTCCGGGCCGACGGTGCCCGATCGTGTGTCGTGCGCCGACGCCCTTGCGATGATCGATGCATACGATCTGGACCTGCCGCCGGCGATCCACGATCACATGCGCGATGCCGTCCGGTCCGACGTGACGCCGGATGATCCGCGCCTTTCCCGCAACGATGTGCGTATCGTCGCTTCGGCCGGCGTGTCGCTGGACGCTGCGGCAGCGGCGGCGCGCGAGAAGGGGATCGAGGCGGTGATCCTGTCCGATGCGATCGAGGGCGAGGCGCGCGACATCGGCGCGATGCATGGCGCGATCGCACGCGAGGTGGCGCTGCGCGGCCAGCCGTTCGCAAAGCCCGTCGTCATCCTTTCGGGCGGCGAGACCACCGTGACGGTCCGGGGCAAGGGCAAGGGCGGCCGCAACACCGAATTCCTTCTGGGCCTTGCGCAGGCGATCGATGGTATCGGTGGCATTAGTGCGCTGGCCGCCGACACTGACGGCATTGACGGGTCGGAAGACAATGCCGGCGCGTTTGCCGACGGTGCGAGCATCGCTCGCCTGCGCGCCGCCGGCGGCGATCCGCAAGCCTGTCTCGCTGACAATGATGCCTGGTCCGCCTTTGACCGGATCGGCGATCTGTTCGTGCCCGGCCCGACCGGCACCAACGTCAACGATTTCCGCGCGATCTTCGTGCGCTGAACGCCACGGTCCTTGACGGTCCTCCGGCATAAAGGACGCAGCAGCCGGCCATGGCCGCAGGGCCGGCGGGCAGGCCTGTCGCGGTCAACCTTTCCTTCACCATGGCGCCATTAACCGATGCGAAACCGTAAAGCTTAAGCGGCTGGCAATGGGCCCCGTGTAGGTTGGCCTCACTGATCGGGCCGAAACAGAAACCCGACAGAAGTGCTGTTTGACACGAGTAAGGAGCTCACCAATGTTTGCACGTTTTCTGAAAGACGAGTCGGGTGCCACGGCTATCGAATACGGTCTGATCGCTGCTCTGATCGCCGTTGCCATCATCGCCGGTGCAACCGCACTGGGTACCGAACTGAACAACAAGTTCATCGAAATCCAGACTGAACTGTCGAACGCCAACTCGTAAGGCTCTTTGCCTTTGCGAGCCGGTTTCGGCCAAGCGAAAAACGGCCCGCTCATCCGAGCGGGCCGTTTTGCCATGATCGCCTGTTGCCCCCGGTGCCGGCCTTGCCAAGGCCGGTCGGCCATTCTAGGCAAAAGGCGCACCTTATCGAACAGGGGCGGCCTGTGTCGGACAAAATCCAGCGCGTGATCCCGGTGATCTTGTGCGGCGGTGCGGGGTCGCGCCTTTGGCCGATGTCGCGCGACGACAGGCCCAAGCAATTCCACGCGCTGTTCGGCGGCGACAGCCTTTTGCGCAACACGCTGGCACGCATGCCCGCCGGCGAACGCGACGGGGTCGATTTCGGCACGCCATGCGTGATCGGCAACGCGGCGCTCGCGCCGCTGCTCAAGGCCGATCTGGCTGGCGGCGGCGAGGTGCGCATCGTTCTGGAGCCGGCCATCCGCGACACGGCGGCTGCCATCGCCGCGGTCACCGCGCTCTACGAGGTCGAGGCAGGCGACGCTTTGTTGCTGGTTGTTCCCTCCGATGCGCGCATCGAGGACCACGCCACCTTTCGCACCGCCGTCGCCCGCGCCGCACGTACGGCCGCGGCCACCGATGCGATCATGCTGATCGGCATTGAGCCGACGCGGCCCGAAACCCAATATGGCTATATCGAGGCTGGCGAAGCGCTGGCAGAGGGGCTGGCCGTGCGCCGGTTCCGCGAAAAACCCGATGCCGAGACCGCCCGCGATTATCTCGCCAGGGGTGGTTTTTTGTGGAATGCGGGCATGTTCCTCTTCAGGCCGGGCCGTATGGCGGATGCGTTCAGGACCCTGCAGCCGCAAATCTGGGATCGTGCGTCGTTGGCGGTGCGCACCGCGCGGGTGGATGGCGGCACAGTGTGGCTCGACGGGCCGTCCTTTTGCGCCGCCGACAAATTATCGGTCGACTATGCCATCATGGAAAAGGCGGACAATGTCGGGGTCGTGCCGGCCGGTTTTGATTGGGACGATCTGGGTTCGTGGGCCCAACTCTACCAGCACGCCCGAAAGGACGGTCAACGCAATGCGTTGGACGGCGATGTGATCGCCGTCGAAACGACGGGCAGCCAGGTGCGCGCCCGCGATGCGATCGTCGCCGTTGCCGGCGTCGATGATCTTGTCGTTGTTGCCGAAGACGGCAAGGTCCTCGTCACCCGCCGTGACCGGACCCATCTGGTCAAGCAGGTCACGACGGTCTTCAAGGAGCAGTTTGCCGGGTCGGTGGTCCACAACCGGTCCAGGACGGCGATCCGGCGTTGGCTGTTCGAAGACTGCCTTCCACTCTGGGCCGGCCCTGCGATCGATACCGTCCATGGTGGTGTGCACGAGGTGCTTGGCCTTGACGGTGCACCCGGAGCTTACGCGTTCAAGCGCCTGCGCGTGCTGCCGCGGCAGATCTACAGTTTCGCGCAGGCCGGCGCGCTGGGCTGGGCGGGCATGCCCGACGGGCTGCTCAAAACCCTGTTCGAAACGCTGGTGGCAACCGGCTGGGACGAGGAAGACGGAGGCTGGGTCCACCGGTTCAATCCGGACGGAACGGTGCAGGACGGCCGGCGTGATACCTACGATCAGGCGTTCGTGCTGTTGGCGCTGGCCTGGCTGCACAAGGCCGGTGGGTTCGCCGACGCGCGGCCGTGGGCCGACCGCACGCTGGATTTCATGGACACCCGTCTTGCCGATCGCCGCCATGGCGGCTTTGCCGAAGACACGTCCGGCACCGCGCCGCGTCGCGCCAATCCGCACATGCACATGCTCGAAGCCATGCTCGCCTGGCATGACGCGACGGGCGAAGACGTCTTTCTCGACCGCGCCGAAGCGATGGTCGAACTGTTCGACACGCGCTTTTTCGACCCGGTGATCGGAACGGTCCGCGAGTTCTTCGCCGATGACTGGACGCCGCTGTCGGGCGATGCATCGGTCGCCGCCGCGGAGCCGGGCCATCACTATGAATGGGCGTGGCTGTTGATGCGCTTTGCGCAAAAGCGCGCACGGCCGGGGATCGACGACAAGGCGCGGGCGCTGTTCGCAACCGCCCGTGCCTTCGGCCATCATCCCGCGACCGGCGCGGTGGCCGACACGATGCAGCCGGACGGCTCCGGCCTGTCGGCCACGGCACGCTGTTGGCCTCAGACCGAAGCGCTCAAGGCGGCCATCGCCCTGGAAAGGCACGGCATATCGGGTGCTGGCGCTCTACGCGGAAAAATAATCGATGTGTTGTTCGACCATTATCTTGCCCGGCCCGTGCCAGGCGGTTGGGTCGACGCGATCGATGCCAACGGCAAGGCCGTCGCGGCCGACATGCCCGCGAGCACGCTCTATCATGTTGTCTGCGCGCTGGCCGAACATGTTGGGGCCGACGACTGACCGTCGGTCAAAGATGCGCTTCGAGCCATTCGAGGGTTGCGGGAACCATTGAGCCGTCGAGCGTGTCCGGCCCGGCGAACGCGTCCCAGACATGGTCGGTGTCAAAGACCAACAGCGCTTCGGGGCCTTCGTGGTAGCGCAGCAAGGCTTCGCCCGTGGCCGGCTGTGGCGCAACCACAGTGTCCTTTGCGCCGACGATGACCTTTAGCGGACCTTCGTAGCCGGCAATGGCGGCCGCGCTGTTGGTCAGCGCCATTTCCTGGAAGAAGCTGGCGCGCAGCACGGTTTCAGCGCCCCAGGGCAGCGTGGCGGTGATCGGTGTTTCCGGATCGGCGGCGAGCGCTTCGGCCAGCGTTTCGGCTCCCAAAAGACCCTCATAACTGTGCAGCGGATGGACGACCGGCGCCCAGAGGATCGCCGCGTCCACGTCGGGCCGTTCGGCGACCGCGTGCGCGGCGACCAGCCCGCCCTGGGACCAGCCCAGAACGGCGATGCGTTCGCCATCGACCGCATCGTTTTCCGACAGCCAGTCGATGGCCGCAACCGCATCGGCGGTTTGACCGCTGAATGTCGTGTCTTCCCATGCGCCGTCGCTGTCGCCCGACCCGCGGAAGTCGATGCGCAGGCTCGCATAACCCGCTTCGGCCAGAAGCCGCGCGGTGCGCGCGAAAACGCCTTCATCGGTGTCCTTGACCGGCAGTTCGTCACGGGTGCCGGTGAACCCGTGCAGCAGAAGGACCACCGGCGCCGGATCGCCGGATGGCGTCTCCAGCGTGCCGATGATGGCCTGTCCGTCGAGATCAATGCGGACATCGGTCTCCTCTGCCCCCGCCGCAGCGGGCAAAAGGGTCAGGCACACGGCAAGCGTGGCGCTCCGCATCATCATCGGTGTCATTGCGTTTCTCCATGGCGTGGTCGTCGGCACAGCTAAACGCAAGTCCGGCACGCCGGCAACGGGCCGCAAGTTGCATCGTCCGGTCAGGCGGACTGGCGCGCCTCGTCGGCGCCAGGCACCAAGGCGGTCGGCCGGAACGTCACCGTCAGCGGGTCTTCGCTTGCGATGCGGCGCTGAAGCGCGGCCTCCGCGTCGGCCCCCAGCGTCTGTTCCCAGTCGCGCAAGGTCGTGCGGTAGGTCCCCAAAGCATTCATCACCGCCGTCTTGCGGTCACGCGAGGCATGGGCGAGCATGGTGACCGACAGGCACAGAACCTGCTCGGTTCCGGAGAAGGACGCGCCGGTGACCGGAACCGCGATCACCGCTTCCCGCCCGATGAACCCGCAAGCCGTTGCGTTCGTGTCGAGCGCCGTGCCGATGACGCCGATGCCCAGTTGTGGCTCGGCATAACCGGCGAGCGCGTCGGGCGCTTTGGCGCCGGTGGCCAAGCGAACCAGCGTTGTGCCCTGCGCCTCCTCCACATCGAGCAGGGCTGCCCATTCGATGCGGTCGATCAGACGCGAGACGACGGCAAGCGTCTTGCGGTTGTCGAACGACATGCGGCTGTCGGCAAGGCCGAGCCCGGCAAGCGCATCTCGGATCGCCGATGACAGCGCATCTTCGGGACGGCTCGTGCCGACCGTAACGGTCTTGGCCTGGTGACGGATCGTATCGACCGGCCGCGAGGTCTCCTCGAACGCATCCTGGATCAGCGGCAGGGCGGCACTCGCAAGTTCGGTCGTGTCCGAGCCGGCGTGCATCTGACGGACCAGCCGGGAAATCTGCGCCAGATGGCTGGCGCCAAGGCCCGAATTGAACGCGCCATCGGCCGCCTCGTCCACAAAGGTTTCCAGCGACGCGACGACCGCTTCGGTATCGGCGCTCGGTTCGCCCATGGCAATGAGCCCCAGGCCCGCCAGGATCGGCTTGAGCTTCTGGGCGCCTTCGTCGATCGCCTGCGCCGCATGGAAGCCGAACAGATGGCCGGCCACCGTCGCCAGAACGAAGGCCAGATCGGCGCCGACATCGGGCAGCGCGATGACGCGTTCCGCATACCCTGAAAAAGCGTCCGCGTCCGCGCCTTTGGTTGCGAACACGACCGGCCGGCCATTGTGCGCCTTGAAGATCGCCGCTTCCTTGACGACATCGCCGACCAGATCGCCGGGCAGATCGTTGGCGACGACCAGTGTCAGCGGTTCGGTCGACAGGTCGATATGCTTTTTGTCTTCGGTATAATCGACCGGGATCGACTTGTAGCAGAGTTCAGACAGCTTGATGCGGATTTCCAGCGCCGCAACGTGGTTGACCCCCGATCCGGTCACCGCCCAGTAGCGCGAATAGGGCGCAAGATCCCGGGCGCACCGGCCGATATGCGCTTCATCTTCCAGAACCGCCGCGATGTGCCCGGGCAGCTTTTCCAGTTCGCCCATCTCATAGGCCAGTTCGACATCGGTCATCGCACCGAGCTGGGCGGCCAGAAACAGGGCCGTCAGCTTGCCGGCGGTGATCTGCGAATAAAAGGCCTTGGTCGAGGCAACCGACATTTCGACATCGCGCCCGTCGGACGTATAAAGCACCGACTGCGCCTTGCGGACGAGGTCCGAACTGCGCCGGTTGACGATTGCATGGACGAACGCGCCGCGCTCGCGGGCCAGATCCACCGCCCGGTTGGTGTCGGTCGTCGTGCCCGATTGCGACACGGCGATCACCAGCGCACGGTTGAAATCATAGGCATCGATATCGGCCGACAGTTCTGATGAGCGCACCGCCTCGACCGGAATGCGCAACCGGCTGTCGCGCGCGATCGCCTTTTCAACGAGATGGCCGATGCCGACGGCCGCGACGCCCGCCGTGCCCTGGCCGATCACATAGACCCGCGACAAGCCGCCCTTGAGCGCCTCGCGCAGCTCGGCCCAGATATCGTTTGGCAGCCTGTCGAAGGCAACAAGGCCCTTTTCACGGCGGAACCGGCCGCGCAGCGTCTTGGCAACGCTGGTCGGACCGTCATGGATTTCCTTTTCAAGGAACGTCTCGAAATCGCCACGATAAATGTCGCGCGCATAGATCTGGATGGGATCATACTTGATCTTGGCCGGCGTGCCGTCATTGACGGTCCGCATCACGGCCTCGCCGGCATCGGCATCAAGATGGATAACCGAACCACCGGCGACCGAGCGGGCAAGGTTGGCTGCCGCGCGCGCCGCGTTGCAAAGCCCGTAACTCTCCGAGGCGAACATGAAGCCGTCGGCGAGCCTGGCTGCATAAAGGCCCTGGCCCGAGCCTTTCTGGGCAAGCAGTGCTTCACCGGGCATCAACGGATCGATGCAGCCGACGGCCACGGACCCGTCGAGACGCCGCGTCGCGGCGCGGAACCGTTCCAGCCGGTTGTCCGATGCCGCATCGGCCAGCCGGTCGGCAAGGGGAATGACCTTGGCGTCGGTGGTAATCGCGCCATCCACCGCGTTTTGCCGGTTGGTGACCAGTTCGGTCATCAGTTCGACGTGGTTGTCCACATCGCCGTTCAGCGCATACATCGCGCCCAGCGCGGCCTTGGCGTCGCCCGGTGCATCACCCGTCAGCGAGGGATTGTGCGGATGGCAGTTGGCAACCGAGATCACCCCGTGCGAAGCCCAGCGCGTGTGCGACAGGATCGAGACGCGACGCGCGGCGGCGGCCAGCGCCCAGAAAAGCGTGTCCTTGCGCAGCGCATCGCGCAGGCTTGCACCATTGTCGCCGAGCCGGCCGACCAGATTGGCCGTCTTGTAGATTAAGGTGACCGTGGTTCCGCCGGCATCGCGCGGCGTCACATAGACCGCATCATGCCCGGCATGGATGTCCGCCGTGCGATTGGCCAGCGCCTTGGCCTCGCTGTCGGGCAGGGCGCCCGGCGCGTCCGCTGGCACATCGAGCTGGATGGCAATGCCCGCCGAGTCGCGGCCGCGTACCTCCAGCCGGTCATTGGCACGCAACACATACTCGGTGGCGATGGCGACATGCAGGGCCGTCGTTGCCGTCAGATCAATGCCGGGTCCGACCAGTCCGCGCGCGGTGGCCGCATGGTCGGCCAGTTCGGCTTCAAGCTGCCAGCCAAAGTCCCGGAGCGCCTCGATCAGCGGGTCGAGGTCGGTTCGGCCGGCTTCCGACAGCGCGGTCAGCGCGGTCTCATGGTCCCCGAGACAGGCGGCGAGGTCGCGCAGCTTCGCCTCGAGATCGGTATCGAGCGCCACCGCGCGCACGAAACCGATCGCCATCATCTCGCCGAAGCGCTCCTTCAGCGCATCGATCACCTCTGCGAGGGTATCGACCGCTTCCTGGCCGGTACCGATGCCGGCAAGCCGGTCGGCCAGCGCCGTCATGAACCCGCTGTCGGGCACGCCTGTGGAAAACTTGTCGGTCACGTATCCGGCAATGCCGCACATGGATTTTCCCCTCGCCTGGGCCCGGCAGCATGCAGGCTGCGGCCAAAAAAGCTTTGAAACGCTGTTGCCGCCAGACGCAAGCGGTAATCACAACCGCCCGGTCACATCATGCATCGTCGCGTAACGGCGCTTCTATAGGGCCATGAACGGCCGATGTCATGGCGTCTTTCGTGCTCTGGAATGCGCACACGGAACATGACAATTGTGTGATTTCGTGAAATCGGCACACCCCTGCCAATATTTCGCCGCAAACACTGTGTTAATTTACCCTTAACGGCAGTAACGCCGTTGTCCGGCTAAGGCCCGTCCCCCGCCGATCCGGACCAGTGGCAGCCTAATCCCCCTCTCCGGGCTGCCACTTTCGTTCTTGAGCCATCATGCGTGACCTCCGCATGATGGCTTTTTTTGTGCCGTGCCCGATTTATGGTTTTGACAAGGTCGATATGCGCACCCATCAATCGCGTTCGCAATTGGACACACAGGGAGGCGACCCGTGACCAAGCCGGCATTGAGCCTGGAACCCGTTCTCGACACGCTTGACAGGTCGGTCGATGACAGCATTGACCGTCTTTTTTCGCTTTTGCGGATACGGTCGATATCCACCGACCCGGCCCACAAGGATGATTGCCGCGCGGCGGCGCAATGGCTCGCCGACGATCTGGCATCCATCGGCTTTGATGCTTCGGTGCGCGATACGGACGGCCATCCAATGGTCGTCGGCCATCATGCCGGGCCGTCCGATGACACGCCGCATGTCCTCTTCTACGGGCACTATGACGTCCAGCCGGTGGATCCTCTCGATCTGTGGGATGATGATCCTTTTGATCCGAATGTGAAGACGCTCGACGGCGCCCAGGTGATTTCGGCGCGCGGTGCATCGGACGACAAGGGCCAACTGATGACCTTCGTCGAGGCCTGCCGTGCCTACAAGGCCGTCCATGGCGCGCTGCCGTGCCGTGTCTCGATCCTGTTCGAGGGCGAGGAAGAAAGCGGATCGCCCTCGCTCAAACCGTTTCTGACGGCCAACGCCGGCGAGTTGAAGGCTGATGTCGCGCTCGTCTGCGACACGTCCATGTGGGACGCCGAAACGCCGTCGATCTCCGGCAGCCTGCGTGGTCTGGTCGGCGAGGAGATCACAGTCCATGCCGCCGACCGCGATCTGCATTCGGGCTATTTCGGTGGCGCGGCGGCCAATCCGCTGCACATTTTGAGCGCTGTTTTGGCCGCTTTGCGTGACGAGACGGGCCGCGTGACCATTCCGCACTTTTACGACGGCGTCGAGGATGTGCCGGCGCAACAGCTTGAAAGCTGGAAGGCGCTGGGGATGACGGACGAGGCGTTTCTCGGCGAGATCGGCCTGAAACATCCCTCCGGCGAGCGCGGCCGCGGCGTTCTGGAGCTGACCTGGGCGCGGCCGACCGCCGAGGTCAACGGCATGACCGGCGGCTATACGGGCGAGGGATTCAAGACCGTCATTCCGGCCAAGGCGTCCGCCAAAGTCTCGTTCCGCCTGGTTGCCGGGCAGGACCCGCAGGCGATCCGCGACAATTTCCGGGCCTTTGTGCGCGAACGCATTCCCGCCGATTGCCGCGTGGATTTTGCAGAGCACGGCGCATCGCCGGCAATCATGCTGTCAGCCGATGCGGCTGCGGTCACCGCCGCGAAGGCCGCGTTGTCAGACGAGTGGCCAAAGCCCGCCGCGGTGATCGGCATGGGCGGCTCGATCCCCATCGTCGGTGATTTCAAGGCCATGCTCGGCATGGATTCGCTGCTGGTCGGTTTTGCCCTGTCGGACGACCGCATCCATTCGCCCAACGAGAAATACAATCTGGCCTCGTTCAGGAAGGGCCAGCGCTCCTGGGCACGCATTCTCGACGCACTCGCAACGGGCTGAACGGGGCGGCTATTCGGCGGGCGTCAGAACGCGGTCACGCGCCCGGCGCTCGTAGATGGCAAAGCGCGGCCGCTCAAACAGGAAGCGGCCAAGCCCCGTCAGCCGTGTCGCGTGATAAAGGGCGACCGGCCCTGCGATCGCCGCCATCGTCGTTACCAGCGAGGCAAGACCGACATCGCCAACAACGCCCGCCTTAACGACAATGGCCCGCGTGAGCGCCATTGGCAGGAAGAAGGCAAGATAGATCACGATCGAGTGCCGCCCGATCCAGCTCAGCCCGGTTGCGAGCGGTGTACGGCCCATCCTGGCCGTGACAATCGTCGCGGCCGCGATGATGGCTGCCGTGCCCAGGGCAGCGAACAGCAGCCCCGTGCCCGGCAGATGCGTCTGCACCTGGGCGACGGATTGGACCGGCACCCAGATCGCCATCAGCAGGAGGGCCGGCAGCGGATTGGCGGCGACACCCGATGCGAACGCGAAAATCTGGCGATGAAGCAGATGACCGGACGCAAAGAAGATAAAGCGGTCCGCCATCTCATCGGCCACAAGCCAGCCCGTTTCGACAGGCGCCAGATGGGCGACCAGCGCGACGATGAGCACGGCCGGAGCGGGAACTCTGCGAGTCAGCCGTGCGAGAAGGAAGAAGAGCGGCAGGAGATAGATGAACCACAATGTGCCGAACGGCTGGACGAAAGCGGTCAGATAGGCGCCGATGGCGGCGGGCAAACCATCGTCATGGGCGATCTGCGGTGCCTTGAAGACGAACTGGATTGTCACCCACAGCGCATAGAAATACACATAATGCACAATGCGGCGATCGACGAAACGCCGCCACTGCCAATCCATCACCCGGTGCGCGAACAGGCCGGCGATGACAAAGAAAGCCGGCACACGAAACGGCTCGGCAAATGCCACCGCGCCATGCAGCCAGCCTTCGCCGCCAAGCGCCAGGCCGACGCCAAGCGTCGAATGCATCATCACCACCAGCATGATGCAAATGCCACGTGCCTGATCGACCCATTCAATGCGTCTGCCGCGGTTCATGGCGCGCCTCGGATGTTGTTGACGTAACGTAACATGAACCGGCTTACCGATCGTTGATGGCCGGCCCGATCCTGACATCATGGTCAACCGGGCGTTAACGGGCCGGCGCGGTTAACCGCGCCTTAAATCGCGGCACTTTAGGGTCGCCAGGCCGTTTGGTTGTTCAGTGTCACGGTTGTGCGGGCCCGCATGTTTTCAAGACGAAAAAAGCGCAAGACGCGCGTCGAGCCGCGGTTCGAGGATCGCGGCCGTCGCAGGTCGGCCGCCGATTTTTCGGTGACCGCCGCCGATCGCGCCGCGCCGCCGCCGGCGCGCAAGCGCAAACCGTCGGGCAAGAAACCCGCCGGCAAGGCCGCATCTGGTACCCGACGGAAACCCGCCGCCCGCGCCTCGGCCGGCAGGCGCCGCAAGACCGGCGGTCGCGGTCGCGGCGTCCTGCGCGGCTTCGTCTACTGGTCGTTCATCGCCTGCATCTGGGGCGGTGTCGCGCTGGCCGGCATCATCGCCTGGTACGGGGCGCAACTGCCCTCGGCCAGCGCCTGGGCCGTCCCCGACAGGCCGCCCAACGTCAAGATCATCGCCATCGACGGAACCCTGGTGACCAATCGCGGCGCGACGGGCGGCGCGGCGGTCGGCTTGCATGAGATGAGCCCCTATATCCCCAAGGCCGTGATCGCCATCGAGGACCGGCGCTATTTTTCACATTTCGGGGTTGATCCGGTTGGCTTGGCCCGCGCCATGACCCGCAACCTGATGGCGGGTGGGCTGGTGCAAGGCGGCTCCACCTTGACCCAGCAGCTCGCCAAGAACCTGTTCCTGACGCCCGAGCGCACCATCGGCCGCAAGGTGCAGGAGGTGCTGCTGGCCCTGTGGCTCGAGCACGAATACTCCAAGGAGCAGATCCTCGAACTCTATCTCAACCGCGTCTATTTCGGGTCGGGCTCCTATGGCGTCGAAGCCGCCGCCCGCCGCTATTTCGGCAAGTCGGCGCGGGACGTGTCGCTGCCCGAGGCAGCCCTGCTCGCCGGTCTCCTGAAAGCCCCCTCGCGCCTGTCGCCCAACCGCAATCCCGAACGCGCCGAACGCCGCGCGCAAGTGGTGCTTTCGGTAATGGGCGAACAGGGGCTTGTGTCCGATTCCGAAATGACCGCCGCCCTGGCGAGCCCGGCCGCGCGCGCCAACCGCTACTGGTCGGGCGCGCACCACTATGTCGCCGATGCCGTCATGGAGGAGTTGCCGCAACTGATCGGCGAAGTCCGTCAGGATGTGATCGTCGACACCACGGTCGATCTCTACCTGCAGACCGCCGGCGAGACGGCGATCCGCGCCGCGATCGCCGAACATGGCGCTGCGCGCGATGTCAGCCAGGGCGCGCTGGTGGCTGTTGATCCCACCGGCGCGGTCCGCGCCATGGTTGGCGGCGTCGATTATGCCGCCTCCCAGTTTGATCGCGCCAGCCAGGCCAAGCGCCAGCCGGGCTCGGCCTTCAAGCCCTTCGTCTATCTCGCCGCGCTCGAAAACGGCGCGTTGCCGTCTTCGGTGCGCAACGATACGCCCGTCCGGTTCGGCAATTGGTCGCCGGAGAATTATCGCGGCAAGTATCACGGTCCGGTCACGCTGGAGACCGCGTTGTCGAAATCGCTCAATTCGGTCGCCGCGCAACTGATCATGGAAAGCGGGCCGGGAACCGTGGTGCGCACGGCGCAGAAGATGGGCATCGCCTCGCCGCTCAAGGCCAACGCGTCGTTGTCTCTCGGCACGTCCGAGGTCACGCTTTATGAACTGACGTCGGCCTATGTGCCGTTCGCGTCCGGCGGCTATCGCGCCGAGCCGCATCTGATCCGCCGCGTGACGACAATGGACGGCAAGGTGCTCTATGAGCGCACCGACAGCCCCAGCCGCGTGCTGCCGCCCGATCTCGCCGGCATGATGAACCAGATGATGAGCCAGACGGTGCGCGCCGGCACGGCCCGCGCGGCGCGGTTCGAACATCCGGCCGCCGGCAAGACCGGCACCACCCAGAACGGGCGCGATGCCTGGTTTGTCGGCTATACCGCGCATCTGGTGACCGGGGTCTGGTTCGGCAATGACGATGGCGCGCCGATGAAGAACGTCACCGGCGGCACGCTGCCGGCCGAGACGTGGCGCGATTTCATGGTCGCCGCGCACCAGGGCATGACGATCACGGACCTGCCCGGCTACATGCCGTTCAACGTCATTCCCAAACCGCGTCCCGAAGGGTTCCCGTTCGGTCCCGGCCGGCGGCCGAGCGCTCCCGTGCCCGGCCAAGGCATCCCGGTGGCCGATGACAGGTCACCGCCCTCGGGCGCGGCGGCGCGCGAGCGCGTTGCCCTGCCGCCGCCCGATCGCACCGTCACCTCATCGACCGGCGCGCCGCGTCCGCAGGCCGATGTGGGCGCAACGCAGGGGCAATCGCGAACGGTTCTCGACGTGATCCTGGGCCAGTAGGTCGAAACGGAAGCGACGCGTCCAAAACATTCCAAACCACGCGCCTTGCACGCAAAAACCCCTCTCCTTATATACCCGCCAGCGCGGATGGCGCCTTTTGCGCCGTCCGGAAACAATCGATATGCCAACAAAGAGGGGCCGCGCACACGAACGCCATAACGGGTCCGTGCGGTTCGCTGAAGAAAGAGGTTAGACATGGCAAAGGTTATCGGCATCGACCTGGGAACGACCAACTCCTGCGTCGCCGTCATGGACGGCAAGGACGCAAAGGTCATCGAGAATGCGGAAGGCGCGCGCACCACGCCGTCCATGGTGGCTTTCACCGATGATGGCGAGCGCCTCGTCGGCCAGCCGGCCAAGCGCCAGGCCGTCACCAACCCCGAGAACACGCTGTTCGCGGTCAAGCGTCTGATCGGCCGCCGCTACGAAGACCCGACCGTCGAAAAAGACAAGAAGATGGTCCCCTACCAGATCGTCGAGGGCAAGAATGGCGATGCGTGGGTTGAAGCCGGTGGCGACAAGCGCTCGCCGGCCGAGATTTCCGCCATGGTCCTTCAGAAGATGAAGGAAACCGCCGAGAGCTATCTGGGCGAGACCGTCGAACAGGCCGTTATCACCGTGCCGGCCTACTTCAACGACGCCCAGCGCCAGGCGACCAAGGATGCCGGCAAGATTGCCGGTCTTGAGGTGCTGCGCATCATCAACGAGCCGACCGCTGCCGCCCTGGCCTATGGCCTTGAAAAGCGCGACGGCAAGACGATCGCGGTCTACGACCTTGGCGGCGGCACGTTCGACGTGTCGATCCTGGAGATCGGCGACGGCGTCTTCGAGGTCAAATCCACCAATGGCGACACCTTCCTGGGCGGTGAAGATTTCGACATGCGGCTGGTCGATTATTTCGCGGCCGAGTTCAAGAAGGATCAGGGCATCGATCTGAAGGGCGACAAGCTGGCCCTGCAGCGCCTCAAGGAAGCCGCCGAAAAGGCCAAGATCGAGCTGTCGTCTGCGGCACAGACCGAAATCAACCTGCCCTTCATCACCGCTGACGCGTCCGGTCCCAAGCACCTGACGATGAAGCTGACGCGGGCCAAGTTCGAAAGCCTTGTCGACGATCTGGTCAAGCGCACCGTCAAGCCGATGGACGCAGCCCTCAAGGATGCCGGCATGAAGGCCGGCGAGATCGACGAGGTGGTTCTGGTCGGCGGCATGACACGCATGCCCAAGGTCCAGGAAACGGTCAAATCCTTCTTCGGCAAGGACCCGCACAAGGGCGTCAATCCGGACGAGGTCGTGGCCATGGGCGCCGCCATTCAGGCCGGCGTTCTGCAGGGTGACGTCAAGGACGTGCTGCTTCTGGACGTCACGCCGCTGTCGCTGGGCATCGAGACGCTTGGCGGCGTCTTCACCCGCCTGATCGACCGCAACACGACGATCCCGACCAAGAAGAGCCAGGTCTTCTCGACCGCCGAGGACAACCAGTCCGCCGTCACCATCCGCGTGGCGCAGGGCGAGCGCGAGATGGCCTCCGACAACAAGCTGCTGGGTCAGTTCGATCTGGTCGGCATCCCGCCGGCCCCGCGCGGCATCCCGCAGATCGAGGTGACGTTCGACATCGACGCCAACGGTATCGTCAACGTCAAGGCGCAGGACAAGGGCACCGGCAAGGAGCACGAAATCCGCATCCAGGCCTCGGGCGGACTGTCGGACGACGAGATCGAGCAGATGGTCAAGGACGCCGAAGCCAATGCCGACGCCGACAAGGCGCGCCGCGAAGCGGTCGAGGCGCGGAACCAGGCCGAATCGCTGATCGACTCGACCGAAAAGTCGCTCGCCGAGCATGGCGACAAGGTGTCCGAGGAAGACAAGACGGCCATCGAGGATGCGATCGCCGCGCTCAAGGAGGAAACGGCAGCCGAAACGCCCGACGCCGAGGCGATCACCGCCAAGACGCAGGCGCTCGCCGAAGCCTCGATGAAGCTCGGTCAGGCCATTTACGAGGCCACCCAGGCCGAGGAGCAGGCGGCCGCCGAAGGCGATGCGGAAGCCGACGCGGCTGCGGACGATGTGGTCGATGCCGACTTCGAGGAGATCGACGACGACGAGGACCAGAAGAAAGCGTCGTAAGCCGCTTCATTTCCTTCACGCAATGAAAAAGGCCGATCCGGGAAACCGGGTCGGCCTTTGTTCTTTTCCGCAAATTCAGGCTTGCGCCCTGTCAGCCGTAGACCGCCTCCGATCCGTCGGCCGGCACGAATTTGAGCGCCACGCCATTGATGCAGTGCCGCTTGCCGGTCGGCGCCGGACCGTCATTGAAGACATGGCCCAGATGACCGCCGCAGCGGCTGCAATGTTCCTCGGTGCGCGGGATCAAAAGCTTGAAGTCGGTCTTGTAGGCGACCTTGCCCTCGATCTCCTGCCAGAAACTCGGCCAGCCGGTGCCGCTGTCGAATTTGGTCTCCGACAGGAACAGTTCCTGGTCGCAGCCCGCGCAGTGGAACACGCCGGCCCGCTTTTCGTCGTTGAGCGTGCTCGTGAAGGGACGTTCGGTGGCCTCCTCGCGCAACACCGCATATTGCATCGGCGTGAGCTGCGCGCGCCATTCTTCCTCGGTCTTGACGATCTCAAAGGCGCTCTCCGCGGCGGCTGTCGCCGGCGATGCGCCCCACCATTTGACGACGCTCACCGCGGCGGCACCGCCGAGTCCGAGCGTCAGAAACGACCGTTTTGTCACCATGTAGAACTCCTTTGTCGGAGGAAAAGATAGCGGCCGGCGCGCAGCTTTGCATCTCACCTTCGTCCACGATTTCGTGAACGTTCGGCGCGCGCCTTCCGGTGCGACAATTCGCTCGCATGGGGAAACGGCACCCGAGTTTGGAATTCTTCCAAACCGAAACATGGCTGTCACACTAAAGTTGCAATCAGGAAGTCGCGCCGCGGCTGAGCCCGAAAGCCGGATGCGCGCGCACAGTCAAAAGACCATCCGGAGGACTATCATGGACCGCAAAGAGATCATCGAAGATCCGGCGCACGGCAACCGCGCTGAGGCGTTCGAGGCATTCGACGACATCCCGACCAATCCGCATCTCGGCAACACGATCGGCGATGTGATCAACCGCCGCTATGGCCGCCGCGACGTGCTGCGTGGCATGCTTGCCGTCTCGGCGACAACCGCCCTGTTCGGCACCACTGCGCTGACGGCGCCCAAGACCGCGCAGGCGGCCGCCGCCGGCGACAGCCGTTTCGTCTTTGACGAACTGGCATGGGGCAATGATGAACGGCACCACATTGCCGATGGCTACAATGCTGATGTGCTGATCCGCTGGGGCGACCCGATCACCGCCGATGCGCCGGACTTCGATGTGATGAACCAGACACCGGACGCCCAGTCCAAACAGTTCGGCTACAACAATGACTATGTCGGATTCGCCGAGATCCAGCCCGGCCGCGGCATGCTCTGCGTCAATCACGAATACACCAACGAAGAGGTCATGTTCCCCCAGATCGGCCGCCAGGACCGTTCGGGCTTCGAGCAGATGACCAGGGAACTCGTCGACATCGAGATGGCCGCCCATGGCGGCTCGGTCTTCGAGATCGTCAAGGGCGAAGACGGCAAATGGTCGGTCAACCGTGACAACCCGAACAACCGTCGCATCACCGCCGAAACGCCGATCACCTTCAGCGGCCCGGCCGCCGGTCATCCGCGCATGCGCACCAGCACCGATCCCAACGGCATGACGGTTCTGGGCACTATCAACAATTGCGCCGGCGGCATGACCCCCTGGGGCACCTACCTGATGGCCGAGGAAAACTTCCACGGCTACTTCTGGTCGGACATTGTCGATGCCGAGGGCAAGGTGGACGTCTCCGCCCAGCCCGATGCGGAGAAGATGGCGCGCTACGGTGTGCCGGGCCGCTGGTATGCGTGGGGCAAGTTCCACGACCGGTTCAACATCGACAAGGAGCCCAACGAGGCCAACCGGTTCGGTTACATTGTCGAGGTCGATCCGCTGAACCCCAACGCAACGCCGATCAAGCACACAGCGCTGGGCCGTTTCCGTCACGAGGGCGCCGAGACCATCATCGCATCGGATGGCCGGCTGGTGATCTATTCGGGCGACGACAACCGCTTCGACTATCAATACAAATGGGTGTCGCGCGATCCGGTCACCGAAGAGAGTTCCTTCTTCGGTTCGCCTCTTCTGAGCGAAGGCACGCTTTATGTCGCGCGATTCAATGATGACGGCACGATCGACTGGATGCCGCTGGTCCATGACGAAGGCCCGCTGACCGCCGAAAACGGCTTTGAAAGCCAGGCCGACATCGCCATCGACACGCGCATCGCCGCCGACTTGCTCGGCGCGACCCCGATGGACCGCCCCGAGGATGCGCAGCCGCGCGGCGACGGCACGGCCTATATCATGCTGACCAACAACAGCCGCCGGACGCCCGAACAGGTCGATGCGGCCAACCCGCGGCCGGAATCCAACTTCGGTCACATCATCGAGATCAAGGAAGATGGCGGCAACCATTCCGCCACCAGGGGCACCTGGTCCATCCTTGTCCTGTGCGGTGATCCCGAGCTGGAGGAAGTCGGCGCGATGTGGAACCCCGAAACGTCGGAAAGCGGCTGGTTCGGTTCGCCCGACAACTGCGCCATCGACAATTCGGGCCGGCTTTGGATCTCGACCGATCAGGGGTCGGGCTGGGGCCGCACGGGCAAGTCCGACGGCCTTTACTCGCTTGAGACCGAGGGCGATCTGCGCGGCCATTCCAAACTGTTCTTCCGCTGCCCGGTCGGCGGCGAATTGTGCGGCCCGTATTTCGCCGACGAGTCCAGGACGCTGTTCCTGGCGGTTCAGCATCCGGGCACCGACGGAACCAAGGACTTTGCCGGTTTCGAGCGCGACTCGACCTTCGAGGACCCGGCAACCCGCTGGCCCGACTTTGACGACGCCATGCCGCCGCGCCCGTCGGTGGTTGTTGTCACCAGGGAAGATGGCGGCGTGATCGCCGTCTGACGCCGGCCATCGGTAACCATCAAGGCGCGGGCCTCCCGCCCGTGCCTTTTCTTATGCGTCAGGGACGGTTATGAGAGCGCCCGACCCAGTCGCAAGGCGCTCGCCATGGCTCCCAATGACACATCGACCCCCGCCACCGAGGCGGCGATCCTCGCCGACGCGCTGCCCTATATGCAGCGCTATGCGGGCAAGACGGTTGTCGTCAAATATGGCGGCCATGCCATGGGCGACGCGGCGCTCGGCAAGGCGTTCGCCCAGGACATCGCGCTTCTCAAACAGTCCGGCGTCAATCCGGTTGTCGTCCATGGCGGCGGGCCGCAGATCGGCGCCATGCTGGACCGGATGGGCATAAAATCGACGTTCGAGGGCGGCCTGCGTGTCACCGACGAGAAAACCGTCGAGATCGTCGAAATGGTGCTCGCCGGATCGATCAACAAGGAGATCGTCGCGCTGATCAACGCCCAGGGCGCCTGGGCGATCGGCCTGTGCGGCAAGGACGGCAATCTGGTCTTCGCCGAAAAGGCACAAAAGACCGTCAAGGATCCCGACAGCAATATCGAGCGCATCGTCGATCTGGGCTTTGTCGGCGAGCCGGCCAAGGTGGACCGGACGCTGCTCGACCAGTTGGCGACCTCGCGCATGATTCCGGTGATCGCGCCGGTGGCACCGGGACGGGACGGGCACACCTACAACATCAATGCCGACACGTTTTCGGGCGCCATCGCCGGCGCGGTTGCCGCGCAAAGGCTCCTGTTCCTGACCGATGTGCCGGGCGTGCTCGACAAGAATGGCGCGCTGATCAAGGAACTGACGGTTTCTCAGGCGCGCGATCTCATCGCTGACGGCACGATTTCCGGCGGCATGATCCCCAAGGTCGAGACCTGCATCGCGGCGCTGACGCGCGGCGTCAAGGGCGTCGTCATCCTGAACGGCAAGACGCCGCATGCGGTGCTGCTCGAACTGTTCACCGAGCATGGTGCCGGCACGCTGATCGCGCACGATCCGGTCTGACACACGGCTTGAACGGTGTCGCTCACACGTCGATCGACCGGGCGATCAGCTCCTTCATGATCTCGTTCGACCCGCCATAGATCATCTGCACGCGCGCATCCGCATAAAGCCGCGCGATCGGATATTCCATCATGTAGCCATAACCGCCGAACAGTTGCAGGCACTCGTGCATGACGTCGTTCTGCACCTCACTGCCCCAATATTTGGCCATGGACGCGGTGGCCGGATCGAGCGTGCCGGCCTCGGCCTTGACGATGCAGTCATTGACGAAGGCGCGCAGCATCTCCGCCTTGGTCTTCATCTCCGCCAGTTTGAAGCGCGTGTTCTGGAAATCCATGACACGCTGGCCGAACGCCTTGCGCTCCTGCACGTATCGGATGGTCTCGGCAAGCGCATAGTCGATATAGCCCAGTGCCGTCAGCGCGATCACCAGCCGCTCCCACGGCAATTGCTTCATGAGCTGGTAGAAGCCCTGGCCTTCTTCTGCGCCCAGAAGGTTGGTGCGCGGGATTTTCACATCCTCGAAGAACAGTTCCGACGTGTCGTTGGCCTTCATGCCGAGTTTTTTGAGGTTCTTGCCCCGCCGGAAGCCGTCGGCGCCCTCGGTCTCCAGCACGATCAGCGACATGCCCTTGGCGCCTTCGCCCCTGTCGGTCTTGGCGGCGACGACGATCAGGTCCGCCGTCTGGCCGTTGGTGATGAAGATCTTCGAGCCGTTGAGGCTGTACTGGTTGCCGTCCTTTTCGGCGAATGTGCGGATTGCCTGAAGGTCCGACCCCGTGCCCGGCTCGGTCATGGCGAGCGCGGCGACCTTTTCGCCGTCGACAAGGCCGGGCACCCAGCGCTTCTTCTGCTCCTCGCTGCCATAGGCGAGCAGATAGTGGATGACGATCGACTGGATGCCGAACCCCCAGCCGGCATCGCCGACCCGGCCCTGCTCGTAGAGGGTGATCGCATCGAACGCCAGGCCGCCGCCCGCGCCGCCCAGTTCCTCCGGCACGGCGCCGCCCATGATCCCGTGCGCGCCGGCCTTTTCCCAGAAGGTGCGATCAACGACGCCCTGCTCGGTCCAACGTTCCATGTTGGGCACCAGTTCGTCGGCATAAAAGCGCCGCACCGCATCGGTGAACATGCGGTGTTCGTCGGCGGCCCAGGCCGCCGTCGGGGTCAGCATTTCCATCGGCGGCATCTCCTTGCATGTGCGGTGGCAAAGACGCCACCGTGCTGTTTTCGGGCTTGCGGCGTCAAGCGTCGACGGCGCCCAATGACGAAACGTTCCGGCGCGCCTATATTGAAGCCATGAACGCACCCTGCAAATCCGATCTCGATCGTCTTCAGGCGGCCTTCGAGGGGCAGCGGTCGGCCTTTTCGTTCGATGCCGTGCCCGGCATCAGCACCCGGCGCATGAAGCTGCGCGATCTCGTGCGCGCCATCCGGGCCCGCCGATCCGGGATCGTCGACGCGATCAGCGCCGATTTCGGCAACCGGTCGGCCGACGAGACCCTGTCGGCGGAGATCGCGGTCACGATAGGCAGCATCGAACACACATGCCGCCATCTGGATCGCTGGGCGAACCCGACCCGCATGTTCAATCTGGGTATTCCGATTCCGGGCCGCACCTATGTGCGCCATGAGCCCAAGGGTGTCGTCGGCGTGATTTCGCCTTGGAACTATCCGTTCCAGCTCGCGGTCATCCCGGCCGCCACCGCGCTCGCCGGCGGCAACAAGGTGCTGGTCAAGCCGTCCGAGTTCACGCCGCGCACGGCCGAACTGCTGGCGCAGCTGTTCGCCGATGTCTATGGCGAGGACGAGGTGGCAGTGGTGACCGGTGGCCCCGATGTCGGCAAGGCCTTCTCCGAACTGGCCTTCGACCATCTGTTCTTCACCGGTTCGACGGAAGTCGGCCGCAAGGTTGCGATGGCTGCGGCCGAAAACCTGACGCCGGTGACACTGGAACTGGGCGGCAAGAGCCCCTGCGTGATGATGCCGGACGCCGATCCCGAAAAACACGCGCCGCTCGTCGCCTTCGGCAAGTTCTACAGCGGCGGGCAGACCTGCGTCGCCCCGGACTATCTGCTGGTGCCCAAGGGCCGGGCGGAAGCCTTCAGCGCGGCCATCATCGACGCCGCACGGCGCACCTGGCCCGCGCCGGCGACCGATGACGGATACACATCGATCATCACCGACCGGCATCATGACCGGCTCGCCGCGATGATCGATGAAGCGCGGGACGCCGGCCTGACCGTCCTGAGCGCCGGGGACGCGGCGCCGGACGCGCGCCGCATCCCGCCGACTGTCGTCATCGGCCCGGCGCCCGACAGCCGGCTGATGACCGAGGAGATTTTCGGGCCGATCCTGCCGATCATCGAATATGACGATCTGGACGATGCCGTCCGCTTCGTCACGGCGCGCGACCATCCGCTGGCGCTTTACGCCTTCGGGCGCGATGCGCGCGCGGCGGAGAAGCTCGTTGCCCGGACCACGTCGGGCGGCGCGGTCGTCAACGGCACCATCGTTCATCTGGCGGTCGAGCATCTGCCGTTCGGCGGGGTCGGCAAATCCGGCTATGGCGCCTATCACGGCAAGCGCGGCTTTGCCGAATTCACCCATGCGCGCTCGGTGCTCGTCCTGCCGCAATGGCCGATCCTGCGCGACACGATTGTCCGGCCCGACGGTAGGCGCATGCGCTGGCTGACCGACTGGATGATCGGCAAGTAGCCCTCAGTCGCCGCCCACCTGAAGGCTTACCCGGTCGGCGGCAAAGCGTGTCAGCGAATACTGGACCGGCCGTCCGTCCATGTCGGCATTGACCGCCTCGGTGACCAGCACGATCGCGCCCGGCGACAGGCGCAGATGATCGAGATCGTCCACCGCGCCGTGACGGGCCTCGATCCGCGTCCAGGCCCGCACATAGTCGGTGACACCCAGTTGCGCCAAGGCGCGGGTCACTGACCCGGATCGCGCGAAGACGTCCGCGATCGTGCCGAACCGTTCCGCGTCGAACCAGTAGGTCGCGCGCGACACGGGCACGCCATCGGCAAGGCCAACGCTTTCAAGGCGGACAACGCCCGTCCCGGTTTCGATGTCCAGAGCCCTGGCGATGTCCGCTGGCGCCTGTTCCCGCCCGTGGGCGAGCAGTTCGGTGCTGCGGTTCGCCGCCTGGCCTTCGAGCCCTTGCGAGAAGCGCGTGCGCTGGCCGATCGGATAGGTCAGGCGCCGCTTGCGCCGGACGAAGGTTCCGCGCCCCTGATGGCTTTGCACCACGCCTTCATGGGCCAGCGCCCTTATCGCCGCGCGCACCGTGTGGCGGTTGACGCCGAACCGTTCGGCCAGCACTTTTTCCGGGGGCAGCTTGCCGTCCGCATCGACCAGCGGGCCGGCCAAACCGGCGCGAATCGCATCGGCGATCTGCCGCCACATGGCGATGCCCGACTGGCGTTCGATTTGCTCCGATTGCACGGTCAATTGTCCGGCCTCTGTCATAACTCTGTCACAGCAAGCGCTTAACCGTGAAGTTATCTTATCTGGTTGTCTATAACAATAGATAAATTGGAGATACCAATGTCTGCCTCGAACCTCATCAATGATCGCGCCGAAGCACGCCGGCGCCGCCTGTCCGTGCTCGCCCAGGGCGACGCCGCGCTGCTGGCCGAATGCTGGGACGGCCTGGGGATCGATCCCGAATGCGAACTGGTGCGCGGGCCGGAAACCGGGCTGGTGGCGTTGCGCGGCCGCATGGGCGGAGGCGGCGCGCCGTTCAATCTCGGCGAAGCGACCGCAACCCGTGCCACCGTCCGCCTGGCCGACGGAAGGACAGGCCATGCCATGGTACTCGGCCGCGACCAGGCCAAGGTCAAACTCGCCGCCGTGATCGATGCGCTGGCCCAGGATGAGACGATGGCCGCCCGTCTCGACGACGCCGTGATCGCGCCGCTTGAAGCGGCAATCACCAAGCGCGATCGCGATCGCGCAGCCGAAACCGCGGCGACGAAAGTGGACTTCTTCACCATGGTGCGGGGAGACGATTGATGGCGGTGCAATCCCAGGACGCAATCGTGACCGGTGGTTTCGACGCCCCCGTCTTCGACGCGCAATCGGTCTTTCGGGCGCTGATGGACGCGATGGCACGCCCCGGCACGGTGCAGGCCATCGCGCCGCGCGCTTCAGCCCCGTCCCCCTTGGGACCGGTCGCCGCCGCGTTAGCGCTGACATTGTGCGATGTCGACACGCCCGTCTGGCTCGATGCGGCATTGGCAACGGACGGTGCGATCGCGCGCTGGCTCGGTTTTCATGCCGGAGCGCCGGTGACCGACGATCCGGCCGCTGCCGCCTTCGCGCTGATCGGCGACGGCCCGTCGCTGGGCTCGCTCGACCGGTTCGCCCGCGGCACGCACGACTATCCCGACCGGTCGGCGACGCTGATTGTCCAGGTGCCGGACCTGGCGGCCGGCCCGGCGCTGACGCTGACCGGGCCCGGCATCAAGCAGAGCACGGCGCTTGCGCCAAGCGGATTGCCGGCCCGGTTCACCACCCTTTGGGCCGACAACAATGCGCTGTTCCCGTGCGGCATCGACATGGTTCTGGCCACGCCCGACGCGGTCGCCGCGCTGCCACGCACGACGCGCATCCAATCAACGGAGAACTGACATGTATGTCGCGGTCAAGGGCGGTGAAAAGGCCATCCGCAACGCGCACCGGCTGCTGGCCGACCGCCGGCGCGGCGACCGGTCCGTCCCGGCGCTGACACTGACACAGATCACCTGTCAGTTGGCGCTCGCCATCGACCGGGTGATGAGCGAGGGCGCTCTATACGATCGCGATCTCGCCGCGCTGGCGGTCAAGCAGGCGCGCGGCGACATGATCGAGGCGATCTTCCTTGTCCGCGCCTATCGCACGACGCTGCCGCGCTTCGGCTATTCGGAGCCGGTCGACACCGGCGCCATGCATATCGAACGGCGCATCTCGGCGACCTACAAGGACCTGCCCGGCGGGCAGATGCTCGGCCCGACCTTCGACTACACCCACCGGCTTCTCGACCCCGAACTCGCCGGCGATGCCGCGGTTCCGGACGCCGAGCGCCGCGACGGCGAACCGGCCCGCGCCATGCGCGTCTCGGACATTCTGGCACAGGATGGGCTGATCGAGGGCGACTGCGACGCGCAAACGGAGATGCCCGGCGACATCACCCGCGAACCGATGGAGTTTCCGATGGAGCGCGACACGCGCCTGCAATCCCTCTCACGCGGCGATGAGGGGTTTCTGCTGGCGCTCGCTTACTCAACTCAAAGGGGTTATGCGCGCTCTCACCCGTTCGCCGGCGAGATCCGCATCGGCGAAGTGGAGGTGGCCGTCGACATGCCCGAACTCGGTTTTGCTGTCACCATCGGGCGGGTGCAACTCACCGAATGCCAGATGATCAACCAGTTCAAGGGCTCGTCCAAGGCGCCGCCCCAGTTTACGCGCGGTTATGGTCTTGTCTTCGGCCAGTCCGAGCGCAAGGCGATGGCCATGGCCCTGTGCGACCGCGCCATGCGGGCGCGTGAGTTGGGCGAGGACATCGTCGCGCCGGCGCAGGACGAGGAGTTCGTGATCTCCCATTGCGACAATGTGCAGGCATCGGGCTTCGTCGAGCATCTCAAACTGCCGCATTATGTCGACTTCCAGGCCGAACTCGAACTGGTCCGCACCATGCGGGCCGAACATGAAAGCCGGCGCGATGCGGGCGAGCCCATGCCGGAGGCAGCCGAATGACCGTGCAACCCACCGGCCTTGCCGACTACAATTTCGCCTATCTCGACGAGCCGACCAAGCGGATGATCCGCCGGGCGATTTTGAAGGCGATCGCCATTCCCGGTTATCAGGTGCCGTTCGCCTCACGCGAGATGCCGATGCCCTATGGCTGGGGGACGGGCGGCGTGCAGGTCACCGCCTCGATCATCGGCCCGGACGACACACTCAAGGTGATCGACCAGGGCGCCGACGACACGACCAACGCGGTCTCGATCCGTGCCTTCTTCGCAAAGGTCGCCGAGGTCTCCACCACGACCAGCACCGCCGAAGCGACGATCATCCAGACGCGCCACCGCATTCCCGAGGAGACGCTCGGCGAAGGGCAGGTGCTGGTCTATCAGGTGCCGATCCCCGAGCCGCTGCGCTTTCTGGAGCCGCGCGAGACCGAGACGCGCAAGATGCACGCGCTCGAGGATTACGGGCTGATGCACGTCAAGCTCTATGAGGACATTGCCCGCAACGGCCACATCGCGACGACCTATGCCTATCCGGTCAAGGTCGAGGGCCGTTACGTCATGGACCCCTCGCCGACGCCGAAATTCGACAATCCCAAGATGGACCAGTCCGAGGCGCTGCAGCTCTTCGGCGCCGGGCGCGAAAAGCGCATCTATGCGGTGCCGCCTTACACCAGCGTGGTCAGTCTCGACTTCGAGGATTACCCGTTCGAGGTGAACCGGTTCGATGAGCCCTGCGCCCTGTGCGGCGCCGAAGGCGTCTATCTCGACGAGGTGGTTCTCGACGATCGGGGCGGCCGCATGTTCGTGTGCTCGGACACCGACCATTGCGAAAAACGCCGCGCCGCCGGCCATCGGGGCGCCATGGCCAGCGAAGGAACCTTGGCATGATGACACAAGGCGACAGTGTTTCACCTCATCCTGAGCCCATTGAAGGACGAGGTGAAACCGCAAACCCGCCCCTTCGACAGGCTCAGGGTGACGGCTTGCCCGCCCTTGCGGAGGAAAAGCCGCTCCTGTCCGCAAGCGGTGTGTCGAAATTCTACGGCAGCCGCATCGGCTGCGAGGATGTCAGCATCGACATCTGGCCGGGCGAAGTCGTGGCGGTGGTCGGCGAGAGCGGATCGGGCAAGACGACGCTGCTCAACTGCATCTCGACGCGGCTGATGCCGACCACGGGCACGGTCGCCTATCGCATGCGTGACGGCCAGATCCGTGACCTCTACCGCATGGGCGAAGCCGAACGGCGCTTCCTGATGCGCACCGATTGGGGCTTTGTCCACCAGAACCCGGCCGATGGCCTGCGCATGACGGTGTCGGCCGGCGCCAATGTCGGCGAGCGGCTGATGGCAACCGGCGCCCGGCACTATGGCAATATTCGTGCAACCGCCGGCGATTGGCTCGGCCGGGTCGAAATCGCCGAAGACCGCATCGATGACCAGCCGCGCGCCTTTTCCGGCGGCATGCGCCAGCGGCTCCAGATCGCGCGGAACCTGGTCACCGGCCCGCGTCTTGTCTTCATGGACGAGCCGACCGGCGGTCTGGACGTGTCGGTGCAGGCACGCCTTCTGGATCTGTTGCGCGGGCTGGTCACCGATCTGGGACTGGCGGTCGTCGTCGTCACCCACGATCTGGCCGTCGCGCGGCTTCTGTCGCACCGCATGGTCGTCATGAAGGACGGCCGCGTCATCGAGACGGGCCTGACCGACCGGGTGCTCGACGATCCGCGCGCGCCCTACACCCAGCTTCTCGTTTCCTCGATCCTGCAGGCTTGATCCGATGGCCGTTCCCCTGATCGTCTCCGACGTTTCCAAGAGTTTCACCATGCATCTGCGCGGCGGTGTCCGCATCCCGGTGGTCGAAGCGGTGCACTTTTCGATCGAGGCCGGCCAGTGCGCCGTGTTGAGTGGGCCGTCCGGCGTCGGCAAGTCGTCGATCCTGAAAATGGTCTACGGCAATTATGCCGTCGATGTCGGCCAGATCCTGATCCGGCACAATGGTGCGCTGCTCGACCTTGCCCGGGCCGAGGCACGGCAGGTGATGGCCGTGCGGCGTGACACGATCGGCTATGTCAGCCAGTTCCTGCGCGCGGTGCCGCGCGTTTCCGCGCTCGATGTCGCCGCCGAACCGCTCGTGCAGCGCGGAACCGATCCCGAGACAGCGTGCCGCCGCGCCGCAGAGCTTTTTGCCCGTCTCAACCTGCCCGAAAAGCTCTGGGAACTGCCACCGGCGACGTTCTCGGGCGGCGAGCAGCAGCGGGTCAACATCGCGCGCGGCTTCATCACCGATCACCCGGTCCTGCTTCTGGACGAACCGACCGCATCGCTCGATGCCGCCAACCGCGCCGTCGTCGTCGCAATGATCGGCGAGAAGAAGGCCGACGGTGTTGCGCTGCTGGGCATCTTCCACGATGCCGAACTGCGCGAGGCGGTCGCCGACCGGATCATCGACGTGACCGGCTTTGCCCCGCAAAAGGCCGCTTGAGACAATGCCGAAGCTCTCCGAACAACCGCTGGTGCACCCAGCCGCGCGCGTCACCGGCTCGACGCTCGGCCGCTACACCGAGATCGACGAGGGCTGCGTCGTCACCGACTGCGAGATCGGAGACTATTCCTATCTCATTCGCCAGACCGAAGCGTGGTGCGCCACCATCGGCAAGTTCGCCAACATTGCCAGCCATGTGCGCATCAATGCGACCAACCATCCGACCTGGCGGGCGACCCAACACCATTTCACCTACCGCGCCGGCGACTATTTTGGCGATGCGGACAATGAACCCGCATTCTTTGCCTGGCGCCGCGACCACCGGGTCGTTATCGGCCACGATGTGTGGATCGGCCACGGCGCCATCGTCCTTCCCGGCGTCACGATCGGCAATGGCGCGGTGATCGGCTCGGGCGCGGTCGTCACAAAAGAGGTGGCTCCCTACACAATTGTCGGGGGTGTTCCAGCCAGGCCGATCCGCGACCGGTTCGATCCGAGCATCGCAGAACGCATGGAAAAACTGGCCTGGTGGGACTGGAGCCACGCCGATCTGCGTGCCGCGCTCGAGGACTTCCGAACACTCGATGCCGGCGCATTTCTGGCCCGACATGGCGGCTGACACAGGTCGTTTTGCGGTTGTGGACTGTTACACAACTGACACCGAACTGACATTGGACATTCACATCGGCCCGATACGCCGCGAAACGTGTGCGGTTGCGAAAAGGTGCGCTGCGAATGCTCGAAATCAGCCAGGTAACCCGTCGTTTCGGGACCAACGTCGCCGTCGACAATGTGACGATCGACATCCCCGAAGGGCAAATGGTGGGCGTCATCGGCGCGTCCGGCGCAGGCAAGTCGACGCTGCTGCGCATGATCAACCGGCTGATCGACACGACCGAGGGCAACATCGTCTTTTCCGGCACGAACGTGTCGGCCCTGCGCGGACAAAAGCTGCGCAACTGGCAGCGTGACTGCGCCATGATCTTCCAGCAGTTCAATCTGGTGCCGCGTCTGGACGTTTTGACCAATGTGATGCTCGGGCGGCTCAACCACCGTTCTTCGGTGGCGAGCCTTTTGAACATCTTCTCCGACCAGGAGCGCGCCATGGCGATCGCCGCGCTCGAGCGGCTGGGCATCGAACGCGCGGCGATGCAGCGCGCCGGGACGCTGTCCGGCGGCCAGCAGCAGCGTGTGGCGATCGCCCGTGCCCTCATGCAACAGCCCAAGGTCATTCTCGCCGACGAGCCGATCGCGTCGCTCGATCCACGCAACGCGCAGATCGTCATGCAGTCGCTGCGCGACATCAACCGCAATGACGGCATCACCGTCGTCACCAACCTGCACACGCTCGACACCGCTCGCGCCTTCTGTGAACGCATCATCGGCATGCAGGCCGGCAAGGTCGTGTTTGACGGCGGACCGAACGACCTGACCGAGGCCGCGGCCCGCTTGATCTACGGTGCGGACGGGCTCGAAGAGGCGTTCTCCGAGGCCGTCACATCGACCAGCCTCGCGCCCGCAACGCCCGCACGCGCCAAGCAAACCAAGGAACCGGCGCTGGTTGGCGCCTGACAGGTTTAGCCGCTCGCCGGGCCGGACGGGCGGTTTTTGTTTCAACACGGCCAAACGGGCCATGCCCGATCTTCATGCCACTTCCGGGAGACCAAACATGCTGAAGAAAACCCTGCTCGCGACCGCTGCCGTCGCTCTCGTCACCACCGGCGCCCATGCGCAGGACGTGTTCCGCGTCGGCATTCTTGGCGGCGAAAACGAAGCCGACCGTCTGCGCAACAACCAGTGCCTGATCGACCTTCTGCCCGAAGCAATCGGTGTCAACGAAGTTCAGCTTTTCCCCGCCGCCGACTATGACGGCGTCGTGCAGGGCCTGCTTGGCGGCACGCTCGACTATGCCGAACTGGGCGCCTCGGCCTATGCCAAGGTCTATCTCGAAGACCCTGAAGCGGTCGATCCGGTCCTGACGACCCAGCAGGTCGACGGCGCCACCGGCTATTATTCGATCATGCTGGCCCGCAAGGATTCGGGCATCGAATCGATCGAGGACGCGCAGGGCAAACGGCTTGGCTTTGCCGATCCGGACTCCACCTCCGGCTTCCTTGTCCCCTCCGTCGCCCTGCCGGCGCAGCTCGGCATGCCGATCGACGAATATTTCGCCGAAACCGGCTTCGGCGGCGGCCACGAGAACGGCGTCCTCGAAATGCTCAAGGGCAATTTCGACGTTCAGGTGACCTGGTCGTCCGGTGTCGGTGAATTCGCCGACGGCTACACGTCCGGCAACATCCGCAAGATGGTCGACAAGGGCCTTCTGGACATGGACGAGGTCAACGAAGTGTGGCGTTCGCCGCTCATCCCGAACGGCCCGATCGTCGTCTCCAACCAGCTCGATCAGGACGTTCGCGCCAGGTTCATCGAGTTTTTCAAGGCCATGCCCGAGAACCATCCGGACTGCTTCCGCTCGGTCCAGGGTGGCGACTTTGCCGGCTTCATCGACGTTGACCACTCGTTCTACGAGACCATCGTCGCCGCCCGTAAGTCCAAGATCGGCTCCTAAGCCCGATTGTCCGAACGCAGCGCCGCGTCCCGCAAGGGGCGCGGCGCGGCCCCCTTTCGCGGACCAGCATTCACCATGGCATCGACCGACCTGCACGATCCCGACGCCTATGTCCAAAACGGGCGATATGACGTCGATCGCCACTGGCGTGAGCTTGTCCGCCAGCGCCGGCTCTACACGGCGTTGAGCTTGGGCATCCTGCTCGTCGCGCTGTTCGCATCCCTGTGGTTCGCCAACGAGACCAATGCCGGCAAGTTCTTCGACCGGCTGCCGCATTTCTTCGATTTTGTCGGCGGCATGATCCCGCGCGACGGCTGGGAGGTCTGGCGGGCCCTGTTCGACCTTGAGAGCCCTTATTATGACGGCTCGTTCAAATATGATTATCCCGATGGCCGCGTCTATTTCTGGGGCACCTGGTACATCCCCGAATACATCCACAAGATGGTCGAGACGCTCAACATTGCCATCCTGTCGACCCTGATCGGCTTCATCTTCGGGTTCCTTCTTTGCTTTCTGGCCGCCACCAACCTGACCACGACCCGCTGGCTGCGCTTTTTCGTGCGCCGCTTCATGGAGTTTCTGCGCGCCTTCCCCGAAATCGTCATCGCCGGCTTCTTCCTTGCCATCTTCTCGCTTGGCCCGGTGCCGGCGATCATCGCGGTGTCGATCCACACGATCGGCGCGCTCGGCAAGATGTTCTTCGAGGTGGTCGAGAACGCCGACATGAAACCCGACGAGGGTCTGCGCGCGGTCGGTGCGAACTGGACCGAACGCGTCTGGTTCGGCATCGTGCCGCAGATCATGCCGAATTTTCTCAGCTACACATTGCTGCGGCTTGAGATCAATGTGCGCGCCTCGACCATCATCGGCGCGGTCGGCGCCGGCGGTATCGGTGAGGTGTTGCGCCTGTCGATCAGCCGCGGCCATGAGGCCAAGACGCTGGCGATCATCCTTCTTCTTTTCGTCACCATCGTCGCCGTCGACCAGCTTTCGGCCTGGCTTCGCCGCAAGATCGTCGGCGATCAGGCTTTCCAGTTCGGCGCCTAGGGGAGATTGCCAGCCATGACGCTGTCCGCACAACCGCTCTCCGCCGCCCAGGTCGACGAGATCATCGCGCGCCAGCCCGACGTGTTCCGGCGGCCCTTTCACAAGCGCTTCGCCGCACCGCTGGCGGTTGCCGCGGTGACCGCCTACTGCATCTACGCGTTTTGGTTTTTCTCGATCGGCCAGGTCTTTGCCAACGGCAACTGGAACATTGCCGGCACCTATCTGGCCGACTGGGTCTCTTACGAAGTGCGCCCGGACATCGAATATCGCGACGGCGAGATCGAGGTGACGTTCCCGCGCTTTTCGCCGCTGGGCGAGAACCCCGATCCCGACTGGATCGAGACTGAACAGGGCACCGTCACCGTCATCATCGACCGCCCGACGGACAATTCGGCATCGGCCGCGCCCGCGTCGGGCTCGTTCATGTCGCCCAATTCCGATGCGACATTCACCGCCGATGACAATGCCCTGGGCGGCGCGGCGCCTGTGGCGGCCGAGGACGCGGTCGTCACCGAAACGCGCTTGGGCATCGCGCGCGCGCTGGTGACGATCAATGAGCGCGGCACGATCGACGTCACCCCCGATCGCGTCATCGTCACCCGCTACAATGGCTCGCTTGAGGTTCTGATCGACCGCCAGAACGAGCAGGTCCTCGTGGAGGGTCCGCTGCCCGATTGGGCGACACAGCGCGAACCGGGCGCCAAGGTGTTCGTCGATTTCGGCTTTTATGGACGCGCCGAAATCCGGCACCGCGAGGTCAAGGTCAACCGCCGTTTCCTGGGTTGGGAGAATTTCGTCTTCGATCCCGCCTCGCCCTATTGGGGTCTCGGCTTCGGTGAGGTCATGGGCAAGGCATTCGGCCCGCCGATCGAAGAGGGGCGGTCCAACTTCGGCATCATGTGGGAGAACATCGTCTACAACGCCGAATGGCAGCACGGCGATGTCTGGATCAAGCTGCTGCAGACCATCGTGATGGCCTTCGTCGGCACGCTCTTTGCCGTCCTTATCGCCTTTCCGCTGTCCTTTGCAGCCGCCCGCAACATCACGCCGAACCGGTTCGTCAACCAGCTCCTCAAGCGCTTCTTCGATTTCCTGCGCTCGGTCGACATGCTGATCTGGGCCCTGTTCTTCACTCGCGCCTTCGGGCCGGGGCCGCTGGCCGGCATCTCGGCGATTTTCTTCACCGACACCGGCACGCTGGGCAAACTCTATTCCGAGGCGCTCGAGAACATCGACGACAAGCAGCGCGAAGGCGTCCGCTCGGTCGGCGCGGGACCCGCAGCCGTTCAGCGCTTTGGCGTCGTGCCGCAAGTGCTGCCCATCTTCGCCAGCCAGGCGCTCTATTTCTGGGAATCCAACACGCGGTCGGCGACGATCATCGGCGCGGTGGGCGCTGGCGGCATCGGCCTCAAGCTCTGGGAAGCCATGCGCACCAATCAGGACTGGGAAAACGTCTTTTACATGGTGATCTTGATCCTGATTGTCGTCTTCATCTTCGACAACATCTCCGGCGCGCTGCGCGCCCGGCTGATCGGCCGGCATTCGGGCTGACGTCTCCGTACGGTTGCCGCCGCGTTGAGACAGTCACGCAAACGTCACAAAGACGGACCATAGGAGAGCCGGCGCGAAAGCGCCGATTCCCCGACAATGAGAAGCGTGACCATGACGCCGCAAACCGTTCTGACCAATGCCCGCCTCGTTCTCGAAGACCGGATCGTCGATGGCACCATCGTGATCGAGGACGGCGTGATCGCCCGGATCGACGAGGGCGCGACCGCCCATGGCGAGGATCTGGGCGGCGACTACATCCTGCCCGGCCTGATCGAATTGCACACCGATCACCTCGAGCAGCATTTCACGCCGCGACCGGGCGTGCGCTGGCCGCTGACCGCGGCCATCCAGGCCCATGATTCGCAGATCGCCGCGTCCGGCATCACCACCGTCTTCGACTGCCTGCGGCTCGGCTCGGACGAGGAAGGCGGTTTCGAAAAGGGCGAGATGCGTGCCATGTCGGGCGCCATCCAGGAAGCCCAGGCCGAAGGTCGGCTGCGCGCCGACCACCGCATCCACCTGCGCTGTGAGGTGTCCGCCGCCGATGTGATGGACCATTTTTCCGAATTCGAGGACGATGACAGCGTCGGCCTGATCTCGCTGATGGACCATGCGCCCGGCCAGCGGCAGTTCCAGACGCTCGACCAGTATGAACTCTACTACAAGACCAAGCGCGGCCTCTCCGACGAGGAATTCCGTGCCTTTGTCGAGCGGCGGCAGATGCAGTCGGCGATCTATTCGGACAAGCACCGGCACGCGCTGGCCGCGATCTGCGCGGCGCGTGGCATCGCCATCGCCAGCCATGACGATGCGACGCTCGACCATGTCGAGGAAGCCAAAGGATTCAATGTCACGGTCGCCGAGTTTCCCACGTCGATGATGGCGGCCAAGGCGAGCCATGATGCCGGCATGGGCGTCTTGATGGGCGCGCCAAACGTGGTGCGCGGCAAGTCGCACTCGGGCAACATCGCGGCGCGCGAACTCGCCCGCGAAGGCGTTCTCGATGTCTTGTCGTCCGACTATGTGCCGTTCTCGCTGATCTACGCGCCGTTCGTTCTGGCCGAGGAGATCGATCATATCGAGCTGCCCGCCGCCATCGCCATGGTCACCGCCAATCCCGCCCGTCAGGTGGGGCTGGATGATCGGGGCCGGCTGGCGCCCGGCCTGCGTGCCGATCTGGTGCGCGTCGGCCGAAAGGACACGATCCCCGTCGTGCGCCAGGTCTGGCGCGAGGGTCGCCGGGTCGCCTGATGGCCGCGTCCTCCGACCTTGTGACCGGGACGCTGTTCGCCGTCGTCGGGCGCAGCGGCGCTGGCAAGGACAGTGTCATGAACTATGCGCGTGCGGCGCTTGCCGGCGACGACGGCGTCCTGTTCGTGCGCCGCGTCATCAGCCGCCCCGCCGACAGTCAGGGCGAGGACCATGAACCGGTGACCGGGGACCAGTTTCGCCGACAGCTCGCCGAAGGCGCGTTCTGCGCCGCATGGGACGCGCACGGGCTGCACTACGGCATCCCGATGCATGTGCTCGATCATGTCGGGGCGGGGGGCATTGCCATCGTCAACGGATCGCGCCAGGCGCTTGATCGGCTGTTCGACCGGTTCGCCCATATTCAGGTGGTCGAGATCGTCGCCGCCCCAGACGTGATCGCCGCGCGCCTCGCCGCGCGCGGGCGCGAGACCAATGAGGAGATCGCTGCGCGCCTTCGCCGTTCCGTGCCTGCCTATCGTGGCGCAGATGCGGCGATCGCCATCGACAATAGCGGCCCGCTGGCCGTCGCCGGCGACGCCTTGGTCGGCCTTATTGGCGCGCGGCTCTCGGGCACTGTTGCACGGCCGCGCGCGGCCTTGACGAATCCGGACTGAACGCACACACCATCCCCGGCAACGCAATACGGATCGGGGTGGCGACATGGGCAAATCCGGCGGACGACTGGTCGTCGATGCGCTGGTCGAAAACGGCGTGACGCAAATCTTCGCCGTGCCCGGCGAAAGCTATCTGCCTGTGCTCGACGCGCTGCACGATGTGCCCCAGATCCGGTTGACGATCGCCCGTCAGGAAGGCGGCGCGGCGATGATGGCCGATGCCCATGCCAAGCTGACGGGCCGCCCCGGCATTTGCCTTGTGACGCGCGGGCCGGGCGCCGCCAACGCCTATGCCGGCGTGCATGTCGCCGCCCAGGATTCAACGCCGATGATCCTGCTCATGGGTCAGGTGGCGCGCGGCGACACGGGCCGCGAGGCGTTCCAGGAGGTCGATGTGAAGGCGATGTTCGGCGATCAGGTCAAATGGGCGGCCGAGGTCAATCAGACCAAACGCCTGCCCGAATATCTGGCGCGGGCCTTTTCCGTCGCGCAATCCGGCCGGCCCGGCCCTGTGGTTCTGGCACTGCCCGAGGACATCCTGTCCGGCACGGCGGACGTGGCTGCCGCGCCGGCGTCACGGGCCGTCAGTGCGCACCCCGATCCCGGCGCGGTCAAGCGCTTCGGCGATCTGCTTGGCGCGGCCGAACGGCCGCTTGTCATCGCCGGTGGGCCGGGCTGGGATGCCGAGCTGGTCGACCGCTTCGTTGCCTTTGCCGAGCGCTGGGCATTGCCGGTATGCTGTGCGTTCCGGGCGCAGGACCGGTTTCCAAACACCCACGCCAACTATGCCGGCGACGCCGGCCTTGGCATCAATCCGGCGCTCGCCGATGCGATCCGCGACAGCGATCTGGCCGTTGCACTTGGCGCGCGCCTCGGCGATTGCACCACGTCCGGCTACACGCTGTTCGATGTGCCGGTGCCGAAACAGACGTTGGTCCACATCCATCCCGAGCCGGACGAGTTGGGCCATGTGTTCCAGCCGGCCCTGCCGATCGCCGCCTCGGTCGGCGCGTTCCTGGCCGCTGCCGATGCGCTCGAGGCGCCATCCAGACCGACATGGAAAGGATGGACCGTCGACATCAATGCGGCCTATCGCGACTGGACCGATCAGGCCACGGCCATGCCCGGCGCGGTCAATCTGGGCGAGGTGATCATCTGGTTGCGCGAGAATTTGGCCGACGATGCCATCATCACCAACGGCGCCGGCAACTACGCCGCATGGCTGCACCGTTTCTACCGGCATAGCGCCTACCGCACGCAGATGGCGCCGACCTCCGGCTCGATGGGCTACGGCCTGCCGGCCGCGGTTGCCGCCAAGCTTGCCGCGCCCGACCGCACCGTGATTGCGCTGGCTGGCGATGGATGCTTGCAAATGACCATCCAGGAACTGGGCACGGTGGCGCAGGAGGAGCTCGGCATCATCGTGCTCGTCGTCAACAATTCCATGTACGGCACGATCCGAATGCATCAGGAGATGCACTATCCCGGGCGCGTCTCCGGAACGTCATTGGCAAACCCCGATTTCGTCGCTCTGGCGCGGGCCTACGGGCTTGAGGCCGAGCGCGTCACCGAAACCGGTCAATTCGCGCCGGCGATGCAGCGCGCTCTTGCGTCGAACCGCGCCAGCCTGATCGAGATCGTCACCGACCCGCGCGCGCTGAGCCCGACCCGCAGTCTCGACTGATCAGAAAAACGGTACAGGTGAGAGGAGCACTCTCGAACCGCAACCAGCGGGTTGGGTTGGCGGGCGGCAACCCGCAAGCAAAAATGGTGGAGGTGAGAGGAAAATCCTCGAACCGGAACCGGCGGGTTGGGTTGGACGGCGGCAACCCGCAGGCAAAAATGGTGGAGCCAAGGGGAATCGAACCCCTGACCTCTTGCATGCCATGCAAGCGCTCTCCCAGCTGAGCTATGGCCCCGTAAAGGATGGCCCGCTTTGGCGGACCGGCGCTCGATACAATCTCACCGGCGCCTAATCAAGGTCTTTTGTGCCTTGGCGGACTATCTGTCGTCTTCGTCGGGATTGATCTCGACAATGCCGCTGACGTCGTCCTCGTCCTCTTCATCGTCGGGAAGGAAGGTGTCGTCTCCTTCCTCGTCATCGTCCAGCACTTCGTCATCCGTATTGTCGCCAAGATCCGGCAGATTGTCGTCGCTCTCCTCGGAATTTTCCTCGTCGGCATCCTCGAGCGACAGCACTTCCGGGCCCTCGGTCTCTGTCTCGTCTTCCGTGGTTTCCTCGGCCTCTTTTTTCGGCTTTTCAGCCTTGACCTCGACAACGTCCGAGCCGTCATCCTCAAAGAAGGACAGCGGATAGGTTTTGCCTGTGTAGGGCGAGACGATCGGATCCTTGTTCAGATCGTAGAACTTGCGGCCCGTCTCGGGGCACACGCGCTTGGTTCCAAGGTCAGGTTTTGCCACGGTAGAGCCTCATCAAGACATGTATGGGAAACGCAAAACGCCTTTTGCGCATCTATCCCGCAAGGTGTTCAGGGTGGACCGGTCCTTAACGGCAATGACCAACCCTGTCAAAGCCATTTCTGATCCTGGTTCAGGCGGCGCGCGAACCGGCCGCTCATCGCCGGGTGACGGCCTGTTTGGTCGGCGATTTGACCCGCCCGACCGGCTGGCGTATGCGCCCGAACGCTGCGACAGCGCGTCCTGCGCCGGATGAAACCCATGAACGCACCCGACATGCACCTTGCCACCATCCTTGCCGGCCTCGCCGCCGGTGAGACGGTGTGCCAACAAGGGGGCGGGGAAGGGGTGCTCGGCGCCATCGAAGCACTGGGCGCGCGCGTTCGCCAGCATAAGGACGGCGCGACGACGATCACCGGTGTCGGCAATGGCTGCCTGTTGCAACCGCTGACACCTGTGTCGCTGGATGCCTCCGGCGAAGCATTGCTGGTGGCGGGGCTGGTCGCGCCCTACGACATGGCGACGCGCGTCGTATGCACCAGCGGTTTCGATTCCGACCGGGTGGCCACGCTCCTCGATGCACTTGCTGTCATGGGCATTCAAGCCGAGGCGGAAGGTCGCGATGCGATCGTCTTTGCGGGGCAGGCAGTTGCCAATCCGGCCGTTCATGACGCGGCCGGCTGGGGCGACGACTTGGTGGCGGCCATCACGTTCACCGCGCTTGGTATGCCCGGCGTAACCCGGATCCGGCATTTGCCACGCGATCCTGCCGCACTTGTCGAAACGTTTTCCCGGTTCGGTGCCCGCATCGATGTCACCGCCGCAGATGGCGGCTGGTCGCTGGCGGTGACCGGACAGACGGACATGCGCGCACCGGCTGATGCCGGCACAAAGGAGGATCGCGCATGATCCCGGTGATCGCCATCGATGGGCCGGCGGCTTCGGGCAAGGGCACGCTCGCCCGCCGCATTGCCGCCCATTACGGCCTGCGGCATCTGGATACCGGCCTGACCTACCGGGCCGTCGCTCATGCGCTTGTCGCCGCCGGAAAGCCGCTCGACGATGACGCCGAGGCGGTTGCTGTCGCCGCGCGGCTCGACCTTTCGGCCATGGACCGCGCGGTTTTGGCCGCCCACACGGTCGGCGAGGCCGCCTCTAAGGTGGCGGTGATGCCGGCGGTCCGCCGCGCGCTGGTGGAGCGGCAGCGCCAGTTCGCCGAAACCCCGCCCGGCGCCGTGCTTGACGGCCGCGATATCGGCACGGTGGTTTTTCCCGAGGCGACGGCCAAGCTCTATGTCACGGCCAGCCCGGAGGTGCGCGCCAAACGCCGCTATCATGAGATCCTGGCCGGCGGCGGCGAGGCGGACGAGGCCGTCATCCTTGCCGACATCGAGCGGCGCGACGCGCGCGACATGGGCCGTGCCGATTCTCCGTTGCGGCCGGCGGAGGACGCCCACTTGCTTGACACGTCCGATATGACTATAGAGACGGCGTTTCAGGCTGCCCGCGCCACAATCGACCGGGCGCTTGAACGCCACTGAACCGTCCAGCACCGATCCCGCGCCGGAACGCCCGTCAAGGGCCGGATCGATCGTTGGCAGACAAACGCGAACCCCGGCGCCCGCGCGAGGCGAAGACCAATGTGATGCCGCCCGCGCATCAGGAGCATAAATGTCAGAACTGAACCCCACGCGGGAGGACTTTGCGAGCCTCCTGGAAGCCTCGTTCGCCGATCAGGACACGATCGAGGGCCGCGTCGTCAACGGCACGGTAACGGCCATTGAAAAGGACATGGCCATTGTCGATGTCGGCCTGAAGGTTGAAGGCCGTATCGCGCTCAAGGAATTCGGAGCGAAAGCCAAGGATGGCACGCTCAACCCCGGTGACACCGTCGAGGTCTATGTCGAGCGTGTCGAGAACGCGCTGGGCGAAGCGGTCCTGTCGCGCGACAAGGCCCGCCGCGAGGAAGCCTGGGTCAAGCTCGAAGCCAAGTTCGAGGCCGGCGAGCGGGTCGAAGGCCAGATCTTCAACCAGGTCAAGGGCGGCTTCACCGTCGATCTGGACGGCGCCGTCGCCTTCCTGCCGCGTTCGCAGGTCGACATCCGGCCGATCCGCGATGTCACCCCGCTGATGCATACGCCGCAGCCCTTCGAGATCCTCAAGATGGACAAGCGCCGCGGCAACATCGTCGTCTCGCGCCGCACCGTTCTCGAGGAAAGCCGCGCCGAGCAGCGTTCGGAGATCGTCCAGAATCTCGAAGAAGGCCAGGTGGTCGAGGGTGTGGTCAAGAACATCACCGATTACGGTGCGTTCGTCGATCTGGGCGGCATTGACGGCCTGCTGCACGTCACCGACATGGCATGGCGCCGCGTCAACCACCCGACCGAGATCCTTCAGATCGGCCAGACCGTGAAGGTCCAGATCGTGCGCATCAATCAGGAGACGCATCGCATCTCGCTGGGCATGAAGCAGCTCGAGGCCGATCCGTGGGACGGCATCGGCACCAAGTACCCGATCGGCAAGAAGATCACCGGCCGTGTCACCAACATCACCGACTATGGTGCGTTCGTCGAGGTCGAGCCCGGCATCGAAGGCCTGATCCACGTTTCGGAAATGAGCTGGACCAAGAAGAACGTCCATCCCGGCAAGATCCTGTCGACGAGCCAGGAAGTCGAAGTGGTGGTCCTCGAGGTCGATCCGGACAAGCGCCGCATCTCGCTGGGCCTCAAGCAGACGCTCAACAACCCCTGGGAAGAGTTCGAGCAGCACTTCCCGGTCGGTCAGGTCGTCGAGGGCGAGGTCAAGAACAAGACCGAGTTCGGCCTGTTCATCGGCCTGGAAGGCGATGTCGACGGCATGGTTCACCTGTCGGATCTCGACTGGAACCGGTCCGGCGAAGACGCCATCGAGGACTACAACAAGGGCGATGTGGTCAAGGCGGTCGTGCTCGACATCGATGTCGACAAGGAGCGCATCTCGCTGGGCATCAAGCAGTTGACCGGCGATGCGGTCGGCGATGCGGCATCGTCCGGCGCACTGCGCAAGAACGCTGTCGTCACCTGTGAAGTGACTGCGGTCAATGATGGCGGCATCGAGGTCAGGCTGGTCGATCATGACCTTGACGCCTTCATCCGCCGTTCGGACCTGTCGCGCGACCGTGACGAGCAGCGCCCCGAGCGCTTCTCTGTCGGCCAGCGGGTCGATGCGCGCGTCACCCAGTTCAACAAGAAGGATCGCCGCATCTCGCTCTCCATCAAGGCGCTGGAAATCGCCGAGGAGAAGGAAGCGGTTGCCCAGTTCGGTTCGACCGACTCGGGTGCTTCGCTGGGCGACATTCTGGGCGCCGCCCTGAAAAAGCAGGACAATGGCGACAAGTAAGCGCCGCTGACCGACTTCTCCAAAAAAGAGACCCGCTGGTTGTCATGACCGGCGGGTTTTTCTTGTCTCGACGCCGTTCATTGTTTGGCTATATCCGATGGGAGACCCTGGGAACCCGAAGCCATGCTCAAACCGCCGCAACTGCGCACACTGGCGAACGGCCGGGCAACGCTGGACGCTTTCGCCTACGAAGCGGCAGCCGAAACCGCGGCCGCGCTCGGCCGCGCCGGCAAGAAGCTGGAAGCAGCTCTCGCCGCGCTCGAACGCCATGACGCAACGACCGGCGCCAACCGCGATCGGGACGAACTGGTGCAGGAGGCCGCCGATTGCGCCTGGGCGCTGTTCATCCAGCGCGACTTACTCGGCCTGCGCTCGGACCACCATTTGACCGGCACCTACCGGATCCCGCGCGAAGTGATGCTGCGCGTTGGCGTTGTTGCCAAGCGCAGCGATCAGCCCGGCAATTCAGGTCGCTGAACCGGTCGCATGGCACCGGTGTTGGCGGCGAGCCAATCAGCCAGTTCGGCATGGCTGGCAACCACATGGTCGGCGCCGGCCTCCTTCAGCGGCGCGCCGCTCTTGTCGGTCCAGTGTCCGCCGCCGGTGAAGCCGATGACGAACTGGCCCGCGGCCTTGGCGCCGCGCACGCCATTGGCGCTGTCTTCCACCGTGATGCACGCCTCGGCGGCAAAGCCCATCTTTTCGGCGGCAAAGGCGAACAGGTCCGGCGCCGGTTTGCCGTTTTCGACCATGTCGCCGGAATAGACACCGTCGCCGAAGAAACGGGCCAGACCGGCCCGTTCCAGCTTGAGCGGCAGGAACGGCATCTGCGTCGATGAGGCCACGCAGCGCGGCGCGGTCATGGCCTTCAACAGCGCATCGATCCCCGCGATCGGCTGAACTTCCTCCAGAACGCGCCGGCGCGAGACGCTTTTGAGCGCTGTGTAGTCATCGTCGGTCAGTGGTGCGCCGGTCTTTTCCAGAAGCAGATCGGACAGCTTGGCACGCCATTTGTCCTGCGCCAGCGCCATGAACGCACCGACATACCAGTCGCGATCGACCTCGATGTCCTTGGAGCGCAAAAAGTCGAACTCGACCTCCAGATAAACCGCCTCGGAATCGATGAGCACACCGTCGCAATCGAAGATCAGCAGGGGATCGTCCATCACCGGTCCTGTCAGCTATGCGCGAAAATATCGGTTTCGGGCCAGCCCATCAGGTCGAGGCGGGCACGCGTCGGCAGGAAGCGGAAACAGGCCTCGGCCTCCTTCGTCCGGCCCTCGCGCTCAAGCCGCGCAACCAGCGCATCCATCAGCGCGTGCAGGTTCAAAACGTCGCTCGCCGCATAGTCCAGTTGCGCGTCGGTCAGCGTTTCGGCGGCCCAGTCGGATGATTGCTGCTGCTTGGAAATGTCGATGTCCAGCAGTTCGCGCGTCAGGTCCTTGAGCCCGTGCCGGTCGGTGTAGGTCCGCGTCAGCTTCGACGCGATCTTCGTGCAGAAGACGGGCCGGGTGGCGACGCCGAGCGCATGTTCCAGAACGGCGATGTCGAACCGGCCGAAATGGAAGATCTTGGTCTTCTTCCTGTCCCGCATCAAGCGGGCGAGGTTTGGCGCCTTTTTCTGTCCCTTGGCGATCTGGACGATGTCGGCGGTGCCATTGCCCGGCGAAAGCTGGACGACGCACAGCCGGTCGCGATGCGGGTTCAGGCCGAGCGTTTCGGTATCGACGGCGATGCGGTCGCCATAACGCTCAGCCGCCTCTTCGCTCAGATCGCCCTTGTGAAGGCGGATCGCCTTGGCCATGCGTGTCGTCCCCTCAAGCGGTGTTGCCCGCTTGTATGGGGCGGCGCGCCAAAGCTCAAGCCGCACAGCGCCGTTTTGCGCGGTGGTCGGCCATGTCATCGGGTGGGCGCTGCGGCCTTTTCGAAGCGGTTGGACAAGGGCGTCGCGGTCAGCCCGTGCAGCACGATGCTCATCAAGACGGTCAGCACGACACAGGCCACCAGCTCGTCGCCTCCGGGGATGTCGAACCGTTCCAGCACCAGCAATGCGAACAGGATCGATGCAAGGCCGCGTGGGCCGAACCATCCCAGGAACAGCTTTTCGTACGTGCTGAGCCCGGTGCCGACGAGGCACAGCCAGATCGGCAACATGCGCACCACCGTCAGGAACAGGATCGAAAGGGTCGCGGTCTGCCATGTGGCATGTTCGAGACCGACCGGGGCGAGCACCGCGCCGAAGATCAGGAAGGTCAGCAGTGTCAGCAACTGGCCTTCGCCCTCCATGAATTCGCGGATGAACAAGGACGGCGCCCGCAGCGTGTTGCCGAAGACAAAACCGCCGACGAAGGCGGCGATGAAACCGTTGCCGCCGATCGCCTCGGCCGCAAAAAAGGTGAAAAACGCAACCGCCAGAAAGTAGAGCCCCTGCGCCACCGTCGTCGTCGCGTTCCGGTTGACGGCAAGATCGAGCAGTCGGGCGGCGCCGAACCCGATAGCGAGGCCCGTGAGCGGGCCGAGTGTCACCTGCAACAGCGCGAAAAGCGCGATATTGTCCGGCACGGCGCCGGCATGGCTGGCCATTCCGTCGGCAGCGAGGATCGCCGCGATCAGCACCACGGGCAGCGCCAGCCCGTCATTGAGCCCGCTTTCGACATTGATCGACTGGCCGATACGCTGCGGCACTTTGCTGTTGGTCAGAACGCTCTGCCCAAGCGCCGCATCGGTCGGCGTCAGGATGGCCGCGACCAGGAGCGCCAGCGTCCATGGCTGATCGGGCGAAACCCAGCGCGCGACCAACGTGCCCAGAACGATCGCCGCGCCCATGCCGATCAGCAGCATGCGCGCCGGAATCGCCGCATTGCCGGCCAGCGCCTCCTTACGGACGCCCGACGCATCGGAAAACAACAGCAGGACCAGCGTGATCTCGGCGACAAGGTGGATGACCCCCTGATTGATCTGCTCGGGCACCATGTCCAGACCCGCAGAGCCGAGGGCCAACCCCAGGGCGGTGAAGATCATCGGCAGCGTGACGATCGAGGCTTCGATGCGCCGGGACAGGAGCGCATAGGCGGCCGCAAAAGCGAGCACGATCAGCACGGTCGCCGGGCTCAGCACGTCATGTCTCCCCCTCGGTTTGCCAACCTTGCGTTTCCGGCACACCGTCCCTGCGATAGATACACGCGATGAACACTTTTCTCGACCGCTTTCTGGCGCTGCCCGCCGGTTACAGCGAAGGCCATTTCGGCGGCCGCCGCTATGGCGTGTCGATCGCATCGTCGGCTGACGGCAGGCGGCGCAGGCTCTATGCCGAGGAACTGGGCGGCAAGGATCATGTCAGCCTCAATCTTTACCTCCTCGCATCGGGCAAGCCGCTGCTCAAACCATGCGAAATGCCCCGGGCCAAGGTGATCGACTTCGTCATGGGCTTTGAGCCGGCGCCGTGACGTGGGCGGCAAAGTCACGGCGCAGGACCGCCAGCTTCGGATCGATATAGGCTCGGCAGAACGGGCGCTCTGGGCCGCTGGCATAATAGTCGTGAAAGCGCGCGTCGGACGGTTTGAACGCTGACAAAGTCAGGGCCTGCGTCACCAGCGCATGGCCGAACTCCGGCTGGAAACTGCCGATCAGCGCGCGCGCTCTCTGCTCTTGTGCATCATCGAACGCCTAGACCGCGCTGCGATACTCGCCGCGCATCGCATGCGCCGCCGTGCTGGCATGGGTCCGAAGATGCACCTCGGTCAGCGTGGCAAGATCGATCGAGGCCGGATCGAATGTGACGATGACAGCTTCCGACCATGCATCGAACGGCGGCTCGGACCGGACAAAGCCCTGCTCGACGCGAGTGACGCCGCGCAGCGCCTGGAACACCGCTTCGGTGCACCAGTGGCAGCCGCCGCCAAAGCCGATCCTGATCGGATGGTCCGTCATGTCCGGTGTCCTTTGCGCATGCAAAAGAACGGCACCGGCCTCCGGGACCGGCCCGGCATCGATGGCGTGTGCGCGTCTGGGCGTATCAGGCGGCCTGGCCGCCGCGCCTGGGCAGCTTCCAGCCCGGACGGGGGAAATGGCATGTATAGCCGTTCGGATAGCGCTCCAGATAATCCTGGTGCTCGGGCTCGGCCTCCCAGAAATCGCCGACTGGCGACACTTTGGTGACCACTTTACCCGGCCACAGGCCGGACGCGTTGACATCATCGATCGTGCGCATCGCTTCTTCGCGTTGGGCCTCGTCGATATAGAAGATCTCCGAGCGGTAGGACGCGCCGATATCGTTGCCCTGACGGTCCAGCGTGGTCGGATCATGGATCTGGAAGAAAAACTCCAGAAGATCGCGATAGCTGATCAGCGCCGGATCGAATTCGATCTCGATGCCCTCGGCATGGGTGCCATGGTTGCGATAGGTCGCATTGGGCACGTCGCCGCCCGTATAGCCCACGCGCGTGCTCGCAATGCCCGGAAGCTTTCGGATCAGGTCCTGCATGCCCCAGAAGCAGCCGCCGGCGAGGACGGCTCGGTCAAGCGTTTTGCTCATCATGCATTCTCCCTGCTGGTGTCTGTGTCGAAGAGGCTCAACAGTTCACCATAGCCCTCGGCCTCCATGTCCTCGACGGCGACAAAGCGCAGCGAGGCCGAGTTGATGCAATAGCGCAGGCCCGTGGCCTCCTTCGGCCCATCGGGAAAGACATGGCCCAGATGGCTGTCGCCATGCTTGGAGCGCACCTCCACCCGGCGCATGCCGTGGCTGTCGTCGAACTTCTCGACGACATGCTCATCGACAATCGGGCGCGTGAAACTTGGCCAGCCGCAGCCGGACTCAAATTTGTCGCTGGACGCGAAAAGCGGCTCGCCGGACACAATGTCGACATAGATGCCCTTGGCCTTGTTGGCGTTGAGTGCGCCGGTGAACGGTCGCTCGGTGCCGTTCTCTTGCGTCACGCGATATTGTTCCGGGGTCAGCCGGGCGATGGCGTCAGCGGACTTCGTGTAGGTCTTCGAGGCGGTCATCTGTCTCTCCTGTGCCCGTTTCCTGTGTTATGGGGTCGGGCACAGATGACTTCCAGTCACCGCTGCGCGAGCCGGTTTGCTCAGACGACCTTTTCGATTTCCAGCTTGCGGCCGTTGAACGTGCAGTCCTCGCCCGCTTCCTTGCCTTCCATTGCCTTGTAGATCGGCGCCTGGGTGGAAATTCCGATCATCTCGACGCCGTCATGCTCGAAACTGGCGGTCGATACGGCAATGACGAAGTGCCGTCCGCCGACATTGACGATCGCGCCTTCGCCGACCTCGGATTTGGGGCCGAAATCAATCGCGCGCAGCCGGTCGATCTTGGTCTCGTAGTCATGCACCGGCTGCTCGAACGCCTCGGCCAGTTCGCTCGCTGTTTCCGCCTGTGCCCGCTCGTCCGTTTCGATCGGCTCGGATCGGTCCAGTCGCGCGCTTGCCAGAAACTGTTCGTAATGCTCCCGTGCGTGCTCAAGTTCGCTTTCGCTCAGAGCGAGCATGGTTTCCTTGACGGCCGACTTGTTCATTGTGTCTCCTTGGTCTTCGATCGTGACTAAAGGGCCCCGCCCGGCACAGCCGTTGCGCGGACCGTTCTGCATCCACAAGCCCGTCTTACCAGCACTTGGCGCTGCCTTGCATCCGAATTCTTTGCCTGTGCGTTGCCGGCGGGTGCACAACCGCAGACTTCGCCGGGTTCAAATCGCATCTGGAGCGAAACGACGCGCAAGACCTGGAAAAAGCGACAATGGTGCAGATGAGAGAGGAGTGACCTCGAACCGCGCCAGCGGGCGGGGTTGGTTGGCCGGCCGCCCGCAGACAAGGATGGTGCAGATGAGAGAGGAGCGACCTCGAACCGCGCCAGCGGGCGGGGTTGGTTGGCCGGCCGCCCGCAGACAAGTATGGTGCCCAGAAGAGGACTCGAACCTCCACGGCCTTGCGGCCACTGGCACCTGAAGCCAGCGCGTCTACCAATTCCGCCATCTGGGCACGAAATCGAGCCGTGACATATGCGGTCCACCCGGTGCTGTCAACCAAGGTCC
>JAEPON010000006.1 GCA_017642895.1 Roseitalea sp.
GGCCACCTCACCTCGCCATATGTCACCCGACGCAAATGGCCGAGCGGGTTGAAAAGGCGCACGCGCCCTTCTGGGTGAATGGCGTTTTCCGCAAAGCGGAAAATCGCCGGTGCGCCTTCAACCACTCGGCCACCTCACCGGTTTCGCAACGGGCCGTGGGCCGCACCGCGAAGGGCCGTCTCCTAGCGCGCCAATTGCCGACAATCAAGCAGCGCGCAGAGGCCAGGAAGCGGCTTGGGGCTGGACCACAACCCCGCAAGTGCCATAATGAGACGTTGGGGCGCGCGGCGTGGATCGAAACGCCGCCTGGGGATGACTAGAGCCAAAACGCATGGTCCGATTCGTTTTTCGAACCCTTGCGGTCATTTGTCTGGCGTTGATGGTCATCATCGCCGTCGTTGATGCCACGCGATCGATCGGGGCTTCTTCGGTGACATTGACGCCGCTTTCCGAGAGCTGGGACGCAATCGCGCCGGGTTCCCGCGCCGCGTCCGGCCAATGGCTTGGCGAAGCGATCCATCCGGCGCTGGCCGATCCGGTGCTGGCCACGGTGACGGGCTGGCCGACTTTCGCCGTCTTTGGCGCACTGGCGCTGGTCTTTGCGCTGCTCGGCCGGAAGCGTCGTCCGCGCCTGTCGAGAAAACCCACCGGCTGACCTCGTCATCCCGTGCAACACGGTGTCCGACCGCGCCTGCCCGGCCGGCGGCGTCAACCCTGACTTCGCTTTTTTGTCGACATGGCGCGATGGAGCATGCAAAGTCGGCGCAGGGCGGTGTCAAACCGCTTTCAGGGAGGCCGCAAGCCATTGGGTACGCGGCGATATATGCAAACAGTCAGACAGGGTAAGTGAGAATGAAGCGCTTTGTTCTTGGCCTTTTGGCCGCATCCGCAATGACGGCGGCGGCGCATGCCGAAACGCCGGCGATCGTCTACGATCTGGGCGGCAAATTCGACAAGTCGTTCAACGAGGCAGCCTATAACGGCGCCGAACAGTTCAAGGAAGCAACCGGCACCGAATATGTCGAGTTCGAGATCCAGAACGAGGCGCAGCGCGAGCAGGCGCTTCGCCGCTTCGCCGAGCGTGGACATTCGCCGGTCATCATCGCCGGCTTCTCGGCCGCGCAGGCCGTCGAGAAGGTGGCGCAGGAATTCCCCGACACCGAGTTCGCCATCATCGACATGGTCGTCGACCAGCCGAACGTGCGCTCGGTGGTGTTCAAGGAGCAGGAAGGGTCGTTTCTGGCCGGCATCATGGCCGCCAAGGCCTCCGAAACGGGCACCGTCGGCTTTGTGGGCGGCATGAACGTGCCGCTGATCTCGGCCTTTGCCTGCGGTTATGTGGGCGGCGTCAAGTCGGTCAATGCCGATGCCGAGGTGATCGTCAACTATACCGGCGACACGCCGGCAGCCTGGAACGATCCGGTGCGCGGCGGCGAGATCACCAATGCGCAGATTTCGCAGGGCGCTGACGTGGTCTACGCGGCGGCCGGCGGGACCGGCATCGGCGTGCTGCAGGCGGCGGCCGATGCGGGCAAGCTGTCGGTCGGCGTTGACTCCAACCAGAACCATCTGCAGCCCGGCTCGGTGCTGACCTCAATGCTCAAGCGTGTCGATGTCGCCGTGATGGAAGCGATGAAGGACGGCATGGAGGGCAATTTCTCCACCGGCGTCCAGGTTCTTGGCGTGGCCGAGGACGGTGTCGGCGTTGCGATCGACGAAAACAACGAATCGCTGCTCAATGACGAAATGATGCAGGCCGTCGAAGCGGCCCGCGAACAGATCATTTCGGGCGAGATCGAGGTACATGATTTCCGTTCGGACAATAGCTGCCCTTACGGCTCGGTCGGCTGATACGCCACGACTTGATGGCATGATGATGGCCGCCGGCGGCAACGCCGGCGGCCTTTTGACGAAAGGCGGCAAGAATGGCGGAGCCAAAGGTGCGGGTGGCCAGCGTTCAAATGGCCCTGATGGAAACGCGGTTGGCGGACGCCCTGTTCGCGCGCGTTGCCCATTTCGTGCGCACGGCGAGCAGCTATGGCGCCCAGTTCGTCTGCTTTCCGGAGCATTTCACGATCCAGCTCTTGTCCGGTGAAGTGCCGATGGTTCCGGCGGCCGAGAGCGTGGATCGGCTGGCCGAACACACGCCGGCGCTCCGGCACGTGCTTGGCGATCTGGCCAAAGAACACGCCATCACCATCATCGGTGGTTCGCATGCCACGCGCATGGATGACGGCGCGGCCCGAAATGTGAGCTTCGTCGCCCATCCCGACGGCCGGCTGTCCGAACAGCACAAGCTGCATCCGACGCCCGACGAACGCAGCGTCTGGGGGATCAGTGGCGGCAGCCGGATCGAGGCCATCGAGACCGAACACGGCGCCATCGGCGTGACGATCTGCTATGACAGCGAGTTTCCTGAGCTGGGGCGCCGCTTGGCCGATCAAGGCGCGCGCATCATCTTCGTGCCCTATTGCACCGACACGCGACACGGCCATTTCCGGGTGCGCTATTGCTGCCATGCGCGCACGGTCGAAAACCAGTGCCATGTCGTGACATCCGGGCTTGTCGGCAATCTTCCCAACACGGCCAATCTGGAAATGGCCTATGCGCAATCGGCGGTGCTGACGCCGTCCGATCACGGCTTTGCGCGCGATGGCATCGCCGCCGAAGCGGAGCCGCAGGCCGAACAGATGATCATTGCCGATCTGGACATGGCGGCGCTCGATGCAGCCCGCGAAGGCGGCTCGGTGCGCAATCTGGCCGACCGGCGTCTTGATCTTTATTCGGTTGCTTGGCGCTGAGTGACGGGCCCGGTCGCGAAGCGCACCACCGGTCAGAACACGGCGTGATCGCCGCGGTCGACCGACACCTCGCCCGCGATCAGCCGGTCATAGAAATCGAACAGCGTCTCGGTTCCGAACGAAGGCGTGGCCGCGGCATCGTAGCGGCCGGAAACCGGATCGAGAACGAGCATGGATTCGGTCGCGTAGTAGCGGCCGATGCGGGCCAGTTCGGCCTTGGTGGCCAGCGTGGGCGAAATGCGCCCCAAAACCGATACCGTCCCGATGACGGCATCGAGCAGGGCAACCGGAACCTGCTGGAATCTGGGTGGCTTGCCCAGACGCTTGAACAGATATTCGCCCTGCTCACGTGGCGTGATCGGGTTACCCGGTCCGCCGATCGGCAATATGCGGTTCTGCCGGTCGGTGTCATCGATGCATCCGGCGATGTAGCGGGCCAGATCGGCATCGGAGATCGGCTTGCAGGCGGTCAGCCGGCCATCGCCGAAGACCAGGAACGGCTTGCCGCGCCGCACCCGATCAAGCTGGCCGGACAGCGACTTGAAGAAGGCGGTCGGGCGGACGATCGACCAGGTGAGGCCGGACTCGATCAGTGCCCGTTCGAAGGCCAGCTTGGCGTGCTGGAAGGCCAGTTGCGGCTTTTGCACGCAAATGGCCGACAGCAGCACGAAGTGTGACACGTCCGCCTGCGCGGCCTGGTGAAGCGCGTTCAGATTGGCGTCGTGATCGATGGCCCAGGCATCGTCCGGAGCGCCGGTTCGCGATGCGATGCAGGAGACGACGACATCGAACCGCTCGCCGCGAAACCCGTCACGGGCGAGCGAGTCCGGGTCGGTCACGTCGCCATACCGGATGATCGCGTCGTCGGGCAGACCCTGTCCAACTTCTTGCGATGATGCGTCGGCATGGCGCGGCCTGACGAAGCAGACCACCTCGTGGCCGTGCTCCACCAGGGACTGGGCCGTGGCGCGACCGATTGTTCCGGTGGCGCCCAATAGAAGGATGCGATGCGGCGCCGGGTTCATGGGCATAGGAAGATGTTTGGCGGCATTGGCGGTTTTTTGTCATGCGGACGGACGCCCTTTCCTACCGCGCCACCGCCGATACCGGCAAGGAGCGGACCTTTCCGGGATCAGGTCCGCTCCCGTCGAATGCGCCGCCCGGCGGGCCGGGAGCAGGCCGGACGGCGCGGGGGCATCGATCGGGCCGATCAACGCCCCATCCGGTTGCGGCTGCTCAACCGATCCAGCTCGCGGGCGGCGTTGACATGCAGCGGAAGTCTCGCCGCCCATTCGACATCTGCCCGCGTCACACCCATGTCTTCGTAGACCCAGTCCTCCTTGCCCAGCAGAGCACGATAGGCGGCCCGATCGAGACGCTGGCGGCGATGTTCAGCGGCTTGGGCCCGGCGACGGTCGAGCCATGCAAGGGCGCGTTCGGTTAGCCGGCGCGCCAGCGTGCCAGGCGTCGAATTGACTGTGTGCCGGGCAAAATCATTGTCGAAGACGGTCATCGGTCCACTCCTTCATGTCGGCGATCCGGATGTGCCGGAACGGGTGGACTGTGGCGTCTATTCGTGCTTCAATCAAACGAAACGATTTGACTTAATAGTTCAATTTTTCTGAATGAAGGTGCTGCGATGAACATTCCCGAAGCGCGACCGTTAAGCCCTCAGACGCCGGTCGATATCGACCTTTTGCGAACGTTTCTGGCCATTGCAGAAACGCGCAGCTTTTCCAAAGCGGCCGAGCGGGTGTTTCGCACGCCGTCGGCGGTGTCCATGCAGATGAAGAAGCTCGAAGACATGTTGGGGGCGAGCGTTTTTACACGCGATTCGCGGTCGGTGGCGCTGACCGCGGAAGGCGAAATGCTGGTCGGCTATGCACGGCGCATCCTGGCCTTGTCGAACGAGATGCTGGCACGTTTCGTCATGCCCGATGTCGAGGGAACCGTGCGGCTCGGCGCGGCCGACGATCATGGTGAGCGGCTGTTGCCGCAGGTTCTGACCCGTTTTGCCGAGACACACCCGAACGTGTCGGTCGATGTGGTGATTGAGAACACGCAGCAATTGTTGCCGCGCTTCGAGCGTGGCGATCTCGATGTGGTCATCTTCACGGCACGGCCAGAGAGCGCGCTGCCGGCCGACGGCGTGGTGCTGCTCGAAGAACTGCTCGTCTGGGCCGGCGTGAAAGGGGGATGCGCCTGGGAACGCGAGCCCCTTCCTGTTTCGATCTGGGAAGAGGGTTGTTCCTGGCGCGCCAATGCCGTCGAGGCGCTGGGCGAAACCGGGCGCGCGTTCCGGATTGCCTATATGAGCGCCCATACGGCGGCGCAACGGGCCGCGCTGATGTCCGATCTCGCCGTCGCCCCGCTGCCGGCCTCTTGCGTGCGGCCGCCGCTGGTTTGCCTGGGCGAAAGGCAGGGATTGCCGAAACTGGGCTCCTATCAAAGCCGCATGCGGGTCCGTCACGATGCCGGCGAATGTTCACGCGCCGTCGCCGACCATGTGCTGGCCTGCTACGAGGCAATCGAAAGCGGCGCACTGGAATGCTGAAATCGACTGCCGATGAACCGGCACGTCCAGTTCAGTTCGCCGGCTCACCGTTTGACCGCTCCGCCAGCCAACCATGGACGGCCGAGACGACAACCGAACCTTCGCCGACCGACGAAGCCACCCGCTTGACCGACCCGGACCGGATGTCGCCGACGGCGAAAACCCCCGGCGCGCTGGTGGCGAACGGCGATGACGGTTTCCCCGCCGCAGCACCTGTGAGCACAAAGCCGTTCTCGTCCGTGCTGACCATGTCGCCGGCCCAGGCTGCGTTCGGTTCGGCGCCGACCATCACATAAAGCGCGCGGCAGGCAACGTCCCGCGTCTCACCGGTTTGCCGGTCGGTCAATGTGACGCCGGTCAACCCACTTTCGCCGCGCAACGCGGTCACTTGGCTCCGGGTGACCAGCGTGATGCGGGGATCGCGCGCGATGCGAGACGACAGATAGTCGGACATGGTTTCCGAAAGCCCATCGCGACGCACGACGATATAGGTATGCTCCGCATGGCGCGACAGGAACATGGCCGCCTGGCCGGCCGAATTGCCGCCACCGACAATGACCGCATTGGTGCCGTTGGCGTAGCGCGCTTCCAGCTCCGTCGCCGCGTAGTAGACGCCGTTTCCCTCATAGTCAGCCAGATTGGACAAAGGCAGCTTGCGGTAGCGGGCGCCCGATGCCACCACCGCCGCCCTGGCCCTGACCTGGCCGCCCGCTTCCAGCGCGATCTCCAGCACATCGCCGTTCCGCTGCATTCCTGCCGCCCGGTGCGGCACCGCGACACGCGCGCCGAACTTGATCGCCTGGATCTCGCCCAGATAAGCCAGTTCGCTGCCGGAAATGCCGGTGGGGAAGCCCAGATAGTTTTCGATCCGCGACGAGGTGCCGGCCTGGCCGCCGATCGCCGTGTCGTCGATGACCAGTGTCTTCAAACCTTCGGACGCGCCGTAGACGGCGGCGGCCAGACCGCCGGGGCCGGCACCAATGACGGCCAGATCGAAAACTTCGCCGACATCGGGCAGGAGTTCATAGCCCAGCGCCTTGGCAAGCGTCAGCGGGCTTGGATCATGCAGCACCGTGTCGCCCCGGACCACGGCGACGGTGCCGTGCGTCGGCAAGTCCTGGCGACCAGCGGCGAAGATATCGACCGCAGCCCGGTCGGCATGTTCGATGAAGCGGAACGGGATGCGGTTGCGGCTGGCATATTCGCGCAGACCCAGGCAGGTCCGCTCATTCTCGTCGCCGATGATCGTCAGCGCACCATCGGCCCATTCGACCAGCAGCTTGCGGCGCGCAGCGAAGGCCGACACGATGATATCGCTCACCTCCGGCACCGTGGCGATGAGATGGCGGAGCTTTGCCGGGCTCACGGAAACGATGCGGCCGGCGCTTGCCATGACACCGGCGAAGAATGTGTGCTGGCCCATCAAGAGGCCCAGTTCCCCGGTGAAATTGCCGGCCGTGATGGTGACGACAACGCTGTCGTTCCGGCCGCGATCGACAATGTTCATGTCCGCATCGATCAGATGGACCAGAGGATAGTCGGGCTGGCCGACTTCCCAAATGACGTCTCCGGCAGCGACGTCCCGTTCGGTCCCGTGCGCGCTCAGGACGTCCAGCGCATGGCCGGACAGGTCCGGCCATGCCTGGCGTTCCAGATCGCTGCGCGCGATCGATTTGCGACCGTTTCCGCTCATTCCTGCTTCGCCCGTCCCGGTTCGATGTGCGTCAATGCGCTTCGTCCCAATTGTGGGCGGCGTTGGCATCGACCTGCAACGGCACGCTCATCGCTACCGCCGGCATCGCCGCCTGCTCCATCACGTTGCGAACGATGGCGATCGTCGCATCGACCTCTTGTTCGGGCACTTCGAAGATCAGTTCGTCATGCACTTGGAGCAGCATCTGGGCGGCAAGGTCTTCAGCCGACAAAGCATCTTCGATCCGGACCATGGCGCGGCGGATGATATCAGCGGCCGACCCCTGGATCGGCGCGTTGATCGCCGCGCGCTCGTTGAAGGCGCGCACCTGCGGGTTGGAGGATTTGATGTCCGGATAGTGCGCGCGGCGGCCGAAGACCGTCTCGACATAGCCGTGCTCGCGGGCGAACGCCTTGGTGGCGTCCATATAGTCGCGGATGCCAGGAAAGCGCTCGAAATAGGTCTTGATGTAATCGCCGGCTTCCGAGCGGGGTATGCCGAGCTGGTTGGCAAGGCCGAATGCCGAGATGCCGTAGATGATGCCGAAATTGATCGCCTTGGCGCGGCGGCGCACCTCCGACGGCATCCCCTCGACCGGTGTGCCGAACATTTCCGATGCCGTCATGGCATGAATGTCCATGCCGTCCGCAAAGGCCTGTTTGAGCTGGCCGATATCGGCCATGTGGGCAAGGACGCGCAATTCGATCTGGCTGTAATCGGCCGAAACCAGCCGATGGCCCTTTTCGGCGACGAAGGCGGTACGGATACGGCGTCCCTCGGCGGTGCGGATCGGGATGTTCTGCAGGTTCGGGTCGGAGGATGAGAGGCGTCCCGTCGATGTCGATGCGAGCGAGTAGGAGGTGTGGACGCGGCCGGTGTCGGGATGGATGAAACCGGGCAGCGCGTCGGTGTAGGTGGATTTCAGCTTGGTGAGCTGCCGCCACTCGACGATCCGTCGTGGCAGTTCGTGGCCTTCGGCGGCCAGATCCTCGAGAACCTGCGCCGATGTGGACCATTGGCCGGTTTTTGTCCTGGAGCCACCGGGCAGGCTCATCTTGCCGAAGAGGATTTCGCCGAGCTGCTTGGGCGAACCGATGTTGAAGCTCTCGCCGGCGAGATCGTAAATATCAGATTCGATGCCGGCCGCTTTCTGGGCGAACTCGCCCGATAGCCGGCTCAATATCTGACGATCGACCGAAATACCGCGCCGCTCCATGCGCGCCAGAACGGCGATCAGCGGTCGTTCCAGCCGCTCATAGACCGAGACCAGACCCTCGGCGACCAGACGCGGCTTGAGCACCTGCCAAAGTCGCAATGTGATGTCGGCATCCTCGGCCGCATAGCGCGTTGCCACATCGATCGCGATCCGGTCGAAGGTCAGCGCCTTCTTGCCGGAGCCGGCGACGTCCTTGTAGGCGATCGGTGTGTGGCCGAGCCAGCGCTCGGCCAGCGCGTCCATGCCGTGGTGGCTGTTGTTGCCGCCATCGAGCGCATAGGAGATCAGCATCGTGTCGTCGAAAGACGCGACAGACACGCCATGGCGCGCCATGACCTGCAGATCATATTTGATGTTCTGGCCAACAATGAGAATCGAAGGGTCTTCCAGAAGAGCCTTTAGCCGGCTGATCGCCTCGTCCAGGGGCACCTGACCGTCGACGAACTCGCCCTCGCCGAGCAGATCATCCTCGCCCTCGCGATGGGCCAGCGGAACATAGGCGGCTTCGCCCTGCGCATGGCTGAGCGAAAATCCGACCAGAGTGGCCTGCATGGCGTCGAGCGAATCGGTTTCGGTGTCGAACGCGACAACCCCGGCAGCGCGCGCCTTGCCGATCCACTGATCCAACGTCTCGATGTCGCGAATGCAGACATAGGCATCGGCGTCGAAACCGCCCGACCCGGCGGCTTCGGCGCGCGCATCGGCGAGCGCACGCGGCGTGGCATGACCATCGTCCGATGCCGCCTCTTGCGCAGAGCCGGCATCGAGATCGGGACCGCGCGCGCCCACACCGCTCTCAACCTCGACTAAGGCCGGATCGATTTCGCCAATCTCGGTGCCGGTCGCTTCGGCAACACGTCGGGTGAGCGTGGTGAACTCCATCGCCTTCAAAAAGGCCACCAGTTTCGGGCCGTCCTGCGCATCGAGCGCCAGCGCATCGAGCGGGATATCGACGGGCGTATCGGTCTTCAACGTGACCAATTGGCGCGACAGACGCGCCTGGTCGGCGAACTCGATCAGGTTTTCGCGGCGCTTGTTCTGCTTGATCTCGGATGCGCGCTCCAGAAGCGTGTCCAGATCGCCATAGTCTTGGAGCAGTTGCGCCGCAGTCTTGGGACCGATGCCGGGCACGCCGGGAATGTTGTCGGTGGAATCGCCCGCCAACGCCTGAAGATCGATCATCTTTTCGGGGCCGACCCCGAATTTTTCGACCACCTCGTTATGGCCGATCTGCCGGTCCTTCATCGTGTCGTACATGGACACATGCTCGGTGACGAGCTGCATCAGGTCCTTGTCGGATGAGACGATGGTCGCTTCGCCGCCCGCCGCCTCGGCCATCCGGCAATAGGCAGCGATGATGTCGTCGGCCTCATAGCCCTCCATTTCGATGCAGGGCAGATTGAAGGCCTTTGTCGCCTCGCGGATCAGGCCGAACTGCGGCACCAGATCCTCGGGCGGCTCGGACCGGTTGGCCTTGTAGTCGGGATAGAGCTCGTTGCGGAACGTTTTGGACGAATAGTCGAAGATGACAGCGAAATGGGTGGGTGTCACGCCGACATCGGTATCGCGCGCATCTTGAAGCAGCTTCCACAGCATGTTGCAGAAGCCGGACACGGCACCGACCGGCAATCCGTCGGACTTGCGCGTCAGGGGTGGCAAAGCATGAAAGGCCCGGAAGATGTAGGCCGAACCGTCAACAAGGAAGAGGTGATCACCCTTTTTCATGGCGCAAGGCTTAGCGCGGCGTGCGGCGGGCGGCAATGCGAAAGCGCGGTCTCCCGTCTCGCTGGTGCCAAAGCGGGCTCGTTCATGGTTTCTTCATCTTGGTTGACGCATTCTTTACGTCCTGGCGGCTTTATGCCGATGGCCGAACGGGCTAGGCTGCCGGCGACGGGGCGCAGATTATCGGGAGTGGGAACGTGGTCCAATCGACACTGGGACGGATGCTGCTGGCATCGGCCGTCATCTTCACCGGATGGACGGTCGCGCCGAACGTGGCCGGCGCATCGGAAGTGCAGTTGCACCAATTGCTGTTCAATCGCGCCAAGCGGCAGCAAAGGCGGGAAGCAAGGCAACCGCAAGTGCGCCAGCAGGCCGCGCCGCGGCGCTCCACCCAGCGCAGCACAACCGCCCGTCAGTCGGCATCGCGGCCGGTCCGACGGATATCAGGGCCGCAATATTACACCTATGCCGCGCCGGCCATCACCACGGTCACGCTGCTGTCATTGCTGCCGGACGTAACGACGACCGGCGCGATCGGGACTGCCGAGACGGGGCTGCCGCCGCTGCCGCTGCTGGAAGATGACCGGTTCATCCAGGCTCTTGATTTTGCGCCTGACCGGAACCTGGCCATCGAACCGGCAATCGTCGACGCGGTGCGCGGTCACTATGCGGAAAACCCAGCCTTCGTGTGGGTCAGCGGCATGAACCCCAATGCCGCCGGCCGCGCGGTCGGCGGACTGGTCAATGATGCAGCGGCTCACGGGCTTGTTGCCGATCACTATGTCGTCGATCTGCCACCCCGGGGCTGGTCGCCGGACGATCCGGCGTCGCGCTATGGCGATCTCATCGCTTTCGAGCTTCAGTTGACGGCCCATGCGCTGCGCTATGCGATGGACATGAAAGATGGCGCGGTCGATCCCAACAAGCTGTCTGGATATCATGACTTTTCGAAAGACCGCCTGACAGCCGATGCGGCGCTGGCCGGACTGATGGCGGCCGCCGACCCGGCCGCCTGGCTCAAAAGTCTGACGCCTCGCCAGCCGGACTATCAGCGCCTCATGGACGAGTTGGCCACGCTGCGCGTCAGCACCGAAGACGCCATCGTCATTCCCGAGGGCACATTCCTGCGCCCCGGTTCTGTCTCGGAAGCGCTGCCGATGGTGATGGCCGCGGCGGATAGGAAAATGTCGGCGCAAACCCGCGATACGCATGCGGCGGTCATCGACGCCTATTCCGGCACAACGCTCTATGACGGGGCGCTGGTCGATCTGATGCGTGACGTCCAGCGCGATCTCGATCTGGTGCCCGACGGGATTGTCGGCCCCAGAACGGTGGCGGAACTGGACGGCGAGAGCCTTGCGACCAAGATCAGCCGGGTGGAACTGGCGCTCGAGCGGCTGCGATGGCATCCCGAGTCGTATGGAGCCCGGCAGGTGGTCATCAACCAGCCCGAATATCGCGTCCGCTACATGGAAAATGGCGAAACCAAGCTGGCGATGCGCACGGTTGTCGGCAAAAGGTCCAACCAGACCTATTTCTTCCACGACGAGATCGAGCACGTCGTCTATGATCCCTATTGGGGTGTGCCGCAATCGATCATCGTCAACGAGATGCTGCCCAAGCTGCGGCGCGATCCCTCCTATCTGGATCGCAACGGCTATGTCGTAACCAGCGCATCGGGCCGGCAGATCGCCTCGTCATCGATCAACTGGTACCAGTTTTCCGGTAGCGTTCCCTATAATGTCCGCCAGAGGCCGGGGCCGCGCAACGCACTGGGCGAACTGAAGATCATGTTCCCCAACAGCCATGCGATCTACATGCACGACACGCCCGCCAAAAACCTGTTCGCACGGGACAATCGCGCGTTCAGCCATGGCTGTGTCCGGCTCGAAGACCCCCGCGCAATGGCTGCGGCGGTGCTGGGCAAGAGCACCGAACATGTCGCGGCGCAACTTGGCGGCTATGAGCAGGTGGAAAAGCTTGAGGAGACCGTTCCGGTCTATGTGGCCTATTTTACCGCATGGCCGAACGATGAGGGGGTCGTGGATTATCACGCCGATGTCTATGACCGCGACACCCATCTGCGCCGCGCGCTCGATACGGTCGGCAAGGCGCGTGCCGGCTGACGGGGTTCGCAGGCCGGTCAGCTTGTCCGGCTGATGCAAACGGGCGCAACGCCCGCGCGCACCATGCCGAGGCGGCGGGCCGCTTCCCGTGACACATCGACGATGCGGCCATGCACGAAGGGGCCACGATCATTGATTCGCACCGTGACCGACCGGCCGTTGGTGCGATTGGTCACCTCAATGCGCGTGCCGAAGGGCAGCGAGGGATGCGCCGCCGTCATCTTGGCCGGATCCATCATTTCGCCCGAGGCCGTGCGCGAGGTCAGCGCATACCAGGACGCCTTGCCGCATTGCTGCGCGGCGTAAGCTGGCTCGGCCACAATGAGAGCGCCAAGAACCATGGCGGCGCATCCGGCGCTCATCGCCGTGAGTCTGATCGACATGCAATATCCTTCCGTGGCAATCGTCGCGCGCCGGCGACGGCGATCAGACGGGCGGCCGTCTCCAACTGTCCTCCGCCCACATCCAGTCGAACGCCGTCCTGTAGTCGGGGTGAGTGAAAACGAAACCCAATGCCTTGATAGCCGCGTTCGAGACGCGCTTGTTCTCGCCGTAAAAGGACCGGGCCATGGGCGACAATGTGGCGGTTTCGAAGTCGATTTCGGGCGGCGGATCAACTTTCATGACGGAAGCCGCATAAGCGACAACATCCTGGGGCGGCGCCGGCAGATCGTCGGTGACGTTGAGGACGCCGTCATGGCGATGATCGGCGAGAAAGGCCAGCGCTCCGGCGATGTCGTCGACATGGATACGGTTGAAGACCTGGCCGGGCTTGACCAGGCGCCTTGCGCGGCCCGCCTCGAGGTTGACAAAGGCGTTGCGGCCGGGACCGTAGATGCCCGACAGGCGCAGGATCGAAAGCGGGACGGACCGTTGCGCCGCAAACGCCTGCCACTCCCGCTCGGCGGCCAGCCGCTGGATCGAACGGGCGGACACCGGAGATGGCTCGGCGGTTTCATCCACCCAATCGCCATCATGGTTGCCATAGACCCCGACGGTGGACAGATAGGCGATCCATTGAAGCTGCGGCGCGCTGGCGAGTGCTTCGCCGATGGCGTTCAGAACCGGATCGCCGTGGGCATTGGGCGCGATCGAGATAACGATATCGGTCGCCCGTACAACCGCCTCGAACAGTTCGTCATGCGCAGCGCTGCCGTTGAAGATCACGGGCGTGATGCCGGCCCGCCGCAGTTCGCCCGCCTTGGCGGGATCGCGGGTGGTGCCGAAAACGGTTTGACCGGCGGCAGCCAGGCGCCTTGCATAAGCACGGCCCGAAAAACCGGCGCCGAAAATCAATGTGGTCCGGTCAGTCACCGTCTTCGTCTCCTGCGTTGTTCCATTCCAAGACAACATCCGGATCGCGCTCGGCGGGCAGCCGCGCCATCTTCTCATCGACAAACCGTTCCGGTGCCAGTTGCGCCAACGCCCAGATGGCGGCACCGCGCACCAGCGGATCGTCATCGTCGAGCAGCGCGACGACATGCGGGATCAGCATCTGTTGGCCGCTGTTGCCGGCGGCGATCAAACAATTGCGCAGAAAGCGGGCGCGCCCGATGCGCTTGACGGGCGACCCTACAAAACGCTTGCGGAACGCGGCATCGTCGAGCCTCAGCATGTCCTTGAGCGGCGGCGATTGCATGTCGTCGCGCGATTTCAGTTTGGCTTCACGCGCGGCCTTGGCGAACTTGTTCCATGGGCAGACGGCCAGGCAGTCGTCGCAGCCATAGACGCGATTGCCGATGGCCTGGCGAAAGGCATGGGGTACCGGCCCCTTGTGCTCGATCGTCAGATAGGAAATGCAACGCCGCGCATCCAGCCGGTATGGCGCGGGGAAGGCGTCGGTCGGGCAAACATCAAGGCAGGCGCGGCACGAACCGCAATGATCGGTTTCGGCCTCATCCGCCGGCAGAGCCATGTCGGTGAAGATCGCGCCCAGAAAGAACCATGAGCCAAGCTCCCGGCTGACCAGATTGGTGTGCTTGCCCTGCCAGCCGAGCCCTGCCCGTTCGGCAAACGGCTTTTCCATGACGGGAGCCGTGTCGACGAAGACCTTCACGTCGGCACCCGTGCGGGCGGCGAACCGGCCAGCCGCCTGCTTGAGCTTGCCCTTGATGATATCGTGATAGTCGCGATTGTGGGCATAGCAGGAAATCGTCGCGCGGTCCCGGCGGGCCAGCGCCGCGAGCGGGTCATACCCGCTGCCGGTCCCGTAATTCATCGCCGTCATGATGATGGAGCGCGCATCGGGCCAAAGCGTTTTCGGGTCGGCGCGGCGATCGCGCGTTTCGGCCATCCAGCCCATCGAGCCGTGCCAACCCGCTTCAAGGAACCGGTCGAGCCCCGTCGAAGCACGATCGATCCGGTCGGCCGGTGCGATACCGACGGCATCGAAGCCAAGCGCGTCAAGGTCGCGCGCAATGAAGGCGCGGGCCTTTTCGGGGTCGGTCAGACGTGGGGACACGGCCATCGACATGGCCGCACGCTACCCGCGCCGATCTCAGAAATCGAGGTCGGCATAGTGCGACACGGGGGTCAGGCCGCGCACCCGGTCGGCGAGCAGAGAACGAAAGGACGGCCGCGATTTCATCCGCGTGTACCAGTCTCGCGCCTGCGGCACCTCGGACCAGTCGATCTCGCCCATATAGTCGAGGATTGAAATGGCCGCGCCCGCCGCCATGTCGGCGGCCGAGATGGCCGGCGCACCCAGCCAGTCCCGTGTGCCCGCAAGCCAGTTCACGTAGCGCAGGTGCTGGCGGACGTTGGCACGGGCGGCGCGCATGGCGCGGCTGTCGGGGGCGCCACCGCCCAGCTCCGCAGGCATCGACAATTTGTCGATCCGCTCGCGCACCAGCGCGCGCGTCACGTCAGCTTCGAGCTTGACGATGAACCAGTCGACCAGGCGCCGTACCTCGGCCCGTTCGAGCGGATAGTCGGGCATCAGGCGCCGTTCGCGCGCCATGACGCCGCGCGTTTCATCGAGATATTCGGCGATCGGATAAGCGCCGCTTATCGGAACGCCGGCCTCGGCGATGAGAACGGGGACCGTGCCGGCCGGGTTCAGCGCCAGAAACTCCTGCCGCCGCTCCCAGAGGCGCTCCTCGTGCAATTCGGCCTCGACGCCATATTCGGCAAGCAGCAGGCGGACGAACCGGCAGGGGGCCGACATGGGCATGTGGTGGAGAAGCATTGGGGTCTCGCGCGCAGTCCGAAGCGGAACGGCCAAGTGATACGCATCGAACCATGGCGGCGCAATGGCGGCGGTCAGGATGCAAACGCTTCGATGTCGGCCAGCGTCGGCAGGTCGGCACCGCGCCGGGTGCAGGTCAGCGCCGATGCCCGGACGGCAAAATCCGCCATCACGGCGATGTCGACATTGCGGGCCTTGCCCCTGCCGGCCAGCTTTTCCGACGACAGATGATGCAGGCATGCCGCCATGAACGTGTCGCCGGCGCCGACCGTGTCGATGACATCGACGGCAACGCCCGGCACATGCATCAGGCGACCATCGGCCGATCCGGCAATGGCGCCATCAGGACCGCGTGTCACGAAGGCGAGATCCGCTCCGGCGACCAGCGCCTGCTCGATGAACCATTCGAGCGGCTTGCCGGGCCACAACAGGCCGACATCCTCGTCGCTGGCCTTGACGAGACCTGAGAGCGGCAGCATCTCGCCGATCCGCTGACGCCACAGATCGAGATCGGCCACCACCATGGTGCGCACATTGGGGTCGAACGAGATGAAGCAGGTGTCGGCCTCGCGCCGGGCCAGCGTGCGCAGCGTGTTGCCGGTCGGCTCGAAGACGGTCGCGAACGACCCCAGATGGATCACATCGACATCATCGCCAAGCCGGTCGGGAATGTCCGGGAGCTCCATGGAACAGTCGGCGGTGCCGTTGCAGTAGATCGAGTAACGCGGATGACCATCGGCGCCGGTTTCAACCAGCGCCACGGTCGTCAGATTGTCGGTCTCGACGCAATAGCGATCCGACACGCCATTGTCGGCCATGAAGGCGCGCAGGCGCCGGCCAAGCAGATCCGTCGACAGTCGGGTGAAAAGGCCCGCCGACGTGCCCATGCGTGACAGGCCGAGCGCGACATTGAGAGGCGAACCGCCGACCACGCCATCGACGGAAACACCGTGGCCGCCGGATGCATCCGACGGCCGCGCGAACATGTCGAACAGGGCTTCCCCGCAGGTCAGGATCATGACGTCATCTCCCCCAGATGCACGATCTCGCCGTTCCGGATCGACCGTTCGGCGGCTTCGCCCATCTCCACCGCGCGGGCACCGTCCGTCAAGCTCACATCGGGCTTGCCGCCGTTGCGGACGATGCGGGCGAATTCGCGATGCTGATAAAACGTGCCGCCATGATGATCGCCGGCGGCAAGCACGGCATCATCGACATGGATTTCCTCACGCAAAGGTGCCTTGTCGGCACGGGGGGAGATCACAATTTCGGACGCGCGCTCGCCACCGCCGGGCCAAAAGCGCGAGGGACCCGGCACCATCGCTTCGATCTTGCCACCCGTCCCGGTCACCGACACATGTTCCTGCCACCAGGAGCCCTCGGCGAACATGCACAGATCGAGCGCCGCGCGCATGCCATTTTCGAAATCGGCGATGACGAAGGCGTTGTCGAGCACGTCCGGAACGCCCTCATCATGAACTTCGTCGCGATGGTTGAGATCATGGCCACCCGAACCGAAGATGCGCACCGGTTCGGCTTGCGCAATCAGCCGCATCAGATCGAAGAAGTGGCAGCATTTTTCGACCATCGTGCCGCCGGACCGGTGCGAGAAGCGGTTCCAGTTGCCCGGCTTGACCAAAAACGGATAACGGTGCTCGACGATCGAGATCATCTTCAGATCGCCTGCGGTACCGTTGCGTGCCTCTTCGATGAGCCGGGCGACGGGCGGCATGTAGCGATACTCCATCGCCACCCAGACGGGCGCGTGGCGATTGTGGGCACGCCGGGCGAGATCACGCGCCTTTTGCGCCGACGTTGCCGACGGTTTTTCAAGCAGGATGGGCAGGCCGGTGGCCATGGCGTCCAGCATGATGTCGTAATGGGTGTCGTTGGGACTGACGACGATCAGCGCATCGAGCGCCTCCGACGACAGCAGCCCCGCATGATCGGCGTACGCGGAAACGCCGTTGATGCCGGTGGCTTGGGCAGCGGCAAGGCCTGCCTGTCGCATGTCCTCGCGGGTGTCGGCGATGGCGACGACCGTCGCGCCCTCCAAAAGCGCGATGTTGCGAATGTGCTCCTGGCCCATCATGCCGGTGCCGATGACGCCGTAGCGCAGGGTCATGCGTTTCGTCCCAACTGGCCCGCGTCGTTCCGCGCGCGATGCCTTGTGCCGCACTTGCGAGGCGAAAACCGCCCTAGCGCGGGCCATGGCGGGCAGCAAGACAATTGTGGTTGAATGATGAAGGAATTTGCATCTGTGTCGGAAAACGAGGGCGCTTGCGGCGGCCATTTGACCGTGCCAAGACCGATCAGAGCAGCCGGGGAGAATGATGTGACGCAACAAGACGGCCATGTGGCCATGATCACCGGCGCCGCCCGAGGAATCGGGTTGGCCACGGCGGAGCGGTTTCTCGCCGAGGGCTGGCATGTGGTGATGATCGACCGGCTCGGCGACCTGCTTGTGGATGCGGCGCGGGCGCTCGGGTCGAACCGCGCCCATCCGATCATCTGCGATGTGTCGGTGCCCGATCAGGTGTCGGCGGCGGTCACGGAAACCATCGACACGCTCGGGCGGATCGACGCGCTCGTCAACAATGCCGGCATCGCCGAATTCGCGCCGCTGCTCGAAACGAGCTTTGAGACGTGGACGGAGGTAATGGCGACCAATCTGAACGGCCCGTTCCTGATGACGCAGGCGGTCGCCCCGCACATGGCGGCGGCGGGGCGCGGCGGCGCGGTCGTCAATGTCACCTCGATCTCCGGCATTCGCGCCTCGACGATGCGCGTTGCCTACGGCACGTCGAAAGCCGGACTTGCCCATCTAACAAAACAATATGCGGCCGAACTGGGCGATCACGGAATCCGGGTCAATGGCGTGGCGCCCGGGCCGGTCGAAACGGCGATGGCCGCCAAGGTGCACACGCCGGAAATCCGGCAGTCCTATTATGATCACATGCCGCTGCCGCGCCATGCGGCCGAAAGCGAGATCGCCAGCGTGATCTGGTTCCTGTGCTCGCCCGATGCGGCGTTCGTCACCGGCCAGATCATCGCCGCCGATGGCGGTTTTGCGGCCACCGGCGTCGGCCTGCCTGACCTTCCCGCGCGCACCTGAGGACAGTCATGGCGCATAAAGACGACAGAGCAGCGACACGGCGCGCTCCGACCGGGCGCGAATCTCGTCATCGGTCAGCGGCCCTATAGCGCCGGTGGCGCGGCGGATCTGAACGTCGCCGATGAGCAGCGCGACATAGGTCTCGGCGACGGGCCGGGGCGCGTCAAAGGCCAATGATCCGGTGTCCCGTGCCCGACCAAGCAAGTCGGCGAGCAAGGGTACGACCGTTTCGCGGCCGGACGCAGCCAACGCCTTTCCCAAGGTCGCGGTGTCATGGACATCGCCAACCGCGGCGCGGTTGAGCGCGATGGCGCGCTCGCCGGTCACGAGATCAAGCAGCAGCGGGCCGACAGCGACCAGCGTTTCCAGCGGGTCGGCATCGGCGCTGCCAAGACGCGCGCGCAGCAATTCGGCCACGGTCCGCGCATTGGCCTCAACCAGTGCGGCGAACAGCCCCTGCTTGTTGCCGTACCATTTGTACAGCGTCTCGTTGGACGCGCCGGCGCGGCGCGCGACCTCCAGCATGGACGTGGCCTTGTAGCCCTTTTCGATCAGCAGCGCGAAAGCCGCATCCTCGATCGCGGTGCGGCGGCGGTCAGCATAGTCCCCCATGGGCAGTGCGCGTCCTTACCAAAGTTTCATTTGCAAATTTCCGTAAATCTTTTTACGGATCATTGCAAACGTACAGAACTTTACATTTATGGAGCACCCCTGCCATGGTCGAAATCACCCGCGCGGCGCAAATGGTGCCGATCACCATGCTCGGCCTGATGGCGGGCTTCTTCTACGCCTTCTCGGTCTGCGTCATGGCTGGCCTCGACGCCATCGCACCCGAAAGGGCGATCAGCGCGATGCAGGCGATCAATGCCGCCGTGCGCAACCCGGTCTTCTTTGTCACCTTCTTCCTGACACCCGTCATTGCCGGCGGCACCGCCGCCCTCGCCTTTGCAAGCGGCGAAACGCGCATCGGTTCTTTCATGGCGGCCGCTGCCGTCGTCTATGTGCTGGCTGCTGCCCTGCCGACCGCACTGGTCAATGTGCCGTTGAACGAGGCGCTGGCGGCGGTCGATCCGGAGCGTGTCGATGCAGCCGCGATCTGGTCAGACTATTCGGCGCGCTGGACCTTCTGGAACACCGCGCGAACGCTGACGACGACACTGGCGCTCGCCCTTGCCGTCTTTCCCCTCTTCGAAAGCCGCTAGGCACACACCGACAGGAGACCTCCTATGAAAATGCGCACCCTCATCTTGTCGGCGGCAGCACTCGCCGTCGTCGCGGTCGCGGGCATGATCGCCTACAACGCCCATTCCACCCGCGCCGCGATCACCAAGCTCGAGCAAACCGTCATCGACCGCACCACCGGCACTCCCGCACCGTGGACCGAAACGCTGCCCGACACGCTTCCGGAACCGGTCGCCCGCTATTTCGCCTATGTCTTCCCGGACGGCCCGCCCGACCACGCCTTTGTCGAAATCGAGGCAGCGGGCCAGTTTCGCCGGCCCTTGACCGAGACGTTTCAGCCGACGACGGCGCGGCAGGTGATCTCGCTGCGCGCGCCCGATCTTGTGTTCTCGGCCGACACGCCGCTCTGGGGCCCGGTCTGGGCGATTGCCTATGACGCCTATATTGACGGGCAGATGGAGATGGCGGCCAAGCTTTTGTCCACGGTCACCGTGATGCACGAAACCTCGACGCCGGCGCTCAACCGGATCTCGCTGCGCCGCTGGCTTCTTGAAAGCCCAGCCTATCCGATGGCGCTTTTGCCCGGCGGGCCGGTCACATGGGAGGCAATCGACGACAATCGCGCCCGGGCCATCGTTCGCGCCTTTGGCGAAGAGGCATCGCTGGTCGCAACCTTCGACGCGGACGGCGCGCTGACGCGGTTCGACGCGGAGACGGACGGCGACTTGACGACGCCCTATCACGGCTCGGGCGAGCACACCGCGCGAAGCGACTACCGGCTGATCGACGGCGTGCGCGTGCCCTTCGCCTTCACCATCGCCCGGGCGGCCGGCGGGGAGATCCTGCCGTTCTGGGAAGGCCGGATCACCGCGATCCGGTTCGGCGGCTCCTGACCGGTCCCACTCTGCGGCCATTTTTCTGGGGAGGCCGGCGTCAGGCGCTGGCCTTCACGGGCGACCGCCGACAGACTTTGCGGCGTTCAAAGGATTGTCGCCCGCCATGCCCAGCATTCGCATTGCCGCCCTTGTCAGTTCGCTGTCGCTGATCATTGCCGCCGGCACGGTCTTCTTCCGTTTTGTCGAGGGCTGGAGCTGGGTCGACAGCTACTTCTTCGCCGTCGTCACGCTGTCGACCGTCGGCTACGGCAATCTGGTGCCGGCAACGGCGCTCGGCAAGATCGGAACGACCGTGTTCATCGTTCTCGGGCTGGGCATATTCGCGGCGGCCATCCAGCAAATCGCCGCCGCGACCTTGCAACGCCGGAGGATCAAACCGCCCGGCGACAACGACCGGACCAACTGAACAAAGTCAGCCGGCTCTTGTGAGGCCGGCAGTGTCGACGGCCGCCTTCAGCTCGATCCGCCGGGCGTGAAGGATCGGCTCGGTGTAGCCGGAGGGCTGCTCGCGGCCCTTGAGAACCAGATCAAGCGCCGCCTGAAACGCGACCGATCCGTCGAAATCGGGCGCCATGGGCTGGTAGGCCGGATCGCCGGCATTCTGACCGTCGACGATTTCGGCCATCTTCTTCATCGTCTCAACGACCTGTTCCCTGCCGGCGACGCCATGATGAAGCCAGTTCGCCATGTGCTGCGAGGAGATGCGCAACGTCGCCCGATCTTCCATCAGACCGACATCGTTGATGTCCGGCACCTTGGAACAGCCAACGCCCTGACCGATCCAGCGGACGACGTAACCCAGAATGCCCTGCGCGTTGTTGTCGAGTTCGGCCTGGATATCGGCGTCTGCCCAGTTCGGCTGCGTCGCGACGGGGATTGAAAGAATGTCGTCGAGTTTGGCGCGTGCGCGGCTTTTCAGTTCCGCTTGAACGGCGAAGACATCGACCGCGTGATAGTGGGTTGCGTGCAGCGTGGAAGCCGTCGGCGAAGGCACCCAGGCGGTGTTGGCACCGGCCTTGGGATGGCCGATCTTCTGTTCCAGCATGGCGGCCATCATGTCGGGCATGGCCCACATGCCTTTGCCGATCTGCGCCCGTCCCGAAAGGCCGCATTCGAGCCCGATGTCGACGTTCCAGTTTTCGTAGGCGGCGATCCAGGTCGACGATTTCATGTCGCCTTTGCGGATCATCGGGCCGGCTTCCATCGATGTGTGCATCTCGTCACCGGTCCGGTCGAGGAAGCCGGTGTTGATGAACACGACGCGCTGCCGGGCGGCCCGGATGCACTCTTTGAGGTTGACCGTAGTGCGGCGCTCCTCATCCATGATGCCCATCTTGATCGTGTTCGGCGCCATCCCGAGCGTCTGCTCGACACGGTCGAACAGTTCGACCGCAAAGGCGACCTCCTCCGGCCCGTGCATCTTCGGCTTGACGACATACATCGAGCCGACGCGCGAGTTGGCCCGGCGTCCTGATGGTCCAACGTCGTGCAACGCAATCAGCGCGGTGCACATCGCATCCATGATGCCCTCGGGGATTTCCGATCCGTCTTCGAGGAGGATCGCCGGATTGGTCATCAGATGCCCGACATTGCGGACCAGCATCAGGGAACGACCATTGACCGACACGGTCTCACCATCGGGGCCGATGAATGAAACGTCGGGCTTGAGCTTGCGCGTGAACGTCTTGCCGGCCTTGGTGACGGTCTCTTCCAGATCGCCCTTCATCAGGCCCAGCCAGTTGCCGTAAACGAGCGTCTTGTCCTGGGCATCGACGGCCGCAACCGAATCCTCGCAGTCCATGATCGTCGTCAACGCGCTTTCGAGCCAGACATCGGCGATGCCGGCCGGGTCCGTCTTGCCGATGGCCGAACTGCGATCAACGCGGACTTCGATGAGAAGGCCATTGTTTCGGAGGAAGACCATGAGGTCACCCACGCGGTGATCATGGCCGGCAAAATGCTCTGCTACGGCCAACGTCGTCTCGCCGGTCGGTGTCGCGCACACCAGGCGCCCGTCTTCGACGGCAAGACCGGTAACATCGGACCAGCTGGCGCCATCGAGGGGGACGGTGTCGTCCAGAAACTTCTTGGCCCAGGCGATGACGCGGGCGCCCCTTTCCGCGTCGTAGTCTCCCCCTTTCGGCAGATTGCCCAAGGCATCAGTGCCGTAAAGCGCGTCGTAGAGCGACCCCCAACGCGCATTTGCCGCGTTAAGCGCGAACCGGGCGTTCATGATGGGGACCACAAGCTGCGGACCGGCAACGGCGGCGATCTCAGGATCAACGTTTTCAGTCGAAACCTCGAACTGTCCGCCTTCCGGCACCAGATAACCGATATCGGCGAGGAACGTCTTGTAAGCGTCCAGATCGGTCGGCGCGCCGTTTTCACAATGCCAAGCATCGATCTGGTCCTGCAGCTTGTCCCGGGTGGCCAGCAGCGCCCGATTGCGTGGCGCAAGCTCTTTCGCGATCGTTGAGAAAGCCGCGAAGAACGTGTCAGGATCGACACCGGTTCCCGGCATCGCCTCATCGACGAGGAAATCGTGCAGCCCCTTGTCGATCTGCAATCCGTTGCGGTCGATGCGCTCTGCCATGGGGGTCTCCGAAGACTGGTTTGGCTGCGGTGCAGCAAAAGGGGCTGCGCGCGGTTATCGCGGCCAGACGCTGGGTGTCAATCCGGCCGATAGTGCGAGCCCGCGCCATATCCATCCCCGTCAGGCAACGGCAGGCCGGCCGGTTGCTGTCGCGATGACCCTGGCCGACACGAACTGGCGGCGATCTTCCAGCATCACAGCCTCGATGTCGCTGCGCACATCGATCTCCGCTTCACCGGCGCCAGCCGCCCTGGCCTTGGCGGCCACGGCCATGCGGCATGCGGCTGCCGCTGCATCAAGGGCCGCTTTTTCGGTTCGGTGCATCTGTCGCGCCGGTTCGATCCCGGCACCGGCGACGACAAAACCGCCATTTTCGTCGTCGGGGACAATCTCGGCGGTCGCCGACACCCGCACCTGCCCGGCCACCGCGCCGATGGCATTGGCGACGTCGGCATGGTCGGGCACGACCGCCTCGATCGCCAAAAGCGTGCCGACGCCCGGATAGACAGTGGCCGCGCCGGCGCCAAGCCCGATCACCGGACGGTCGAGCAGAAGTGCCGTCCGCACATAATGCCCCGACCGGTCGAGGGCGCGCCGGACCAGCGGCGAGGCAAGAAGGCGTGGATCAGCCAATCCGTCAGCGGCCAGGCCGGTTTCCAGCACCCTTTCCGCAGAGAGGCGGACAAGGCGCTCCGATACAGCTTCGGCGAGCGCTTGCGGCGAAGCGGCAAGAGGCTGGCCGCGCCCATTCTTGCGGCGGGCGAACAGCGCAGCGCCCAGCCGGGCTGCCTCCATGTTCCAATGGCGAAGGCGGCCCGTCACATGTCCGGCATCGGTCGGTGTGAAGCCAGCCCGCAACACCAGCCCGCGCGCGGCAAGCCGGTCGAGCGTCGCAATCTCGGCCGTCGACTTCAAAACCCTGTCAAGCGGAACGGGGTGCTGGCCGATCCTTTCCAACAGATCGGCCTGCGACCGGCTGAGACCGTGACCCTGATCTTCCGGCAGGCCGGCGCGAACCGCAAAGCGGCCGTCGAGGCGGCCCGAAATCAGGGTATCACCCTGTCGTTTCAGATGCGGAATGATTTGACCGGGATAAAGCGTTTCCAGCAATGACAGGGGCAGAAACCGGTGTGGACCCAGCAGCAATTCGGGATCGAGCGCGCCGTCTTCGAGATGAATTTCGCTGTCGCCACCCAGCCCGTAAGTGTGGACATCGATGGCCTCGACCATGGTGCGATGTCCGCCCACTTCGGCGCCGGCGGGATCAAGCTGCGGGTGCCCGGCGTCCAGAACGGCGATGTCCGTTGTGGTGCCGCCAATGTCGGCCACATAGCCATCGTCGCGACCGGTGAGAAAGCGCGCGCCGACCACGCTGGCGGCGGGACCGGAGAGGATCGTCTCGATGGGCCGCAGCGCCGCGAAATCCGCCGAGACGAGCGAGCCGTCGCCACGCACGACCATCAATGGCGCGGCGATGCCGCGTTCCGCCAGAAAACCGCGCGTTGCGCCAATCAGCCGGCTGATCAAGCCAATCAATCGCGCATTGAGCACGGTTGTCAGCGCCCGCCGCGGACCATCGAGCCTGGACGACAATTCGTGGCTGCATGTGACGGGACGGCCGGCCCGTGCCGCGATCAGGTCTCGGACCGCTGTCTCGTGTTCGGGATTGCGCACGGCGAAATAGCCCGCGACCGCAAATGCGGAAACATCGGCGCCGAGCATATCGATCCGCGCTTCCAACGGCGCCAGATCGAGCGGTTGCGCGCGGCCATGAATGTCATGACCGCCCGGCAGGAACAGGACCGGGTCGTCACCGATCGCCTCCCGCAGGCCGGCGCGATCGAGGTCGGTCTCGCCGAAACCGATCATGACGAGGGCCATCCGGCCGCCCTGCCCTTCGACCAACGCATTGGTCGCCAGCGTCGTTGAGACCGATACGAGGCCGATCGTGGCCGGATCGGCATTGGCGGCATCGAGCGCCCTGCCGGCGGCTTCGGCGATGCCGATCGCCAGATCGTGCCGAGTGGTCAGGGCCTTGGCCTTGGCGACAACCGTTCCGGCGGCGGCGTCGAAGATCACCGCATCTGTGTATGTGCCGCCCGTATCGAGGCCGAGGGAGAGGGACATTTTTCACGCCTGTTTGCGGCGTCAGCATGTATGGCGAGCGGGCGAAAGCCGCAACGGGTTTGTATCGTTGGGTGTCAGCGCCGTACGATCCGCATCGGCAGGCCGTTTTGCGCCTGAACAGTCAGCTTCTGGACCGGCCAGGGCGCAAGGCCGGGCGCTGGCTCGAATCGGAACTCGTTCAGCATCAGCGCCAGCGCGATCACCGCCTCCTGCAGCGCGAAGGTGGCGCCGATGCAGATGCGCGGACCGGCACCGAACGGCAGATATTGGAACCGATCGATCGCATCGCGGTTTTCGGGCCAGAAGCGCGACGGCTGGAAGGCATTGGGATTGTCCCAGTAGAGGCGATGTCGATGCAGCACCCACGGCATGACGAGCACGGTCGTTCCGGCCTTGATCTCGACCGATGTGCCGTCCTTGAAGGTGAAGGTTTCGTCCTGCACAGCCATGCGGTTGATCGATGGCGCCGGCGGATAGAGCCGCATCGCTTCCTCGAAGGCCGCACGGGTCCTGGGCATTTTTTCAAGCCATTGGACGGGCGGCGGATCGTCGGCCAGGACCGATGCGATTTCCTCTTCGAGAAGCGCGCGCTCATGCGGCGCGTTCGCCAGCAGATAAAGGGTCCAGCCCAGAGCACGCGCGGTGGTTTCATGGCCGGCGCCGATGAAAGTGATCAGATTGTCCTCGATCTCGTCGGCGTCAAGGCCGTCGGGACCCTCGGCATTGAGCAAGAGCGTCAGAAAATCATTGCGGACGGTATCGGGATCAGTGCGCATCTTTTCGCGCCGCGCATTCATCGTGTCGCGCACGACCTTGCGAAACTTGGCGAGCGTCGCCTTGCCGCGCAGGCGCTGGATGCGCGGAAACCACTCGGGCGCCTTGAGCAGATCGAGCGGGTCGACCCGGCCCATGGTCGAAAGCAGCTTGTCCACATCTTCGGCGAAATCGACGCCCTCGGTGACAACTTCGTCGGAAAACAGCGTGTAGGCCAGGATCTCGTAGGTCAGCTCGGTCATGTCGTTGCTGACATCACGCACCGTGTCGGCACCGTCCCGGTAACGCTCGAGGAAGGTGTCGGCCCGCGACCGCATCATGTCGGCGAACCCGTTGATGTGGCGCGGCGTGAAGACCGGCGCCATTGCCTTGCGGCCGCGCCGCCAGGTTTCGCCCTCGGCGGTCAGCAGCCCGTCGCGCAGGATCGGCCGCAGGATGAGCTGGCGCACGCGCGCCATGCGGTAGTTCTTCTGGTTGTCGACGAGAACGTGCCGGATCAGCTCGGGATGATTGCAGATCAGCGTCGTCTCGTTGAGGAAGCGCGCGGTGATGTGCGTCTTGGTGTAGGACGGCTCGCCCCACAGTTCGAGCGGGTTGCGCATGACGGTGCGCACCACTTCGAGCCGCGTCGGAATTTGGCTGCGCGGCACGGGGTGGGGCGGCACGAAGGGTTGCGGCTTGGTGTCCATGGGCGTGTGTCCTTGCGTGACAACAATATGGACAGGGATGGCGCCCGGTCAAAGGCGACAGATGATCACGGGAACATTGTCACCGCGTCGCCAGGCCGCCATTGCCGATGTTTTTGCATGATCGATGCAAAACGATCCGAGGCAAGGAACCTGTCGAGCCAGTCCCGCAGATGTGGCCAGGGCTGCGCGTCGAACCAGTCGCAGTCGACATGGGCGAACTGGCGCACAAAGGGCAAAATGGCGAAATCGGCCAGCGTGGCACGGTCGCCGAGCAACCATTTTTGGTGCCGCAATCTTTTGTCGAGCGGACGCAGATGCTCGGCCGCGATGGCGCGCTGATCGGTTTCACAAACGATTTCGCTTTCGTAACGACTTGGATATTTGTAGCGATCCAATGCCTTCTTAAACGGCCCATCATTGGCGGCGACCAATGTTTCGATGCCGGAACGAAGCGGATGATCCTTGGGCCACCATCCTTCCGGGTCGGCCTGTGACAACGCCCATGTCATGACGTCCCAACTCTCGTCGATCACCGCGCCATCCGCGAGGACAAGGACCGGCACGGTGGCCTTGGGCGATGCCTCGATCATGGCGTCCGGCTTGTCACGCAACACCACTTCGCGCAGTTCGACCGTCATACCGCTTGCGGCAATCGCGAGCCTTGCGCGCATCGCATAAGGACAGCGGCGAAAAGAGTAGAGCACGGGTAGCGGGGCGGTCATGGCCGGCCTATGTTCGCGGTCTCGATCCTGTTTTTCAGCCATCCATCTGGGGACTATCATGAAAATGCGCAAGCTGGGCCGCACGGGCCTGGACGTGTCCGAAATCTGTCTCGGCACGATGACCTGGGGGTCACAGAACAGCGAGGCCGAGGCCCACGAGCAAATGAGCTATGCGGTCGAGGCCGGCGTCAATTTCTTCGATACCGCGGAAATGTACCCGACCACCCCGTTCGCGACGAACACCGCAGGACGCACCGAAGAGATCGTCGGCGCCTGGCTGGCCGAGGGCGGGCGGCGCGACGGGATCGTTCTGGCCACCAAGGTGATCGGGCCCGGCGGGCATGGCGTCGATGGCGGACGGCCGATCGACGCCAAAAAGATGCGCAACGCCTGTGAACGGTCGCTGAAACGGCTGCAGACCGATCACATCGATCTTTACCAGATTCACTGGCCGAACCGCGGCTCCTACCATTTCCGCCAAAGCTGGACCTATGCGCCCGAGGCACAGGACACGGCCAAGGCTTTCGACGGCATCGCCGAAATCCTCGAAACCGCGCAGGCATTGGTCGATGAGGGCAAGATCCGGCATCTGGGCCTGTCCAACGAGACTGTGTGGGGTACGGCGCAATATCTGCGCATCGCCGAAGACAAAGGCTGGCCGCGCGTGCAATCGATGCAGAACGAATATTCGCTGCTGCACCGCATCTACGATCTCGATTTCGCGGAACTGGGCCATCATGAGGATGTGGGGCTGCTCTCCTATTCGTCGCTCGCCGGCGGGCTTCTGACCGGCAAATATGAAGGCGGCGACATGCCCGAGGGCTCGCGCCGGACGATCAATGGGACGATCGGCGGACGCGTGACGGACTATCTGGAGCCGGCGCTCGGCCAATATCTCGACGTTGCGCGCAAGCACGGGCTCGATCCGGCCCAGATGGCGCTGGCCTTTTGTCTTACCCGGCCTTTCCTGACCTCGGTGATCATCGGGGCAACCTCGATGGACCAGCTCAAGACCTGCATCGACGCGGCGGACCTCAAGCTGAACGACGCCGTGCTCGAAGATGTCGAACAGGTGCACCGCAAGTGGCCGATCCCGATGTGATCACCGCTTCGCGCGCCGTTCCAGCTGGGCTTGAACCTTGTCGCTTTCCAGTTCCTTGAGGGCGTGGCGGCCGATCCACTGCAAGGACTTTTCGGGCTTGGCCATCAGTCGGGCGCAGGTCCGCCGCGCGGCGGCGTTGAGCGCGGGATTGCGCTTGCCGATCGCCCGCAACGCCATATCGACCGCCTTCTTGACCAGCGGACGGTCGTCGGGCGGTGCGGCTTCTATCAGCACAAGGGCCTCCTCGAACACGGCGTCGGCGGCTTTCTTGTCGTGCACCGACAGAGCCCAAATCAAAGCATAGGCGGCGCGGCGAACAAATTCCTCCCCGCGCCCGGCCCATTGGTCCACCTTGTCCCAGGCGTATGGCGTCTTGTCGAAGAGTGTGAAACAGGTGTGATCGCAGATCGCCCAATTGTCGAAGTCGGCGCACCAATCGTCCATGGTCGTCTCCGACAGCATGCCGGGCTCGGCGATTTCGGCGGCGAGCAGGCGTGCCTCGTAGAAGCCGGTTTCCCAAAGGGCGAGCGCCAGCGCGTGATCCGTTCCGATCGCCTTGGCCTTGGTCTTGAGTGCACCCATGGCAATGCCGAAGGCATGATCGTTCGGAATGCCAAAGCGTGCCATCCCGGCGACGACTTCGGGCGTGCCCGTCTTCGCCAGCCAGTCGAGAATGTCCTGAACGGTCATTTTGCACGCACCTCCCGATAAGGTCCATCATAGCGGACCGAGCCCGGCGTCAGTCCAGTGCCGCGACCATGTCCGGATCGAGGTCCGGAGACGGCCCCTCGTGACCAAGCGCGCGGGCCAGGTCGGCGCTGGGCACCTTTTCGCGACCCTTGAGGAACAGCGCCTTGAGCACGCCGCGCGCATGCACGGTTTCGCCGACGATGAAACGCTGCTCCATATAGACCCATTTGCCGTCCCAACCGACGACCCGCGTCGTCAGCTCATAGGCCTGGAACGGACCGAGCGGGCGGCGAAACACCATCTTGGCGCTGCCGACAACCGGATACCAGCGATTGGCCCGCATGGCGCGCCACAGGTCGGAACGGATCGTCAAGTCCACACGCCCCAGATCCATGATCGTCAGGTAGCGGCCATTGTTCATGTGGATGTTGGTGTCGAGATCGTTCGGCAGGACGCGCAGGCGGATGCGCGTCTCATCGAAGAGGCCGACGGCGGGCCTTCGGAACGCGGCGAGCACGATCCAGATCAGGCGGAAGACAAGATTCATAGCGCACCATCGTGTTGATGAATGATCATTACGTTTACGTAAGCGGAAGATCAAGCGTCCGCGCTGACCGATGTCATCGGCGATGCGGACATGCGTTGGCAGGTGCGCCGAAACCGGCGGTGTGTCATGATCAGACACTTGCGGGCAATGGCGGACGGAGACGGCGATGGAAAAGATGAACGGCATTGGCGGCGTGTTCTTTCGGGCGCGGGACCCCGAGGCACTGAAGGCATGGTATGCGGACCATCTGGGCGTTGACAGCGCGCCTGTGTGGATGCAGGCGGCCGGGCCGACCGTATTTGCGCCCTTTGCCGCCGACACGGACTATTTTCCGGCCGACAAGGCGTTCATGCTGAATTTTCGTGTCGATGATCTCGAAGCGATGATCACCCAATTGCGGGCGGCAGGCATCGCCGTTGAAACACGCGATGAATGGGACGCGCACCCCGAAGTGGGGCGGTTCGCCCGGATTCACGATCCCGAGGGCAATCCCGTTGAACTCTGGCAACCCGGGCAGGGGTGACACGTTTTTGGTCAGCCGCGCGGTTGGCCGGCGCCAGGTTCAGGCGGACGCCGCGGCGGGCGCGGGTGCAGATTGATGTCGATCGCCGATGATCCGGACGCCCGCGCCGGCGCCCTCGCGCAGATCATCGGCGCCCGGGCCGCCTCCAGCACGCGGCCATTCATCGTTGCCATCGACGGCCGCAGCGGTGTTGGAAAGTCCACGCTGGCAAAGCGGCTGGCCGCGCGCTTATCCGGCGCGCTCATCGAAGGCGACGACTTTTTCGCTGGCGGCGTCGGCGTGCGCGCCGATCCGCCCGAAATTCTGGCCCGGGATTGCATCGATTGGCGGCGGCTTGCCGATGTCCTGCGCGACGTGATCGCAAACAGACCGGCCCGCTATCGCCCGTTTGACTGGCAGGCGTTTGATGGCAGTCTTTCGGCGCGCGCGACCATCATACGACCGCGGCCGATCATCATCGTCGAAGGCGTCTATGCCGCTCGCCCGGAACTGGGCGACCTCGTCGATCACCGGGTTCTTCTGCACCTTGACGAAGACGAACGCATGCGCCGGCTTTTGGATCGCGAAGGCGAAATCAGCCCATGGGAGCGCCAGTGGCACAGGGCCGAGGACTGGTATTTCGCCAATGTGGCCATGCCGGACCATTTCGACACCGTGATGGGAAAGCTGGTTTGACCTTGGCAAACACCAGCCGATCAGGCGCGTTGGACCGCGCCCCGGATCGGCCCTACATTCTTGCCCAGACCGTGCGACGCCTCAACCCAGCGCGAAGGCGGAACGGAATTGGTGCAAAGGGCTGCCGATGCAACGCATGCGCAAGAGCTTGAAGATCCTCCACTCACTTTCGGCCTGCGGGCTGATCGGCGGGCTTGCCGCGCACATGGTGCTTCTCGTGGCGGCGCAGGCGGAGACGCCCGACGCCTATAGCGCGCTGCGGCAGGCGATCGCCGCCATCAGCAATTATGTGCTGGTGCCGTCGCTGGCGGTCGCGCTGGTGACCGGGCTCTTGTCGATGGCCGTGCACAAGCCGTTCATCGACAAGGGATGGGTGCTGCTCAAGGCGGCGACGGGCATCGTGATGTTCAAGGGCGTTCTGACGGTGATCGCCGCCCAGGCCGACCATGCGGCAAGGGTTGCCGAACGGGTTGCCAGCGGCGAGGTCGAGGCCAGCCTGCTCGCCAGCGCCATCGCCTATGAATGGGCGGCGCTGTGGACAGTCATGGCGCTGTCGGTTGCCAATGTCGTTCTGGGTGTGTGGCGTCCGCGGCTATCGCGCAGGCCGATGGTCAAGGGCCACCGCGCCGGGCCGACCGCGGTCGAGACACGAACGATGCCATCGGTGGACAAGCCGGCCAAAGCGGCCTGACGGGCAAGATCGGTCAGCCACCCGCACCATCCTTCAGTGCAGGATGATTTCGCCGTCCACCTTGCGCCATTCGCCCGGACTGATCAGGCGCTTGTGGGCATAGCGCACCGAATGGAGCGGACCGTCCAGATTGTCCTCCCAGAAATCAAGGAACCGGTACATTTCGGGAAAGTCCGGTGCGAGGTCGTAATGCTGCCAGATGAAGGTCTGCAAGATGCCCGGATGGTCCGGCATGCGGTAGAGAATATGCGCGGTCGTCAGCCCATATCCGGCCAGTTGCCGCGCGAGATCGCCAGTGTCGGTCATGCGTGTCCTCGCCTGAACGTGGAACCATTCAAGCATGCTGAAAGAAGCATGGTAAACAAACAATAAATTCAGTGGCTTAGCAGCCGTGCCGCGAGAGTGCTGCCGGACGGGGCCGGGGCCGGTCGCAAACGGCGCTTCTATCCCCCGCAAACTGCGCCGCAGATTTGGATTCGGACCCGCAAAAGCCTATATATCCGGGGCAATTGGCCCGCTGATTCGCGCCATCGCGCGCGCAATGCGACAAACACAACAAAGGCCCGCATGAGCGATCAACCGCAAACCTCTCCCGACCCCTCCGAAACCGGCGATGCCGCCTATGGCGCCGAGTCCATCAAAGTCCTCAAGGGCCTTGATGCGGTGCGCAAGCGCCCCGGCATGTATATCGGCGACACCGATGACGGATCGGGCCTGCATCATATGGTCTATGAGGTGGTGGACAACGCCATTGACGAAGCTTTGGCCGGCCATGCCGACCGGGTGACGGTGACGCTCAATGCCGACGGATCGGTGACGGTGACCGACAATGGCCGCGGCATTCCCGTCGATATCCACGAGGGCGAAGGCGTTTCGGCGGCCGAAGTGATCATGACCCAACTTCATGCGGGCGGAAAGTTCGACCAGAACTCCTACAAGGTGTCGGGCGGCCTGCACGGCGTCGGCGTTTCGGTAGTCAACGCGCTGTCGGTCTCGCTGAAAATGAAGATCGGCCGCAACGGCAAGTTCCACGAGATGAGCTTCACGCACGGGGTCGCCGACGCGCCGCTCGCGGTGACCGGCGATGCGGGCGACTACACCGGCACCGAGATCACCTTCCTGCCCTCGTCGGACACATTTACTAGAACCGAGTTTTCCTTCGACACGCTCGAACACCGGCTGCGCGAACTGGCGTTCCTCAATTCCGGCGTGCGCATCATCCTGACCGATGCGCGCCATGCCGATCGCCGCGAGGTGGATCTCGTCTATGATGGCGGGCTGGAAGCGTTCGTGCGCTATCTCGACCGCGCCAAGAAGCCGCTGATCGAAACGCCGATCGTGATCAGCGGAGAGAAGGACGGGATCACGGTCGAGGCGGCGCTGTGGTGGAACGACAGCTATCATGAAAACGTCCTGTGCTTCACCAACAACATTCCCCAGCGCGACGGCGGCACCCATCTGGCCGGTTTTCGCGGCGCGCTGACCCGCCAGGTCAACGGCTATGCGGAAAGTTCGGGCCTCGCCAAGAAGGAAAAGGTCTCGCTGACCGGCGATGACTGCCGCGAAGGGCTGACCTGTGTCCTGTCGGTCAAGGTGCCGGACCCCAAATTCTCCTCTCAGACCAAGGACAAGCTGGTCTCCTCGGAAGTGCGTCCAGTCGTTGAGAGCCTCGTCAACGAGACGCTGGGCGAATGGCTGGAAGAGAACCCCGCCGAAGCAAAAACGCTGGTCGGCAAGGTGGTCGAGGCGGCCGCCGCACGGGAAGCGGCGCGCAAGGCACGTGAACTGACGCGCCGCAAGGGCGCGCTCGACATCACCTCGCTGCCTGGCAAGCTCGCCGACTGCCAGGAACGCGATCCGGCAAAATCGGAGATCTTCATCGTTGAGGGCGATTCGGCCGGCGGCTCGGCGAAATCGGGCCGCAGCCGCAAGAACCAGGCGATCCTGCCGCTGCGCGGCAAGATCCTCAATGTCGAGCGGGCGCGGTTCGACCGGATGCTCAGTTCGGATCAGGTGGGCACGCTGATCACCGCGCTGGGCGCGGGCATCGGCAAGGATGAATTCGACCCCGACAAGCTGCGCTATCACAAGATCATCATCATGACGGATGCGGACGTCGATGGCGCCCATATCCGCACGCTGTTGCTTACCTTCTTCTTCCGGCAGATGCCGGAGATCATCGAGCGCGGCCACCTCTATATCGCCCAGCCGCCGCTCTACAAGGTGACGCGCGGCAAGTCCTCGCAATATCTCAAAGACGAACAGGCGCTTGAGGACTATCTGATCGATGTCGGCCTGGAAGATACGAGCCTCGAAACCGGAAACGGCGGTGTGCGCACCGGCAACGATCTGCGCGCGCTGATCGAGGCCAGCGTTCAGGGCCGGGCGCTGCTGCAGGGGCTGCACTCGCGCTACGACCGGATCGTGGTCGAGCAGGCTTGGCTTGGCGGCGCGCTCGATCCCGACCTTCTGAACGACCTTGGACAGGCCGCCGACGTGGCCGCCAGGGTCGCAACCCGGCTGGACACGGTTTCAGAGGACACCGAGCGCGGCTGGGCCGGACGGATCAACCCGTCCAACGAAGGCGATGGCGGGTTCGTGTTCGAGCGCACCGTGCGCGGGGTCAAGGAAGCGGTGATCATCGATGCCGGGCTGATCCGCTCGGCCGATGCGCGGGCGCTCAACGCCCTCATGACGCGGTTTGACGGCGCCTTCGACAAGCCGGCGACGCTGCGCCGCAAGGATGCCACCCAAATCATCACCGGCCCCATGGGGCTGATCGAAACCATTTTCGAGACCGGCCGCAAAGGTCTGACACTGCAGCGCTACAAGGGTCTGGGCGAAATGAATTCCGAGCAGCTTTGGGAAACAACGCTTGATCCGGAGGCGCGCTCGCTCCTGCAGGTCAAGGTCAATGACGCGACGGACGCGGATTCGCTGTTCAGCCGATTGATGGGCGATGAAGTCGAACCGCGCCGTGAATTCATCCAGGACAATGCGCTTTCGGTCGCAAATCTGGATATCTGACCGGTCGGCGGATGGCTGGGCGAGGCGCTCCGCCGCTGACGTGGGAGGGCCGGCATGGCTTCATCCGACGACTTTCTGGGCGTGCCCGGCTATTGGACACTGGAGGATCTGGCACGGTCCGGCCAGGTCGTGATGTTCGAGTGCGTCCACTGCACGCACACCAAGATCCTCGACATTCCCGCGCTGGCGCGCAAGCACGGGCCGCAAACGCGGGTCACTTATTTCAAGCGCAACATGGCGTGTCCGCGCTGCGGCAAAACCGGATCGGCGTGATGGCGACCACACAATGGTGCGTTGCATCCGCGACGGTCGCCTTCCCTTTCATCCTATGGTAGAAGGCGCCAAACCGTCCGCCAGGGGGATGACCTCGTGCTTCAGACGCCCAACACCGCCGAACGCCGATTTCAGCTCGTTCTGATCAAACCGTCACATTATGGCGAAGACGGCTATGTCATCCGCTGGTGGCGGTCGATCATTCCGTCCAATTCGCTGGCCGCCGTCTACGGCATAGCCGCGGACTGCGCCGAGGCCAAGGTGCTCGGACCCGACACGCGGATCGATATCGATGCGATGGACGAGACGAACACGCGCATCGATATCGCCGGGCTCGTCAAACGGTTTGCAGACAACAACAATTTCGGCATGGTGGCGCTGGTCGGTGTCCAGTCCAACCAATATCCGCGCGCGCTCGATCTGGCTCGCCAGTTTCGCGCGGCGGGCATTCAGGTGGCGATGGGCGGGTTTCACGTGTCCGGGTGCCTTGCCATGCTCGACGGCCATGCGGTCGATCTCGACGCCTGCCGCGATCTGGGCATTTCGATGTTCACCGGCGAAGCCGAGGGGCGGTTCGATGTCATCCTGTCGGACGCCGCCCAGGGCCGGCTTCAGCCCGTCTATGACTATATGAACGATCTGCCCGGCATCGAAGGCACGCCGGCGCCGTTTCTGCCCAAGCGCTATGTCGAGCGCACGGTCGGCCATTCGACCAGTTTCGACGCCGGTCGCGGCTGCCCCTATCAATGCTCCTTTTGCACCATCATCAACGTGCAGGGCCGCAAATCCCGCTATCGGTCTGCGGACGATGTCGAGCAGCTGGTGCGGCTGAACTGGGAACAGGGCATCCACAAATTCTTTATCACCGACGACAATTTCGCCCGCAACCGGGAGTGGGAGTCGATCTTCGACCGGCTGATCAAGCTGCGCGAGGAAGACGGCATCCCGCTTGGCCTGATGATCCAGGTCGATACGCTGTGCCACAAGATCGACGGGTTCGTCGAAAAGGCCAAGCGCGCCGGTGTGACACGCGTCTTCATCGGTCTTGAAAATGTCAATCCGGACAATCTGATCGCGGCCAAAAAGCGCCAGAACAAGATCACCGAGTACCGCAAGATGCTGCTCGCCTGGAAGGCACAGGGCATCATTACGCTGGCCGGCTACATTCTCGGTTTTCCCGCCGACACGCCCGAAACGATCCGGCGCGACATCAAGATTTTGCAGGAAGAACTGCCGCTCGATATTATCGAGTTCTTCAACCTGACGCCCTTGCCCGGTTCGGAGGACCACAAGGTGTTGTGGGAGAAGGGCGTCGACATGGATGCCGATCTGAACGCCTACGACCTGCACCATGTCGTCACCGACCATGCGCATATGAGCCGGGACGAATGGCTGGCGATCTATTATGAAGCCTGGCGGCTCTATTACACGCCGGCCCACATGAAGACGCTGCTGCGGCGCGCGGCCGCCACCGGCGTCTCTGTCACCAGCCTGGTCAAGCTGCTGGTCCAGTTTGAAACGACAATCCGCCTCGAAGACGTCCATCCGCTTGAGTCAGGCATTTTGCGCCTGCGTCACCCCAGCGAACGACGCCCCGGCCTGCCGCGCGAAAACCCGCTCGTCTTCTGGCCGCGCTTTGCCTGGGACACGGTGCGGATCCATGTCCTGTTCGGGCTGGCGATCGCCCGCGCCACGCTATGGGCGGTGCGGATCGCCCGCGACCCCGATGCCAAGACCTATACCGACACGGCGCTGACGCCCGTCGCCGACGAGGACGAGGGGCTGGAACTTTACACCAAGACGACGGGCGGCACCGAAGCGGTGGCGCACTCCAAGAAGGTCGCGGAGCTGACCGGGCAGGCGTGATGCACGGGCTTATGGCGCGCCCTTGTGCCATCGCCCGGTGTTGCCATTGCGCGTCCAGCGCCAGCGCTTGATCGCAAACTCGCCGTCACGCTCGAAGGTCACCTCGAAATCCTTGCCGCTGGCAATGTCACCGTCAGGCTTGTCGAAATCGACGCGCGAGCGCCCGTCAGCCAACTTCCTGACCTTGGCGTTGTTGAACGGGCCCTTTTTCTTGACTTTGATGTCGCCGGCGTCGAATTCGACGTGCAGATCGTTGACCGGCCCGCGCGTGCCGTTCTTGAAGGTATGATCTGTTTGCTGATAGGTGACTGTTGTTGCCAGCCTTTCAAGATCGATCAGCTCTTCGCGCAGTGCATCGACGTCAGCCTTGAGTTCCTCGGCGTCTTCAAAACGCTCTTTGCTCTTCTTCGCCATATTGATCTCCCTTCGATGAATACTGAAAATGGTTGGGTGAAAACCGCTGGAACATAGCACTGCGGCAAGCGTACCGGCAATTGTTCGGGCCGCGCGGACCAAGTCCGTCATCATTGTTTCATGCGGCAGCGTGTCCTATCCCAATATTGCGGTGCGGCATCCATATCCGGCTCCGAAAGGCGCAATCATGGACACCACCACGTTCGACCCCTTCCTGCTGTCCCGCATCCAGTTCGCGGCGAACATTTCCTTTCATATCCTGTTTCCGACGATCACCATCGCGCTCGGCTGGGTGCTGTTCTATTTCAAGCTGCGGTACCATCGTTCCGGCGATGCGGCGTGGATGGACGCCTATTTCTTCTGGGTGAAGGTGTTCGCCCTGTCCTTTGCCATGGGCGTCGTCTCGGGCATCACCATGAGCTTCCAGTTCGGCACCAACTGGCCGGGCTTCATGGAAACGGTCGGCAACATTGCCGGTCCTTTGCTGGCTTATGAGATCATGACCGCCTTCTTTCTGGAGGCGGTGTTCGTCGGCATCATGCTGTTCGGTTTCAGGCGCGTTTCCAATCGCATCCATACGCTGGCCACGTTCCTTGTCGCATTCGGCACGACGATGAGCGCGTTCTGGATTCTCGTTCTGAACTCATGGATGCAGACGCCGGCCGGGTTCGAGATGCGCGACGGCGTTGCTCACGCCACAGACTGGTTGGCGATCATCTTCAATCCGTCCATGCCCTATCGGCTCGTCCACATGCTTCTGGCCTCGGGCCTCACGGTCGCGTTCCTGGTCGCCGGCATCTCGGCGCTGCGCTATTTGCTCGGTGACCGGACACCGGCCTTGCGCAAGGCGCTGAACACGGGCATCGTGCTCGGCGCAATCCTGATCCCGATCCAGATTTTTGCCGGCGATCAGCACGGGTTGAACACGCTCGAGCATCAACCGGCGAAGATCGCCGCCATGGAAGGCCATTGGGAAACCAAGAGCCGCGCGCCACTGATCTTGTTCGCGCTGCCGGACCAGGAAGCCCGCGAAAACCATCTTGAAGTCAAGATTCCCGGCCTTGCGAGCCTGATCCTGACCCATTCACTCGACGGCGAGGTGCCGGGCCTGAATGACTTCGTCATGGAGGATGGAACCATCGAGCATCCGCCCGTGGCACCGGTTTTCTGGGGTTTCCGCATCATGGTGGGCACCGGCGTCCTGATGTTGGTCATGGCGTGGACCGGCACCTGGTTCCTGTGGCGACGCGGCGGCACCGACGATCCCCTGCCGCGCTGGCTTGCACTCGGCTTTGTGCCGATGGCCGTCAGCGGCTGGGTTGCGACCCTTTCGGGCTGGTATGTCACCGAGATCGGCCGGCAGCCCTGGCTCGTCACGGGTGTCATGACCACCAAGGATGCGCTCGGCCCGGTTGCCGGCGGCATGGTGCTGTCGACGCTTCTGGCCTATCTGGCGGTCTATGTGCTGCTGCTGGGCGCCTACGGGTTCGTCATCATCCGGTTGGCGGTCAAGGCGGCCAGGCGTGGCGATGAAAGGCCGGAGCCCGGTCCCGCCGGCGGCACGGCAATCCCGGGCGGCGAAGACGCCATGCCCCAGCCCGCGGAGTGACGGCGATGGACGTAACCGTGCTCTACCCCCACCTGCCGGTCATCTTCGCCGGGCTGATGGGCATTGCCATCCTCGTCTATGTGGTGCTGGACGGCTTCGACCTGGGCGTCGGCATCCTGTTCGCCGTCGCGCCCGTCGAGGATCGCGACCGGATGATCGCCTCGATCGGGCCGTTCTGGGATGCCAACGAAACGTGGCTGGTCCTGGCGATCGGTATCTTGCTCGTCGCATTTCCGGTCGCGCACGGGGTGATCCTGACGGAGCTTTATCTTCCGGTCGCGATCATGCTGATCGGCCTGATTGCGCGCGGGGTCGCCTTCGAGTTTCGTGCCAAGGCGACCGATGAGGAAAAGTGGCTCTGGAACCGGGTGTTTTTCGGCGGGTCTTTGGTGACCGCGCTCAGCCAGGGCTATATGCTCGGCGCATATGTTCTGGGTCTCAACGGCGACAGGGCAACGATGGTGTTCGGGCTCGTCGTGGCGCTGTGCCTGACAGCGGCTTACGCGGCGATCGGCGCCGCATGGCTCATCCACAAGACCGATGGCGATCTTCAGAAGCGCGCCGTCACATGGATGCGCCGCGCGCTCGTCCTGGCCATGGTCGGTATGGTGGCAATTTCACTGGCGACCCCTTTTGCCAGCGACCGCATCTTCGCCAAATGGTTCTCGGTCCCCGAGATCGTGGCGCTGGCGCCCCTGCCGATGATGACCGCGATCCTGTTTGCCTTCCTGTTCTGGCAATTGGCGCATCTGCCCGACCGCAACGACCGCTTTTCCCTGCTGCCCTTCATCGCGATGACCGCGATCATGGTGCTGGGCTTTTTCGGGCTCGCCTATTCGTTTTATCCCTATGTGGTGCCGGAACGGACGACCATCTACGAAGCGGCGGCAGCGCCTGAAAGCCTGATGATCGTGCTGGTCGGCGCGATGGTCGTCATCCCGGTGATCGCCATCTACTCGATCTATGCCTACCGCGTGTTCGGCGGCAAGGCGACCGATCTGCGCTATGACTGATGCGCGAACCATCCCGGTTTCGGAGGCCCGGCTTTGACCGCGTTGCCGGCCGGCGTGCGGCACATTCCGGGTGCACTCGATCCGCAGGCGCAAGCGGAACTCGTTGACGACATCCGCGCTGTCGTTTCGCAGGCGCCGCTGTTCGTGCCCGTCATGCCCCGCACGGGCAAACCCATGTCCGTGCGGATGAGCAATTGCGGGCCGCTTGGCTGGGTGACCGACAAGGAGCGGGGCTATCGCTACCAGCCGACGCATCCGGTCACCGGCGCGCCCTGGCCGGCCATGCCGGCGCGGCTTCTGGCGCTTTGGGCCGAACTTGCCGGATACCCGCATCCGCCGGAAGCCTGCCTGATCAATTTCTATGCGCCCGAGACGAAGATGGGGTTACACCAGGATCGGGACGAAGCGGATTTCGACGCGCCGGTCCTGTCCATCTCGCTGGGCGACGACTGCCTGTTTCGCGTCGGCGGACCCGAGCGCGGCGGCAAGACCAGTTCGCTGCGTCTTGTCTCCGGCGACATCATCGTTCTGGGCGGCGCCAGCCGGCTGGCCTATCATGGGGTTGACCGAATCTATCCGGGAACGTCGATGCTGCTGGAAAAACCCGGGCGCATCAATCTGACCCTCCGACGCGTCACACTTCCATAGCCGGCAAATTTTTTGTTTTGATTTGCCGGCTATAGTTTCCGCAAGAGCACCGATTCGACCAGATGGTCCGACCCCTTACGCAGGATCAGGTCGGCGCGCGGACGGGTCGGCAGGATGTTCTCTCTCAGGTTCCGCAAATTGATGTTGGCCCACAGCCCCTCGGCAATCGCCCGCGCGGCATCTTCGGAGAGTTGCGAATAGCGATGAAAGAAGGATTGCGGGTCCTGGAACGCTGTTTGGCGCAGCTTCATGAAGCGATCGACATACCAAGTGTGGATCAGATCGTCGTCCGCATCGATATAGATCGAATAGTCGAAAAAGTCCGACACGAACGGGATGGTGCGGCCGTCTTCGGGCAGATCGCGCACCTGAAGCACGTTGATGCCCTCGAAGATCAGAATGTCGGGCCGGTCGATCGTCTTGTAGTCACCTTCGCGCACATCATAGGTCAGGTGCGAATAAAGCGGCGCCCTGACCGTTTGCTCACCGGCCTTGATCGCCGACAGGAACCGCAGGATGGCGCCGACATCGTAGCTTTCGGGAAAGCCCTTGCGTTCCATCAGCCCGCGTTCTCGCAACACGGCATTGGGCAACAGGAAACCGTCGGTCGTGATCAGGTCCACCTTGGGGCTGGACGGCCAGCGCGACAGAAGTTCGGTCAAAACACGCGCGGTGGTCGATTTGCCCACGGCCACCGATCCGGCAATGCCGATAATATAGGGCGTCTTGATCGCTTCGGGGAAATTGAGGAACCGCTTGCGCTGGCGGAACAGTTCCTGGGATGCCTCGACATGGGCGGACAGCAGCCGCGATATGGACAGATAGATGCGGCGGACCTCTTCCAGATCAACCGGGTCGTTCAGCGAGCGCAGGCGCTTGACCTCGTCCGCGCTCAGCGTGAGCGGCGTGTCGGCGCGGAACTCGGCCCATTTGGTCGCCGTGAAATGGCGGTAGGGCGACAGGTCGCCGCCGGACAATTGGTCCGCCAGGGACATGCCATCGGCAACCGCATCGAGACTGTCCGGCACATGTCCGGCCCGGTCGTTGGCGCTGTCGGCGGTGCGATCCATGGGTCAATCCCCGTCGGTCGGCAGCTCGGAGCGCCTTTATGCGTCGCGCGCGGCCTTCTCTGCAAGTCCACTTTGGGCGGTACGGCGCTCCAGCTCGGCGAGAACGTCGTCAAGCCCGATGCCACGCGCGTGGCAGACGACGAGCCAGTGATAGAGAAGATCGGCACTTTCGGCGACCAGCGCATCCTTGTCGTTTCCGAGCGCGGCGATCACCGTTTCGACCGCCTCTTCGCCCAGCTTCTTGGCCGCCCGTTCCGGTCCGGCGGCAACGAGCTTCGCCGTCCAGCTCTCGGCCGGATCGGCTTTGGCGCGCTTGGCGACAATCGATTCAAGGTCGTGCAGGGTGTAAGCCATGACCGTTCATGCCGCAGGATCGAGGCGAACCGCAAGCCCGGCATCGGCCATGTGCGCCTTGGCCTCGCCGATCGTGTGCGTTCCGAAATGGAAGATCGAGGCGGCCAGAACGCCGGTGGCATGGCCGTCGCGCACGCCCTCGACCATATGATCGAGAGTGCCGACACCGCCTGATGCGATGACCGGCACGCGCACAGCATCGGCGATGGCGCGGGTCAGCGCGATGTCGAATCCTGCCTTGGTGCCGTCCCGATCCATCGAGGTGAGCAGGATCTCGCCGGCGCCCAGATCGACGACTTTTCTTGCAAATGCGACTGCGTCAATGCCGGTCGGCTCGCGGCCGCCATGAGTGAAGATTTCCCAGCGATCCGGTTCGCCCGCGCCCGACACTTTCTTTGCATCGATGGCGACGACGATGCATTGATTGCCGAACTTGTCGGCGGCTTCGGCGACGAATTGTGGGTTCTTGACCGCCGCCGTGTTGATCGAGACCTTGTCGGCGCCGGCCAGAAGCAGCTTGCGAATATCCTCGATCGTCCGGACGCCGCCGCCGACCGTCAGCGGCATGAAGCAGTGTTCTGCGGTGCGCGCGACGACATCGAAAATCGTTTCGCGATCGTCGGACGAGGCGGTGATGTCGAGAAAGCACAATTCGTCGGCGCCGGCGGCATCATAGGCCTTGGCGGCCTCGACCGGATCGCCTGCATCGATCAGATCGACGAAATTGACGCCCTTGACGACGCGGCCGTCCTTGACGTCGAGGCAAGGGATGACACGGGCTTTCATCGTCATGTGAACAGGCCTTCGTCAGGCGGCAGGATGCCGTCGAGGACGCCCAGCGCGATCTGCGGGTCGATGCGCCCGTCATAGAGCGCGCGGCCGGAGATCGCGCCCTCCAGCCGTTCGGCATCGGGCATGACCATGCGCACCACATCGGCGAGCGAGGCCATGCCGCCCGAGGCGATCACCGGGATCGAGACCGCCTCGGCCAGATCGATCGTCGCGTCCCAGTTGATGCCGGTGAGCACACCATCGCGGTCGATATCGGTGAAAATGATTGCGGCGACGCCGGCGCCCTCGAACTGTTTGGCGAGTTCAATCGCGCCCAGTTCGGATGCCTCCGCCCATCCTTCGACGGCAACCTTGCCGCCCTTGGCGTCGATGCCGACGGCGATCTTGCCGGGAAAGGCGCGGCATGCTTCGCGGACCAGATCCGGATCGCGCACGGCGACCGTGCCCAGGATCACCCGGGCAAGACCCTTGTCGAGCCAGCGCTCGATATCGGCCAACGTGCGAATGCCGCCGCCGAGCTGGACCGGGTTTTTCGTGGCGGCAAGGATCGCATCGACCGCTTCGCCATTGACGCTTTCGCCCTCAAACGCGCCGTTCAAATCGACCACATGCAGCCATTTGAAACCTTCATCCTCGAAGGTTTTGGCCTGCGCGGCGGGATCGTCATTGTAGACCGTCGCCTGGTCCATGTCGCCGAGCTTGAGCCGAACGCATTGGCCGTCTTTAAGGTCGATGGCGGGAAAGAGTATCTTAGTCTGGTTCACGGCGCCCACTTCAGAAAATTGCCGATCAGGGCCAGGCCGAGCGTCTGGCTCTTTTCGGGGTGGAACTGGGTTCCGGCCATGTTGTCACGCGCGACCGCGGCCGTCACCGGCCCGCCATAGCCGCATGTGGCGACAATGTCGGCGTCATGCGCGGCGGCCAGATGATAGGAATGGACGAAATAGGCGTGCAAACCGTCCGGACCGGTCGGGATGCCTGCGAACAGCGGATGGTCGCGTCTGACATCCAGCGTGTTCCACCCGATCTGCGGGATGCGCAGCGCCGGATCGGACGGTGTCATCAGCGTCACGTCGCCCTTGATCCAGTCAAAGCCGGGCGTGACGGTCTTTTCGAGCCCGCGTGTCGACATGAGCTGCATGCCGACGCAGATGCCCAGAAACGGGCGTCCTTTGGCGATCACGGCCTCGTCTATCGCGTCATGCATGCCGGGAACGGCATCGAGTCCGGCGTGGCAGTCGGCATAGGCGCCAACTCCCGGCAGAACAACGCGGTCGGCGGACGCGACGCGATCGGCATCGGCGGTGACTTCGATCTCGGCATGAATGCCGCGCTCGCGGGCCGCGCGTTCGAACGCCTTGTGGGCGGAGCGCAGATTGCCTGACCCGTAATCGATGATGGCGACGCGCATCAGCGGTTCACCCCGCCCGGCGCGGCGAACAGGAAATCGGGCGTCTCGGCGGCGGCCAATTGCCTGCCCGGCACCAACGTCGCCAAAAGCGGGCTTTCTTCGGTGGCGCCGTCATGGGCCGTCGCCAGCCGCAATTCGGCTGCCTCCTGCGCGTCCGCCTCGACAATATCGGCAATCTGGTAGCCACGCAGACGGGCCGCGCCGATCCGCCAGCCCTGACCCTCAAGACCCACAAAAAACCCGACAAGCAGATGGAACGGCAGGGCGAGCGGGGCCCATTGCGGGTTCTGTGCCATCAGCGCGATGGCCAACGAAGCGGCAAAAACGCCAAAGGCCGCAAACCACAGCCTGTGCCACAAGAGCCAGAACAGCGGCACGATGAAGCCGACCAGCGACCAGCCGTCGCGGATCACCAGAACGGGCGGCCGACCGCGCGGTGGAGTCCTGTCCTCGTGACGCAGGATCACATAGCGTGCCATGGCCCTATCCGCTCAACGAGCCCTTGGTCGACGGAATGGCACCGGCCTGCCGCAGATCGATCTCAATGGCCGTCCGCAGCACCCGCGCCACCGCCTTGAAACAGGTCTCTGCGATGTGGTGGCTGTTGGCGGCGTAGAAGTTTTCGACATGCAGCGTAATGCCGGCATGCTGGCTCAGAGCCTGAAAGAACTCGCGAACCAGTTCGGTGTCGAACGTGCCGATCCTGGGCGCGGTGAAGTCCACCTTCCAGACCAGGAACGGCCGGCCTGACACGTCGAGTGCCGCGCGGGTGAGCGCTTCGTCCATGGCCAGATCAAGGCTGGCATAACGCGTCACGCCGCGCCGGTCGCCCAGCGCCTTGCCGATTGCCTGACCGAGCGCGATGCCGACATCCTCGACCGTGTGGTGATCATCAATATGCGTATCGCCCCTTGCCCTGACCGTCATGTCGATCAGCGAATGGCGCGAAAGCTGGTCGAGCATATGGTCGAAAAAGCCGATGCCCGTTTCGATCGATCGTTCTCCGCTGCCGTCGAGATCAACGGTCACGGTTATGTCGGTTTCGTTGGTCTTGCGGCTGACGGTGGCCGTGCGCGCGCTCATCGCCTTGCTCTCCGGGTTGATCGGGCGCCTCTTACCAAGCGACAGGCGCAAACGCCAGCGGGTCGAAAGCCCGATTGCATGGGCCGGGCGGTCACCTACATAGGGCGCAACGGTTCAACAAGGACGATGAGATGAGTGAACGAAACGGACTGCCGTCCATGCACGCGACCACGATCGTGACCGTGCGCAAGGGCGGCAAGGTCGTCATTGCCGGCGACGGGCAGGTGACGATGGGCCAGGCGACCGTGATGAAGGGCAATGCCCGCAAGGTGCGCCGGATCGGCAAGGACGGCCAGGTGATCGCTGGATTTGCCGGCGCAACGGCGGACGCCTTCACCCTTCTGGAGCGGCTGGAAAAGAAGCTTGAACAATATCCGGGCCAGTTGATGCGAGCCTGCGTGGAGTTGGCCAAGGACTGGCGCACGGACAAATATCTGCGCAATCTGGAAGCACTGATGCTGGTGGCTGACAAGGACGTGTCGCTGTGCGTGACCGGCAATGGCGATGTGCTGGAACCCGAACATGGTGTCATGGCGATCGGATCAGGCGGAAACTACGCGCTGGCGGCTGCCCGCGCGCTGGCCGATGGCGATCATGATGCGGAAACCATCGCCCGCAAGGCAATGACAATCGCCGCCGACATCTGCGTCTACACCAACGACAATCTGGTCATGGAAACGCTGGACGCCGCCGGGTGAAACCGGCCGTTCGCCAATTGACGGTCGCCGATGTCGGTGCCTACCGCGCCTTGCGGCTGGCGGCCTTGGCTGACACGCCGGAGGCCTTCGGCGATTCCATTGAGGACGCTCGCTTGCGCCCGCCCGCCTATTGGCACGATCTGCTGAACGGCCTCCCCGATCGCGTGTTCTTTGGCGCGTTTGCCGGCGGTCGCATGGTCGGCAGCATGAACATCGTGCGTCAAAAGGGCGAGAAACAATGTCACAAATGCATGCTTTACGGTGTTTATGTCGCGCCCGAAGGCCGCGGCACCGGGGCCAGCCAAGCGCTCATGGATGCCGTCATTGCAGCCGCGCACGCCATGGGCATCTTGCAGATCGGTCTTGGTGTCGGCGTGCGCAATGAAGCCGCAAAGCGGTTTTACCAGCGTGCCGGCTTTGCTGCCTATGGTACCGAGCGGCGGGCGCTCATTGTCGACGGCGTTTTTGTTGACGAGACCATGATGGTGAAGTTTCTCGATGCCGAGTGATGCTCCGCCGACCATCCAGCCGGTCCTTCGGCCCGTTACGGCCGATGATTTGCCGATGCTCGCACAGTGGCTGGTGCGGGACCATGTGCGGCAATGGTGGGGCGATGTGGAGACACAGATCGGGCGCATAAGGGCGAAGTTGGACGGCCGCGACAGCACGCGGCCCTTCATTTTCGAGCTCGGTGGCGTGCCGACCGGCTACATCCAATATTCGTTTTTCGACGACCACAAAACGCCCGATCAACTGGCCGAAACCCCGTGGCTTGACATGCTACCGGAGGGCGCCGTGGGCATTGATCTGTTCATCGCCGAAGCTGGATCGCTGTCGAAGGGCATCGGATCGGTCGCGGTCCGGACGATGGCCGAGATGCTGTGGCGAAAGGGCCATCGATCGATCCTGATCGACCCGGACCTCAAAAACGCGCGTGCGGTGCGCGCCTACGAAAAGGCCGGTTTCCGGCCGATCGACGCGCTGTCTGGACGGACCGGCGACTATCTGATCATGCGCTATGATCCCGAAAACATCGACCGACGGAGACGCTGAATGCTGTCACGGGCGCAACTGGACGATGCCGTCAGCCGCAACATCATCGGCGCCAGCCAGCGGGACCGGCTGATCGCCCTCGCCGACGGTACTCTCGATGCCGAGGCAAGCCGCCGACCGGCGCCAAGCATCGATGAGAACATGGGCCTGATCGGCGGCGGCAATGATGTGTTCGTCACCATCGGCGTCGTCATGTTGAGCGCCGGCCTGTTCGCCGCGCTCATGACCGTGATCGGCGAACAGAGACTGACGATGTTCGCCATCATGGCGGTGTTCCTTTGGGCCGTCGCCGAATTCGTCACGCGCCAGCATCGCATGCGCCTTGCCTCCACAGTCATCGGTCTGGGCTTTCTGTTCGCGATCCAGGCGATCCTGACCGAATGGGTGGTGACGGGCTATGGCATCACCTTGCCGGAAAACCCGCTGCAACTGGCCGCCATGCGCCCGCAACTGGGCATTGCGGGCACGGTTTTGCTCGGCGGAATCGCGGTGGCCGCCGCGCTCTATTTCTGGCGCTTTCGCGTGCCGATCATGGCAGGCGCGATCGCGCTCTGCCTGACGGCGCTGGCCTTCTTCTATGTGACACTGTTCCTCTATGACGGGGTGACCGAGGGCCGGCTCTATCTGCCCGCCCTCGACGATCTGCCCGAACTTTTGCGCAATGCGCTCTATATGCCGCTGATCTCCGGCCTCGTCATCTTCGCCGTTGGCGTGGTGTTCGATCTGCGCGACCGGGAGCGGGTGACCGTTTGGTCGGATTGCGCCTTCTGGCTGCATGTGATCTCGGCGCCTTTGCTGGTCCATCCGCTGTTCATCATGTCGACGGGCCAAGATGTCGTCTTCGGCGAAATCGAGCCCGGCGTGAGTGCCATGGTCATGCTGGCGGTGCTGATCACGATCTTCGTCTATGTGGCGCTTGCCATCGACCGGCGTTCGCTGCTGATCCCGACGCTGGCCTATTTCGGGTCGCTCGGCATCTATTATCTGGTCAATTCGGCGGCCAACAAGACCGGAATTCCGCCTTTCGCCTTGATCCTGCTCGTCGGCGGCGCGCTGATCATGGTGTTCGGCGCCGGCTGGCAGCGCATCCGTGGCTTGATCATACGGCCGACCCTCCCCACATCGCTGCTCGACAAACTTCCCCCCATCAGAGTGCATACCACATGACCAATTTCTCGCCCCGGGAGACCGTCTCGGAACTCGACCGCCACATTATCGGCCAGAAGGACGCCAAGCGCGCAGTCGCGATCGCGCTGCGCAATCGCTGGCGCCGTCAGCAGCTCGCCGACGATCTGCGCGACGAGGTGATGCCCAAAAACATCCTGATGATCGGGCCGACCGGTGTCGGCAAGACCGAAATCTCGCGGCGCCTGGCGCGGCTTGCGGGCGCCCCTTTTATCAAGGTGGAAGCGACCAAGTTCACCGAAGTCGGCTATGTCGGCCGCGATGTCGAACAGATCATCCGTGATCTTGTCGAGATCGGCATCGGACTGGTCCGCGAGAAGAAGCGCGACGCCGTCAAGGCCAAAGCCCGGGTCAACGCCGAAGAGCGGGTGCTCGAAGCGCTGGTCGGCAAGAACGCCAGCCCGGCCACCCGCGATTCGTTCCGCAAAAAGCTGCGCGAAGGCCAGCTCGATGACAAAGAGATCGAGGTGGAAGTCGCCGATACCGGTCAGGGCGGCATGCCCGGCTTCGACATTCCGGGCATGCCCGGCGGCAATGTCGGGATGATCAATCTCAACGACATCATGGGCAAGGCGTTCGGCCAACGGACAAAGACAATCAAGACGACGGTGCGTGAAAGCCACGATCTTCTCGTTGCCGACGAGTCCGACAAGCTGCTCGACGAGGATCAGGTGACCGCCGAAGCGCTCAGGTCGGTCGAAAACGACGGCATCGTCTTTCTGGACGAGATCGACAAAATTGCCGCCAGTGAAGGCCGTTTTGGGGCAGGCGTGTCGCGGGAAGGCGTGCAACGCGACCTGTTGCCGCTCGTCGAGGGCACGACCGTGGCGACCAAGTATGGGCCGGTCAAAACCGACCATGTGCTGTTCATCGCTTCGGGCGCCTTCCACGTCTCCAAGCCGTCCGATCTGATCCCCGAGCTGCAGGGACGACTACCGATTCGCGTCGAGTTGCGGGCGCTGGAGCGGGATGATTTCCGCCGCATCCTGACCGAGACCGAGGCCAGTCTGATCAAGCAGTACATCGCGCTAATGGCGACCGAAGAGGTGACGCTCGAATTCACCGACGATGCGATCGATGCGCTGGCGGACATCGCCGTAGACCTGAACGCATCCGTCGAGAACATCGGTGCGCGCCGGCTGCAGACGGTGATGGAACGCGTGCTCGACGAAATCTCGTTCGAAGCGCCCGACAAGGCCGGCACGACGATGGTGATCGACGCCGATTATGTGAAGACCAATGTCGGTGAACTGGCCCGCAACACGGACCTGTCACGGTTCATTCTGTAGGGCGTTGGCGATCCCGCCTTCCCCTTGGATGGGGAGGCGGTGGTGCGCTGTTCATCGCTCCGATTGCCGGATCGCCGCATCGAGTCTCAGACGCAGATCCTCGATCGCCTCATCGGACAAGACATCGATCCCCGAAGCCAAGAGGTTGGCCAGTTCGGTCGCGCGCGGCGACAGGTCGGTCGTGTCGATGGTCACGCGCGGCGCCGATTGCAGCGCCAGACGCTGCAATTCGTCGGCTTCGTCCCAGATGATGTTCAGGCAGGCAATGATCTCCTGCACCAGAATCCAGCGCGGCGTGCCGCGCTTGCCGTGCTCGAGCGCCGACAAATAGGCCGGCGAAACACCGATCGCCCGGGCCATCTGCCTTTGCGTCATGCCGCGCTCGGCCCGCAATTCCCGCAGCCGCTCGCCGAACGGGGTCATCGGCGCCCGTGCCCGTGCGGCTCGGCCGGTTTGCGCAGCCGGACATAAAACGCGCCATCGCCGCCATGCCCGCGCGCGGCGGATCGCACACCGCTAACAAGGCCGGCAAACGGCTCGCGCGACAGCCAGAACGGCACCATACGGCGCAGCACGCCGTCGCTGTGCGGCGAGCGCCCTTTGCCGGTGATCACCAGAACATGCCGGCAGTGGCGCGCCCGTGCCTGAACAAGAAAGCGGTGCAACCGGCTCATGGCCTCGTCCTGGGTCATGTTGTGGAGATCGATGCTCGCATCGATCGGCGTCCGGCCGCGCGACAGTTTCCGGTAGACCGGCTGTTCGATGGGGGCCGGGCCCGGCGCACCGGCCAATGGTGGGGCCTGACGGTCGGGTGCCGGTGTCGCTGGCCGTGGCGTCTGTCTGCCGACCGGGCGGGGTTTTGCCGGGCTGACATCCCGGGAGTCCTCGTCGCCGAAGGCGCCGGCAACCCAGTCGTCCCAGACATCCTGCTGCGCCTGTCGGTGCCGCGCCCGGTCGAGCGGATTGACCGTCCGCGCCACCTTGTTCCACAGGATGCGGTCATCAAGGCTGAGCGGATGGGTCGGTTTTCGGGTCTTGCGATGCTCGGTCACGACGCCCATTCCTCCGGCAACCCGTCCACCATGTCACGCGGGACCAATATGGTGAAGGTGCAGGGCGACTTGACGCCGCCGGCCGCTTCGCCGGCTTCAGTGCCCGTGCCGAAGAAGATGTCGCCGCGTGCCGGGCCGACGATCGCGGACCCGGTTTCCTGGGCAATCATCAGCCGCCGAAAGGGAGCACCTGCCACCGCGTCGGCATCGACAAAGATCGGCGTGCCAAATGTGTGGAGGAGCCGATCGACGGCGAGCGATCGCCCGGCTGTGAGCGGAACCTTGGCGGCTGCAATCGGGCCGTCGCCGGGCTGACCTGCCGGTGTCTCCTTGAAGAAGATGTAGGACCGGTTTTCCACCATCAATACCGACGCCCTGTCGGGATGCGCCGCAAGCCAGGCCCGGATCGATTGCATGGAAATGGTCTCGGCCGGAATCTCACCGCGCGCGACCAGAAGCGCGCCAATGGCGGTGAACGGGTGACCGGTCTTGCCGTCATAGGTGATGCGCGTTGCCGTGCCGTCATCAAATGTCAGGCGCGCAGCGCCCTGGATATGGACGAAGAAGGCATCGACCGGATCGGCAACATAGGCGATTTCAAGGTCTTGCCCATCGAGCGCGCCAGCGTCGATCGCCGCCCTGTCGTGATACTCGGTCAAGGTGCCGGCATTGCCACGGCGCGCAAAACGCATGTCCGGATCGAACCCTGGTGGACGATTGCTCTCATCGACCGGCACAAGATCGGGCGGGCGCCTGAGAAACGGCACGCCGAAGGATGGCGTCCGGACGCGGGAGGCGGAGAGCTCGGGTTCATAGAAGCCGGTCACAAGACCCCGCTCGCCTGACCGATGGTCGAGACGCGCTGGGGCAAAACGGGTCTCGAAAAAACACCGGGGGTCATGACGGGCGCCGGGCGTCGCTGCCTCGGCGGCCAGCGCCATCAATGGTTCGGGCGGAACTCCGAGAGCGCCCGTCCGGTAGGTTTCACCTGTGGATTTTGCTGTGTGACGCGCCAGCGCCATCAGTGCCGCGCCATGATCGTCGCGCGCCCAGCCCGCAATGTCGGTAAAAGCTGTCGGGCGCACAGTCCACATGGCGACGACGCCCGTGCCGCAACCTATTCGTCAGCTTCGGTGGCTTCGAGCTTCCAGTCGGGTGCCTCGCTGCGCACGTCGCGCATGAAGGTCCACACATCCTTGACCTCGGCAACGGCTTCGGGATCGCCCTCGATGATCTCACCATCCTTGCCGCGCGTCGCCGAGACAAGCTGGCTGACGACCGACACGGTCACATGGGCTTCATGATCGCGCATCTGGGCGCCGACGATGTCGATGGTGTCGATGCCGACAAAGTTGGTCTGCACCGTTTCGCCGCGCGTCTCGCGCTCGTCAAGCGCCGCGGCAAATCCGTCATAGACATCGGCTGACAAGAGGTTGCGCAACGTTTTGCGGTCGCCATCGGCGAACGCCATGACAATCATCTCGTAGGCCATTTTGGCACCGGCCAGGAACTCTGCAGGATGAAACGCCGGTGCGGCGTCGCGGATCGCGCGCAACCCCTTGTTGACCTCGGTCCCGGGCTTGGCGACCTTGTCGATGTCCGCATAGGGCTCTGGGTTCTCACCACGACCGGGCAGGGTAATCACATTGTCCGCTTCACCGGCGTCATCGCGCGCCACATCGTCTCCCTGACGCGAATAGGGATCGAACGGCGGACGTTCGTGGCCGGTGCGCCGCCCCAATACGTTGCGAAGCTGAATGAAGACGAAGACAGCCGCGACGACAAATATCAGGGTGACAAAATTCGAGGAGTCCATTGGGTTTCCGTTTTCGGTCTGGTTGTCGCACGCAGCGCGTCTTGGTGATATAGAACGTGCACCGCCATCATTCAAACCGGAGCTGGTGACGCTTACATGGGTTCAAACACCCTGTTCAACCTGTCTGGACCGCCTCCATGCCATTTTCGCTGATCCCCTTTGCCCTGCTGGTCATTCCACTCCTGGAAATCGCCGCTTTTGTGGTGATCGGCGGCCAGATCGGTGTCTTCCCGACGCTTGCGCTGGTCGTCGTCACGGCAATCATCGGCTCGATCCTGCTGCGCGTGCAGGGCTTCGGGCTGCTCAACCGCATTCAGACCGAAATGAATGCGGGCCGCGTGCCGGCGCGCGAACTGGTGCATGGTGTCATGTTGCTGGTTGCCGGCATCCTGCTGCTGACGCCCGGTTTTGTCACCGACACGGCCGGTTTCCTGCTGTTCGTGCCGCCGGTGCGCGATGCGGTCTGGCGTTTTGTCCGAAGCCGCGTTCGGGTCGTCGGGCCGGGTGGCGCGACATTTGACGATGGCGCCTCGGGAAGGGGTCCCGCTGACGGGCGCACGATCGATCTCGACGAAGAAGAATTCGCCCGCGAGCCCGACCCAAACACGCCTTGGGGCGACGGACCATCGGGGCCCCGATCGTGAGATTGCCGATCCGGTCTGGCGCGCTTGTCAGGCGATGGGCACCATGCTAGGCGACCGCAAATTTCCCGATCCGGCGCACAGGCGCCACTCCAGCAGTTCCGAAAAAGGCTCCGATGATGGCGGATGAAACCGACAAGAAAAACGATGGCGAAACCGCCGCAGCAGGCGCCGCGCCGGGCAACGGCAAATCGCCGCAGCTCAGCATTCTGACGCAATATGTAAAGGATCTGTCGTTCGAGAGCCCCGGCGCGCCGCTGACGTTGCGGCCGCGCGAGAAGGCGCCGGCGATCAACATCAACATCAATGTCAACGCCAATCCCATGTCGGAAACCGACTATGATGTGGTGCTGACGCTGAATGCGACGGCCAAGGACGAGGACAAGGTCCTGTTCAATGTCGAACTGATCTATGGCGGCGTCTTCCGCGTGGACGGCTTTTCGCAGGAACACACCCTGCCGGTGGTTTTCATCGAGTGCCCGCGCATGCTGTTCCCGTTCGCGCGGCAGATCGTGGCCGAATGCACGCGCAATGGCGGCTTCCCGCCGCTGATGATCGATCCTGTCGATTTTGCGCGCATGTTCCAGCAGCGCATGGCCGAAGAGCAGGCCCGCCAGAAGGTTCAATCAACCACAAATTGACGGCGCGTCGTGTCAAGTTGGCGTCGCTTCAATCGGGGCGGCGCCACAGCGGGGCGTCTCCCAAAAGGGTCATCATCTCTTGATGAGCGGCGGTTTCAGCTGCCGTGAGCCGCGACGGCAGGGGTTCGGGTCGCGGCCCGATCACCGCTGCACTGTCCCCGCTTTCGACGCCTGTGCGGATGTCGGTCGCGGTATCCGCCGCAACCGACAGGCCGAGCGCTGCCTGTTTGCCACCGACCAGTTCTATATAGACTTCCGCCAGAAGCTCGCTGTCGAGCAGCGCGCCATGCTTTTCGCGCCGGGAATTGTCGATGCCGTAGCGTCTGCACAACGCATCGAGCGAATTGGGGCCCATCGGATGGCGACGCCGGGCCAGCGCCAGCGAATCCACGATCCGGTCCGGATCGAGCGGGGGAAAGCCGATCCGGTCGAACTCGGCGTTGAAAAAGCCGGCGTCGAACCCGGCATTATGCGCGATCAGCCTGGCATCGCCGACAAAGGCGAACCACTCATCGACGATCTCGGCAAAGCGCGGCTTGTCGGCCAGCATCTCGTTTGAGATGCCATGCACCGCAAGCGCCTCGGGGTGCACCTCGCGCCCGTCGGGATTGATGAAGACGTGGAAGGACCGCCCTGTGGTGAACCGGTTGTCGAGTTCCACGGCGCCGATCTCGATGATGCGGTCGGCCTTGTTGTCGAGGCCGGTGGTTTCGGTGTCGAAAATGATTTCGCGCATGGGCCGCCCAACAGTCAAATCACCAGCACAACATGGCGATGCGCTTGATCGCGGGCAAGGCGTGCACGAAACCATCCAAAGACAATCGACGTGGTCAAGACCCCGCTTTGGCCAGCGTTTCGGATTGCGGCTGCAGGATGGCGATGAGGTCGGCCACCTTGGCGCGCGCGCAGTCCAAGCCCAGTGACGTGTCGATGATGAAGTCGGCCTTGGCGCGCTTGATGCGATCGGGCACCTGCCTGGCGAGGATTGCCTCGAACCGGTCTTCGGTCATGCCGGGCCGGGCCAGAACGCGCTCTTTCTGGACGGCGGCCGGCGCGGTAACGACCAGCACCTCGTCGACACGGTTCTGCGCATCGATCTCGAACAAGAGGGGAATATCGAGGACGACAAGCGGCGCCCCGTTGGCGCGTGCCCTGGCCACAAACGCCGCCTCGTGATCCGACACCATCGGATGGACCATCGCCTCGAGCCGGGCCAACGCCTCGGCATCGCCCAGAACCCGTTCGCCGAGCCGCTTGCGATCGACGACGCCGTCGATGACAGTGCCGGGAAAGGCGGCCTCGATGAGCGGGGCGGCTTCTCCCGCATAGAGTTCATGAACGGCGGCATCGGAATCGTGCACCGGAACCCCAGCGTCTGCAAACATGGCAGCGGTGGTCGACTTGCCCATGCCGATCGATCCGGTCAGTCCCAGACGGATCATGACGCCTTGTCCCCGGTGGTTTTTCGCTCAAGATCGGCGACGATATGGGCCCGGAGCTCCGATGTCACCTGCGGCCGGATGCCAAACCAGCGCTCGAAGCCGGGAACGGCCTGGTGCAACAACATGCCCAACCCGTCACAAACGGCCAGGCCGCGTTCGCGCGCGGCTGCCAGCATCGGTGTGACAAGCGGCGCATAGACGATGTCGGTTACGATCGTCTCGTCCGACGCTTTGGAGAAATCGAGCGTCAAGGGCCGGGCACCCGCCATGCCAAGAGAGCTGGTGTTGACGATGAGGTCGGCACTTGTCGCCAATTCATCGATCTTCGAAAGCGGGTATGGGTGAATGGATGGGCCGAACCGGTCGGCCAGATCGACAGCCCGGTCGAGCGTGCGGTTGGCCAAATCGATGCGGTGGTAACCGGCGTCACCGAGAGCCTGCAGGATGGCCCGGCTCGCCCCCCCCGCGCCAATCACCAGCGCGCGGTGTCCGCCGCGCCATTGCGGTGTCTGATCATCCAGATTGGCCGCAAAGCCATAGGCATCGGTGTTGCCCGCGACCAGGTTTGCGCCCTCCTGCCAGATCGTGTTGACGGCACCGATGGCATCGGCGGCCGCGTCGCGATGCTCGATGGCCGCAAACGCTGCTTCCTTGTGCGGGATGGTGATGTTGCCGCCGGCCCATCGGGACGCCGCAAGGCCCGCAAGAAAGACGGGAAAATCGTACGGGGCGATGTCGAGCGGCTCATAGGTCCCCGCCAAGCCCAGCGTGTCCAGCCAGAAACGATGGATCAGCGGCGATCGCGAATGGCCGATCGGGTGCCCGACGACAAAGGCCCGCGCTGGTTCAGCCATCGATCAAGCCCATGCGGCGCAGTTCGGACAAGAGCGGCAGCATGGGCATGCCGATGATGGCAAAGTGGTCACCCTCGATCCGCTCGAAAAGCCGGATTCCGGCGCCTTCGATCTGGTAGGCACCGACGCTTTGCAATGCGCTGTCGCTAATCTCGGCAAGATACCGGCCGATAAATGGCGGCGACAAGGGCCGGACATACATGTGCGCGGTCGATGTGTGGCGCCACAGCGTTTCGCCGTCGCGGACCAGCGCCAGTGCGCTGTGCAACGTGTGCACCTTTCCAGACATGGCCAGAAGGCGGAACCGCGCTTCTTCCATATTGGCGGGTTTGTGCCGCAATTGGCCGTCGAGCGCCATCGTCTGGTCAGCGCCAAGGACGAGCCCGCCCGGGTGGCGCGCCGCAACGTCCAGCGCTTTGGCTTCAGCGAGGACAGCCGCCACATCGGCCGCATCAAGCCCGCTCTTGATTAGAGGTGCTTCCACCACGCGCTCGTCGATGGTGGCAGCATCGGTCGTGAACGTGAGCCCCGCCTTGGACAGAAGCTCGGCTCGAAACGGGCTGGATGATGCAAGGATGAAGGTCATGGTCGGCTCTTGGCGTTGCACATCAGCGCGTGGCCTACCCCGCCACACAGTGCCAAACAAGCACAAAGCCTGATCAGGCCGCCGCCAACAGGTTGGGGACAATCCCCATGGGCAAACACGATTGACGGCGGTTTTGGTTCACACGCAGTGCGCGGTGCCGCCGATCGGTCAACATGGTCACAGCGCATATCGGTGCGAGCGCACGAATGGTGGATGAAGATATGTCAGTTTGTCCACCAGCAATTCATATCCCCGGTCCAGCGATCATATCCTTAAACATTTGAATTATTTGGATTTTCTTCATTTTAAACAATGAGCAATCTCTTCACACCCGGACAGTTGTCGCTCTGGCATTGTGAATGGCCGGTGGAAAAACGCCGTTGAAAGATTCGTACCCGCAACCCACAGACTCATAGAAAAATCAAAAAACCTTCGTTAGACATCTCATTCTTAAAAGGGCTGTGAAAGGAGTGCGTTGCATGAGCCAGCGGACGATACTGGAAGTCATGCAGGGCGCGACCGTCACGCCTCCGCCAATCTGGGTCATGCGGCAGGCAGGGCGTTATTTGCCCGAATACCGACAGACGCGGGCAAGAGCGAAGAACTTTCTCGATTTCTGCTACACACCGGATCTGGCGGTGGAAGCAACGCTGCAGCCGATCCGCCGCTATGGCTTTGATGCCGCGATCCTTTTTTCCGACATTCTCGTCATTCCCGACGCGCTGGATCGCGACGTGTCGTTTGTCCAGGGAGAAGGGCCGCGGATGCGGCCGCTGGACGGCAATGACATCGAAACGCTCGATTCGAGCCGGGTTCTCCATCATCTGGCACCGGTTTTCGAAACAGTGCGGCGGTTACGGGTAGAACTGCCGGACGAAACAACGCTTTTGGGCTTTTGCGGCGCGCCCTGGACTGTTGCGACCTACATGATTGCCGGGCATGGAACGCCGGACCAGGCGCCGTCCCGCCTGATGCTTTATCGAGAGCCGAAACGGCTGGAGAAGCTGCTCGATATTCTCGCCGAGGCATCGGCGCGCTATCTGATTGCGCAGATCGATGCCGGGGCGGATGCGGTCAAGATCTTCGACAGTTGGGCCGGCGTTCTGGATCGCGAGGCATTCGAGCGCTGTTCGGTGACGCCGGTGCGGAAGATCATCGAAACGGTGAAGCGGGAGCGGCCGGGCACACCGGTGATTGCATTTCCGAAGGGCGCCGGCTGGCAATATCGCGACTATCGCCAAAAGACGGGCGCGGACATGATCGCGCTTGACTGGACTGTTCCGCTCGATGTGGCTACCGAACTGCAAAAGGACGGACCCGTTCAGGGCAATCTGGACCCGCTTCGGGTCGTCGCCGGCAAGGCGGCGATCAAGGAGGGCGTTGGCCGTATTCTTGATGCGCTGGCAGGCGGGCCGTTCGTCTTCAATCTGGGACACGGGATCACGCCACAGGCCGACCCGGACGATATGGCCTATCTGGTCGACTGCGTGCGCGGCAAGGCCTGACGGCCATGACGGAGCCGGACCGGGAGATATCGGAGGCGGAGATATCGGAGGCCAAGGGGCGAAAAGCTGCCATGCGCGCGGTGATGGCGCTGGCCGTTTTCCTCGGCCTGGCTGCGTTCGTTTTCCTTTTGTCGCCATCGGCTCGCTATGACTGGGCGAAGGCGGTTCACGTCATTGCGGTGATCTCCTGGATGGCGGGCATGCTCTATCTGCCGCGGCTGTTCGTCTATCATTGCGATGCCGAACCGGGTTCGGTGCAGGCCGAGACCTTTGTCGTCATGGAACGCCGGCTTTTGAAGGTGATCATGACGCCCGCCATGATTGTGTCCTGGGTTGTCGGCCTTTGGCTGGCCTGGACGGCAGGTTACTTTGCCGAGATCTGGTTCCTCGGCAAGCTGGTCGCGGTCCTGATCATGTCCTGGGCGCATGGCTATCTGGCAAAGTCCGCCCGCCTGTTTGCAGAAGGCCGCAACGACAAGCCGGCGCGGCATTGGCGGATCATCAACGAGGTGCCGACGATCGCGATGATCGCGGCCGTGGTTCTTGTCATCGTCAAGCCGTTCTAGAACCGTCCGCTTCTCGGCGTGCTGCCGCGAATTGTCTTGCCGGTGCGGCTTGAAATCGCCATGATGACAGCGTATGTGGCGGCCAGCTTCCGGCGCCCGTCTTCCTTCCCTCTGCGCCGGGCTTTTCCCTTTATGTCCGCATTGGTTCAACCATGGAACAAATGAAGCTACACGATTTGCAGCAGAAGTCTGCGCCCGAACTGGTGGAGTTCGCCGAAAGCCTCGAAGTCGAAAATGCCAGCGTCTTGCGCAAGCAAGAGCTGATGTTTGCAATTTTGAAGCGGCTGGCCGCCGATGATGTCGAGATCATCGGCGAGGGTGTGGTCGAAGTGCTGCAGGACGGGTTCGGTTTCTTGCGGTCGGCCAGCGCCAACTATCTGCCCGGGCCCGACGATATCTATATCTCGCCTTCGCAAATCCGGCGTTTTTCGCTGAAGACCGGTGACACGGTGCAGGGCACGATCCGCGCGCCGAAGGATGGCGAGCGCTATTTTGCGCTTCTGAAGGTCAACACGATCAATTTCGAAGATCCCGAGAAGATCCGGCACAAGAGCCATTTCGACAATCTGACGCCGCTCTATCCCGACAGCCGCATCAATATGGAGATCGAGAACGCCGAGACGAAGGATTTGTCGGCCCGGGTGATCGATCTCGTCGCCCCGCTCGGCAAGGGTCAACGCGGGCTGATCGTCGCGCCGCCGCGCACCGGTAAGACGGTGCTGTTGCAAAACATCGCCCATTCGATCACCGCCAACCATCCGGAATGTTATTTGATCGTGCTGTTGATCGATGAGCGGCCCGAGGAGGTCACCGACATGCAGCGCTCGGTCAAGGGCGAGGTCGTGTCATCGACGTTCGATGAGCCGGCGACACGGCATGTGCAAGTCGCCGAGATGGTGATCGAAAAGGCAAAGCGTTTGGTCGAACACGGGCGCGACGTGGTCATCCTGCTTGATTCGATCACCCGTCTTGGTCGGGCCTACAACACGGTCGTCCCGTCCAGCGGCAAGGTGCTCACTGGCGGCGTCGATGCCAACGCGCTGCAACGGCCCAAGCGCTTCTTCGGCGCCGCGCGCAATATCGAGGAAGGCGGTTCGCTGACCATCATCGCGACCGCCCTGATCGACACGGGCAGCCGGATGGACGAAGTGATCTTCGAAGAGTTCAAGGGCACGGGCAACTCGGAAATCGTGCTTGACCGGAAGGTTGCCGACAAGCGTATCTTCCCCTCGATGGATATTCTCAAGTCCGGTACGCGCAAGGAAGACCTTCTGGTGCCGCGCTCCGATCTTCAGAAGATTTTCGTCTTGCGGCGTATCCTGTCGCCGATGGGGACGACCGATGCCATCGAGTTCCTGATCGACAAGCTGCGCCAGACCAAGAACAATGGCGAATTCTTCGATTCGATGAACGCTTGATCGATTCGGCATCGAAACGTCACATTGTCGGGCCGGCCGGCAAAATTTCGATTCAGATGTGAAACGAATCGGATGTTTGCTGGGGTTTATCGTCGTGCGGGGTCCGGATGTCGGATACCATCATCGCGCTGTCCAGCGGCGCACTGCCGTCCGGAATTGCCGTCGTACGAGCGTCTGGCCCGGCATCGTCTGATATTGTGTCCGGTTTTTGCCGTGATCTCCCGCCGCCGCGCGAAATGGCGTTGCGGGTTTTTCGCGATCCGTCAGGTCAGGAGATCGATCGAGGTTACGTGCTTTGGCTGCCCGGTCCGGAAACGTTCACCGGGGAGGATTGCGTCGAATTTCATTTGCATGGAAGCCGCGCCGTGGTCGATCGGGTTCTGGACGTGGCGACACGCTTGGCCGGTGTTCGGCTCGCGGAAGCCGGTGAATTTGCCCATCGCGCCTTTTCCAATGGCAAGCTTGATCTGGTAGAGGCCGAAGCGCTCGGCGATCTGATTGCCTCGGAAACCGAGGCCCAACGCCGCTTTGCCGTGGAACTGGCTGGCGGTGCCCAGTCGGCACTCTACGAGAATTGGCGACAAAGGCTGCTTCATGCCCGGTCGATGATCGAGGCCGAGATCGATTTTGCCGACGAGGACGACGTTCCAGGCTCGGTGTCCGAACACGTTTGGTCGGATATGCGGACGCTCGGGCATGAACTGGCGCGGCACATGGGCGCAGAGCGGCGTGGCCGTATCATGCGGTCGGGATTGCAGGTGGCTATCGTCGGTGCGCCCAATGCCGGCAAATCGACCTTGCTCAACGCGTTGGCCGGCAGTGACCGTGCGATCGTTTCGCCGGAGCCGGGCACAACGCGCGACATTGTGGAGGCGCGTCTGGACCTAGGCGGCTATCTGGTGGTGCTGGCCGACACGGCCGGGTTGCGCTCTGGTGCAGGGGCTATTGAAAGCGAAGGCATCCGTCGGGCCATGCAACGCGCTTCGGAAGCCGATCTGGTGCTTCACCTGTCTGAAACCGGTAATTTTGAGGCGTTCGGCTTTTCGGAGGATCTGACGGTTTGGGCGGTTCGATCGAAGATCGACCTGTCGGTGGATGGCGATATGCCTGTCGAGGAATTCGATCACATGATCAGCGCGGTGTCCGGGGAAGGACTTGGCGCTTTGCTTGCAGCCTTGGAGGACTATGCGGGTGATTGGACGTGTGGCGCCGATCTTGCACCGGGGCGGGCGCGGCATCTGGAACATCTGGCTGCGTGCAAGACGCACCTTATCGATTCGATGTCGGAACAATTGGCTCTGGAGTTGAGGGCCGAGCATTTGCGGCTGGCGGGCGAATCGCTGGCACGCATCACCGGGCGGATCGATGTCGAAGACATGCTGGGCGCGATCTTTTCGCAATTCTGCATCGGCAAATGATTCACGTGAAACATGCCCGCGGTGACGATCTGCGACGGACCTGTTTCACGTGAAACAGGGCGTGTCTTGACCTTGCCGGTCAATCGCGGCATGTGCGACTGACAACATCCTTGACAGTTCTGCTTGGAGGCAGGCCGATGTGCACGGCCTATGATGTCATCATTGTTGGCGGCGGCCATGCCGGCGTCGAGGCCGCACGGGCCAGTGCCGCGGTCGGAGCGTCGACGGCGCTCGTTACGCATAGTTTCGATACGATCGGCGTCATGTCGTGCAATCCCGCCATTGGCGGGTTGGGCAAAGGGCATCTGGTACGCGAGATCGACGCGCTGGACGGACTGATGGGCCGGGTGGCCGATGCTGCCGGTATTCAGTTCCGGCTTTTGAACCGGCGCAAGGGCCCGGCCGTTCGCGGCCCCCGATCGCAAGCGGATCGAGCATTGTACCGGACAGCGATGCAGGACGAGATCCGCGCCATTTCCAATCTCGACGTGATCGAGGGCGAAGTCGCTGCGTTGCGCATGCCGGCTCCCGACCGGGTGGAGGGCGTGGTGCTGGGCGATGGCCGGGAGATCGTCGCCGCATCGGTCGTGCTCACGACCGGCACGTTCCTGCGTGGTGTCATCCACATCGGCGATCGGACGGTTGCGGCAGGGCGCATTGGCGAAGCGCCCAGCAATGCGCTGTCCGGCCAATTGCAGGCGATGAACCTGCCGCTGGGGCGACTGAAGACAGGTACGCCGCCGCGTCTCGACGGACGGACCATCGCCTGGTCGCAACTTGAGATGCAGAAGGCCGATGACGATCCAGTTCCGTTCTCGACGATGACGGAGCGGATCGCCAACCGGCAGATCGAATGCGGCATCACGCGGACGACCGCTGAAACGCACACCGTCATTCGCGACAATATCGGGCGGTCGGCGATGTATTCGGGCAAGATCGAGGGGACGGGCCCGCGCTACTGCCCTTCCATCGAAGACAAGATCGTCAGGTTCGGAGACCGGGACGGGCACCAGGTCTTTCTGGAGCCCGAGGGCCTGGACGATCATACGGTTTACCCGAACGGCATTTCCACATCACTGCCCGAAGATGTTCAGGCGGCGTTTCTGAAGACGATTCCGGGGCTCGAGCAGGCTGCAATCCTCCAGCCGGGTTATGCGATCGAATATGATCATGTCGATCCTCGCGCGCTGGATGCGAGCCTTGCCCTGCGCGACGTGTCAGGGTTCTATCTCGCCGGTCAGATCAATGGCACGACGGGCTATGAGGAGGCGGCGGCGCAAGGTCTGGTCGCCGGTCTCAATGCGGCGCGCTTTGCCGGCCGTCTGGACCCGGTGCGGTTCAGCCGGACCAACAGCTATGTCGGGGTCATGCTGGACGATCTGACATCGCGTGGTGTGTCCGAACCCTATCGCATGTTCACGTCGCGCGCCGAATACCGCCTGTCTTTGCGGATCGACAATGCGGACATGCGGATGACACCCTTGGCCATGGAATACGGATTGGCGTCCACACAAAGGCGCCGCCATTACGAGACGATCAAGATCGCACTGGATGAGGCGCGGGATTTGAGCGGTTCGCTGACGCTAACACCACAGCAAGCGAACCGATTCGGTCTCGAAATCAATCATGACGGCGTGCGGCGGTCGGCCTATGATCTGATGGCTTACCCGGACATCACATTTGATCGTCTGGTTCCGATCTGGCCGGAGCTTGGCGAAGTGGCTCGATCGACAGCAGGCCGGTTGGAGATCGAAGCGCAATATGCCGTCTATATGAAACGGCAAGCGTCGGACATTGCCGCCGTGCGTCGCGACGAAGCGCTGGCCTTGCCGGTTGACATGGCTTTTGACCGTATTGCCGGCCTGTCGAACGAGCTCAAGCAGAAGCTCGTCGCGCGTCGTCCGTCATCGATTGCCGAAGCACAACGGATCGACGGGATGACGCCGGCGGCGCTGGCGTTGTTGATTGCCCATATCCGGAAGTATGACAGCGAAGCGGCATGAACGATCTTGGCCCGGCGCGCGCTGCGCTGTCTTTCGATCGGGATGGCAGCAATGTTTCACGTGAAACGCTGAGGCGCATGGCGCAATTTGCCGACCTGTTCGATGCCTGGTCGAAGCGGATCAATCTCGTCGCATCATCGACAGGCGATGATTTCTGGACCCGGCACGTGGCTGACAGCGCGCAACTCCTGCGGCTGAAACCTGATGCCCGCCATTGGGCCGACCTGGGATCCGGCGGCGGGTTCCCGGGTATGGTGATCGCCATCCTGCTGTCGGAGACCGAAGGCGCGCATGTCGACCTGATCGAAAGCAACCGCAAGAAGGCGGCGTTCCTCCAGACGGTTCGCGCCGCATGTGCACCCTGCGCCAGCGTCCATCCCGCCCGCATCGAGGACGCCGTTTTGCGTCTTGAAGCGCCCCAGGTCGTTACCGCGCGCGCGCTCGCGCCGCTCGACGATCTTCTGTCCCTGGTGACACCGTGGCTCGCAGCGGGCACGACCTGTCTGTTCCACAAAGGCCGTGGATATGCCGATGAAGTCGCCGATAGCCGTGCACATTGGCATTTCGATCTGATAGTACATGAGAGTGTTGCCGCCCCGGACTCGGTCATCCTGGAGATCAGTGATGTCCGCCGGGCGCCCAATTCACACTGAACCGGGGACCGGAATGACCAATTCACCGAGGGTCATCACCATCGCCAACCAAAAGGGCGGCGTCGGCAAGACGACGACGGCGATCAATCTGGCAACGGCACTTGCGGCAATCGGCGAGCGGGTTCTGATCGTTGACGTCGATCCGCAAGGCAATGCAAGTACCGGCCTTGGGATTGAGCGGGACGACCGAACCGTGTCCGCCTACGAGGTGTTGCTGGGCGAAGCGTCGGTTGCCGAGGCCGTCATTGCAACGGCGGTTCCCGGCCTTTCAATCGTGCCATCGACCATGGATCTGCTTGGCATCGAAATGGAAATCGCATCGGCATCCGATCGGGTCTTTCGACTTCGGTCGGCGCTTGGGCAACCCGATGTGCGCCGCTTTTCCTATGTGATCATCGATTGCCCGCCGTCGCTCAATCTCTTGACGTTGAACGCCATGGCGGCGGCGCATTCGGTCCTTGTGCCGCTGCAGTGCGAGTTCTTTGCGCTGGAAGGGCTTAGCCAGCTTCTGAAGACCGTTGATCAAATCCGCGGCTCCGTGAATCCGGCGCTGACAATCCAGGGAATCGTGCTGACCATGTATGACGGCCGCAACAATCTGGCCAACCAGGTGGTCGATGATGTGCGCGGCTATATGGGCGAGACGGTCTATACCACCGTGATCCCGCGCAATGTCCGGCTGTCGGAAGCGCCCTCTCACGGCAAACCGGCGATCCTTTATGATCTGCAATGCGCGGGCAGCCAAGCCTATCTCAATCTGGCCTCCGAAGTCATTCAACGAGAGCGTCGGGCGCAGGCCGCCTGAACCCGATTCGAACCCGGAACGATACGGAAAAAACAATGGTAGACGACAGATCGGACAGACGGCTTGGGCGGGGGCTGGCGGCATTGATCGGCGAGATGGACCAGCCGGCGCAAACCGCAGTCGCCCCGGTTGCCAGCGACCGCAGCGTGCCCATCGAGATGATCGGCCGCAATCCCAACAATCCGCGCCGCGCGTTCAGCGATGACGATCTGGATGATCTGGCCCGTTCCATGCGCGATCACGGGGTCATTCAGCCGATTGTCGTCCGCTCCGTGTCGTCTTCCGCAGATCAGCCATATGAAATCATCGCCGGCGAACGACGGTGGCGCGCTGCGCAGCGCGCCGGATTGGCCGAGGTCCCGGTGATCGTTCGCGAGGTCGATGACCGTTCGGCTCTCGAGATCGCCATTGTCGAAAACGTGCAGCGATCCGATCTCAATCCGATCGAGGAGGCGCTCGGATACCAGCAATTGATGAATGAGTATGGCTATGGCCAAGCCGATCTGGGCGATGTCATCGGCAAAAGCCGAAGCCATGTGGCCAACACGTTGCGCCTGCTCAAACTGCCTGCTTCGGTTCAGGCGATGGTCTCGGCCGGCGATCTGTCGGCCGGCCATGCGCGAACGCTGGTGACGGCGGATGATCCGATGGCGATCGCGCGCAAGATCGTTGCCGAGGGTCTTTCGGTGAGACAGGCCGAAACACTGGCCCAGGCGCCGGTGGAGGTCGATCACGACCCGATTCGTAAGTCGGCAAAGGATGCTGATCTGGCCGCGCTGGAAAAGTCGCTGTCGGACGTGTCGGGATACAAGGTCGGCATCAAACCCAAAGCCAAGGGCGGCGAAATGCGCATCGCCTACCAGTCGCTCGAGCAGCTCGACGATCTGTGCCGTTTGCTGCAACGCCAATAGGCCGCCATATCGATTCGCTTCCGCAACAGTGTTGGGCAAATACTAGCGCCGTCGCGCGCTCTGGACGGTCAGCGCCAGCAACGTCATGCGCAAAATGTCGGTCTCCAGGTGCCGTGCCCGGCGCGCCTGAAGGACCGCGTCGCGCAACCGGCCGAGCCCGGCGCGAATGGCGGGCCCGCTCCATATGCCAGCGGCCTGCTCCATCGCCTTGCGGCGTGCGAAGAAGACGGGCGGTTTGGCCTGGGCCACCGCCGCAGTCGGATTTTTTCCTTGACTGTCCATGTCGGCCCGGATCCGGTCGAGCGCCTGGAACTGCCGGGTCAGCATTGCGAGCAGAGCCGATGGCGCTCCGCCGCCGCTCTCGAATTTAATGACGGCTCGGTCCAGCGCCTTGAGATCGCCCGTCAGCACGGCCATCGAGACATCGTCGAACCCCAGCGCCGATGCATCGCCGCAAATGGCCCGCACATCAGACAGTGTGACGGTTGGCTGGCCGCGAGCGTAGAGCGCGATCTTGTCAAGTTCGGCGCGGGAGGCGGCACGGTCGCCCCCCAGATGATCGACAAGGAAGCGGCGTGCGTCGAGTTCCAGCCGCAATCCGGCTGCGGAAAATGTCCGGTCGATGAGCTCCTGCAGAACCCTGTCATTGTCAGTATAGCAGGGAATGGCGAGCCCGGCTGGCGCTTTCTCGACGGCGCCGCGCAGACCGCCCTTTTTCAGATCAGCCGCTTCCACGATGATCATCGTATCAGTCGGTGGATCGCCGAGCAGCCTGTCGATCTGGCCGAGGAGCGCCCGGTCATTGCCTGCACCGCGAAGCCATATCAGCCGGCGGCCACCAAACATGCCGACCGTGTAGGCCTCGTTAATGAGACGGTCCGGGTCGGCGCCCGGGTTTGCCGCATCAATCCGGATCGTACTGAACGGATCGTCCAGCGGGACATTGCTCGCTTTTGCCAGCGCCGAGGCGCGCTCCGAAACAAGGCCGTGATCCGGCCCATAGATGAGGTAGACCACGTAATCGCGATCGGGCCGCGCCGTGAAGCGGTCGGCCTCATGGTTCTTGAGCTGGGCCACAGGGAACGCCCCTCAGCGGGCGGCAAGCGCCGTCGCCACAACGATCCGAAACCGTTCGGCAAGCTCGGCCGCCGCGCGGTTCTCGGCATCGCGCAAAGCGCGCAGATTGGCGAATTCCTGCCGCGTGTTGTCAAAAGAAGCGGTTGCCGACCGGGTTTCGGACGCGATGGTGACGCCGTCCTCAATCCGGGTCAGGATCAGTTGACCCGTCAGGGTCACGCGTCTGGCCGTGATGTTCGTCGATCCGTCCGGCGCGGACACGCGGAAAATGTCCGTGATGGATGAAGATATCGTCAATGTCGCCCGGTGGTCGGCCGACGGATCGACCGTGCCGCCATTGTAGAGCAGAAAGACAAGCTCGTTGCGAACCTGTTGGCTGACCCTGTCGCCAACATCAGTGACGATGACGCGGCTGAGTGGTGCGGTGGACACGGCGAACTGTGTTGATCCGGCCTGATACAGCGGCTGGACCGTACACCCGGCCAAAACCGCCAGGCTGCCGAGCAACGCGGCCCGTCGCGAAGCGATCCGTTTTCCGCGGCGGTGGGGCATCGTGTCCATCATGCGACTATATTGACGATACGGCCCGGCACCACAATCACCTTTTTTGGCGCGATGCCGTCGAGATGGCGTTGGACGGTCTCCAGCGCCAAGGCCGACTGCTCGACACTGTCCTTGTGCGCATCGCGGGCCACCTCGATCTCGCCGCGTTTCTTGCCATTGATCTGGACGGGCAGCACAATGGTATCGTCAGCGACCAGAGCTGCGTCAAATGCGGGCCACGGTGCCTGGGCCACCATGTCTTCATGCCCCAATGCCATCCAGCATTCCTCGGCCAAATGGGGGGCAATCGGCGCCATGATCTGGACCAGGATCGACAGGGCTTCATGGGCGGCCGCCTTGTCGGCCTGATTGTCCCCGTCCACGGCTTTTTCGATCGTCGGCGCGATGGCGTTGACCAGCTCATGGATGCGGGCGATCGCCTTGTTGAAGGCCAGCCGCTCGAAATCCTCGCCCACTCCCTTGAGTGCCTTGTGGGCCGCCTTCCGCATCGATGCAAAAGCACCGTTCGCATCGGACGGGTCCCCTGCAACGATCATTGGCGCGGCGCCCGCCACGACGCGCCAGACACGCTGAATAAAGCGGTGCGCCCCCTCGGCGCCCGAATCGGTCCATTCAACATCCCGCTCAGGGGGTGAATCGGACAGCATGAACCAGCGCGCCGTGTCGGCGCCGAAGCTTTGCGTGATGTCCTCGGGTCCGATCGTGTTGCGTTTGGACTTGGACATTTTTTCGAGCGGGCCGATGGTCACGGGCGCGCCGGTCGCCGCGTCGAAGGCCTTGCGGTTGGCATCATGGCCCTCGATCCGTACCTGACCCGGCTCGAGCCAGCCGCCATCTTCGGCCCTGTAGGTCTCGTGGACGACCATGCCTTGCGTGAACAGGCCCTTGAACGGCTCGTCAACCGCCATGTGGCCGGTGCGGCTCATCGCACGCGCAAAGAAACGCGAATAGAGCAGATGCAAGATCGCGTGTTCGATACCGCCAATATACTGATCGACCGGGAGCCAGGCATTGGCAGCGTTGGGATCGGTCGGTGTTTCGGCATGCGGGTCGGTAAAGCGGGCGAAATACCAGGATGAATCGACGAACGTGTCCATCGTGTCGGTTTCACGCCGTGCGGCATTGCCGCAGGACGGGCAATCGACATGTTTCCATGTCGGATGATGGTCGAGCGGGTTGCCCGGCTTGTCGAAGCTGACATCGTCGGGCAGCGTGACCGGAAGCTGGTCCTTTGGCACAGGCACCAGCCCGCAATTGTCGCAGTGAATGACCGGGATCGGGCAGCCCCAATAGCGCTGGCGCGACACGCCCCAGTCGCGCAGCTTGAACTGCACCTGCCGCTTGCCTTGAGGCGTGCCGGCGAAGTCAACCGATTCCAATCTGTCGGCAACCGCATCGAACGCCGTGTCCGGTGTCAGGCCGTCAAGGAACGATGAGTTGATCATCGTTCCATTGCCGGTCCAGGCCTCGTCGCCGATCGCAAAGCTGGCTGCGTCGGCACCGGGCGGCAGCACGACAGGCACAACCGGAAGACCGTATTTCCGCGCGAAATCGAGGTCACGCTGGTCGCCCGAGGGACAGCCGAAGATCGCGCCGGTGCCGTAATCCATCAGCACGAAATTGGCGACGTAGACCGGCAGGTCCCATGCCACGCCAAACGGATGCCGAACCCGGATGCCGGTGTCGAAACCTTCTTTCTCGGCGGTCTCGAGCGCGGTCACCGATGTTCCCATTCGCCGGCACTTTTCGCAGAACGCGGCAAGGTCCGGGTTTGATCCGGCCGCCTTTCTGGCCAAGGGATGGTCGGCGGCGATCGCCATGAAGGAAGCGCCAAAGAGCGTGTCGGGCCGGGTGGTATAAACTTCGAGTTCGGTTTCCCCGTCGGGCGCGGTTTCCGGCGTCAACGCCCAGCGGATCGACAAGCCCTCCGACCGGCCGATCCAGTTGCGCTGCATCAGCCGCACCTTGTCGGGCCACTCCTCAAGATTGTCGATCGAATCGAGCAGGTCCTGGCTGAAATCGGTGATCCTGAACACCCATTGCGCCAGTTCGCGTTGCTCGACCTCGGCGCCCGAGCGCCAGCCCTTGCCGTCGATCACCTGTTCGTTGGCCAGAACTGTCTGGTCGACCGGGTCCCAATTGACTTTTGAGACGCGGCGACCGACCAGGCCAGACTCAAGGAAATCGACGAACAGCATTTGCTGGCGATGGTAATAGTCGATATCGCAGGTGGCGAACTCCCGGCTCCAGTCGATCGACAGGCCCATGAGCTTCAGTTGGGCGCGCATCGTGTCGATGTTCTGGTAAGTCCAGTCGCGCGGATGCACCTTGTTCTGCATCGCCGCATTTTCCGCCGGCATGCCGAACGCATCCCAGCCCATCGGATGCAGCACATTGTAGCCCATGGCACGCCGGTGGCGGGCGACGACATCGCCCATTGTGTAATTGCGCGTGTGACCGATATGGATGCGCCCGGACGGATAGGGAAACATCTCCAGGACATAATATCTGGGTCGGGGATCGGCGTTGTCGGTTTCAAACAGCTTCGCCTCGTCCCAGGCTCTTTGCCATTTGGGCTCGGATGCGCGCGGGTTGTAGCGTTCAGGTGTCGTCATCGGGGCAGAGGTTTCCGGCTGGGCAGCCATGCGGCTTGAAATCGGGGCACCGGCATGCACTTAAGCTGTCGTATGCGCGCCGGTGTCATGCCGCCAAATGCGCACAGCGTCAACCATGCCGCGGGGGCGGGAAGCGTGTCGGACCAGCAGCCAAACAAGCCGGACCAGATGGCGGTGCATCGTTTCGACGCGGTGGTCGAAGCGATCGCCAACGCCGCGCGCTCGGCAAAGCGCGCGCCGGGCGCGATCACGCTTGTTGCCGTCAGCAAGACATTCGATGCCGAAGCGATCCGGCCCGTGCTCGAGCGAGGCCACCGTGTGTTCGGCGAGAACCGCGTGCAGGAGGCTGCGGGCAAGTGGCCGGATCTGCGCAAGGCTTACGGCGATATCGAACTGCATCTGATCGGGCCGCTGCAATCGAACAAGGCCGCCGAGGCCGTCGCCTTGTTCGACGTGATCGAAACCGTGGATCGCGAGAAGATCGCGCGGGCGCTTGCCCGGGAGATCGCCGGTCAGGGCCGCAGCCCGCGGCTCTATGTGCAGGTGAACACCGGCGAGGAGCCGCAAAAGGCTGGCGTCGCGCCAGCCGATACCGTCTCCTTTGTTGCCATGTGCCGCGATGAACTCGATCTGGAAATCGAGGGATTGATGTGCATTCCGCCGTTCGACGAGAATCCGGGGCCCCATTTCGCGCTTTTGAAGACGCTTGCCGCCAAATCCGGAGTGAGCCGGCTTTCGATGGGCATGTCCGGTGATTTCGAGACGGCCATTGCGTTCGGTGCCACCAGCGTGCGTGTCGGATCGGCCATATTCGGCGCGCGATGAAGGTGCCTTCATCTTTTTGCAGTGTTTGTGCCTGACTTTCGCGCGCGAATCCGGCAGTGTGCGCCGGGGCGGAGCTTCGTGACAGCCAGTCCGGAGCATTCCTTTGCAGATGAGGGAGTTACACATGACACCGAAGTTGGTCCGGTTGGGTGTAGGGATGGTTTTGGCCGGCATACTTGCCACGGCACCGGCGCATGCGGCGCGATGCATCACCAGCCAAGGCCAGTTCGAGGCCTATAAACAGGCTCTGGCCCAGCAGGCGGCGTCCGCTGGCGTCGGCCAGCGCGGCATGCAGGCTTTGCAGCAATCACGGATCTCAGGCATCACATGGCGGTTCGAATCCAATCCGTCCTCGCAGACGGGCACCCGGTATCGCAGTCCGGAACAGTTTCTCAGGAGCCGCTTTTCGAGCGTCAATTCATTTGTGTCGGGCGCCAAGCGCCGTTTGGGCCAGAAGGCCGGCCTGTTCCAGGCGCTGGAACGCCAGTATGGCGTGCCCGGCTCGATCCTGGTTGCGATCTGGGGCTATGAAACCTCCTGGGGCGGCTATACGGGCGACACGCCGATTGTGAGCGGTGCGGTGACGCTCGCATCCTATTGCCGGCGCCACCCGCGGTTCGAGGACGATGCGATCGCTGCGTTGAAGCTCGTCGATCGCGGCCTCATCTCCGGAAACAGCCGGGGCGGGCCGTCCGGAGAACTTGGCCATATGCAGTTTCTGGCCGGCAACTGGATCCGCTTTGCGGTTGATGGCAGCGGCGACGGACGGGCCGACCCCAACAATTCCGCCGACGCATTGGCGACGGCGGCCAACATGCTGCGCCGGAACGGTTGGCGCGCCGGCCAGCCCTTCAACGAGGGATCGCGCAATTTCCGCGTGCTCGCGGCCTGGAACGACAGCGGCAATTATCAACGCGCCATCGCCTATGCTGCGGGCTTGATCGACCAGTAAGCGTTGCGAGCCATTGCGAAGGCACCGACGCAAAAAACCCGCGCTCACCCAGGCAAGCGCGGGTTTTTTGTCATTGCGGCGAAAGACTTAGTCTTCCTTGGGTGCGAGAACCTGGCGGCCGCGATACATGCCGGTCTTCAGATCGATATGGTGCGGACGGCGCAGTTCGCCCGATGCCTTGTCCTCGACATAGGTCGGGTTCTTCAACGCGTCGCTTGACCGGCGCATGCCGCGCTTGGCGCGGGTGACCTTGCTCTTGGGTACAGCCATTTTCGTTACTCCAGATATCGGCGCAACAGCTGAACCCGACCGGTGGCCGGCCCGTCCCATACCGTCATGCGCGGAAAAGTGGGTGGCCTATACACAATCGGCACAGGTTTTGAAAGATGGAAGGCCCATGTTTTTTGGCGTCTCATCGTGACAGGCATCTTACATAGTCGCCAGACTGGGCGGCCCGCCGTTGGACGATATCGGCGACCCTTTGCATGCCGGCCCCCGGGCGCGCCGGATCGCGCACATGGGGGTTGGGCAGGGTGACCGCCAGAAGCGCCGACTGGCGGTTGTTCAGCCCGTCCGGCGCACGCCCGAAATGATGGGCGGCGCCCGCTTTGATGCCGAACTGGCCGCTCGGGCCCCATTCGGCAATGTTCAGGTAGATCTCCATGATCCGCTGCTTGGGCAGCACCAGATCGATCCAGATGGCGAGCGGGACTTCCAGGCCTTTGCGGATGAGGGAACGGCCGTTCCACAGAAACAGATTCTTGGCCGTTTGCATGGTGATGGTCGATGCACCGCGCACGCGCTCGCCCTCGAGCGCATCGTCGATCACCGCACGCAGTTCGCGCAGATCGATGCCGTGATGGGAGCAGAACTGGCCGTCTTCGGACATCATGACGGACTGATAAAGGCGCGGCGCCACATGGTCGATCTCCACCCATTGCCGATCGACCGGCTGCAGCGTGACCATCCGCGACAGCATCAATGTCGATACCGGGCGCACTGCGTCGATGCGGTACACGAGCGTCAGCACAAATGGCACTGTAGCCAGGATCAGCAGTGCCAGGAGCGGGTAGCGGATCCAGCGCCGGCGAAGCAGGGATATGCGTCGTTTGCCGCCGGCGCGTCCCTTGCCGGCGCCGGAGGCCTTTGCCGCGCCGCGCGATGCCCCGCCACTGGCCTTCGATGTCGTTTTGGCTCGGCTCACCTGATCGTGGTTCCGGCTGCTTGGTTGCATGCGGGGCGGCGCCTTGGGGGACACACGGCCGCCTCCTTGTACAACGCTTATTGCAGATCGGTGACGAAAACGCCAAAAGCAAGCCATGTCCGATCAAGATGCTTTCCGGCAGTCCCTTTCCGATCGCGCGGCCCTTGTTGAGGCATTTCTTGATGCGCAATTGTCGATCGATGCGCGTGATCACGAAACCGAGCGGTCCGAACGGTTGCTGGCGGCGATGCGCCATGCGGTCCTCAACGGAGGCAAGCGGCTGCGACCGTTTCTGGTGCTCGAGGTGAATGCGCTTCTGGGTGGTTCCGACAATGCCGTGCTCGGCGCTGCGGCGGGACTGGAGCTTGTGCACTGCTATTCGCTGGTTCACGACGATCTGCCGTCCATGGATGATGATGATCTGCGGCGCGGGCTGCCGACCGTGCATCGCAAGTTCGATGAGGCCACGGCCATTCTTGCCGGAGATGCGCTTCTGACGATGGGCTTCGACCTGACAATATCTGGGTCGGGCGGGCTCACGGCTGAACATCGCAGCGAGCTGGTTTTGCTTCTGGCGCGGGCGGCCGGCCAGGGCGGCATGGTCGGCGGGCAAATGTTCGATCTGTCGTTCGAGCACGGCGATGCCGCATCCGACAGGATCACGACCATCCATGCCATGAAGACCGGCGCTTTGATCCGCTATGCCTGCGAGGCCGGCGCGGTCGCCGTTGGTGGGACGGAGCGGGCACGCATGCGCCGCTTTGGCGAGGTGATCGGGCTGGCGTTTCAACTGGCTGACGATCTTCTCGATGTGACGGCCGATAGCGCGGCGATGGGCAAGGCGACCGGCAAGGACGCCGCCGCCGGCAAGCAAACGCTTGTCGGCATGCACGGCATCGACTGGGCGCGCGACCGGCTCGATGCCCATGTCGCAGAGGCCGAAGCGTTGCTGGCGCCGTTCGGCGAACGGGCCTCCGTCCTGCACGGCGCCGCCCGCTTCATTGCCAACCGCACAAATTAGCCGGATTCAATTCCTCGTGACCACGCAGGCGCCACCGGCGGCGCGCAGCCGCCCGCAGATCGCGTTGGCTTCGATCCGCGAATCGGCACCGATCCGCACGGCATAGACCGGCTTTGGGCCAAGCGGGCTCTTTTGCCGGCTGATGTTGACCGGCAGGCCGGCCAGAAGCGCGCTGTGCCGACGCCTGATCCGGTCCCATTGCCGCATCACCGCCGCGCGCCTGTAGCCGCCGGCAACCTGCACGCCCCAGGGTTTGACCGAGGTCTGGGCGAGGCCGGTAACGCCGATGCCGGCGACCGAAGCCATGCGCACGCAGGCCTGCTCGAACGGTTTGCCCTCTTCGAGGGGCAGGTTTCGGATCTGGCGGCGGCGCTCAATGAAGCTCTCAGCGGGTTCCCCTGTGATCGACAGGACATAGTTCTCGGTTTCGAGCGGTAGCGTCGATGCGCCCACGAGCCACCGGTCGATCCGCGCCTCGCCCGCATTGTAGGCGGCGGCGGCCAAGCCGAGATTGCCGAATTGAAGGCGCAACGCAGCGAGATAGGTGGCCGATGCCGGCAGGGCCTGTGCCGGGTCGAAACTGTTTTCAAGCCCGCGCCGCACCGCCGTGGCGGGCATGAACTGGGCGATGCCCTCGGCGCCTTTCGGCGACACGGCCAGCGGGTCGAAGCGGCTCTCCTTCCAGATCAGGCGGGCAAAGAAAGCGGGCGGCAGGCCGTTGCGTTCCGCCGCGCGCGCGATCAGCGAACAGATCGTTCCGTGACCGATCTCGTCCGCTGAACTGTCCTCGACAGCCCAGCTTGTTGCGGGAACGAAACAGACGAACAGGGCCGCAAGCAGCGCGGACAAGGAGCGCACGGGTCTTCGTTCAAGCCGCTGCATCCCTGCCGCCTTCGCCAAAGCGGGCCTCGATATAGTCGCCGACCATGGCCTCGAACTTGCCGGCAATGTCGTCACCGCGGAGCGTGGCGGCCTTCTTGCCGTCCACGAAGACCGGTGCGGCGGGTGTTTCGCCGGTGCCGGGCAGCGAGATACCGATGTCGGCGTGCTTGGATTCACCCGGTCCGTTGACGATGCAGCCCATCACCGCGACCTTGAGTTCCTCGACACCGGGATATTTCTCGCGCCACACAGGCATGTTGCGCCTGAGATCGTCTTCGATCTTGCGGGCAAGTTCCTGGAAGACGGTCGAGGTCGTGCGGCCGCAGCCGGGGCAGGCGGCAACGAGCGGCACGAACTGCCGGAACCCCATGGACTGCAGAAGCTCCTGGGCCACCTGGACTTCCTTGGTCCGGTCGCCGCCGGGCTCGGGTGTCAGCGAAATGCGGATCGTGTCGCCGATCCCCTGCTGCAGCAACACGGCCAGCGCCGCCGAGGAGGCCACGATGCCCTTGGACCCCATGCCCGCTTCGGTCAGACCGAGATGCAGGGCGTGGTCGCAGCGCGCCGCCAGATCGGTGTAGACGGCGATCAGGTCCTGCACGCGCGAAACTTTTGCCGACAAAAGGATCTTGTTGCGCGGTAATCCGGTCTGCTCGGCCAGTTCGGCCGACAGGAGCGCCGACTGGACGATCGCCTCCCGCGTCACCTCGTCCGCCGACATCGGGAAACCTTTCTTCTGATTGTCGTCCATCAGGCGGGTCAGCAGTTCCTGGTCGAGCGAACCCCAATTGACGCCGATGCGCACGGGCTTGTCGTGGCGGATCGCCATTTCGACGATCTCGATGAACTGCCGGTCACGCTTGTCCCTAAAGCCGACATTGCCCGGATTGATGCGGTATTTGGCCAGTGCGTCGGCGCAGGCGGGATGATCGGCCAAAAGCTTGTGGCCGATATAGTGAAAATCGCCGACCAGTGGCACGTCATGGCCAAGCCGTTCCAGCCGTTCGCGGATTTTGGGCACGGCGGCAGCGCTCTCGTCGCGATCGACGGTGATTCGGACCACTTCCGAGCCTGCCTTGTGCAGCGCGGCGCATTGGGCGACGGTGGCGTCGATGTCGGCGGTGTCCGTGTTGGTCATGGACTGGACCATGACGGGCGCGTCGCCGCCGACAACAACACCGCCCACATTGACGGGAACCGATTTTCGTCGCGGAAGAGGGGCTGCCAACGTGTTCATGACGGTTTCTTGGTTGATCCACTCCGGTTTTAGCGGCTTCCAGGACCTGCCGCAATCGGCGTTGGCCCGGCTGCTGCGATCGGCGCAAAGTGCGGTCACAATCGTGCCAGGACGATGACAAGCCATCAACGCCATCCTATGTTGCACCGCAATGACGCCATCGCAAACGGGGACAATCATGGCCAGCGACGCACTCAAGACCGCCATCGTCACGGGGTCCAATTCCGGCATCGGACTGGGCATCGCCCGGGCTATTGCCGCCGAGGGGCACAATGTCGTTCTCAATTCCTACACGGACACGGACGATGACCATGCGCTGGCAAAGGAGATCGCGACGGCGGCCGGCAACGAGACGGTCTATATCCAGGCGGACCTCTCCAGGGCCGACCAGTCGCGCATGCTGGTGGACAAGGCGGCCGAACGCTTCGGATCGGTCGACATTGTCGTCAACAATGCGGGCATCCAGCACGTCTCGCCGGTCGAGGAGTTTCCGACGGACAAATGGGACGCGATCATCGCCATCAACCTGTCTTCGGCCTTTCATACCGCGGCGGCGGCCATCCCGATGATGAAGGCAAAGGGCTGGGGCCGGATCGTGAACATCGCCTCGGCGCACGGGCTGACCGCTTCGCCGTACAAATCGGCCTATATCGCCGCCAAGCACGGCGTGGTCGGGCTGACCAAGACGATCGCGCTGGAATTTGCCGAAGCCAAACTGGCCGCGACGTGCAATGCGATCTGTCCCGGCTACGTGCTGACCCCTTTGGTCGAAGGCCAGATCGAGGATCAGATGAAGGCGCATGGCATGAACCGCCAGAAGGTGCTCGACAAAGTCATGCTCCAGCGGCAGCCCACCCGCGAGTTCGCCACGGTCGAGGAACTGGGCGGCACGGTCGTTTTCCTGTGCTCGGAGCATGCCCGCCAGATCACCGGCACGACGATCTCGGTCGATGGCGGCTGGACGGCGCTGTGATCACCGGGTGAAGAGGCAGTCGGTGGTGTCCAGGCACAACGGCAAAATCGATCGCAAGCGCATCAACCTCGCCTTGCAGGGCGGCGGGTCGCATGGCGCGTTTTCCTGGGGCGTGCTGGACGGCCTGCTCGAGGATGGCCGGCTGGCGTTCGAAGGCATATCCGGAACCAGCGCCGGCGCGATGAATGCCGTCGCGCTCGCCGAGGGCTGGGCACGCGATGGCGCCGAAGGCGCGCGGCAGAGCCTGCATGATTTCTGGGCGGCGGTGGCGCGCAAGGGTCGGTTTTCGCCGATCCAGCGGACGCCCTTGGACCTCTGGTTCGGCAATTACGGCTATGAGAACTCGCCGAGCTATCGTCTCTTTGATATTTTCAGCCGGGTCTTTTCGCCCTACGACACCAATCATCTCGACATCAATCCTCTGCGCGACGTGGTCGCGGCGCAGATCGATTTCGACGTCGTGCATGGATGCGACGCGTTCAAGGTGTTCGTGTCGGCAACCAATGTGCACAATGGCAAGGTGCGGGTCTTTTCCGGCGAGGAGATCAGCATCGATGCGGTGATGGCGTCGGCCTGCCTGCCGATGCTGTTCAAGGCGGTCGAGATCGACGGGGTTCCCTATTGGGACGGCGGTTTCGGCGGCAATCCGGTGCTGTTTCCGTTTTTCTACGAGACCGACACGGAGGACTGCCTTCTGGTGCAGATCAATCCGATCGAGCGCGAAACCACGCCGAGGACGGCCCAGGAGATCCAGGACCGGATGAATGAGATCACGTTCAATGCCGGCCTTTTGCGCGAATTCCGTGCGATCGAGTTCATTCGCCGGCTGAAGCGTGACGGGCGGCTGGACGGCACGGACTACCGTTCCATCCGCATGCACAGGATCGCCGCCGACCCGGTGGTCGAGACCTTGTCGGCCTCATCGAAACTCAACGCCGAATGGTCGTTCCTCACCGATCTGCGCGACACCGGCCGGGCGGCGGCGAAGGATTTTCTCGACGCTCATTTCGACGATATCGGCGAGCGGCCGACACTCGATCTCAGCGCCGAGTTGCGGGCAGACATTCTGCCGGCGAAGACGCGCGAGCCGATTGGCGCCCGGATGCGCGATGCCGTCAGGCGCATTGGCCGGTCGGCCGGCGCATAGAAACTTGGCGAGCTGACCGTTTTACGGTCGGTCGGCGGCAAGGGCTCCCGAAACAAAAAGCACCAGCGCTTCGACATGATGCTCGATCGGTTTGCCGCGCATTGCGTCACCTTTCAGCCCCTCCATGGCCTGCATGAAGATGCGGGCGGCCGACTCCGGCGTTGAAGCCGTGCGCGACAGATCAAGTTCGCCATCATCGGCAGCCGCCTTGATGCCGTGCGCGACCACATCGACCATGACCTCGCACCAACGTTCCTCGATGTCGGCGGCGATCTCGTCGTTGACGCCCATCAGTTCGACGCCATGTGGCGTCCGCTCGATGAAACGGTGCATATCGAGGATCGAATCATTTATGGCCGATTCCAGCCGTTCGTGAAACGAACCGGGGCGGGCGAGGGCGGCCTGCGCCTTTGCCGCGGTTTCCTTCATCATTTCTTCAGCCAGGCCGCGGAAGATTTCCGTCTTGTTGCGGAAGGCCTGATAGAGGGTCGGCCGCGACATGCCGGCCATGCGCGCAATATCGTCCATCGAGGTCTTGCGGAACCCGTAGGTCACGAACACCTCGAACGCTGCTCGCAGAATTGTGCTGCGTTTGTCGTCGGGCATGATATGAAGCATGTCGGCTTGACTGTATGACATATTTTGTTATTTTGTCAAACTGTCAGTTGACACTACCATCGCGTGCGTTTCGCTATTATATTGCAGTGCAATGTGTGGTTGACTGCGGTCCAATCGACCGGCCAATCGTATAGACGCCAGGAACGGCCCCGCAGCGGGCGCATACTCTTATTGGATTGATTGATGAAATCGCATCGTTATGCGGCCATTTTGGTGTTTGTCGCATCGGCCGCCTGGGTACTGACAGGCGACTTTTCCTCGGTCGGCAGCGCTTCCGATCAGGCGGATGGCGATCAAGCCACCACCGGCACGCCCGTCATCGAGAGCACTGCGGACGATGCGGCGACGAATTCGGCTCCGGTCCAGTCGGTGGTGGTCGCGACCATTCCGAGCATCGATCACATGCGCACGGTGCGGGTCTCCGGTGTAACCCAGGCGGACAAGCGAACCAACATGACCGCGCGGGCCGGTGGTGTCATTTCGGAACTGCTCGTCGAGCAGGGCGATACGGTTTCCAAGGATGACGTGATAGCGCGGATCGCACCGGAAGGTCGCGATGCCGCCGTTCGCAGCGCTGAAGCGGCATTGGAGCAGGCGCGTGCGGAATTTGGCGCTCGTGAAGAACTTGTCGAGCGCGGAACCCTGCCGCGCCTGCAGCTTGACCAGCAACGCTCGGCACTGCGCCTCGCCGAAAGCCAGTATGAGGCAGCGGTCGCTGAACTCGACCGGCTTGATGTCAAGGCCCCGTTCGGGGGCGTTGTCGACAATGTCATGGTCGAAGAGGGTGGCGCGGTCGATCAAGGCACGCCGGTCGGCAATCTGATTGCGCTCGATCCCATCATCGGCATTGGCGAAGTCAATGAAAGCGATCTGAGGACCATCCGTGTCGGTGGCGATGCGCAGTTGCGTCTTGTGACGGGCGAAATGATCGACGGCACGATCCGATTCATAAGCCGTGACGCCCAGGCATCGACGCGGACCTTCACGGTCGAGGTCGAGGCGCCGAACCCCGACCTCGTGGTTCCCGCGGGCATGACCGCCGAGGTGATCCTGCGCGGCCAGCCGGTCGTTGCCACACCGGTTCCCCGTTCGGTTGTCACGCTCGATGATGCGGGCGAGCTTGGCGTGCGCGCCGTTGATGATGACAACATCGTGGTGTTCTATCCCATCGATCTGGTGGATGATTCGACCGACGCGCTGTTGTTGGGCGGGATTCCGAGAGGCGCCCGGATCATTGTCGTCGGCCAGAATTTTGTCAGCGACGGCCAGACGGTTGCGCCGGTCGAAGCCGACAGCGATGTGATCAGTCGCCTGGTGGCAGAAGCAAACGGCGAGGCTGCCGGCCAATGATGCAATTGCTCGAACTCGCCGTCAAAAATGCACGGCTGACGATCGTCACGCTGCTGTTCTTCCTGATTGCCGGAACGCTGTCCTATATTAGCATTCCCAAGGAAGCCGAACCCGACATCCAGTTCCCGGTCGTCTATGTGGGTCTGTCGCTGCAAGGCGTCTCGCCCGAGGATGCCGAACGGCTTTTGATCCGGCCGCTTGAATCCGAACTGCAGAACATCAAGGGCGTCGACACGATCACCGCCAGCGCCTACCAGGGTGGCGGCAATGTGGTCGTCGAATTCGATCCCAGTGCGGATCTTGGGACCGCGTTGGACGATGTCCGCACCGAAGTCGATCAGGTCAAGGGCGAGTTCCCGCCGGGCACCGACGAACCGACGGTGGCGGAGGTCAACATCTCCGAGTTCCCGGTTCTCGTGGTCACGCTTTCCGGCGATGCGCCCGAACGTGTCTTGACCCGTACGGCGCGGGAGTTGCGCGATCGGCTCGAAGAGGTTCCCGGTGTGCTCGAGGCCCAGCTTCAGGGCTCGCGCAAGGAACAGGTCGATGTGATCATCGATCCGGTCAAATTGTCCTCCTACAATCTGCAACTCGACGCGCTGATTGGTGGCGTCGGCGCCAACAACCAGCTTGTTGCCGCAGGCACGCTGCAGGGCGATCAGGGCCAGTATGCCGTCAAGGTGCCGGCGCTGATCGAAACGGTCGAGGACATCGCCAACCTGCCGATCGCGGTCAATGGAAACGCGGTCGTGCGGGCACGCGACCTGGCGACGATCCGCAACACGTTCGAGGACCGGACAACGCTGGCCCGCCTGAATGGCAAGCCGGCCATCGCCATCGAAGTCTCCAAACGCGCCGGCGCCAATCTCATCGCCACGGTCGACGCGGTAAAGGCGGAGGCGACGGCATTCCAGAACGAACTGCCGCAGAGCGTCGAGATCACGTTCAGCCAGGACAAGTCGACGGACATCCGGACGCTGCTTGCGGACTTGCAGAACTCGGTGCTGACCGCGGTGCTGCTCGTCTTCATGGTGATCCTGTTCTACCTCGGATTCCGGTCGTCGCTGCTGATCGGCCTTGCCATTCCGACATCGTTCCTGATGGGGATCATGTTCCTGTCGATCGCCGGGTACACGGTCAATATCGTCGTCCTGTTCAGCCTGATCCTTGCGGTCGGCATGCTGGTCGATGATGCGATCATCGTGACCGAATATGCCGAACGGCGGATGGCCGAGGGTGTGGCTGCTCCGTCCGCGTTCGCCGAAGCCGCGCGGCGCATGTTCGGCCCGGTCGTCGTCTCGACGCTGACGCGTATCGCCGCCTTTTCGCCGTTGTTGTTCTGGCCGGGTATCGTCGGCGAGTTCATGAGTTACATGCCGATCACGCTGATCGCGACGCTGTCGGCATCGACCATCTATGCGCTGTTGTTCGCGCCGACCATCGGCTCCATCGTCGGCAAGGCGGCCGTGCAGAAGCGCAAGCCCGACGGTCTCTATATGGGCGTCATCAAGAAGGCTGTCCGCTATCCGATTCTGACGATCCTGCTGGTCGCCGGCCTCATGGGGGGTGTGGTCACCACCTACATGCAGAACAATAGCGGCGTCGAGTTCTTCCCCACGGTCGAGCCGGAATATGGTCTGCTCTATGTCAAGGCGCGGGGCAATCTGTCGCTTGAGGAGCAGGATGATCTCGTCCGCCGTGCCGAGCAGCGCCTGCTGACCTGGCCCGGTGTCGAAACCGTCTATGCGCGTGTCGGCTCCGCGCCCGGCGGGCTTCAGTTGGGATCGGGCGGCTCCGAAGACACGATCGGCACCATCCAGTATGAATTCATCGACTGGCGCGAGCGCAAACCGGCGAGCGACATTCTGACTGATCTGCGCGCGCAATTCGCTGATGTGGCAGGCGTCAATATCGAAATCTCGGTCCCGGATGCAGGCCCACCGCAAGGCCGGCCGATTCAGGTGCGCCTGTCTGCCGACGATCCGACCGGTTTGGAGGAAGCGGCCGCAAGTGTTGGCGCATATCTGGCAACGCTTTCGGAAGTCATCGATCTGGACACGGGCTTGCCGCCGTTGAGCATCGACTGGGAACTGAAGGTTGACCGGACCGAGGCGGCGAAATTCGGGCTGGGTCCGGAATCGGTGGGCCGTGTCGTGCAGCTTGTCACCACCGGGCTCAAATTGTCCGACTATCGTCCTGCCGGCACCGACGATGCGGTCGATATCCGGCTCAGGCTCCCCGAGGACCGCCGCACGCTGTCGACGCTCGATGAATTGCGTGTCGAGACGGCGGCGGGCTCGGTTCCCCTGTCCAATTTTGTCAGCCGCGAGCCTGCCGCGTCGCTGGGCACGCTGACGCGCATTGACGGCGCGCGGACGATCACGGTGGAATCGAACCTTGTCGAAGGTGTCCAGGATTCGGTGTTGCAGGCACAGGTCGCCGAGCACATGGCGTCGATGGATCTGCCGCCCAACATTCGCTGGGAAATGGTCGGTTCGGACCAGGAAAGCGATGAGGCAGCGGCGTTCCTCGGCCAGGCGTTCGGCGTCGCGATCTTCCTGATCTTCGCCCTGCTGCTCGCCCAGTTCAACAGGTTCACCTATGTCTGGCTGGTCTTGTCGGCGGTGGTCATGTCGACCATCGGCGTTCTTCTGGGCCTGATTGTGATGGAGATGCCGTTCTCCATCGTGATGACGGCGGTGGGTACGATCGCGCTCGCCGGCGTCGTGGTCAACAACAATATCGTGCTGATCGATACCTATGCGCATCTGCGCAACAAGGGCGTCGACAAGATGGAAGCGGTGCTCGAAACATGCCGCGAACGCGTGCGGCCCGTCATGCTGACGGCCATTACCGCCATTCTGGGCGTCCTGCCGATTGCGTTCGGCGTCAACCTGGCGCTGCTCAGCCATGAGGTGACGATTGGTGCGCCGTCCACGCAATGGTGGATTGCCCTTTCGAGCGCCATCGTGTTCGGCCTGGCCTTTTCGACGATCCTGACGCTGGTCGTTACGCCAGCCGCGCTGATGATCTTCACCCGCGACAATGAAAGCCTTGCAGCGGGCCACTTCCTCCCCCGTTTCGGACGCTGGTTGCGGACGCGTTTCCGCCGTCATCCGGCGAAGAAGTCAGTAGAAACCCAGAAGCCGGTGGCGCCCGGGCCGGTCACACAGCCCGAGCGTCCCAGGGACGTGCCCGAGAAACTGCCGGACGATGTCACGCCGTTCCCCAAGGCGGCGGAGTAGGCAGGGGTATTCAGTCGCGCGTCACACGGGCGAGATAACAGCCCGGCTTGGCGGCATGCAGGTGCAGTTCGGCGATGTCGGTGTTCGCGAACATCGCATTGATCGTGGCGGCGAGATCATCGCCGTCCACCATGTCGGCGGCAAGCATCATCCAGTCGGCATCGAAACCACGCACCGAAATGAGACGACGGCGAATGGCATCGGGAATGGTGTCGGGTTCCGGTCTGGCCCGTTTGGCTCCGGGCCTTACAAAGACGGCATGGCTGGCGCGGAAGGGCGATTGCTCCCCGAGATGTTCGAAATTGGCCAGCAGCAACCGTTCGCCGGCCTTTGCGTCCTCAAGACTGACCCGACACGGATAGCCGGGCTCGGCATCGGCGGTCCGCCAGCAGGCGCGACGCGCCGACAGTTCGGCGTCGTTCATTCCCAGGAGCGGCTCAAAGGGTGCCCGAGGAAGGGCATGGATCTGAAAGGTCACGGGCGTCTCTCATGTTTGCAGACGCCCATGATCGTCGTTCGGAATGCCCGGCGCCACCCGATTCTTGCCGGACGAAACTGTCCGTTTCAGGCGGCCTGCCGCTTCGGTGTGATCAGGCCGCGATTGACAAGGATCTCGGCGATCTGGACCGTGTTGAGCGCGGCGCCCTTGCGCAGATTGTCGGAGACGACCCAGATATTCAGGCCGTTGTCGACCGTCTGGTCCTCCCGGATGCGGGAGATGTAGGTCGCATCCTCGCCGGCGGACTCGTATGGCGTCGTGTAGCCGCCATCCTCATGCTTGTCGACGACGAGGCAGCCGGGCGCCTCGCGCAGGATATCGCGCGCCTGGTCGGCGGTGATCTCGTCTTCGAACTCGATATTGACCGCTTCGGAATGGCCGATGAAGACCGGCACGCGCACGGCGGTGCAGGTGACCTTGATCTTCGGGTCGAGCATCTTCTTGGTCTCGGCCATCACCTTCCATTCCTCCTTGGTCGAACCGTCTTCCATGAAGACGTCGATATGGGGGATGATGTTGAAGGCGATGCGCTTGGTGAACTTCTTGGCTTCCACCGGATCGGCCACATAGACCGCGCGTGTCTGCGCGAACAACTCGTCCATGCCTTCCTTGCCGGCGCCCGACACCGACTGATAGGTGGCGACGACAACCCGCTTGATGGTGGCCGCATCGTGCAACGGCTTGAGGGCGACGACGAGCTGGGCCGTCGAACAGTTCGGGTTGGCGATGATGTTCTTTTTCGCAAAGCCTTCGATGGCGTCCGCGTTCACCTCGGGGACGATCAGCGGCACGTCGGGATCGTAGCGGAACGCGGACGAATTATCGATGACCACGCAGCCGGCCGCGCCGATCTTCGGCGCCCATTGCTTTGACACCGAGCCGCCGGCGCTCATCAGGCATATGTCGGTGGCCGAAAAATCATGGTTTTCAAGCGCCTGCACCTTCAGCGTCTTGTCGCCAAACGACACCTCCTGACCGACCGAGCGGCGCGATGCGAGCGGCACGATCGTGTCGGCCGGAAAACCGCGTTCTGCGAGGATGTCGAGCATTTCGCGACCGACATTGCCGGTTGCGCCTGCGATGGCGATTGTGAAACCCATGGTTCCCGTCTCCTGTCTCCCCACTTGCGGTCGTGCGCCACTCTTCCCGCCCCCGGGAGAGTGTGGGGCGGAACGGGTCAGATCGTCGTGGTCTTCTTGATCATTGTGCGCATGGTGGCCGCCTAGTGCCGGAACGCGCGGTGAATGTCAATCGACCCGAGCGTCTGATAGGCTCGAACCATGGCAGCAATCGGGATCAGATCATCCGCTCTTGTCGCATTGGCGCTCGCATGCGGTCTGGGCGTTGGTATGCCGACGCGCACGGCGAGCGAACCGCTGGCCGGTCGGCTGACCGGTGACACTCTGACCGCCGCGTTCATTGGCAAGATCTTTCGGGGTGTCTATCAGGATGGGGTCAATTGGCGCGAGGCCTATCTGGTCGATGGGACGGTGGATTATCAGGACGATTTTGCGGCTGGGCGCGGCGCGTGGTTCGTGCGCGACGATCTGTTGTGCACCTTCTACGACACAGGCCTGACGGGCGGATGCTTCATCGTCATGCAGCGCGCCCGCAATTGTTTCGATTTCTATGCCGTCGACCCGGACACCGGCCAGCCCGATGCGGCAACCGGTGCGTTGATTGGCGGTTATGACTGGACCGCGCAGGGCTGGCGGTCGGACCGTGTTCCGACCTGTCCGGAAGGCTTGGTATCTTGAACCTGGGCCAAACGTTAGCCAGCCGCGTACGCAGCCACGATCGCGTCACCCATCTCGGACGTTGAAACCTGCCGCGCCCCCTCGCCCATAATGTCGCCAGTGCGCAGGCCTTCGTCGAGGACCTTTGCGATGGCCGCTTCGATCCGCGCGGCTTCATCGATCATGGCGAACGAATAGCGCAGGCACATCGCAAACGAGGCGATCATCGCGATCGGGTTGGCGATGCCTTTGCCCGCAATGTCCGGCGCCGACCCGTGGACGGGTTCATAGAGCGCCTTGCGCTTGCCCGTTATCGCGTCCGGCGCGCCGAGCGATGCCGATGGCAGCATGCCGAGTGATCCAGTCAGCATGGCGGCGACGTCCGACAACATGTCGCCGAACAGATTGTCGGTCACGATGACATCGAACTGCTTGGGCCAGCGCACAAGCTGCATGCCGCCGGCATCTGCCAACATGTGGGTCAGGTCGACATCGGAGTAGCTGGCCGCATGGGTATCGGAGATGACCTCGTTCCAAAGGACGCCCGATTTCATCACATTGCGCTTTTCCATCGAGCAGACCCTGCCCGACCGCGTGCGGGCCAGTTCGAAGGCCACGCCGGCGATGCGCTCGATCTCGAACGTGTCATAGACCTGCGTGTCGATGCCGCGTTTCTGGCCATTGCCGAGATCGATGATCTGCTTGGGTTCGCCGAAATAGACGCCACCCGTCAGTTCGCGGACGATCAGAATGTCGAGCCCTTCGATCACGTCGTGTTTGAGCGAGGACGCATCGGCCAGTGCCGGATAGCAGATCGCCGGGCGCAGATTGGCGAACAGCGCCAAGTCTTTGCGCAGGCGCAGAAGCCCGGCTTCGGGGCGCTGTTCGTAGGGCACGCCATCCCATTTGGGCCCGCCGACCGCGCCGAACAGCACGGCGTCGGCCGCCATCGCCTTGTCCATGTCCGCGTCCGAAATCGCCTCGCCGTGGGCGTCATAGGCCGCGCCGCCGACAAGGCCTTCATCGGTCGCGAAACCGGCGCCTTCTTTGGCGTTCATATGGCCGATCAGCTTGGTGATCTCGGTCATGGTTTCGGGGCCGATGCCGTCGCCGGGCAGCAGGAAGAGCGAACGGGTTGTCATGGATGATCTCATTGTCGCGGGAAAATCGACTTGCTTGTAGCAAATTGGCGGCGCAACTCAACGCTTGAGCGATGCGATCAGCCCCGAAGGGCGGTCACGTCGATTTCGATCTTCATTTCGGGCCGGATCAACCCGCCGACCGTCATGGTGGCAGCCGGCCGGATGCCGGCAAAGAATGCGCCGAGCACCGGGAAGACAATGTCGGCGAAGGCTGGATCGGTGACCACATAGCGGGCGCGGACGATGTCGGACCGCGCAAAACCGGCTTCCTCCAACGCCCGGTCGATCGTCGCCAGGGCGTTGCGGCATTGGGCGGCCACATCTTCAGGCATCGTCATGGATGCATAGTCATATCCGGTCGTGCCCGAGACGAAGCACCAATTGCCGGCGACGATCGCACGCGAATAGCCGGCCGTTTCCTCGAAGGGCGAACCGGTCGAAACCCGCTTGCGCAAGGACCTCAGGCCCGCTTGACGGCAATGACGGCGTTGGAACCGCCGAACGCGAAGGAGTTGCTGACCACGGCGGCGACATCGGCCTTGCGCGGTTCGTTCGGCACATAGTCGAGATCGCAATCGGGATCGGGGTTCTCGTAGCCGAGCGTCGGCGGCAGGATGCCGTCGCGCACTGCGCCGACGGCGGCAATCATTTCGAGCGCGCCCGATGCGCCCATGCAATGGCCGTGCATGGACTTGGTCGACGAGACGGCGAGCGCGTCGGCATGGCTGCCGAAGGCGCGCCGGATGGCCTGGGTCTCGGTTTTGTCGTTGCCCATCGTTCCGGTGCCATGCGCGTTGACATACTGGACGTCGTCCGGCGCCAGTCCGGCATCGGTCAGGCACTGCTCCATGGCCCGCGCTGCGCCATCCACATCGGGCGCGACGATGTCGCCCGCATCCGCGGTCAGGCCCGCGCCGGCCAGCTCGGCGAGGATGGTGGCGCCACGTGCGCGCGCATGGTCCTCGGTTTCAAGAACGACCGCGCCGGCGCCGTCGCCCAGAACCAGCCCGTCCCGGTCGGCGGAAAAGGGTCGGCAGCCATTGCGCGACAGGATGCGCATCGAATCCCACGCCTTGAGCACGCCGAAATTGAGCGGCGCGTCGGAACCGCCGGCGACCATCACGTCCGCGCGCCCGGCCCGCAGCGTATCGAGGGCCGACGCAAAGGCGTGGTTGGCCGACGAACAGGCCGAACTCGTCCCGTAAACAGGCCCCTTGAGTCCGAACGCCATGGAAACGTGCACCGCCGGCGATGAGGGCATGGCCTGCGGCACCAGGAAGATGTCGGTGCGCTTCTTGTTTTCGAGAAGTATGGCCTTGTAATTTGTGTCGATGACATCGCCGCCGAAGATGCCGGTGCCGATAATGGCACCGGTTCGGAGCGGATCGAGCCCGTGCTCGATGAGGCCGCTGTCCGCGAGCGCCTCCTTGGCTGCGATCATCGCCAGAAGGCCGAACCGGCTGGTCGTCAGCAAAAGCCGCCGCTCGAAACCATGATCCGGCAGCTCGCGGACCTGGGCCGCGAGCCTGGCCTTCAACCGGTCTTTCTCCGGAATATCAATTGGTGCGATGCCGTTGATGCCGGTCTTCATGGCATGCCAGATTGTCGGCGCGTCGGTGCCGAGCGCGCTGATCCCGCCCAGTCCGGTGATGACAATGCGTGGTCGTGTCACGCGCTGGCGCTCTTTTCGACCAGCCCGCGCACGGCGTCACACACGTCGCCGACTGTCTTGAGCTGTTCCCAAGCGTCGGCGGCGTTGAGCTCGATCTCTATTTCGAACCGGTCCTCGAGGTCAAAAATGACTTCGGCGAGTTCGAGCGATTGAATGTCGATGGTTGAAAGTTCCGTTTCCGGTGTGATTTCGGCCGGATCGCGCTCGATCTTTTCGGCGATGATGCGGGCCGTCTCGGAAAAAATGGTATCTGACATGTGCCTGTAACCTCGTCCGGCGATGCGATGATGGTGTTCAAGGCGGCCGGTTGTCCCCGACAAGCCTTGTGGTGCTTGGTCGCGGCAATGTCAATCAACAAGACCGGTCCGATGATTGCCGACCGGCCATGGCGGCCGCGTCACGCCCAGGGACGTGCGGCACCCATCGTACCCTCATAGCTGTCAATGGCTGCTGCCTTCTCCAGCGTCAGGCCGATATCGTCCAGGCCATTGAGGAGACAGTGCTTGCGGTGCGCGTCGATGTCGAAATGGATGACGCCACCGTCCGGTCCGCGTATCTCCTGCGCTTCCAGATCGACCGAGAGCGTGGCGTTCGCGCCGCGATCGGCATCATCGAGCAGCTTTTCAAGCTCTTCGGGCGTGACAACGACCGGTAGAATGCCGTTCTTGAAGCAGTTGTTGTAGAAAATGTCGGCAAAGCTGGTCGAGATCACGCAGCGTATGCCGTAGTCCAAAAGGGCCCAGGGCGCATGCTCCCGGGACGATCCGCAGCCGAAATTGTCGCCGGCCACCAGGATTTTGGCGTCCTTGTAGGCGGGCTTGTTGAGAACGAAATCGGGATTGTCCGATCCGTCCTCCAAATAGCGCATTTCGGAAAAAAGGCCTTTTCCAAGACCGGTGCGCCGGATTGTTTTCAAATAGTCTTTTGGAATGATCATGTCGGTGTCGATGTTGATGATCGGCAGAGGAGCCGCGACACCGGCGAGCTTGTCGAACTTTTCCATGGATCTTCTTCTTTGCGTTCGTTTTGGCTCCGCTTAGCAAAGCGGCGCGCAAAAATGAAGCGCCAGCGGGATTTGCTTTTGGGGCTTGCATGCACGCCGCCGTCAGCGGCACAAATGGGCATGATCGCGTTGCCCCATCCGCCGCTGCGGCGCTCTGTCCTTTATGTGCCCGGCGACCGGCCGCGCGCGATCGCCAAGGCCGAAACGCTGGCCGCCGATGCCGTCATTTTCGATCTGGAGGATGCGGTCGCGCCCGGGGCCAAGGCCGATGCGCGGGAAACGATCCGCGCGCACTTTGCGGCGGTCCCGTCATCTGCCAGCGAACGCGTGATCCGCATCAATGCGCTGTCGACGTCGTGGGGAACCGAGGATCTTCTGGCGGCGCGTGCCGCCATGCCCGACGCAATCCTCATTCCAAAGGCAGACGATGTCGCGGACGTTCTCGCCGCCGCCGATGCGCTGGACGAAACCGATGCGCCGGCCACGGTGCGCCTTTGGGCCATGATCGAAACGCCGCGCGGTGTGCTCAACGCATCGGCGATTGCCGATCTTGTGAACGAGCCGCTTTCCAGGCTCGATTGTCTTGTCGTGGGGACGAACGATCTGGCGAAAGATGCGGGCATTGCCGGCTCGACCATGCGACACAACCTGCATCCGTGGCTCATGCTGATCGTTCTGGCGGCCAAAGCTGCCGGTATCACCGTCCTCGATGGTGTGTTCAATGATCATGCCGACACTGCCGGGTGCGTCGCGGAATGCCGGCAGGGCGCGGAAATGGGGTTTGACGGCAAGACACTGATCCATCCGGCCCAGATTGCGCCGGCCAACGCGGCGTTCGCGCCCGATGCCGAGGATGTCGAAAGGGCGGAACGTCTGGTCGCCGCGTTCGCATCGAACGACAATGCCGGCAAGGGCGTGATCGCGTTTGAGGGGTCCATGGCCGAGTTGCTTCATCTGAAACAGGCAGAACGGCTGCTGGCGCGCGCCGCCGCGGCCGCACAAAGAGAACGGAGTGAACGCCCATGAAAGCCTATCGGTTGCTGACCGGATTTGACGATTCCGCCTTTTGCCACAAGGTGAGCGAAGCACTGAGCAAGGGATGGCAGCTCGCCGGCGACCCGGTTTATGCCTTTGATCCTGTGGCGGCAAAGATGCGCTGCGGACAGGCGGTCACGAAAGACGTGCCCGGTCACGACTACGATCCCGTCCTGAAGCTGGGCAATCTGTGACCGACACGGCGCCCGTGTCACGGTGGCGCTTGCGTCTTTGCATCGCCTTCATCGCGGCGGCTCTGCTTGCAACGCTACCGTCCGAGCTTCGGGCGCAGCCGCAATGCGCGCTTTCATTGGTGCTGGCGGTCGATGTGTCGTCGAGCGTCGATGAGCGTGACTACAGGTTGCAGATGGATGGTCTTGCCAATGCGCTGCGCGACGAGACGGTGCGCCGCGCGATCGTTCAGGTCGGCGGGATACAGGTGACAGCGTTCGAGTGGAGCGGCCGCCGCCAGCAGGTCGAGATCGTTTCATGGACCTATGTGGCAAGTGACGGCGCGGTGTTCGCGCTGGCCGACCGGCTGCAAAGGCATCGCCGGCGTCACACCGCCTTTCCGACCGCGCTCGGCTATGCGCTGGGCCATGCGGCCGGCCGCTTCAGGGCCGCGCCACTGCGCTGTGCGCGACACGTCATCGACGTCTCCGGCGATGGCGTCAACAATGAAGGGTTCGGACCAGGGCCGGCCTATGCCAACTTCCCGTTTGACCGGGTTCAGGTGAACGCCCTTGTGATTGCCGGCGCGGACCCTGATCCCGTCGCCTATTACCGCAACGAGGTGCTGTTCGGACCGGGCGCCTTCATGGAGGTCGCCAACGGATTCGCCGATTTTGAAACGGCGATGAAGCGCAAGTTGCTGCGCGAGATCATCGGCGGGGCCTTGTCGGGCCTGCAATGACACAGGCGCCGGTCAGCCGGCGGATGCCTCGATATGGGCCATGTCGTCGTCCGAAAGGCCAAAATGATGGCCCAGTTCATGGATCAGGACATGGGTGACGATGTCGCCCAGCGTCTCGTCATTTTCGGCCCAATAGTCAAGGATGGCCCGGCGATAGAGCGTGATCCGGTTGGCCTGGTCGCCGGTTGCCGGATTCCATAATTCGGCGATGCCGCGCCCCTCGAACAGGCCCAGCAGGTCGAACGGCGTTTCGAGCCCCAGATCGTCGGCGATCTCTTCGGTCGGATAGTCGGCGATATGGATTTGTACGTCGCCGGTCAGGGCGCGGAACTCGGCCGGAAGATGCGCATAGGCTTCACGCGCGATCTGCTCGACCTCGGCCAGGCCCGGGGCAAAGCGATCCTTCCAGTCTGTCTTGGGGTCGTAAATGCCCATGGCGCCGCCGGTTACATTCAACACAGATCGGTTGCGGAAGACCCCATATATGCAGAGGCGTTGCTTTTGGAAAGATGATGTGCCGTCTGCCGGTGTTGGCGCAAAAATGAGGAAGGCGGTCGCCTAAGCTCCCGCCCCCCTGCATTTTCCGGGTCCGAACCGGCTCTTCGGCCTGTCCGCCTTGCGGCGGTCGGCATCCGCGCCGGCCGTCCCGCAGAACCGGAATGCCCGATCACGAGGATCGTGCGCTCCGCACCGCTCCGACTTTGCCCGAAGGCTCGGTCAGATGTACTTTGTTCGCGCCCTGGCTGGCGCTAGATGATCATGCCCGAAAGCAGGACCATCAATCGGAGTTGCTTCAGGCTTTCACCAAAATAAACTCCTCGACTTTTACCCGAAAGCAAAAGTCGCCAAATCCCGAAGGATTGGAGCAATTGATTCGCATTCCGTTGAAAGATCACTACTCAATTGCCTGATGAATACTCGCCCAACAAGGCCGTCCTGTCGAGTCCGTGGCGATCGGGGGTGTGGACGGCTGTGCAAAACCGGGACTGATTGGTCTTAATCACGAGAATTCAAGGATGTGGCCGGTGCTTCTATGTGGACAGATCAGCCGGCGTCGCCCTTCATTTCCGCAGCACGGTCGTTGATCGTCTCGCGCACCGCCTCCCAAAGCAGGGAAAAGGACTGAAAACCCTCGTCCGTCACCTCGTCGGTGTCGAGTGCGCGCACCACGGTGTGAAGGACCGCGTTCAGTTCGCCTTTGAGGATTGTCAGCTCGGCGCGGGTGGTGGCGTCCGCCGCGCGCTCCTGAATGTCGAGCAATTGGTAGTTGTAGACATCGGCGCGGTTTTTCTGGTTGGCGACGAAACGTGACCGGAGCGCCAACATGCCCGAGATCAGTCCCGTCATAATCATTACGAGCAAGGCCAGCGGTTCGGCGTTTTCCTGGACGAAGCTCGGCTCGTCCCGGTTGAAGAAGGCCTCGGCACCTTCATGCAACGGTACCGAAAGACCGCGCGTCGTGTCGGGCGCGGTGATGGCCGAGGCAAGCGCGAAGCGGATCGTCAGATCCATGCGATGCTCAAACAATATCCGCGTCAGTTCGCGGATGGCCTCGGCATCGACATCGGAACGGGTCACCAGAACGCGCGCGACGCTCAGTGTGGGTGTCGGTCCCGTGGGAACCGGCAGCGCGCCGGTGAGGCCGCCCATCGGCACGGCAGACGGCGCCAGAAACGGGCGCTTGACGGCAATCGCATCCGCTTGCCGGATGGGAATGTAGCGCAGTTTCAAGCCGGTCAGTTGCGCGTCCTCGAACATGCGGATCAGTTGACGGTCACGCATTGAGCGGACCGCGAACAACGCATCGACATCGCCGTCGAGCAGCCGTTCGGCGCCGTCGACGAATGGCTCGGCGGTCCATTCGAACCCGCCGATCGCCAGGTCGTAGTGATCGCCGACAACCCAGAACGATCGGAAATTGGCGGTGTCATAGTCCGGGATCGATATGGTGATCTGGTCCAGATCGTGGACGGAATAGGCGCGCACATCGTCACGCACGATGATGTGGAACAGGTCCGGATACAGATTGGCGATGCCGCGAATGTCGGTGAAGACAGGCGTATCGGCGCGGATCACGGCTGCATCAATACGCTTGGCGTTCAGGAGGGCGATGTTTTGGGACGCGTCGCGTGAGGAAACCACGCGAAGCCGGAGACTGTCGGAGTGGCGCGCGGTCACCTCGGCGGCCTCCCGCATCAATGTGTGCGCGTCCGAGCCGGCCGGCCCGGTGGCGACCGTCAGGACACTGGGCGCGCGGTCGCGATCGATCCACTGCCAGGTCAGGAACAGGGCGGCTGCGATGATGGCGAGGCTGAAGAGGGTGCCACGCCGAACGAGACGCTGTCGGCGCGAGCGAATATTGGCTGGGGCGACTGATCTTTGCGGTTCGCGCCCGGTTGTGCCCTGGCTGCTCGGATGATCCTTGTCCATCGGCCGGTCCCGGCCTTGCTCAGGTGCTGCGATCGCGCGCGGCCAGTGTGCGCAAGCGCAAGGCGTTCAGACGAATGAAGCCGGCCGCGTCCTTCTGGTCGTAGGCACCGCGATCGTCCTCGAAGGTGACCAGAGCATCGTCATAGAGCGAAGCGTCGGACTTGCGCCCGGTCACGATCACGTTGCCCTTGTAGAGTTTGAGACGAACCGTGCCTTCCACGCGCTTCTGGCTCTCGTCGATGGCGGCCTGCAGCATCGTGCGCTCGGGCGAGAACCAAAAGCCGTTATAGATCAGCTCCGCATAGCGCGGCATCAGCTCGTCCTTGAGATGGGCGGCGCCGCGGTCGAGCGTGACCGATTCGATGGCGCGGTGCGCGGCAAGCAGGATCGTGCCGCCAGGCGTCTCATAGACACCGCGCGATTTCATGCCGACAAAGCGGTTTTCGACCAGATCGATGCGGCCGATCCCGTTGTCGCGGCCCAGATCGTTGAGCGCCGACAGCAGTGTCGCCGGGCTCATTGCCGTGTCGTTCAGCGCGACGGCATCCCCCTTGTCGAAGGTGATCTCGATATCGGTCGGCTGGTCGGGCGCATCCATCGGCGAGACCGAGCGCATATGGACATATTCCGGCGGCTCGGCCCAGGGGTCTTCCAGCACCTTGCCCTCCGACGATGAGTGCAAGAGGTTGGCGTCCACGGAGAAAGGCGCCTCGCCCTGCTTGTCCTTGGGCACGGGAATCTGATGCTTTTCGGCAAAGTCGATCAGGTCGGTGCGGGACTTGAAAGACCAGTCACGCCACGGCGCGATGACCTTGACATCCGGATTGAGGGCATAAGCGGACAGTTCGAAACGCACCTGGTCATTGCCCTTGCCCGTCGCGCCGTGGGCGACCGCATCGGCGCCGGTTTCGGCGGCGATCTCGACAAGCCGCTTGGAAATCAGGGGCCGGGCGATCGACGTGCCAAGAAGATAGACGCCCTCATAGACCGCATTGGCCCGGAACATGGGGTAGACGAAGTCGCGGACGAACTCCTCGCGCAGATCCTCGATGTAGATCTCGCCGATGCCGAGCATCTCGGCCTTGCGGCGCGCCGGTTCGAGTTCGTCGCCCTGACCAAGATCGGCGGTGAAGGTGACCACCTCGGCGCCCAGCTCGGTCTGCAGCCATTTGAGGATGATCGAGGTGTCCAGCCCGCCGGAATAGGCGAGCACCACTTTGTTGATGTTTTTCAGGTCGATGGACATGGAAGTTCCGTGAGAATGAGCGAAGGGTGGCAACACCGCGCGTGCCGGCGCGCACCATATTGGGTTTCCGTCGGGGCGCAAGTTCGCCGAAGGGGGAAATCCGCCGGCGGGGCTCCGGTCGTCTGTCGCAAGTTCCGGGTTGCTTTGCGGTCTGGTCCGGCCTTGAATGTGAATGCTTGCGGAACCGAGAGTGATGACCGATGAGCCAATTCATCCCCGATGCGACAATTCTGGCGCAGTTCGCGTTGGCGGCGGCCGTTCTCGCGATCACCCCCGGGCCGGACATGGCGCTCTATGTGGGGCGGGCGATCACGCATTCGCGCGCGGCCGGCCTGGCGTGTTTTGGCGGCGCGGTGACCGGCGTTCTGGTGCACACCATGCTGGTTGCGCTGGGCCTTTCGGCGTTGCTGGTGGCCGCGCCCACGGCGTTCCTCGTGCTCAAAGTGATCGGTGCGGTCTATCTGATCTGGTTGGCATGGCAGGCGATCCGGCATGGATCCTCCTTTTCGCCACGTTCGGGCAAAAACGCGGAAGCGGGCTCGCTCTGGGGCCATTATCTGACCGGTATCGGGATCAACATTCTCAATCCCAAGGTCGCATTGTTCTTCCTGACATTCCTGCCCCAGTTCGTGTCCGCCAGCGATCCCAACGCGCCCGGAAAGCTTGTCTTTCTCGGACTGTTCTTTCTTGTGGTTGCCGTTCCCATCATCCTGCCGATGATCTTTGCCGCGGACCGGTTCGCCGCAGCCCTGCGCGCCCGGCCTCGCGTGACGCGGACGCTCGACTGGCTGTTTGCGGGCGTTTTCGGTGCATTTGCGGTCAAGATCCTGACGACGCAGGCCCGCTGACCGCGCCGTGCGGCGGCGACCTGTTTCCATCGCGGTTTTCGCGCACTATTGCTGGCACTGGCACAGAAAGCGATTCGCGAGCGGTGCGGTTTGATCAGATTTGACAATGTGGGGCTGCGATACGGGCTGGAACCGGAGGTTTTGTCCGACGTGTCGTTTCACATACCGGCCCAGTCTTTCCAGTTTCTGACCGGCCCGTCCGGCGCCGGAAAGACGTCCCTGCTGCGCCTGTTGTTCATGTCCTTGCGACCGACGCGCGGCCAGATCACGCTGTTCGGAAAGGATGTTCTCTCGCTTGACCGGAACGAGATGCCGATGTTGCGCCGCCGTATCGGCGTGGTCTTCCAAGATTTCCGGCTTTTGAGCCATATGTCGATCTTCGAAAATGTCGCCCTGCCCTTGCGGGTTCGCGGCAAGGATGCGGCGAGCTACCGGCACGATGTCACGGAACTTCTTGACTGGGTCGGGCTCGGCGACAAGCTCAACGCGCTGCCGCCTGTGCTGTCGGGCGGAGAAAAACAGCGTGTGGCGATTGCGCGCGCGTTGATCGATCAGCCTGAGATCCTGCTTGCCGACGAGCCGACCGGCAATGTCGATCCGTCCATGGCGCGGCGACTTCTGCGCCTTTTCATCGAACTCAACCGGTCGGGCACCGCTGTGATCATCGCCACGCATGATCTTGGCCTGATGGAACAGGTGGATGCACGGCGCATGATCCTGTCGAACGGCCATCTGGATGTGTTCGGATGAGCGATCAGGACACCTCGCCCCCGCCGCCAACGTCGCCGATCGTGCCGCCGGGCAACATAGCCGGCCAGGCGATGGCGCTGGTTGTCGCCATCATGTCGTTCCTTGCCTGTCTGACAGTGGGCGGCGTCTCGCTGGTCGGGCAGAGCGCGGCGACATGGCAAAGCCAGATTTCGCGCGAGGCGACGGTCCAGATCCGGCCCGCCCGCGATTTCGACATCGAAACCGCGCTGGTCGAGGCCCAGGCCATCGCAGCGGGCTATGACGGGGTTCGGTCGGCGCGGATCATCGATCGCGAGGAGACGCTCGGCCTGCTCGAACCCTGGCTCGGCGGCGGTTTGGGGCTGGACGAATTGCCGGTGCCACGGCTGGTCGTCATCACCATCGATGAGGCGGCGCCACCGGATTTTGACGGCATGCGTGTGGCGATCACCGAGGCCGTGCCCAACGCGACGCTCGATGATCACCGCGCCTGGGTGGGGCGGCTGGTCGCGATGGCAAGGACGACGACGCTGGCGGGCCTCGGAGTTCTCGCCCTGGTGATGGCGGCGCTGGTCATGACGGTGGTGTTCGCCACGCGCGGGGCCCTGGCCGGCAATCATGATGTCATCGAAGTGCTGCATTTCGTTGGCGCGCGCGCCGGCTTCATTGCAAGGCAGTTCGAGCGCCGCTTCATGATCATCGGCCTGCAGGGAGCGGCGGCCGGCGGCGCAGCGGCCGTGGCCGTCTTTGTCGTGACCGGGTTTTGGGCAAGCCGAAACCTGACCAGCGCGGAGAACGAGCAATTGTCGGCCTTTTTCGGAGATTTCTCGATGGGGGTTTCGGCCTATGTCGGTGTGGCGCTCGTGATAGCGCTGGTTGGCATGCTGACGATGATCACGACCCGGATCACGGTTCTGCGCGTCCTTTACGAGATCGACGAAAAGCGTGCCGATCCGGCCATGTGAGGCGTGCCGCGCTGCTTGGCGGCGGCCAAGCCTTCCAAGACAATGGCAAAATCCCGGTGATGACGCATTCCAGCCATGGATGATGCGGGGTTTGGGTCTATCACCCGCCGCAATTGCCCTTTAGGATTTGGCACATGTCGGACAGCGAAAATGTCGATAAGGCTCCCGGCGTGCTCGATGCCCAGGACGGCCGGACCAAGCGCTCGGCGATACGCTTGCGCGATCTGGTCGTTGCACTGACCGGATTGGCGCTGATTGCTTTTATTGTCGGCTTTTTTGTCTTCGCCGCGCAGATCGGCGACCAGACCGAATATCGGCCAACCGGTGTGGCGGCGGACGGGATTGTGGTGCTGACCGGCGGGCGGGCCCGATTGGAACCGGCTGTCACACTGGTGCGCGAAGGAAGGGGCGCGCGATTGCTCATCAGTGGCGTTGATGCCGACATCAGCGATGCCACGCTCCGTCGCTCGCTGCGCGTCGATGCCGACCTTTTTGAATGCTGCATCGATATTGACCGAGAGGCGCTCGACACCGAAGGCAATGCCAAGAGCAGCGCTGAATGGGCCCGAAGGAACGGTTTTGACAGTCTGATCATCGTCACCAACGATTATCACGTGCCGCGTTCCATGCTTGAAATGCGGCACGCCCTGCCCGACATCGACATCGTTGCCTACCCGGTCGTCAACACCAAGCCGGAGACGACAGATCTGGCGGCAGTGGTGGATCGCTACCGCGTGCTGCTTGGCGAATACGCCAAATATGTTGTGGCCCGGACGCGGACCCTTTCCTTCTAGCCATCCGGCGGGTTAAGAGGGCAATCGCCCGCCGCGCCGCCATCGGTTCCGCAAGGTTCGCCCCCGTGCTGTTCATCCGGTCCTTCCTGTTCAACTTGGCCTTTTATGCGAACAATGCCGTCCAGATGGTCTTCTGGACGCCGTTCTATTTTTTGGGTCCGCGGAGCTTTGCCTGGTGGATCGTCCGGTTCTGGTCGCGCACGCATTTGTGGCTGATGAAGATCATTGCCGGCACCGATCACATCGTGCACGGGCGCGAGAAACTGCCCCAGGGCGGTTACATCATGGCGCCCAAGCATCAGTCGGCGTGGGACACTATCGCGTTCTTGCCGTGGTGGCCGGACCCGATCTACATCCTCAAGCGGGAATTGATGTGGATCCCGCTGTTCGGCTGGTACATCGCCCGCATGAACATGATCGCCATCGACCGGGGCAACCGGGAACAAGCGATCCGTTCGATCAATGCCAGCGCAAAGCAGGCCGTCGATGACGGGCGACAGATCGTCATCTATCCGGAAGGCACGCGCCGGCCGCCAGGTGCGCCACCGGCTTACAAGAGCGGCATCGCCCACATTTACGACAAGTTGAACGTGCCGGTGGTGCCGATCGCCCACATGGCGGGCCTCTACTGGCCTCGGCGCAAGTTCCTGCGGCATCCGGGCCTGATCGAGGTCGAGGTGCTCGATCCGATCGAACCGGGCCTTCCGCGCGCTGTCTTCATGGCCGAACTGGAGCGGCGCACCGAAGAGGCGTGCGACAGGCTTTTGCTCAGGGCTGTTGAAGGGCCCAATCCGCCGCCCCTGCCGCCTTCGGCACAGGCCAGGCTCGATGCGATCAGGGCGCGGCAGACCGCAGATTCAGACGCTGTCTGATGCCGTCGGCGACCGCTTCGATCCACCGGTCCCGAATGCCCATTTCGCGCATATGCGCGGCGGTGTTCAGAACATAGTCCTCGTTGGGCCCGGCCTCGCCGACCGCGCCGCACACACGGTCGATCGCCTCGTCGACGCCAAGCCGCCCGGCATATTGCTCATGGCCTCGGTCAGCGACATAGGTGACCGCTTCGGCGGCCTGCCCATCGGACAGGATGATGCGGCTGCGCCGTTCCTTGTAGACATGGGTGATCAGTTCGCGCGCGCGCAGATAAGCCATCACATTGGCTTCGTCGTCCGGCGCCACCCGGAAGGCGACGCCGACGCAGGCGCCGCCCCGGTCCAACCCCATGACCAGGCCGGGCCGTTCGCGCGTGCCGCGATGTTCGAACGAGCGGATGCACAGGCTGCGGTGATAACCGACAAGCCGGGCGCGGCGGCGCTCGGCGAAGGAAAAGCCGGGCCGCCACATCAATGACGCATAGCCGAATATCCACAATTGGTTCATAAGCGCCGCGTTCGTTTCGTCGTCCTTGGAAGAAGATTGGGGCTAGCATGAGCGGGGTCAGGAAAAAACCGTCATACGATGCCGGGCGACGCATTCGCTGGCTGATGATCGCCGTGGTCGCTGCGGTCGCGGTCTATAGCGGCGGCTGGTTCTGGGCCGCCGGCATGGTTGACCAGACGGTGACCGCATCGGCCAATGACGACAATGCCCCCGTGCGGTTTTCCTGTCCCGGACAGGATGTGCGCGGCTTCCCGTTCCGGATCGGCGTCTTTTGCGAGGCGGTCGAGGTGGCGGCGGTGGATGGATCCTTTGCGCTGAGCGGTGGCGCGGTGCGGTCGGCCGCGCAGATTTATGATCTCCGTCGCGTGGTCGCCGAAATCGACAGTCCCGTCACCATCTTCGACGCAGCAGGCACCGCCTACCGCTTCGACTGGTCGGCGGGCCGGATCAATGCCGTCACAGCGCCGATGAATGGACGCATGGCGGCGCTCGAGGCTGACGATATCGGCGTTCGTGTCGAGCCGGTCGGTGACGTGGCGCGTGCCGACAGTCTGGGTCTTTATGTCCGCGAACAGGGGGCAGCGCTCGACGTTGCGATGCGTCCGCGCGCCCTGACCGTCGATCCGGTACTGGTCGGCGGACGAGACCTGCCGCCGGTGGGGCTCGATATTGATCTGCGGCTTGAGGATTGGGCATCCACATGGGCTTCGGGACCGGTGGCCACCGGACGTGGCACGGTCAATCGCGCCGCGCTGCTCCTGACCAACGATCGTGGCGTCATCGCCGATGGTCCGTTCAGCCTCTCTGCCGACGGTCTCATCAGCGGCGAGTTTTCGGTCAGGATCGTTGACGTGCCCGGCGTGCTGGCCGCCGCGCGCGACGTTTTTCCGGAGCTTGCGCCGCAGATCGAAACCCTCGCCGCTGCGGCGTCCGGCCAGGCATCCATGCCTAGCGATGAATTGTCGCTGTCGTTGACGGTGCGTGAGGGCCGCGTCTTTGCGGGCCTTTTGCCGCTCGGCCGCATCCCGCCGGTCCGGCTCGGCCTGTTCTCAGGTCTGTGACTCGCCGCGCTTTGCGCTCTGGCGGCCGAAATCGGGCACTTCGACATCCTGCCCGGCTTCAATGATCGATTTGCGGACATGCCGGGTCCGGGTGAACAGATCGAACAGCTTGTCACCGTCGGCCCAGCGGATCGCGCGCTGCATCGATGCCAGATCCTCCGAGAAGCGCGCCAGCATTTCAAGGATCGCCTCCTTGTTGTGCAAGCAGACATCGCGCCACATGGTCGGATCGGATGCGGCAAGGCGCGTGAAGTCGCGGAAACCCGATGCCGAATATTTGATGACTTCGGACTCCGTGACCGTCTCCAGATCGGAGGCGGTACCGACAATGTTGTAGCTGATGAGCTGCGGCAGGTGCGAGACAACGGCGAGAACCCGGTCGTGATGGTCGGGATCCATCTCGTCCAGATCGGAGCCGCAGGCGCGCCAGAACGCCTTGAGACGGTCGAGCGCGGCGGCATCGGTCTCCGGCAGCGGTGTCAGAATGCACCAGCGTTCTTCGAACAGCGCCGCGAAACCGGCATCGGGACCCGAATATTCGGTGCCGGCGATCGGATGGCCGGGAATGAAATGCACGCCATCGGGCATGTATGGCGCCATCTGGTCGATCACCGAGCGTTTGGTCGAACCCACATCGGTGACGATGGCGCCGGGCTTGAGGGCACCGGCGATGGTCTCGGCAACGGCACCGGATGCACCGACCGGCACCGAGACGATGACGAGGTCGGCATCGCGCGCCGCTTCGGCGGCACCTGTGTGATAGCTGTTGCCCAGCCCGAGTGTCTCGGCCCGTTGCAGCGTCGAAGCGCTGCGCGTGGCGATGGCGACATGGTTCGCGAGGTTTTCCCTGTGGATCACGCGGGCCAGCGACGAGCCGATCAGGCCGATGCCGATCAGGGCGATCCGGCCGAACAGGGGTTTGGCTTGGTCAGTCATGGCTAACGCTTTATGAAGGCGGTCAGCGCCTCGATCACGCCCCGATTGGCCTTTTCGGTTCCGATTGTCATGCGCAGCGCGTTCGGCAAGCCATAGGGGACGACCTGGCGCAACACATAGCCGCGCTCGACCAGCCAGGCATCGGCCGCCGCCGCGCTGCGGTCGGGATCGTCTTCGGGGAAATGAACGAGGACGAAATTGCCGACGCTGGGCGTGACCTTTAGGCCGAGTGCTTCGAATGCCTCGGTCAGTTTGGGCAGCCAGGTTTCGTTGTGCGCGATGGCCTTGTCGACATGCGCGCGGTCGGCGATGGCGGCCACCCCGGCGGCGATGGCCGGCGCGTTGACGTTGAACGGGCCGCGCACGCGATTGAGCGCATCGACGATTTCCGCAGGTCCGTAGAGCCAGCCGATGCGAAGGCCCGCCAGCCCGTGAATCTTCGAAAACGTCCGCGTCATGACAACGTTGCGGTTGGCCGAGACCAGTTCGATGCCCGATGCATAATCGTTGCGCCGGACATATTCGGCATAGGCCGCGTCGAGCACCAGAATGACATGCGGCGGCAGGCCGGCATGCAGGCGCCGGACCTCGGAGTCGCTCAGATAGGTGCCTGTTGGATTGTTGGGATTGGCCAGAAAGACGATCTTCGTGCGCTCGGTGACGGCGGCGAGAATCGCATCCACATCGGCGCGGTGATCGGTTTCGGGCACGACGACGGGCGTTCCGCCAGCGGCGAGAATCTGGATCTTGTAGACGAGGAAACCATGCTCGGTGAAAATCCCCTCGTCGCCGGCTCCGACATAAGTCGATGCCAGAAGGCCCAAAAGCTCGTCCGAGCCGTTCGAGCAGACGATATTGTCCACGTTGAGCCCGTGTGCATTGGCGATGGCGGCGCGCAGCGCATAAGCCGATCCGTCGGGATAGATTTCCAGATTGGACGCGGCCTGCCGACAGGCTTCGATCGCCGCCGGGCTCGGGCCCAGCGGGGTTTCGTTGGACGACAGCTTGTGCAGCTCAACGCCCGGGGCGGCCTTGTCGCGGCCCGGCACATAGGCGGCGATCTGCATCACGCCGTCATTGGGCTGCGGTATCGGTCGGTTGGGTTCGGTCATGCTTGGCTGTTCCTGGCTTGCGCGGGCGCGAAATAGCCCCCGGCGGCGCGGATGTCGAGAAGATCGTGCGGGGCGTTGCCGCCGGCCGGAATCGCTATCAGGGTGCGTTCGCTCGCCGAGCCGGGCCGGATGATCTCGCCACCGGTCCACCGATCCAGCGTCTCGCTGTCTTTGACGACACCTGTGTAGAGCCGCATGTCGAACGGCACGGGATCGGACAGGGGTGGCGCGAGCACGAACGCGTCCACAGTCGGAAACGGCACGTCAGCAACCGGCATTCGCGCCATCACCGCCAAGCCGTGTGATGAATCAAGGTCGGCCCACCAGGCGCCCGCCCCGTCAAGCGGCACGATGACGAGCGCGTTCTGTTCGGCCATCGCCGCGTTCATCGCACTGGCCGCATCCCCGTGCTCCTTGATGACCACCGTGAAACCGAACTGGAACCGCGCCAGGTCGCGCATCCTTGCCGGTTCTGTGCCAGTGACCAGATGCACGCGATAGGGCGCCTGAAGCCAGGTGAATGTGGAGATGATTTCGCGCCAGACATGGACGATCATCGACAGCGGCACCGATCCCTGATGCCGATCCGCCAGGATGCGCATCATCTGGGCTTCGCGTCCGGGCCGGAAGGCGGCGCCCTTGGCCTGGTTGGCGCCCTTGATGCGGATCAGTTCATCGATGACGCCGGCACGCTGCATCAAAAGCGCATGCATGGATTCATCGACAGCATCGATCTTGGCGCGCAGTTCGGTCAGGCGCTGCGGATTGGGGGGCGTTTGGGCCATGAATGCTCGGTCTCGTCGTGTCGCGAAGTCATAGTCGCGCGATCGCGCAATTGCAAAACGGCCTCAGCCCCTGGCGTTTCGGCCGGCGACCGAGCCCTGCGGCGCAAGCGCCGGCACGAACACACGGCGCGATTGGCGCTCAGCGACGGGCAGGCCCTGATAAAGCCGCTTCTGGGCCTCGATAACCAGGACGCCGCCGAAGACGGGCCAGAGCCGCAGGCCCCACGCTTCGAGCCGGGTCGACAGGCGCAGGGCCAGAAAGCGGCGCGAGGGCGGAAAGAACAGTGCTTCGGTCTCCGCGGTCATGGTGAAGTTGGCGTCACGCAGCAGCTTGACAAGCTGGCCGCGCGAAAACGGCCGGCCGTTTCCGAACGGGGTCTGCTCGATCTGCGCCCAGACGCCGCGCCGGTTGGGCACGACGATCACAAGCCGGCCGTTGGGCGCCAGAACGCGCCAGATCTCCATCAGCGTCTCGCGCGGGTTTTCGGCATGTTCGAGCGCATGGACGAGCAGCATCCGGTCGATCGACGAGTCCGGCAGCGGCAACTCCTCGTCGAAGACGAGCGCGGTCTTTGACGGTCCCGTGCGCGGCCAGCGCGCGGCACCCTGGGCGGCGAGCATGAAGGCGAGCGTGCGTTCTGTGTCGGGCTCGAACCGGTCCAGCCATGGCCGTGTGTGGCCGAGGCCGACCAGCCGCTCATTGGGCATCGGTTTCCAGATGCGCGACAGGGCCAGCCCGATGGCGCGGCTGGCGCGCTTGCCCAGCGCCGAATGATAGAAGGCGCGCAGTTCGACAATGTCGGTATGCATGGCTTGGCGCGACCCCTCGCATTGACGCGGCGCCAGAAAACCGCATTTGTGCGGTCAGGGCAACGCGGATCGGAAGGACACACATCATGATCGAGATCGAACAGTTTCCCTGTCTGTCCGACAATTTCGGTGTTCTGGTGCATGACGAGAAGAACGGGCGGACGGTCTCTATTGATGCGCCGGAGGCAGCGGCCATTGAAACGGCGCTTTCGCGGCGCGGCTGGCACCTGACCGATATTCTAGTCACGCACAAGCATTTCGACCATATTGACGGGCTCGCGCCGCTCAAGGACGCCTATGGCTGCGCCATTGCCGGGCCGAAGGCAGAGGCCGAGGCAATCGGCATGCTTGACGAGGAACTGGTCGAGGGCGATGTCTACAAAGCCGGTTCCCTTGCGTTCTCGGTGATCGAAACGCCGGGTCACACGCTGGGCCAGATCAACTTCCACTGTCCGCAGGCGAATGCGCTTTTCGCCGGCGACACGCTTTTTTCGCTGGGATGCGGGCGGCTGTTCGAGGGCAGTGCCGCCGACATGTTCGCCTCGCTCGAAAAGCTCAAGGCGCTGCCACCACAGACCCATCTTTACTGCGGCCACGAATACACCAAGGCCAATGCGGACTTCGCGCTGTCGGTCGATCCCGGCAATGATGCGCTGAAACTGCGCGCCGATCAGGTGCTTGTGCTTCGGGCCGAGGGCATGCCGACACTGCCGGTCACGCTGGAGCGCGAATTTGCGGCCAATCCGTTCCTCAGAACGTCCGATCCGGCCATTCGCGCTGGCCTTGGCATGGAGGATGCGGACGATGTGGCCGTGTTCGCCGAGTTGCGCGCGCGCAAGGACCGGTTCTAGCTTAGATGAAGGCCGACATGATCACGGCTTGCGCCGCGATATAGAGAACCCATATGGCCGGGCCGGTAACGGCGCGTTTGCGACGGTCATGGGGCGCGACGATGAACTTTTCCGTGCCGAGGATCGCATCGGACATCACGAAGAGCGCCGCGCCGGCGACGAGCAGCCACGATCCCGTCGCCAGCGAGGCCAGACCCATCGTGGCGATCGCTGCGACATAGGCCATGACCGGCCAGCGCAGCGCGCCGGCTTGGCGCCACAGGAGGCGCGCCATGATCAGAGCGGTCGCGACGATGGCCAATGCGATGATCAGTGACAGGCCGGAGACGGACGGTCCCGAAAGGGTCAGAAACAACGCAATGTAAGCGATGTGCCCGGTCAGAAAGGCGACGAGCCCGGCAAGGAAAGCCGGATCAGCGCTGTCGTGATCGTCGGTGGCGGGCCGTGCAAAGGCCAGCAGCAGATCGCCCAGGGCACACAAGATCAGGGCTGCGACCAGTAGCCAGGGCGTGCCCACCGCCGCTGCAATCATGGCGAACAGCGTCACCGGAACCGTCTTGACGATCGCGCGGGCAATGGTGGCGCGCCCCTGCGGCATGAACAGATAGACCGCGGCAAAGAGCAGCGCGGCGGGGAAAAGAGCCTGTGTCATGGCCGGCCCCGGCGACCGATGGTCGACAGGGCCGCGAGCACGGCCCCTGCCGTGATCAGAAGGCAGGCGACCAGAACCGCCCAGCCGGCCTCGGCCCTGCCCGCCGCGATGAGGATGAGTGTCGACAGAAGCGGCGCGGCATAGCTTGAAACACCAACAAGCTGAATGTCGCCATGCTTGATGCCATAGTCCCAGACATAGAAGGCTGCGCCGACCGGCAAGAGGCCGAGACCGATGACGGCCAGCCATTGCGTGGCATCGAGCGGCCAGACGGCGGTTTCGCCTTCAAACAGCCATGTACAAAGTGTCGAAAGCAGTGCGGCGATGGCGCAAAAAATGATGACGGCCGATGTCTGCACGGCGGCGAAACGCCGTGCAATCAGCGAATAGCCGGCCCATGTGAAGGCGGCGGCCAGCGCCAGCGCATAACCATCGGCGAATTCGGGATCGATGGCCAGCGATGTGCCGCGCGTGACGATCAGCGCGGCCCCGGCAAAGCCGGAAAGAGCACCGGCGACATGGTACCAGCGCAGCCGTTCGCCGGGCAGGAGCGCGCTGCCGAGGACGATCAGCAGCGGCCAGAGATAGGCGATCAGGCTTGCCTCGACGGCGGGTGCCGCTTTCAGCGCGGCGAAATAGAGTGCGTGGTAACCGAACAGGCCGATGCTGCCGAGGGCGTAGGCGAGCCATTGTCCGCTCGACGGCAACAGGCCTTGCCGGTCCCGGCGCGATGCGTGCCACAAAAGGCCGACAAGCGTGCCAACCGCAAAGCTGATGGCCGCAGTCTGAAACGGCGGCATGGCGCCGGTCGCATCGGTGAGAAGCGCGAGGAACCCCCACATGACCACCGCCAGAAATCCGGCCAGCGTCGCCAGGTTGCGATGCCGGGAAGAAGCAGGTCCGGATGTGGGGCTCGCCGCGTCCATGCCCCGCCGTTTCGGGGCGGTCGGTCAGTTTGTCAATTGTTCAAAGCGTGTCGCGGTCACATTGACGGTGGCGCCGTCGATCTTCACACGCGCTTTCACCGGCGCATAGAGCCCGGTCTGGCCCACGGGCGCGAAACTGATCTCGATGCGGCCCTTGTCGCGCATCCAGTTGATCTCGCGCTTGGAACGGTTGAAGCCGGCGATGGGCAGAAACTGCGCGCGGCAGGTGACTGCATCGCCGCTAAAGCCCTTGGCCGAAAAGGGAATGGTGCGCAGATAACTCATCTTCAGATCGGCACGCAGGGCGCCCGAAAACGTGCTGATCGTACGCGCGCAGACCTGTCGCAACGAAGGCGCAGGGATCAGCATCGCGCCGATCGGATCGAGAACGCCCGACAATTGAGCGGGCGTCGGTTCGATCCAGTCATCGCCCTTGCTGACGTTGGGCGTGTTGCTGGCGGCGGTGACCCTGCCACCGGACAGAGAAATCACCGTGCGCTTGTCGCGGCCATTGTCGGTATAGCGGACATCAAAACTGCTCGACTGGGCGCCGCCGCCAATGTCGCCCGAGGCATTCAAGGTGCCTGCGGTTGTGGTGAAGAGCCGTGCCACGCCGCGCGCGCGCATCGATGCGTTGATCGAATAGCTGCGGTCATCGATCGTCGATTCAAAGCGGGTCGAGGCGATGCGAAGGCCAAAGGCGGTCACGGAGTACTCCGAGGCGTAGTTGGCGCTGTTGGCGGGTTGTGTGCTGACTGCGCTGGCGGCCAATGCAGCCAGCGCGGCGGTGACTTTGCGTCGCATGCGTGTCGTTCCGATCGATCCGTGTCCCTTCGGCCTTGCTGGATCAGCAATGAGCCGATTGTGTGGATGGCTATGGCGCCGGGATGCTGAATGCTGTCTGAACGAACGGCATTGACGGCCAGCCGTGCAATCACTATAGAGCGGCGACTTTTCCGCAATGCGCCAGGTCCATTGCCGCGTCCGGTTTTCTGGGATTGGGGCGTTTGGGCCGTTTTGCGCTGCCGGATCCGACAATTGCAAGACGATCGAAGGTGAATGCCATGTCACGCGCATGCGAACTGACGAACAAGGCGGTCATGGCCGGCAACAATGTCAGCCACGCCAACAACAAGACCCGCCGCCGTTTCCTGCCCAATCTGTGCCAGGTGACGCTGATGAGCGAGACGTTGGGCGAAAAGTTCCGCCTGCGCGTTTCCGCGGCCGCCCTGCGCTCGGTCGAGCATCGCGGCGGCCTTGATGCCTATCTCGCCAAGGCGAAAACCGCTGAACTGTCGCAGCGCGCGCGCCTGATCAAGCGCCGCATCGCGCAGAAGCAGGCCGAAGGCGCCCAAGCCTGACGACCAATTTCATCGCCGGCCCACGTCGGGCCGGCATCATCCGCAACTGGTGGCATCACCCAGGATAAAAAAATGCGTTCCTTTCCGCTCGTTCCGATGGCCGGTTTCATCGCGGCCATGTGCGCGGTCGTTGCCGCGTCCAACCATCTTGTCCAATTCCCCGTTCAGGTGACCGTCGGCGGCTACGACTTCGCCGACCTTCTGACATGGGGGGCGTTCACCTATCCGGTGGCGTTTCTCGTCACCGATCTGACCAATCGCCGGTTTGGCCCGTCCGCTGCGCGCATCGTCGTGTTCGCGGGCTTTGCGCTGGCTGTTTTGTTGTCGGTCGTTTTGGCGACACCGCGCATCGCGATCGCTTCAGGCACGGCGTTTCTGGCTGCGCAACTGCTCGATGTCGCTGTTTTCAACCGGCTGCGCGAGCGTCAATGGTGGCAGGCACCGCTGATTTCGTCGGTGCTCGGTTCGGTGCTCGACACGTTCATCTTCTTCACGCTGGCGTTCGCGCCGGCGTTCGCCATGCTTGGCGCCAACGACGCGTTCGCGATCGAAACTTCGGCGCTGCTGGGACTGTTCGCCACCGAGGCGCCGCGATGGGTCTCCTGGGCGCTGGGCGATCTTGGCGTCAAGCTTCTGGTCGGGCTCGCAATGCTTGTGCCCTATGGCCTCCTGCTGAGCGTCAGCGGTCCGCGTCGCCTGGCGGCGGACTGAGGTAGCGGAACTCGATCAGAAGGTTGCGCTGCAGGATGGAGTGATTGTCGTCGGAGACGATGGTCAGACGCGGCACGCCGTCTTCATCCTCGGTGATCGCCAACCCTTCCATATTGTCGATCTGGAAGCGCATGTCGGCTTCCAGAAGAATCTCGCCATCGACCGTGGCGCGGGCGGCGATCGCCGCATCGTCGATCAGGCGCAACCGCATCGCAACGCCGTCGCGCACATTGAAGCGGCGTTCGAGCAGGATCAGGTTCCCATCGGGCAGAAAATCGACGTCGGTGATGTAGAAATCGTCGCGCTTGGCGACGGAAAACTCGAACGGGTCGCCGGTGGTCGGTCGAACGAACGCCATGATGTTGCCGGCCGCATCGAGGCTGTTTTCGCTGACGCCGACCAGCGCGCCAGCCAAATGACCGTCCAAAGGTGCCAGGGCGATGCCCTCAAAACCGCGATTGCGGCGCAGCTCGTGCAGCGGCACCGGCGGCGGAGCGCTGGCCTGCCACATGCGTTTGCCATCTTCGCTGCGGTATCTGGCAACGCGGTGCTCGCGCTCGAACGACACCCAGACATCGGCGCCGCGGATCGCGATGCCCTCGGCATCTGCCTGCCACTTTCCGGTGATCGGTGCGCCATTTTCACCGGTGATCTCCGCCATGGTCAGCCCGATCACGCCGGCCGGCTTCCCGCCGGCATCGCGCATCAACGTGCCGTCGATCCAGAACCCCGTGTCGGTGACGCCGATGAACCGGTCCTGCCCGTCAATGAAGCGAAAGCCGGACAGCGCGCCGAAATGGCGTGAGGAGGCATTGATCTCCAGACCGCCGGCAAATTCGAGATCGCCGAAACGCATCTCGTCCGAGCCGATGCGAAACCGGGTGATCGGCCGTGTGCGGGCCTCCATGCGGAGGGGTTCGGCCTGTTGCGCATGGGCGGGAACTGGCGGAATGGCCGATGCCGGGATGGTCAGCGCTGCCAGGGCTACCACCGCCCGAAACGCCCGCATTCAGCCGGTCCGTCGCCGGCGCGCCGCGGGGCGACCCTGCTGCCCCCCGGACGCGCCTTCGTCGGCGAACAGGGCGGCCAGCTGCTCGGTCATCGCGCCGGCCAGTTCCTCGGCATCGACAATGGTCACGGCCCGGCGATAGTAGCGGGTAACGTCATGGCCGATGCCGATCGCCAGCAATTCGACATTGGAGCGTGTCTCGATCTCCTCGATCACCGCGCGCAGATGGCGTTCGAGATAGTTGCCCGGATTGACCGACAGGGTGGAATCGTCGACGGGCGCGCCATCGGAAATCATCATCAGGATGCGGCGCTGCTCGGGCCGCGCGGCCAGACGCCGATAGGCCCAGGTCAGCGCTTCGCCATCGATGTTTTCCTTCAAGAGACCCTCACGCATCATCAGGCCGAGGTTCTTGCGCACCCGCCGCCAGGGTGCGTCGGCGCTCTTGTAGATGATGTGCCGCAGATCGTTGAGGCGGCCCGGTTCGGCCGGCTTGCCGCGTTTGAGCCAGGCTTCGCGTGCCTGCCCGCCCTTCCACGCCCGTGTCGTGAAGCCGAGGATTTCCACCTTGACGCCGCAGCGTTCCAGCGTTCGCGCCAGAATGTCGGCGCAGGTCGCGGCGACCGAGATCGGGCGGCCGCGCATGGAGCCCGAATTGTCGATCAGAAGCGTGACCACCGTGTCGCGGAAATTGGTGTCGCGCTCGCGCTTGAAGGTAAGCGCGCCGAAGCCGCCCTTCAATTCCTCGACCACAACGCGCGGCAGGCGCGCCGGATCGAGATAACCCTCTTCGAGATCGAAATCCCACGAGCGGTTCTGCTGCGCCATCAGGCGACGCTGCAACCGGTTGGCCAGGCGTCCGACGACGCCCTGAAGGTTGGCGAGCTGCTTGTCGAGATAGGCGCGCAGCCGGTCAAGTTCAGCCTCGTCGCACAGTTCCTCGGCGGCGATCGTCTCGTCATATTCGGTCGTGTAGATGCGATAGTCGATGTCCGACAGAATATCCTGAAAGCCGGGATCGGGTCGCTCGACCTCGCCGGGTTCTTCGGCATCGAGATCGAAATCGTCGTCCATGTCGTCGCTGGTGGCGTCGGACGCGTCCATCTCGCCGGCTTCGGTCTCCTCGCTCTCGGCGGGTGCCTCGTCCTGTTCGGCGCTTTCCTCACCCGATTGCTGGTCGTCCAGGCCGCCATCATCCTGTTCGTCTTGATCGGGCTGTTGCTCGTCGGGGCTGTCATCATCGTCCGCTTCGTCGGCGCCGTCGCCTTCATAATCGTCCGCCATCTCCATGGCGGCGAGCATGTGGCGCACGGTGCGCGCGAACGCGTCCTGATCCTCGACATTGGCGGCGAGCATGTCGAGATCGGCTCCGGCCTTGTCGGTGATCCAGTCGCGCCAGAGGTCTGCGACGGCGCTGGCCGCGTCCGGCGTCGGGCGGCCGGTCAGCTTTTCGCGGACCATCAGCGCGACCGCCTCTTCAAGCGGCGCCTGGTCCTTTTCGGTGACCGCGGACAGGTTGTTGCGCGTGAACCGGTCCTCGAGCATGGCGGCCAGATTGTCGCCGACGCCGGCCATGCGGCGCGTGCCGAGCGATTCGACCCGCGCCTGTTCCACTGCGTCGTAAATGGCACGCGCCTGGTCGCCCTCGGGCGCGATCGCGCGGTGGGTGGCATTGTCGTGGCAGGCCGAGCGCAGGGCGATCGAATCGCCCATGCCGCGCGTCACCATGACATCGTTCTTCGTCACCCGCTTGGGCAGATCGGTCAGCCGTGCATGCTTGCCTGCGAAGGCCGGCCGGTCGGTCGAAAAGACCACTTCCAGTTCCGGCTCGCCGGCGATGGCGCGCATACAGCCGGTCACCGCCCGCTTGAACGGTTCGGTGTCGGCGGGCTTCTGGGCGCGCTTGCGGGAATTGTCTCCGGGGCTGGCCATCGTGTTTGCCAAACGGCCCCCGTCAGCTCAGCGCGACGTTGGCCGCCGATTCCTTCAACTCCTCGCCGAAGCAGCGCTGGTAGAACTCGGCGACCAGCGTGCGCTCGAGATCGTCGCACTTGTTGAGGAAGGTCAGGCGGAAGGCCATGCCGAGATCGCCGAAAATCTCGGCGTTTTCGGCCCAGGTGATCACCGTGCGCGGGCTCATCACGGTCGACAAATCGCCGTTCATGAAAGCCTGCCGCGTCAAATCGGCGAGCCGCACCATGGCGTTCACCGTCTCGCGACCATCCTTTGTCTGATAGTGCTTGGCCTTGGCGAGCACGATCTCGACCTCATTGTCGTGCGGCAGATAGTTGAGCGTGGTGACGATCGACCAGCGGTCCATCTGCGCCTGGTTGATCTGCTGGGTGCCGTGATAAAGGCCTGTCGTGTCGCCCAGACCCACCGTGTTGGCGGTCGCAAACAGGCGGAAGGCCGGATGCGGGCGGATCACGCGCGACTGGTCAAGCAGGGTCAGCCGGCCGGAGCTTTCAAGGACGCGCTGAATCACGAACATCACGTCCGGGCGACCGGCATCATATTCGTCAAAGACCAGCGCGACATTGTTCTGATAGGCCCAGGGCAGAATGCCGTCGCGAAACTCGGTGACCTGCTTGCCCTCGCGGACGACGATGGCGTCCTTGCCGACCAGGTCGATGCGGGAAATGTGGCTGTCGAGATTGACGCGCACGGCCGGCCAGTTGAGCCGCGCGGCGACCTGTTCGATATGGGTCGATTTGCCGGTGCCGTGATAGCCCGACACCATGACGCGGCGATTGTGCGCAAAGCCGGCCAGGATCGCCAGCGTGGTGGCACGATCGAAAATATAGTCCGGATCGACCTCGGGCACGTGCGAATCGCCGGCTGAAAAGGCCGGAACCGTCATATCAACATCGATGCCGAAGGTTTCGCGCACATCGACGCTTGTGTCGGGCATGTCGGCGATGTCGAGTTCGATCTTGTTCATCTTGTCTTCCCCGGCGCGGCGCCCTCGGCCACGCCCGTTCCAATTGTCCTATATGTGGCGCGCTAGCACAGGCCGGCGGTCTTTAACAGTTGATAGGCCTGGATCACGTCCCGGAACCGTTCTTCCGAGGTGCGGTCGCCGCCATTGGCGTCCGGATGGTGCTTCTTGACCAGTTCCTTGTAGCGCGTCTTGATGTCGTCCGATGTCGCATCGTCCTTCAGGGCGAGCGTGCGCATGGCCTTGGACTCGAGTGGCTTGAGACGGCGCACCGGCTTCTGGTTCTGCGCCCGCGCCCAGGCTTCCGGATCGCGCATCCGCATCGCCTTGGCAGAGCCCGATTTCAGATCCGAGAAGACCGGCGCAGCGGTGGTTTTCACATTCGCCGTTGCCATCTTCCAGGTCGGCCGGTTACCGGTCATCGAATCCTTCTGGAACTTGGCGATATCGTCGTCCGACAGGCCGGAGAAATAATTGTAGTTCTTGTTGTACTCGCGCACATGGTCCAGACAGAACCACAGATATTCGCCGTCGCGGTTGCGGCCGGCGGGCGCCTTGTGGGCCCCCGGGCGCTCGCACCCCGCCCATTGGCAGCGATTGCGTGCTGCCTCTTCGGCCTGCTTCTTCTTGCCGCCTGGCTTGATGCGGATCGAATCGAAATATTTCGAGCTGGATTTCATGCGGAACCGATTATGGCGCAACGCCATCTGCAAACAAGGATTGACATCGGAAATGCGCGCGGTACGCCGGACGTCAGGGCGCGGAAAAACGACGCACCCGTTTACCGGTGATCACGACACGTGGCAAGCAGGAGATAGGCATTGGCCGGACCGATTGAAAGCGCGATGCGCGACAAGCTGGCTGCGGCCTTTGCGCCCGAACGGCTCGACGTGATCAATGAAAGCCATCTGCATGCGGGCCATCAGGGCGGCGCCATGGACGGAACCGGTGAGACACATTTTCGCGTCCGGATCATGACGGCCGCCTTTGAGGGCGTTGGCCGGCTGGCGCGGCATCGCGCGGTCAACGATGCCTTGACCGAAGAGCTGGCCGGCGGCGTCCATGCGCTCGCCATCGAGCCGGCGGCGCCGGGCGAACCCGTGCGCTGGTAGTGGGCGTGCTTCGTTTCACACCGGTCGGACGCGCAGTTTTCTGATCCGGTTCTTTTCGCGCTTGAGCACGATGAAGCGCTTGCCGTGGAAGGTGAAGGCCTGCTTTTCGGCGGGAATCGTCTTGGCCTCGTGGATGACGAGCCCCGCGATCGTGTTGGCGTCATCGTCCGGCAGGTCCCAGTCCAGCGCCCGGTTGAGGTCGCGGATCGGCACGGAGCCATCGACGACGACAGAGCCGTCCGCCTCGGTCTGCACGCCGGCCACCTCGACGTCGTGCTCGTCGGCAATGTCGCCGATGATCTCCTCGATAATGTCCTCGAGCGTCACCAGCCCTTCCAGTTCGCCATACTCATCGACGACGATGGCAACATGGGCGCGCCGGCGCAGGAAGGCGTTGAGCTGGTCCTGAAGCATGGTCGTGTCAGGCACGAACCAGGGCTTGTTGGCGATTTTCATGATATCGACGCGCGCGGGGTCGTTGTCGACCGCGTGCAGCGCGCGCAGAAGGTCCTTGGCGTGCACGATGCCGACAATGTTGTCGGTCTCGCCGCGCCACACAGGCATGCGGGTATAGGGGCTTTCGAGAATTTCGCGCACGACGATCTCGGGCGAATCATCGGCATTGACCATGCGCATCGCCGTGCGGTGGATCATGATGTCGCCGACATCGAGTTCGCTCAGATCGAGCACGCCGCCGAGGCGATCGCGCTCCTCCTTGACGAACGAGCCCTCCTCATGGAGCACGGTGACCGCGCCGCGCAGTTCCTCATGCGCCGACAAGATCGATTCATTGGCCTCGAAGGTCACGCCGAACACGCTCAGGATGCGGCGGACGATGAAATCGACGGCGCGGGCCAGCGGTGAGACGATGGCCACGAAAACTTGGATCGCCGGCACGACGAACAGCGCGAACCGGTCCGTCTTGGAGATCGCCAGATATTTCGGCATCACCTCGGCGAAGATGACCAGCAGGACGGTCATGACGAGCGTTGCGTAGACCACGCCCGTTTCGCCGAACAGCGACAGGAACAAGGTGGTCGCCAGCGCCGACGACAGGACGTTGATCAGATTGTTGCCGATCAGAAGCGCGCCGATCAGCCGTTCCTTGTTCTCGGTCAATCGGCCGACGGCGCCGGCGCGAGCATTGCCGTTGGCCTCCATCTGGCGCATGCGGCCGCGCGAAACGGCGGTGAGCGCCGTCTCGGAGCCGGAAAAGAAGCCCGACATGACGATCAGCACCGCTATGGCGCCGGCTATGATCCAGATTTCCATGACAGTCAGCTTTCGAGCATCAGTTGAAGGAACGCCCTGACTTCGGACGGGGGCACGTCGCGCGCAACGAAGGCTTGTCCGACGCCGCGCGTCAGGATGAAGGTGAGCGCGCCGCGCGACACTTTCTTGTCCTGGGCGATGAAATCCATCAGCGCATCGGCGTCCGGCATGTGGTCGCGCACCGGCGTCAGATCGGTCGGCAGGCCCGCCCTTTCAAGATGTGTCGTCACGCGCTCTTCATCGTCCGGGCTGCACAGGTTCATGCGTACCGAAAAGGCGTGCGCCAGCACCATGCCGATGGCAACACCTTCGCCATGCACGAGCACATCGGAGCGGTAGCCCGTGATGCCTTCAAGGGCGTGGCCGAAGGTGTGGCCGAGATTGAGCAGCGCCCGCTCGCCGGCTTCGCGTTCGTCGCGGGCGACGATGGCCGCCTTGGCCCGGCACGATGCGGCGATCGCCTGCGTCCGCGCGGCGCCGCCGGCAACGATCGCCTCGAGATTGTCCTCGAGCCATGCAAAGAAGGCCGCATCGTTGATCAGCCCGTATTTTGCGACCTCCGCATAGCCGGCGCGGAACTCGCGCGCGGGCAGCGTGTCGAGCACGGCAGTGTCGGCGATGACGATGCGGGGCTGGTAGAAGGCGCCGACGAGGTTCTTGCCCTGTGGCGCGTTGATCCCGGTCTTGCCGCCGACCGAGGAATCGACTTGTGCCAGAAGCGACGTGGGCACCTGGACGAACCCCATGCCGCGCCGGGTCACCGCCGCTGCAAAGCCTGTCAGGTCGCCGATCACGCCGCCACCGAGCGCAATCACCAGATCGCCGCGTTCGAGACGCGCGTCGAGCAGCGCCTCGACGGTTTGCTGAAGGTTCCGGAAATCCTTGGTCGCTTCGCCGGGCGGCACGATCAGGGACGTGGATCTCAGCCCGGTGTCCGACAGGCTGTCATGCAGCGTGTCGAGATGAAGCGCGGCGACGTTCTCGTCGGTGACGATGGCGCACCGGGCATCGGGGGCAAGCGCTGCCAGACGCGTTCCGGTTTCGCCCAGAACGCCCGGCCCGATGATGATGTCATAGCTGCGATCGCCCAGATCGACATGAACCGACTGGTGCAAGGCTTGGGTCGTCATGCGCCGACGTCTCCGGTTTGCGGCATTTTCATGGTCAGATGATCATGCAAGGCTTTGGCGACCGCGTCGGCCATTTCTTCCTTGCCCACATCGCGCGATATGACAGTCACATTGGCGGTGGCATAGACCGGATAGCGCTCGTCCATCAGTTTTTGCATCACCGCGCGCGGATCGGGCGCCTTGAGAAGGGGCCGTGTCGCCTTGCGCGAGACACGCGCCATCAGAAGATCCAGATCGGCCGACAGCCAGACCGAAATGCCCGCCGCGCCGATCGCGGCACGGGTTTCGGCGTTCATGAAGGCGCCGCCGCCGGTTGCCAGAACCGTCGCGCCGGCGCCGAGCAGCCGTGTCATGACGCTGGCCTCCAGGCGCCGGAACTCCGCCTCGCCATAGTGTTCGAAAATGTCGGCGATCGACATGCTGGCCGCTTCCTCGATCTCCTGGTCGGCATCGATGAAGGGCAGACCGAGTTGGGCGGCCAGTTTGCGCCCGATCGCCGATTTGCCCGCGCCCATCAGTCCGATGAGCACGATGGGCCGCTCCTTCAATCGGGCGACCACCTGGCTGGCCAAGTCGGGCGATTTTTCTGTCATCATATGATGTTAGCACATCATGGCGATGGCCAAGTCAAGCCGTTCACCGGCGCTTGATCTTTCGCCCGTCGCAACGGCATAAGGGGCGTGATTGTCCGATGTCGGGCAGAAACGGTTGTGTGCGATGCCCAGTCTGTTCCGGTTCCTGTTCGTGTTGGGAGTGCTTGCCGCACTGGCCTATGGCGCTATGTTCGCGCTCGTCATTTTCGTCCAGCCGGAGCCGCGGCCCATGAGCGTGACGATACCCGCCGATCGTCTCAATCCCGTGCGGATCACCCTTCCGCCGGCCGAGCAGGCCGAAGCCGACGATGGTGCCGATGCAGAGACGGAGGCCGCGCAGTAAGAAGCGTTTCGGTAAGATGTCGCCGATAGGCTGACGGTCATGATCGAACCTTTTCTGGAAATGATGAGCGCCGAGCGCGGCGCGGCCGCCAACACGCTTGAGTCCTATCGCCGTGATCTCGAGGAAGCCGACCGGTTCGTCCGGGCGCGCGGGGTGGCGGGACTGCACACGGCGCAGACTGCCGATCTTTCGGCCCATATGCAGGACCTGGAAGCCCGGGGTTTTGCGGCCAGTTCGCAATCCAGGCACCTGTCGGCGCTGCGCCAGTTCTTCGGTTTCCTGTTCGCCGAGAGTGTGCGTCCGGACGATCCGACGGGCGTCATCGCCTCGCCGAAAAAGGAACAGAGCCTGCCACGCCATCTGAGCATGGACGCGGTGTCGCGGCTGCTGGAAACCGCGCGATGCGAGGCCCTTGAAGCCGGAAAAACGCCGACGCAGGCACGGCGCGGGGCGCGCACCCATGCGGTGGTCGAACTTCTGTACGCGACGGGTTTGCGCATCAGCGAACTGACGCGTCTGCCGGCGACGATCCTGCATCGTGACGAGCCGTTCTTCATGGTCAAGGGCAAGGGCGGCAAGGAACGGCTGGTGCCGCTGTCGGATGATGCGCGCCGCGCCGGACAGGCTTATCGCGCGTTTCTGGACGATGATGAGCGCGTTGCGCAATGCGCTTTCCTGTTCCCCGATGACGGCTTTGCCGGACCGGTGGCGCGCCAGGTTCTGGCGCGTGATCTCAAGGCGTTGGGTGCGCGCTGTGGCATTGCCGCGGCCGACCTTTCGCCGCATGTGTTGCGCCATGCGTTTGCGACCCATCTTCTCGAAAACGGCGCCGATCTGCGGGTGGTGCAGCAATTGCTCGGCCACGCGGACATTTCCACAACCCAAGTCTACACCCATGTCATGGACGAGCGGCTGCATGCGCTGGTCAGCGCCCATCATCCGCTTGCCGCGTCCGGGAACCGGCAATAGCCGGCATGACGTTGCCCCGTCCTTGACATGATGGGCTTTTGCCGCCACCTGCATGCCGCAAACGGGCGCGGGAACCGGCCAATGGCCGCAGGATGATCCATGTACAGCTATCTTGAGTTCGAAAAACCGATCGCTGATCTGGAAGGACAGATTCTCGAACTCAAGAAACTGGCCGAGAGCGGCGAGGGGGCGGTCGATGTTGCCGAGGAAATCGCCCGGCTCGAAAAGCGCTCGCACGAAGCGCTGGTCGAAGCCTATCGCAAGCTGACGCCGTGGCAGAAGGCGATGGTCGCCCGCCATCCCGACCGGCCACACTGCGTCGATTATGTCGAGGCGCTGTTCACCGAGTTCACGCCGCTGGCCGGCGATCGCAATTTTGCCGAGGACCATGCCGTGATGGCGGGATTTGCGCGCTATCATGGGCAGCCCGTGGCGCTGATCGGACAGGAAAAGGGCAATGACACCAAGTCGCGCCTGAAGCACAATTTCGGCATGGCCCGCCCCGAGGGTTATCGGAAGGCCGTCCGGATCATGGAACTGGCCGACCGGTTCGGCCTTCCGGTGATCACGCTGGTCGACACGGCGGGCGCCTATCCGGGCATCGGCGCCGAGGAGCGCGGCCAGGCCGAGGCGATCGCCCGGTCGACGGAAATGTGCCTGAACCTCACGGTTCCGCTGGTGTCCGTGATCATTGGCGAGGGCGGCTCGGGCGGCGCGATCGCTATTGCCACGGCCAACACCGTGCTGATGCTTGAGCACGCGATCTATTCGGTGATCTCGCCGGAAGCGGGTGCGTCGATCCTGTGGCGCGACGCAGCGCGCGCCAAGGATGTGGCGACCGCCATGAAGATCACCGCGCAGGATCTGCTCGAGCTGAAGATCATTGACGCCATCATTTCCGAGCCGCTGGGCGGCGCGCATCGCGATGTGCCCTCGGTTATGGCCGAAACCGACAACCATTTGTCCAGGGCCATGGCGGCACTCGATGGCAGGGATGGCGCCGCGCTCAAGCGCGAGCGGCGCGACAAGTTCCTCGCCATCGGCCGCAATCTTTGACGGGACAGTCGTCCACGTCGTTGCGTTCCGCGTCAGCCTGCCACGCCCATCGGTTTGTTGTCCGCTTGGCATCGACGGTTCGGACGCATATCTGTGAGCCAGTCGCTCAAGGAAATGGCAATGGCACAGGCACCCAGCAAGGACATCGTCACTGAAACGCTGCGCAAGATCACGCTGCCCGACGGGCGCGATCTGGTGGGAGCGGGCTTGGTGTCGGACATCTTCATCGCTGACGGCAAGGTCTTCTTTTCGCTGACCTGTGATGCCGCTGACGCCGAGCGGCTCGAGCCCGTTCGCCAGGCGGCGCAGGCCGCCGTTACGGCGTTGGCCGGTGTGAACGCGGCGATGGTCGCGCTGACCGCAGAAAAAAAGGGCGGGCCAAACGGGTCGGCGGCGCCGGCGCGCAACGTCCCGCCTCCGCCGCCGTCTGCCGAACGGCGCCCGGTGACCGACCGGGCCAAGCCCGACGTTCCCGGCGTCAAGCACATCATCGCCGTCGCTTCGGGCAAGGGCGGCGTCGGCAAGTCGACGACCGCGATCAATCTGGCGCTGGGCCTTGCGGCCTGCGGTCTGAAGACGGGCATTCTCGATGCCGACATTTACGGGCCGTCCCTGCCGCGGCTTCTGGGCCTCAAGGACACCAAGCCGAAGCAGCTTGAAGGCCGTGTTCTCAAACCGGTCGAACAATTCGGGCTGCAAGCCATGTCGATCGGCTTTCTGGTCGAGGAAGAAACGCCGATGATCTGGCGCGGCCCCATGGTCGTTTCGGCGATCACGCAGATGCTGCGCGAGGTGGCATGGACCGATCTTGACGTTCTGGTCGTTGATATGCCGCCGGGCACGGGCGACGCCCAACTCACCATGGCGCAGAACGTGCCGCTGTCGGGCGCGGTGATCGTGTCCACGCCGCAGGATCTTGCGCTGATCGATGCCCGCAAGGGTTTGAAAATGTTCGAGAAGGTCAATGTGCCGGTTCTCGGCATCATCGAGAATATGAGCTATTTCGTCGCGCCGGACACCGGCGCCCGCTATGACATATTCGGCCATGGCGGTGCTAAGGCGGAAGCGGCCCGGCTCGGCGTTCCGTTCCTGGGCGAGGTGCCGCTGGTGATGGCGATCCGCGAGATGTCCGATGCGGGCAGGCCGATCACGGTGGCAGAACCGGACGGTCCGCATGCGTCAGCCTACACCGCCATCGCCGAAACGGTGTCGGCGTCGCTGTCGGCCGGTGCCGGCGCAAAACCCGCACCCGCCATCGTTTTCGAGTAGCCCGCTGTGCCGAGTGAGACCGGCCGGGGTTCAACCCTTGAGCGAGCGAATGTCCACAAACCGGCCGGCGATCGCTGCGGCGGCGGCCATGGCGGGCGAAACGAGATGCGTGCGGCCCTTATAGCCCTGCCGGCCCTCGAAATTGCGGTTCGACGTGGACGCGCAGCGCTGTTCCGGCTTCAGCCGGTCGTCGTTCATGGCAAGGCACATCGAACAGCCCGGCTCGCGCCAGTCGAAGCCGGCCGCCTTGAAGATGGCGTCGAGCCCTTCGGCCTCGGCTTGGGCCTTCACAAAGCCCGAGCCGGGTACGATCATCGCATCGACCCGCTCGGCCACGCGCTTGCCCTCGACGACACGGGCGACGTCGCGCAGATCCTCTATACGGCCATTGGTGCATGAGCCGATAAAGGCGCGGTCGATTTCGATGTCTGTGATCTTCGTGCCCGGCTTGAGGCCCATATAGTCGAGTGCCCGCCATTTGGAGGCGCGCTTGTTGGCATCTTCGATATCATCGGGGTTGGGCACCGTCCCTTCGACCGAGACGACGTCCTCGGGCGACGAACCCCATGAGACGATCGGCGGCAGGTCGGCGGCATCGAGCGTGACGATCTTGTCGAAATGAGCACCTTCGTCGGTGTGCAGCGTCTTCCAATAGGCGAGCGCCATGTCCCACGCCTTGCCCGTGGGGGCGCGCGGCTTGTCCTTGATATAGGCGAAAGTGGTTTCGTCGGGCGCGATCATGCCAGCGCGCGCGCCGCCCTCGATCGACATGTTGCAGACCGTCATGCGGCCTTCCATGGAGAGTGCCCGGATCGCATCGCCCGCATATTCGATGACATGGCCCGTGCCGCCGGCCGTGCCGATCTGGCCGATGATGGCGAGGATGACATCCTTTGCCGTCACGCCCTGGGGCGCGATGCCATCGACGCGCACCAGCATGTTTTTGGCCTTTTTCTGGATCAGCGTCTGCGTGGCCAGGACGTGCTCGACCTCGGATGTGCCGATGCCATGCGCCAAAGCGCCGAAGGCGCCATGGGTCGAGGTGTGGCTGTCGCCGCAGACAATGGTCATGCCCGGCAAGGTGAAGCCCTGTTCGGGGCCGACAATGTGGACGATGCCCTGACGGCGATCGCGTTCGGAATAATATTCGATGCCGAAATCGGCCGCGTTCTTGGCCAGCGCCTCCACCTGGATGCGGCTTTCCTCGTTCTTGATGCCCAGATGCCGGTCGGGCGAGGTGGGCACATTGTGATCGACCACGGCCAGCGTCTTGTCGGGCTGACGGACGCTGCGGTTCGCCATGCGCAGACCCTCGAATGCCTGCGGGCTTGTCACCTCATGGACCAGATGCCGGTCGATATAGATGAGCGAGGTGCCGTCTTCGGCTTCGTGAACCAGATGGTCGTCCCAGATCTTGTCATAGAGCGTGCGCGGCGCGGCCATGGCGGCGTGTCCTCATTGGCGAGTGGCGGTATCGCGCCGATATGCAACGGCAGGGGAACGGGCGTCAAGGATGCGGCCGCGCATACTGCGGCACGGCATGCGCGCCGGCCCTGGTTCGGCGCCCGCTTAGCGTTCCTGCTGCAGGCGAAACTCGAAGTAGCGCAACTGCCGCTCGGGGATCTCGCGCGTATCGACGCGGCCCCGCCGCAGATCGCGCAGCAGCTTCTGCTCGGCGCGTTGGTCCAACGCAAAGCTGGGATTGAGCTTTGGCGTCAGGATCGGGTCATACAGGCGGCCTGAGGCGATGGCGTTCAGGCGTCCGCCGCCACGCGAACCCTCGAAAGCCAACGCCGGAGCTGTGGGAAGCGTCAGAAGTGCTGCGAGAAAGGCCCGCCTTTTCATGTCTGTCTCCAAGATGCGCCGAAATCGGAATTGTGTTGTCCGATATCTGGCGTCCCGACATGGTGAATGCCAGAGGCATACGAACATATTGTCGTGAGCAAGCCTCGCCGTGCCGACACGCCGTTGCCGGTCTGACCCTATACCCTGACGATCTCGAAGCGGCACATCCGGCCGTCCCGGCCCGCACATTCGGTCTCATGGATGGTGATGGCCGGATCGACGAGGGTCTGAAACAGGCGCCGGAACACCGCCGCGTGCCAGATGCAGGATGAAAAGCCGTTCCTGCCAAGACAGATCGGATTGTCGTGAATGGCGATGAAGTCCGGGCCCCGCTCGACGTGCGCATTGCCCGCAAAGGTCCAGGCGTTGCGGGCAATCGCCGCCAGCAGGACGCGTTGCGCAACGTCCGACGGCAGATGTTTCAAAAGCCACTGGGCCGCCTTGGGGATGCGGTTGGCCAGAATGTAGTCGCCCGTCAGTTCGCCGGCACGCTTCATCACCGCATCGGCGGTCTGGGCATCCAATCGGGCCGCGATCTGGCGGTTCAGCGCATTGACGATACCGGCATCGACCATCGCATCGGGATCGGTGTCGGCAAGGCTCTCAAGGCCGGCGGCGCCGAAAATCGCCCGGCGCGCACCGGCGCCCGCCAGTTCATCGAGCGCCGTCCGGGTCTGGATGATGGCGTTGGGGCCGACCTTTGGCGGCGTTTGCTCGACCGGGGCGAGGTGGGCGGGCGATCCTGGTGTTGGGACATCAAGGACCGTCACTGCGTGTCTCCTTCAAACCCGGCGTTGATGCGCATCACTCCGCAGCCGGCGGCGCGTCGGTGGGCAGCCTGACCTTCGGCGGCCGCTTGGCGCTGGGCCGGCGGGTCGATGTCGGCAGTCCGGAATAGTCTTCCATCTGCCCGGTGCCGCCGCCGCATGCCATCGGCACGCCGTCCTCGTTCTTTTCGATCTTCCTGCGCGCCTCCTGCAGCGCCACCTTCTTGTCGTGGATGGCCGCCCAGTCATCAAGCTGTGCCTTGGCGATCGTGCGCGTTTCGTCGAAGTGGAAGTCGACCTTGCCCTTGGATTGCGGGCCCCAATAATTGTGCTTGCCGAGGTCATAGAATTTGCGCTGAAAGCCGGCTTTCAGGAACGCCTTCAGACAGCCCAGCAGATAACGGCGCCGAAAGCCCGTGCCGCGCCACGGATAGTGGAACAGTGCCTTCTTGGAATAAAAGCGCCGGTAATTGTTCATCACCCGGTCGAGCAGTTCGTCCCGGTCCATCGCTTCGGGCTTCATGATCGGTGTGACGAAATTGTATTTGGAGAAATCGAACACCTCGACCTTGTCGCCCAGTTCCTGGAAGAGCGGCGTGAACGGCCAGGGCGTGTACATTGCCCAGTTGGCGAGATCTGGCTGCCAGTCCCACGCCATCTTGTAGGTTTCTTCCAGCGTCTCGGCGGTCTCGTTGTCGAGACCGACGATGAATTGCGCCTCGGTGAAGATGTCGGCGTCGCGCAGAAGCTTGATCGCCCGCTTGTTGTCGGCGACTTTTGTCTCCTTGTTGAACTGGTCGAGCTTCATCTGCGCGGCTGCCTCGGTGCCGAGCGAGACATGCACAAGGCCGGCCTTGCGGTAGAGCGGCAGCAGTTCTTCATCGCGCAATATGTCGGTGACGCGCGTGTTGATGCCCCATTTGATCCTGTCGGGCAGGCCGCGCGCGATTAGTTCCTCGCAAAACTCGATGAACTTCTTGCGGTTGATGGTCGGCTCCTCGTCGGCAAGGATGAAGAAGCCAACGCCGTGATCGTTGACCAGCGTTTCGATCTCATCGACGACCGCCTTGGGATCGCGGACGCGATAGTCGCGCCAAAATTTCCACTGCGAGCAGAAAGAGCAGGTGAACGGGCAGCCGCGTGCCATGTTGGGGATCGCCACCTTCACGCCGAGCGGCACGTAGATGTATTTGTTCCATTCGAGCAGCGACCAGTCCGGCTCGATGGCATCGAGGTTCTTCACCGTCGGCGCGGCGGGGGTGGCGACGATCTGCTCGCCGTCGCGGAAGGCCAGCCCCTTGATCTGATCTCGTCCGGCCGGCCAGCGCCCCTGATCGACAGCGGCGACGAACTCGGCGAAAATTTCCTCGCCCTCGCCGCGTACGATCACATCGACCCATGGCGCCTCCGACAGGACCTGCTTGTACATGAAGGTGGCGTGCACGCCGCCGAGCACACGCACAGCCTTTGGGCAGACCTGCTGGGCGATCTTCAAGACATTTTCGGCGACATAGATGGACGGGGTGATGGCGGTTGTGCCGACAATATCGGGTTGCAGATCGGCCAGCTTCTTGCCCAGATCGACATCGTCGATCTCGTTGGTCATGGCGTCGATGAAGGTGACCTTGTCAAAGCCCGCCTTCTTCAAAGAGCCCGCCAGATAGGCGACCCAGGCCGGTGGCCAGTTGCCGGCGATTTCCGCCCCGCCCGAGTGATAGTTCGGATGAACAAGTACGACATGCATGGCGGGCCTCCCGACGTTTGCGGGAAGCGTATCTCTGAACTGTCAATTTTAATTGACATAAATCAACGTCAACTCTTTTGGGCATTAGGAGCAATCGGTGCAATTCTCCGCTTGACCGGCCGGGCGTTCCGGCGCATCGCGCGGCGTCTGTTTGTTGAGCGCTTCGACGATGTTCGTTTATGAGATCGCCGCACTGGCGGCCGCCACCGTCTGGGCGCTGACCGGGCTCGTCTCGGTAGCGCCGGCCCGTCATCTGGGCGCCATCGCGTTCAACCGGCTGCGCATGGCAATGGTTTTCGCCATGCTGGCGGTCTGGGTCACGCTGACCGGCACCTGGAACACGTTGTCAGGCGATGTGTTCTGGCCGCTGGTCTGGTCCGGTCTGGTCGGCATCTTCCTGGGCGACACGGCGCTGTTTGTGACCATGAACAGGCTTGGACCGCGCCGCACGGGCATCTTGTTTTCGGTGAACGCGCCGATGTCGGTCGTGCTGGGTTGGATCGTCCTGGGCGAGACGCTGTCGGCGGTGACCCTTGCCGGCATCGTCATCGCCATGGCCGGCGTCGTACTCGCCATCGTTTTCGGCAAGCGCAAGGACCAATTGCACCAATGGGAAAGCGTGACCGGGCCGCTCTGGATCGGCGTCGCGTTCGGTCTGGCGGCGGCGCTGTGCCAGTCCGTCGGCGCACTCATCGCGCGCCCGGTCATGGAGAGCGGCCTTGTCGATCCGGCGGCGGCCTCGGCGGTGCGGATCGGCGTGGCCGCGCTGTGCCTGACCGTTTTGATGCAGGTTCCGGTGGCAGCGGTGCGCCAGGTCAATCCGCTGACCCGGAGCATCGCCGGCTATACGGCCTTGTCGGGCTTTCTGGCGATGGCGCTCGGCATGACGTTCCTGCTCTTTGCCCTGTCGGGCGGCGAGGTGGGCATCGTCACGACGCTTTCGGCGACGACGCCGGCGATCATGCTGCCGCTCCTTTGGTGGCGGACGCGGGAAATGCCGGCCGCCGGTGCATGGATCGGTGCCACGCTCGTCATTGTCGGCAGCGCGCTGATCTTTGCGGGCTAGTGCTGCTGGCTCTTGCGCAGCCGCTTTTCTAGCTGCCGCAGCGCCAGCGACAGGCCGATCGTCAAAATGAGATAGATGTAGGCGACGATCGAATATGTCTCGAAAAAGCGGAACGAGCCGGACGCATAAACCTTGCCCATCTGGGTGATGTCGGCGACGCCGAGCACCGAGACGAGCGATGAATCCTTGACCATGGCTACGAAATCATTGCCGAGCGGCGGCAGGATGGTGCGGATCGCCTGCGGGAAGACGATGAAACGAAAACGCTGGACGCGGTTGAGACCAAGCGCCTCGGCCGCCTCGATCTGCCCCTTGTCGACAGCCAGAATACCAGCGCGGAACACTTCGGCGATGAAGGCCGAATAGCCGATCATCAGTGCCAGGATCGCCCGCCACAAAAGCGAGATGTCGCGCACCAGAAGCGGCTCCATCCAGCCGGCCTGCTGCGCGGGCCATGTCACGGCGTTGATCAGCCAGACAAGACCGGGCGCACCGACAAAGGCGATGTAGAACAAGAGCACGATGATCGGGATGCCGCGGATGACTTCGACATAAAAGCGGGCGATCTGTCTGAGGACGATCGAGTTCGACAGCGCCATCAGCGCCAGAAGAAGACCCAGAAGGCTGGCCATGGCAAAGCCGACAAGCGTAACAAAGACAGTGATCTGCACGCCGCGCCAGACCGTGCGGAAGACCTGGGTGTAGAGGTCGTTGGTGGCGATCAGGATGGCAAGCCCGATGCCGATCACCGCCAGCGCCACCAGCCACCATGGAAAGTCGCCGTCGGGCGCATCTTGCGAGGGTTCGGGCGGCAAGGCGGTCATCGGATTTGCCAGCGGCTCGGGGATTTCATAGAGCGCCGTTGTGGGCGGAGGGAAAAGACGTGTCCAGAATCGTATGGGTGATCATCGCGTTCGGCATCTTTTACCTGTTCTACGGCGCGAAGGTCTTTTCGCCGCGATGGCATTGGGATCAGGTCAAGCGCATGGCGCGCAACGAGCCGACCTTTTCATCGCTGGTCACGATCACGCTGGCGCTGCTGATCGCATTCGTCTTGGTGACCTATGTCCGCACGGTGACGGGTTGACCAGCGGTTCGCGCGAGGCACAGGCCGGCACACACGCGATGCGCGCGCCGGCCGGGCGCGAGAAACGTCTACAGCCTATTGGCCCAGCGAATATTCCAGGAACCATTTGGTGTTCAGCGCGTCCAGCGTGCCGTCCGCTTCCATGGAGGCGATGGCCGCATTGATCGGTGCAACCAGATCGGAGCCCTTGGGGAAGATGAAGCCGAAATCCTCGGTGCCGAGCGGTTCGCCCACGAGTTTGAGCGCGCCGTCGGAGGCGTTCACATAGCCTTCGCCGGCCGTGCCGTCGGTCAGAACGACATCGACATCGCCGGTGCGCAGGGCCTGAACCGAGGCGCCGAAAGTTTCGAACAGCTTGATGCGCGGATTGGCTTCGTCTCCGTCGAGCATGTCGTAGACGGCAACATAGAACGGCGTCGTGCCAGGCTGGGCGCCCACAAGGCCGTCGTCAAAAGCCGCAAAGCTCGGCGCGTCGGCAAAGCGTTCCTCGTCGCCGCGCACCAGCATGAACATCTGGCTGGTCATGTATTTGTCGGAGAAGTCGACCTTCTCCATCCGGTCCTCGCGGATGGTGATGCCGGTCATGCCGACATCATACTGGCCGTCGGAGACCGCCTGGATCATCGCGTCCCAGGAGATGTTCTGATATTCGATCGTCGCGTTCAGCCGCTCGCCGATCTCTGCCATGGCATCATATTCCCAGCCGATCTGCTCGCCGGTGGCCGGATCGAGGAATTGCAGCGGCGGATAAGCGTTTTCGGTCACCACCGTGATCGTGCGGCCTTCCAGATCGGGCAGGTCCATCGCCATCGCACCGGTCGCCGCGCCGGCCGCCATCATTGTTGCGGCCGCTGCCGTCATAATCCATCGCCGTGTGAACATCGCGCTTACTCCCTGTCGCATTGTGAGGCACCCCGTCCGGGGAGCCGGACGGGCAAACCACGACAGTGGCCCGGAAACGGGTGGCAGGCAAGGGCGTCTTGTGCGGTGCCGCAAACGAAAAGGCGGACCGTTTGGCCCGCCTTCACCTCGTCCACCGCCTGCGCGGTTATGCGATCGGCCTGCGCCTTATTCCTTGGCGTCCGCTTCGGCGCCGGCTGCGGCTTCCGCCTCGGCGGCCTTTGCGGCTTCGGCTGCTTCCTCGGCTGCCTTTTCGGCGGCGAGGGCCTGGGCAGCAGCAACCTTCTCGGCTTCGATGCGGGCGCGCTCTTCGGCCAGTGCCTGGCGCTCGGCCTCGTTCAGCTTGCGGGCGCGGGCGCCGGTGTTTTCTGCGATGCGGGCCTTTTTGCCGCGCAGGCCGCGCATGTAATAGAGCTTGGCGCGGCGGACCTTGCCGCGGCGGACGACCTCGACGGCTTCGACCAGCGGCGAGAACAGCGGGAAGACGCGCTCGACGCCTTCACCGTAGGAAATCTTGCGCACGGTGAAGTTCTCGTTGAGGCCCGACCCGGCCCGGGCGATGCACACGCCTTCATAGGCCTGAAGACGGGTGCGCTTCCCTTCGGTCACGCGAACCTGAACGCGCACGGTGTCACCGGGCGAAAAATCGGGAAAGGTGCGCTTTTCGCTGATCTTGGCGGCCTGCTCGGCCTCGAGCTGACGGATGATGTCCATCTCGACTGTCCTTTTGTTCTTTTGAACCGCCAGAGCGCTCGCTTGGGTGCACAATCGCCGAAGGTACGGTCTCATCGTGCGGCCTGATCCGGATTTCGTCCCGGACCGGAGCGGTGGTCATGCCCGTAGTTGCTGTAAAGACTTCGGTTTGCCCGAAATTCCGGGCGCTCTTACAGCACGCGCGGGGTTTTGTCACCCGTGCGATGGCGGTTTTTTGCGTGCCCGCGCCTGCCAGAGATCGGGCCGCCGCTCTCGTGTGAGATGCTCGGCCTGCTCGCGCCGCCACGCCTCGATCTTCGCATGATTGCCCGATGTCAGCACATCCGGAACCGTCCGCCCTTCCCACTCCGACGGTCGTGTATAGTGCGGGTGTTCCAGCAGGCCGGTCTCGAAGCTCTCGGTCTGCCCCGACACGGCATTGCCCATCACGCCGGGAAGGAGGCGGACGATCGCATCGAGGAGCACCTGCGCGGCGACCTCGCCGCCCGACAGGACATAGTCCCCGATCGACACTTCCGTGAGTTGCCGTGCCCCGATCACACGCTCGTCGACGCCCTCGAACCGCCCGCAGACGATGACGGCGCCGGGCCCAGTGGCCAGATTGCGAACCATCTCTTGGGTGAGGGGTTTGCCCCGCGGGCTCATCAGGAGGCGCGGGCGGTCGTCGTCGGCTGGCGACACATGATCGATGGCTCTGGCGAGGATATCGGGCCGCAGGACCATGCCGGCGCCGCCACCGGCCGGCGTGTCGTCGACGCTGCGATGCCTGTCGGTGGCGAAATCACGGATCTGCGTGATATCGAGCGACCATGCCCCGGATTTGAGCGCCTTGCCGGCCAGCGCCTGCCCCAGCGTGCCGGGAAACATGTCCGGATAGAGCGTCAGGACGGATGCCTCGAAACTCATGACGCTTCATCCTCTTCGGGCCGGGCGACGATCTCACCGGGCGGCACAAGCGTCAGGCGCCCGGCATCCATCTCGATCTCGGGCACGACCGCTCGGGTGAACGGATAGAGTTCGGTGCGGCCGCCGCCGGCCAAGCGCACTTCGATCATGTCGTCGGCGCCGAAATTGTGAACCGCGGTTACGCGTCCGATCGGCGCGCCGTCCGCCCCAACCGCCTCCAGCCCGACCAGATCGTCGATGAAGAATTCATCCTCCGCCAGATCGTTGTCCGGGAGCTTCGACCGGTCGACAAAGAGTTCGGTTCCGTTGAGTGCTTCGGCTGCTTGGCGGCCGTTGACCTGTTTGAAGCGGACGACGACCACGGTCTTGGACGGCCGGATGCCCGTTATCTCGAGGGCATTGCCATCCCTGTCGAAGAGCGGGCCATAGTCGCCGAGCGCCATCGGGTCGCCGGTATGTGATTTGACACGCACTTCGCCGCGCACGCCATGGGGCGCGCCGATCACGCCCATCAGGACGGGGTTGGCCGGTTTCGTGCTCATGGGTGTGCGATAATCGCTTTTGCGCGGCGCGCCAAGCACCGCGCCGGCGCCGCTGCGTCAAGCAAGCGGTAACCGGGCCGGCCTAGACTGCACCCCATGACCAAAGCGCTTCTGCCCGCACGACCGGACCTGATCGCCGCGCGCAAGGCGTGGCTGCAAAAGCTTGCGGGCGAACGGCGGCTGGCGGCCAACACGGTCGAGGCTTATGAGCGCGACACGCGGCAGTTCCTCAACTTTCTCGCCGACCATCAGGGTGGGCCGCCCGGCGTGAAACAGATCGCCAATCTCAAGCCGATGGATCTGCGCGCCTTTCTGACGCGGCGCCGTGCGCAAGGTGCGGGCACGCGGTCGCTGGGCCGCAACCTTGCGGCGGTGCGCTCCTTCCTGCGCCATCTGGAAAAAGAGGGGTTGGCCAACGCGGCGGCGGCCACCGCGATGCGCGCGCCACGACAGCCCAAATCCCTGCCCAAGCCGCTGACGGCCGCCGATGCCGTGCGCGCGGTCAATGCCGATGAACAGCTTAATGAAGACCCCTGGATTCGTGCCCGGAACGCGGCGGTGCTGACGCTTCTTTACGGCTGCGGGCTGCGCATCGGCGAGGCACTGTCGCTCGATGGCGGCGATCTGCGCGACCGGTCGGCCCGCTCGATCGCGGTGACCGGCAAGGGTGGAAAGACGCGCACCGTGCCGCTTTTGCCGATCGTCTTCGAAGCCGTTGACGCCTATTGCAATCTTTGCCCCTATGATCTTTCGTCTGGTGCGCCCCTGTTCCGCGGTGCACGGGGCGGCGCGCTCCAGCCGGCCGTGCTGCAACGTGACATGCGGCGCCTGCGCGGCGCGCTGGGCCTGCCCGAGACGGCGACGCCGCACGCGCTGCGCCATTCATTCGCGACGCATCTTCTGGGTTCGGGCGGCGATCTGCGGACCATCCAGGAGTTGCTGGGCCATGCCAGCCTGTCGACAACGCAGATCTATACGGGCGTCGATTCGCAACGCCTTCTCGAGGCATGGCGCGCTGCCCACCCCCGCGCGTGACGGCTGCGTTGTCGCGCTGTTAACGATCGCGTTTAACGGAAACGTCGTCACTGGCCGTTAATCTAGTGCGCATGACCAGTCCTGCCTTCCACGCCGCCACGCTCGCCGACAGGCTGAGCGGTCCCGCCCTGAAACTGATCGCCGCGATCAACATCACGTTCGCCGCGCTCCTTTTGGTGACGATCATGGCGGTTGGCGCGCGTGCCCAAGACGCCGCCCTGCCCGCCTGCACCGGCGTCAACCTGCTCGAAGAACTCGCCCAGACCGATCCCGATGCGCATCGCGCGGTTTTGGCTGAAGGCGCCGAAGCACTCAATGGCGATGCCATCCTGTTCCGGATCGAAAAGGACGGTGCGGCGCCGTCTTTTCTTTTCGGCACGATGCACATGACCGATCCGCGCGTCACCGAACTGCCGGCCTTCGCGCAGGACGCCTTCGACGCGTCGGACATTCTTGTCATCGAGACGACGGAGATTCTCGATCCGGCCAAGTCCCAGATGGCGTTGCTCGCCCGGCCGGAACTGACCATGTTCACGACCGACGAACGGATCAGCGATTTTCTGGGCACCGAAGATGAAGCCATCTTGCGTGACGGGCTCGCGCGTCGCGGATTGCAACTGGCGCTGGTCGACCGGATGAAGCCGTGGCTGGTTTCCGCCATGGTGGCGCTGCCCGAATGCGAGATGGCACGCAAGCAGGCGGGCCAGCCGATCCTCGATATCGCGCTGGCCGAGCGGGCGGAAGCCGCCGGCAAGACCGTGGTCGGTCTTGAAACCATTGTCGAACAGCTCGAAGCCATGGCCTCCTTGCCGATGGCGTTTCACGTGCGTGGTCTTGTCGAAACGATCGCGCTCGGTGATCGCATCGACGATGTGATCGAGACGATGATCGCGCTTTATGATGATGGCCGGACCGGGCTGGTCTGGCCGGTGCTCCGGGTCTTCACGCCCGAGGCCGTCAGCGATGATGGCGGTTATGCCGCGTTCGAACAGACGATGGTGACGGCACGCAATCACACCATGGCCGAGCGTTCGCTGCCCTTACTGGAGGCGGGTGGCGCCTTCATCGCGGTCGGTGCGCTGCACCTGCCGGGCGAAGAGGGGCTGGCCAGGCTCTATGAGAATGCCGGCTACACGGTGACGCCGGTGTACGAGTGATTTCCTGTCACTCGCCGTGGCCGGCGATCATCATCGCCTCATAGGCCAGGCGCTCGGTCTTCTTCATCCGTTCGGATTCCGACTTGAGCTGCCCGCACGCGGCGAGAATGTCCTGGCCGCGCGGCGTGCGGATCGGCGAGGCATAGCCGTTGGCGTTGATGAAATCGGCAAAGCGCTCGATCTGCTCCCAGTCCGAGCATTCATAGTCCGAGCCCGGCCATTTGTTGAACGGGATCAGGTTGATCTTGGCCGGAATGCCCTTGAGCAACCGTACCAGCTCCTTGGCGTCGGCGAGAGAATCGTTGACGCCCTTGAGCATCACATATTCGAACGTGATGCGCCGGGCGTTCGACAGGCCCGGATAGGCGCGGCAAGCGTCCAGCAGGTCAGCGATCGGATACTTTTTGTTGATCGGCACCAGCACGTCGCGCAACTCGTCGGTCACTGCATGCAGCGAGATGGCGAGCATCGCGCCCGTTTCCTCGCCGATCGGCCCGATCTTCGGCACGACGCCCGACGTCGACAGCGTCACGCGGCGCTTGGACAAAGACAGCCCGTCACCGTCGGTGAAGACCTGCATCGCGTCGCGCACATTGTCATAATTGTAGAGCGGCTCGCCCATGCCCATCATGACGATGTTTGAGACCTTGCGGCCTTCCAGAGGCACGATCGCGCCGGCGGGCGTGTCGGCGTCCGGAAAATCGCCGAGCCGCTGCCGTGCGAGCATCACCTGGGCGACGATCTCGCCGGCGGTCAGGTTGCGGACGAGGGTTTGGGTCCCTGTGTGGCAGAAAGTGCAGGTCAGCGTGCAGCCGACCTGGCTGGAGACGCAGAGCGTGCCGCGCCCTTCCTCGGGGATATAGACCGTTTCGATCTCGACCGGTTTGCCGGCGCCGCGCGGTGGAAAACGCAACAGCCATTTGCGCGTGCCGTCTGCGGAGACCTGTTCCTCGACGATTTCGGGTCCGGCAATGGCGAAGCGCTCGGCGAGCGTGGCCTTCAAATCCTTGGAGACATTGCTCATGGCCGCAAAATCGTTCACGCCGCGCACATAGAGCCAATGCCAGAGCTGCTGGACGCGCATCCTGACCTGTCGATCCGGCACGCCGGCGTCCCGCAGCGCCTCGCCGAGCTTTTGCCGCGTCAGCCCGATCAGCGACGGGCGTTCGTTTGTGCGGGCGACTTGCCCGACGGAAAGCTGCGCGCGCGTCGTTTCGTCGCGTATGTCCAGTGAGACGGCCATGGCTTCGGATCGGATTGCGTTGGTGAGGCCCGCATATGTGTCATGGGGCGACAAAGCGCAAGAAAAAGCCGGACCCGAAGGCCCGGCTCGTCCGTATGACAGGCTTTGAAGCGGTGTCAGTCGCAGCTTTGGATCGCGTTCAGTGCCGCGGTCACGCCCGACAGCGAGTATTCATAAGTGGTGTTGGTGCCGCGTCGCGACGTCGCCTGAACGACCATGCGCGAGCCGGCGCGCATGGCGGCGACAAGCGCCGGGTCCTGGGCGGCGTTCTCGGTCCAGGCGGTGTTGTCCTTGGAGAAGAACGAGAAGGGCGAGCCGTCCACCGTCACCGTCACCTTGGAATTTTCCTGCAGGGTGTAACCGGCGATGAATTGCGGCTCGAACGTCACGTTCTGGCCGCGGCGCTGGGTGACGACAAAGAAATTGTCGCCGTGATTGACGTTGGAAGGCTGCTTGGTCAGCGGTACGGACACCACATAACAGACCTTTGCGCCGCCGGATTGATAGCTGATGGCGCCCCAATCGTTGAACTGTCCGATGCGTTGTGGCGTCTGCGCCTGCGCGGCAACGCTGCCGGCAACCAGAGCGCCTGCCGCGACCGCTGCCGTCAAAACTCGTTTTCCGTGAAGCATTGTTCCTACCAGATTTGTTGGGTGCCGCATAAGCGTTCCGGCGCCCGGCTTTCCGCCGTTCGCCCATGGCCTCCACCTTGGAAAAAGATGGTTACCAAACCATGAACGGGCCGTGTTTCCGCCGTCGCGCCGGTCGCATTGTCGTGGCGTTGCGGAGCGGCGGCCGGCCGTCATGGCGTCTGCTTACGGGCCTCGTTGAACGCCTGTCGCCGAGGAAAACGGCAACAGTTTGACTTTGTTCGGCAAATTGGGTGAATGTCGACTGATTGGTGCGAACGACCGGGCTCACACGCCCGTGCCAGCGCGCGGCATTCTTGTCCGGAACCAGAGACTGTTTGATGAGCGAACAGCACAAACACTTCGCCGCGCTGGCCGCGCGCGTGGCCGGCGACCGCGACAAGGCCGCGTTTGCCGAACTGTTCGATTTCTTTGCGCCACGCATCAAGGCCTATCTGCGCCGGCTCGGCCTTGAAGACAGCGCCGCAGAGGACATCGCCCAGGAGGTGATGATCGTCCTTTGGCACAAGGCCAACCTGTTCGACCCGACCAAATCGTCGCTGTCGACCTGGCTGTTCCGGGTCGCGCGCAACCGGCGCATCGATGCGCTGCGACGTGACAAGTCCGGCCTTCTGGACCCGGACGAACCCATGCTGCGACCGGCGGAGGCGCCGTTGCCCGATGCGATGATGGATGGCGAGCAGCGCGATGAGCGCGTGCGCGAGGCGCTGGCCGATCTGCCCGCGGAGCAGGTCGGGCTCGTGCGCATGGCATTCTTTCTGGGCTATTCCCACAGCCGGATCGCCGACGAGACCGGTCTGCCGCTCGGGACGGTCAAGTCGCGGATCCGGCTCGCCTTCGGGCGTTTGCGCCGAGCGCTGGAACAGGACGAGCAGGTCGATACCGACTTCTGAACACCTCCCGCGCTTGCTCCCTGCAAAGCTCTGGCTTAAGCAACTGCGATGGTTTCGATTCGCGCGTCCCTTCTTGTTGCCGTCGCCTGTTCCACGGTGTTTTTGGCGGCATGCTCGACCGGCGGCGATGTCGGCATCAGCCAGGGTGCCCAGCCCCGTCTTGCCAATTGGAGTTGCACGGGCGGCGTCCGGCTGACGATCACGCGCACCGGTTCGGGCCTGGATGTCACCGACAGCCGCGGCGTGACGGTCAGCCTGCCGCCCGATCCGCCCGGCCAGCGCGAACGCTATGCCAAGACGGGCTATGCGCTGGTGTTTGCCGGCCGCACGGCAAGCTGGTTCGCCGGCGGTCAGGCGCCCACGGACTGCCGCCGTTGACGGACGCACGCCACGCCGACGCGCGCCGATTTCGCTTGGGCATTTGCCCAAAATCGATTGGACCAACGCTGGTTTGGCCGCTTTGCGCCACGTCCGACCAATTGCCCATGGCACGATGCCGCATGGCCTTTGACGCAGTGCGAAACGCGCTCTAGAACAGTTCCAATTGCGACGCCGCGGGCCACCTCGGCAGCGCGCGTCAATCGGGACCATCAAGGGGAAAGCGGTGTCTTCGACGAATTCTTCGGCCAGCGGCGGCCAGGCCAGGAAGGAACGGCCGATTTCGCCGCATCTGTCCATCTACAGGCTGATTCCGAACATGGTCGCCTCGATCATGCACCGGATCACGGGCGTGGCTCTCTACTTTGGGACCGTGCTGGTCGCGTGGTGGCTGATCGCGGCGGCGGCGGGGCCGGACTATTTCGATTTCGTCAACGGCTTTTTCGGCTCTGTTTTCGGCATGTTGATCCTGCTGGGCTATACGTGGGCGCTCATGCATCATTTGTTGGGCGGCCTGCGGCATTTTGCCTGGGATGCGAGCAAGCTGATCAGCAAGCAGATGTCGACCAAGCTCGCCTATGCGACATTCATCGGGTCGGGAGCGCTGACGCTTCTGATTTGGCTGATCGCCATGCTGGTGCGCTGAGGAGATAGCGATGTCCATCAAGACACCCTTCAAGCGCGTCGAAGGCCTTGGATCGGCCAAGGACGGGACCGAGCATTTCTGGCGCCAGCGGCTGACCGCGCTCGCCAATGTGCCGCTGATCATCGCCTTTGTCTGGATCATCATCTCGCTTGGCGGCGAAGACCGCGCCACCGTCGTGGCGACCTTCGCCAATCCGTTTGTCGCGGTGATCATGCTGCTGGTGATCGTGTCGGGCCTCTACCATGCCAAGCTCGGCATGCAGGTCGTTATCGAAGACTATGTTCACGGCGAGATCACCAAGTTCGCGCTGCTCGCCGCCAATGTTTTCTTCACGTTCGGGATCGCGGTTCTGGCGATCTTCGCCATACTGAAAATGGGTTTCGGAAGCTGATATGAGCACCAATGGCAATGCAGCGGCACCGGGCGTCAATGGCCGGGCCTACAGCTATGAGGACCACAAGTTCGACGTGGTGGTGGTCGGTGCGGGCGGTGCCGGCCTGCGCGCGACGCTTGGCATGGCCGAACAGGGCCTGAGAACCGCCTGCATCACCAAGGTGTTTCCGACCCGCTCACACACGGTCGCGGCGCAGGGCGGCATCGCCGCCTCGTTGCAGAACATGACGCCCGATTCATGGCAGTGGCACATGTATGACACCGTCAAGGGGTCGGACTGGCTCGGCGATGTCGATGCCATGCAGTATCTGGCCATGGAGGCGCCCAAGGCGGTCTATGAGCTGGAACATTACGGCGTGCCCTTCTCACGCACCGAGGATGGGCGCATCTATCAGCGTCCGTTCGGCGGGCACATGCAGAACTACGGCGAGGGCCCGCCCGTGCAGCGCACCTGCGCGGCAGCGGACCGGACGGGTCACGCCATCCTGCACACGCTCTATGGCCAGTCGCTGCGCAACAATGCGCAGTTCTACATCGAATATTTCGCCATCGACCTGATCATGGACGAGGACGGCACCTGCACCGGTGTCATCGCCTGGAACCTCGATGACGGCACCATCCACCGCTTTTCGGCCAAGATGGTCGTCCTTGCGACCGGCGGGTATGGCAGGGCCTATTTCTCGGCCACCTCGGCGCACACCTGTACGGGCGACGGCAACGGCATGATTGCGCGCGCGGGCCTGCCGCTGCAGGACATGGAATTTGTCCAGTTCCACCCGACCGGCATTTATGGCGCCGGCTGCCTGATCACCGAAGGCGCGCGCGGCGAAGGCGGTTATCTGGTCAATTCCGAGGGCGAACGCTTCATGGAGCGCTATGCGCCGTCGGCCAAGGACCTTGCCTCGCGCGACGTCGTCTCGCGTTGCATGACGATGGAAATCCGCGAAGGCAGGGGCGTTGGCAAGAACAACGACCATATCTTCCTGCACCTTGACCATCTCGACCCGGCGGTTCTGGCAGAGCGCCTGCCGGGTATTTCCGAGAGCGCGAAGATCTTCGCCGGCGTCGATGTGACCAGGGAGCCGATCCCGGTGCTGCCGACCGTGCACTACAATATGGGCGGCATCCCCACCAACTATTGGGGCGAGGTGCTGAACCCGACCGATGGCAGTCCCGACGCGATCGCGCCCGGCCTGATGGCCGTCGGCGAAGCGGGCTGCGCCTCGGTGCATGGCGCCAACCGCCTGGGGTCCAATTCGCTGATCGACCTTGTCGTGTTCGGCCGCGCCGCCGCCATCCGCGCCGGCGAAGTGGTCGACCGTGAGGCATCCATCCCCGATGTCAATGAAGCGTCCTGCGACAAGATCATGGGCCGGTTCGACCGGTTGCGGCACGCGAGCGGCGGGACGCCCACCGCCGATCTACGCCTGAAGATGCAGACGATCATGCAGGAGGACGCCGCCGTCTTCCGCACGCAGGAAACGCTTGAGCAAGGCTGCCGGCGCATGGATGCGGCCTGTCAGGACCTGGCCGACATCAGCGTCACCGACCGCTCGATGATCTGGAATTCCGATCTTGTCGAAACGCTCGAGCTTGAAAACCTGATGGCCTGCGCGATCACCACCGTCTATGGCGCCGAAGCGCGCAAGGAGAGCCGCGGCGCTCACGCGCGCGAGGATTTCAAGGACGGGCCGATGGCCGGGCGCGACGACGAGAACTGGCGCAAGCACACGCTGGCCTGGATGAGCGATACCGGCGCGGTGTCGCTCGACTACCGGCCGGTGCACACCGACCTTCTGGCGGATGGCATCGAACTGGCCAAGATCGCGCCGAAGGCGCGGGTTTATTGATCAGGGCCGCAAGGCTGTGAGCAGCCGCGGTCCGGGCGTCGGCTTCCCGGGCAGTTGCGGCGCTTGCCGAGGATGTTTGAACCGCTGACCGGAAAACGTCGGCCTTTATATACCCGATAGCAATCTCTGGCGGCCATAATCGCCCGGCAACGGGCTGAAAGATGGACGCCATGAGCCATAAAGAACCGCAGGAATCGACCCCGGATCTGAAAGCCGAAGCCGGCGGGTGGGTCTTTGGCATCACACTGGCGCTGCTCGGCTTCGGCTTCATGCTGCAGAGCCTGTTCGATACTGACATTGTCCTGTCCGGCCTTGTCATCCTGGCGCTGGTGGTGCTGGTCAGCCTCGTCGGCCCGCGCCGCCGCCATTCCGGGCGTGCGCGCTTTCTGCCGCCGCTTGTTCTTGTTCCGGCGCTCCTGTTTGCGTTCTGGTACTTCATCACCATCAAGTTCGGACAGTTCGGCCTGGGGCCGATCCTGTTTCATGCCAATCATGGTGTCGAAGCCAACGGGGTCGTCGGTGAGTTCCTGCGGACGTCGCGCATGCCGCTGGCCTATATTGCCGCGCTGGCGGTCGGGCTCTGGCTCGTTTCCGCGACAGACCACCGTTTCCGCCGGATCGACCGGCTGGCCGTTTTGCCGCTGCTTGCCTTCAACCCGTTCACCTGGTCGGTTGCCGAATATGTCGGCGATGCGCAAGCAGCGTCACACAGGATCGTCCACAGTCAGTACGCCGATGTTGCCGATTTGCGCAAAGCGGAGGCGGACAGGCCGAACCTTCTGATCCTTTATCTGGAAAGCAGCGAGCGGACGCTGATGGACCAAGCCGCGTTCGGCGATGTGATGGCACCGCTTGCGCCGTTTGCCGCGCGCGGCATCGAACTGACCAATCTGCACGAGGCCGCGCTGACCAACTGGACCCTTGCCGGACAGGTTGCCTCCCAGTGCGGCGTGCCGCTGATGCCGCTCGGCCTTGTGACACACAACAGCTTTCATTTCGTCGAAGATGCGTTCATGCCGGGCGCCACCTGCCTCGCCGATCTTCTGACGCGCGACGGCTATGAGACGACGGTGATGCAGACCGCGCCGTTGCGATTTGCCGGCGCCGACACGTTTGCCGCCAGCCATGGATGGCGCAATCCGCTCGCCTTCAACGAGCTGCGTGCCGACTATCCCGACGGCGGCAATGAGTGGGGGCTCGACGACGAGGACATCTACGACGCCGCGTTCCACGAGATCGAGCGGATCGCCGGAACCGGCTCGCCGTTTGCGCTGTCGGTCACCAACATTGGCGGCCACACGCCCAATGGTTATGTTTCGCGCAGTTGCCACGGCCGCCCGACGGTTGACCGTATCGACGATCCCACGCTCAAGGCGTTCCGTTGTACCCACGAACTGGCCGCCGGTTTCATGGGCCGCCTTGAGGCGGCCGGTCATCTCGACAACACCGTCGTCGTGATCCAGAGCGATCACCTGGCGATGCGCAATTCGGTCTACCGGCAGCTCAAGCGGCGCGATCGCCGCAATTTCCTTGTCGCTTTCGGCCCGGGCATCGAACCGCAGGTGGTCGACCGTGCCGCAACCATGATGGATGTCTACCCGACGATCCTCGATCTGCTCGGCTACGCGCCGCCCGATGGCCGTGCCGGCGTCGGCGTCTCGCTCGTTTCCGGAAATCCCACGCTGGTCGAAACGCATGGCCTGCGGGCGCTCGACAGGGCGATCTATGGCGATACCGCGCTGCGCAACCGGCTCTGGGGCATCGAGCCCGGCGCCTGAAATCACGCCGGGCCCCGCGCGGATGCGGCGAAACAGCGCGACGGCAGCCCTTGCGTTTGCGCGCGGCCGGCCCAAGCTCAACGCCATGTGGGCGGATCACTTTCGTCCAACTTGATCGCGGGATGGTGGTCCACTATCACATCGGGAATGTGCGGGTCCGCGGCGTTGTTCGCCGCGGTTCGCGTTCCGCAAGGAGTTCAACGCCGCTTGACCATGGCCGCAGCCCAGCCGCAATTCGGAGCTTTTGCGCCGACAGCGTTCCAAAAGGCGCTGATCGGACTGTTCGGCCTGCCGGTTCTGCGGCGCGGTTTCTTTCGCCGCATGGCAAGTCCGCTCGTTGCCGGCCTGCGCGCGGGGCCGCTCGATATCGAACGCACAGGCCTGCGCTACCGGCTGAGCATCGCCGACAATGTTGCCGAACAGGGGATCCTGTTCAACCCGGCCTATCAGCAGGACAGCCTCGCCTTTGTCCGGCAAAGACTTCGGTCCGGCGCAACAATGATCGATTGCGGCGCCAATGTGGGCCAATATGCGCTGGTTGCCGCCCAAATTGTCGGCCCGTTGGGAACGGTGTTGGCGGTGGAAGCCTCTCCGGCCATGGCCCAGCGACTGAGCGCCAATGTCGCGCTGTCGCACCTTGATGACCTGATCACGGTCGCGCCGGTGGCGGTCGGCGAGGCCGAAGGCGCGTTGCGCTTTGCGATCGACGAGCGCGACGGCGCGCTGTCCCACGCCAGCGAGACGGGCGCGCACACTGTTCCGATGCGGCCATTGCTGGCGCTGGCCGAGGATGCCGGCCTGACGCGGATCGACCTGCTCAAGCTCGATGTCGAAGGCATGGAAGAACGGGTTCTTGGTGCCTTTTTCGCCGATGCGCCCGAACGCTTGTGGCCGGCGGCCATGATCGTCGAGGATGAATTGTCCGCCCGCTGGTCGGGCGATTTGCGCGGCGTGCTGGACCGGTGCGGCTACCGGGTCGTGGGCCGCACCAAAGGCAATGTGTTTTATGAAATCCCCACAATGAGGCAATGACGGATGGTCGAACTCGCCCTGCCCAAGAACTCCCAGGTCCAGCCCGGCCGGTCGTGGGCGCGGCCCGAAGGGGCCAACAATCTCAAGGAGTTCCGCATCTATCGCTGGAGCCCGGATGACGATCAAAATCCCCGGCTCGACACTTATTATGTCGATCTTGACGATTGCGGGCCAATGGTGCTGGACGGCCTTTTGTGGATCAAGAACACGATCGACCCGACGCTGACGCTGCGCCGGTCATGCCGCGAAGGCATTTGCGGCTCATGCGCGATGAACATTGACGGCACCAACACACTCGCCTGCACCAAGGGCATGGACGAGGTGGAAGGGCCGGTGAAGGTCTATCCGCTGCCGCATTTGCCGGTTGTCAAGGATCTTGTGCCGGACCTGACCAATTTCTACGCCCAGCACCGGTCGATCGAACCGTGGCTGAAGACCACGACGCCGGCGCCGGAGAAAGAGTGGAAGCAGAGCCATGAGGACCGTGCCATGCTGGACGGGCTCTATGAGTGCATCCTGTGCGCCTGCTGCTCGACCTCCTGCCCGTCCTATTGGTGGAACGGTGACCGCTATCTGGGGCCGGCCGTGCTGTTGCAGGCCTATCGCTGGCTGATCGACAGCCGTGACGAGGCGACCGGCGAACGGCTCGATCATCTCGAAGACCCGTTTCGGCTCTATCGCTGCCACACGATCATGAACTGCACGCAGGCCTGCCCCAAGGGCCTCAATCCGGCCAAGGCCATCGCCGAGATCAAGCAGATGATGGTCGAACGGCGGGTTTGACCGGCAAAGGGTCCGGCGTCGCGGCGGCAAAGCCGCGATGGTGATGCCCGGTGCCTGCGCCGTTCACTCGCGGCGCAGGATCCGGTCGACGAGGACATTGCCCACCTGGCTCGCCTGATAGGCGTCCATCATCGCCTGCTTGTCATAGTCTGTGTGCAGCCAGTCGCGAAAGGCGATGCCCCGCTCCCGATGTGCCTTGATGAACGTCTTGATGAAATGGTCGAGTATGCCCGTCTTGGCGTGCTCAATGTGCAGGTATCGCAGGGACAATTGGTCAAGCGCCTCTTCGGGCTGACGGCCTGACCAGAGCATGAAGAGCGCCGCGCCCAGGCCGGCGCGGTCGGCGCCGGACTTGCAGTGCATCAGGAAGGGTTTTTCGGCGCGTTCGAAGATCGCGAACAGCGCCTCGACCTCCTCGGGCGTTGGCGGCATGCGCGAATAAAGCCGGGTGTCGATCATCTCGATGCCGGCGCGGCCGCATGCTTCCTGTTCGAGAAAATAAGACCCCCATCGTGACGGACCGCGCAGATTGATGATCGTGCGGATGCCGCGGCGTGCCAGATCGGCGACCTGGGCCGGAGAGGGCTGGTTGGAACGCCAGACGCCGGGCGCGATTTCATGCAGGTTGCGCCACCAAAGCCGGAGAAAGCCGTGATCGAAGGCCATCATGTCCAAATGGGCACGACGCCGGTTGGCCGGACGCGTCAGATCGGCGATCCAGGCTTCCCGCCAGATCGATTGCCGTTCGCGGAAGGCGGATTTCAATCGGGCTATCAAGACTGTCGCGCTGCTGCTGGTTGGGATGCGCGGCCTGCTTAGGCAGGGACGGCCGGTTTGGCAAGCAGGGGTTGTCGGGGCGCTCCTCACACAGAGTTGTTCGGGGTTGAGTTGCCAGGGCCGGCAGACGGTTTAAGTCCGAAGCAGCAGTCACAGGAGCATTGCCATGCCGACAAACGCCCTCCGCGCCACCTTTTTTGCCACCGCCTTTGCCCTTGGCGCGATGACGGGCGCGGCCCAAGCCGAAACCCGGTCGCTCGTCGTTGCCGGCGGCTGTTTCTGGTGTGTCGAAAGCGATTTTGACCATGTGGCCGGTGTGGTCGGCACGACATCGGGCTATGCGGGTGGTCAAATGCAGAACCCGACCTACCGAAATCACGGGCGGCACCGCGAAGTGGTCAAGATCGATTATGATCCGGCGGTCACCGACTATGAGACGCTGGTCGGGATTTTCCTCAGGACGATCGATCCGCTGGATGCGGGCGGCCAGTTCTGCGACCGCGGGCGATCCTATGAAACGGCGATCCATGCGGCCGACGATGCCGAGAAGATGGTGGCGATGGAGGCGGTCAACATCGCTTCGGAAACGCTCGGCCAACAGGTGGTGACGCCCATTGAGGGTCCGGTGACCTTCTGGGAGGCCGAGGACTATCACCAGGACTATTATCTGAGCCAGGAACGCCAGCTCACGCGATTCGGTTATGTCACGCGCGCCGAAGCCTACAAGGGCTACCGCAAAGGATGCGGCCGCGACGCGCGCGTCCGCCAAGTCTGGGGCGCCGAGGCCTATAAAGGCGTGGACAAGCCCGCAAGCTGACATATTCCGCTATGGCCGCAAGTCCCATCGGCTGCGGCATTTTTTCCGATCGACGGCCAAACGCCGCGGTCGCCATTTTCCTGCCATTGCCTCCTGTGTCATAATAACGATACAGAAATCGGCAAGGGACGGTTAATTGCGACCGGACATCATGGCCATGGAAATCCAGAGCGCGACTTCCACGTTTGCGGGCGTTATCAACGGCCGAAGGGGAGATATTGCGGCCCAGACGGACCCTCATATTGTCGATCAACTGATCGCCGAACGCGGGCAGACACTGGTCAAGAGCCCGCTTTGGCCGGTGCTGCGCCCGGCGCTTTACAAGATTTTGCACTATCGCGAAGCCGTTCGGATGGCCGATGCCGTCGCTGATATGAGCGGGCTGGATTGTTTCGGCCATATCAGCGATTTGCTGAAGCTGGATGTGCGGGTGACGGGCAGCGAGCACCTGCCGGCCTCGGGATCGTTCATTCTCGTTTCGAACCACCCCACGGGCATCGCCGACGGCGTGGCCGTCCATGACATGCTCAAGGGCATCCGTCCGGACTTCATGTTCTTCGCCAACCGGGACGCCATCCGGGTCAATCAGCGGCTGGCCGAAATCATCATTCCGGTGGAATGGCGTGCCGACCAGAAATCCCATGCCAAGAGCCGGGAGACGCTGGTGCGCACCAACCGCGCCTTCAAGGACGATCGCGCAATCGTGCTTTTCCCGTCCGGCCGCATCGCCTACTGGTCGCATGGCGGGCTCAAGGAGCGCCCGTGGCAGGCCACGGCCATTCACATGGCCAAGCGCTACAATGTGCCGATCGTGCCGATGCACCTTGAAGCGCGCAATTCCTGGCTGTTTTATCTGCTCGCGCACCGCAATCCCGAACTGCGTGACATGACGGTCTTTCATGAACTGCTCAACAAGACCGGCAAGACGTTTTCCATGACGCTTGGCGCGCCGATCGCGCCGGACGCGCTGGATGGCGATGTTCAGGACCTGACCGTCAAATTGCAGGATCATTGCGAGCATGCGCTGAAAGCGGACAAGGACGCCGTCTTTCACTGTTGATCGCCGGTCGCCACGCGGTCGCCACGGCGAGCAATGTCTTTCCCGGGGGCCGGGACACGATCATGCGTTCTTTCATGATCGTGCGGGCCGAGGGCAGCCGATGGACAGGGTGTGAGCGAGCTATCAGCACTGGCGCGCCGGACACGGGATGTTTATGCGCGCAATGGTCTACGCTACGACCAGGAGCGGTCGCGGGCCCTGTTCGAGAGGGCATGGCTCGACAGGTTCCTGGCGCTCATGCCGCCTCGACCCACCGTGCTTGACGTGGGCTGCGGGGCTGGCGCCCCGATCTCGGAATATCTCATCGCGCGGGGCTGCGGACTGACGGGCATCGATACGTCCGTGCCGATGCTGAGGCTTGCCCGGGAGCGGTTCCCGCAAGCCAACTGGCTAGAAACCGACATGCGATGCCTTGATCTGCTGCGCCGATTTGACGGCATCATCGGCTGGCACAGCTTCTTTCATCTGACGCCGGATGAACAAAAAGAAACCCTGGTTTGTTTCGCGGCGCATCTGAATGAAGTCGGAACGCTCATGCTGACCGTTGGCCCGCGTGCGTCCGAAACCATCGGCCATGTCGGCGGAGACCGGGTCTATCACGCCAGCCTGGCTCCCGATGACTATGGTGCCATACTGGCGGGGCTTGACATGCGCATCGTTCGCTTCGTCGTCGAAGACCCAGAATGCGACTACGCGACGGTCCTTCTCGCCCGAAAAAACCAGGCATGACCGAAAGTCGCGACCATGCCGTCAAGGGCTGGCGGTTCAGGCGATTTTCTGACCGGTCTTGGCCCAGTCGGCAAGGAAGGCATCCAGTCCCTTGTCGGTGAGCGGATGCTTGACGAGGGCCTTGAGTGTCGCCGGAGGCACCGTGGCAACGTCCGCGCCGAGCAGGGCGGCTTCCTTGACGTGATTGACGGTGCGGATCGAGGCGGCGAGGATCTCGGTGTCAAACTCGTAATTGTCGTAGATCGTGCGGATCTCTTCAATCAGTTCCATGCCGTCGATCGCCATGTCGTCGAGGCGGCCGATAAAGGGCGAAATGAAGGTTGCGCCCGCCTTGGCCGCCAGCAGCGCCTGATTGGCCGAAAAGCAGAGGGTGACATTGACCTGCTGGCCGCCCTGCGTGATCGCGCGGCAGGCTTTCAGGCCATCCATGGTCAGCGGCAGCTTGATGCACACATTGTCGGCGATCTTGCCGAGCGCGTCGGCCTCTTTCATCATGCCGTCGAAATCCGTGGCGGCGACCTCGGCCGAAACGGGGCCATCGACAATGGCGCAGATTTCCTTGGTGACATCGGCGATGTCACGTCCTGACTTGAGGATCAGCGACGGGTTCGTGGTCACTCCGTCGAGCAGTCCGATATCGTTCAGCTCGCGGATTTCGCCAACATCCGCCGTATCGACAAAGAACTTCATGATTTCCTGTTCCCGCGTTCGTGTTATGCGGCCACGCCGCCACTTCGGCTTTCGTTTAGAGCAAACCGGCGGCAAGGTCACGACCGATGAAGGCCGATTCGCAAAAAGTTGCCGCAACCATATCGGTTTTGGTGCCGACACCCTCGCCGGTGCCCTACACCTATGTCCTGCCGGACGGGGTTTCGGCGCAGCCGGGGTCGATTGTCCAGGTGCCCCTGGGGCCCCGCCAGGTGGCGGGAATTGTCTGGGATGCAGGAGATGACAACAGCGACATCGATCCCGCCAAGCTGCGCGCGGTCACGACGGTTTACGACTGTCCGCCGCTGACGCCGGACATGCGCCGCTTCATCGGCTGGGTGGCGCGCTACACGCTGTCGGCTCCGGGCATGGTGGCGCGCATGGTGCTCCGCGCGCCGGCCGCGTTCGATCCCGAAACGCCGATCGACGGTCTCATGCTGACCGATCAGCGCCCGCAGCGCATGACGGCGGCGCGTGAACGCGTGGTGGCGCTGGCCGCCGAGAGCGCCCCGATGGCCTGGACGCGTTCGGGCCTTGCTCATGCCGCCGGTGTCTCCTTTTCGGTGATCGACGGTCTGGCAAAGGCGGGTGCATTCGAGCCGGTCATCTTGCCGCCGCCGCCGGTGGTCGCGCCGCCCGATGCCAATCACGCGCCGCCAGACTTGCATGACAGCCAGACGCGGGCGGCCGAATCGCTGAAAAGCAACGTTCGGGAAGACCGGTTCGCCGCCACGCTGCTGGAGGGCGTGACCGGCGCCGGCAAGACGGAGGTCTATTTCGAGGCGATCGCGGCCACTGTCCGCGCCGGCCGGCAGGTGCTTGTCATGTTGCCGGAGATCGCGTTGACGCAGGCCTTTATCGACCGGTTCGAAGCGCGCTTCGGCGCGCCGCCGGCGCCATGGCATTCGGACCTGCCGCCGAAAATGCGCGAAAAGGTCTGGCGGCAGGTGGCGGAAGGCTCGGTCAAGGTCGTTGCCGGTGCGCGCTCGGCGCTGTTCCTGCCGTTCGCCGATCTTGGCCTGATCATTGTCGATGAGGAGCATGACGCCGCCTACAAGCAGGAGGATCGCGTCTACTACAATGCGCGCGACATGGCCGTCGTGCGCGCCAAGCTGGCCGATTGTCCGGTGGTGCTGGTTTCGGCGACGCCCTCGGTCGAAACCCGGCACAATGCGCAGGAAGGCCGCTACCGGCATGTGCGTCTCGATCGCCGGCATGCGGATGCGGCGCTGCCCGATGTGGCACTGATCGACATGCGCAAGGCCGCGCCCGCCAGAGGCGGTTTCCTGTCGCCGGTCCTGCTCGAATCGATGGCGCAGACGCTGGAAAAGCGCGAACAGTCGCTCCTGTTCCTCAACCGGCGCGGCTATGCGCCCCTGACGCTATGCCGAGCCTGCGGGCACCGCTTCTCCTGTGAGAACTGTTCTGCCTGGCTGGTCGAACACCGGTTCCGGCGCCAGTTGCAATGCCACCATTGCGGCCATCACGAGCCGGTGCCCGAGGCATGCCCTGAATGCGGCACGTTCGACCATCTGGTTGCCTGCGGGCCGGGCATCGAGCGGATTGCCGAAGAAACGCTGGCCCACTTCCCGGACGCGCGGGTGATCGTCCTGTCATCGGACATGGTCGGCGGCGTCAAGCGGCTGCGGCTGGAGATGGAGGCGATCGCCAAGGGCGAGGCGGACATCGTCATCGGCACGCAACTGGTCGCCAAGGGCCATAACTTCCCGCTTCTGACGCTGGTCGGCGTGGTCGATGCGGATCTGGGTCTGGCCAATGGCGACCCACGTGCCGCCGAGCGGACGTTCCAGCTCTTGTCGCAGGTGACCGGGCGGGCCGGCCGCACCGGCCGGAAGAGCCAAGGTCTGATCCAGACCTATCAACCCGAGCACGCCGTCTTGCAGGCCTGCGCGAGCAGCGATGCCGAGGCCTTTTACGCCGCGCAACTGGCCGAGCGCGAGCGCGGGCGCATGCCGCCCTTCGGCCGGCTGGCGGCGGTGATCGTCTCGGCAGCCAACCGGCCCGACGCCGAAGCCCATGGCCGTGCCTTGCGGGCGGCCGCCCCCTCATCAAGCGACATCATGGTGCTCGGTCCGGCCGAGGCGCCGCTGGCGATGGTGCGCGGCCGCCACCGGTTCCGGCTTCTGGTGCACGGATCGGACCGTGCCGACATGCAGGCCTATCTGCGCGCGATGATCGCCACCGCCCCCAATCCGCGCGGCTCGGTGCGCGTTGCCGTCGATGTCGATCCGCAGAGTTTCCTTTGACGTATCCCGCTGATAACGCCTGTTGGCGATCTTCCCGAAAGGCTTTTCATGCTCTCCATCATCCCTCCGCAGACCCTCGGCGAATGGCTGGCATGGTCATCGGCCCTGATCACGATCGTTTTCGGGCTGATCTGCTTTTTCGCGCCGCGCACGACCTATCGCATCCTGCGGCTGCAAACCCGGCCGGACGTGCCCGAGGCGCTGTCCGAAAGCCGGGCGACGATGGCAGGCTTTTACCTGGGCACCGGCATTCTGGCGATTTTGTTCCAGCAGCCCTTCATCTGGATGGTGCTGGGCGCGGGCTGGGCGTTCACGGCGCTCGGCCGGCTGGTTTCGATCATGTTCGACCGTGGCAACACGAGCTTCAACTGGGGGTCGCTGGTCTTTGAAGCGGCGTTGGCCGCCGCACCGCTCGCATTTGCCTTGGGCTATATCCGGTAGCGCCGGTCAACCGCGCCATTTGCCGTGCGACAAAAGGGTGAGTGCGCCGTCTTGCACCGCAAAAGGGGCTATGCTAGACGGCCCTGAAATGGCTGCCGGAGACGGCAACAGCTTTCGCGCGGCCGTAAAAAATAAAGTCAAGTCAATGTGTTAGATCGCCGGCCAGTGGCGAGCCCGCACATTCCGAACTTCAGGGACGTATCAAGCGGTGGCCAGTTCAACTTCCACGACTTCCGTTGCCGCCCGCTATGCCCGCTCACTGTATGAGCTTGCCGCCGAAGCCAAGTCGGTCGAGACCGTCGAGCAGGCGCTTGACGCATTCGAGGCAATGATCGGCGAAAGCGACGATCTGAAGCGTTTGATCGAGAGCCCGGTCTTTTCGGCCGACGAGCAGGCGGCGGCCATGGACGCCATCGTCGGCAAGGCCGGCTTGCCGGATCTGGCATCGAATTTCCTGGGCGTTGTGGCGCGGAACCGGCGGCTGTTCGCGGTGCCGGCGATGATCGCCGCTTATCGCGAGATTGCGGCGTGCGAGCGCGGCGAGGTGACCGCCGAGGTGACCACCGCCGCCGAACTGAACGCGACGCAGGAAAAGCAGTTGAAGGCGGCCTTGAAAGAGGTGGCCGGCAAGGACGTGACCCTCCATGTGACCGTCGATCCCTCCATTCTGGGCGGACTGGTCGTCAAGATGGGCTCGCGCCAGATCGATACGTCATTGAAGACGAAACTCTCCTCACTCAAGCTTGCACTCAAAGAGGTCGGCTGATGGACATCCGTGCCGCGGAAATCTCCGCAATTCTCAAAGACCAGATCAAGAATTTCGGCCAGGAGGCCGAGGTTTCCGAAATCGGACAGGTTCTGTCCGTCGGTGACGGCATCGCCCGCATCTACGGCCTCGACAATGTCCAGGCCGGCGAAATGGTCGAATTCCCCGGCGGCATTCGGGGCATGGCGCTGAACCTTGAAAGCGACAATGTCGGCGCGGTGATCTTCGGCAACGACCGCGACATCAAGGAAGGAGACACCGTCAAGCGAACGGGCGCCATCGTGGACGTGCCCGTCGGCATGGAACTGCTTGGCCGCGTGATCGACCCGCTGGGCAATCCGATCGACGGCAAGGGCCCGATCAAGGCCAAGAAGCGCAGCCGCGTTGACGTCAAGGCGCCCGGCATCATTCCGCGCAAGTCGGTGCATGAGCCCATGTCGACCGGTCTGAAGGCCATCGATGCGCTGATCCCGGTCGGCCGCGGCCAGCGCGAACTGGTGATCGGTGACCGCCAGACCGGCAAGACCGCCATCCTGCTCGACACATTCCTCAACCAGAAGCCGATCCATGACAGCGGACCGGAAAACGAGAAGCTTTACTGCGTCTATGTTGCCGTCGGCCAGAAGCGGTCGACGGTCGCGCAGTTCGTCAAGGTGCTCGAAGAGCGTGGCGCGCTCGATTATTCGATTATCGTCGCCGCGACAGCCTCCGACCCGGCGCCGCTTCAGTATCTGGCGCCGTTCGCCGGCTGCACGATCGGCGAATATTTCCGCGACAATGGCAAGCACGCGCTGATCGGCTATGACGATCTGTCCAAGCAGGCCGTCGCCTATCGCCAGATGTCGTTGCTGCTGCGCCGCCCGCCGGGCCGCGAAGCCTTCCCGGGCGACGTCTTCTATCTGCATTCGCGTCTGCTCGAGCGCGCGGCGAAGATGAACGAGGACAATGGCGCCGGTTCGCTGACCGCCCTGCCGGTCATCGAAACGCAGGGCAACGACGTGTCCGCGTTCATTCCCACCAATGTGATCTCGATCACCGACGGCCAGATCTTCCTTGAAACCGACCTGTTCTTCCAGGGCATTCGGCCGGCGGTGAATGTCGGCCTGTCGGTCTCGCGCGTGGGTTCTTCGGCCCAGATCAAGGCGATGAAGCAGGTTGCCGGCTCGATCAAGGGCGAGCTGGCGCAGTATCGCGAGATGGCCGCGTTCGCGCAGTTCGGCTCCGATCTCGATGCTTCCACCCAGCGCCTGCTCAATCGTGGCGCACGGCTGACCGAGTTGCTCAAGCAGCCGCAATTCTCGCCGCTGAAGACCGAGGAACAGGTCGCGGTGATCTTTGCCGGCGTCAACGGCTACCTCGATGAGCTGCCGGTCGACAAGGTTGGCGCGTTTGAACAGGGGTTGCTGACTCACATGCGCGGCGAGGGCAAGGCGGTGCTCGATGCGATTCGCTCAGAGCAGAAGCTGACCGACGAGATCGAGGAAAAGCTCAAGGCGAACATCGAGGCCTTCGCCAAGAGCTTCTCGTAAACCGGCGGCGAATGCCACGTGCGCAAAGGGTTTGACCGATGCCTTCATTGAAGGACCTCCGCAACCGGATCTCGACCGTCAAGGCGACGCAGAAGATCACCAAGGCGATGCAGATGGTTGCCGCGGCGAAGCTGCGCCGCGCGCAGGAGGCGGCCGAGGCCGCGCGACCCTATTCGCAGCGCATGGGCGCCGTTCTGGCCAATCTCGCCGCGTCCGTCGATGGCGATGACGCGCCGCGGCTGATGGCGGGAACCGGCAAGGACCAGACCCATCTTCTGGTCTGCTGCACGGCCGAGCGCGGTCTTTGCGGCGGCTTCAACTCGTCGATCGCCAAGAAGGTGCGCGAGGACGCGCGCCGTCTTCAGGGCGAAGGCAAGGACATCAAGATCCTGTGCGTGGGCAAGAAGGGTTTCGACATCCTCAAGCGGGATTTCGCATCCCTCATCATTGACCGGGTCGATCTGCGCGAGGTCAAGCATTTTGCGTTTACCGATGCGGATGCGATCGGCAAGACGGTGATCGCGCTGTTCGAAGAGGGCGCGTTCGATGTCTGCACGCTCTATTATTCGGAGTTCAAGTCGGTGATCAGCCAGATCCCGACCGGCCAGCGGCTCATTCCGGCGGCTGATGAAACGGTGTCCGCCGATGGCGACAGCGGGTCCATCTATGAATACGAGCCCGATGCCGGCGCGATCCTCGACGATCTGGTGCCGCGCAACATTTCGGTGCAGATTTTCCGGGCGCTTCTGGAAAACGCGGCCTCCGAGCAGGGTGCGCGGATGAGCGCAATGGACAATGCGACCCGCAATGCGGGCGAGATGATCGACAAGCTGACGCTGAGCTACAACCGCCAGCGCCAGGCACAGATCACCAAGGAACTCATTGAGATTATTTCGGGCGCAGAAGCGCTTTAGAAAGAAAGGTCGACAGGATGGCAAAAGCAGCAGCCAAGACGAAGGCCGCCAAGGGCGCGGCCGGCAAGATCGAACAGGTGATCGGCGCGGTCGTTGACGTGAAGTTCGACGGTGAGCTGCCGCCGATCCTCAACGCGCTTGAGACGGATAATCTGGGCCAGCGGCTCGTGCTCGAAGTGGCCCAGCATCTGGGCGAGAACATTGTGCGCTGCATCGCCATGGACTCCACCGAGGGCCTGGTGCGCGGCCAGCCGGTCAGCGACACAGGCAAGCCGATCGCCGTGCCGGTCGGTCCGCAGCTTCTGGGCCGAATTGTCAATGTGGTCGGAGAGCCGATCGACGAGGCCGGAGACGTCAAGGGCGAGGAAGAGCGCGGCATTCACCAGCCGGCGCCTGAATATGTCGACCAGTCGACCGAAGCGGAAATCCTCGTCACGGGCATCAAGGTTCTCGACCTGCTCGCGCCCTATGCCAAGGGCGGCAAGATCGGCCTGTTCGGCGGCGCCGGCGTCGGCAAGACCGTTCTGATCCAGGAGCTGATCAACAATGTCGCCAAGGCCCATGGCGGCTATTCGGTGTTCGCCGGCGTCGGCGAGCGCACCCGCGAGGGCAACGATCTTTATCACGAGTTCATCGAATCGGGCGTCAACAAGGAAGGCGGCGGCGAAGGTTCGAAAGCCGCGCTCGTCTTCGGGCAGATGAACGAGCCGCCCGGTGCACGTGCCCGCGTCGGCCTGACCGGTCTGACGATCGCCGAATATTTCCGTGACGAGGGCCAGGACGTTCTGTTCTTCGTCGACAACATCTTCCGCTTCACCCAGGCGGGTTCGGAAGTGTCGGCGCTTTTGGGCCGCATCCCCTCGGCGGTGGGCTATCAACCGACGCTGGCCACCGACATGGGGGCCCTTCAGGAGCGCATCACGACGACGACCAAAGGCTCGATCACCTCGGTGCAGGCCATCTATGTTCCGGCCGACGATTTGACCGACCCGGCGCCGGCCACCTCGTTTGCCCACCTTGACGCCACGACCGTTCTCAACCGCGCAATTTCGGAAAAAGGCATCTATCCAGCCGTGGATCCGCTCGATTCCACCTCGCGGATGCTCGATCCAATTATTGTGGGCGAGGAGCACTATCAGGTGGCCCGCGCGGTTCAGGAAACGCTGCAACGCTACAAGTCGTTGCAGGACATCATCGCGATCCTGGGCATGGACGAACTCAGCGAAGAGGACAAGCTGACGGTTGCCCGCGCCCGCAAGGTCGAGCGCTTCCTGTCGCAGCCATTCTTCGTTGCCGAAGTGTTCACCGGTTCGCCGGGCAAGCTGGTCGATCTCGCCGACACGATCAAGGGCTTCAAGGGCCTTGTCGAGGGCGAATATGACCATCTGCCGGAAGCTGCCTTCTATATGGTCGGCACGATCGACGAGGCGGTGGAGAAAGCACAGAAGCTGGCGGCCGAAGCCGCTTGATGGCACAGTGATAGCGAGCCGCCCGGCAAGTGGGCGGCATCGGGAAGGGCGGCTGGATGAACTTCAACTTGATTGCGCAGCTCGCGTTCGCCGGGGCGCTGATCGGATTTCTGATCGGACCGAATTCGCTTGACGAGTTCATCGGCATTGTCGGGAACAATTCGGTGCCGATCAACATCGTCGTCGGTGCGCTGATCGGCGCGGCGCTTGGCATGCTGGGCTCGTTGTCCAAAGAGATTGAGTAAGAGATGGCCGAAGGTTTCAATTTCGAACTGGTGTCGCCCGAAAAGCTTCTGGTGTCCACCGAGGTATCCGAGGTGGTCGTGCCCGGTGCCGACGGCTATTTCACGGTCCTGGCCAAGCATGCGCCGACCATGTCGACGCTTCAACCGGGCGTGGCCGAGGTCACCGATACCGGCGGTTCGACGGAAAAATATGTGGTTTTTGGCGGCTTTGTCGATGTGACGCCGGAAGCATGCACGTTGCTCGCCGAATCGGCGGTGCGCGTTGCCGATATCGATCGGGACGATCTTGAACAGCGTATCAAGGATGCCCGCGAGGATGTGGCCGACGCCAAGGACGATGAAACGCGGACCAAGGCGCAGGCCTATCTCGATCAGTTGACCACGCTTCAAGGTGCCGTTCTTCCGGCGTAACCGATCGGCCCATACAAAGTGCTGGGAGGCGGTCTTCGGGCCGCCTTTTTCGTTGCATCAGTGCAAGGTGCGGAAAGCATCGGGATAAGCGACCGACCCGGCATAGTGCTGCAGGCCGCCGGGCGCCAGTTCGAGCGCCTGCAGGTACGGTCCCTGATAAGCGCAGGTCACCGGTTCGGCGAGCGAACGCTTGAAGCCGAACCGGCCATAATAGACCGGGTCGCCCAAGACGAACGCGCTTTTCCACCCTTCTCGCCGCGCCATTTCGAGCGCACGGCGCACCAGTTCGGTCCCGATCTGGAAATCGCGCCATTCCGGATCGACCGCCAGGGGGCCAAGGCCGAGTGCCCCGTCCGGACCTTCCAGCCTTGACAGCACCACATGGCCGACCACCATCGCATCGAGCCTGGCGACCAAATCGAAGGTCTCGGTCTCACCTTCGATCAGCGCGATGGCGAGATGGGCTTCCGCGTCACGCCCGAATGCCCGGCGGTGGATCGCGCGTATGGCGATGTGGTCTTCGGGAGCGGACGGGCGGAAGACGGTCTTGTTGATGATCATGACGCATCATGTAGCGCCCACTTGTGACAATCAAGCAAAGGCGGCGACGCGCGATCCATGAAGCGGGACTTCAGCCTGCCTTGCCGGCCAAATGGCGGAACATCGCGACAATTTGCCGATAGGCGTCGCGTTTGAAGTCGACGATCGTGTCCGGCAGCGTTTCCATCTCGACCCATTTCCAGGCATCGAATTCGGGATCATGACCATCGGGCGGCGGGTTGATGCGGATCTCGCTTTCATCGCCGGTGAAGCGGAAGGCGAACCAATGCTGCTCCTGGCCGCGATATTTGCCCTTCAGCCCGATGCCGATCATGTGCCCCGGCAAGTCGTAGCGGATCGTGCGCGGCGCGCGTTCGATCAGCTCGACCGAGCGCATGCCGGTCTCCTCATAAAGTTCGCGCCTGGCGGCCGGCAGCGGGTCCTCACCCTTGTCGATCCCGCCTTGCGGCATCTGCCACAAAAGCGGCGAGCCGGAATATTCGGTGTTGCCTTCCTTCATCCGGCGACCGACCCAGACCAGGCCCTGCGGGTTGAGAACAAGCAAGCCGGCGCAGGGCCGGTAGGGAAGATCGGCGGGCGCCCTTGGTTTCGTGCCGCTTGCCATCGGTCATTGCCTCCGGTTGGCCAGTGCCGCCACGCCGACGATCTGAAAACCCCGCTTCTTGGCGTCATTGGCCCAGTCGGCGACCGTCGCGACGGTCAGTTCCAGCGCCGAACCGCTGCCCGCTGCATAGCCCCGTGCCGTCGCCAGTTCTTCGAGCGCCTTCAGCCTCTTTTCGATGTCGTCGCGGCTCTGCGAGGCGTCGATGACCATGTCCGCCCGCAGATAGGGAACACCGGTTTGCGCGGCGGCCGAGGACAGTCCGGCACCGCCGGCCGTGCCATCATTGAAGAACAGGAGCCCGCGATAGGACAGATCGCCCAGCACCGGCGCCATGGCGGTCCCGTCGCCGGCAAAGCGCGCGCCCATATAGTTCATCACGCCGGTATAATTGGTCAGCCGGCCCAATGCCCAGTGCAGGTTTTCAAGATTGGTTTCCGCCGACGAGGCTAGCCGCAGCGTGCGCGGGCCCGGATTGATCTCCGGATAGCCGAACGGTTCCATCGGCACCTGGACCAGCAGTTCATGCCCCTTCTTGCGTGCCTCGCGCATCCAGCGCCCGAGCGAATTGCCTGTCGGCGCGAAGGCCAGCGTGATCTCGGGCGGCAGCGTTTCGATTGCGCGCTGGCTTCCGGTCTGCGACAGGCCGAGCCCGCCAATGACGATCGCGATCCGCTTGCCCTGATCGCCTGCCCATGGCCGTGCGTAGATGTCCATCGGCCGGCGGCCATTGTCGGTGCGCACGGGCAAGGCCCCGAACGCGCTGTCCTCCAGCGCGGCATCTTCGGGCAGGTGCGCAATGCGGAGCGGTTGGCCGACATTGGCCGCAGCGGGATCGCGGACCGTGATGATCTTCGGCCCGCCGGGCGACACGCTGGCGCCATCATCGTCGAAGGTGGGAAGCGGCAGGTCGGGCGTTCGGCTGTTTGCCTGTCCTTCGCCATAGACGATCTGGACGTCGCTGCTGCCGGTTTGTCCTGCCTGTTGCGCGCCGACCGCGCCGGTCGTCATCTGCGTATCCGGGTCTGCGCTGGCCGGTTCTGGCAATGTCGCAAGGACGGTCTGCGGCGCAGTGTCCGGCGCAAGCATGACGGCGATGTTCCCGGCGATCATCAAAGCCGTCAGCGTGGATGCCGCGACAAGGCCAAAACGGCTGCCGCCGGGACCGCTGCGGCGTTGCCGTTGGGGTTCGCGTCTGGGTCTGTCGCTGCCGAGCGGCGCATGAAGATCGGTCATCGAGCGGTTCCGAACCAGGGCATCGGATAGCGAATCAAAAAGGCCACCGCGGGACGGTGGCCTTCCAGTCTATGGTTCGCGGGCCGTTTGGCAATGCCCAGCCATTTGGACGTCGTGTCAGTTGGGCAAGGCGGATGACGGATCGGCCGGGAAGGCGGCGTGGGCCTCCTCGCCGCGCAAAAGCGACAAGGCATATTGCAACTGATCATCCTCCAAGGCGTCCTGGGGCACATAGGCGACCGAGCCCGAGCCACCCTCATCCTCCTCTTCGCCCTGGATATGGCCGCGAAGGTCGGATTCGCCGCGCGCCAGCTCGTCTTCACGGTCGCGCAACTCTTCGGGCAGGGTCTGGCCGACCTCGATATCGGGCGTAATGCCCTTGCCCTGGATCGAGGTGCCGGCGGGCGTGTAGTAGAGCGCGGTCGTCAGCCGCAGTGCGCCGGCTTCGCCAAGCGGAATGATGGTCTGAACCGAGCCCTTGCCGAAGGATTGCGTGCCGACAACCGTCGCCCGGCGATGATCCTGCAGCGCACCGGCCACGATTTCGGACGCCGATGCCGAACCGCCATTGATCAGGACGACGATCGGCTTGCCCTCGATCAGATCGCCGCCGCGCGCCGAAAAGCGCCGGCTGTCACGGTCGTCGCGGCCGCGCGTCGATACGATCAGGCCCTTGTCGAGAAATGCATCTGAAATGTTGATCGCCTGGTCGAGCAGCCCGCCCGGGTTCAGGCGCAGGTCAAGCACGAGCCCTTTCATGTCGTCCTCGCCGATTTCCTCGACAAGCTGGTCGATGCCGTCGCGCAGATCGTCAAAGGTCTGTTCGCTGAAGGAGATGACCCGCATATAGCCGATATCGCCCTCGGCGCGGAACTTGACCGCCTGCAACTTGATGATGTCGCGGATGATCGTGATATCGAGCGGTGCATCAACGCCTTCGCGCAGGATCGTCAGTTCGATCGGCGTGTTGACCGGGCCGCGCATCTTTTCGACCGCCTCCTGAAGGGTCAGGCCGCGCACTTCCTCGCCGTCGATTGCGGAAATGTAGTCGCCTGCCAGAACGCCCGCTTCCTCGGCCGGTGTGCCGTACATCGGCGTGATCACCTTGACCAGTTCGTCTTCCATGGTGACTTCGATGCCAAGGCCGCCGAACTCGCCGCGCGTCTGGGTGCGCATGTCCTCGGCGTCCTCGGCGTTCAGGAAGGAGGAATGCGGATCGAGCGAGGTCAACATGCCGTTGATCGCGTTCTCGATCAGCTCTTTTTCCTGGGGTTCTTCGACATAGTTGGCGCGCACGCGCTCGAAAATGTCGCCGAAGATGGCAAGCTGCCGGTAGGTTTCGCTGCCGGCCGCGTTGGCGCTCATCATGGGCTGGCCGGCAACCAGCAGCGTCGTTGCGGCACCGACAAGGGCGCCGGCGAACAAAAGGCTCGCTCTTCTAAACATCTGCGTCATGTCCTTCCTGTACCGGCGCGTTCCCACCATCGGGCGGGATCGACCGGATTTCCATCTTTCCGGAACTCAACATAGAGCGTCGGACTGTCGTTTTCAGCGGCGGCGGCGGTCACACCGGCAAGACGTATCGATCCCATGATCCCGACCGGCTCGCCGCCAGCGACGAACTGGCCTTTCGACACCTCGATCCGGTCCATACCTGCCAATACCATATGATACCCGTTGCCCGCGTCCAGTATCAAAAGATTACCATATGCGCGAAACGGTCCCGCATAAAGCACCCAGCCATCGGCCGGCGCGGTCACGATTGCGTCAGCACTGGTCTGCATCGTGTCGCCGCGGGCGATGCTGCCAAGTCCGTCATCGTCGCCAAATGCGGTGATTGTACGGCCCGCGACGGGCCGTTCAAGTTGGCCGGTCAGTTGCGCGAAGGGCATCGACGGCGCGATCCGGGTTTGCCGGGCGGCCAGTTCCTCGGCGCGTTGGCGGCTGGCTTCGAGCCGCTCGCGCGCGGCTTCTTCGGCCTGTCGCGCCGCCTCGAGCCGCTCGCGGGCAATGCGCTCTTCGCTTTCGCGCGCTTCGCGCTCGGCGTCGAGACGGGCCTGCCGCGCTTCGCGCTCGGCGCGTTCCGCCTCGATCCTGGCGCGTTCGGCGGCGGCGCGCGCCGCTTCGATATCGGCTTCCAGCGACATGATCAGGGTCTGCAAATCCTCGGCCTGGGCGGCCAGCGCCGCCAGCCGTTCGCGCTCGGCGGCCAGCGTCCCGGCCGCTTCTTGTTCCAAAGCGCGTTTTTCCTCGACAAGAACGGTCAGTCGCGCCTGTTCCTCGGCCTGCTCGCCGCGGGCGGTTTCCAGCCGTGTGCGCTCATCGGCGATTGTCGCCGTCAACTGGCCCAGTTCTTCGAGATCGGTGGCCAGCCGGGCGGTCTGGGTTCGCATTTCCGGAACCACCGCACCGAGCAGGATGGCGCTGCGCACCGACGACAGGGCGTCGTCGGGCGTCACCAGGATCGCCGGTGGCGGGTTGAGGCCCATGCGCTGCAACGCCGCAAGCACCTCTGCCAGAAGCGCGCGTCGCTCCCAAAGGCTGGCGCGGACGTCGGCGGCGTCTTGTTGGAGGGTGCCGAGCCGGTTTTCCAGCGCGATGATGTCAAGGCTCAGCTTGCGCTCGGTCTTGGCCGCCGCGATCAAAGCCGTGGTGATCGCTGCGCGGTCGGTACGGATCGCTTCGATCTCACGTGCAAGCGCCGCCGCCCGCTCCTCGGAAACGCCGCGTTCCTGAAGGATGCGGTCAAGTTCGCCCACCGACCGGCCGAGCCGCTGCTCCATGTCGGTGGTGACCGTATCACTGTCGGTCTCGCCCGCCGGCTGTGCAAAGACCGGCATTGCCAGCGACGGAGCGAGCAGAACGGTCATCAATGTCCATATTGCTGTCGCGCGTCGCATCGATTCGTTGTCGTCTCCGGCCGAATCACATCGGTCTCGTGCGGCACTATCGGCCCTGCCGGACGGCGCGCAAACCCGCAATTGTGCTGTAGCGCCGGCGCCATCAATGCCGGTGATAGGGGTGTCCGGCAAGGATCGAGGCGGCGCGGTAGAGCTGTTCGGCAACCAGAATGCGCGCGATCTGGTGCGGCCAGGTCATCCGGCCCAACGAGATGGCCAGGTCTGCCTTCCCAAGAACGGCCCGTGCATGACCGTCCGGGCCGCCGATCGCAAACAGGGCGCGCTTGCGGCCATCGTCGCGCTGGCGGGCGATCCAGTTGGCAAAATCTTCCGACGAAAGCATCTTGCCGCCTTCGTGGAATGCGACCAGCGCGGTTGAGCGGTCTTCGGCCAGCGACAGGCAGTGGGCGCCCTCATCGGCCTTGCGCCGGTCGGCGTCGCCGGCACGGCTTTCGGCGATCTCCGTGACGCCGGAAAATGTCAGGCCGACGGATGGTCCAGCCTTCTCCAGCCGGCCGAGATAGCGGCCGGTCAGTTCACGCTCGGGTCCGTTTTTCATGCGACCGACGGCAAAGACAATCAGCTGCATGACAACACGGTCCGGTGCGGATGTTCGGCCAGCGCTGCCTAGTGCAGCGTGCCCGCGTCCGCCTGCTTGTCTTCCGACCACATTTTTTCGAGCGCGTAGAACTCACGCACTTCGGGACGGAATATGTGGACGATGACATCGCCGGTGTCGATCAGCACCCAGTCGGCGGCCGACAGGCCCTCGACCTTGGATGTGCCAAAGCCTCCATCCTTCAGCGCCCGCAGCAGGTGGTCGGCGACCGCACTGACGTGACGGTGCGACCGGCCGGACGCGATGACCATATGGTCTGCGAGGGCGGACTTGCCTTGGATGTCGAGCGAGACGATGTCCTCGGCCTTCGAATCGTCGAGACTGGCCAGGACGGTTTGCAAAATCTGCTCCGCAACGGCGCGGCCGTGTGGATCAGATGGCGAAGGCCGGGTTTCAGCCTTCTTCAGGGTCTGTGTTCTCAAGAGCTTCCTTTCAGTGAACACGGAACAGGCGGGCGATTCGCTGCCCGCACCCGTAAAATAGTCACGGGTACCTGACAGTTTCAAGACAAGTTGGTTTACCGTCCGTTAACCCTCGGCCCGGCCGGCACGGATCGCCGTCGAGGACAATGGGGAGCGCGGGCCGTGCACAAAGGTCCATGCGGGCGGATCGAGCCGCGGCAGAAGGGCGGCATCACCCTCGTCGATGCGCGCATGCGAGAACGCCTTGGCCATCACCGACGACAAGAAGGAAAGTGTCGAACCGGGGCGGTCGATCACCGCGATCGGGAAGGTCATGGCGATGACCCGCCAGTCCTGCCAATGGTGGAACGTCGCCAGATTGTCGGCGCCCATGATCCACACGAAACGCACGCCCGGATTGCGCGTCTTGACCAGCGCCAGCGTTTGGGCGGTGTACTGGACATTGTGGCCAGCCTCGAACGCGGTGACCTTGACGCGCGGATCGTCATTGATCGCCTCGCACCAGGCGATGCGCGCCGCCAGCGATGGCAGGCCGGCATTTTGCTTGAGCGGATTGCCCGGCGTGACCATCCACCAGAGCTGGTCGAGCCCGATCCGGCGCAGCGCCAGTTCGGCGACCAGCAGATGGCCGTCATGGGGCGGGTTGAACGACCCCCCGAACAGGCCGACGCTCATGCCCGGCTCCACATGCGGCATCCGCAGGTGCTGGCGGCTGACGCCGGCATGGTCGAACATCATGGCTGTCGGGGTCCCCTCTGGCCCGGCCAGGGCCGGACAGCGGCTATGGCCGGGTCTGGCCGGAGCCGTGCACCCGGTACTTGAACGAGGTGAGTTGCTCGACGCCGACCGGTCCGCGCGCATGCATCTTGCCGGTGGCGATGCCGATTTCGGCGCCCATGCCGAATTCGCCGCCATCGGCGAACTGGGTCGACGCGTTGTGCAGAATGATCGCCGAATCGATCTCGGTCATGAAGCGATCGACCGCCGCCCGGTCCTCGGCGATGATCGCCTCGGTGTGATTGGAGGAATAGCGGCCGATATGGCCTATGGCGCCGCCGACCCCGTCGACAAGGGCGACGGAAATGATCGTGTCGAGATATTCCGTGGTCCAGTCGGCTTCGGTGGCCGGCGTGGCCTTGGGCCATGCCGCAACGACATCAGCATCGCCGCGTATCGCGCAGCCCGCCGCATCGAGCGTATCGAGGATCGGCGTCAGCATTGTCTGCGCTGCGACACGGTCGATCAGCAATGTCTCGGCGGCGCCGCAAATGCCGGTGCGGCGCATCTTCGAGTTGACGACCAGATCGGCGGCCATGCCGGGATCGGCCGATGCGTCCACATAGACGTGGCACAGCCCTTCCAGATGGGCAAAGACCGGCACGCGCGCATCGCTCTGCACCCGCTCGACCAGGCTGCGGCCGCCACGCGGAACGATCACGTCCACCGCGCCGCCAAGACCCTTGAGCATCTCGCCGACCGCCGCCCGGTCGGTGACCGGCACAAGCTGGATCGCATCGGCCGGCAAGTCCGCCGCCTGCAAACCGTCCAGCAGGCAGGCGTGGATGGCGCGTGATGAATTGACCGAATCCGAGCCGCCGCGCAGGACCACCGCATTGCCGGCCTTCAGGCACAGCGCGCCGGCATCGGCGGTGACATTGGGTCGGCTTTCATAAATCACGCCGATCACGCCGAGCGGCGTGCGCACCCGCTCAATGTGCAGGCCGTTCGGCCGGTCCCATTGCGCGATGATCGAGCCGACGGGATCATCCAGCGCGGCGATCGCACGAATGCCGTCGGCCATCGCCTTGACGCGATCGGGATCGAGCTGAAGCCGGTCCAGAAACGATCCGGCAAGACCGGCAGCCCGGCCCGCTTCCATGTCGATTTCGTTGGCGGCGAGGATCGCACCTTCCGACGCAACGATCGCATCGGCCATCGCATGCAGCGCGGCGTTTTTCTGCTCCGGCGCGGCAAACGCCAATGGTGCGGACGCCGCTTTCGCCCGTGCACCCATATCGGCCATCAGGGCCGCAATATCGATGTTGGCATTGTCCGCGCGCGTCAGCATGGCGTTATCCTCGTCTGCACGCGGTCTTTTACATGGCGCGTCCGGCAAGGGCAATGTGGCGGTCAGCCGCTCGCGCCCATCACCAGATCGTCCCGGTGAACCATGGCGGCGCGCGGCGGATGGCCCAAAACAGCCTCGATTTCCGGCGTTTTCCGGCCGGCGACCAGGCGCGCTTCGTGCGCGTCATAGGCGGCAAGGCCGCGCGCCACCTCGCCGCCGGCCTCATGCAGGATGGCGACCGTGTCGCCGCGCGCAAAATCGCCATCGACATGCTTGACGCCGGCCGGCAGCAGCGACTTGCCGTCCCTAAGGGCCTTGACCGCGCCGGCATCGACCGTCAGCGTGCCCCGCGGTTCCAGCTTGCCGGCGATCCAGCCCTTCCACGCGGACACGGGCGCACTGGATGCGTCAAACCAGGTCGCGCGACTGCCCTGTTCGAGTTGCCGTAGCGGATGGTCGATGGTGCCGCGCGTGATCACCATCGCGGTGCCCGCGGTCGTCGCAATCCGCGCCGCCTCAATCTTGGTGCGCATGCCGCCGCGGGCCGTCTCGGACGCCGATTCGCCGGCCATGGCCTCGATCTCCGGCGTGACAGCGGCAACATGGGCGATGTGGGTGGCGTCCGGATTGCGCGCCGGCGGAGCGGTGTAGAGCCCGTCCACATCAGACAGCAAAACCAGCAGATCGGCGTTCATCATCACCGCGACGCGCGCGGCCAGCCGGTCATTGTCGCCGTAGCGGATCTCGCTGGTCGCCACCGTGTCGTTCTCATTGATGACCGGGATCGCGCCGAACTTCAAAAGCGCGCCGATGGTGGCCCGGGCATTGAGATAGCGGCGACGGGTTTCGGTATCATCGAGTGTGACGAGCACCTGTCCGGTGGTGATCGCATGCCTGCCGAGCGCCGCGTTCCAGGCATGGGCGAGCGCGATCTGTCCGGTGGCGGCGGCCGCCTGCGTCTCCTCGAGCTTGAGCGGCCCGGCCGGGAGCTTGAGGATCGTCCGTCCAAGCGCGATGGCGCCCGACGAGACCACCAGCACCTCGTGACCGCGTTCTGCCAGCGCCGCCAGATCGTCGGCGAGACTGTCGAGCCACTCGCCGCGCAGACCGTCTTTCCGGTCGACCAGAAGGGCCGAGCCGATCTTGACGGTGATGCGGCGACAGGAGGAAAGCCCGGGCATCTTCGTCTATCCGTCTCCGGCGAGCGGTTGCCACGGTTTGCCGGGCTCGTCCGCATCGTGCCCGTCCTCCGCCCGCGCGGCCTCGATCACCGCCATCAGCGCGCGCAGCAGCGCTTCGATGCTGTCGCGCGTTGGCGACGAGACGCCAAGCGGCTTGGTGCCGCTGGCCTCTTCGAGTGCCGCCATCTTGTCGGCGCGCATCTGTTCATCGGCCAGATCGATCTGCGACAGGGCGACGATCTCCGGCTTGTCGGCGAGGCCGTGGCCGTAGGCGTCGAGTTCTTCGCGGACCGTCCGGTAGGCGGCCGCTACATCATCCTCGCGCGCCGATACGAGATGCAGCAGCACGCGGGTGCGTTCGACATGGCCAAGGAACCGGTCGCCAATGCCCGCGCCTGCGTGCGCGCCCTCGATCAGACCGGGAATATCGGCCATCACGAATTCGCGCGCGTCGATCCGCACAACGCCGAGATTGGGATGCAGCGTGGTGAAGGGGTAATCGGCGATCTTCGGCTTGGCGGCAGTGACAGACGCCAGGAATGTCGACTTTCCGGCGTTGGGAAGACCGACAATGCCCGCATCGGCAATCAGCTTGAGGCGCAGCCAGATCCAGCGCTCCTGACCCTCAAGGCCGGGATTGGCGCGTCGCGGCGCCTGATTGGTCGAGGATTTGAAATGGGAATTGCCGAAACCGCCATTGCCGCCACGGGCGAGACAGTGGCGGTCGCCGACCTCGACCAGATCGCAGATCAGCGTTTCATTGTCTTCCTCGAACACCTGGGTGCCGGCGGGCACTTTCAGCACCACATCGCCGCCGCCGCCGCCGGTCCTGTTGCGGCCCATGCCATGGGCGCCGGTCCTGGCTTTGAAATGCTGCTTGTAGCGATAGTCGATCAGCGTGTTCAGACCATCGACGGCTTCGATCCAGACGTCGCCGCCGCGCCCGCCATCGCCGCCATCGGGGCCGCCAAACTCGATGTATTTCTCGCGCCGGAACGACACGGCACCGGCACCGCCATCGCCGGATCGAATGAACACTTTGGCCTGATCGAGAAATTTCATCGAACTGTCACGTTGACGGCGTTAACGGTCGCCACGATGGGCGCGATACCGTCCATCTGATACGGAGCGCAGTCTGTAGCCCATCGTCTGCGCGCATGCGAGCAATAATGTCGAAAGGTCGGTCGAGATGACGGTACGTGCGGTTACCTACAACATCCAGTACGGTTTCGGGCTGGATGGTCGATACGATCTGGATCGCGTCGTGGACGCGGTGCGCGATGCCGATATCGTCTGCCTGCAGGAAGTCACGCGCGGCTACATCAAAAATGGCGGTGTTGACATGCCCGCGGCGCTTTTTGACGCATTGCCCGGGCATTTCGGCTGTTTCCATCCGGCCGGCGATCTGGATATGGGCAGCGCACTGGCCGAAGGGCGCGCCGTCAACCGGCGTTTTCAGTTCGGCAACATGATCCTGTCGCGCTGGCCGCTCACCACCGTGCGCGGCCATCTGCTGCCGCGGACCTGGCGAAAAGACACGCTGAACCTCCAGCGCGGCGCGTTGGAGGCACAGATATTCACGCCTGCGGGGTTGCTGCGCGTCTACAGTCTGCATCTGGACCATATCGATCCGCGCGAGCGGATGATGCAGGTGCGTGCGCTGAAGTCGATCGCGCTCGATTTTGCCAAAACCGGTGGGGCGATCAGCGGGGGGCGTTCCTTCGGCGTCGAGGAAATCGACGACAGGGGCGATTTTCTGCTGATGGGGGACTTCAATTTCGAGCCCCGAAGCGACGAGTACCGATTGATGACGGAGGATGAATCGATCACCGACGTGACGACCGCCGATCAGGGCTGGACCTGGCGGACACCCCACGCCGCCGAGAAAACCGAACGTTCACGGCTCGACTATGCGTTCTGCAATTTGGCGCTGGCGCCGCGCATCTCGAACCTGCGCATTGATCGCGATGCCGAAGGGTCCGACCATATGCCGGTCTGGGTCGATATTGCCGCCGGATAAAGCCCGGCGCCTGTCATCCGCCCCGGGTCTTGCTTGCCAGCCAGTTTTCGCGTGTGAGGCGATAGCGCTCGATCGCGACCCGGCCCGCTGCGACCGTATCGATCTCGTCCAGCCCGGTCAGTTCGAACCCTTGCTTGATCAACACCTGGCGCGAGCGCGGATTGACCGTGCGCGACCCGGCATAGATCGCATTGGTGCCGGTGACGCGGAACGCCAGGTCGACCACCGCGCTTGCTGCTTCGGACGCATATCCCTTGCCCCACCATGCGCGTCCGATCCAGTAGCCAACCTCCAGATCGCCTGAGGGCGGCCGGTTGGTCACCGCACACATGCCGATCAGGCGCCCCGTGTCGGCGATTGTCACCGCATAGACATAGCCTTCGACGCGGCCTTCATGGACCGCACGAATATAGTTGGCGGCATCGGCCCGCGTGTAGGGATGCGGCATGCGCGCCGTCATCTCGGCAATTTCGCGGCTGTTGGCGATGACCGCCAGCTCATCGGCATCGTCGGGCACGGGCATGCGCAGCACCAGCCGTTCGGTGGTCAACACGGGCGTATTCAGCGAAAACGCCCTGCGATCGTCGTGGCGGGAATAGTCATGCTGGTTAAGGGAATTGATCATCGCCCTGGTCCGAATCGAAAAGGGGGAGTTGGTTCGTGTCCCAACTCCCCCTGCAAACGCTTTACCCCGGGTGCTGGAACGCCGGGTGTCGGTGAACCCGGTCAGTCGGCGGCCGCCATTACCGATACATAGGTGCGGCCATTGGCTTTCTTGCGGAACTCGACGGCGCCTTCCGTGAGAGCGAAGAGCGTATGGTCCTTGCCCATGCCGACATTGGTGCCCGGATGCCATTTGGTGCCGCGCTGGCGCACGATAATGTTGCCGGCAATGACCGCTTCACCGCCGAACTTCTTGACGCCAAGGCGTTTTGATTCCGAATCGCGGCCGTTACGCGACGAGCCGCCAGCTTTCTTGTGTGCCATGGTTCTTTCTCCTGCCGCGTACGGCCTTGCAGTCTTCCGTGCCGGGCATGCCCCCTTATGGGCATTTCCGGCGTGTCGATCAAGGGTGAAGCTGTTGTGCAGCGCACCTTGGCGATCGCGGTTTTACTTGACGCGTTCTTTCGCCTGCGTCTGCCAATCTTCGATCTGGGCTGCGCTGAACGGCATATACTCGTCGATCTTTTCAATATCGGCCGCCGTCAGCGCCGCGATCTGCGCAAAGGTCGTAATGCCCTGCTCGTTGAGCTGTTTTTCGGCGACCGGGCCGATGCCCTTGATGTCGGTCAGCTTGTCGGCGTCGCCTTCCGGCGCCACGAACAGCGGACCTTCCGGCGCCGCGGGCTTGGCTTCGGCCTTTGCCGTATCCGCCTTCGGCGCATCTGCCTCGGGTGCTGCCGCTTTCTTCGCCACAGGCTTCCTGGAGGGCTTGGCGCCACCGGTCAGGATTTCGGCGATGCGCACCGTCGTCAGATATTGACGGTGGCCCTTCTTGCGGCGTGAATTCTGGCGCCGGCGCTTCTTGAAGGCGATGACCTTGCGGCCCCGGCCTTGCGTGACCACTTCGGCGGTCACCATCGCGCCATCGACCAGCGGGCTGCCGATCGTCACGTCGGCATCGTTGCCGACCACGAGAACGTCGGAAAATTCGATCATCTCGCCGGCATCGCCGTCAAGCTTTTCGAGCGTGAGCACATCATCGGTGGCGACGCGGTATTGCTTGCCACCGGTCTTGATGACTGCGAACATCGTTTGTCCTTTCGTGTTCGGTCCGGCTCTGACGCGCCCTTTGCGTCCCGTTCCGCGCAAGGCGGATTGGAGCATCGGCACGCCGGCCGTCTTCTTGTTCAGTCTGTCCGGTTGAACCGCTGCCCGGACGTCGCCTTGCGGCGATCATCCAAACAGGTGCGGCGCGGATTGCCCCGCGCCACTGATCGCGCTCCCTATGATCGGGCAGCGCCGAAAAGTCAAGCTGGGGCGGAAAACTTTGCGCGCTTGCGTCTTGTTTTCGCCCGGCCACGGCGCTAGACAGCGCCGCACCGCGTGCGGAGAGGTGGCTGAGTGGTTGAAAGCGCCGCACTCGAAATGCGGTATAGGGGCAACTCTATCGGGGGTTCGAATCCCTCCCTCTCCGCCACCCTGGAACAAAAGTGCGAACCCCGTTCGCCGCCGATTCTACGCCGCCCGTAAAAGGTGGGCATTAGCGGTTGGCCGGGACCTACAGCTTTTTGAGCAGCCAAATGGATGGAATACCCCGTTCAAAACCAGCTTTCTGGTAGGCTCGGCGAGCGGGTTCATGGCTTGGGTCGCGGCCTGTACTCACCATTGCAACTGCCATGCCTTCCTTTTTCATTTGCGCCAAAACATATCCGTACAGAGCGGTTCCGATACCAGCGCCATCAACATCCGGATGAACGGCATTCAGACCAACCTCTCCGACTTTGCTTTCGGAGTTTACCGTGTAACCACAAAACCCCACCACCCGATTAGCGACCGTTGCAACGTAAACGTTATGACCGGAGCTTGGACGGCACATTTCATCAAGGTGTGCGCCCTGTTCAATTTCGGCGTCGGCATAGGCAAATTGGGCAATGTCTTTGCCCATAATTGACCGGAAAGACTTAAATACGGGAGCGAAAGCCGCTTCGCGCACCTCTTGCAAGGTTGGTAAATCAGCTTCGGCAAAAGGGCGAATTTCAAAATCTAGCTCGCTCATGGCACCCTCGTATGTGGAATTTGGCCGCTCATGAGCATTCCCGCAGCCAAAATGTTGGAGAGTTGAGCAGATGTCTTTTTAATTTGCCATGCTGGTTGACCGAGGCACCAAACGGCTAGTCTTTGGCTGGTGAGCAGCAGAATCCAAAACTTCGTCACCTCCACATCAGTGGGGCAATTTATTAGCTTTCACTGAGCTTTAGGCATGCAAATCAAAGATCAAATGCTCTGACTAAACTTCAATCCGTCCAACAGCTAAACCAACATTCTGGCATCCTTGGGTAGGCTCACGAACTTACGGAAGATAGAAAGAAGTTCAACCAGAAAAGCAACGGAAAGCGCGACCGCATCTTCGCGATCACGCCCGATGACGATCACGATGCAGCGGCAGGCCGGGCACTGATGGAGGCGTTCGCAAATGATGCCGTCACGCCGGAGCTGGCCATGGCGGACCGGACCTGCGCCGCGTCCATATCGGTAGCCTGCGCGGCACCACGATTCCCTGGTTCGACGCGCCGGTCGCCGGCCTGCCGATGGTGCACTGGAACGAACGGAGAGCGTCATGACACAGCAGCCGACCGAACCGGGCGTCGTGCGATTCGAATGCACCGGCATCGCCACGGGCAAGATGCGCAACGATCTTGATGTGCGCATGGTGACGCCGATGGAGGAGCATGTCACGCTCGCCTCCGACGAGGGTCCTTTCCATGGCGGCGATGCCAGCGCGCCGCCGCCGCTGGCTCTTTTCATCGGCGGGCTGACCGGCTGCATCATGACGCAGATCCGCGCCTTTGCGAAACGGCTCAAGGCCAATCTGACCGGTCTGGCCGTCGAGAGGACGGTGGAGTGGCAGTGGACGCCGAAGGCGCCGGTCTATGAAACCGCGCCGAAATCGTTTGCCATCGATGTCATCATCGAAAGCGATGACCCGATCGAGCGCCAGCGTGAACTGCTCGATGCGGCAAAGAAGGGCTGTTTCGTCGAGCAGACGCTGGGGGTTTCCAACACGATCCGGCATCGGCTGAGAACCGGCGACGGTTGGCTCGACGCCTGAGCGAAGATGGCGGCGTTCAGTCTTTGGGAATGATGGTGACGGCGCATTCATCGTTGGTCGCAAGGCCGGCCTTGGCGCATTGCGGTGCGGTCAGGTTGAAGAAAAACACATCCGACCCCTTGCCCCATGGCCGGATTTTGCGGGGAAACGGACCCGCTTCGTTCAGCATCACGTTTGCGGCAAAGGCATCGCAGCGGCCGTTCACATGCTCCGGTTTCACCAAGATAACGCGGCAGATCGGGTTGTTTGCGAAGAACTCTGGCCGAAAACCGAATTGTGTCACCCTTCATGCCGTTCACCGAGAAACATGCCGGATCGCACCACAATAGGATGACGCAGTGTTTCAGGGAAGCGACGTGAACCCCGGTCGGGGTATGCCGTGCGCCTGCGGACCCCGGGAACTGCATTCAGCCATTGGCGGGCATGGGCGAAGCGGCTGCCTGCCTGTCTTGCTCCGCCTTGCGAATTGACTCTGGCGAAGGGTTGGCATGTAATAGGAACAAAAAGTGAACAATTGGTCCTTATGCAGACAACCCTGATCCATTTGCAGCGCCGGATTGAAGCGCTGGCGCCCGCCGGACAACGGCCAGCGGACATGCAAGATCTCATCACGCTGGGTGATGAACAGGTCGATGCAACCCTGGGCGCTGCTCTGGTTCGGGGCGCCCTGCATGAACTCTATGCCGCAGGATCGGCCCATGCGGCGGCGCTGACGGGTTTTTGCGCCGGCCTTGCCCGTTGCATCACGAGCGGCACGCGCAAAACCGTCTGGATACGCCAGACGTTTTCGGAGACCGAGGCCGGTCATCTTTTCATGCCCGGCCTGGCTGCGCTGGGGTTCGATCCGGCCACCATCATCCATGTGCAGACCCGGCGATCCGAGGATGGACTGCGCGCGGCGCTTGAAGCGGTACGCTGCGCCTCGCTCGGCGCGGTTGTCATCGAGCTTTGGGGAAACCCGAAAAGCCTCGATCTGACGGCGACACGCCGGCTGACGCTTGCGGCGGAGGCATCGGGCGTCACGCCGCTCCTGTTGCGGGTTGCCGCCGAGCCCGGTCCCAGCGTTGCACGCACGCGTTGGCAGGTTGCGGCAGCGCCATCGTCTGCCCTGGCCGCCAATGCGCCGGGCAAACCGGCTTTTGACATCACCTTGTTGCGCAACCGCGCCGGCGCGTCCGGTCAGCGCTGGCATCTGGAGTGGGATCATGAACGAAAACATTTCCGGCAAGCCGCGGCGCTATCTGGCGGTGTGGCTGCCATTCCTGACCAGCGACCGGTTCCGGCGTCAGTGCAACGGTTCGCACGCGCGGTCTGACGCGCCGCTGTGTTTCACCGAGAAGCAGAACAATGCGCTGCGCGTCGTGCGCGTCGATCAAAAGGCCATGGGCATGGGCCTGACGCCGGGGCTCACCCTGGCCGATGCGCGGGCGCGGGTGCCGCAGCTTGCCGCCGTCGAAATGGACCATGCGGCCGATATGGCCTGGCTCGAACGGATCGCCGATTTCTGCGATCGTTACACGCCGATGACGGCGCTCGATGCGCCCGACGGGCTGGTTCTGGACATTACCGGCTGCGCCCATCTGTTCGGCGGCGAAAGGGCGTTGCTCGACGATCTTGTGGCGCGTCTGTCGCACGGGGCAACGCAGGTGTGCGCGGCCCTTGCCGGCACACCGCAGGCAGCGCGTGCGCTGGCGCGCTTCGGCCCGTCCCATGTGATCGTCGCGCCGGGCGGGGAGGCCAAGGCCGTTGCGTCCTTGCCCGTGGCCGCTCTTGAAGCCGGTGTCGAGGCCACGACAGCGCTGCTGCGCGCCGGTCTGAAGACGGTCGGCGATCTGGCGTGCCGGCCGCACAAACCGCTGGTCGCGCGGTTCGGCGCGGCGCTGGTGGCGCGTCTCGTCAGGCTACAAGGCGGCGAGAACACGGCGATCACGCCACGCCGGCCCGTGCCCGTTTGCAGCGCCGAACGCCGTTTCGCCGAACCTTTGACGCAGACGGGCGATGCGCTGGCGACGCTTGAAGCGCTTGCGGGCCACACCGCGCACAGCCTTGAAAAGCGCGGCCAGGGCGGGCGTCGCTTCGATGCGGCCCTGTTTCGCACCGACGGCACGGTCAGCCGGCTCACGATCGAAACGGCGCAACCGGTCCGGGCGCCCGAAACCGTCATGCGGCTCTTCCGGGAGCGGATCGACATTTTGAGCGACCCGCTCGATCCCGGCTACGGCTATGATCTGATCCGGCTGTCCGTTCCGGTATCGGCGCAACTGGAAAACACACAACATTCGCTGGACGGCCGTCAGATCGAGGGTGATGACATATCGGCTCTGATCGACCGGTTGAGCACACGGTTCGGCCGGCAGGCCGTGATGCAATTTGTTCCCGCCGAAACCCATATTCCCGAAAACGCCGTGCGTGCGATGCCTGCCGGACAGCCGGTCGCCCATGCCGCGCAGTGGCAGGCCGCTCCCGCCGATGCGCGTCCGATGCGCCCGGTCCATCTGTTTGAACGAGCCCAGCCAATCGAGGCGCTGGCCGAGATCCCGGACGGACCGCCCCTCAAGTTCCGCTGGCGCCGCGTGCTGCACGAGATCGTGCGCGCCGAAGGTCCCGAAAGGATCGCAGCGGAATGGTGGCGTGGCGACGATGGCAGCCGGACGCGCGACTATTATTGCGTCGAGGACAGCCACGGCCATCGCTTCTGGGTTTTTCGGGACGGCCTTTACGAGGAGTTGCCGCACCATCCCCGCTGGTTCATGCACGGGCTGTTCGCATGACCGGATATGCCGAACTGGCGGTGTCGAGCAATTTCTCCTTCCTGCGCGGTGCGTCGCATCCGGGCGATTTCGTCATGCGCGCGCTCGAACTGGGCCTTGCGGGCATCGGCATCGCCGACCGCAACACGGTGGCCGGTGTCGTGCGCGGCCACAGCGCCTACAGGAACGCGTGCAAGGCGTGGCAGGACGCCCATGGCAAGGACGCACAATTGCCGCTGCGCTATGTGGTGGGCGCGCGGCTGGTCTTTGCCGACGGCACGCCCGACATCATCGCCTATCCGGAAAACCGTGCGGGATGGGGGCAACTCTGCCGGCTTCTGACCCTTGGCAAGCGCCGCGCCGAAAAGGGCGACTGCCTGATTCACGAGGCCGATCTTCTGCGCCATTGCGGCGATCTTCTGTTGATCGTCATGCCGCCCGATCAGACCGATGATCTGGTTCAAGGGCTTTCAAGGATTTCCGCTTATGCGCCGGGCGCTGTGTGGCTGGCCGCCACCATGACGTATCGCGGCGACGATCGCAGGCGGCTTGCCGGTCTCAGGACCATTGCCGCCGAGGCCGGCATTTCGCTGATCGCGGTGGGCGATGCGCTCTATCATCATCCCGGGCAGCGTCCGTTGCAGGATGTCGTCACCTGCATCCGCGAGGGCTGCACGCTGGACAATGCCGGTTATCTTCTGCAGGCCAATGCCGAACGCCATCTGAAGGCGCCGGACGAAATGGCCCGGCTGTTCCGCGATGCGCCCGAAGCGATCACCGAGACGGGCGATTTTCTGGCACGGATCGACTTTTCGCTCGATCAGCTCAGCTATCAATATCCCGAAGAGCCGATCCCGCCTGGCAAATCGCCGCAGCAATGGCTTGAGGAACTGGTCTGGCGCCATGCGCCCTTCAAATATCCCGATGGCATTCCGGACAAGGTCACCAGGCTTCTTGAACAGGAGCTGGCGCTGATCGCCGATCTTGATTACGCGCAATATTTCCTGACCATCCATGACATTGTTCGCGTTGCCAATGACAAGCGCATCCTGTGCCAGGGGCGCGGCTCGGCGGCCAATTCTGCGGTCTGCTACGTGCTTGGCATCACCGCGGTCGATCCGGCCGAGCATGATCTTCTGTTTGCCCGGTTCATCTCGTCCGAGCGCCGGGAACCACCCGACATCGATGTCGATTTCGAGCATGAGCGGCGCGAGGAAATCATCCAGCACATCTATGAGCGCTATGGCCGCGAGCGGGCCGGAATCGCCGCTACCGTCATCAGCTACCGGCCGCGCAGCGCCATCCGCGAGGTGGGCAAGGTGCTCGGCCTGACCGAGGATGTGACGGCGCGCCTTGCCGGCACGGTCTGGGGCAGTTGGGGCACCGAAATCGCCAAAAAGTATGTGCGCGAAGCCGGGATCGATCCGGACAATCCCGTTATCGGACGCGCCATCGATCTGGCGACGCAATTGCTCGGCTTTCCGCGGCACCTTTCGCAACATGTGGGCGGGTTCGTCCTGACGCGTGACCGGCTCGACGACCTCGTGCCGATCGGCAACGCGGCGATGGACGATCGCACCTTCATCGAGTGGGACAAGGACGATATCGATGCGCTCGGCCTGATGAAGGTCGATGTGCTGGGCCTGGGAATGCTGACCTGCATCCGCAAATGCATCGACCTGATGCGTGACCATTGCGGCCGGGATTTCGGCCTCGCCGATTTCGAGCCCGATGATGAAGGTGTCTATGACATGTTGTGCAGAGGCGAATCCATCGGCGTCTTCCAGGTGGAAAGCCGGGCGCAGATCAACATGCTGCCGCGCCTCAAACCAAGGGAGTTTTACGACCTCGTCATCCAGGTGGCGATCGTGCGGCCCGGCCCGATCCAGGGCGACATGGTCCACCCCTATCTGCGGCGGCGCAACAAGGAGGAGGACGTCGACTATCCCTCGCCCCGACCGCCTCATGATCCGGAAGAATTGCGCAAGGTGCTGCATCGCACGCTCGGCGTGCCGCTGTTTCAGGAGCAGGCGATGAACATCGCCATGGTCGCGGCCGAATTCTCCGACAACGAGGCCAATGGCTTGCGCCGTGCCATGGCGACCTTCCGCCATGTCGGCACAATCCAGAATTTCGAGCACCTGATGGTCGAGCGGATGGTCAAGCGCGGCTATGAGCGCGAATTTGCCCAGCGTTGCTTCGACCAGATCAAGGGTTTTGGCGAATATGGTTTTCCCGAAAGCCATGCCGCTTCGTTCGCGAAGCTGGTCTACATCTCGTCGTGGATCAAGCATCACGAGCCGGCGGTGTTCGCCTGCGGCTTGCTCAATGCCCAGCCCATGGGCTTTTACGCACCCGCCCAGATCGTGCGCGATGCGCAGGAGAACGGGGTTGAGGTGCGCGCCGCCGATATCAATCACAGCCAATGGGACAACACGCTTGAACGGGCAGAGCACGGCACGCTGGCACTGCGGCTCGGTTTGCGCCAGATCGACGGGTTTCACGAAGACTGGGCAGACCAGATCGTCATGGTGCGTGGCGAAGGCTTCGACAGCGCCGAGATGGTCTGGCGGCGTGCAAGGCTCGAGAAGCGGGCGCTGAAAATCCTCGCCGACGCCGATGCGTTCCGCTCGATCGGCCTTGATCGCCGCGATGCGCTTTGGGCGGTGCGGCGCCTGCCGGACGATGTGCCGCTGCCGTTGTTCGAGGCGGCACGGCGCAACGAACTGTCCGCCGAGCCGGATGCCGCCCTGCCAGCCATGAAGCTGGCCGAGCATGTAGTGGCCGATTACCAGACCACCCGGCTTTCGCTGAAAAGCCACCCGATGGCGCTGCTCAGGCCGGTTTTTGCAGCCGAGAACATCCTGTCGTCGCAACAGGTCGCCGACATGCCGGATGGCAAATGGATCAGGACGGCGGGCGTCGTGCTGATCCGGCAGCGACCGGGCAAGGGCAACGCCATCTTCATGACGCTCGAGGACGAGACCGGCATCGTCAATGTGCTGGTCTGGGCACGCCGGTTCGAGCGCTTCCGCCGCGCGATCATGGGCGCCAAGCTGGCGGTCGCGTGCGGCCATGTCCAAAAGAGCAAGGAAGGCGTCATCCACCTGATCGCTACATCCATTTTGGACCGCACCTTTGAACTGAACCGGTTGTCGGACGCGCACCGGCCGACGATCGCGCTTTCACCTGCCGACGAGGTGATCCGTCCGCAATTTGCCCGTGGGGACAGCGCAAAAGGCGGCCCGCCACCCAGCCGTGGCCGCCACCCGCGCGATGTGCGCATCATCCCCAAGAGTCGGGATTTTCACTAGAGCGGTTCCTGTTTGGCTGGAAGCGGATTGATGGACAGGATTTTCCGCGGACAGCGGCGTCGAAATCCTCGCTCGTCAAATCAAAGCGCCGGCTGGTTCATCCCCCCTTAAGGCCATGGTGCGAAGATTGCTCCCGAACTTTTGGAGAACCGGCTTTGATACTGGGCATTGGCGACATCGTCGCGGCGGCAGGCGTGCTGCTGGGCCTGAACTATGTGGCGCTGTTCATCGCCGCCTATTTGTTCGACCGTTCGGCCCGGCACCTTCTGTGGTATCTGGCCGGAGCGGGCGCGTTCATCGGCAGCAGCGCTGCCTATGTGATGACCGAGATCGCGCCGTTCCACGGTGTGTTCTTCATCCTTGACGATGTGCTTGTCTGCACCGGGTTCCTGCTGGTGTCGATGGGCATCTGCGCGCACGCCCGGCTGCGCGTGCCCGGCCGCATGTTCGCCGTGACCGCGATCATCGGTGCCTTTGTGATCACCGTCCTTGCGCCGCTTGGCGAATTGTCCCTGTCGCGCCTGACGGCTGTCAGCCTGTTTCAGGTCGCGTTGCCGGTGATGGTGGTTGTCCGGCTTTACCGATTGCCGGTGATCAGCGGTCGTACGCGATTTCTGGCGACCATGCTGTGTGCCGTCATCCTGTCGGTCCTGATCCGCCCACTGATCGCGGCATGGGCCGTCAGCCATGGCGATCTTTCGTTGCATGACCAGGCGGAGCTTTACGGCACCTATGCGGCAACGCCGTTCGCAGCGACCCTGTTCGCCTTTGCCGCGACCATCTTCTTTCTTGCGATGAGCGATCTGGCCGCCACCTACCGGCATGCGTCGCTGACCGACAGCCTGACCGGCCTTTTGAACCGGCGCGGCTTTCTTGACGAAGGCAACCGGTTTGCCGCGCGTCCGGCCGCCCTGATCATGCTCGACATCGACAATTTCAAGGCGATCAACGACACGCATGGTCACGACCAGGGCGACAGGGTGATCGCCGGGGTCGCATCGGTGATCGCCGAAGCCGCGCCGCGTCCGCATCTGTGCGGCCGCCTTGGCGGGGAGGAATTCGCGATCCTGGTCGCGCGTGCCGAACTGCCGGTGGCGACGGCGCTGGCGCAGGCGATCCGTGTTGCCATCGAGATGGATCTGCAGGATAGCCTGCCAGACGGCAGACTGGTGACGGCGAGCCTGGGCGTCGCCGGCATTGGCGATGAAGGCATTGCAGGCGCGCTGATCGCCGCCGATCACGCGCTATATGATGCCAAAGAGGCGGGCCGCAACCGGGTGTGCGTCGCCGCCGCTGAACCGGCGCACGGTCGGGCAAGCCGCGCGGGCGGACGCCGCAGCGCATGAGGCCGCCTTTGCGCTACAGCTAAAGCGGCAGCAGCGCGTCGATGATGTAGAGCCACACCGTCACGGAAACGACCGACAGCGCCGTCGCCATCAACAGCGTCGATGCCGCCAGGTTGACGGCGCGGTCATAAAGGCTGGCGAAAATGTAAATGTTGACGCCCGGCGGCATGGCCGCCAGCGTGACAGCGGCGTGAACGGCCACGCTCGACAGGCCGAACACATGATGCGACAGGATGAATGCGATCGCCGGGTGGACGATCAACGAGATGCCCGACACTGTCAGCGTTTCGGGCAAGGCTGCTGTCAGCTTGTAGCGCGTCAGGGCGGCGCCGATGCCGACCAGCGCCACCGGGATGGCCGCAGCGGCCAGCATGTCGACCGCCGCCTGCACCGGTTCGGGCAGGGCGATCCCCGCCGCATTGACTGCAAGGCCGGCCAGGATGCCGGCCATCAGAGGGTTGGCCAGCACCGATTTGAACGCACCAACAAGCGTTGCGCGCAGCGTCCGGCCATCGCGCCGCATCAATTCCATGGTGATCATGCCGATGGTGTAGAGCAACGGTGCATGCAGCGCGATGATGCCGAAGGCCATCGTCATCGTCTCGCCGCCATGGGCGCGTTCGATGATCGGCAGTCCGAGCAGAACCGAATTGGAGAAGGTTCCGGCAAAACCGACGGCGACGGCCTCGCCAGGTCGGCGCTTGAACACGGTGCGGGCGACGATGATGCCGCCGACGAAACAGACAAGCGCGCCGGTATAAAAACTGATCAGAAGCTGCGGCGAGAAGGCCTGATCCAGTTCGAGCCCGGCCATCGCACGGAACAGGAGAACGGGCACCGCGATCCGCACCGCGAAAATGTTCAGCGCGTCGGCGAAATCGTCCTTCAGATAGCCGGACCGGACCGCGCCATAGCCGACACCGACCAGGATGAAGACTGGCAGAACGGTCAGCAATATATCGAGCATGGAACGCTGCGGGCTGGCGGGAACAATGACCGTTCAATAGGTCAAGCGCTTGCCAAAAGCGAGCCGCGGAATTGTGCCGGTCAGGTGCGCGTCGCCTCGCCGTCCACCACGGGACCGTCTTCGGCGTCGGCGGAAGCGGAGGTGTCGATCTCTTCCTCAGCCAATGCCCTGCGCGCGGCCGCGCGGTGGGCGTCCGTGATGTTGCCCCTGACAGCCGCAAACGCCGCGGTCAGAACGGCGATGTCGTCGCCGAAGCCGAAGGTCAGAAGAAAGTCGGGAATGGCGTCGAGCGGCAGGATGAAATAGGCCAGCGCCGCCAAAAGGATGCCGCGCACGCGCGGCGGCGTTTCAGGATCCATCGCGCAGAAATAGCCGGCGACGACCTCGTCGATGAACGGGATCATCCGCGCATAGCGCCTGACCTTGGGCCAGAACCTGTTGCGCACCTTTTGTTCGCGCCGGGATTGGGTCTCCTCGGATCCCGGCTCCAGAATTTCGCCGATCTTGACGTCGTCCATCGCACGCCCTCCTGGCGACCAGATGGGCGCGGGCGGCGGCGGTTTCAAGCGTTCCGGTCAGCCGGCGGCCTTGTCCATCGCCTTCGCCAAATCGATGTCGAGCGCCGTCACGCCACCGGAATCATGGGTGGTCAGCCGCACCTCGACCCGGTTGTAGACGTTGAACCATTCGGGATGGTGATCCATCTTCTCGGCTGTCAGTGCGGCGGCGGTCATGAAGGCAAAGGCTTCGGTAAACCCTTTGAACCTGAAGGTCCGCGTGATCGCCTTTCCGTTCTCTTCGGCCGCCCAGCCCGCCAGTGTTTCGAGCGCCGTTGTCAATTCGTCGGGCGTCAGGCAGGGTTTGGGCATGGTCCGGGCTCCTTGATACGATGTTGGGTCAATGTAGCGTTTCGGGCAGCCAGGGAAAGCCGATGATGCGGGTTCTGTTCGTTTGTCTGGGCAATATCTGCCGGTCACCGCTGGCCGAGGGCGTGTTCCGCGCCGAAGCAGAGCAGGCCGGCTTTTTGGACGGATTGACCGTCGATTCGGCCGGCACGGGAAACTGGCATGCGGGCGAAGCGCCCGACGCGCGGGCCATCGCCGTAGCCGCCGAGCATGGCATCGACATATCCGGCCAGCGCGCCCGCCAGATCAAACGCGGCGATTTCCACGCCTTCGACCTGATCCTGGGGATGGACCACAGGAACGTGCAGGCGCTGACCCGTATGGCCGCGTTCGACAACAAGGCGACGATCGATCTGTTTCTGGGTCACGCCACCGGCGAGACCCGCGATGTCGCCGATCCCTATTTCGGCGACGAAGCGGATTTCCAGGCGGCCTATCGCGACATAAAGGCGGGCTCGGCGGCGTTGGCGGCGGCGCTCGCGGGAAAAGCGTCCCGCGACAGCGGATAGCTTTCCTCGACAATGTAAGGCCCGCCGCCGACCGAATCGCGCGACGACATCAGCGTGAAATGATCGACCTTGAAGGACGGGACGAAAAACCCGCCGCGCACCGACAGATAGTTGGCGACCGCCTGTGGCGAGACGTTGCGCAGCCGCGCCAGCGTCACATGCGGAGTGAATTTGCGCGGATCGGGCGCAAGACCCAGGCGCCGGCAGATGCGGGCGATCTCGGCCTGAAGGTCGATCAGATCCGGCGAGGCGGTGGGCACGGCGAACAGCGAGTGCGGCTTCTTGCCGCCGAATGCGCCAAGGCCCGACAGACCCAGCGAGAAGGGCCGCCGGTGTACCCGTTCGAGCGCATGGGCGATCTCGTCGGCCATGTGATGTTCGATGTCACCGATGAACCGCAGCGTGAGATGATAGTTCTCCATGTCGATCCAGCGGGCACCGGGCAGGCCTCCGCGCAGCATCGACATATGGGTTGCGGCCTGGTGAGGGATTTCGAGAGCGGCGAATAGGCGCGGCATGGCAATGTCCCCTCATTTTCGAACGGTGGGCGTTGCCATCGCGCGGACCGCAAATCACCCCCGCCTTGATGTGAGCGAATCACGCATGCGCGCGAAGCGCAAGGCCATTTTCCGATACCAATCGTTAACGATTTCCGTCAGTTGCCGTCGCGCCCCGACAGGTAGGTCCGCATCAGCGGCACAAAGCGTTCGACCATGGCCGCAACGCCATCGGACGTCGGATGAATGCCGTCGGCCTGCATCATGCCATCGACCGTGATCGCGCCGTCCAGAAAGAAGGGATAGAGCGGTACGTCGTGCTCTTGCGCAAGCTCTGCAAAGATGGTGTCGAAACGACCGGCATAGTCGCCGCCCATGTTTGGCGGTGCGCGCATGCCGGCAAGGATCACGTCGATGCCGCGCGCCTCAAGCCGTTCGATCATCGCCTCCAGATTGGCGCGGGTCAGGTCCGGCGCGATGCCGCGCAGCGCGTCATTTCCGCCAAGCTCCAGGATCACGAAGTGGGTGCCGTCGGGCACAGACCAGTCGAGCCTGGCGAGGCCGCCGGAGGTCGTGTCTCCGGAAACACCGGCATTGGTGATGGCAACATCGAACCCTTCGGCCTTCAATGCGGCTTCGAGCTGTTCGGGGAAACCGGCATCGGCGGGAAGCTGATAGCCCGCCATGAGGCTGTCGCCTAAACCGACGCCACGCACGGTCTCGGCCTGCGCCAAAGGCGTCCAAAGGCAGAGCGCAAAACCGGTGGCGGCAAAAAAGCGTAGGAATTGTTTGAACATGCGCGACCGTCTTCCCATTTACTGACGCAACCTTCGGCGCCCATATAGGTAGTTTTGCCCGTGTCTGAACCCGTCATCGCCCTTGACCATGTCAATCTCAAGCTCGGCTCGGCGGCGAGCCAGGTTCAGGTGCTCAAAAATGTCAGCCTGTCGGTGCCAAAGGGCGAAGCGGTCGGCATTGTCGGCCCGTCCGGCTCCGGCAAGACGACGCTTCTGATGGTGCTGGCCGGACTGGAGAGGCCCGACAGCGGCAGCGTCGCGGTGGCCGGCGCCCGGCTTGACCAGATGAGTGAAGACGCGATCGCCCGGTTCCGCGGCCGCAATATCGGTTTTGTCTTTCAGTCCTTTCACCTGATCGCCAACATGACGGCGCTCGAAAACGTCGCCGTGCCGCTGGAACTGGCCGGCGCGGACGACGCATTCGACCGCGCCCGCGCCGAACTGGAAGCGGTCGGGCTCAAGGACCGAATGACCCACTATCCGGGGCAACTGTCCGGGGGCGAACAGCAGCGTGTGGCGATCGCCCGGGCGCTCGCGCCGGAACCGGCGATCCTGATCGCCGATGAGCCGACCGGCAATCTCGACCAGGACACGGGCCGGCAGATCGCCGACCTCATCTTCGACACGCAAAAGAAGCGCGGCACGAGCTTTGTCCTTGTCACCCATGACGCCGCGCTGGCCGAGCGCTGCGACCGTCAGGTGCGGGTCCGCTCGGGCGAAGTGTTCGCCGGCGATGCCGCCGCCAAGGTGGCGGCCGAATAATGAACGCGCTGACTGGTCAGATCGCGCTTGCCTTCCGGTTCGCGCTGCGCGAGGTGCGCGGCGGCCTCTCCGGCTTTTACGTCTTTTTGGCCTGCATCGCGCTTGGCACCGGCGCGATCGGCGGCGTCAATGCGGTGGCGCAGGCCATCACCCAGGGCATTCAATCCGAAGGGCGGTCGATCCTGGGCGGCGATATCCGCTTCGAACTGATCCACCGGACGACGACGCCCGAGGAACTGGCGACATTGCAGGCGATCGGAACGGTTGCCGAGAGCGCCAACACGCGTTCCATGGCAAGACTTGAAGACCAGTCGGACCAGACGCTGGTCGAGATCAAGGCGGTCGATGATCTTTATCCGCTCTACAGCGCATTCGAGACCGAGCCAGCCTTGGGGCAGACCGATTACTCGCTGACCGACGGCGCCTGGGGCATCGCCGTTCAGCCGATCCTGCTCGAACGGCTCGGCCTGTCGGTTGGCGATACCATCCTGATCGGCGATGCGCGCTTTTCGATCCGGGCGACGATCGCGCTTGAACCCGATGCGCTGTCCGACGGCATCGGCCTTGCGCCGCGCATTGTCATGTCGCTCGATGCGCTCGAAGCGTCGGGCCTGATCCAGCCCGGCTCGCTGGTCGAGCGGGTCTACAAGATACGCACCGATCCGGGCACGACCGATGCGCAATTGCGGGCGGCGATCGAACAGGCCAACGACACCCATCCGACAGCCGGCTGGTCGGTGCGCACACGCGCCAACGCAGCGCCGGCGCTTGCCGCCAACATCGAACGGTTCGCGCAGTTCCTCACGCTGGTCGGCCTGACGGCGATGGTTACCGGCGGGGTCGGCGTTGCCAATGCGGTGCGGGCGTTTCTCGATTCCAAGCGTGACGTGATCGCCACCTTCAAATGCCTTGGCGCGCCGGGCCGGCTCGTCACCATGATCTATCTGTTCCAGATCCTGATGGTCGGCGCGGTCGGCATCGCGATCGGCCTGGTGCTTGCCGCGCTCGCGCCGGTGGCCGCCGCCGCCGCGCTCTCGGGCATCGTGCCGCTGCCGGCGGCGGGCGCCGGCTTCTTTCCCGGCGCTTTGTTGCTGGCCGTCGTCTTCGCGATCCTGACGATCTTCGTCTTTGCCCTGGTTCCGCTCGGCCGGGCACGTGACATCCCGGCCTCCAACCTCTTCCGCAACCAGACCATGGCCGAACGCGGCCTGCCGCGCACGGCCTATGTCGTCGGCGCCGGTCTGGCGGCCCTTCTGCTGACCGGGCTTGCGGTCTGGTTTTCCGAGGAGCGCGCGCTTGCCGCCGGCTTTCTCGCCGGCGTTGCGGCCGCCTTCCTGATCCTGCGCGTCGTCTCGGACGGCATTCAGGCGCTGGCCCGCCGTGTCCGCAATATGCCCGGCACCTCGCTGCGCATGGCTGTGGGCAACATTCACCGCCCCGGCGCGCTGACACCGTCGGTCGTCCTGGCACTGGGTCTTGGCCTGACCCTGCTGGTCGCGCTGGCGCTGATCGATACCAATCTGCGCCAACAGATCGCCGGCAACCTTCCCGAGCGGGCGCCCAACTTCTTCTTCGTCGACATCCAGTCCGATGTGGTCGACGATTTCGCGACGCTGGTCGAGACCGAGGCGGGTGACGCGGGCAAGCTGGTGCGGGTGCCGATGCTGCGCGGGCGGATCGTCGAGCTGAATGGCCAAAACGTTGCCGAGATGGAATTGCCGCCCGAGGGCGCGTGGGTCTTGCGCGGCGATCGCGGCATCACCTACGCGCAGAACGTGCCGGAAAATTCGAGCCTGTCGGCGGGCGAATGGTGGCCGGCGGACCATTCGGGAGATGCGCTGGTCTCGTTCTCCGCCGAGGAAGCGGGTGAATTGGGGCTTTCCATAGGTGACACGGTGACCGTCAACGTGCTCGGCCGCAACATCACCGCGACGATTGCCAATTTTCGACAGGTCGAATGGGAATCGTTGGCGATCAATTTCGTCATGGTGTTCTCGCCCAACACGTTTGCCGGCGCGCCGCATTCATGGCTGGCAACACTGACCATGCCCGATGCCGATTTCGAGCAGGAAGCGGGCATCCTGTCGTCGGTGACACGCACCTTTCCGGCGGTGACGAGCGTGCGCGTCAAGGATGCGATCGAGCTGGTCAACCGCGTCGTCGGCCAGTTGGCCGCCGCCGTGCGCGCCGCCGCCGCCGTTGCGCTGATCGCCTCCGTCCTGGTTCTGGCCGGGGCGCTTGCCGCCGGCAACCGGGCCCGGGTGCATGATGCGGTGGTTCTCAAGACGCTTGGCGCGACCCGCACGACGCTGATCCGCACCTTTGTGACCGAATATGCGATCCTGGGCTTTGCAACGGCGGTCTTCGCGTTGCTCGCCGGTGGTGTCGCGGCATGGTTCGTCGTCAGCCAGATCATGACCCTGCCCTGGACTTTCCGCCCCGAGATCGCGGCGGTGACGATCCTTGCGGCGCTGGCCTGCACGGTTGGCTTCGGCCTTCTGGGCACGTGGCGCGTTCTGGGCCAGAAAGCGGCGCCGGTCCTGCGCAATCTTTAACGCCCTGTTTACCGTGCCCGGCCGGTTTTTCCGCGCTGCGCGCATTCGTCCTGCGCCTTTGCCGGCTTGTCCGACCGGAAATTCTTGTAAAAGCTGCCCTGCCGCCTCATATTACGCCCAGGCATGCTGGAGGTCCCGCCAGCGGCGCCTCGGCGTGTGCATTTACGCGCGGCCGGACACCCGACGGGACGTGAAGGCTTAACGAGGACGAAATGGCTGAACTCCGTAACGTTCAATATCAGACGGGCGCTGGCGCCCGCACCCATGACGCCAGCATCGATGAGGGCCTGCGCACCTACATGATGCGCGTCTACAACTACATGGCTCTGGGCATTGCCATGACCACGGTCGTCACGCTCGGCGTGGCGCAGATACCGGGGGTCCTGAGCGCCCTGAGCAGCCTGAGCATCGTGTTCTTCATCGGCATCATCGCGTTCAGTTGGTTCGGTCCGCGCATGGTGCTGAACGCGAAAAGCGAGACGATGGCACATGCCGCCTACTGGGCCTATGCGGTCCTTTGGGGACTGGCGATCGCGCCGATGGTCGTCGCCTATCTCAATGTCGCACCGGGCCTTGTCGCCCAGGCGTTCGCGATCACAGCGGCCCTGTTCGGATCGATGAGCCTTTTGGGCTACACCACCAAGCGCAATCTGACAGGCATTGGCCAGTTCGCCGTCATGGCCATGATCGGACTGATCATCGCGATGGTCGTCACGGTTGTCATGTCGCTCTTTGGCGCTGCGATCAGCCCGTGGGTCAGCTTTGGCTTCTCGGCAATCTATGTTGTCCTGATCTCGGCGATCACGGCCTGGGAGACCCAGGAAATCAAGCAGATGTATGTGGCAAGCGATGGTCAGGCCGTTGAAACGCGCAAGTCGATCTTCGGCGCGTTCCTGCTTTATGGCAGCTTCATCAGCATGTTCATTCACATCCTGAACCTGCTGGGTTTCATGAACCAGGATTAAGCGCCATCGTTGACGCATCGGATCAGGGCGGCCTTCGGGCCGCCCTTTTCTTTTGCGCGCAATTCTGGTTCTTGGGTGCGACCACAGAACGCTGTTCCGCCATGACTGCCTCCTTTTCCCTGACAGACACGACCGATGCCGACATTCCGGCAATCACGGCCATCTATGCCGATGCGGTGCTGAACGGCACGGCCAGTTTCGAGCTCGATCCGCCTGACGCAACCGAGATGCGGCGTCGCTTCAATGCCGTCCGTCGGGCGGGCTATCCGCATATCGTCGCGCGTGACGGGTCGGGCGCGTTGCTTGGCTATGCCTATGCAAGCAGCTATCGGACCCGGCCCGCCTACCGGTGGTCGGTGGAAGATTCGGTCTATGTGGCGCCGTCCGCCAAGGGGCGCGGTGTCGGCAAAACGCTTCTGGCCGAAATCATCGCCCGCTGTGAAGCCTCGGGGTTCCGCCAGATGGTCGCGATCATAGGCGGCTCGGAGCATGCGGCCTCGATCGGCCTGCATGAGGCGCTGGGCTTTGCCCATGCGGGCACGTTGCCGGCAACCGGCTTCAAGCATGGGCGATGGCTCGATTCGGTGCTGATGCAAAGGCCGCTCGGCGACGGCGCATCCACGCTGCCGGACCCCGGTACCTATCCCGGAACCCTGTACCGGCCTGCCTGAAAAGGCCGTCAGCTCGACTGGACGAGCCGGATCTGCTTGTCGAACAGTTTGAGCAACTGGGTGAGATCGTGGCCGCGCTTGAGCACCATGCCCGACGCATTGATCACCGCATAGGCGCCCTGTTTGCGCGCCAGTTTCGGGCTCTTTTCGATCCGGTAGAGCGGCATTTCCGATGTGCGACGGAAAACCGAGAAAACCGCCCGGTCCCTCAGGTGCGATATGCCGTAGTCGCGCCATTCGCCGCCGGCGACCATGAAGCTGTAAACGCGCAGGATCTGGTCCAGTTCACGCCGCTCGAACTTCACCTCGTCGGGTTGACGCTGCCGACGGACCTTGCCCAGTGCGACGACGTTGCCATTGTCCGCGCCTGCCCCCATGCTGCCCGGCGCGTTTTCGTCATCGGAACCGTCTATGGCTCGCCTCCCCGCACATCGTGTGAACCAACCGCCATGGTTGCCCGAAACGGCGCGCCGCGCAAGCCGCGCCGATGCAGGTTAACGCATCGTAAATGGCGAGGTCACACTGTTCCTGACGCGGTTGGCAAGCGTGATGACCTGCCCCGTTTTCGCCGCAAGTCGAACACACGGGCGCCCGGTTTTATCTGAAAATGAGCACTCGCACGGGGGCGGCTTCAAGCCCGGCCAGACCGCCGTGCGACATGCGGCCCACCCCGCAAACAGGGTGACCGCAAGGCCGGACCGGGGCGGTAATTGGATAATCTGTTGCCCCCAGCCCCGATGCTGTCCGGGTCCGGCCTAAATCCTGATTGTCAGCCCTGCTCGATATTGGTCAGCTTCGCGGCCCCGTAGATCGGGCCCGGTGCCCCGTTGATTGCGGCCTGCAGCAGGACCGCGCAGCCGGTCGCGCCGTGCCGGGCAAGTTTTCCGCGCGGCAGGTCGATGCTCATCGCATGGCCGTCCCACATGCCAAGTGTCTGCTGTGCCAGAACGGCGTTGGCGTAGACCATCGCGCGGCCGGCATTTTCGCCGCGCGCGATCTCCACCTGGCTGCGGTCGCGATAATAGACGATGGTCAGCAACATTTCCGCGCCGCCCGGCTTGGTGCCGTCGCCGACACCGACCGACAGGCGCTCGCCATCCATATCGACCGCGACGGGGACGGTCGGCCCTTGTCCTGCCGCATCATGGTCCGCGATCAAGTTCCGGATCCGGGATTTGTAGCCGCCATTGAGATGGTCGCGGCCATTGACGATCGCCTGCGGCGTGTAGACCGAGCGGTTGCCGAGCGTTCTGGCATAGGCGCGCTGGCGAGCCGTGTTGTCGGCGCTCGCCAGCGTGTCTTTCCAGCCCAGATAGTCCCAATAGTCGACATGATAGCCAAGGGCCAGAATGTCCGGGTCGGCGGCGAATTCGGCCAATGCCGCATCGGCGGGCGGGCAGGAACTGCAGCCCTGGCTGGTGAACAGTTCGACCACGCCCGAGATTGCGGACGATGCCCGCGCCGGACCGAATGACATGGCGGCCAGGCTTGCCGCCGCACCGGTCAACATTGTTCGCCGTGTAATGGCGGTCTTTGGCGTAGATGAGCGCATCGCCGGAAACTACCGGCTTGGCGCCTCACCCGAAACTCACTTTCCGGTGAAACGTGATACGCCTTGCAACTCACTCGGCGGCCATGGCCGCCGGCGCCGGCGCGGTCCGGACCATGTGGTCAGCATCGATCCGGGCAGCGATCATGTCGGCCGTGGCCGCGCTCAGCGTCCAGCCCAGATGGCCATGGCCGGTGTTGTAGTAGACACCCGGTGCGCGGCCGGGACCGACCTTCGGCATCATGCTTGGCATCATCGGCCGCAGCCCGGCCCAGGGCATGACATGCTCGGTGCGCATGGCCGGGAAGTGCCGCTCGCACCATTTGACCAGCGGCGCGATCCGTTCGGCGCGGATGTCACGGTTGAAGCCGGCGAATTCGGCAGTGCCGGCGACGCGGAACCGGTTCGCGCCCAGCCGGCTGGTGACGATCTTGGCGTCATCGTCGAGAAGGCTCATCCACGGTGCGGCGGCCCGGCTCTCTTCGTCGGTCAGATCGACGGTGATCGAATAGCCCTTGACCGGATAGACATTGACCCGGTCGCCCAGCTGCGTGGCAAGCGCCCGGCTGGCGGTGCCCGCGCAGATCACCACCGCATCGAAACGGGCGTCACGGGCCGAACCGCGATGATCGAACGACACCGTGACCCCGTCGCGGTTGCAGGCAAGCCGGGTGATCTCGGCCTCATTGACGAAGGTCGCGCCGCGCCGTGCGGCTGCGTCCGCAAGGCCGACCGAGAATTTGTGGATGTCGCCGGTCGAATCGCTCTGCGTATAAAAGCCACCGAAGAAGTCGCCTTTCAGTGCCGGTTCGAGCGCTTCGATCTCGGCCGGCGATACGGCCTGACGCATCAGCCCGCCGCGCGCCAACAGGCGGTTGACGGCCGAGGCGTGCTCGAAGCCCGACCGGTCGGCATAGACATGCAGGATGCCGCGCTGTTCGAGATCGAAATCGATGCTGGCTTCGCGCGCCATTGCAAACAGATGCTCGCGCGCGGCGATCGCCATGCGGGTCGTCGCCACCGTGTTGCGGTCATGGTGCGGGATGTTGGCCAGAAACTCGGCCATCCAGGAATATGTGTGCCAGGACGGCGCGAGCGAGAATTTGAGCGGCGCGTCGGCGCGCAGCATCCATTTGATTCCCTTGACGACGTTGCTCCAATGGTTCCAGACCTCGGCGTTGGACGCCGACAACTGCCCGCCATTGGCAAAGCTGGTCTCCATTGCCGCATAGCGGTTCCGGTCGAAAAGCGTGACCCCGTGGCCGCGTCGCAGCAGCGACCAAGCGGTGGTGACGCCGGTGATCCCGGCGCCGATGACTGCAACATGTGCCATATTCAGGCTCCTGACGGTTCGGCCGGCCGCGCGCAGCGATCCGGTCCGTGCCCCATCTGTCAGGAAACCTGAGAGTTTTGCCCGGGCCGCGCCGGCCGATCGCGCCGGACCATCCGGCGGGGGCTTGCTCCTTCGGTGGGCCCGCCGTGACGACGTGCCGCTCTCCAGATTTTCAAGGCGCCGCGCAGTCCTTGGGCCTGAGAGTTTCCGGGGCGGTTGCTCCTTCGGCGCCGGATCATTCTCGATGAACGGTCCGGTCTCTCCCGCGCGACGCGGAATGGCCGCCGATACATCAAAGCAAGGGTCCGCGCAACACTGGCCTATTGCTGACGCACCGGATAAGACACGGCAGAATTTGTGACCAAGTCGCGTTTGTCACAAATGTCACATTGAGCCCCTAGGGGAAGCGCGACGCAACGAATCGGGATCAAGATCATGAAAATTGCAGTTCTGGGCGGTGACGGATTTGTCGGCTGGCCGACCGCGCTTCACCTTTCGGCCAAGGGCCATGATGTCCACATCATCGACAATCTGTCGCGCCGCTGGATCGACACCGAACTGGGCGTCCAATCGCTGACGCCGATGGATTCGATCCAGGAGCGCACCCGCATCTGGCACGAGGAAACCGGCCGCCGCATTCATTTTCACCTGATCGATCTGGCCCGCGACTATGACGTGCTGAAGGGCTGGCTTGCCGAGCACCGGCCCGATGCGATCGTCCATTTCGCCGAACAGCGCGCCGCGCCCTATTCAATGAAGACCGACCGGCACAAGAACTATACGGTCAACAACAATGTCAACGCGACGCACAACCTCCTGAACGCGATCGTCGAGATCGGCCTCGATCCGCATCTGGTCCATCTCGGCACGATGGGGGTCTATGGCTATTCGACCATCGGCGCGGCGATCCCCGAGGGCTATCTGCCGGTGGGCATCGAGACGATGGATGGCGACACGGTCACCCAAGACATTCTCTATCCGGCCAATCCCGGCTCGATCTACCACATGACCAAGTGCCTCGATCAGCTTCTGTTCCAGTTCTATGCCAAAAATGACGGCCTCCGGATCACCGACCTGCATCAGGGCATCGTATGGGGCACGCACACCGCCGAGACCAAGCTGCATCCGCAGCTGATCAACCGGTTCGACTATGATGGCGACTATGGCACCGTGCTCAACCGCTTCCTGATCCAGGCGGCGATCGGCCACCCGCTGACGGTGCACGGCACGGGCGGGCAGACCCGCGCCTTCATTCACATCCAGGATTCGGTGCGCTGCATCGACCTGGCCCTGTCGGACGCGCCGGCCAAGGGCGACAAGGTCAAGATCTTCAACCAGATGACCGAAACCCACCGGGTGCGCGATCTGGCCGAACTGATCGCCAGGATGACCGGCGCGAAAATCGCCTTCCTGCCCAACCCGCGCAAGGAGGCGGCCGAAAACGAGCTGGTCGTCAAGAACGAGCAGTTCCTGGCGCTCGGTCTCGAGCCGATCACGCTGGCCGAAGGGCTGCTCGAAGAGGTCGTCGATGTGGCCAAGAAGTTCGCCTATCGCGTCGACCGGTCGCGCGTGCCCGCGGTTTCGGCCTGGACGAAAGACATCGCCAAGACCGTCGAGACCGACCCCGAGGGCAAGCGCCTGAAAAGCGTGTCCTGATCATTCACGCAATGATCGTGCCCGGCGTTGCGCTGCCGGGCCCGCATCTCCGCCATGGCCAAGCACGCCTACATCACGCTCATCACCAACGCCGATTATGCCGGCGCGGCGGTCGCGCTGGTCCGGTCATTGGCGCTGACCGGGACGAAAGCCGACATCGTCGTCATGGCGACCGGCGGTGTCGCGGCGGCCGACCTTGTCCCGCTTTCCGATCTCGGCGCCATCATCATGCCGGTCGATCTGCTCGACACGTCGCCCGCCTTCAATGAACGCCATGCCCGGGCGAAGCTGCATGCCGACGCGCCGTTCACAAAGGGCAACAAGCCGGCCTTCCACACCCCGCTCGACAATTTCGCCAAGCTGCGGCTGTGGCAGATGGAGCAGTATCAGTCGATCGTTTTCCTCGACGCCGACACGATCGTCGTGCGCAACATCGACAAGCTTTTCGCCTATCCCGAATTCTGCGCGGCACCGAACGTCTATGAATCGCTCGCCGATTTTCACCGGCTCAATTCGGGCGTCTTCACCGCCCGGCCGTCGCAGGCAACGTTCGAGGCAATGATGACCCGGCTCGATGTGCCGGACGTTTTCTGGCGCCGCACCGACCAGACGTTTCTGGAAACCTTTTTCCCCGACTGGCACGGCCTGCCGGTGACCTTCAACATGCTGCAATATGTCTGGTTCAACTTGCCGGGCCTGTGGGACTGGAAGAGCGTCCATGTGGTTCACTACCAGTATGAAAAACCGTGGCAGGCGGACCATCCCAGGCGCACGCAACTTCAGCCGCTGATCGATCTGTGGCAGGCGTACCGGACGGGCGACGCGATCCCGGACATCGACATGCTGGCCAATCCGGCGCCATCATGACGGTGCCCGAATGACCACCGTCCTCGTCTCCGGCGCGACGGGTTATGCCGGGCGCTTCATCGCCGAAGGGTTTCTGGCCGCCGGCGCCGATGTGATCGTCATGGGGCGCACATGGCCGCCCCCGGGCTTCTTCTCGGAACCGGTCGAATGGGTCGCCGGCGATCTCGACCCCGACCATGATTTCCGCCCCGCCTTCGATGGCGTCGACATGTTCGTCCACTGCGCCTTCCAGCACGTGCCGGGCAAATATCGCGGCGGCGAGGGCGACGATCCCGGCGGTTTCCGCCGCGCCAATGTGGACGGCACGCTGGCGCTGATGGCGGCGGCCAAGCGCGCCGGCGTTTCCCGCGCGCTCTTCCTGTCCTCGCGCGCCGTCTACGGGCCGCACCCGCCGGGCATGGTGCTGACCGAAGACATGCCGTGTGTGCCCGATACGCTCTATGGCGAAACCAAGCGCGCGGTCGAAACCGCGCTCACCGCCATGGCGTCCGACCGGTTTTTGCCGGTCATCGCCCGCGCCACTGGCATCTATGGCCCCGCTGGACCGGGCCGGGCGCACAAATGGGCCGACCTGTTTTCCGACTTCGTGGCGGGGCGGACCATCGCGCTGCGCGTCGGCACCGAGGTGCATGGCGACGATTTCGCTGCCGCCGTGCGCCTGCTCGCCACCCGTCCTGCCGCCGATCTGATGCGGTTCGGCGCTGCACCGGTCTTCAACGTCTCCGATATCCTGCTCGACCGGCACGATCTGCTCACGGCCTATGCCGACCGTGCCGGCATCGCCCATGCGCCGCCGCCGCGCGCCGCTGGCGCGGCGTTCAACGCGATGGACACGGCGCGGCTCCGGGCGCTCGGCTGGCGGCCGCGCGGGACGCTCGATCTGACCGGGCTGGTGTGAGAGCGCCAGACCGTGTCGACGTTTGCGTTTGGGACGGGGTCCTGACCGCCCGCCTCACTGCACCTGAATGCTTTCCAGCCAGGCGATGACGGCGTCGACCTCGCCGGCGTCGAACTCCAGAACCGGCATGGCGGGATGGCCGGTCAGGATGCCTTCGGCGAGCGACTCCGCCAGGAACGCGACGGGATAGTCCTGCGACAGGTCGCGCAGCGCGCGAACCCCTTCAAGGGGGCTGGCGTCGTCGGTGCCGATGGCATGGCAGGCGCCACAGTTCTCGGCGACCAGCGCTTCGCCCAGCGCCAGCATGTCGCTGTCTTGGGCGGCGGCCGCCGATATTCCCATCAGGGGTACGGCACAAAGGATTACGGTGCGAATCAGGCGCATGGCGGGACTCCGGGGTTGCTGGCGATAACCTTACAACGGCGCCGTGACGTTTGGCGATGTTTGGCGTGACGGGAACACGACCGGCTGTATCCAAGAGCGCCACAAAGGTTCAGTCAGCGCCCTGGCAAAGAACGGATGCGTCCCGCAGGCCGCAATAAGTTCAAAGCATCACCTAAGCCGTCTGACACGACGAATCACTCTTCTGATCAGCCGAAAGCTTTGCGGGGCGATTGAAGAATCTGGATGGGTCGATATCTCATCCCAACCACCCCGCGCCTGGTCAAACCAGACACCACATCACCATTAAGGCTCCCACTCTTTCAGGATCGCCCCCTGCGGAGAGTGTGTGGTTATCCCCATTTTCTCAGCTTACAGCTGGCTTTATTAGGGTGTTTACCGCTGTCGACAAAAACTGGGTCAATTGCTTGGCCCTCCTTCTGCCACTCCCGGAACATCGTTGATCGATAATTGCTTTTCAACCTCAGGGACGCTGTTGCGCCCTCCGTTATAACGATCGTTCTTGGAGTCCCTAAGCCGCCAAGTCCCGCAGCACATACTGCAGGATCCCGCCATTTTCGACGTAATCGAGCTCGTCGGCGGTATCGATGCGGCAGATGAGCGGCACGTCTTTCTCGGTCCCGTCCGCATAAGTGACCCTGGCGATCACTTTGTCGCGCGGCTTGACGTCGGCGAGGCCCTCGATCGTCACCGTCTCGTCGCCCTTGAGGCCCAATCCGGCCCATGAGACGCCCTCGTCGAAGGTGAAGGGCACGATGCCCATGCCGACGAGGTTCGAGCGGTGGATGCGCTCGAAGGATTGGGCGATGACGGCCTTGACGCCAAGAAGGTTGGTGCCCTTGGCCGCCCAGTCGCGCGACGAGCCGTTGCCATATTCGCCGCCGGCAAAGACGACGAGCGGCACGCCTTCCTCCCGGTAGCGCATCGCCGCGTCATAGATCGGCAATTCGTCCTTGGAGGGATAGTGGATCGTATAGCCGCCCTCGCGGCCGTTTTCGCCCAGCATGTGGTTGCGGATGCGGATGTTGGCGAAGGTGCCGCGCATCATCACCTCATGATTGCCGCGCCGCGTGCCGTACTGATTGAAGTCCATCACGCCCACGCCATTGTCCATCAGGTAGGCGCCGGCGGGCGACTGTGCCTTGATCGAGCCGGCCGGCGAGATGTGGTCGGTGGTGATCTTGTCGCCGAACAGGCCCAGGATGCGCGCGCCCCTGATGTCGGAGATTTCGCCGGCGCCCTTGCCCATGCCGGCGAAATAGGGCGGGTTCTGCACATAGGTGGAGTCGTCGTCCCAGGCATAGGTCTTGCCCTCGGGCACGGTGACCGCGCGCCAGCGCTCGTCGCCCTTGAAGACGTCGGCATATTTGGCCTCGAACAGTTCGCGGGTGACGTGCTCGTGGATGAAGGACTGGATCTCCTGGTTCGACGGCCAGATGTCCTTGAGGAACACGTCGTTGCCGTCCTTGTCCTGGCCGAGCGGGTCGGTGTCGAGGTTGATGTTGACCGTGCCGGCGAGCGCATAGGCGACGACCAGCGGCGGCGAGGCCAGATAGTTGGCCTGCACGTCCGGCGAGATGCGGCCCTCGAAATTGCGGTTGCCCGAGAGGACGCCCGCCGCGATCAGGCCCTTGTCGTTGATCGTCTTGGAGATCGGGCCGGGCAGCGGGCCCGAATTGCCGATGCAGGTGGTGCAGCCAAAGCCGACCAGGTTGAAGCCGATCCGGTCGAGCTCCTTCTGGAGACCGGAGTTTTCGAGATATTCGGCGACGACCTGCGAACCGGGGGCAAGCGAGGTCTTCACCCAGGGCTTCTGGACGATGCCGAGCCGGTTGGCGTTGCGGGCGAGCAGCCCGGCGCCGATCAGCACCGACGGGTTGGAGGTGTTGGTGCACGAGGTGATCGCAGCGATCGCCACATCGCCATGGCCGAGGTCATAATCCTCGCCCTCGACGGCATAGCGGTTGTCGATCTGGCCGGCGTCTTTCTTGTATTCGGCGGAAAACGCCTCGCGGAACTTCTCGCCGACCTCGCCGAGCGGCACGCGGCCCTCGGGGCGCTTGGGGCCGGCCATGGATGGCACCACGTCGCCAAGGTCCAGTTCCAGCGTGTCGGTGAAGACCGGATCGGCGGAACCGGTCTCGCGGAACATGCCCTGTTCCCTCGAATAGGCTTCGACAAGGGCAATTCTGTCGGCATCGCGACCGGTCATGGTCAGATAGTTCAGCGTCTCGGAATCGATTGGGAAGAAGCCGCAGGTCGCGCCATATTCGGGACCCATATTGCCGATGGTCGCGGCATCGGCCAGCGTCAGATTGTCGAGGCCGGCGCCGAAGAATTCGACGAACTTGCCGACAACGCCTTTTTGTCGGAGCATCTGTACGACGGTCAGGACAAGGTCGGTGGCGGTGACGCCTTCCCTGAGCGCGCCGGTCAGCTTGAAGCCGATCACTTCGGGCAGCAGCATGGAGATGGGCTGTCCGAGCATGGCCGCTTCCGCCTCGATGCCGCCGACGCCCCAGCCCAGAACGCCAAGGCCGTTGATCATGGTGGTGTGGCTGTCGGTGCCCACGCAGGTGTCCGGATAGGCGATGGTTTCGCCGCCCGTATCCTTGGTCCAGACGCACTGGCCGAGATATTCCAGGTTCACCTGATGGCAGATGCCGGTGCCGGGCGGCACGACGCGGAAATTGTCGAACGCGTTCTGGCCCCATTTCAGGAAGCGGTAGCGCTCGCCATTGCGCTCATACTCCAGCTCCACATTGCGCGCGAACGCGTTGGGGTTGCCGAATTCGTCGACGATCACCGAATGGTCGATGACCAGATCGACGGGCACGAGCGGATTGATCTTTTCGGGATCGCCGCCGAGATTGACCATCGCATCGCGCATCGCCGCGAGATCGACGACGGCCGGAACGCCGGTGAAATCCTGCATCAGGACGCGCGCGGGGCGGTAGGCGATCTCATAGCCCGCCGTGCCCTTGTCGTTGAGCCAGTTGGCAACCGCCTCAATGTCGGCCTTGGTGACCGAGCGGCCATCCTCGTTGCGCAACAGGTTTTCGAGCAACACCTTCATCGAGAAGGGCAGGCGCGCAATGCCGTCAAGGCCGTTCTTTTCGGCTTCGGCAAGGCTGTAATAGGTGAAGCTCTTGCCGTTCACCTCAAGCGTTTTGCGGCATTTGAAACTGTCGATTGTGGACACGATCACTGACCTCCGGTTGGCCCGGCGCGAGGGCGCCCGGCGCCGCCTTTGCCGACCCTTGCGGCCCGATCAAGCTGGCGGTGAAATTGTTGGCGATCGCCATCTGCGGCAAATCGCGGGTTGCGGGTTTGGAATAGATACAAATCAGTCAAGTTTAAAGACCAACCAAGGTCAAAAAGCAGCGGCGATTGCGCGCGGCGGCCATTGTGTGCCAATCAGCGCGCAAACGGGGAACGCCATGAAGCTTGTAGCGGACGGGCTCGCCGCCCGGCGCGGCAACGAGATGGTCTTTCAAGGTGTTGGCTTTGCGCTTTCGGCCGGCGAGGGCATGGCGGTCACCGGCCCCAATGGCGCCGGCAAATCGACATTGTTGCGGGTTCTGGCCGGGTTCCTGCGCCCCGCCGTAGGCAGCGTGTCCATGGTGGATGCGCCCGGCGGCATTGCCGATATCGCCGCGCACGCCCATTTCCTGTCGCCGCTGAACGCGATGAAGCCGGCCCTGACCGTGCGCGAGAACCTGGCCTTCTGGCGGGCGTTCGGCGAAGCACGCGCGGCGACGCCCGAGGCCGCGCTCGAACGGGTGGGTCTCGGTCATGCGATCGACGTGCCGTTTTCGGATCTGTCCACCGGGCAACGCCGCCGTGCCGCCATCGCGCGGCTGTTCGTCAACCGCCGGCCGGTCTGGCTGCTGGACGAGCCAACCTCGGGGCTCGACGCGCGTGCCGAGGCGACCTTTGCCGGCATCATTGCCGATCACCTCAACCATGATGGCATTGTCATCGCGGCCACGCATCTGCCGATCGACGTGCCCGGCATGAAGAAACTGCGCTTCACCGACGGGGGCGGCGCATGATCGCGCTGATCGTCCGCGATGTGCGGCTCGGGGTCCGCGCCGGCGGCGGCGCGCTGATCGGCATCCTGTTCTATCTCGCCGTTGTGACCGTCGCGCCGTTCGCCATGGGGCCTGATCTCAACCTTCTGGCGCGGATCGGCCCGGCGATCCTGTGGACCGGCGCGCTGCTTGCTTCGCTTCTGGGCCTCGAACGGCTGTTCCAGATCGACCATGAGGACGGCGCGCTCGATCTTCTGGTGATCGCCCGGCACGAGACGCCGCTGGCGCTGACGGTGTTTGCCAAATGCGCCGCCCACTGGCTGGTGACCGGATTGCCGCTGGTTCTCGTGACGCCGCTTTTGGGGCTGTTGCTGAACATGGATGCGGCCGCCATCGGCGCCACCGCGCTGACTTTGCTGGTCGGCACGCCGGCGATCACCTTCATCGGTGCGGCGGGCGCTGCCGTTGCCGTGTCGCTGCCGCGTGGCGGCCTTCTGGTTTCCGTGATCATCCTGCCCTTCACCATTCCCGTCCTGATCTTCGGGGTGATGGCGACGCTCGGCGCGGTCGAAACCTTCGCGCCCTTCCTCCAGCCCTTCACATTCCTTGCCGCGCTGACGCTGTTCTTCGCCGTCCTCGGCCCGTTCGCCGCCGCGCTGGCGTTGAAAGGGCTGCAGGATTGAGGGATCGGCCTAGCTGGCCAACGCGCGCTCCACGGCTTCCGGATCACGTTCAATGACCTTCAGAAGCACCCTGGCCGGCTGGTCGGGGTAGCGCCGGTTTTGTTCCCAGTCGCGGACGGTGGCTAGGTTGAGCCCGTATCGCTCGGCAAATGCCGACTGCGTCAAACCCAGTTGGCGCCGCAAAGCGACAATGTCGATCTTGTCGGGCACCACCGTGCGCGGCGCGCCCTTTTCGCCCCTGGCGATTGTCAGCGCTTCCTCGGCACTTTCGACCAGTTGCTTGCCAAAGCTGTTCATGGACTTCTCCTTTTTCGAGCGGATGCCGTTGCCCGCACTGAAGCGCGATAGGCATCCGCAATCTTGGGTAGAGTGCGTGCCAGCTGGCTGCGCTCGGCCTGACTTATATCGGCTCGATCACCTTTCTTGACGAGTGCCAGAAGGAAGATCGGCACATCATCCGCGGCGAAATAGTGGATGGTGCGGTAGCCGCCGCTTTTGCCTCTTCTGCTGCCGGCGAAACGAACCTTTCGCGCGCCGCCCGTACCCGGGATGATCACACCGGCGTCAGGATTGTCAGCCAAAAAGACGATCATCTCGGATACCTCATCCTCCGAAAGACCGGCTTCCTTTGCCTGGCGCTCGAACACAGATGTGGTGATGACGGTATGCATCAGTGACGATGATACGGCAATGCCGTACTATCGGCAATGTTCATTTGCCAATCAGCTTGGAGCATGGATGCGTTGCTGGTTCACCGAAGCATAATAGAGGCGAGTGGCCCCAATGCCGACAATCGAACTGACCACCCATCTTGAAGCGCCGCCGGAGGTGGTGCGCGCGCAGATCATGCGGCCTGATTTGCTGCTCCACGTCTCCGCACCGATCCTCCGGTTCAAGCCGATCGAGCCGCTGGCGCTGCCCGACAACTGGGAAGACGGCGAGTACCGGCTGAGCATGCGTTTTTTGGGCATCTTGCCGCTGGGCCGGCAGATCGTCGGGCTGGAAACGCAGCCGATGCGCGGCGACATCTGGTCGATCCGTGACAATGGCCGCGGTACGCTGATCAGGAAATGGGACCATTGGATCGAGGTGTCGCCGGACGGTGACGGCACGCGCTACACCGACCGGGTCACGGTTGAAGCCGGTATCCTGACACCATTCATCGTCCTGTTTGCGCGGATCTTCTATGCCCACCGGCAACGGCGCTGGCGGCTGCTTGTGGCCGACGATTTTCGCCCGCTGCGGTAACATCTCCGTGTGCGGCCGATTGTCCGAGATCAATTGCACGGCCACAATTGCCGCTCTAAGAAGACAGCCATGAGTGACGTTGCCGCATCCAAGCCGGGATTGTGGACATCCTTGGCCAATCCGACACGCTTCATGGCGCTGTCGGCATCGGCCCTGCCGTGGCTGTGGGCGACCGCCGCGATCCTGACGATCGGAGGCCTTGCTTGGGCCTGGAACGCGCCGCAGGACTATCAGCAGGGCGTCACGGTGCGCATCATGTACATACATGTGCCGGCGGCGTGGCTGGCCATGTTCGCTTACGCGGTGATGACCGCTTCGGCGCTCGGCACGCTGATCTGGCGCCATCCGCTGGCCGATGTCTCGATCCGCGCCGCCGCGCCCATCGGCGCCGCCTTCACGCTGATCTGCCTGATCACCGGCTCGCTCTGGGGGCGGCCCATGTGGGGCACATGGTGGGTGTGGGACGCGCGGCTGACCTCGGTGTTCGTCCTGATGCTGATGTATCTGGGCATCATCGCGCTGCAGCGCGCCATGGACGATCCGGCCAGGGCCGCCCGCCCGGTCGCGATCCTCGTCCTTGTCGGCTCGATCAACATCCCGATCATCAAATTCTCGGTCGACATCTGGAACACGCTGCACCAGCCCGCGTCCGTCATCCGTCTTGACGGGCCGACCATCCACCCGGCCATGCTGTGGCCGCTTCTGGTGACCGCGATCGGCACCATGGTGCTGTTTGCCGCCATGCACATGCTGGCGATGCGTAACGAAATCCGCCGCCGTCGCGCCGCCGCCTTGAGGCGGGCGGGGGCACGCGGTCCGTCCGTGGCCCCGGCCACCGCCGTTCTGGAGGGCTGACGCGGTGCTCAGCCATACGGCGTTCGTTCTTTTGAGCTATGGCGCCGCCGCCGCCGTGCTCGGCGCCGTCTTCGTCTGGCTGTTCGTCGACCGCGCGGCGACCATGGCCGAACTGGATCGGCTCGAACAGGCCGGCCTGAAGCGCCGTTCCGCCGCCACGGACGGCAAGGACCGATGAGCAGCACGGACGCGCAGACCCGTCGGGGCGGCATTTCCTGGCCGATCATGATCGCGGTGATCGTCTTCTTCGCGCTGTCGGGCGTGTTCGCCTATATGCTGGTGCTGCCCGACCGGGTGGCCTCAACCGTGCCGTCGGCACTGATCGGGCGCGCCGCGCCGCAGACGCCTCTGCCGGCGGTCGAAGGCATGACGACCGAAGCAGGCGACGTCATGCCGGGCTTCGATCCGGCCACGCTCAACGGCAATATCTCGCTCGTCAACATTTGGGGCTCCTGGTGCGCGCCCTGCCGCGACGAGCATCCCTGGCTGATGGAGCTTTCCAACGATCCGCGCATCCAGATCGTCGGCTTCAACTACAAGGACAAGCCGGAGAACGCGATCCGCTTCCTGCGCCAGCTCGGTAACCCCTATGACGCGGTCGGCGCCGACGGCAATGGCCGCACGGCGATCGAATGGGGCGTTTATGGCGTGCCGGAGACCTTCATTGTCGGTCCGGACGGGGTGATCGAATACAAGCATGTCGGCCCGATCAGCGAGGACATCATGACACGCAAGATCGTGCCGGAGATCGACAGGCTGGCGGCGCAGTAGGATTCGACCTTCATCCTTCTTCCCCTCGCCCCGCCTGCGGGAGAGGGATACGAGACCGCGCGAATGCGGTGAGCGCTGGTCGCAGTTGGGTGAGGGGGTGACTTCTTCGCTGCCCCTCATCCGACCCCTCGCTGCGCTCGGGCCCACCTTCTCCCCGCATGCGGGGGGAAGGTAACACCGCCGCCGCACGATAGCGCTTCCCATTCTCCGTCCGCCCGCCTATATGCGGCGCAACAATCGCCGCTTTTCCGAGACAGATTATGGCCCTTCGCAACATCGCGATCATCGCGCATGTCGACCATGGCAAGACGACGCTGGTCGATGAACTTTTGAAACAGTCCGGCGTCTACCGCGACAATGAACGTGTCGAGGAGCGTGCGCTCGATTCCGGCGACATCGAAAAGGAGCGTGGCATCACCATTCTTGCCAAGGCCACTTCGGTAACCTGGCAGGATACGCGCATCAACATTGTCGACACACCCGGTCACGCCGATTTCGGCGGCGAGGTTGAGCGCATCCTGAACATGGTGGATGGCGCCATTGTGCTGGTCGATGCGGCCGAAGGGCCGATGCCGCAGACCAAGTTCGTCGTCGGCAAGGCGCTCAAGGTGGGGCTCAGGCCCATCGTCGCCGTCAACAAGATCGACCGGCCCGACGCGCGCGCCAACGAGGTAGTCAACGAGGTGTTCGACCTGTTCGCCGCGCTCGATGCCGATGACGAGCAGCTCGATTTCCCCATTCTGTATGGATCGGGCCGCGATGGCTGGATGGCCGCCGAGCCGGACAAGCCGGCCGATGCTTCGCTCGCGCCGCTGTTCGATCTGGTGCTGACCCACGTGCCCGAACCGTCTGTCGGCGATGGCCCGTTCCGGATGATCGGCACGATCCTCGAAGCCAATCCGTTTCTTGGCCGGATCATCACCGGGCGCATTCACTCGGGCGCCGTCAAGCCGAACCAGACGATCAAGGTGATGGACGGCAACGGCAAGACGCTCGAGACCGGCCGTGTCTCCAAGATCCTCGCCTTTCGGGGGCTGGAGCGCCAGCCGATCGAGGAAGGGCGCGCCGGCGACATCGTCGCCATTGCCGGGCTTTCAAAGGGCACGGTGGCCGACACGTTCTGCGATCCGTCCGTCACCGAACCGCTTGAAGCGCAGCCGATCGATCCGCCGACGGTGACCATGAGCTTCATCGTCAACGATTCGCCGCTCGCCGGCACCGAGGGCGACAAGGTGACCAGCCGCGTCATCCGCGACCGGCTGATGAAGGAGGCCGAGGGCAATGTCGCGCTCAAGATCGAGGACTCCGAGCAAAAGGACGCCTTCCACGTCTCGGGCCGTGGCGAGTTGCAGCTCGCCGTCCTGATCGAGACCATGCGGCGCGAGGGCTTCGAACTGGCTGTCTCGCGGCCGCGCGTCGTCATGCAGACCGGCGATGATGGTTCAACGCTCGAACCGATCGAGGAGGTGGTCATCGATGTCGACGAGGAACATTCGGGTGCCGTCGTCCAGAAGATGAGCGAGCGCAAGGGCGAGATGATCGAACTCAAGCCGTCCGGCGGCGACCGGGTGCGGCTGGTCTTCCACGCGCCGACGCGCGGGCTGATCGGCTACCAGTCCGAGCTTTTGACGGACACGAAGGGCACGGCGATCATGAACCGGTTGTTCCACGAGTATGCGCCCTACAAGGGGCCGATCGCCGGCCGCAACAATGGCGTTTTGATCGCCAACGAGCCGGGTGAGGCGGTGGCCTATGCGCTGTTCAACCTCGAAGATCGCGGTCCGATGGTGATCGATCCGGGCGTCAAGGTTTATCAGGGCATGATCATCGGCATCCACACGCGCGACAATGATCTTGAGGTCAACGTCCTCAAGGGCAAGAAGCTGACCAATGTGCGCGCCGCCGGCAAGGATGATGCGGTCAAGCTCACGCCGCCGGTGAAGATGACGCTCGAACGGGCGCTCTCCTGGATCCAGGATGACGAACTGGTCGAGGTGACGCCCAAATCGATCCGCCTGCGCAAGCTCTATCTCGATCCGCACGAGCGCAAGCGCTTCGAAAAGGCCCGCGCCAGCGCCTGACCTGACCTCGTTCGCCGGCCGCGTCAACAGGATGTGAAATTGATCGGCGCGGGAGCAAAACACTCTTGCCCGATGCAGCCGGCTGGCTCATGGTTAACCAATCATGACCGCGCTGACGATCGACATACGCCCAGCAGACCCGCGCGATGCGCCCGGGATCGCCGAGGTGCATGCCGAGGCCTGGCAGAACGCCTATGCGGGCATCATTCCCCACAAGGCGCTGCGCGGCATGATCGGCCGGCGTGACCACCGCTGGTGGCAGCGCGCCATAAGGCGCGGCACGTCGGTGATGGTGCTCGATCTGGGCGGCATGATCGCCGGCTATGTCACCTACGGGCTGAACCGCGCCCGCGCCCTGCCCCAGGATGGCGAGATTTACGAAATCTATCTGCGCCCCGAATATCAGGGCGTCGGCTTCGGCAGCCGGCTGTTCGTGGCCGCGCGGGGACAGCTCGCCGGCCATGGCTGCAAGGGGCTTGTCGTCTGGGCATTGGCGGAAAATCTCGGCGCGACAGGGTTTTACCGGGGCCATGGCGGCCAGCCGGTGGCCGAAGGCGCCGAGGTCTTCGACGGCCGCAAGCTGGCCAAGATCGCCTACGTCTGGAATTGAGCGCCGCCTTTTCCGGTGCTCAGGCCTTTCGCATTCGGTCGTAGGCCTCCTTCATCCGAAGACCGAGTTGCTTGGCGGCCTCGCCGACCTCTTCGGCCGACTTGTCGAACTGCGCGCGACTGGCAAATCTGTCCCAGTCCTTCATGAGGTCTTCCCACTCGTCTTCGGCCTCGCGTGCGCCAAGATGCAATTGAAGACGCAGTTCATCCCGCATCCTCTTCAGATCATCGATCCAGTCCGCGCTGTCGGCCATTTTCGCCTCCACATGCTGTTCTCATCAAACCGGCTGCGGCCCACTATGAAGCATCCACGGCTCAAAACATAGAACAGCTTCGCGTGCGAACCGTGCCTGAACTGTCATGCGAGAGGTTGGCGGCTGCCGGCTTTCTCAAGGCAGGTGTTGCGTCCGACCAGGTTTTCGATTGGGGTGGCGCCATGATAACCCGCCGAACGGCGCTCGGCCTTGTTGGCGCGGGCGCGGCCATCGCCACAGGGACCAAAGCCGCCATGGCCGACACCAAGGCCGTCATCGACGATTTCAGCCGGCCCGGGCCGCTTGCCTCCAACGGGGCCACATGGCGCTATGTCGCCGACGGGGTGATGGGCGGCGTTTCGCGCGGCGCGATGGCGTCGCAGGCGATCGACGGCCGCCCGGCCCTGCGTCTGACCGGGCAGGTCAGCCTCGACAACAATGGCGGCTTCATCCAGCTTTCGCTCGATCTTTCGGACACAGGCGCCCCGGTCGATGCGCGCGGCTTTGCCGGCATCGCGCTCGATGCGTTCGGCAATGGCGAAACCTACAATCTGCACCTGCGCACGAACGATTTGCGGCGACCCTGGCAGTCTTATCGGCAAAGCTTTCTGGCCGGTCCCGGCTGGCAGACATACCGGCTGGCGTTTGCCGGCTTTGAAGCCCATCAGACGCCGGCACCGCTTGACATCTCGCGGCTTCGCCGCATCGCCATTTTGGCCATCGGGCGCGAATTTGCCGCCGATATCGCGATTGGCGGCGTGCGCTTCTTTGCATGACCGAGGCAATGGCAGCGATGCTGCCATTGATCCGCCCATGCGGGCCGGGCATGGTCGATCCGTTAACCCGCGGGACAGTTGCAGCCATGGCACAAGCTTCCGGAACGGCGTCGGCCGATCTTGCACGCAAGGGCATGCTGGCCGATCCGGGCGACCATTTCGCCGGCCGGTTCGAGGTCGAATTCAAGGTCCGCGTGGACGGCCTTGGCGATGTCCGCGCACGGCTTGAAACGCTCGGGGCCATCCCCTTTGCGCTGAACAACAGTGAAACCGATCTGTTCCTCGATTTGGCGGATGACCGGTTGGCGCGCAACGGGCAGAGCCATGTCTTGCGCCACATGCGCCCGTCGAACCGCGTGCTGTGGATATCAAAAGGTCCGGCGAGGGACGAGTGTGTCGCGATGGACCTGCCGGACCATGCCAAGGCCCTGGACATGCTTCAGTCGCTTGGCTTTGTTGAGCAGTTCAAGATCAGCAAGCGCCGGGACATCTATTTCCTGGATCGCTGTCATGTGACGCTCGATGAGGTCGACGGGCTCGGCACGTTCGTGGAAGTGGCTGCGATGACCGACGATGAGGCCACGCTGCCCGCGCTCCGCAACACGCTTCTCGAAGCCATTGAGCGGTTGGGGCTGTCCGGGGCCGAGCGCGTCGAGCGCTCCTATCGCGAGATGCTGTCGGCGTGAAGTGACGGCAAGCGGATGTGTCGCGCGATGGTGGCCGCCTACGCAAGACCGAGACCGAATAGCCGCTCACGGCCGGCTGAACGCCACCGCCCCACGCCCAAGGTCGTGTTGCGATGCGGTGGGCGCGCGGCTATCAACGGGCGGCGATTTCATGTTTTTGTCGCGCTTTCGAACCGCAGGGCGGATAGCCGCTTTTGCCGAACGCGTTCCGAGCGGAGACCCCCATGCGCATCGACGCCATTTCCATCGGCGACACGCCGCCGCACGATGTCAACGTGATCATCGAGGTGCCGCTGGGCGGCCATCCGATCAAATATGAGCTGGACAAGGACGCCGGCACGCTGGTCGTCGACCGGTTCCTCTATACGCCGATGGCCTATCCGGGCAATTACGGCTTCGTGCCCCACACATTGTCCGATGATGGCGACCCCATCGACGTTCTGGTGTGCAATACGCGGCCGCTGATTCCGGGCTGCGTCATCAATGTGCGGCCGATCGGCGTCATGCTGATGGAAGACAATTCCGGACAGGACGAAAAGGTCATCGCCGTGCCCTCGCCGGGTCTGACCAGGCGCTATGACGGCGTCAAGGACTATACCGACCTGCCGGAGATCACGCTGCAGCAGATCGAGCATTTCTTCGAGCATTACAAGGATCTCGAGCCGGGCAAATGGGTCAAGCTGGGCGGCTGGCAGAACCGGGACACCGCCGAAAAGCTGATCATCGAGGCGATCGAACGCGCCAAGGGCTGACGACGAAACCGCGTCTCTCAAATGGATGGCATTGTCAGGAACCGGTCATGACCAGCCGCCCGGGTCTTGACCCGGCGCGGCCGGAACGGCCATGACGCGGCCTGCCGGACACCGGCGCCAAACGACCGATGCCGGGAGCCGATCCATGACCGCCCAACGCGCCCTGATGCCCGATTATCTGCGGCTGTTCGCGCTGTTCGGCATCGTGGTCGTCAATGTCCAGTTCATGGCCTATCCGATCGAGCAGGGTTTTGTCGGTGCAACGCACCAGGGTCCGGCCGACGCGGTGGCGGCATGGCTGGTGGGCGGGCTGGCGCTTCTGAAAAGCTATGGGCTGTTTTCCTTCATGTTCGGCGTGGGGCTGGCCTTCCAGATGCGCTCGGCCGAGCGACGCGGCCTTGCGTTCGGCCAGCTTTACCGCAACCGCATGATCGGTCTTGCCCTGTTCGGGCTGGTGCATGGGCTTTTGTTCTTTCCCGGCGACATTCTGGTCGTCTATGCGATCACAGGCGCGATCCTTTACCGGGTCCGCGCCTGGCCGGCCGGCCGCCTGATCCGGCTGGGTACGATCCTGCTCGTCGTCCAGCTCGTTCTGACCATGGCCATGATGACCGCTTTTCCGACCGCGCCCACCGAAGCCGCGGAGCTTGAGCGCTATGTGATGACCGAGGGGTCGATGGCACAGGTGATGGGTTTTCGGGCGGTGATCTTCGCCATCGCCTTCATCTTCGTGCTCCTGTCGCAGGGGCTGGCGGCGCTGGGCTGGTTTTGCCTCGGTCTGGCGGCGGTCAAGTCCGGGTTGATCGACGAGCCGGGCCATCCGGTCTGGCAACAGGCGCGGCGCTGGTGCCTCGTGCCGGGCGTCGCGCTGAGCCTTGCGGCGGCGGCGGTCTGGCAGTGGCGTGATCCCCTGATGGGTGAGTTGCTGGTCGTGCTCGTCGCGCCGCTGACGACGCTCGGTTATCTCGGTCTGATCGCCGCGCTGGCCCGCCCGCCGGGGCCGTTCATGGCCCGGCTTCTGACCGCCGGCGGGTCGAGCCTGACGGTCTATCTGGGCCAGTCGATTGTGCTGTCGACGATCTTCGCGCCCTACGGGCTCGGCCTTTGGGACGGTGTCGGGCCGGCGGCCGCCGTGCTGACGGCGATCGGTGTGACGATCGTGCTGATCGCATTCGTCGCGCTCTGGCGCACGCGTTTCGCCCAAGGCCCGTTTGAATGGGCGCTGCGGTGGATCAGCCGGCGCGGTGTCGAAACCCAAAAGGGCTGAGACGTCAGATGATCGCCGGGCTGTCTGCCGGGTCAGAGCCCGAATTGCATTTGAATTACAGTCAATGCCTTGCCAGCATTGCCTGACGATGCTTTCCTTCGATCATCAACTCTGTAAGCTAAGTTCATAAATGAGCGATCAAAAGACATTTCCTTGGCACTTGCCTCCGAAAGATGCGCTGAAGCTATCAGAACTATTGTCGGTTGATGTTTCAACACTGGTGGTCGAGCGCACACTTGCTACCCAACCCGCACCGATCTGCGGCAATTGCGGCCGCCAGATCGGATTGCTCGATATCGCCGTTGACGCCTTGGAGACATCCAAACACGGCAAGGATTTTCTGCGAGTGTTTTTTCAACGCGGCAATTTGGAAGAAGTGGCTTCAAAAGCTGCGTTGGAACGAGTGAACACCGTTGAGCACAAGAGCGTCAGTTGCACGGACTGCGGAAATGAAATCGTCATCAAGGCATATTGGTTTGGAATGGGCGTCATCTGGCTTGACGACGATGACGATCCGACGACGTAGATATCGCTTCCCCAGCGCCGATTGGCCATCGCTCCGGGCAGAATATTGTGATCAACGGCGAGTTCAACGCGGCAAATAGAAGTCGTCTAGAGCGTTTCCGCGTTTCGTGGAAACGCAGCTCCGCTCTAACCGATTGTTTTATCGCTTGTCTTGTCGGCTCCGGTGATTCCACCCCGGATCAAGTCCGGGGCAGGCTCTTCGCCGGGCGCGCTCTAGATGATCGCCGGCGCGAGCACGTTGCGGACGATCTGGCCGACGAAATAGATGCCGACGAACAGGACGATCGGCGAGATGTCGATGCCGCCCAGATCGGGCAGGACCCGCCGGATCGGCCGCAGCAGCGGTTCGGTCGCCTTGTAGAAGAATTCGCCCAGCATCGAGACGAAGCGGTTCGACGAATTGACCACGTTGAAAGCGTAGAGCCATGAAAAGATCACCGCGCCGATCACGATCCACGTATAGATGTTGAGCGCGAACAAAAGTGTGTTGATGATCGTCAGGCCCACGCTCGTTCTCCTTTTCGCCGGGACGCCCTCACATAGGCGCACAAGAACCGATCGGCAAGCGCGCGCCCGCATCGGGTGCGCCTGTTGTGCAACCGGACAAAAAAGCCTTTGTGCCGGACCGCCAAAACGCCTATCGCGGCGCCATGAGCGATGATGGTGCAACCGGCGGGCCGGCCCCGGGGCGTTTCGAGGCGTTCGCCTATCCGGCCTATGTCAAATATTGGACAGCGCGGTTCGCGACCACGTTCGCCACCTATGTGGTCGCCGTCGCGGTCGGCTGGCAGGTCTATGATCTGACGCGCGATCCGCTCGATCTGGGCATTATCGGGCTGGTGCAGTTCCTGCCGCTGCTGCTTCTGGTGCTGGTGACCGGCGCGGTGGCCGACCGCTATGGCCGGCGCACGGTGATGGCCGCCTCGACGGCCCTGGCCTTTCTGTGCGCGCTGGCGATCCTTTACTATTCCTGGCGCGGCCTGACCTCGCCCATGCCGATCTTCGTCGCCCTGTTCGGGTTCGGCGTCGCGCGCGCCTTTTTCGCGCCCGCCTCGCAATCGCTGGTCGTCAATCTGGTGCCGCAGCGTGTCTTCCCCAACGCGGTGGCGTGGAACTCGTCGGCATGGCAGGTGGCGTCGATCCTCGGCCCCGTCGCGGGCGGGCTTTTGTACGGCGTCAGCGCGACGTTCACCTACGGCATCTCGGCGCTGATGCTGGCGGTGGCGACCGCGCTCGTCCTTCTGGTGCCCAAGCCGGCCGAGCGCGCGCACATCACCAAGGTGACGTTCGATTCGCTGTTTGCGGGGCTGCGTTACATTCGCGACCAGAAGGTGGTGCTCGGCGCCATCTCGCTTGACCTGTTCGCCGTGTTCCTGGGCAGCGCGGTGGCGTTGTTGCCGATCTTCGCGCGCGACGTGCTGGACGCTGGGCCATGGGCGCTCGGCATGCTGCGCGCGGCGCCCGGTGTGGGGGCGGTGATGATGGCGGTCTATCTGGCCACCTCGCCGGTGCGCGACCATGCCGGCCGCATCCTTCTGGTCTCGGTCGGCCTGTTCGGTGTCTTCACCATCGTCTTCGGTCTGTCGCAGCTTGCCTGGCTGTCGGTGATCGCGCTGGCGCTGATCGGCGCTTTCGACATGATCAGTGTTTATATCCGCGAGACGGTGTTGCAGATCTGGACGCCTGACGAGGTGCGCGGCCGGGTCAATGCGGTCAACATCGTGTTTCTGGGTGCCTCGAACGAATTGGGCGACATGCGCGCCGGCTTCGTCGCCGCCTGGATCGGCGCGGTGCCGGCGGTGGTCATCGGCGGGATCAGCTCGATCGCGGTCGCCGCCGGCTGGGCGTTCGTGTTCCCGCAATTGCGCGACGTGCGGCGGCTCGACCGGCGGGAATAGGCAATGGCCCTCACCCCGCAAGCGGGGAGAGGGACGCGAGACTGCGTGAGCCCTGCGAACGCCGGTCACAGCTGGGTGAGGGGGCAAGGCAGCCTTGCTCAGCGCAAAGGAACAATCGTGCACCGGTCCTCACCCGAGCCCTCGCTGCGCTCGGGCCCACCTTCTCCCCGCATGCTGGGAGAAGGAGCCGCTCTCATTGGCTCACCCCGCTTGCATCGTCTCCCGCTCGAAGACGATGTCGAGAAAATCCGCCAGCCATTGCCGCACCGGCGCATCATGGTGCAGCCGGCCGTCGAGATGGGCGCGGCCCTCCTGCGCGCCCGGCAGCTCGAACCGGTGCGCGCCGCGCACGGCCCAGCGCTGCATCATGACCTGTGTCAGTTCGGCATGAAACTGCACGCCCCAGGCATTTTCGCCGTAACGGAACGCCTGGTTGGGATAGGCGTCGGCGGTGGCCAGATGCACCGCACCGGACGGCAGGGAAAAGCCCTCGCGGTGGAACTGGTAGATCATCTCCGGCCAGTCCATCAGCGCGCGGCCCGCCTCGGTCGGCTCGATGGGATACCAGCCGATCTCGACTTGGCCGTCATCGCGGCCCGCAACCGTGCCGCCCAGATGGTTGACCAGCATTTGCGCACCCAGACAAATGCCGAAAAAGGGCTTTTCCTCCTTGAGCGGCACGGCCAGCCAGTCGGTCTCGCGCCTGACATAGTCGTCCGGGTCGTTGGCGCTCATCGGTCCGCCAAACATCACCGCGCCGGCATGGTGTTCCAGCGTCTCCGGCAGCGGATCGCCGAGCGGCGGACGGCGTATGTCCAGCGCATGGCCGCGCGCCTCGAGCATCTGGCCAACCCGGCCCGGCGACGAGGTCTCCTGGTGCAGGATGACCAGAACCGGCTTCTTGGCGCCGGTGCCCTGGTTCGTTGCGCCTGACGGTGCGCCCGTGGTGCCTTCAGCCTTCATCGCCACCTTCGATGCCGAGCCGTTCCTGCACCCGCTGGCGCATCAGCACCCGGTCACGGCCGCTGACGCCGAGCAGTTCGGAGATGCGCCAGACCACATTGTCTTCCAGCTCGTGGCGCACGCCGTCTGCATAGACCATCTCCCACAGGATTTCGATGAAGCCGATCCGGTCGGTGGCGCTCATCGTGTTCATGAGGATCGAGGTGAACCGGTAAAGATCGACCGCCTCGCCGTCGGCCTGCCGGGCCGCCTTTATCAGCCTGTCGAGCTGCGTCTTGTCGAGCGCGTACTCCTCGCTGAGGACCGTTGCGAACCGCTCGCGTTCGACCGGGCGCAGCACGCCGTCTGCCTGGATGACATGGTACATCAGCGCCGCCGTGGCCAATTGCGGGCTGTCGGGTTCGGACGCCGCGGTTCTTCCGCGCCATCGACAAGTTCCCTGACAAAGGACCGGAACCGGTCAAGCATGATATCGCCCCATCTGTTGTCGCGTCGCAGCGGCCCATCCGCGCCGGACAGGCCCCGGCGCGCCGTCAGCGACCAATCTAGACCGAATCCGCCTCAAAACAACCGGAAGCGGCGGGGCTTGTCCGGCTCGCCATCAGCGCCGTCCTCAATGCCCGGATCGTCGGGGATGGGGGGCTTGACCGGCGCGTTCTCATCCGTTTCGGCGCTGCCGGCATCGGCGGGCACACCATCAGGTTTGCCATCGGGTTTGTCGGGGGCCGCGTCCGCGGGCGGGCTTTCGGTTGTGGCTTCGGCCGGCGGTTTGGGCGTTTCCGCGCCGGCGGGCCTGGCCTCGTCCTCGCCCTCGTCCGCCCGGCCATTGACCGTCTTTGCAACCGCGCCGGCGGTTGCGCTGCCGGCGGCTTCGACCACCGGTATCGACGTTTCGGCCTCCTCAACAGCATCCTCCTCCTTTTCGGCAGCGGCGCTGTCCTCACCCTTGTCGGCGGCGGCTTCGGCGGCTTGCGCACGTTCCTCGCGCGACGCCTCGACCCGGGCGGCCAGATCGACCGGTTCGCCGATCGTCTTGACCGGGGCTGGATCGGCCGGAGGTTCGGCGTGCGCTTCGGCCACCGGCAGGGCCGGAACGATCGCCTCGTCCGCATCGACGGACGGGCCGGCATCGGCCGGCGTTCCGGGCACCATCGGGTCGAGATCGTTTTCGATCAGCGCGCCCGTGCGTTCGACCGGCACCTTCCATTCGTACGCATCGATGCGGCCTGTGACCGGCGAGAAGGGCGCCCATTTTTCGGCGACAATGCCGTCGGCGGTCCAGGCCGGATCGCGGGCGGCGCGCACCGCGCGCGACAGCCATTCGCGCACCCTTCCCTGATCGCCGGTCTCGGCATCCTCGATGTCGGCCATCAGCATGAAGGCGCTCTCGCGCGGCTCGTTGCGCAAGACGGCGGCGACCGATTTGCGCGCCTGTTCGAATTCGCCCGCCTCCAGCGCCATTTGCGCGACGATGAGCGAGGATTCGGTGGTGTTGGGTTTGATCGCCTCGAGCCGGCGTGCCCGCTTGAGCCGGTCGAGCGCTGAATCGCCGGGCCGCGCATTGGCGTAGGCGAGCGCCACATCCGGATGCGGCGCCTTGCGCCAGCAGGTCTCCAGCACCTTGACGCCGCGCCGCATCTCGTTGAGGCGGAAGGCGGCTTCGGCCGCGGTGACGGCGGCGGGGGCAAAGCCCGGCGCCAGCCGGTGCGCCTCGAGCGCGGCCTGTTTGGATTTGGCCGGATCGCTCTCGGCATTGTCCATGGCCAGCGCGGTCAGCAGCACGGCGCGCTTGCGGTCGGAATCCTCGCGGGCGACATGTTTGGCCGCCTTTTGCTTTTCGAGCAGACGGATCGCGCCGTCCCAGTCGCCCGAAGCCGTCTTCAGGTCGATCGCCGCCCTGCCGGCCCAGATCAGTTGCGGGCCGAGTTCGGCCGCTTTCTCCGCATAGTGTTTCTGCGCCTCGCGGTCGCCGAGCCTTTGTGCTTCCATATAGAGCCCGCGCAGGCCCAGAAGCCGCAATTCGGGGTCTTCGAGCATCGCCTCGAATTTCTGACGCGCATCGGCATGCTTGCCTTCAAGCAGCGTCGTCTGTGCATCCAGCAACTGGATCAGCGGTTCGGTGGTCTCGTTCAGGAGCCCGCCGGCCTGCTTGAGCATGCGCCGTGAGGTCACCGGATCGCCTGAGCCGGCGGCGATGATGCCGGTCGACAGCGACTGGTAGCCCCGGTCGCGTTTGCGGGCGCGGAAAAAGCGGTTGAGCCGGTCGGGCGAGGTGAAGACGACACGGATGATCCACCAGGTCAGCATGATCGCCGCGACGATCGAAACGACGCCGACGGCGGCGACCATGAGCGAGACGTTGATCAACTGGTCGCCGACGGTGACGGTGACGTCGCCGGGCATGTCGGCCAGCCAGGCAAAGCCGAACCCGAGCGCGAAGACCAGCGCGACGAAAATGAGCACCTTGATCATGGCAATGCTCCCTTACTGCGTCGCATCGGACTGGGGCGCGGCGGGCCTTGCCGCCGACATGGCGCCGGAGAGCGCGCCGGCGACCAGGGAATCAACGCTCTGGCGCGCGCGCACCCGGTCCATGAAGTCGGCCGAGGCGGCCTTGGCCGGATCGGGCAGCGTCTCCCATTCGGCCAGCGCACCGTCGAGATTGCCGCCCTTGAGCCGGGTTTCGACGCGCGCGGCGATGGCGCCGGGCGTATCGCCCTCGGCCTCGCCGACCGGGCGCACCTGCACCAGCGACCGGGCGCTCGACATCAGCCGGTCGCCGAGCGAGGCGTTTTCGTCCAGCCCCTGGCCCGTGGCGACGATCCGGTTGGCGATCGGGCCGAAGCCGTCGGCCAGTTGCGTGAGCGTCGGCACGCCCGACGCGGCGAAGTCGCGCAATTGCGTGACCGTCTCGTCCTCGCCGGCAACCGAGGCATAGGCTTCAAGCTCTGTCATGAACGCGCTGCCCCGGTCGATCGCCGATTTCAAACCGGCAGCGGCGATGGCCCGCGCCACAACCGTGGAATCCGCGCCGCCTTCGGCAAGCTGCGCCTGCGCGTCGGCCAGTGCCGCCTGGTTGGCATCGATGCGGGCGCCGAGCGCGGCAAGCTCGTCATTGACCGTCGTTTCCACACTCGCAACGCTTTCGCGCATCGTGCCCACATCGCCGGCCAGCGCGCCCAGATCGGTTTGCACGGCCGCCACCGTTTCGCCGAGCGCCTGAACCGCCTCGTTGCTTCGGGCCTCGCCGGGTTCGGCCATGCTCGCCATTTGCGTTTCGATCTGGTCGAGACGGCCGGAGATGGCTTCCAGCCCGGCGCCCTCGCCGGCAGCGCCCGACGACATGGCGGATCGCAGCCCGTCCACTTCGGTGGTCAGCGTTTCAATGGCGGACAGCGCGCTGCCGCTGTCGGTCTGGGCATTTTGGGCGGCTTCCGCCGCCGCTTCGATCCGGGCGATCAGTTCGGCGGACACGGCCGCCTCGTCCGATGCCGGCGCCGCGGCCAATTCGTCAAGCCGCGCCTGCAATTGCGCGATCTCAGACTGGACCGGCGCCAGATCGACGGTTTCGGCCGGTGCCGAACCGAAGGATGGCAGAAGGCCCGCCCATTGCAGGCCGGCGCCGACGATGAGCGCGATCAGGCCGCCAATGAGACCGCCGGCTATGGCGCCGGTGCCGCCGCGTCTTGCAGGTGGTGGGGGCGGAGGAGGCGGGGCCGAACGGCGGGTGCCGGCCTTGTCCTCGCCGCCGGTTGGTTCGGGCTTGTCCGGTGCAACCTCTTCGGCGGTCCTTTCGGTCGCCTTGGCAAAGGGCGACGCATCCGCCTCGGTGGCCGATGCGTTTTCACGCGGTTTTTCGGCTTGGTCCATTGCCACCGGTTCGGCCGCGGCCGTCTCGGAGGCCGTTGTTTCGGCGGGTGCGTCTGCGGCGGTTTCGGCGGGCGCGCTCATGTCGGCGGTGTTCTCGGCCTCGAGATCGATGGTGACCGGCTTGCGTGTGCCGCCCCGCCCCGCGCCTCGCGACGGTCTTGCGCGCTGTGCCATGAACGCTCTCCTTTGAACAAAACGGACCAGATATCGGGCCGGTTCTAGCACGGCGGTGCGGAATCAAAACCCGCCATTGGTCAAGTGCCGGACATCAGCGCAAAAAATGTCGCCGAACGGTGTCGATGAGCGCGTCGTCACGCGGCACAGGCGCGGCGATGATCGCGGCATCGGTTATCGCCGCGAGCGGTTCGCCGGCACGTTCGGAAATCGTGAAAAGTGTTTTTTTATCAATCAGTTGCTGCTCATTTGTCACCCCCAATGCGTCGGCCAGAAGCCGGGCCGACATGCCTGAATGCAGCAGGATGCCGTCGAGATCGCCATTTTCGAGCGCACCCGTGATTTTATCAGTCAATTGACTGACTTTTTGGATGTCATAGGTTTCGATCAGCGTGATTTTGCGTCCGGTTTCCGACAGGCGCCGTTCCAGTTCGCCAGTCCGCACGCGGCCGCACAGATAGGCGACAGGCGCATCGGCGACGATGGTGTCGCCGATCAGATTTGCGAGCGCGATCGCGTCGCCATCGGCCGACCGGACATTGCCCATGCCCAACGCGCGGGCGGCCCGCGCGGTCGCATCGCCCACGGCAAAGACCGGTTTGGCGCGTACCGCGTCGGTCAGCGCCGGCGGGGCGTGGGTCAGCGCCTTGGCGCTGGTGACTGCGACCGCGTCAACGCGCGCGGCCGCGGCGACGGATGCCGCGGAAACCTGCAGGTCGACTGTCTCGGTGAACGGGCAGATGATCGCTTCGATGCCGGCCGCGTCGAGCGCAGCGGCGGTGCGCGAAGCGCCCGGTTCGGGCCGGGTGACCAGAACGCGCGGGCGCCGAGCGGTCACGGGTCAGGTCCAGCTTTCAAAAAAGCCAGCGCCGGCGCGCGCCCGCAACTCGTCACCGGCCGTCCGCCCGAGCGTCTCGGGATCACTTGCCGGACCGCTCGAGGCGATGTCGTGCGTGACGGTGCCGTCGGGCGTCAGGATGGTGCCGGAGAACGCGATCGTGCCGCCGTCGATCCGTGCGTGGCCGGCGATCGGTGTGCGGCATGAGCCGTCGAGCGCCGCGAGAAACGCCCGTTCGCATCTGAGCGCGGTTTCGGTTGCGATATGCTTGAGCGGTGCGACCAGCGCGTCGGTGCGCGTGTCGCCGGCGCGGCCCTCGATGCAGATCGCGCCCTGGCCCGGCGCGGGCGGAAAGACGTCCAGGGCGATCAGGTCGGTGATCACATCGGCCATGCCCAGGCGCCGGAGCCCGGCATTGGCGAGGAGCGTCGCATGGGCGACGCCGTCTTCGAGCTTTTTGAGGCGCGTCTGCACATTGCCGCGAAAACCGACCACCTCCACATCGGGCCGCGCGCGGCGCACCAGCGCCTGGCGCCGCAAAGACGAGGTGCCGACGATCGCGCCGCCGGGCAACGCATCGAGCGTCGGCGCCGCCCTGCCGATGAAGGCGTCGCGCGGGTCCTCGCGCTCAAGAAATGCTGTCAGCGCCAGCCCGTCGGGCAGTTTGGTCGGCATATCCTTGGAAGAATGCACCGCAAGGTCGATGTCGCCGGACAGGAGCTGCGCCTCGATCTCCTCGGTGAACAGGCCCTTGCCACCGATTTCTTTCAGTTCGCGGTCCTGCACGCGGTCGCCCTTGGTGGAGATGACGACGATCTCGATCGTCTCCGGGCTCATGCCATGGGCGGCGACGAGCCGGTCGCGCACCTCACGGGCCTGTGCCAGCGCCAGCGGGCTGCCGCGTGTTCCGATCCTGACCGTTCCGAACCCCTGTGCCACGGTTTGCTTGCTCCCCGATCCATGATAGGCGACCACCTCCCTAACCCGAACCTGGATCAGCGGCAATCGACCATGCCGACCGTGCTGGGCATTGAGACAAGCTGCGACGAAACCGCCGCCGCCATCGTGCGCGCCGGCGCCGACGATGCGCGCGGTGTGATCCTGTCCAACGTGATCTACAGCCAGTTCGGAGAGCATGCCGGCTATGGCGGCGTGGTGCCCGAGATTGCCGCCCGCGCCCATGCCGACAAGCTGGACACTGTGATCGAAACCGCGCTGTCGGAGGCTGGCACGGGCTGGGACGCTATCGATGCGGTCGCGGCGACCGCCGGCCCCGGCCTGATCGGCGGGCTGATCGTCGGCACGATGACCGGCAAGGCGATCGCGCTGGCGCGGGGCAAGCCGTTTCTGGCGGTCAATCATCTGGAAGGTCATGCCCTGACGCCCCGCCTGACGGACGGCCAGCGATTTCCCTATCTGCTGCTGTTGGTGTCGGGCGGGCATACCCAGATGGTGCTGGTGCGCGATCTGGGCACCTATGAGCGCTGGGCAACAACGATCGACGATGCGCTCGGCGAAGCGTTCGACAAGACGGCGAAACTGCTTGATCTCGGCTATCCGGGCGGGCCGGCCGTCGAAAAGATGGCGGAAAGGGGGGATCCGGACCGGTTCACGCTGCCACGGCCGCTCAAGGGCGAGGCGCGGCCGGACTTTTCCTTTTCGGGTCTGAAGACCGCGCTGCGCAAGACCGCGACGGATCTGGGCGCGCTCACCGACCGGGACGTGGCCGATTTGTGCGCGGGGTTCCAGACCGCGGTCACCGAGACGCTGGAAGACCGGGTCGCGCGCAGCCTGACCCGCTACCGCGCAGAAATCGCCGATCCGTCGCCGACGCTGGTCGTCGCCGGGGGTGTCGCCGCCAACGGAGCGATCCGCGCGATGCTGGAACGGCTGTGTGCCGAAAACGGCTTCGCCTTCCGCGCGCCACCCATGGACTTGTGTTCGGACAATGCGGCGATGATCGCATGGGCCGGGCTCGAACGGTTCCGGCGGGGCGAGACCGACCCGCTCGATTTTGCGCCGCGCCCCCGCTGGCCGCTCGACGGCGAGAGCGCGCCGCTGATCGGGTCGGGACGCAAGGGCACCAAGGCATGAGTGGTCAGGTCACAGTCATCGGCGCCGGCGCGTGGGGCACGGCCCTTGCGGCTGCCATGGCGCGCGATGGAAAGCGCGTCGGACTGTGGGGACGCGATGCGGGCGTCGTCGCCGAGATCAACGGGCAGCGCACCAACCGCTTCTATCTGGGCGATGCGGACCTGCCGACCCAGATCGTGGCGACCACCGACGCCGGTGAGGCGCTGGCCGATGCCGACATGGTGCTTTTGGCGGTGCCGGCGCAGACGATGCGCGCGGTGCTGGCGATGATGGTGCCGCATCTGCATCCGCACATGCTGCTGGTCTCCTGCGCCAAGGGCATCGAGCGCGGGTCCGGTGACTTGATGACCGGGGTGATGGGCCGCACGGCGCCGGCCAACGCAAATGCCGTCCTGTCGGGGCCGAGCTTTGCCGCCGATGTGGCGCCGGGTCTGCCCACCGCCGTCACGCTTGCCATGGCCGATGAAGCGCGCGCCCTTGCCGCCTGCCGCGCGCTCGCCCGGCCGGGATTGCGGCTTTATGCGAGCGGTGATGTCGCCGGCGTCGAATATGGCGGCGCGCTGAAGAACGTGCTGGCGATCGCCGCCGGCATCGTCGCCGGGCGGGGCCTTGGCGCCAGCGCACAGGCGGCCTTGACGACGCGCGGCTTTGCCGAAATGAGCCGGCTGGCGGTGGCGCTCGGCGGGCGCACCGAAACGCTTGCCGGCCTGTCCGGGCTTGGCGACCTGATCCTGACCTGCGGCTCGGACCAGTCGCGCAATTTTTCCTTCGGGCGGGCGATTGGTCGCGACGAGGACACGTCCGGGCTCAAGCTCGCCGAGGGCGTTGCCACCGCCGGCACCGCCGCGCGCATTGCCGGCGAACATGGCATCGAAGCGCCGATCACCGCCGCCGTCGCCGCGATCGTCGATGGCGCTCTTGACGTCGACGCCGCGATCGCCACCCTTTTGTCCCGGCCCATCAAATCCGAAACCGAAAAAGGCTGACCATGTCCCACTACTGGCTCTTCAAATCCGAACCCTTCAAATGGTCCTGGGCGCAGCAAAAGGCGAAGGGCGAGGCCGGCGAGGAATGGGACGGCATCCGCAACTATCAGGCGCGCAACAATATGCGGGCCATGAAGCTGGGCGACAAAGCCTTCTTCTACCATTCCAATGAGGGGCTGGAGATCGTTGGCATCGCCGAAGTCTGCGCCGAAATCCACCCCGATTCCACGACCGACGATCCGCGCTGGGAGTGCGTCGACATCAAGGCGGTGTGCGACATGCCGGTGCCCGTCAGCCTCAAGGACGTCAAGGCCAATGAGACACTTGCCGGGATGGCGCTGGTCACCTCGATGCGCCTGTCAGTCCAGCCGGTCACCAAGGACGAGTGGCTGGAAGTCTGCCGGATGGGCGGGCTCGACGATCCGCCGCTCTGAACCTTCAAAAGGCCGGCATGTCTCAAAAAAGCCCGGATCGCGGGCGACATCGGGCGCAAAAATCGGGTGCCAGAGCGCTCTATCATGACGGGACGATCGTTCAAACGCTGGCTGGCGCGTGTGCGCCAGGGCAAGGCCGGCATCACCGGTCTTTTCTGGCTGTCGGCGGGCGAGACCACCATCCTGCCCATGCCGGTCGAGATCGTGCTGATCCCGATGATGCAATATGCGCGCGACCATGTCTGGCGCATGGCGACCAGCGTCACGCTTGGCGCCGTTGCCGGCGCGGTCGTGGGCTATTTCGTCGCCTATTTCTTCATGGAGGCGGCGGGCGAAAGCCTCATCGCCTGGGCCGGCTGGCAGGCCGAACAGGCCCGTTTCGAAGCGCTGTTTGACCGCTATGGCTTTCTGGCGATCGTCCTGGTCGGCATGCTGCCGCCAATTCCCTTCCAGCTTGCCATCGCGTCGGCGGGCGCGACCGGCTATCCTTTCGCACTGTTCGTGCTGGCGACGCTGATCGCGCGCGGCATTCGCTATTTCTTCCTGGCGGCGATGGTGCGCCTGTTCGGCGACCATGTCGCCATCGCCTATCAGAACAATCGCGCGCTGGCGCTGACCGTCCTGATCGCCCTGTTCTTCGGCGCGGTCGGGCTGATCGTCTATTTCGAACGCGGTTTTGCGTAAGCCCAAAGCAAACGGCCCGCCGGCGACGGGCCGTTTTTATCGTTTGCAACCGGGATGTCAGCCCGTCTTGTTCTGCCGGTTCTCGATCAGGTCATCGACCACGGACGGGTCGGCCAGCGTCGATGTGTCGCCGAGCGAGCCGTAATCGTCCTCGGCGATCTTTCTGAGGATGCGCCGCATGATCTTGCCCGAACGGGTCTTGGGCAGACCCGGCGCGAACTGGATCTTGTCGGGCGAGGCGATCGGACCGATCTCCTGACGCACATGCTGGACAAGCGACTTGCGCAGGCCGTCATCGGCGTCATAGCCGCCCATCAGCGTCACATAGCAATAGATGCCCTGACCCTTGACGTCGTGCGGGTAGCCGACGACAGCGGCCTCGGACACCGAATCGTGGCTGACCAGCGCCGATTCCACCTCGGCGGTGCCCATCCGGTGACCGGAGACGTTGATGACGTCATCGACGCGCCCGGTGATCCAGTAATAGCCGTCCGCGTCGCGCTTGCAGCCGTCGCCGGTGAAATATTTGCCCTTGTAGGTGGAGAAATAGGTCTGGATGAAGCGCTCATGGTCGCCATAGACGGTGCGCATCTGGCCCGGCCATGAATCGACGATGCACAGATTGCCTTCGGCGACGGTCTCCAAATGCACCTGGCCTTCATTGTCGACCAACTCCGGCTGGATGCCGAAGAAGGGGCGCGTCGCCGAACCGGGCTTGAGCCTGGTGGCGCCGGGCAGCGGCGTGATCATGATGCCGCCGGTCTCGGTCTGCCACCATGTGTCGACGATCGGGCACTTCTTCTCGCCGACGACATTGTAATACCATTCCCAGGCTTCCGGGTTGATCGGCTCGCCGACCGAGCCGAGCAGCCGCAGCGTCTTGCGCGAGGTGCGGTTGACGAAGGAAACGCCGGCGCCCATCAGCGCGCGGATCGCCGTTGGCGCCGTGTAGAAGATCGTCACCTTGTGCTTGTCGACCACGTCCCAGAAGCGCGAGGCGTCCGGATAGGAGGGCACGCCTTCGAACATCAGCGTGGTGGCGCCGTTACACAGCGGGCCGTAGACGATGTAGGAGTGGCCGGTGACCCAGCCGACATCGGCGGTGCACCAATAGATGTCGCCGTCCTGGCAATCGAAGACATATTGGTGCGTCATCGAGGCGTAGACCAGATAGCCGCCGGTGGTGTGCAGCACGCCCTTGGGCTTGCCGGTCGATCCGGAGGTGTAGAGGATGAAAAGCGGGTCCTCGGCCTTCATCTTGGCCGGCGGGCAGACCGGCTTCTGGTCGCTGACCGCATCATGGTACCAGACGTCGCGATCCTCGAACCATTCGATCTTGCCGGCGGTACGGCGCACGACCAGAACGGTATCGACTTCCACGCCCTCGCGCTCGGCCACCTCGATGGCCAGGTCGACATTGTGCTTGAGGGGCACTTTCCGCCCGCCGCGCAGGCCCTCGTCGGCGGTGATGATGAAATGGGATTGGCAGCCCACGATGCGGTCGGCGAGCGCATCCGGGGAAAAGCCGCCAAAGACGATCGAGTGGATCGCGCCGATGCGCGCGCAGGCCAGCATCGCGTAGGCCGCTTCGGGGATCATCGGCAGATAGAGCGTGACCCGGTCACCCTTCCTGACGCCGCGCGCCTTCATCGCATTGGCGAGCCGGCACACCTCGTCATGCAGTTCGCGATAGGTGATCTTCTTGTCGTCGTAGGGATTGTCGCCTTCCCAGATGATCGCCACCTGGTCGCCGCGCCTTTCCAGATGCCGGTCGATGCAATTGTAGGAGACGTTGGTGACGCCGTCCTCGAACCATTTGATCCCGACCTTGCCGGTAAAGGAGGTGTTCTTGACCTTGGTGTAGGGCTTGAACCAGTCGATCCGCTGGCCGTGCTTGGACCAGAAACCCTCGGGGTCGTCCACGCTTTGCTGATACCAGGTCTTGTAGGTCGCGTCGTCGATCAGCGCCTTCTTCTTGACCGCCGCGGGGACCGGATACACTTCACCTGACATCGAAAACCTCCACTTGGTTTGCGGGCATTGCCGCCCTGCCTCCCTGATGCGACGGACGGCCTGGCCGCCCGCGCGGGTCGGGAGGGGTTTAGCGCGAAGACTTCGGTCGCGTAAATTAGACCATGGATAGCGCGGAACGCCCCGCAAACGTTTGGTCGTGCGACGTTTGGTGAAGATGATCTGTCAGGTGCGGTCGAGCCCCAGCGCTGCCACGGAGTCCGCCAGCGCCTTTTCCAGCGGCGTGTGCGGTTCGGCGCCGATCAGCGCTTCAAGGCGCCCATTGTCGAGCGAATGCGGCACGTTCCACAGATAGCGCATTTTGGCGACTTCGCGGACGACCGGGTTGAACAGGCCGACCAGGCGCAGCAGCGGCCAAGGCACCGACCCGCGCGTCAATGGCCGGCCGATTGCCGCCTCCATTGCTGCATGGAACGCCTCGCCGGTTGCTGTGTGGCCGGCAAAGTGCAGCCGGGCGAAGGGCGGCAGTTCCGCGCGCTTTTCGGCCACCGCGACGAAGGCGCGGGCGAAGTCGGGCATATAAGCGAAAGCGTGCGGTGCATCCCACCGGCCGGGCCATACGAAGCGACCCTTTGTCAGGTCCTTGGCGATCATCAGGTCGAGCCAGCTTCCGTCCACCGGTCCACCGAAATAGTCGCCGGCGCGCAGAACGATGGTTCGGACGCCCTTGGCCGATGCCGTCTCGAACATGGTCTCCAGATCGACCCGCAAACGTCCCTTTTCGGTGTCCGCATGCATCGGCGCGTCCTCGGCGGTGTTCAAGCCGATGGTGGTGCCGAAATTGTAGACGTTGCCGGGCAGCATGACCGTCGCGCCGGCTTCCCTGGCGGCGGCAAGGACGTTTTCCGCCATGGGCATGACCTGCGCCGTCCATTTGGCATAGGAAGCCGGGTTGAGCGCGTGCAGGACGACATCGGCGTCGGCGCAGGCGGCGATCATGGCCTTTTGGTCGAACGCGTCGACCTCCACCGGGTCGACGCCGGCGGGCAGGCGCTCGAGCTTGGCGCCGCGGGCGATGCCGCGCACGGTCCATCCCGCCTCGACGAAGGCTCCGGCGGCGGCGTGTCCGATCCGGCCGGCGGCGCCGGCAATGACAATTGTGCCCATCTCTTGCATCTCCTGAACCATGATGATGCCGCATGATCGGCTATCGCGTCATGAATGAATAGACAAGAGATTGGTGATCTATTATTCATCCATGAATGGATGGAACACAGTTTGACTGGAACCTGATCCGCAGTTTTCTGGCGGTGCTCGACGCGGGCACGCTCAGCGGCGCGGCGCGCCGGTCCGGCATTTCGCAACCGACGCTCGGCCGGCACATTGGCGAACTGGAAGCGCAGACCGGCCTTGTCCTGTTCGAGCGCGGCCGCGCCGGCATGATGGCGACGGGCGCGGCCTTGCGGATCGCCGAGGAGGCGCGGCGGATGCGCGACAGCGCGGCGGCCTTTTCGATGGCGGCGACCGACCAGGAAACGCGGGTCGAGGGCACGATCCGCCTCACCGCCAGCCGGGTGATGGCAACCTTCGTGCTGCCGCCGGTTCTGGCGGCGCTGCGCGCGGCGGAACCGGCGCTGGCCATCGAACTGGTGGCGAGCGACAGCCTTGAGAACCTTCTGGCGCGCGATGCGGACATTGCCGTGCGCATGGTGCGGCCGACCCAGAACGACCTGATCGCACGCAAGATCAATGATTTCATCATGGGCGCCTACGCGCATCAGGACTATCTCACCCGCGCCGGCACGCCGCAGACACTCGACGATCTGTATGATCACACGCTGATCGGCTATGACCGGACCAACCTGATCGAGCGCGGCATGCGCGCGCTGACGGGCGGCTATGACCGGGATGCGTTCCAGATTCGCACCGACGATCAGGTCGCGTATTGGGCGATCGTCCAAGCGGGCGCCGGCATCGGCTTCGGCCCGCGCTATGTCGCGCGGCAGACGCCGGTTCTGCGCCGCGTGCTGCCGGAGCTTGCGATCCCGCCGTTGCCCGTCTGGCTCGCCTCGCACCGCGAATTGCGGCACAGCGCCAAGGTGCGCCGGGTCTACGACTTCCTGGCCGACGCGCTGTCGGCGCTGCCGCTCGACCGCGACGGCAGATAGTTGATCAAAAGCGCGCTTAGCCCTACCGCCAGGACGATTACCGACCAGCCGGCGAAGACCAGGGCCAGAGAGAAGGTTTCGGCGAGCACACCGACAAAGGCCGGCATGAACAACAGGCCGCCATAGCCGAATGTGGTGATGACAGCGATCGCAACCGCGGGCGGCAGGCCGCGATAAGCGCCGGCCGCCGAGAACAGGATCGGCACCATGTTGGCCATGCCGAGACCGGCGATGAAGAAGCCGGCGCAGGCGACGATGAAGCCCGGCGCCGTGCCGGCGATCGCCAGCCCCGTTGCGGCCAATGCCGCGCTGACAACGAAGACGGGGCGGTCGCCGAAACGGGTGCGCAGGCTGTCGCCAAAAAAGCGCATCGTCGCCATGGTCGCCGAAAAGGCGGCGAAGGCATAGCCCGAAACGATCAGCGGCGCGCCCAGTTCGTCGCGCAGATAGAGCGCGCTCCAGTCGATCACCGTGCCCTCGGGCGCGAACGCCAAAAGCGTCAGGATACCAAGCCCGTAAATGCCGGCATCGCGCGGAACGCCACCGCGTGGGCGCGCGCCGGCCTTCTGGGTCCCGCCGTCATTGCGGGTGAAATTGTCCGGGCGATAGTGCCGCCAGGCCCACAGCGCCACCGCAAGGCCGATCGCGCCAACCGCCAGCGCATGGCCCATCTCGCCGAGCGTGACGATCATCGCGCCGCCGGTCAGCCCGCCCACCATGCCGCCAAGCGACCAGAAGCCGTGAAACGAGGACATGGCCGGCCGGCCGGCCGCCTTTTCGACGCCGATCCCGTTGGCGTTCATCGCATTGTCCATCGCGCCCAGGAACGTGCCGAGCCACAGAAGCGCCAGCGCCGCGGCCGGCACCGAGGGCGCCAGCGTCAGAAAAACCAGAGACGGCGCCAGCAGCACCGACGTCCACCGGACGACCGCGACCGACCCGAGGCGCGTCACCATCCAGGCGCCGCCGATCAGCGCGATCACCGCGCCGATGCCGAACAGGATGATCAGCCGACCGAGCACCACTTCGGACATGCCGAGCCGTTCGACGAGCACCGGAATCTTGGTGGCCCAGTGGCCGACCATGAAACCGTTGACGAAGAAGGCGGCGAACACGGCCAGCCGCGCAAGCTTCAGGCGCCGTGCTTGGGGTGGCATGCCGCCAGCGGTTGTTTGAACGGTGGACATGACGGCTCCGGACTGGATGGCTCTCCATAGATCGGTTTCGGCGCAGCTCAAAGCGGTTTGAGCGGGAACCGGTCAGAAACCGTAGAGCCCCGCCGGATTGTCGACGAGAATGCGCCGGCGTGTCGCCGCGTCGGTGACGACCCGCAGGAACGCATCGAGCAGCACGCCTGCATCCGGCATCTGCGCGTCGGCGAGCATCAGATGCGGCCAGTCGCTACCCCAAAGGCACCGTTCGGGATTGGCGGCGACAAGCGCCGCGACAAGGGTGTCGGTCGCCTCATAGGGCGCGCCGGCAAGACGATAGAGGCCGGACAGTTTCACCCAGGCCTTGCCGTCGGCAAGCAGCGCGAGGAGGCGCTGAAAACCCGGCTCGTCCGGACCCGCCGCGACATCGGGCCAGCCAATATGGTCGAAGACCACGTCTACCGGCATGGATCGCACGCCGTCGTCGAGTTCGGCCATGTGCTTGTGCGCGTTCATCAGCATCTGCACATGCAGGCCGCGCGCCTTCAACCTGTCGGCCATGGCGGTGACGCCGTCCCAGCTCAGCACGCCGCCATGGACATAGTTGAGCCGCACGCCGCAGAGGCCGGCTTCGACGCGCGCGTCCAGTTCGGCATCGGTCGCCGCGTCGGTGACCAGCCCAATGCCACGCGCCCGGTCACGGCCAAGCCGCGCGACGGTGGCTTCGGTCACCGCATTGTCGGCGCCATAGAGGATCGAATGGACGACGACCACGCGGTCCAGACCGAGCGCTGCCATATGCCGTTCATAGAGCGCGATCCAGCTCTCGAAATCGAGACCGGGCGCGGGGTCTTCCACGCGGCCGTCCCACAGGTCGAACTCGTCCGGCGCGGCGACCATATGGATGTGCGCGTCGCAGGCGCCCGGCGGCGGTGTCCAGTCCGGTTCTGCCGGAACGGCGACGGGCATTTCGGCGTGGGGTTTCATCGTTGGTCCGGTGCGATCGCGGTTGAAGTCGGCTGTTCGCATAGCGCGTTTGCGCCGTCGCGCACAGGTGCCGATCGTCATGTTTGCGCTGCACAATGCGAACCGTTAAAGAATGGCTGCGCCCTTCCACCCTTGTCCGGGAACTCCTGCCTTGACCATCACCAAGCTGCTCGTCGCAAACCGTTCCGAGATCGCCATCCGCGTGTTCCGCGCCGCCAACGAACTGGGGATGACCACGGTCGCGATATGGGCCGAAGAGGACAAGCTGGCGCTGCACCGCTTCAAGGCAGACGAGAGCTATCAGGTCGGCCGCGGCGGTCATCTGGAAAAGGATCTCGGCCCGATCGAGAGCTATCTTTCCATTGATGAAGTGATCCGCGTCGCCAAGCAGGCCGGCGCCGATGCGATCCATCCCGGCTACGGGCTCCTGTCCGAAAGTCCGGAATTCGTCGATGCGTGCGATGCGGCCGGCATCACCTTCATCGGGCCGCGCGCCGACACGATGCGCGCGCTCGGCAACAAGGTGTCGGCCCGCAATCTTGCCGTCGATGCCGGCGTTCCGGTCGTGCCGGCGACCGAGCCGCTGCCCGACGACATGGACACGGTGCGCGCCATGGCCACTGACGTCGGCTATCCGGTGATGCTAAAGGCGTCATGGGGCGGCGGGGGACGCGGCATGCGCGCCATCCGTTCCGAGGACGATCTGGAGCGCGAGGTGACCGAGGCCAAGCGCGAGGCGATGGCCGCGTTCGGCAAGGACGAGGTCTATCTGGAAAAGCTGGTCGAGCGGGCGCGTCATGTCGAGGTGCAGATCCTCGGCGACACGCATGGCAATGTGGTGCACCTTTACGAGCGCGATTGCTCCATCCAGCGCAGAAATCAAAAAGTGGTTGAGCGGGCCCCGGCGCCATATCTCGACGATGCGCAGCGGGCGGAACTGGCCGACCATGCGATGAAGATCGCGCGCGCCACCGACTATGTCGGGGCCGGCACCGTCGAATTCCTGATGGATGCCGACACCGGCGCCTTCTATTTCATCGAGGTCAATCCGCGCATCCAGGTCGAGCATACGGTGACCGAGGAGGTCACCGGCATCGACATCGTCAAGGCGCAGATCAAGATCCTTGAGGGCGAGACGATCGGCGATCCGGCGTCGGGCGTGCCGGCGCAGGCCGATATCGAACTGAACGGCCATGCGCTGCAATGCCGGATCACGACCGAAGACCCCGAGCAGAACTTCATTCCCGATTATGGCCGCATCACCGCCTATCGTGGCGCCATGGGCTTCGGGATCAGGCTCGATGGCGGCACCGCCTATTCAGGCGCGGTGATCACGCGTTTCTACGACCCGCTTCTTGAAAAGGTCACCGCGTGGGCGCCGACGCCGGAAGAGGCGATCCAGCGCATGGATCGGGCCTTGCGCGAGTTCCGCATTCGCGGCGTCGCCACCAATTTGACCTTTCTTGAGGCGATCATCGGCCACAAGGATTTCAAGGCCAATCGCTACACGACCAAGTTCATCGACACGACGCCGGAACTGTTCGCCGCCGTCAAGCGTCAGGACCGCGCGACCAAGCTTCTGACCTATCTGGCCGACGTCAGCGTCAACGGCCACCCCGAAACCAAGGACCGGCCAAGGCCGCCGGCCCATGCGGTGCCACCCGAGCCGCCCTTTTTCGGCGGCCCGGTGCCCGAGCGCGGCACACGGCAGATGCTCGACGAGATGGGCCCGGCGAAGCTTGGCCAGTGGCTGCGCGACCATGATCCGGTGATGATCACCGACACGACGATGCGCGACGGCCATCAGAGCCTTCTGGCGACGCGCATGCGCACCTACGATATGGGGCAGATCGCCGGCACCTATGCGCGGGCGTTGCCGAACCTCTTGTCGCTGGAATGCTGGGGCGGGGCGACCTTCGACGTCTCCATGCGGTTTCTGACGGAAGACCCGTGGGAGCGGCTGTCCGTCATCCGCGAGGCGGCGCCCAACATCCTGCTTCAGATGCTGCTGCGCGGCGCCAACGGTGTTGGCTACACCAACTATCCCGACAATGTCGTGCGCCATTTCGTCAAGCAGGCGGCAAGCGGCGGCATCGATCTGTTCCGCGTGTTCGACTGCCTCAACTGGGTGCCGAACATGCGCGTCGCCATGGACGCGGTCGCCACTGAAAACAAGATCTGCGAGGCGGCGATCTGTTACACGGGCGATATCCTCAATTCGGCCCGGCCGAAATATGACCTCAGATATTATGTCGGCATGCTCAAGGAGCTTGAAGCGGCCGGCGCGCACATGATCGCAGTCAAAGACATGGCCGGTCTGCTCAAGCCGGCTGCGGCGACCGAACTGTTCCGGACGCTGCGCCAGGAGACCGATCTCGCCCTGCATTTCCATACCCACGACACGTCCGGCATTGCCGCGGCGACGATCCTTGCGGCGATCGATGCCGGCGTCGATGCAGTCGATGGCTCGATGGATGCGCTGTCGGGCCTGACAGCCCAGCCCTGCCTGGGCTCGATCGCCGAGGCGCTCAAGGGCACGCCGCGCGATCCGGGCCTTGATCCCGAATGGATCCGGCGCATCTCGTTTTACTGGGAAGCGGTGCGGGCGCAATATGCCGCCTTCGAAAGCGACCTGAAGGGGCCGGCCTCGGAGGTCTATCTGCACGAGATGCCCGGCGGCCAGTTCACCAATCTGAAGGAACAGGCCCGTTCGCTCGGCCTCGATACGCGCTGGCACGAGGTGGCGCGCGCCTATCATGACGTCAACATGATGTTCGGCGACATCGTCAAGGTGACGCCGTCGTCGAAGGTGGTCGGCGACATGGCGCTGATGATGGTCAGCCAGGATCTGACGGTCGCCGAGGTTGAAGACCCAAAAAAGGATATCGCGTTCCCGGACTCCGTCGTCTCGATGATGCGCGGCGATCTGGGTCAGCCGCCCGGCGGCTGGCCGGAAGGCATCCAGAAAAAAGTGCTCAAGGGCGAGGAAGCCTATACCGACGTGCCCGGCTCGCTGCTGCCGCCGGAGGACCTTGATGCGCGCCGCGCCGAAGTCGAGGAGAAGCTGGGCCGGGAACTGAACGAATATGAGTTCGCTGCCTACCTCATGTATCCCAAGGTCTTCACCGATTTCGCGCTGGCGCAGGAGAAGTACGGACCGGTCAGCGCGCTGCCGACGCCGAACTATTTTTACGGCCTGCCGGCGGCCGAGGAGATCTTTGTCGACATCGAAAAGGGCAAGACGCTTGTCATCCGCTGCCTTGCCGTCGGCGAGCCGGACGAGAAGGGCATGGTCACCGTCTTCTTCGAGCTGAACGGCCAGCCACGGCGCGTCAAGGTGCCTGACCGGGTACACGGCGCCGATGCGTCCGTTGCCCGGCGCAAGGCCGAGGACGGCAACGAGACCCATGTCGGCGCTCCCATGCCGGGTGTCGTTTCGACGGTCTCGGTGGCGGGCGGCCAGGAGGTCAAAAAGGGCGACGTTCTGGTCTCGATCGAGGCGATGAAGATGGAGACGGCACTGCACGCCGAACGCGATGGCACGGTCTCCGACGTGCTCGTCAAGGCCGGCGACCAGATCGACGCCAAGGATCTGTTGGTCATCTATGCCGCTGGCTGACCGGCAAGTGTGTGGCGCACCCGATTGGTAAGTGATTACTGACTTTTATATGTTCGTGATCACTTACCATTGATCGACGCGGCGATGGCAGAGATTGCTGGCCATTGAGCACCTGACGGCAATGGCCTCTTGGCGGCGGCGGGTGAATTGGCCTAAACCGCATCCGGGCGATGGCGGATGACCGCCATCTTTGATCGATATCGAGGCGTTCCGCATGCCGGATCCTCGCGCATTCAGCGACCGAGGCAGCTCATATGACCAACGACACCACCCGCGACATCGTCCTGATCGCGCTTTTTGCGGCCATCATGGCTGTGCTCGGCGTCTTTCCACCGATCACGCTGCCGCTCATCGGCGTGCCGATCACCGCCCAATCGCTCGGCGTGATGCTGGCCGGCGGCATACTGGGCGCGCGGCGGGGCGCGCTTTCAATGGTGCTGTTTCTGGTGCTGGTCGCGGTCGGCCTGCCGCTCCTGTCGGGCGGACGCGGCGGCTTTGCGGTCTTTCTGGGGCCGAGCGGCGGTTTCCTCGTCGGCTGGATCGTCGCCGCCTTTGTCGTCGGGCTGACAATCGAACGGCTCTGGCCGCGGCTTGGCCATGTAAACGCGTTCATCGCCTGCGTCTTCGGCGGCATCATCGTCCTTTATGCGATCGGCATTCCTTGGATCGCGTTCGCCGCCGAAATCTCGATTGCCCAGGCCTTCGTCGGGTCGATGCCCTTCGTGCCCGGCGATCTGATCAAGGCGGTGATCGCTTCGGCCGTCATCGTCACCGTGGCGCGGTCCTACCCGGTCATCACATCGCCATAGGCGGACCCAACCGATTGGCGGCAAGGCAAAACACGTGATCCGGCTCGACGGCGTGACCGTTCGCAAGGGCGACACGCTCATACTGGATTCGGTGTCGCTGGAGTTGACCGAGCGGCGGATCGGCATCATCGGGCCGAACGGATCGGGCAAGAGCACGTTCGCGCGGCTGCTCAACGGGCTTGAAAAGCCGACAACGGGCACGGTCCACGTCGATGGCGCGCCGACGGACCGCGTGTCGGCGCTGGGCAAGGTGGGCTTTGTCTTCCAGAACCCCGACAACCAGATCGTGATGCCGCTGGTCGACGAGGATCTCGCCTTCGGCCTCCGAAAATCCGGCCTCTCCAAGTCCGAGATCGGCGAACGGGTGCAGCGTCATCTGGAGCGGTTCGATCTCACCCATCTCAACGAACGGCGCACGCACGAACTGAGCGGCGGTGAAAAGCAATTGATCGCGCTGATCGGCGTTCTGGTGATGGAGCCGGCGATCATCGTTCTGGACGAGCCGACCACATTGCTCGACCTGCGCAACCGGCGCATACTGGTCTCGCTTCTGGACCGGCTCGACCAGACGCTGATTGTTGTGAGCCACGATTTGGAGCTGATGGCGCCGATGGACCGCCTCATCTGGATCGACGAGGGACGGATCAGGGGCGATGGCAATGCGGGCGACATCGTGCGCGGATACCGGGAAGCGACAGCGGCCGAACCATGCTGACAAGCGACTATGTTCCTGGCGACAGCGTCGTTCATCGCGCCCGGCCGCTGATCAAGGTCGGACTGCTGTTTTTGGTCTGCACATGGCTCTTCGTGCGCGAGGGCTGGCTGTCGCTGGCGGCCGCCGGGCTTGTTCTCGTCGCGTTCTTTGCCATTGCACGCATTCCGCCAAAGATAGTTGTCGCGGCGATCCGGCCGGCCCTTTGGGTGCTGGGCCTGGTCTTCGTGGCACAGCTTTTCCTCGCCGACTGGCGGTTTGCCGGTTTCGTCGTGCTGCGCTTCGCCGTGATGATCCTCGCCGCCTCGCTTCTGACGCTGACAACGCGCACCAGCGATCTGGTGGAGGCGATCGAAAGGGCGCTTGGCCGCATTCTGCCGGCAAGGTCGGCCGAAGCCATCAGCCTGGCCCTGTCGCTGTGCATGCGCTTTATCCCCAGGGTTCGTGACATCTTCGAGGAGGTGAAGAACGCGCAAAGGGCGCGGGGGCTGGGGACAAGCTGGCGGGCGCTGGTCACGCCGACCATCGTCCGGGCGCTCAAATCGGCCGACGAGATCGCGCGGGCGATCGTGGCGCGCTCGCCGGATGGTCCCCATGTGCGCTGACGATACGACCGGCGCGCGCCGGCAATTCACCGATCTGGTCCGCAGGCGCCGGTCGGTGCGCGCTTTTCTCGACACCGATGTCAGCCGCGCGCAGATCGAGACCATTCTCGATATCGCCCGGCATGCGCCGAGCGGCGGCAACATGCAGCCGTGGCAGGTCCATGTGCTCGGCCGGCAGACCATCGATGAATTACGCGATGCGATCCGCGCGGCGATCGCCGCGCCCAGCCACCAGGAGGCGGGCGATTACCGCTACTATCCGGCAAAGCCCTTTGCGCCCTATGGCGATCGCATCCGGCAGGCGGGCCACGACCTCTACGAGGCGCTCGGGATCGACCGGCGCGACGTTGCCGCACGGCGCGAGCAGAAGATGAAGAATTTCGACTTTTTCGGCGCACCGGCCGGCCTTCTCGTGACGATCGATGCGCGGCTGGAGCGCGGAAGCTGGATCGATATCGGTCTGTTCCTCAATGCGCTGTCGCTGGCCATTGTCAGTGAGGGGCTCGGCTGTTGCCTGCAGGCCAGCTTTTCGAGCCATGGCGATGTGGTGCGCAAGGTTCTGGACCTTGATGCCCAGAAGCTGGTCGTCTGCGGTGTTGCCTTTGGCCATGCCGACGAGGACCATCCGGTCAACCGGCAGCCCCTCCGCCGTCACGACGTTGCCGAGTTTGCAAGGTTTCACCCGTGATCGAGATCCGCGGCCATCATCTCCTGTGCGCTGTCACCTTCACGGGGCGCGGCTATTCGCGCCGGTTCGAGCGTGATTTCCGGCGGGTCGTCGCCCGCATGAACGACAATGAGGAGATGGTCATCGTCGCCGGGCCCGATGCGATCTGCGCCTCGGTGAAGGATTGCGCGGGCAGCCATTGCCACGAAGAGCGGATCGTCGCACGCGACCGGGCCGCGCTGGCCGAGATATCAGCGCTGACGGGCCGCGTGCTCGATGTCGGGTCGCGGCTGATGCCGCACGATCTGTTCAACGCGCGGCATCGCAAGGCATTTGATGACGGGACGATCCGTGCCGCCTGTACCGATTGCCAATGGGCGGACCTGTGCGACCGGATCGCCGAAGACGGCTTTCACGCAGCGCTTCTGGATACGCGGTGAAGGGATCGATGGTCATGGCCTCACGCATCGCAGCATCAGTCCTTGAAGCCCTGCGCGTGCGTCCCGACGCGACCATCGTGCATTTCGGGTCATCGGCGATCAGTGCTGGCGATCTGGCGGACCGGATCGAGCGGCTGGCGCGCGGGCTGCGGTCGCTCGACCACAATCAACGCATCGGGATCTTGATGGGGACGGCGCCGGACACGCTGGCGCTGTTCATCGCCTCGCTCATGGTCGCGCGCGAAACGTTCGTGCTTGACCCAAGCTGGCCGGAGGCGACAATTACCCGCGTTGCCGACGAGACCAGGATCGATGCCGTCATTGCCGAAACGAATGGGGGGCCTGTCGGCACTTTGGGCGCCGATGCGCTTGCCCGGATGGCCGCCGATGGCGGGCCGAGCCCATGTTTGGACGATGAGCGTGCCGAGCCGGTCTTCACCCTCTTTACTTCGGGCTCGACGGGCACGCCCAAGGGGTGCCGGCGGACCAAAACCTCGTGGCTCAACAGTTTCAAGGCCGACCGCGCGCTTGCCGACATTGAAGGCCGGGACCTGGTGCTGGTTCCGGGCAATCTGGCGCACTCGCTGTTCCTCTATGCGGCGGTGCGCGGCCTGTGGGCGGGTTGCGCCATCGCGCTCTTTCCCCGCTTCCGGCCGGACCGGGTGTTGGCGTGTCTCGACCGGTTCGGCGATTGCGTCCTGTTTGCCGTGCCGACCCAGTTGAGCGCTCTGTGCGCGGCGGCCGAACGCCCCCATCCGGCCCTCAAACGCGTGCTGCTGACCGGCTCCAAACTGCCCGCCGCAATCGCTGAACAGGCACGGCACACATTCCCCGACGCGGCCCTGGTCGAGTTCTATGGCACGACCGAACTGAGCTATGTCGCCGCGCGCCAGGTCGCCGCAAACGATCCGGCCTCATTGGTCGGTGCGCCGCTTGCTGGCGTCGATGTTACGGTCATCGACGATGCGGGCGCACCATGCCCGCCCGGCGCCCGGGGGCGCGTCTTTGTCCGCAGCGGCATGGCGTTCGAGGGCTATGTCCGCGACGGGCGTTTCGAACCGGCAGAGGCTTCGATCGGCGTCGGCGATGCGGGCTGGCTGGATGAAGCGGGCCGATTGCATCTCGACGGGCGGATCGACCGCATGTTCCAGTCGAGCGGGCGCAACATCGTGCCCGAAACCATCGAAACCGCGCTTGCGGAGGTGGAGGGCATCGAGGCGGTGGCTGTGTTCGGCATGCCCGACCCGGTGCGCGAGCACCGCATCGTCGCGGTGCTCAAGGCGCCGGTCGGGTCCGGCCGCTCGGCGATCATCGGGCGGCTGAAAGAAAGCCTGCCGCCCTATGCGATCCCCGGGCATTACTTCGAATGCGGCGACTGGCCGCAAACCGTCTCGGGCAAGCCGGATCTGGTCAAGCTGCGCCAACGGCTCGACGGCGGAACGCTGGAGCGGCTGCGGTGAGCGGCGCGGTCTGGATGGTCGGCGCCCGCCGGACCCCGGTCGCCCCGCGCCGTGGCGCGTTCGCCGCGCTCGAAGCCCATCAGGTTGGCGCAGCGCCGATCGCCGCCCTTGTCGATGATCTCGACCTTCCGGCCGATGCGGTGGACTGCGTCATCCTCGGAAACGGCATCTATGGCGGCGGCAATCCGGCGCGGCTCAGCGCGCTGGCCGCCGGCCTGCCCGAAACCGTTCCGGCGATGACCATCGACACGCAATGCTGCGGCGGGCTGGACGCGATCCAGCTCGCGCACGGGCTCATTGGCGCGGGCGCGCACGATGTCGTTCTTGCGGGCGGCGTTGAATCCTACAGCGCCGCGCCGCGCCGCTTCCGGCGGTCAAGGACCGGCGAAGCGGATGCCGAATATGAACGCCCTCCCTTTTCGCCCTGGCCCGAACGCGATCCGGACATGCTCGAGGCTGCCGCGCTTCTGGCGCGGCAGATGGGGATCACGCGGCAGGAACAGGAAGCGTTTGCCTGCCAAAGCCATGCCGATGCGCTGGCCGCACGGGACAGGCTCGCCGGCGAATGCGTGCCGCTCGACGGGCTGTCCCAGGATGCCTTCACCCGTCCGATCAGCCTGAAACTGTGCGCGCGGCTGCCGGTCCTTGCCGGCGATGCCGCGCACGGGCTGACCAGCGCCACGGTTGCGGTTGAGGCTGATGGAGCGGCGGTTTGCGCGATCGTCTCGGACGGCTTTCTTGCGGCGCATCCGAATCTGAAGCCGCGCGCGATCCGGGTCGTCGGCGGGCTGTCGATGGGAGACGACCCGGCCATGCCGGCGCTGGCCCCGGTGGCGGCCGTCCGCGAGACGCTGGCGCGCTATTCCATGGCGATGGACGTATTCGACGTGTGCGAACTGATGGAGGCGTTCGCCGTACAGGCCATCGCCTGCATCCGGGTGGCCGGCTTTGTGCCGGAGCGCACCAATCCGGGTGGCGGCGCGCTTGCGCGCGGTCATCCAGTCGGCGCATCGGGCGCGATCAACGCGGTACGGCTCTATCATGAAATGCTGGTGCGGCCCGAGGCCGCGGCCGGCCTGGCCGCGATCGCCGGTGCCGGCGGCCTGGCCGCGACGCTTGTTCTGTCACGGTGACCGGACAGGCGCCCCGCCTTTCGGGGCGGCCGGCATGTTCAGGCGCCGCATGATTTCCGACAGGCGCGACCAGTATTGCAGCGTCATGGGCAGCGCCAACGCGCTTTCGACAAATTGCCACGAATAGCTGATGATGGAGAAGATGGTGCCGACAGTGATGACCAGCTTGGTCGCCGCGAACCAGAGATTGAACAGGATCAGGCCAAGCAGCACGAGGAAGATTGCCCCGTAAAGCACGGCCTCGGTGTCTGACAGGCGCACTTCCTGGCGCCTCAGCCGCATCAGATGCGCTGCGATCGGCCGTGCCTTGCGCTGCTCGAGGACGCTGACCTGCTTTTCCGTCTGATGATTGAGCGCGCCGTTGAGCCGGAAAAAGCGGCGGTGGAACAGGGCATAGATGAGCACCATCCCCAAGGCCGCGGCCCCGCCGGCAAATGCCAGCGTGGGCGCAAATGCGTAAAGGACGATGACCGCGATTGCCAGTTGCACCGCCGCCGCCATGGCCCCGGGCAGCGTATCTTCCAGAAAATCGACCAGTTCGCGGCCCATGCCCAGGCGTGCGTTCAACGCCGAGACGGGCAGGTCGGCCGATCGTGCGGCCTGTTCGCGGCCGAGTTCGACGCGGACGGTGCCGTAGACCCGTGTGTCGTAAATGCGCCGCATCACAGCCACGCCGATCAGCGCTAGCATGATCGCCGCCAAAAGCCGGAATTCCTCAAGCCTTTGCGCAAGCAGGCCGTCAATGGCGAACCCGATGAAGAGCGGGATCAGCGCCATCAGGCTGGTTTCGACGAGGATCATCGCCCAGGTCAGCGAGATGCGCCCGGCAAAAAGGCGCAGCAATGTCACGATGGTCAGGTCGCGGTTGATGAACATCATGGTCTCCCGGTCGGGGCGCCGGCGGGTGCGGGCGCAAGGCCGAACACCGCGATCACATCCTCGGCGACGGCGATCAGGACCGGCACCAATATGAGCATCAGGGCGGTGCCGAACAGTTCGCCGAAGGCCAGCGAAACGGCGGCCGGGATCAGATATTGCGCCTGTTCGGAGGCTTCGGTGAGAAGCGGTGTCAGACCGATCACCGTTGTCGCCGTGGTCAGGAAGATGGCGCGAAAACGCGCCGTGCCGGCGGTGCGCAGCGCCCCGGCCACCGGTTCGCCGTCCTGGCGCGCCTGATTGTAGCGGGTGATCATCACCAGGCTGTCATTGACGATCACACCGGTCAGAGCCAGCATGCCGAAAAAGGACAAAAGCGAGAGCGGCACGCCCATGATCATGTGGCCGGCGGCAGCCGCGATGAAGCCGAACGGCACGATGGCGAGGATCACGAAGGGCTGCCAGTAGCTTTTGAGCGGGACCGCCATCAGCACATAGATCAGGACAGCGGCGAGGATCAGCGCGTTGATCAGCCCGCCCCGGATTTCGCCCATTTCCTCAAGTTCGCCGGCCGCGATGATGTCGAGGCCGGGATACCGCGTTTTCAAATCCGGAACGAGCTGCTGGAAGACCGCCTGACCCACCTCGGCCGGCGCGACATGGCTGCGGTCGATGGAGGCCGAGACCGTGTTCATGCGCTTGCCGTCGCGGCGGATGATGGCGCCGGCCTGATAGGAGCCTTCGATTCCGGCGACGGTCTCCAGCGGTACCCAGACGCCGTTGGCGCTGCGCAACCGGGTTTGCATCAGATCGTCGATCGTGTCGCGGGCGGCGCGGGCGTTCTGGACGACGACGCGCACCTCGGCGCCGTCGCGGCGCACGCGCGCAACTTCCGAACCGCCGAACCCGTAGCCGATCTGGCTCGCCAGCGTTTCGGCCGTGAAGCCGAGACTGCGCGCTTCGGGCCTCAAGCGCAGCCGCAGTTCCGGCTGGCCGCCATCGAGCACATCGCGAATGTTGGAAACGCCCTCAATGGAGGCCAGAAAGGCACGCATCTCGTCGCTGGCCTGCCGCAGCAACTCGGTGTCCTTGGAGACGAGCCGGATCTGGAAGCCGCCGGCCAGCGCTTCGGAGCCGGTGAATTCAAGTTCGGTCGCGCCTTCTACCGCGCCAACACGTTCGCGCCATTGGCGCACCACATCGAGGATCGGCACGTCGGGCCGTTCGGCGACGGGCAGCATCTCGGCATAAATCTGCGCGGAGCCGGCGCTCTCGATGATCGTGAAGAAGCTGGAAATCGGCAGCGCCTGCATGCCAGCGCGCGCCTGGAGTTCGGCATTGAGGTTGTGGCCTGCGCGCTCGATCCGGTCGATGCTGGCATTTGTCAGCGCGAACGGTGCGCGCGCATCCATTTCAAGGTTGATCGTGATCACTTGGCCCGGCACCTCGGGAAAGAAGTCCGTCTGGACCTTGCCCTTGGCCATCAGACCCAGCCCGCCGGCGGCGGCCGCCACGAAGATGATCAGAACCGCATAGCGGTGCCGGACCGAGCGTATGAGCGCCGGCTCGTAGATGGTATCGCGAAACCACGTCAAACCGCCTTGGGCCATATCCTGGACACTGCCCCAGAGCCGCGCGGGCCAATGGCCGCGATCATCGTCGATGCGGATGTGCGCCAGATGGGCCGGCAGGATGAACTTGCTTTCGATCAGCGAGAAGATCAGCGCCAGGATGACGATGCCGGAAAAGCCAGCCAGCACCTTGCCCAGCGCATTGTCGATCAGAAGCATCGGATAGAAGGCGGCGATCGTGGTCAGGACGCCGAAGACGGTGGCGACGGCGACGCGCTCGACGCCGATCTCCGTGCCCTTGACGGGGTCGGCGATCCGGCGCCGTTCCTCGAACACGCTTTCACCGACCACCACGGCGTCATCGACCAGAATGCCCAGCGCGATGATCAGGCCGAAGGTGGTGACGTCGTTGAGCGAGTAATCGATCCATTGCGAGCCGGACACGGCGAGGGCGCCGGCAACCGAGACCGGAATGCCCATCGCCACCCAGAAGGCCAGACGGACGTTCAGGAAGACCGACAGCATCAGCGTGACCAGCAACAGGCCCTGTATGCCGTTGGACCGCAGCAGTGCCAGCCGGTCGGAAATGTAGCCGGCACTGTCGCCCCACACCGTGGCGCTGATGCCTGGCGGCAATTGCGGCTCGAACTCGGCGACCACATCGCGCACCACGCGGCTGATATGGAGCAGGTTTTCCTTCTGCCCGACCAGCACCTCCATGCCGACCGTCGGTTCGCCATTGAGACGAAACAGGAAGTCGCCCTCGGCAAACCCGTCCTCGATCCTTGCCAGATCGCCCAGCGATATCTGCGATCCGTCGGGCCGCTCGATGATGGGCAAGGCGGCATAGTCCGGCGCATAGAGAGCCCGGTCGTCGGCGCGCAGGAAGATGGTGCCGCCATGGGTGCGCAACTGGCCGGCCTGGAAATCGAGCGAGTTTGCGTCAATGGCATCGGTGACCTCGGCGACCGTCAGTCCGAACTGCCGCAGCCGGTCGGGATCGACCTCGATGCGCAAAGCGCGGGGAATGAGACCCCAGATCGTCAGGCGCGACAATTCCGGCCGGGCGAGAAGCTCTTCCTTGAGGCGTTGGGCCAGGGACTGAAGCGTCGCCGGGTCCGCCGGCCCATGCAGATTGACGTACAGCGCCGGCAGGGTGAAGGCGGAGGTCTCGATCACCGGCCGGCGCGCCTGGCGCGGCAGGTCCGCCACGGCGTCGATGCGCAGCCGCACCCGGTCGAGCACGGCCTGCAAATCCGCGCCGCCGGCGCGCCGCACAACGATCTGCGCGAGCCCGTTGAAAGAGCTTGATGTAATCGAGCGCACCCCTTCAAGTCCCTCCAGCGCCTGGGTGATCTTTTGGGTGACGAGCTGGTCGACCTGGTCGGCGGTGGCGTCCGGATATTCGATGCTGATCACGACGGTTTCAGGCGGGATGCGCGGAAAGCCCTCGATGCGGATCGAAAGGGCGGTCTGCACGCCCAGAAACAGGATCAGCGCCATCAAAAGGTTGGCGGCGACGGGGTTGCGTATGAACCAGTTGGTCAATGCGTGCATGGTCTATTGGTCCGTTTTCGCCGGCGTGACCCGCTGTCCGGGCAGGAACGAGGCGAGCGGCGTTACGGCGACGCGCGCGGTGCCCCTCGCGTCCGGCGCGGCGATTGTCAGCGCATAGTCGGTTCGGAACAGGATGTCGGGACGCATCCGGACCAGCAGATTGTCGGCATCGACCATCCAGACATGGCCGGCCCGCGTCAGCGCGGACTCCGGCACGGTCAATGTGTCGGCGATCGGGCGTCCCTTGAACGCGACCTTGACGAAGTCGCCGGCCAAAACGCCGTCGCCGGGGTCGGTCACGTCGAGGAAGATGCGCCGCTGCCGGGTCTGCGGGTCAAGAAAGCCGCCGCCCTGACGGATCTTGGCGGTGCCAAGCGGCGTGCCATCGCGATGGAACAGGCGCACCGCCGTACCGGCCACGGGATGGTCGAGCAGCGCCCAGTCGGTTTGACCCAACTCCACCGTCACCTCGTAATGGCGGTCGTCGGACAGGTGGACCAAAGCCTCGCCGGCGGACACGGTCTGTCCCAGGCTGGCCATGCGTTTGGTCACGAAGCCGGAGAAGGGGGCCATCACCTCGGTATCGGCCAACTGGCGGCGGGCCGCCTGCAATTGCGCCTCGGCGGAAACGACCGCGCGTTCTGCGATGCGCAGTTCCGGCAGACGCAACGCCAATTCGTTGGGTGGCTCGGTGCCGGTGCGCTCGAATTCACGGCGGGCCAACGCTACCGCGTTTTCGGCGCGCCAAAGCGCCAGCTTTGCTTCCTCGACGCCCAGTTCGGCCGCCGCAACGGCGGTCTCGTATTGCGTTTTTTCAATCGCGAACAAGAGCGTGTCCGCTTGGACGCGCTCTCCGGTCAGTGCCGCGTCCCGGACATTGACGATGCGCCCGGATACGGCGGCGCGAATTTCGGCGTCCCAGCGCGGACGCAACTCGCCGAAGGCCGTTACCGTCGCGATCGCTTCGGCTGGCATGACCTCGACGATCGTGACGGCCGGCGCTGGCGGGGCCGTGTCGACCATGGTGACGTCGGCGGTGTCCTCGGCCTCGAGAACCAGCACGATGACCGCCGCGAGAACCACAAGGGAGAGGATGATCCACAGCCATCGCCGTCGCGGCGCCGCCGAATTTGATGTAGACGTGTCCGCCATGCTGTCTTTTTCTCGCCGCCTGAACATGCCGCGCCGCGCTTGCGCAGGCCGTTGCCGCCTCATATATAATGAACGATCGTTCGTTCAAGAAGAAATGTCGCATCATGGCTGATCAGCGAGCGCCGGCAGGGACCAAACGCGACCGGGCAACCGCGCAGCGGCGCGGACGGATCCTGGACGCGGCGGTGATGTGTTTTCTTGAAAACGGCTATCACCAGACCGGTGTGCGCGACATTGCCAAACGCGCCGGTGTCAGCCTTGGCAATCTCTACAACCATTTTGCCGGCAAACACGACATTCTGGCGGAAATCGCAACGCTCGAACGCACCGAACTTGCGCCGGTGCTGGCGCTTCTTGCCAGAACCGATCCGGCGCCGGCGGTTCTGGACGGGTTCGTCACCGCCTATGCCACCTATCTTGCCAAGCCGGAAAACGTCATCCTGACGATCGAGATCACCAGCGAGGCCATCCGCAAGCCGGACATTGGCGACTTGTTCGTTGCCAACCGCGCCGAACTGGTCGATGCGCTGGCCGCGGTGTTGACGCGCGGCATCGCCGATCGCCACTTTCGCGCCATGCCCGATCCGCGCGACACCGCGCACCTGATCATCGAACTGATCGAGGGCACGGCCTATCGCAGCGTTTTAAGCGGCCTTGCCATGGGCAAGCTGCTCAGCGGGCTGAAAGATTTCATCATGGCAGCGGTCAGAGAAGGCTGAACCGCGCCAGCGCGCGAATATCGCAACGCATTTCGGACGCAAGCCCGGCGCCGCGCGCGCCGTCCGTCTCTCATCCTGTCTGGAATTTTGGAGCGGGCGATGAGATTCGAACTCACGACCCCAACCTTGGCAAGCCAGAGATTGCGAAGTGCCAAATCGACCCGAAACGCAAAAATGAGCACAAAACGACCAACTTTGTGACGACTTGGGGCGGCTGATAGGGGGGCAGGGCGAGGTCAGTGTCGCAATCTGGTCCATCGATCGTCTTTGGACCGGTAACCGCGATGTAACCGCGCCCGGTACAGCGGCGTTGTCTGGTGCTGGCGGCATTGCGGACATGCCAATCGAACACGTTCTGGAAAGGAACTCTGCGGTCACCTCGCCTATCCAGCGGACTCAAGCTGAACTACGTGTTCAACTCGTTTGTCAGTGCCGCGCAAAAAAGTCGGAGAGAAGATCGGCAACTTCTTCAGGGCGGGTCTCGGGGATCCAGTGACCACTATCGATGGCGTGTCCCTCGACGGTCGTTGCGATCGGTTCCATCATCTCAAGCACATACGGAAAGGGTGCGAGACGTCCTGCGTTCAAGGCCAAGACGGGCATTTCCAATGGCGTCTGCATGAAGACCTGATTGTCCTCGGCGTCCCGGGCGAATGCCCGGTACCACTCAAAACCCGCACGCGCCCGATCAGCATCGGTGTAACTGTCAAGTGTGATGGCGATCTCATGCTCGGTGATGCCGCCGGCCCCGGCGTCCATCTTGGTGAGAAAGTCACTATAGTAGAATTCTTCCCGGCCTTCGGTCAGCGTCTCTGGAACGCCCGGTGCGGCGTGAAACGAAAAATGCCAGGCACGCGGATCCTTTGCGATGGCTTCAAAGATTGGCGTCCCGGGCAAAGGAACGTCGATGATTGTGACCGTCTGCGTGGCGTCAGCGTAGAGGTTGGCGAACGCATAGGCCGTCATGCCACCAATATCATGGCCGACGATGTTGGCCGAAGTGATGCCGAGCTCGTCCATCAACCCTTTGATGTCGCCAGCCATCGTCCGCTTGTCATATCCAGCTTCGGGCACGTCCGACTGCCCCGCACCGCGGATATCGACTGCAATGACATCATGATCCTCAGAGAGCAGCGGCATGACCTCGATCCACGAGGCCCATGTCTGCGGCCAGCCATGCAAGAGAATGACGGTTTCACCGGGTCCGCCATCGCGGACATAATGCAGGTTCACCTCCAGGGTTTCCGTCCTGGCTGACTGAAATCCGTCTGGAAGAGGCACTTCGGCAAAAGCGGGGGCTGAAAACAATGACAACGCAATCAATGACGTTCGAAGCATGCTCATTTTGCTCTCCTTAGATGTGTGCGTCATATCCAACGCGACAGGTTTTCCCCCGCCAGCCGGCCCGCGGTTTCTGCATCCAGCGCATCCATGGCGTCGGAGAACAGTTCGGGGCCGACCGACCGGTAGCCTCCGATTTCACGCAGCACCGCTACGGTGGTTGTCAGATCGAAATCGCCTTCGCCGGCAAACAGCCGGTGGCTCAGCAGATCGTTCAGCAGATCACCTTTGAGTTCGGCGGTGGCATCGACCAGTTGGACGTCAAAAATCTTGTCGCCGGGGATCGATCTCAAGAGCGCGTGATCGGGATCGGCGCGCCAGAAATGCCAGGTATCGAACGTCAGCCCGAGATTGTCGCGGTCAACGGTCTTCACCAGGTTCCAGCCGGCGCGCAGGTCTGCGATGGAACTGATCGGCATGGGCTCCAGTCCCAATCGCAAGCCCCGCGCAGCGGCGCGGTCGGTGAAGCCGCCCAGAGCATCGATCAGCGCGGTGTGATCATGCGCTTGACCCAAACCTTCAACCACATTGATCTGGGTCGCTTCCAGTTCCTCCGCCATCCGAAACACCTCATCTTCGGTGTGGTCGATGAACGAGATGTTCTCAGGCGGATAACCGTCCGGCACGGCGAAGTCCGGCACCCACTGGACGAACGGATCAACGATCGCGAGCTTGATCCCGGCATCATCATGTCTCTGGCGAATTTGCTGTCCCGTCAGCCCGGCATTCGTCCACATCACAAAATCGATCGGAAAGATCGACATCGCGTCAAACCCGCCGGCCTCGGCTGCAACCAGACGCTCATCAAGGGTTTTGTTGCGGACATTTGCGGCCCAAAGGACTTTGCGCTCCAACGTGCTGGCCATGGCTTCTCCCGTTCGTTGATGGGCGAAGGCAAGTGCGGCCACCACGTTCGAAAGAAACTGCCTTCGGTCCATGATCCCAGTCCCCTTCGGTACAGTGTTCGCCGCACCCCGCCGGACTTCATCGTTCCATTTGGTCCGGTGGCTTCATCGTTGCAGTCACAGGTAACCAGCAATTCCATGATTGATTAGTGATCGAAAAACTCTATCATCTACTCATGAATGGGTTAATTGATGCGGCGCTGTCCGATCTGGCGCTGTTGGTCCGGGTTGCCGACAGCAAGGGCTTCACCGCGGCAGCACGGCTGACACGGATGCCACAAACGACCGTTTCCAGACGCATTGCTGCGCTGGAGGCCCGGTTCGGCGTCCGGCTTTTTGACCGGACGACCCGTAAGGTCGCGCTGACTCCGGCCGGACTGAAAGTGTATGACCACGCCAAGCTCATGCTTACGCAAGGCGAAGCCGCAGCGGCTGCATTGACCGCCTTGAAGACAAAGCCAGCCGGCACGCTGCGCGTGACGTCCACGGTCATCCTCGGACAGGCTCTCCTAGACGAGATCGCTGCCAGCTTCATGGCGGCCAATCCCGATGTTCGTGTTCGGCTCAATCTGACGGGCCGGCGTGTGGATCTTGTGGAGGAAGGTTTCGACATCGCCATTCGAGTTGGCGCCCTGCCCGACTCAAGTCTGGCGGTTACACGCCTTGCGATCGCGCGAAACGGCCTGTTTGCCAGCCCTGCCTATCTACGTGATCGTGCGATGATCCACTTGGCGTCCGACCTGGAGCACCATCCTTTGTTGGCTTTCGGTCAGTCGCTCCAACCAAAAGACATCGTCTTGAACAAGGACGGGCGATCCATTCGCACGAGGATGGATGTACGGATGGCATGCGACGATCCGTGTCCTCTTTTGACCGCCGCAAGCAGCGCTCTTGGCGTTGCTGAAGTACCGCGATTTGTTGCCAGAGAAGACGTCAGGCGCGGCAGGCTGATTGAAGTGCTTCCCGACCATCGGATGAACGATGTCGAGATCAACGCCGTCACCCCGTCATATCGGGGCACACTGCCATCGGTCCGTGAGTTCATCGGCTTCGCCAGAAGCCGAATGGTCGATTTGGAGCGCACCCTCTGACGACGGCGCTGCCTGCCCGAACGGGCAAAAGCGGCAAGCGATCGAAACGGCTGCATCAAATAGCTGCTCAGAGCGTTGGCCGGGCTCACTCGCGCCGCAATGTCGACGCGGAGAGCTATCGGGCTCACGTTTTGGCTGGTTTCCTCAACCGGCGACACGGATCCGGAAAGACTTCGCCTCTGTTGACCTCGGATGGCCTCGAACCACACCTTGGTCAACGCGACTCCGAGCAAGTCACGTTGACCAAATGATCCTTCGGCAATTTCATTTGCCTTACGAGCCGACGGATTGTTGGGAAAACACGCGAAAGGCGTGCCCCTCTGGATCGCGGAGCGTGGCGCAGTACCAGTTGAAAGGCGTTATGCCTGGTCCATCAAGAAGCGTTGCGCCCAATTGTACCGCTGTCTGCACTTTCGTGTCGACACTCGTGCGGTCGATCAACTCGATACTCACAAAGCTGCTATCGGCGAGCGGCGCGCAGCCGCCCATGCATCCTTGTTGAAGATTGAGAGCATCCCGGACAGCGGCCGCACTGATTCCAATAACACTGCCGCCAATATCGATGCCGCGATAGCCATCCGGATTGACGCTTGGCGTTTCATGGCCTGAGAACAGTTTCCTATAGAAAGCTGCCAGTGCCGGAAGATCAGCCGCAATCAGGTTGACCTGCGCGATCCTCGGAGAGACGGATGCCAACCCGGTCATGCTGCCGCCTGCGCGGTCACCTTCCGGTGCAAATGCTCACCGGACATGACCGGTTCGTACTTGGCCGGGCTGTTGGCACCGACGCAGCTGGGCAAGCACTCGATCATGGCGTCATAATTGGGTTGGTGGAAGAACGCGATCGAAAGGCGCTGCGCCGTCGCGGCCGTCTCGCGTGGCGGATTGACCACGCGGTGCAGTGTCGAAACCCATTTATCGTTTGTCCATTCCGCCAGAAGATCGCCGATATTCATGACAAACGAACCCGGCACATAAGGCACATCGGCCCACTTTCCCGACTTGTCGAGCACCTGCAGGCCGCCGGGCGCATCATCAGGGTAGACGAGTGTCAAACTACCATAGTCCGTGTGCTCGCCGCAGCGGATCTGATTTGCTTTGGGCGGCTTGACCTGGGCCGGATAGTTGATCGCACGCAAGTTGGAGATCGGCTTGTCGATCTTATCGTCGAAAAAGTCTTCATCGAGATCGAGGTCCAGCGCAAAGCCACGCATCAGCCGGCCCGCGAGCGCGGTGACGGCATCGTAGTATGCGATCCAGGCCTCTTTCATCCCCGTCACGCTATCCGGCCATATGTTGGGCGCAAAGAAGTCATCAGCGTGGACGGCATGATAGGCATCATCGGGCACGTTGGGGCGGCCCATGGTGAAGGCTTCAAACAGGTCAGCTGCCGTTTCCAGATCCAGCGTTTTGGCCAGCGCTTCGGTGGCCAGCGGCGTGTAACCGCGATATCCACCGTTTTGCGAGACGTACAAGCGCTTTTCCGCGTCCGGCTGGTCGAAGAAGGCGAGCGCCGTTTGCCGCATTTCCGATCGAACACGCTCCTCAACGCCATGATTGACCAAAACGAGGAACCCGATTGTCTCGCAGGCATGACCGAGGTGCCGCGCCGCAGCCCGCCGCGTGTTCACATCCTCCGACATCAAGCCACCGACATCGACAATTGGGACTGGACCGCTCATTGCATAGCCTCCACGAACTGCATCTCGACCATTGTCATCGGGTCAAGAGCATCAGCATCGAAATCTTGGCTGCGCGCCACCCAGTCCCAAGTCTCCTCAAGCCTTCCCTTTGTGATCATGCCGACACCGTTTTCTGCGCTGATGTCATTGAAGATCAGCGGGACCGATGCAGCGAACTCGGCGCCTGCGACTTCTGCGTCGATTTCCGGCACCAAAGCTGTAATGGCCGCTCCAGCGGCAGCAGGATCCTCCGCGGCTCCCGCCACCGAACGGGCATACGCGCGGACAAAGCGCTCCAGCAGCTCGGGGTTTTCTTCAATCAGGCGGGTGTTGGCGACCAGGGTCTGACCATATCCCGAATAGCCGAAGTCCGACCAGGGCAGCGCCACGCGCTCATCGCCTGTTTCAGCAAGCAATTCATCATAGAGCGGGCCGACCGTGACCCACGATATGGCCGCGTCCACGCGGCCGGCGGCCAGCATTGGCGCAACGGACGCCGCATCAACCTGGATCACTTCCACGTTTTCGAGGTCCAACCCATTCATCTCGGCGATCAGCGGCCAGACAATGTTGGAGTTCGAGAAGGTCGCCGTCGCAACTCGCCGGCCGGCGAGATCGTCAATGCTGTCGATGTCGCTGTCGGCGGTTGTGAAGATTGCGTCCGGTTTGGCGCTGTAGAGGCCGAAGATCACGCGAACCGGCAACTGACCCTCATAGCCCGCAGCCAGAACCGCTTCGATTCCCGTGACCCCGATGTCAGCCGCGCCTGACGCCACGCGATTGATCGCATCCGATGAGCCCTCTCCAGAGCGGACTTCAATCTCCAGACCTTCTTCTGCGAAGTAGCCTTGTTCGATCCCGTAATAGATCGGCCCGTTGGTTCCACCAGGCACCCAGCCAAGCTGATAAATGATCTTGTCTTCAGCCAATGCTGTTTGGGAGTTCAACACCGCAAACAGCATCGCGGTTGCCCCCAAGAGGCTGCGTTTCCGGAGGGCTTTGTGCATGGTGATGTCCTTTTTGCCACCGCATCTGTCAGTACGCTGCCCCAAAGGACGATCATGTCGCCGGGCAGCGTGACTCCAATATCGGCATGCGTTAATGCGATATCACAAGTTCAATTTTCTTCGCATGATGCTGCCTTTTCGGCATCGCTTTGTTTGAAATTCAGAGAACAACGCCAATGGCCCCGCCCGTCATTCAGATCAGCCGCCTGCATGCGCCCGCGATCGTTTACTTTGAAGCTGTCCGCCAACATGGATCAATGCGCGCTGCGGCGCGCGCCCTTAATGTGGCTTCTCCGGCGGTCAACCGGCAAATACTGAAGATTGAAGACGCGATCGGGGCGCCATTGTTTGAACGGCTGCCGAAAGGGTTGCGCTTGACCGCAGTGGGTGAAGTCTTTTCCCGACACACCATGACGGTCATGCAAGACAGTGTCCGAACCGCCCGCGAACTCGAAGGCCTGTTCGGAATTGAACGCGGAGCTATCAGTCTGATTGTCGCGGAAGGGCTTGTAAACGGACTGCTTCCATCCGTGCTGATTGACTTCCAGGACCGTTTTCCGCACGTGGAGATTGACGTGACCACCGGCGGCTCGCGTGACATGCCTCCGGCGTTGATCGATGGACGCGCCGATCTCGCGATCGCTTTCAATCTGGAGCAGAGCGACGAACTGGTATTGCTGGCGTCCAAGGACTATCCGCTCGGCGTTCTCGTCGCGCGGGATCATCCTCTGAGCGCACGCGACACGGTCGGATTGCGTGATTGTCTCGACTATCCGCTGACGCTTGCACAAGGCAGTCTGGCGATTGATGAGTTGCTGGCGCCTCATCTGGCACTTTTGGGCATGCGTGCACGGGTTGGTTTGCGCACCAACTCAATCGAACTGATGCGGAACATGACACTGTCGGGCGGCCACATGATGTTTGCATCTCCGCTCGGTTTTGAAAGCGATATCGCCGAAGGCCGCCTGGTTCACGTACCGCTGAACGATGGCGGTGGAATTGCCGCAACACTCGGTGTTTATGCGCGCGCCGGGCGCATGCTCCCGCCGGCTGCCAAGCGGTTTGCCACCGCAGCCGGTGAGCGCTTGAACGAAAGCAAAACGACATGATGCCGTTTCGGCATCGGGTAGACAAGAAAACGGTACTTTTCGTTTGCATCTAGATGGCGGTACGCCTTGGGCATTCTCTGCAGAGGTGCCCCATGAACAACGTCGAAATCCGCCCGCAAACCGAGTTTATACCCATCGTCGATCTGTCCGGTTTCGACAATGGTGATCCCGTGGCCGATGCGCGGATTGCCGCAGAGATTCGGGCCGCCTGTGAAGACAAGGGCTTTATGTACGTCACTGGCCATGGAGTTCCGGAAACCGCGATTTCAGCCCTCAGATCAGAAGCCGAGGCATTCTTCGAACGCCCGATGGATGAAAAGGCGGCCATCTCCAAAGACCTGTCTCACTGCAATCGCGGTTACGAACCCCTGGCCGCCCAAACGCTGGAACCAGGTGCGCCGCCCGACCAAAAGGAAGGCTTTTACATCGGCGTCGAGATTCCTGAGAACGATCCAAGGGTGAAGGCGCGCAAATTCAATCATGGTCCAAATCAATGGCCGACACAGCAGCCCGGCTTTCGAGCAGCAGCCGATGCCTACTTTGCGCACATGACGGACCTCGGCGCCAAACTCATGAAGGGCATCGCGCTGTCGCTCGATCTGCCGGCCGACTATTTTAGCGGCTTCACCGCCGATCCGATGTGTACGTTGAGACTGTTGCACTATCCTCCGCAACGCCCGCAGGCAGCGCCTGACGAAAAGGGATGCGGCGCCCACACCGACTTCGGCGGCTTGACGCTGCTGTGGCAGGATGAAGTTGGCGGTCTTGAAGTCTTTGACAAGGACACCGGATGGATCGCCGCGCCGCCGCTCGCCGGAGCCTATGTCATCAACCTGGGCGACATGATCCAGCGCTGGACCAATGGTCGATACCGTTCCACATTGCATCGTGTGATCAACCGGTCCGGGCGTGAACGCTACTCCATTCCCTTCTTTTACACCGGCAACCCGGACCACGAGGTGCGCTGCATCCAAACCTGTCTGGCGCCAGGCGAAGAACCGGCACAACCGCCAATCACGGTCTCGGCACACATTCAGGACATGTACCGTCGTACCTATGCTTGATCGCCCCATCCGTTTGCTGCCACCACAAGGCGGACCATCTGCCACAGTCGGTCGATCTGTGCACCGATCAGGACCGCCGGGTATCGACTTCTGCGACGTCGGGATGCGATTTGAGACGAAGTCAGGCTCGATCGAAGCGCTGAAAGACATCAGCTTCAATGTGGCGCAGCATGAGTTTTTCGTTGTGGTCGGGCCGTCAGGCTGCGGGAAATCCACATTGCTTCGCATGGTTGCCGGACTGATATCGCCGACAGCCGGCCATATCGATGTCTTCGGCCTGAAAGTGACCCGACCTCGCGAGGATCTGGGCTTTGTGTTTCAACGTCCCAACCTCCTGCCGTGGCTAAACGCGCGTGACAACATCCTGTTCCCCATGCGCCACAAATATGGCCGGGTGACTGCTGAGGATGAAGACCGCGCCGATGAACTGCTGGCATTGGTGAAGCTGCAACAATTCGCCAAAGCGATGCCCGACGAGCTCTCCGGCGGGATGCAGCAGCGTATCGGCATTGCCCGTGCACTTGTCCATGACCCCGACATTCTGCTGATGGACGAGCCTTTTTCCGCGCTCGATGCGTTAACTCGCGAGCAGCTGACACTCGAACTGCAGTCCATTTGGGCCCAACACCGCAAGACCGTAGTGTTCGTCACCCACTCTATCCCTGAAGCGGTTCAGCTGGGCGAGCGCATACTGGTGATGTCTGACCGCCCCGGAACTGTCTCGCAGATCATCACGCCGGGTGTGCCGGCGCCACGGAGCCCCCAATCCCTGAGAGGAGATCAACTTGGACAGGTCGCTGACAAGCTCCGCGCCGCGCTATTGGACCACTGACCCGTTCAGATCACTGGGCAAAGCAGTGCAAGAAGGCCCGGCGCTGCCAATCCTCTTTGCAATCCTTGTTTTGATCGTGTGGGAGGTGTCGACATGGCTCTTTGCCATTCCGGAGTTCATCTTGCCCCCGCCTTCCGCCATCTGGAATGCTGGCCTGTCTCAACCGCCATCGATATGGGCTGGACATATCTGGGCGACGTTGCAGGTCGTCCTGCTGGGCCTTGGCATTTCGATTGTCATGGGTGGCTGTCTCGCCGTCGCATTGGCGCTTTCAAGAAACGTCGACCGGGCCTTGATGCCGCTTCTGATCATGATTCAATCGACGCCAATAGTGGCACTGGCTCCGATTCTGATCGTGTCTCTTGGCGCCGGAAGCGCAGCACGGACAGTGATCGTCGTGCTGATCACCTTCTTTCCGCTCGTCATCGGCATTGCGACCGGCATCCGCGCGACGCCGCCCGAGGTCATCGAACTCAGCCGCTCGCTGCACGCAAGTACAAGCCGAAGGCTCTGGCAGGTCCAAATTCCGTTTGCGCTGCCGCACGCCTTCGCCGCGTTGAAAGTTGCCGTGACCTTGGCCGTCATCGGCGCGGTGGTGGCCGAGTTTGTTGCTGCCGATGCCGGGCTTGGATATGCGATCAAACTTGCGACATCGTATTTTCGCATGCCGCAGGCTTTTTTCGCACTGGGGCTTCTGATTGCTATCAGCCTTTTGCTGTTTGGCGCGGTGACATGGCTGCAAAGACGCTTTTTTGGCTGGACATGCTCCAGCCAAAGCCGTTGGTGAATGACCTGAGCACCTGAAGCTGCTCCAGATTTTGGTAGAGTCCGTCGATCCAAGGAGACGGACGAATGAAGCGTTCACGGTTCTCAGAAGAACAGATCATCGCGATGCTGAAGGAACAGGAATCGGGTGTTAAGACGGCTGACGTGTGCCGGCGGCACGGGATCAGCGAGGCGACCCTCGGGTCAAGCCCGAGGGCGGGCTATTGTACAAGTACAAGGCCAAGTTCGGGGGCATGGATGTCTCCGATACACGGCGGCTGAGAGCGTTAGAGGACGGGAACGCCAAGCTGAAGAAGCTTTTGGCCGAGCAGATGCTGGAATGAGCCATTGTGCGCCATTGGTTCGAGAACAATGACGAATGCCATTTTGAAGGTTGTGGCAGCAAAAAATGGTGACGCCCGGTGCCAGACGTGATGCTGTGGCTCATGCCTGCCAGGCACATGATGTGAGCCAGCGCCGGGCGTGCAAGGCGCTGGCCGTTGATCGGTCCAGCGTCCGCTACAAGAGCATCCGACCCGACGACACCGAACTGCGTCATGCGATCCGGCAGGTGGCCTGCGAACGGCGCCGCTTCGGTTATCGGCGCATCCACGTCATGCTCACACGTCAGGGGATCGTGATGAACATCAAGAAGCTACGCCGGCTGTATGCCGAAGAGAAGCTGCGGGTGCGCAAGCGCGGAGGCAGGAAACGGGCATTGGGAACCCGGCGCCCGATGCTCGTGCCGGACCGGCCGAATGGTCTCAGCCGGGATGATTAGCGCGTCGGCTAAGCCATGACGACATTTCTGAAGGTCAGCGACAGGCGGCGTCCGCGTGGCACGCGCTGGCCTTCGATGACATCGGACTTGCGCGCCGGAATGGCATGGTTCCAGTCAAAGCGCGCCGGCCCTTGCAGAAGTAGCAGTGACCGCGGCTCCAGAATATGTGTGAGTTGCTCACCGCTCGACTGTTCTTCAAAGCGCATTGTGCACGCCGAGAGCAAGCTGAGCGAGGCGATGGTTCCAGCGAAACACGGAACGCAATCAATGTGCGCCGCAATGCCCTGCCCGGGCTCGTATTCGTTGACGATGACCTGATCAGGAATCCTCTTGAACCACCCCAAATCCTTCAGACGCGCGCCAAGGCCCATCAGCCAGTCCGGAAGTGGGCCAAGGTAGGCGTCATCCGTTACCGTGCGGGCGCGGTAGTCATAGCCATAGCCATAGTGCTGAACCCGCCGTTTGAGCTCTGTGATCCAGGGTACGGCGTCGATTTGACGGACGAGCGAAACCTCCACGGCCGATGATACGAAATCCGGGATGTAGGTCGCGCCCAGCGGCAGCGCGTTCGGTTCCGTCAGCAGGTGCGTTCCAATACGATCATTTGCCGTCAGCAGGTTTCGAAAAGACATATGTCTGGCAATCGTCTTTCGCTGAGATGGCGCTTTCGCCGTCATCTTCGGTGTTGCCATGACGATAGCCCGGATGATCATCGACGTGAAAGGGATGAACGCGGGGCTCTGAAACGCCCGCCCATCTGGCTGCGTCGCTCATGGCAAAGGCGCCATCATAGTGAGGGCTGTCCAAGACTGTGATCGCAATGCACCCATTCTCAGACGACAACACGGCCGCACTGCGCAGGAAACGCCTCACAAGAACATAGTTGGGGTTTCGCCATGGACGGGTTTTCGGCTTGCAACATTGGGAAACTGGAAGGCGATCAGGCCGAAGCGCGTTCGCCCAAAGTGATCGGAGAGCACGGTTGCATCGATGCCGTGCAGAACTGAAACGCCCAAGTCGCGACGGCGCTTGGCATTGAACCTTGCGACCACAGATACCTTTCGCTCAGGTTCAAATGTCGTCGCAACCATGAGCTGCTACCGCCGTTTGGACCACCCGGCTGAAGATTTTCCGGGGGTTTGGCTCAAGGCGGTGATGCCGCTATCGAGCCGTTCATCAGCGATATCGGCGGTTTGTTGCCGATGGCGCTGTGTGGTCGCACTTCGTTGTAGTCTCTGCGCCATTCCTCCAGTTTCGAGCGGGCGTCGTCAAGGCTCATGA
>JAEPON010000032.1 GCA_017642895.1 Roseitalea sp.
CGCATGCGGCTGCAGAACCGGTTCAAGACCGGCCTCGACATCGCCAAATACACGGCGAAGATCATGCGCGAGGACATGGCCGCCTATGATGCGGACCCGGCCAACTACACCCAGTCGCTGGGCTGCTGGCACGGCTTTATCGGCCAGCAGAAGATGATCTCCATCAAGAAGCATTTCGGCTCGACCAAGCGCCGCTATCTGTACCTTTCGGGCTGGATGGTCGCGGCGCTGCGCTCCGAGTTCGGCCCGCTGCCCGACCAGTCCATGCACGAAAAGACCTCCGTGCCGGCGCTGATCGAGGAGCTCTACACCTTCCTGCGCCAGGCCGATGCGCGCGAAATGGGTGGCCTCTTCCGTGAACTCGACAAGGCGCGCGACGCCGGCGACGAGGTCACTGCCGCCGCCATCCAGAAGAAGATCGACGGCTACGAGACCCATGTCGTGCCGATCATCGCCGACATCGATGCGGGCTTCGGCAATGAGGAGGCGACCTATCTTCTGGCCAAGAAGATGATCGAGGCGGGCGCCTGCGCGCTGCAGATCGAAAACCAGGTGTCGGACGAAAAGCAGTGCGGCCACCAGGACGGCAAGGTCACCGTCCCGCACGACGATTTCATCGCCAAGGTGCGCGCCTGCCGCTATGCCTTCCTGGAACTGGGCGTCGATGACGGCATCATCGTCACGCGCACGGATTCGCTCGGCGCCGGCCTGACCAAGCAGATCGCGGTCTCGAACGAGCCGGGCGACATTGGCGACCAGTACAATTCGTTCCTGGATTGCGAGGAAGTCTCCGAGGACGAGATCGGCAATGGCGACGTTCTGATCCGCCAGAACGGCAAGCTGGTGCGGCCCAAGCGCCTGCCGAGCGGGCTGTTCCAGTTCCGCGCCGGCACGGGCGAAGCGCGCTGCGTGCTCGATTGCGTCACCTCGCTGCAGAACGGCGCTGATCTTTTGTGGATCGAGACCGAAAAGCCGCATATCGGCCAGATCGGCGGCATGGTGGCCGACATTCGCGAGCAGATGCCGAACGCCAAGCTGGTCTACAACAATTCGCCGTCCTTCAACTGGACGCTGAACTTCCGCCAGCAGGTCCATGATGCCTGGGTCGAGGCCGGAAAGGACGTGTCGAGCTATGACCGCGACCGGCTGATGAGCGTCGAGTATGACGGTTCGGATCTCGCCGCCGAGGCCGACGAGCGCATCCGCACCTTCCAGGCGGACGCGGCGCGCGAGGCGGGCATCTTCCACCATCTGATCACGCTGCCGACCTACCACACCGCCGCTTTGTCCACGGACAATCTGGCGCGCGAATATTTCGGCGAGGCGGGCATGCTGGGCTATGTCAAAAACGTCCAGCGCGAGGAAATCCGCCAGGGCATCGCCTGCGTCAAGCACCAGAACATGGCCGGCTCGGACATGGGCGACGACCACAAGGAGTATTTCTCCGGCGATGCGGCGCTGAAAGCCGCCGGCGAAGACAATACGATGAACCAGTTCGCCATGCCGGCGGAGTGACGCCTCTTCCCTCTCCCCGCGTGGCGGGGAGAGGGATACGAGACCGCGCGCGCGAGCCGAGCGCTGGTCGCAGTTGGGTGAGGGGCGCCGGCCTGACTTGTTGAGCGATGGTGCTGCCCCTCATCCGTCCCCTCGCTGCGCTCGGGGCCACCTTCTCCCCGCAGACGGGGAGAAGGGTCAGCGCTACTCTTCCAGCCTCTTGCCCAGCCTTCCGGCCAGATCGGTGATGAACTGCCAGGCAACGCGGCCGGAACGGGCACCGCGCGTCGTCGCCCATTCCAGCGCATCGCGGCGCAGTTCGTCTTCGTCCATCTCGAGCCCGTAATGGGCGACATAGCCGTCGATCATTTCGAGATACTCGTCCTGCGAACATTTGTGGAAACCCAGCCACAGGCCGAACCGGTCCGACAGCGAGACCTTCTCCTCCACCGCTTCTGACGGATTGATCGCCGTGGAGCGCTCGTTTTCGATCATGTCGCGCGGCAGAAGGTGGCGCCGGTTGGACGTGGCATAGAAGATCACATTGTCCGGCCGGCCCTCGACGCCGCCGTCGAGCGCTGCCTTGAGCGACTTGTAGGACGTATCGTCTTGATCGAAGCTGAGATCGTCGCAAAAGACGATGAAGGCGAAGGGCGCGTCCTTCAGCGTGGCCAGCAGGCGCGGCAGGGTGTCGATGTCCTCGCGGTGGATCTCGATCAGCTTGAGCGGTGGCGTCGCGCCGCTCGCATTGATCGCAGCGTGCGATGCCTTGACGAGCGACGATTTGCCCATGCCGCGCGCGCCCCAGAGCAGCACATTGTTCGCCGGCAGGCCTTTGGCGAAGCGCTCCGTATTGTCGATCAGGATATCGCGCACCCGGTCGACACCCCGGATGAGGGCGATGTCGACGCGGTTGACGCGTGCGACGGGCGCCAGCGCGCCGCGCTCCCAGGTGAAACAGTCCGATGCGTCAAAGTCCGGCGGCACCGGCGAGGGCGGCGCCAGCCGTTCCAGCGCCTCGGCGAGCCGGTCCAGCCGGCCCTCAAGCGCAGCGAGCATCTTGTCTGCCGATTGCGTCATCGCGGGTCCCCTGCGCCGGCGGGGACAATGGGGCGAACTGGCGCCGATTGTCCCCGGTTTCGGTTGCATCGGGGGTTTGCCTGACTATATTCGCCGCAAATTTCAAGGCCCGCCTCGGGCCGATCCGTTCTGGGGAGTATTCCATGTTTGTTACACCGGCGTTTGCCCAGGCAGGCGGCGCGGCCGCAGGCCCGAGCCTGATCATGAGCCTTTTGCCGTTCATCCTGATCTTCGTGATCATGTACTTCCTGATCATCCGGCCGCAGCGCCAGCAGGTCAAAAAGCGCGAGGAAATGCTCGCGGCCATCCGCCGCAACGACACGATCGTTACCGGTGGCGGTGTGGTCGGCAAGGTCACCAAGGTGCATGAGGATGAGGGTGAACTGGAAGTCGAGATTGCCCAGGGCACCAAGGTGCGGGTGATGCGCGCCATGGTCGCCGATGTGCGGGTGAAGGGCGAGCCGGTGGCCGCCAACGACGCCAAGAAGGCCTGACGGTTTTCGCGCTGCCATCGGGGACAACGCCCCAATTTCGCCAGGCCGGCCCGGCAGGAAAGCCTTGGCCACGGCTCTGTTTCGGGACATGATCTGACATGCTTTATTTCGCGCCCTGGAAGACGGTTCTGATCTGGCTGACCGTGGCGGTCGGCATCGCGTTCGCGCTGCCCAACCTTTATCCGCAATCGGTGCGCGACAGCCTGCCCGATTTTCTGCCCAGCGACTCGCTGGCGCTCGGGCTCGACCTTCAGGGCGGCGTGCACTTGCAATTGCGGCTCGACCGCGACGATCTGGTTGAAAACCGGCTCGAGGCGACGCGCGACGAGGTGCGCCGCCTGCTGCGCGCCGAGGGCATCGGCTATACCGGCCTGTCCGGTCAGGGCCAGACAGTCGGCTTCACGCTGCGCGACTCAAATGATACCGATGCGGCGCGCGAGGCGCTGTCCGATCTGACGACGCCCGTCACCACCGGCCTTCTGACCGGCGGCACGGTGCGCGAAATCATCCTGTCCGGGCCCGATGCGAGCGGCCGGTACGAACTGGAGATCACCGACCAGGGGCTCGACTACCGCATGAGCGGCGCGCTGACCCAGACCGTCGAGGTGATCCGCGGCCGCATTGACGAACTGGGCACCACCGAACCGGTGATCCAGCGCCAGGGCACGGACCGCATCATCGTGCAGGTGCCGGGCCTTGACGATCCCGAGCGGCTGAAGGACCTGATCGGCACCACCGCCCGGCTGACCTTCCGCATGGTCGATGTGACGACGCCCGTCGAGGATGCGCTGGGCAGCCGGCCGCCCGTCGGCACCGAAATCCTTTATTCGACAGACGATCCGCCAATCCCTTACGTGATCGAAACCCGCGAGATCGTCACCGGCGAGAACCTCGAGGACGCGCAGGCCGGGTTCGACCAGCGCACCAATGAACCCATCGTCACCTTCCGCTTTGACGGCACGGGCGCGCAGCGCTTCGGCCGCGCGACGCAGGAAAATGTCGGCCGGCCGTTCGCCATCGTGCTCGACGAGCAGGTGATCTCCGCACCGGTGATCCGAGAGCCGATCCTGGGCGGGTCGGGCCAGATTTCGGGCAATTTCACGGTCGATGGCGCCAACGATCTGGCGATCCTTTTGCGCGCCGGCGCGCTGCCGCTGAAACCCACCTTTGTCGAGGAACGCACGGTCGGCCCGTCGCTGGGCGCCGACTCCATCGCCGCCGGCGAGATTGCCGGCATCATCGGCGCCATCCTCGTCGTCGGCTTCATGTTCGTCGCCTACGGCTTTCTGGGCGTCATCGCCAATCTGGCGCTCGTCATCAACATCACGCTGGTGATCGCGGCGCTCTCGGCGCTTGGCGCGACGCTGACGCTGCCGGGCATTGCCGGCATCGTCCTGACCGTCGGCATGGCGGTCGATTCCAACGTTCTGATCTTCGAGCGCATCCGCGAAGAGCGGCTCGGCGGGCGAAGTCTCATCCAGGCGATCGACGCGGGCTTCCAGCGCGCCTTCACGACGATTGTCGATGCCAATGTGACCACGTTGATCGCCGCGATCATCCTTTTTTATCTCGGCTCCGGCCCGATCCGCGGCTTTGCCGTCACGCTCGCCATCGGCATCATCACCACCGTCTTCACCGCCTTCGTTTTGACGCGCTGGATGATGGCGTTCTGGCTCAAGCGCCGCAAACCCAAGGAACTGCCGCTCGGTCTCGGCCGCCATCTGCGCCCGGACACCAAGATCAAGTTCATGTGGCTGCGGCGCTATTCCTTCACCCTGTCGTCGCTGATCGTCGTCGCCTCGATGGCGCTGTTTGCCACGGTGAACATGAATCTGGGCATCGACTTCAAGGGCGGCTCGCTGATCGAGGTGCAGGCGCTCGAAGGCGAAGCCGATATTGGCGGCATCCGCAACGGGTTGTCGGACCTCAATCTGGGTGATGTGCAGGTGCAGGGCTTCGGCGAGCCGACCGACGCGCTGATCCGCGTCGAAAGCCAGGGCGGCGGCGACAATGCCGAGCAAAGCGCCATCGCCAAGGTGCGCGCGGTGCTCGAGGCGGACTACGAAATCCGCCGCGTCGAAGTGGTCGGGCCGACCGTTTCGGGCGAACTGGCAACCGCCGGTACGATCGCGGTTCTGGCGGCGCTGGCGGCTATCCTCATCTATATCTGGCTGCGGTTCGAGTGGCAGTTTGCGCTCGGCGCGATCATCGCGACGACGCATGACGTGCTGCTGACCATCGGCATGTTCGTGATCACCGGGCTTGAGTTCAACCTGTCGAGTATAGCGGCGATCTTGACGATTGTCGGCTATTCGCTGAACGACACCGTCGTTGTCTATGACCGGGTGCGCGAGAATTTGCGGCGCTACAAGAAGATGCCGATCCCCGATCTTCTCGACATGTCGATGAACCAGACGCTGCCGCGCACCATCCTGACCTCGGTGACGACGCTTCTGGCGCTTCTGGCGCTGTTCATCTTCGGCGGCGAGGTGTTGCAATCCTTCGTGGCCGCGATGATCTTCGGCGTAGTGATCGGCACCTATTCGTCGATCTTCATCGCAGCGCCCATCCTGATCATGTTCCGCCTGCGGCCCGGCGCTCTGTCGCAGGAGAGCGACGAGGCGCAGAAGGAAAAGGCGGCGACCGCCAACACTGCGCCCGTCGATATCGAGAGCTGAGGACAGGGCGGTGGCAAAGCCCGTCCGCGCCGGCATCGAAATCCGTGATGCGCATTTTCCCGGCCGCGCGCCGATCGACGCCTATGGCGCCGGCGGCTTCCGCTTCGCCGAGATGAGCCATCGCGGCTCGATCCTCGCCCTGCCGTCGGGCATCCATGGCTGGGATGTGCGGCGCTTCGCGGATATCGACCTTCAGAGCCTTGAGAAAGTCGTGGCCGACGCCGCCGATATCGAGGTGCTGCTGGTCGGCTGCGGGCCGGACCTGCGCGTTTTGCCCAAGGACCTGCGCGAGACGCTGCGCGAGGAGCACGGCATCGTCACCGAAGCGATGGCCACCGGAGCCGCCGTGCGCACCTTCAACGTCCTCCTTGCCGAGGAACGGGCGGTGGCGGCTGCATTGATTGCGGTCGAGGCGGCAAGGTAGGGGTGGGAGTTCAGGCTATTTCAATTGCCTACTCTCTGCCTCGTGGAAGAAGTTAGATTTCGCCGCAGCTGCGCTAGTGGCTGCTTCCGGGTTCGACCAAAAGTGAAACGTTTTCGGAGTAACTGGCCCTCGAACTACTCTTCAGTGTTACCCCGCCGATACACGTTTGATCCACCGAGCCCGGCAAGTTTGAATGACCCTGATCCATTTCCCTTGAAGGTGCTGTCAATTACTTCACCTTTGACTGAGCGATCTTCTGTCTGGAATCCGGCCTGTACGTTATCAGACAAACCACACTTGTGCACGATAGCGTTTCCGTCTGACTCAACTGATATGCCAGCCTCACCGTTGCGAGAAAACTCACAATCTTCAAACCGCGCCTCTGAATCTTCAAGAACGTACGCACCATCGAATCTATTGCTCGTAAATACACAACTTCTAAATAATGCCTTTGATTTGGATCGTACCTGTGAGCCAACATTTCTATTGTCTCGGATTTGGCAGTCATAAAACTCTGGTGTGGCTCCAGAGATGATTGAAACTCCACTCTTGAAACTATTTTCAAATCGACAGCGGTGAAATATTGGCGATGTACTAGGTCCTTCAACCCCCAAAGCAGCGCACCCTTTGCTCGAAAACACGCAATCCTCGAAGCTCATTCGGCCTTCAAATACTTTACAAGCCATGCATGAGATACACCTAGAGCCCTGTCTGGGAGCCGTGCCAAAAATTGAGAAACTTATGTTTCGAACCAATCCAAACTGGGCCGTAACAGCCAAGGAAACGCCGGTTTTCATTTCGACCAGAACGCTCCCGGCGTCACCTTCTCCGATGAGTTCTACGTTTTTGTTTAGACCAATTTTTTCCCGATATACTCCGGGACCAACAATGATGCGTGATCCCTGCTCGGCGGCGTCGAGTGCTTCTGAGACGCTCGTGAAGGTGTCGTGACCAGGTTCTTGACCGACAAAATATGTCCTGACCGACGACCTCGGCGGTGAAACGGAAGGTGTATGAAAGGGAGTTTGTGCATCCCGTTGGACAGATGTACTCCTGTGTCTATTTTTGGTAGTGTCCAGATTCTTTCGCACTTTGGGTTTTCACGCGACGGCGGCTCCTTGGTTTTGCTCTGCGAATAACGGGATCATGTTCATGTATCGTCTTGTCGACCATTGCGTGCCTGCGATGTGGCGCAGCCGTGCCGCAGC
>JAEPON010000027.1 GCA_017642895.1 Roseitalea sp.
CCGGCGATGGCCGCTGGCGTCACAGATCGGCTGTGGGAGACTGAGGATATCGTTGCGCTGATCGAGACAAAGGAAGCCGAAAAGTCGACGAAACGCGGTCCGTACAAAAAGCGGGCTCAGATTTCAAACTGACCCACTACCCATCTGGCAGGTCTCTTGCCAAAAGGCGGGCTTTGGGCTAAGCGCCCGCTCATTCCACACACGGTGCAGGCTGACGACCGGGAGACATCCGGCGGGGCCACCGGTGGCGGGCAACCGCTGACGCGCCGTGGAGGCACAACCGGAAAGGACCATACGCATGGCAATGCCTGACTATTCCATGCGCCAGCTTCTTGAAGCTGGCGTTCACTTCGGCCACCAGACACACCGCTGGAACCCGAAGATGGCGCGGTACATCTTTGGCGACCGCAACAATGTCCACATCATCGACCTGTCGCAGACGGTGCCGCTGCTCGAGCAGGCGCTCAAGAAGGTGTCCGACACCGTGGCCGGCGGCGGTCGCGTGCTGTTCGTGGGCACCAAGCGCCAGGCATCGGAAATCGTCGCGGACGCGGCCAAGCGGTCGGCGCAGTATTACGTCAACGCCCGCTGGCTCGGCGGCATGCTGACCAACTGGAAGACGATTTCGAACTCGATCGCGCGCCTGCGCAAGCTCGAGGAGCTTCTGAGCGGCGAGGCCGAGGGCTTCACCAAGAAGGAACGGCTGAACCTTGAGCGCGAGCGCGAAAAGCTCGACCGCGCGCTGGGCGGCATCAAGGACATGGGCGGCATTCCCGACCTGATGTTCGTGATCGACACCAACAAGGAAGCGATCGCCATCCAGGAAGCCCATCGTCTCGGCATCCCCGTGGTCGCGATCATCGATTCCAACTGCGATCCGGACGTGGTCAACCATCCTATCCCGGGCAATGATGATGCGGCACGCGCCATTTCGCTTTATTGCGATCTGATCGCACGGGCGGCGATCGACGGCATCGAACGCCAGCAGGGCGCTTCGGGCATCGATGTCGGCGCCCAGGCCGAAGCACCGGCCGAACCGGCCATCGAAGCGGCTCCGGCAGAAGAAACGCCCGCGGCAGAACCGGCACCGGCTGCGGCACAAGAACCCGCACCGGCTGCCGAAGAAGCGACATCGGCCCAGGAACAGCCGGCCCAGGCCTGACGCCGCGCGATCGGACGCCCGTTTGGGCGTCCCTTCATCGGCGCGTCACACGAACCGGGCAGGGCCGGTTCCACAACGACAATTTGATGACACGCCGCGTCCCGGGGGCTCCGGGCCGGCATGACGAAAGGCACGACAATGACCATTACAGCCGCATTGGTGAAACAGCTGCGCGACCTGACGGGCGCCGGCATGATGGACTGCAAGAAGGCGCTCACCGAAACCAATGGTGACCTGGATGCGGCGGTCGACTGGCTGCGCACCAAGGGCATCGCCAAGGCCGAGAAGAAGTCCGGCCGCACCGCTGCCGAGGGCCTGATCGGCGTTGCCGCATCGGGCACCGACGCCGTCGTGGTCGAGGTCAACTCCGAAACTGATTTCGTCGCGCGCAACGACGCGTTCCAGACGCTCGTCGGCGATGTCGCACAGGTCGCTCTCAGCACGGACGGTTCGGTCGAGGCGGTGGCCGCGGCCGCCTATCCGGGCGGTGACAAGAGCGTCGAGGAGACCATCAAGGACGCGGTCGCGACCATCGGCGAGAACATGAACCTGCGCCGTTCGGCCAAACTGAGCGTCGGCAGCGGCACGGTTGCCACCTATGTCCACAACGCCGTCAAGGCCGATCTGGGCAAGCTGGGTGTGCTGGTCGCCATCGAAACCGCCGGCGATGCCGGTGCGGCGTCGGCGATTGGCCGGCAGATCGCCATGCATGTGGCAGCCACCAATCCGATGGCCATCGACGTGGACGATCTGGACCCGGCCGCGATCGAGCGCGAAAAGGCGATCTTCTCCGAGCAGGCCAAGGCCTCCGGCAAGCCCGAGAACATCATCGAGAAGATGGTCGAGGGCCGGCTGCGCAAGTTCTATGAGGAAGTCTGCCTTCTCAAGCAGAGCTTCGTCATCAACCCCGACCTGACGGTCGAGCAGGCGCTCAAGGAAGCCGAAAAGGACATCGGCGCCGAGGCCAAGGTGACCGCATTTGAGCGCTTTGCGCTGGGTGAGGGCGTCGAGAAGGAAGAGAGCGATTTCGCCGCCGAAGTCGCCGCAGCCGCCAAGGGCTGACCTGTCTTTAACGACCCTGATCGAAAACCGGTCGACAGCTTGCGGGCACCGCGTGACAAGGCGGTGCCCGTGTTGTATCCGGGCGCAACCGAATCCTGCCTCTGGTTCTGAAAATCTGCCATGTCCGAAGACCTTGCCTACAAGCGTGTCCTGCTGAAAGTGTCCGGCGAGGCGTTGATGGGCAATCAGGGTTTTGGCATCGATGTGGAGGTGGCCGACAGGATCGCCGCCGATGTCAAACAGGCGGTCGACATGGGCGTGCAGGTCGCCATCGTGATCGGCGGCGGCAATATCTTCCGCGGCGTGGCGGTCGCTTCGCGCGGCGGCGACAGGGTGACCGGCGACCATATGGGCATGCTGGCGACCGTCATCAATTCGCTGGCGCTGCGCACGTCGCTGGTCAAGAGCGGGCTGGACGCGGTGGTCCTGTCAGCCATTGCGATGCCGCAATTGTGCGAAAGCTTCTCGCAACGCAAGGCGATGTGGAACATCGAACAGGGCAGGGTGGTTGTCTTTGCGGGGGGCACGGGAAATCCCTATTTCACGACCGATTCGGCAGCAGCCCTCAGGGCCGCCGAAATCGGTGCGGATGCCCTTTTGAAGGGCACGCAGGTGGACGGCATCTATTCGGCCGATCCCAAGCTCGATCCCGATGCGGAGCGTTATGATCGCCTGACGCATGCGCAGGTCATCGAAAAGGGCCTGAACGTCATGGATATCGCCGCCGTTGCGCTAACCCGCGAGAACCGGATTCCCATCGTCGTGTTCTCGATCCACGAACAGGGCGGCCTGGCCGCCATCGTCAAGGGACGCGGCCGCTCGACCGTTGTCCACGAGCAATAGTTCATCTGCCCGTCCCGGAGGAGCCGTGTCATGAGTGAGTATGATCTTGCCGATCTGAACCGTCGCATGGAGGGCGCGATCAACGCGTTCAAGAGCGATCTGGGCGGTTTGCGCACGGGCCGCGCCTCGGCCTCGCTGCTCGACCCGATCACGGTGGAAGCCTATGGCAGCGCGATGCCGATCAACCAGGTCGCGAATGTGACCGTCCCCGAGCCGCGCATGCTGGCGGTCAATGTTTGGGACAAGTCGATGGTCGGCGCCGTCGAAAAGGCAATCCGCGATTCGAGCCTTGGCCTCAATCCGATGACCGATGGCACCACCGTGCGTGTCCCGTTGCCTGAATTGAACGAGGAGCGGCGGCGCGAACTGGTCAAGGTCGCCCACCAATATGCCGAAAATGCCCGGATAGCTGTGCGCCATGTGCGCCGCGACGGCATGGACACCTTGAAAAAGCTCGAAAAAGACGGCGAGATCGGTCAGGACGAGGGGCGGGCGGAATCGGACGCTGTGCAGAAGCAGACCGACAGCTACATCTCGCGTATCGATGAGTTGCTGGCGGAGAAAGAAGCCGAAATCCTTCAGGTGTAACTGTCGCGACCGCAGGCGCAAGAACCGGGCGCCCGGCGTCCTCCAGGGAGATGTACGTGCTGTCCAAAGCGCCCGCTGACACGATCCTCGATCCCGAACATGTCGCCATCATCATGGACGGCAACGGCCGCTGGGCGACCGCGCGGTCGATGCCGCGCACGTTCGGCCACAAGGCGGGGGTCGAAGCGGTGCGCCGCACGGTGCGCGCTGCGCCCAAGCACGGTATCCGACATCTGACGCTCTACGCCTTTTCGTCGGAGAACTGGTCGCGGCCGCCCGAAGAGGTGCGCGATCTTCTGGGGCTTTTGCGCCTTTACATCCATCGCGATCTGGCGGAACTGGCGGCCAACGGCGTGTGCATCCGCATCATCGGCAGCCGCGAGGGGCTCAAGCCCGACATTCTCGACCTGATCGAGCGCGCCGAATCGCGCACGCGCGGCAATGTCCGGCTCAATCTCAACATCGCCTTCAATTATGGCGCGCGCGACGAGTTGCTGCGCGCGGCGCAAAAGCTTGTCGATACCGCGCGTATGACGACCGATTGCGACCGGCGCTTGACCACAGCCGATGTCAGCGGAGCGCTCGACACGGCCGGATTGCCCGATCCCGACCTGATCATTCGTACCAGCGGCGAGATGCGCCTGTCCAACTTTCTCCTGTGGCAGGCCGCCTACGCCGAACTGGTGTTCCTTGACTGCCTGTGGCCTGATTTCGACGAAGACCAGCTCATACAGGCGCTCGACGAATATCGCGGCCGGGAGCGCCGTTACGGCGCGGTGACGCCGGCGCGCGACGCCGCCCTATGAGCAACCTCGCCACCCGGGTCTGGTCCGGCGTGGTGCTGGGAACGGTCTTCATTGCCGTGACGATCGCCGGCGGCACGCCGTTCGTGATCTTCATCACGCTGATCGCCGCCATTTTCTGGGTCGAATGGACCGACATGAAAATGCCGGGCAGCGATGACCGTCTGCAGGCGGTGGGCATCCTCGCGCTGGTCGGACTGGCCGTTGTCATCCTGTTCGTTCCGCCCGCCGCCAAGACGATCCTCCTGCTGGCGGTGCTGGCTGCCTTTGCCGCCGCGGCCGTCGGCCTCAGGGACCGGCGCGCGATCGCCGGGTTCATCTATGCGGCCCTGCTTCTGACCAGTCTGGGTCTGTTGCGCGGCGATTGGGGTTTTCAGCCCGGTCTCGTCGCGATCATCTTTCTGATCGCGGTTGTGTGGGCGACCGACATTGGCGCCTATTTCGTCGGCCGCCGTGTGGGCGGACCCAAGCTGGCGCCGCGCATTTCGCCCAACAAGACGATTTCAGGCGCGCTGGGCGGGCTCGCCTCGGCAGTCGCCGGGGCGCTCGTGGTGCATGTGCTGTTCGGTGTCAGCAGCGCCTGGGCGGCGATCGGACTGGCGCTTTTCCTGTCGGTCCTGTCGCAGGCCGGCGACCTTTTCGAATCGTGGATCAAGCGGCGCGCCGGCGTCAAGGATTCGGGCCGTGTCATCCCGGGCCATGGCGGCGTGATGGATCGCGTCGACGGTCTTGTTTTTGCCGCGATTGGCCTATGGTTTGCCTGTGTGCTGCGGGCTGGCATGGACCATCCCGCCCATGCCTTTTTCTGACCGAAAGCGGAGCCCCGATGCCTGAATTCCTGACCGGACTTGTTGCCACGGACGGTTTCATCCTCGGCATTGTCGTACCGTTCCTGTTTGTCCTGACCGTCGTCATCTTCTTTCACGAGTTGGGCCATTATCTCGTCGGCCGCTGGTGCGGCATCGGCGCCAAGGTCTTTTCGGTGGGCTTCGGGCCGGAACTGATCGGCTTTGACGACCGGAACGGCACGCGCTGGCGGCTGTCGGCCATCCCGCTGGGCGGTTACGTGAAATTCGTCGGCGACATGAACGCGGCATCGGCTTCTGCGACCATGGACGACGATTTGACCGAAGCCGAACGGACGCAGGCCTTTCACACAAAAAGCGTCTGGCGGCGCGCCGCCACCGTTTTTGCCGGGCCGGCGGCCAACTTCATCCTGGCAGTCGTCATCTTCGCGTTCGTCCTGGCGGTGTTCGGCCGCGTCGTCGCCGATCCGGTGGTCGCCGAGGTTCGCGCCGGCGGTGCCGCCGAATCGGCCGGGCTGATGGCCGGCGACCGTTTCGTCAGCCTCGACGGCCAGCCGGTCGCCAGTTTCTCCGATGTCCAGCGCTATGTGGCGCCGCGCGCCGGCAGCCCTATCGCGATGGTGATCGACCGGGACGGGCAAACCGTCGCTCTGACGATCACCCCCGAGCGGCTCGAGATCGAGGACCGGTTCGGCAACAAGATCGAACAGGGCGTGATCGGCGTCATCAACAATCCCGAGGCGGGACGCTACCGCACCGAGACCTACCCGCCATTGCAGGCGGTCTGGATGGGCGTCAAGGAAACCGGGTATGTCGTCTCGCGGACGGGCGGATATCTGGCCGGCGTCATCACCGGGCGCGAAAATGCGGACCAGATCGGCGGGCCGATCCGCGTGGCGCAGGTGTCGGGGCAGGTGGCGACACTGGGCTTCATCGCTCTTTTGAACCTGACGGCCATCCTGTCGGTGTCGATCGGGCTCCTGAACCTTCTGCCCGTGCCGGTGCTCGATGGCGGGCACCTGATGTTTTATGCCTATGAGGCGGTGCGCGGAAAGCCGCTGTCCGAAGCGGCCCAGGAATATGGCTACCGGATCGGATTCGCGCTTGTTCTGGGGCTGATGGTATTCGCGACATGGAACGACATCACGATTCTTTTCGGAAATGGCTAGAACGTTACGCCCGTCACCGCACCGCGCGCTTGACCGGCGCAAACAGTGCATTTCGTTTACCATATCGGGCGTTCGTGCGTTGCGAAAACGTCACTAAACGGCACAGGCTAAACGGTTTTTAACCCTACTGCTTGCGTGTGGGACAAAAGCCTGCAATACGGATTTCGACGCTTTGAGTGATACATCTGGTCTGGCTCGGACCCAAGCAGATTGGGGACAATACCGCATGAAAGCGGCTCCTAGGTTTTTGAGCGCCGTATCGGCTGCCGCGTTGGCTCTGACACCGGCGGTCGGTGGCGCAATCGCCGTGCAAACCATCATGACGGCAAGCGCCCATGCGGCCGTCGTCAATGCGATTTCGGTTCGCGGCAACCAGCGGGTCGCCGAGCAGACCATCGCTGATTTTGTCGGCTACCAGCCGGGACGGAACTTCTCCGATTCGGATGTCAACAATGCCGTGCGCGCGCTGTTCCGTTCGGGGCTGTTCGCCAACGTTTCGGTCGTGCGCCAGGGCTCGACGCTGGTCGTCACTGTGGAAGAATTTGCCACCGTCAACCAGGTGCTTTTCCAGGGCAATCGCCGTCTGGATGACGACCGGCTGCGCGGCGTGGTGCAACTGGCGCCGCGGTCGCGCTTCGATCAGGACACGCTGGACGCCGATGTCGAGGCGGTCGTTGAGGCCTACAGCCGCACCGGTCGCAGCGATGTGACGGTTGATGCCAGCGTCGTCGATCTGGGCGAGAACCGGGTCAACGTCATCTTCCAGGTGGTCGAAGGCGACCGCACGAAGATCTCGCGCATCAATTTCACCGGCAACAATGCGTTCGGGGACCGGCGCCTGCAAGCGGTCATCACGACCAAGCAATCCAATCCGCTGTCGTTCATTACGCGCAACGACGTTTATGACGATCAGCGCCTTGCTGCCGATGAGGAGCGCCTGCGGCGTTTCTACTTCAATCGCGGCTATGCGGATTTTCGCATCATTTCCTCGTCGGCCGATGTCGATCCGTCGACCGGCAACATCGTCATCACCATCGAGGTGGATGAGGGCGACCGCTACACGTTCGGCAATATCGAAATCGACAGCACGGTGACCGGCGTCGATCCGCAGTCCCTTTCGAGCACTATCCAGACCCGTTCGGGCCGCGTCTACAGCGCGGTCAATGTCGAGGATACGCTGATCGACATGTCCGAGCGTCTGGCCGGCGCCGGTTTCCCGTTTGCCGAGGTGACGCCCGTCGGCAACCGCAATTTCGACAACCGGACGATCGACGTCACCTATATTGTCGATCAAGGCCAGCGTGCGTTTGTCGAGCGCATCGAGATCATCGGCAACACGCGCACGCGTGACTATGTCATTCGCCGCGAATTCGACCTGGCCGAGGGCGATGCCTTCAACCAGATCCTGATTCGCCGCGCGCAACGGCGCCTTGAGGCACTGGACTTCTTCTCGACGGTGTCCGTCAGCACCCGCCCCGGCTCCTCGCCGGATCGCGTGGTCGTGGTCGTTCAGGTCGAGGAAAAGCCCACCGGTGAGTTCGGCGCCGGCGTTGGCTACACCACCGGCGGCGACGATGACGGCGTCAATCTGGAAGCCTCGATCACCGAGCGCAACTTTCTGGGCCGTGGCCAGGCGATCCGCGTCGGCGTTGGCGGCAGCACCAATTCGCGGACATACAATGTCTCGTTCACCGAGCCCTATTTCCTTGGATACAGGGTGTCGGCCACGGGCAACGTGTTCCAGAACCGGCGTGACTATGGCGACTATGAAGAGGTTGCAACGGGCGGATCGGTGACGTTCGGACTGCCTCTGACCGATCATTTGACGGCGACGAGCGGTTATTCCTACACCCAGACCGCTTACAATGCCGATGGCCCCGATTGTACCGACTTGCCGGGCGATCCGGACGCCAATTGTAGCGCGCCGGGCTATGTCCAGACGCGGATCGCCAGCGGCCAGAACCGCATCAAGTCGTCGGTTTCCTACGGTCTGATCTACAACACGATCGACGATCGCAACGACCCGCGCAGCGGCATGTTCGTGCGCGTGATCCAGGAGGTTGCGGGTCTGGGCGGCGATGCGCGCTTCATTCGGACGACAGGCGATGCGTCCTACTATATGACCGTTTCCGAGGATGCCGAGGTCATTGGCCTTCTGCGCGCCGGCGCGGGCAATGTCAGCGGCCTTGGTCAGGCGGTCGAGGGCTTCGACCAGTTCGAGATCGGCCAACGCCGGCTTCGCGGCTTCTCCTATGGCGGTATCGGGCCGACGGATGCGGCCGGCAATTTCATCGGCGGCACGACCTATTTCAACGCCACCGCCGAAGTGCAGTTTCCGCTGCCGGCACTGCCGCGCGATCTTGGGTTCAAGGGCGCACTGTTTGCCGATGCGGCAACGCTGTTCGGTTCCGATGTTGCCGGTGCCACGAACACCAACATGGAGTGGCGCGCGGCGGCTGGCCTCAGCGTGATCTGGCAATCGCCGTTCGCACCGCTGCGGTTCGACTATGCCTGGCCGCTGGCCAAGCAGGCGCACGACGATGAGCAGCGCTTCAGCTTCTCGGTGTCGTCGGCCTTCTGACGATTTGACTGCCCGGAACCGGTTCCGGGCGTCCTGATTGGTGCCCGCGTTGGCGATTGATTCGCACTTTCATGGTTCCGACCTGCCGCTGCCACTCGATATGGTTGCCGGGCATGGCGGGTTGACCGTGCCGGCGGGTGCGGATGCGGGCCGGCTGGTCACAACGCTGGCGCCGGCATCCGCGCCGGTCGATGGCTGCCTCGTGTTCGCCGAAAATGCCCATTCGGTGACGCCTGGTCGCCTCGCCATGTGCAGCGCCGTGATCGGCCCCGCCAATCTGGCCGACCGATTGCCGGAGGGCCCGGTGCTTCTTGCGACCCCGGCACCCCGCCATGCCTTCCAGGACATCGCATTGGCGCTGTTTGCGGGCAGCCTCGGCGATGCCATGGCCATCGCCGACCCGGACGCAGCACGGCGCACATCCTCGGGCGCCGTCGTGTCGCACACAGCGCATGTCGAGCATGATGTGGTTCTCGCGCCCGGCGCGGTTATCGGCGACAATGTCGAGATCGGGGCGGGCACGATCATCGGCGCCAACGCCGTTGTCGCGCGTGGATGCCGGATCGGCCGGCACTGTCACATCGGTGCCGGCACCAGCCTTCAATACGCCTTGCTTGGCGATCGCGTGCACATCCTGCCCGGCGCGGCGATCGGCCAGGACGGGTTCGGCTATGTCCCGCGGCCCGATGGGCTGCGCAAGATGCCGCAGCTCGGCCGGGTCATCATCCAGGACGATGTCGAGATTGGCGCCAACACGACGGTCGATCGGGGCACGCTTGGCGATACGGTCATCGGGCAAGGCACCAAGATCGATAATCTGGTGCAGATCGCGCACAATGTGCGCATCGGCATGCACACCGTCATCGCCGGCCATTGCGGGATTTCGGGCAGCGCGACCATTGGCGACCAGTGCATGCTGGGCGGCGGTGTCGGCATTGCCGACCAGATTGTCATTGGCGACCGGGTGCAGGTGGCGGGCCGGGCAGGCGTGATGGACGATATCCCCTCGGGCGAACGGTGGGGCGGCTTGCCGGCGCGGCCGGCGCGGCAGGCGTTGCGCGAGGCGCTGGCATTGCGCCGACTTGCCAATGACCGTAAGAGGTCGGACCAATCCGATTAACGCAGGGACTTCCGCTTCTTCGCATGACCCAAACGCAAGTGGACGAGGCGCTTGAAGCCGCCGATCTCGCCGACATACTCAAGGCGCTTCCGCATCGCTATCCGATGCTGCTGGTCGATCGAATCATCAATATTGACGGGCTGGATTCGGCGGTCGGCATCAAGAACGTCACCTTCAACGAGCCGCACTTTGCGGGTCACTTCCCCGACAATCCGATCATGCCCGGCGTTCTGATCATAGAGGGGCTTGCCCAGACAGCAGGCGCAATCGGTGTGCGCAGTCTTGGCATGGACAAGCCGGCGCTTGTCTATTTCATGTCGATCGACAAGGCCAAGTTCCGCAAACCGGTGGTGCCCGGCGACGTCCTCGAATACCACGTCAAATTGATCAAGCGGCGCGGTTCGATCTGCCGTTACGAATGCATTGCCAAGGTGGCTGGCGAGACGGTCGCCGAAGCCGAACTGACCGCGATGCTTTCGCCCAACGACGCCAAGCGGGGCGGCGGGATCTGACCATGGACGCGCAATCGACATTCATCCACCCCACCGCACTGGTCGAAACCGGTGCAACACTGGGCGCAAACGTGCGCATCGGCCCGTTCTGCCATGTCGGTTCCGAGGTGACGCTTGGCGACGATGTCGCCCTGATGAGCCACGTGTCCGTGACCGGACCGACGGTTCTGGGGACGGGATGCACCGTCCATCCGCAAGCGGTGCTGGGCGGCGCCCCGCAGAACACCGCCTACAAGGGTGAGCCGACAAAGCTTGTCATCGGACACAATGTGACAATCCGCGAAGGCGTGACCATGCATCGCGGCACCGGCAATGCGCGCGGCGAGACGATCGTGGGTGACGATTGCATGTTCCTTGCCTATTCGCATGTCGCCCATGACTGTGTGATCGGCCATCATGTGACATTTGCCAACAATGTCATGATCGGCGGCCATGTGACGATCGGCGATCATGTGATCATCGGTGGCGGCGGTGCCATCCACCAATTCTGCACGATCGGCAACAACGCCTTCATTGGCGGGCTGACGGGCGTTGCCCATGACGTCATTCCATACGGTCTGGCAATGGGCAGCCGCGCCTATCTGAGCGGGCTCAATCTGGTCGGGCTGAAGCGTTCTGGCATGGACCGGGCCGACATCACCGCCATCCGGCACGCTTATCGCGACCTTTTTGCCGACAATGGCCGATCCGTGCGTGAAAACGCCGAAGGTCTGGTCGAGACTTACGCCGGGATCGAGCCTGTGCAGCAGATGGCGCGTTTCGTGCTCGATGGCGCCAAACGGCACCTGACCACGCCGCTGAGCGGCGCCGATGCGCGTCGTGCGGAAAACCACGCAGGCTAGACGGTGAACCGGGCGGCTGAGGTCGAAACCGGCGCGCCCCTCGCCATCATTGCCGGGGGCGGGCAGGTTCCGCTGCATCTGGCACGGTCCCTGTCCGAAAAAGGCACTGCATTTGTCATCGTCATGCTCGAGGGCGATGCTGATCCGGCGCTCGCGGACTATGACCACATCACCGTCAACATGGCCGAGTTGAGCCGTTTCAAACGCTATATGCTCGATCGCGGCGTGGAAAGGGTCACGCTGGTCGGCACGGTCAAAGGACGGCCGGATATCAGCCTGTTCCGGCCCGACTGGACGACGCTGCGCCTGATCGCGCGGATCGCGCGGGCGCTCGGCAAGGGTGATGACGCATTGCTGCGCGCCGTGGTGCGGATGATGGAAGATGGCGGGCTGACAGTGGTCGGCGCCCATGAGATCGAGCCCGATCTTTTGGCGCCTGCCGCCCGGCTGGGCGCCGTGGCCGTGCCGCGCGGCCAGAAGACCGCCATCGAGGCCGGGATCGTCGCGGCCAACGCGCTTGGCGCGCTCGATGCCGGCCAGGCCGTGGTGGTGCTCGGAACCCGCGTGGTCGCGCTCGAAGGCGCCGAAGGCACCGACGCGATGCTGGAGCGTATTGCCGACCTGCGGGCCAATGGCCGGCTGGGTCGGCGCAAGGGCGGTGTGCTCGTCAAGCTGCGCAAGCCCGGTCAGGATGTGCGCGTTGACATGCCCACGATCGGGCCGAACACCGTCGCCGGCGCCATTTCCGCCGGTCTTGCCGGCATCGCGGTGCATGGCGAGAACACGCTGGTGATGGATCGCAAGGTGGCGATCGAGGCGGCCGATGCGGCCGGCCTTTTTCTGATCGGTCTTGATCCGGAGACGGTGGAACGGACATGGGCCACGGAGCGCGCGCAGTGAGCGATGGATCAGCCACCCCGTTGATCGGCATCGTCGCCGGCGAACCGTCCGGCCAGCTTCTGGCAGCGGACCTGATCGCAGCGCTCAGCGACCGGATCGGAACGCCGGTTCGTCTGGTCGGCGTCGGCGGCCCGCCGCTGGAGGCCCACGGTCTGACATCGCTTTTTGATCCCGACGAGATCGCGCTGATGGGACTGACCAGCGTGGTCCGCGCCCTGCCGCGTCTTGCCCGGCGCATCAGCCAGACGGCAAACGCGCTGATCGCAGCGCGGCCTGATTGTCTGGTGGTCGTCGACAGTCCCGATTTCTCCCTGCAAGTGGCAAAGCGGGTCAAAAAGCGCCTTCCCGACATTCCGGTTGTCAAATATGTCGCGCCGACGGTGTGGGCCTGGCGGCCGGGCAGGGCGCCGGCCATGCGCGCGCATGTGGACCATGTTCTGTCGATCCTGCCGTTCGAGCCGGCCGTGATGGCCGAACTGGGCGGACCGGAAACACACTATGTCGGTCACCGCCTGATGGCGGACAAGGCGTTGCAACGCTGTTGGGACACCAACAGGACGCGAGGCGCGCGCCCGGACGATGCCCCGATCAATCTGGTTCTGCTGCCCGGATCGCGCCGGTCGGAAGTGCGCGCGCTGCTCGACGATTTCCGGCAAACGGTCGATGTCATGCGCGGACGCGGCAATACGCTGTCGATCAGCTTGCCGACATTGCCGCATCTGGAACGCCGGGTGCGCGACCATGTTCTTGGATGGCCCGACATCGTCCGCGTCACGACCGGGCGGGACGCCCAGATGGAAGCCTATGGCCGGGCCGATGTGGCGCTTGCAGCCTCCGGCACCGTGCTGCTCGAACTGGCGCTGGCCGGCGTGCCGGCGATCTCGTGCTATCGCGCCGATCCGCTGATCCGCCGCGTGGCCGAGCGGATGTTGACGACCTGGTCGGCCGCGTTGCCCAACCTCATCGCGGACCGGGTCGTGATCAACGAATATTATGACGAGATGATCCGGCCCGGCATGCTGGCGCGGCTGGCCGAGCAACTGGCGAAACCCGACGGTGCTCACCGGGCGATGGTCATGGAGGGCTATGGCACGGTGCGTGCCCGGATGCAGGTCGATGAACCGCCGAGCATCAGGGCGGCCGCCATCGTCGCCGGCCTTCTCGAACAGCGCCGCGCGCGATGAAAGAGCCCGCGACGGCTATCGCGGGCGCATGGGGACGGCGCGGTGGCGCTCAGCGCTTGGACAGCGGCACGTAATCGCGCTGGACTTCGCCCGTATAGAGCTGGCGCGGCCGGCCGATCTTCTGGCTCGGATCCTCGATCATCTCCTTCCACTGGGCGATCCAGCCGACCGTGCGCGCCAGGGCGAACAGGACCGTGAACATGTTTGTCGGGAAGCCCAGCGCCTTGAGCGTGATGCCCGAATAGAAATCGATGTTCGGATAAAGTTTCTTTTCGACGAAATACTCATCGGTTAGCGCGATTTGCTCAAGTTCCATGGCAACTTCAAGCATCGGATCGTCCTTGATGCCCAGTTCGCCCAGAACCTCATGCGTCGTCTTCTGCATGATCTTGGCACGCGGATCGTAATTCTTGTAGACGCGATGGCCGAAGCCCATCAGGCGGAACGGATCGTCCTTGTCCTTGGCGCGCGCGATGAACTCGGGAATGCGATCGGGCGTGCCGATCTCGGCCAGCATGTTGAGGGCGGCCTCGTTGGCCCCGCCATGGGCCGGACCCCACAGGCACGCAATGCCCGCCGCAATGCAGGCGAACGGATTGGCGCCCGACGAGCCGGCAAGCCGCACCGTGGAGGTCGACGCGTTCTGCTCATGGTCGGCATGCAGGATGAAAATCCGGTCCATCGCCCGCGCCATCACCGGGTTCACCCGGTATTCCTCGCATGGAACGGCAAAACACATACGCAGGAAGTTCGACGCATAGTCCAGATCGTTTTTGGGATAGACGAAGGGCTGGCCGATCGAATATTTGTGGGCCATGGCCGCGATCGTCGGCATCTTGGCGATCATGCGCAGGCTGGCGACCATGCGCTGGTGCTCGTCGGAAATATCGGTTGAGTCATGGTAGAACGCCGACAGCGCGCCGACCACGCCACACATGATGGCCATCGGGTGGGCGTCGCGACGGAAGCCGGTGAAGAAGCGGTTCATCTGCTCGTGCACCATGGTGTGGTGCGTCACGCGGAAATCGAAGTCTTCTTTTTGCGCCTTGGTCGGCAGGTCGCCATAGAGCAGCAGATAGCAGGTTTCCAGGAAGTCGCCATGCTCGGCGAGCTGATCGATCGGATAGCCGCGATGCAGCAACACGCCCTCATCGCCGTCGATGAAGGTGATCTTGGATTCGCATGATGCGGTTGATGTGAAGCCCGGATCGTAGGTGAATTTTCCGGTCTGGCCATAGAGCCTGGATATGTCCACGACATCGGGACCAACGGTTCCCGAGCGGACTTCAAAGGAGTGGTCAGTGCCCTCAACATTCAGCGTTGCACTCTTGTCAGTCATGGCCTCTCCTCCAATCACTTCTGGTCTCTTGAACCGGTTCGATTTTGCGTTGCATCAAAACCGGACCGGGCGGATCGTTGCGGCTTTGCTAGCCCATTTGCCACAGAGTGCCAAGCTAGCCCAAAGCCCTATTTGTGCAACGCACAAATCACATCTGCGTCATGCCATCGCATCGGCGATCCGGGCGAGCGATTCCTCGCGTCCCAGAACGGCGAGAACATCGAAAACGCCCGGCGAGGTGGCACGGCCGGTCAGCGCGGCGCGCAGCGGCTGGGCGACCTTGCCCAGCTTGAGATCGCGGCCTTCGGCGAAGGCGCGCACGACCGCATCGAGCGTATCGGCCTGCCAGTCGTCCACAGTGCTCAGGGCCGCATGCGCGCCGGTGAGAAGCGCGCGCGCATCGGCATCGAGAATGCCTGCGGCCTTGTCATCGAATGAAAGCGGCCGCTCGTCAAACAGATAGGCCGCGCTTTCGACGAGTTGCACCAGCGTCTTGGCGCGTTCCTTGAGCCCGGGCATGGCGGCCAGAAGCTGCGTGCGGCGGCTTTGGTCGGCAAGCTTGGCGGCCAGGTCGTCACCGCCGTCGATGTGCGGCAGCAGTGTCTCGATCTGGTCCAGCAGATGCGCATCGTCCGCATGGCGGATATGGTGGCCGTTGAGCGCTTCGAGCTTGGCGATGTCGAACCGCGCCGCGCCCTTGTTGACGTCGCCTATGTCGAACCATTCGATCATCTGCGCGGTGGACATGATCTCGTCATCGCCATGGCTCCAGCCGAGCCGCGCCAGATAGTTGCGCAGCGCCTCGGGCAGGTACCCCATGGCGCGATAGGCTTCGGCGCCGAGCGCGCCATGGCGCTTGGAGAGTTTGGCGCCGTCCGGGCCGTGGATCAGCGGAATGTGCGCCATCACCGGCACGTCCCAGCCCAGATGATCGTGGATGATCTGCTGGCGGGCGGCGTTGGTCAGATGATCGTCGCCGCGAATGATGTGGGTGACGCCCATGTCGTGATCGTCGACGACGACGGCGAGCATGTATGTCGGCGTGCCATCCGAGCGCAAAATGACGAAATCGTCCAGATCGGCATTGGGAAAGCGCACATCGCCCTGCACCTTGTCGCGCACGGTCGTCTCGCCCTCGCGCGGCGCCTTGATGCGGATCACAGGATCGACGCCTTCGGGCGCTTCGGACGGATCACGATCGCGCCAGCGGCCGTCATAGCGCGGCGGACGGCCCTCGGCGCGGGCGGTTTCGCGCATCTCGGTCAGTTCTTCGGGGCTCGCATAGCAGCGATAGGCGTGGCCTTCGGCGAGCAACCGCTCGGCAATCTGGGCATGCCGGCCGGCACGCGCGAACTGGGAGACGGGATCGCCCTGCCAGTCAAGGCCGAGCCAGGTCAGCCCGTCAATGATCGCATCGACCGCCTCGGGCGTCGACCGGGCGCGGTCGGTGTCCTCGATGCGCAGCAGCATCGTGCCACCCGTGTGCTTGGCATAAAGCCAGTTGAACAGGGCCGTGCGCGCCCCGCCAATGTGCAGGAAGCCGGTGGGCGAGGGGGCAAAGCGCGTGACAACGCCGCTCGTCATGAAAAGCTCCGGAACTGGTGGCTTTTTGGCCGCGCGATTGAGGCGGCCCGGGATGCGCCGCGCGGGGCGTGCGCTCTCGTACCATACAATCGCCAACTTGCAAGCGCGCCGCCACCGCCGCACACTTGGCACGGACGGCCATCAAGGCGTGTCCACAAGGGTGAGCGCGTGACGGGTTCGGGTGAGGCAGGCGCAGGGCACCAACGGGGCGAAACGTCCGCGCGGGACGAACGCCACGCGTTCTTGACCGCCCCGATCTCTCCCAAAAAGCTGCACACGCCGCCGGTGACCGGCGACGCGCCCCCGTCTTCTCCGACCACGCCGGTGCGCGCGCGGAGCAAGCCGCCAACGAGGCGGCCAACCGGCCACGCCGGACGGATACTGAAGAGGCTTTCGGCGCGTGTTCCGGCCGCCCTGGCCGAGGAGGCTGATTTCGGCACGCCGTTCCTGTTCGTCCCCGTTCTGCTGCTGGCGGGCGCGGCGGCCTATTTCGCGCTGCCGGCGGAACCGGCGCGCCACAATCTGCCCTTGGCGTTGATTGTCGCGGGCCTTGTGTGGTGGCTGGCCGGCCGGCGGTCGCGGCTCGCGGCACGGGTTTGTCTCACCGCCATCATCGTTTTGGTCGGCATGGCCACCGCGCAATGGCACACCATGGCGCGCGGTACACAGATGCTCGGCTCGGCGGTCACCACACATCTGACGGGCCGCATCGTGCGCATCGAGACCCGCGCCAACGGTTCGGTGCGCTATACGCTCGATGTGCTTGCGACCGAGCGGCCCTTGCTGCGCCATGTGCCGGACCGTCTGCGCGTCACCGCGCGCAGTCCGGCGGAGGATGTGCGGGTCGGCGACGGGCTGAAGGGGGTCGCGCGCCTTTTTCCCTTGGCGGGGCCGGCGCGGCCGGGCGGCTATGATTTCGCCTTTCACGGCTCCTTCGCCGGCCATGGTGCAAACGGCTTCTTCTATGGCGCGCCGGACAAAGTCGCCGTTGCGATGCCCGATGGCTGGCGGAAGCGCCTGGCCGGCCATCTGCAAAACGCGCGCCTGTGGCTCGGCGACCGCATCCGCGCCGCCGCGCCGGGTGAAGCCGGGTCGGTCTCCGCTGCGCTCGTCAATGGCGACAAGTCCGGTATTCCGGAACCTGTCAACGAGGCGCTGCGCGTCTCGGGGCTTGCGCACATATTGACGATATCCGGGCTGCACATGGCGCTGGTGGCCGGCACGGTCATGATGACACTGCGTGCGATCCTTGCGCTGTCCGGGCCGCTCGCTTCGGCCCATGCGGTCAAGAAATATGCGGCGAGCGCGGCATTTGCTGCGATCTTCGTCTATCTGTTTCTGGCCGGCGCGGGCGTTGCCACCCAACGGTCCTTCATCATGCTGGCGGTAATGCTCGGCGCGCTGATGCTGGACAGGACCGCGATCAGCAAGCGCAACCTTGCGATCGCGGCGATCATCGTGATCGCGATCAGCCCGGCGAGCGTCGTCGGACCGAGCTTTCACATGTCGTTCGCCGCGACGCTGGCGCTGATCGCGCTCTATGACGGCTGGAACAGGATGCGGATCGCACGGGCTCGGCGCCGCGGCTTTGACCCGATGCCAAGCGGGGCTGCCGCGGTCGCCGCGAACACCGGCCGGTTCGTTGCCGCACTCGCCGCCACCTCGATTGTCGCCGGCGCCGCCAGCGGGCTTTACGCCGCCTATCACTTCCAGCGCGTGGCGGTGCTCGGCCTCGTGACCAATCTGGCGGCGATGCCCATCGTCTCGTTCCTGACGATGCCGCTGGCGATCCTGGCAACGCTTGCCATCCCGTTCGGCGTCGACGGGCCGATCTATGCGGCGATGGCCGCAAGCGCCGGCTGGATCCTGTCGATCGCCCAGTGGGTCGCCGAACGGTCTCCCGACGGCATGGTCGGGGCGATGCCGGCGGGCGCGATGCTGGCCGCGACGGGGGCGCTGGCCTGGTTGTGCCTGTGCCGCACATGGCTGCGTTGGGCGGCGGTTGTGCCGGCGCTCATCGCTGCCTTTTTGGTGCGGCCCGGCGAACCGCCGGTTGCCATCATCTCCGAGGACGGACGGCAGGCGGCGGTGATCGCCGAGGATGGCGCTCTTCATGTCAATCGCGCACGGCCCAACGCGTTCAATCTCGAGCAATGGCAGATGGCCCATGCGGCAGGGCGCGTGATCAAGCCGGTCGCCGTCGATGACCCGTTTGCCGATCCGCCCGATGGTGCAGGGACGGAAGGCGCGATGCGCTGCAACGAGAGGGTCTGCACGGCGATGGTGCGCCGGAAAGCCGTCTCGGTGCGCCTTGCCATCCTGACGGCGCCATTGATCGCGCCGGGCGCAACGCACGCTCTGTGCGGACAATTCGATGTGATCGTGCTGGCCTATGCGCCATCGACATCGCAGTGCAGCGACGGCACGCTGATCCTGACCGCGCAGGATCTGGCGCTCAGGGGAAGTGCGGAAATCACGGTCGGGACGGACGCGTCAGGCGCGGCCAAACCGGCGGTGCGCCATGCGATCGGCGCGTCCTTGCGGCCCTGGCACGATCACCGGCGTTGGAGCAGGGCGGCCCGCAACCTCGCCGAGCGGCAATAGTCCCGGCAGCAAGCCATACAAGTTGTCGGCGATCCGGAACCTTGCTCGATAAGGCCGGCCCCTGATGTCAGTAACGCCGGACCAGGCCGATGAGCCGGCCCTGGATCTGCACCCTGTCCGGCCCGAAAATGCGGGTTTCATAGGCCGGATTTGCCGCCTCCAGCGCGATCGATGCGCCCTTGCGGCGGAAACGCTTGAGCGTGGCTTCCTCGTCATCGACCAAGGCGACGACGATCTCGCCCGGATTGGCCGTATCGGTGCGCTTGATGACCACCGTGTCGCCATCGAGAATGCCCGCATGGATCATCGAATCGCCCTCGACATCGAGCGCATAATGCTCGCCCTTGCCCATCATGTCGGGCGGCACGACCAGTGACCGTGTCTGGTTCTCAATGGCCGAAATCGGCACGCCGGCGGCAATCTTGCCCATGACAGGCACGGACGAATCGTCATTGGCGCCTTCGGGCGCCTCGCGCTGTGGCGCGGCAGCCACCGGAGCGGCGGGGCGGCCAAGACCGCCCTCGACAATGCTTGGCGAAAAACGCTGGCGCACCTGGTTGATCGGCTGCATCGCCTCGGGCAGCTTGATCACTTCCAGCGCGCGCGCCCGGTTGGGCAAACGGCGGATGAAGCCGCGTTCCTCGAGTGCCGTGATCAGCCGGTGAATGCCGGATTTGGACGCCAGATCCAGCGCCTCCTTCATCTCGTCGAAGGATGGCGGAACGCCGGTCTCCTTGAGCCGTTCATTGATGAACATCAGGAGGTCGAGTTGTTTGCGTGTCAGCATGGCGAATCCGGAAACAAACGAAAACAAATGTCGAACAGACGTTAACTGTTCCATTTGTGTTCCGCAAGGGATAAAA
>JAEPON010000034.1 GCA_017642895.1 Roseitalea sp.
CCGGCCAGAAGAGTTCTTTTCATCGGTGATCCTCCCAGATCGATGTCGCGCATTGGTACGATACGAACAACCACGCGCAGTCAAAGCGCTTTGGCTTGCCCGACTTTGGTCGTGGAAGCGCAGCGAGTCAAGCGCTTTGTCTTGCCCGCGTGATCCCTTGCGACAAATGGGAAAAACAAGGCGATCGGATCGCCGCGCGCGCACCGGCAATTGCGGCAATGGGCTTGCCTAAAGCGTCAATGTGCGTCTTGATGCCCCATTCAAAGCCCTTTGAGCCGATGATCGGGAGGAGATATTGGCCAATTTGAAGGAGCTTTCCGAGAAACTCGGGCTCTCACAGACAACGGTCAGCCGGGCGCTGAACGGCTATCCGGAGGTCAGCGAGGCGACGCGGCAGCGGGTGATCGATGCGGCGCGCGAGCACAATTATGCGCCCAATTCGAGCGCGCGCCGCCTTGCGACCGGCAAGACGCGGACGATCGGCCATGTGGTGCCGATCTCCAAGCACGACATGATCAACCCGCACTTCACCGACTTCATTGCCGGCGCGGGCGCGGTCTACAACCGGCGCGGCTACGACATGCTGATCTCGGTGGTCGATGCCGACAAGGAGACGGAGACCTATCGGGCGATGAAGCGCAACCGTCGTGTCGACGGGGTGATCGTGCACGGCCCGGTAGCCAACGATGCCCGCCCGGCGCTGCTCAAGAGCCTGGACCTGCCCTTCGTCGTGCATGGCCGCACATTGCAGGACGAAGCCAGCTATTGCTGGGTCGATGTCAACAACCGCCGCGCCTTTGCCGAGGCGACGCGCCATCTGATCGGCCTCGGACACCGGCGCATCGCGCTGGTCAATGGCTGGGAGCACATGGTGTTCGCCCGGCGGCGGCGCGAGGGTTATGAGGAAGCACTGCGTGAGGCCGGCATCGCGGTCGATCCGCTGCTGATGTCGAGCAACGAGATGATCGAACCGGTCGGCTACGAGGTCATGGCTGCGTTCCTGCAGAGCGACGATCCGCCAACCGCGGTACTGGTCGCCAGTGCCCTTTCGGCGCTCGGCGTGATGGGGGCAGCGCGCGAGAACGATCTTGTGCCCGGAACCGACATATCGATCATAAGCTATGACGACAATCTGTCGTTTCTCGACATCGGGCCGGACGGTATGGGCCTGACCGTCATGCGATCGGGGATCGGCGAGGCGGGCCGCCACTGCGCCGACATGCTGATCGACATGATCGAGGGCCGGCGCGGCGCCGGTCACAAACTGCTCGAGGCGAGCCTTGTGCCGGGCACCAGCACCGGGCCGCCCGGCGGCGCCGTCGCGGGAAAATCGGCGGCCAGCCGTTGACAGGCGACGCGCTTCCGGCTTTACCCCGTCTCCATCGCGGCCACGGCATGAACGGGTCGACGCGTTGGGGCGTAGCCAAGCGGTAAGGCAGCGGTTTTTGGTACCGCCATGCGCAGGTTCGAATCCTGCCGCCCCAGCCATCCTTTTCCGATACGGCCGGTGTCCGACACGGCCTTATCGGCCCAGACCGTAGAAGTCGGCGATCACGCCCCAGGCTTCGTCGGCGGTATCGACGAACGAGATCAGTTCGACATCGCCCGGCGAGATCGTGCCCTGGGCGGCGAGAAAATCGAGATCGATCGCGCCGCGCCAGAACGCCTTGCCGAACAGAAGGAAGGGGACGCGCTCCATCCGGCCGGTCTGGATCAGAGTCAGCGCCTCGAACAGTTCGTCCATCGTGCCAAACCCGCCGGGGAACACCGAAATCGCCTTGGCGCGCAGCAGGAAGTGCATCTTGCGGATCGCGAAATAGTGGAAGTTGAAGCATAGTTCGGGCGTCACATAGGCGTTGGGCGCCTGCTCGTGCGGCAACACGATGTTGAGGCCGATCGAGGGTGCGCCGACATCGGCGGCGCCCCGGTTGCCGGCTTCCATGACGCCGGGCCCGCCGCCCGTGACGACCACGAATTCCTTGTGGAGACTGGCCGCGGAATGGCGCGAACACTGGCGGGCGAATTCGCGCGCCTGTTCGTAATAGACCGCGTTGGCCTCCAGGTTCTTCTTCTGGGTCTCGTTCTTGGCGGCCCAGGCTTCGCCGCCCGGCTCGGGAATGCGGGCGCCGCCGAACATCACCACCGTCGAGCGGATGCCCCGCTCTTCGAGCAGCATGTCGGGCTTGAGCAGTTCGAGCTGGAGCCGCACCGGGCGCAGTTCCTCGCGGCACAGGAACTCCGGATCGTCGAAGGCGAGCCTGTAGGCAGGCGCGCGCGTCTGCGGCGTATCGGGCACCTGCCTGGCCCGCTCCATATCCTGTTCGGACGGAACCAGCGGATCCCAGACATCGTCGCGGCGGCGTGCGCTCATGGGCTTGCTCCCCTCCCCTGCGCCCGGGCCTGCAATTGGCCGGCGCGATTGACCTTCATGCCCGGTCTCGCATAGGTCATGCACCGATCAACGCGATCGCCGGGCGGTGCCTGATAGCACCGTGCCGGCTGCCCCACAATCAAAGGATGTACCATGTCCGGCCACGACCTTGCCGCCCTCGAACAGACGATTGAAACCGCCTTTGACGCGCGCGACGGGGTCAGCACCGAGACACGCGGGGAGGTCCGTGAGGCGGTCAACGAGGCGCTGAACCTTCTCGATGCGGGCAGGGTCCGCGTCGCCTCGCGCGAGGCGGACGGCACCTGGACCGTGCATCAATGGCTGAAAAAGGCGGTGCTCCTGTCGTTCCGGCTCAACCCGATGGAGATCATCAAGGGCGGGCCGGGCGAAGCGACATGGTGGGACAAGGTGCCGTCCAAGTTCGACGGCTGGTCGGCGTCGGAGTTCGAGCGCGGGGGATTTCGCGCGGTGCCCAACTGTACCGTGCGCCGTTCGGCCCATATCGCAAGGAACGCCGTTCTGATGCCGTGTTTCGTCAATCTGGGCGCTTATGTCGATGAGGGTACGATGGTCGATACATGGGCGACGGTCGGCTCTTGCGCACAGATCGGCAAGAATGTGCACCTTTCGGGCGGCGTCGGCATTGGCGGCGTGCTCGAACCGATGCAGGCCGGCCCGACCATCATCGAGGACAATTGCTTCATCGGCGCGCGCTCGGAGGTGGTCGAGGGCTGCATCGTGCGCGAGGGCTCGGTGCTGGGCATGGGCGTCTTCATCGGCAAGTCGACCAAGATCGTCAATCGGGCGACCGGCGCGATCTCCTATGGCGAGGTGCCGCCCTATTCGGTGGTCGTCGCCGGCGCGATGCCGGGCAAACCGTTCCCCAACGGCGAGCCGGGCCCGAACCTTTACTGCGCGGTGATCGTCAAGACGGTTGATGAGAAAACGCGGTCGAAGACCGGCATCAACGAGCTTCTGAGGGACTGACAATCATGAGCGGCGCCTCCGACCATCCGCTGACGATCAAATGGGTCCTGTTCGGCTTCAGAGGCCGGATCGGGCGCAAGAGCTTCTGGCTGGGCGCGCTCGGCATGATCCTGATCCAGGCGGCCGTCGTCGCGCAGATCGTTGCCGCGCCCGAGGACAGTCCGAGCCTGGCGCTCTGGGGTCTGGCCATGCTGGTGGTATGGATTGCATCGGCCTGGGCGGCGCTGGCGCTCGCCGTCAAGCGGCTGCACGATATCGGCCTGCCCGGCGCGCTGGCGGTGCTGCTGCTCATTCCGGCGGTCGCGTTCTTCACATTCGTCGTGCTGGCGGTCTGGCCATCGACGCAGGAGACCAACGAGCACGGCCCGCCGCCTTTTCCCCGATCGAACTGACGATGAACGCTTCTAGCGCAGCGTGACGCGGTCCGGGTCGCCGGTGCGTCCGGTGACGCGCACCCATTGCGACGAGTCGGTCGCCGACTGGACCTTGGCAAAGCGCATGCGCGAGCGGTTCACTGGCAGGATTTCGTCGGTGTTGTTGTCGAGCACGAAATCGCCCTGGGTGGTCCGCACCACCAGCACCGCATGAACCTCGCCGCGGCTGCGGCCGACGGCGATGCGCAGATGGCCGGGCTTGAAACCACGGCGCAGAAGCTTGTTGCGCTTGGCCAGCACATAGTCTTCGCAATCGCCGGCGCGCGTGCTGGCGAGCCAGATCTCGCGCGTGCCATGCGCCTGCTGGTCGGACATGGGCTCGATCGCGCGGTTGACGGCGAGATTGACCTGGTTGAGCGTTGCGAGCCGCGCGTCGGCCAGCCTGACAACGCCGCCATGGCGACCGCAATCATAGCGGTGGCGCTTGCAATATTCCATGTGTCCGAAGGGGATGGAGGCGCTTCGGCCGGTGGTCAGCCAAGAGGATGCGAAGGCGGTGGAGGCGATCAGGGGCGAAAAGAACAGAGCGATCGACAGTCCGGCCTTGATCAGCATCGCCCTACCCCTTGCCGGCACCAGCCTGTGATTGGCGCTGCCGAGTGAATTTTCGCCCGTCTTTACGTAAGTTGGATGGCGCGTTGGGGGCCAATCACATTCAGTTTACTGCGGGACCGCGCGCCGGGGTGGAGCGTGCGGTCCCGTTTTGGACAGCCCATCGGTCGGGCCGTTAGTTGTAGACGGGCGAACCGTCGCCAAGGCGCGGGCCCAGTTCCTCGGACGAACCGCCGCCGATCGAAGCCGTGGCGCGGAAATCGATGCCGCCAGTGTGGTCGGTGTAAACCGGCGAACCATCACCCAGGCGCGGGCCAAGCTCTTCCTTGACGCCGTTGCCAATCGAGGCGGTGGCGGAGAAGTCGATGCCGGACTGGCTGACTTCGGGCGTGAACACGTCCAGCGCGGACGATTGGGCGAAAGCGCCG
>JAEPON010000002.1 GCA_017642895.1 Roseitalea sp.
CGGCGTGTGGCCAATATCGTGCGCCACGGGCGCAACATGCGCATCGGCAAAGGCACGCACCTCGGCACGCACACCCCGCACATCCTCCGGCTCAAGCCGGTTGTCATAAAGGCGATCAGACAAGCGTTCGGGAAAGGGCATGGTTCACTCCGTAAGCGCAGGTTTTGCCGGACGAACCGGCCGCATCCGGTCATCGAAATCATCCAGGGTCGGCATCGGCAGGACAGGTCGGGCATCAATGTTTTCGAGGCAGGCCCGCCAGCCCTCCAGCATGGCGGCCCGCGCGGCATCGTCGACATAGGGCACGTGATGGGCAAAGAAGGGTTCGACCACGTCATAGCCGGCATAGCCCAGCGTGCCCTGAAGCAGGTGCCGCAACATGACCGTCAGATCGCCATGGACCGAGCCGGGCCCGAACATGTGCTCGCGGCCGCCCAATGCCGCGCCGACAAGCGCCCGGCGCCCGGCCAGGGCGCCCCGGTCGTAAAAGCGGCGCCCGCCATAGATCGCGCCGGACAGAAAAACCCGGTCAATCCACCCTTTCAGCATCGCCGGCGCCGAAAACCAGAAGATCGGAAAGGTCAGCACAAGAAGATCGGCCGACATCAGGCGTTCGAATTCGCGCGCAATGTCCGCGCACAAGGCATCTGCGCTCAGACAATGCCGCTGCTCCTTGGCATAGACCAGATAGTCCGGATCGGCGCGCGCCAGGAAGTCCTCCGGCTTGGCGACCGGATCAAAGCCCTCGGCATAGAGATCGGAAACAACGACCTCATAGCCGCTGTCGCCGAGCGCCTCGGCCGCAACATCGCGCATCGCCGCAACAAACGACCGAGGCTCAGGATGCGCATGCACAATCAGCGCTTTCATCGATCTGCGCCTTTCAACTTCACTCGGCCGCGGCGAGGTTGTGGATCGCCGCATCACCGAACACCGAACCAGCCTCGATCGACGACCCATGGCGGTCAGGCCCGAGCGCGGCCAGCGTCCGTCTGGCCTGGCCGACGTCGTCGCCCATTTGCGCAATCAAACTGTCGACAGAAGCAAACCTCTTCTCCGGCCTTTGATAGTGCGCCAGATCAACCGAGATCTCGCGGCCGTAAAGGTCCCCGTTAAAATCGATTAGAAACACCTCCAGGTTCGGCGGATGATCACCAACCGTTGGCTTGGTCCCTATGGATGCGCATCCCTGATAGCGTCCGGCATGTGGACCATCATGCACCTCAATGAAGGCGGCATAGACGCCAAAGGGCGGCCGGGCGCCCGTTGGCAGGTCCACATTCGCCGTCGGGAAACCAAACTCGCGCCCGTTCTTCAGGCCATGAACCACCTGGCCCCCGATGGTCTGCATGCTTGTCCTCCATCTATGGAGCGGCAGCGGCGCACGACGCCTGTCATGCGCTGTCGCCGAGCCTCAAGAGCCGGCGAACTTCGGACTTCGCTTTTCGGCAAACGCCAGAACAGCTTCGCGATGGTCATCTGTCAGGCTTGTGCGGGTCTCGTAGCTGACCGAGGCGTCGATATAGGCGTGAAACGCCTGTTTCAGCGGCAGGTTGGCGACCACCTTGGTCAGGCGGATAGCCTGGGTCGCGCCACCGGCGAGCCGCCGTGCAAATGCTGCCACCTTCGCATCGAGTTGGTCGGCGGGCACGGCTTCGTTGATCATGCCGAGCGCGGCTGCATCGACCGCCGATAGCGGATCGCCGGTGAGCAGATAGCGTTTTGCGACCGGCAGCCCGACCAGCATCGGCCAGACGATGGCGCCGCCATCGCCGGCGACCAGCCCGACACTGACATGCGGATCACTGATCCTGGCGGCATCGCTAGCGAATATGATGTCGCTGTAGAGCGCGATCGTCGCGCCCAGTCCGGCGGCATGTCCGTTCATCTTGCAGACGATCGGCTTTTCGCATTCAAGCATGCCGGCAACCAGTTTCTTGGCCTCGACCCGCAATGCTTCGAACATGGCCGGATCGTCCAGCGCGTCGGACATCCATGTGATGTCGCCGCCCGCGCAGAACGCCTCGCCCGCACCCGTCAGGACAATGACCTCGGACTGAGGATCGGCGGCCGCGTCGAAAAAGACCCGCGACAGTTCCTCGTGAAGGCGCGCGTCGACGGCGTTGCGCCGTTGCGGCCTGTTCAGCGTGATCGTCAGGATCTTGCCCTCGCGGGCAAACGCGATGTCCTGGTAGTCCGCAAGGTCCATGATCCGTCTCCCTCAGTTGACGCGGCGGTCGATACCCGCCCAGTACGGCTCGCGCAGTTGACGCCGCAGCAGCTTGCCCGATGCATTGCGTGGCAGGTCGGCAACGAAATCGACGGATTTCGGCACTTTGTAGCCGGCGATGCGTTGGCGCGCGAACGCGATGATGGAACTCTCGTCCGTGGCGGCACCGGGCTTGAGCACAACGCAGGCCTTGACCGCTTCGCCCCATTTCTTGTCCGGCACGCCGATGACGCCGACCTCGGCGACCGCATCATGTCCGAAGATCGCGTTCTCCACCTCGGCCGGATAGATGTTCTCGGCGCCCGAAACGATCATGTCCTTCATGCGGTCGTGAATGAACAGATAGCCGTCGGCGTTCAGATAGCCGGCGTCGCCCGTGCGGAACCAGCCGTCCGGCCTGGCCTCCCTGGTGGCTTCGGGCAGCTTCCAATATTGCTCGAACAGCCGCTCGCCGCGCAGCGCGATCTCGCCGACCTCGCCTGCCGCGACGTCCGTACCGTCGGGGCCGACAATGCGCAGTTCTATGCCGGAGAATGGCTTGCCGCAGGACCGCAGCATCTCCGGATTGCCGGGGGCATGGTCCTCGGCGGGAAGATAGGTGACGACGCCGCAGGTTTCGGTCAGGCCGTAGAGCTGAACGAATGCACACCCCAGAACATCGATCGCCTTCATCAACAAATCGCTGGGGATTGGCGCGGCTCCGTAATAGACGCGGGCGAGCAAGGAGAAATCAGCCGACCGGGAGGCCGGCGATTGCAGGATGGCGTTCAGGGCGGCCGGCACGATGAAGGTATGGGTGATGCCGGCGCGTTGTATGTTGTCGACGGCGCCCTCGGGCGAAAATTCGCGGATGATCTCCGCCCTGGCGCCGTTAAAGGTGCCGAAAAGGCCCCACATGGTGCCGGCGATGTGGAACTGCGGCATGATCACCTGCAAGACGTCGTCCGGCGTGAAAGGCCCCATTTCGGGCGAACTGTTTTCAAGCGCGGCATGGATGTTTCCATGGGTGAGGATCGCGCCCTTCGGCTTGCCGGTGGTGCCGCTTGTATACATCTGGATCAGCGCGCGGTCGGACGGCACCACCGTCGACACGGGTTGCGCGGACTGCTCGTCACGCCAGCGCGTATAGGCCGCGTCCAGAGTGATGATCTCACGCAGCTTGGGCAGGCGGTCCGCGATCGCGCCGACCGTGTCGGCAAACTCCGGCGCGACAAACAAAAGCGCAACCTCGGCATCGGACATGATGTAGTGCAGTTCCTCGGCTGCCAGGCGCCAGTTCAACGGGACGAGCGTGGCGGCGGCCCTTGCGGCACCGAAGACAAGTTCAAAATAGGTCGCGCTGTTCTTGTCGAGGACGGCAATCCGGCTGTCCTCGCCCAGATCGCTGGCCAGAAGCCCGTGTGCAACCTGGTTGGCCCGCGCGTCGAGTGCGGCGAAGGTGGTCACAGCCCCGTCCTGGCTGATGGCGGTGGCATCCGGCCGCTCGCCCGCCTGACGGGTTGGCATATCGGAAAACGCGCTCATTTGTGTTCCTCCCGACAGCAGAACGAAGCGGCTAGAATTCAATGACGATCTTGCCGAACTGGGCGTTCGACATCATGTAGGCATGCGCCGCCATGGCCTCGTCGATGTGAAAGACACGGTCGATCACTGGCCGGATGTCACCGGCGGCGAACGCCGGCACAAGATCGCGCGCCATCGCAGCCGTCGCAGCGCCATGCTCCTCGATCGTCCTGGTGCGAAAGGTGACGCCGGCCAGTGTCATGCGCTTGAGCGCCAGCGTCTCGAAATCGAACATGTCCTGGCCGCCGCCCATGCGCCCGACGCTGACCCAGCGCGCGCGCATGGCGGCCGCTTCGAGCGTGCCACCGACAACACCCTTGCCGATGTGATCGATTATCACGTCCGCGCCGTGCCCGTCGGTGGCCTCGCGCACGATTTCGACGAAATCCTGCGTCTTGGAATGGATCGGGTGCGTCAGCCCCTCCGGTCCCAGATTGTCCAGCTTCTCGGTGGATGACGAGGTGCCGAAGACATGGCTTGCGCCGAAATGGCGGGCCAACTGGACGGTTGCGATACCGACGCTGGTCGTCACCGCATGGATGAGAACGGCATCGCCCTTGGCGAAGCCACCATTGGTGAAGAGCGCGTCATGGGCCGTCGTGAAGTTCACCGGCACCGCTGCGGCATCCTTGAGGTCCATGGCTTGGGGGACCACGACCGCCAGCCGGTGATCGACCGCGACATGTTCGGCGAATGACCGGGACGCCATGGCCATCACCCGATCGCCGGTCTTGAACCCGGTGACGTCTTTGCCCACCGCCTCGACGACGCCCGCCATTTCACGTCCGACGATCTGGGGCAGTTCGTCGTCCAGCGAGTGGGAATAGGTCGATGGCTTGAGGTTCTGATCGGCCCTGTTGAGCCCGCCATAGCGGGCCCTGACCAGGATCTCGTTGCGACCCGGTTCAGGGCACGGCACGTCGTCGGTAACCCAGGCCGAACCTTTCGACGTTTGTTTCAAAACCAGCGCTTTCACGTTTATCTCCGGTCGTCCGCCCGTGCCGCCGAAGCGGCTTTCGCCCACTAATCAACGTTGGCGCTGGATCCGTATTTCAGTTTTTCGCCGATGCGGCCGCGAGGTTTTCGGATTCCTGCACGGTCAGGCCGAAGCACGCTCCCGCCGCGCTGCGCCGGACAACTCGGCAGCCCGCTTACGCAGTTCGAACTTCTGAATCTTGCCGGTCGAGGTTTTCGGCAGTTCGTCGAAAACGATGTGACGCGGACACTTGTAATGCGCCAGATTATCGCGGCAGAACGCAACGAGTTCTTTCTCGGAGACGGTTTCTGCGGGCCTCAACTCGACGAAAGCGCACGGCGTTTCGCCCCATTTCTCGTCGGGCTTGGCGACGACGGCGGCGGCCAGCACCGCCGGATGGCGGAACAGCACATCCTCGACTTCGACCGAAGAGATGTTCTCGCCGCCGGAGATGATAATGTCCTTGGAACGGTCCTTGAGCTGGATGTAGCCATCGGCATGTTGCACGCCCAGATCGCCGGAATGGAACCAGCCGCCAGCAAACGCTTCCTCGGTGGCCTTCGGGTTCTTCAGATACCCTTTCATGACCGAGTTGCCACGGAACATGATCTCGCCCAGGGAGGCACCATCGGCCTTGAGAGGATCAAGCGTCTCCGCATCAAGAACGCCCAACTGCTCGAGCGCGCCGGTGCGCACGCCCTGGCGCGCTTTCCTGGTCGCCTGTTCTTCGGGGTCGTCATCGTCCCATTCGGGCTTCCATTCATTGACGACGGCGGGGCCATAGGTTTCGGTCAAGCCGTAGACATGGGTGACATTGATGCCTTCGGCGGCGACCGCCTTCAGCAATGCGGCCGGCGGCGGCGCGCCGCCGGTGACCGCCTCGACCGCGTGATCGAGTTTCCTCTTGGCGCTGTCAGGCGCATTGATGATCGTCGAAAGCACGATGGCGGCGCCGCAAAAATGCGTCGCGCGATGCTCGGCGAGCGCCTCCCAGATTTCGGCGTCGCGCACTTGGCGCAGGCAGATATGGGTTCCGGCGGCGAGCGAAATCGACCATGGGAAACACCACCCGTTGCAGTGGAACATGGGCAGCGTCCACAGATAGACCGGATGACGCGGCATGCTCGTGACCAGCACATTGCTTTGCGCCACCAGATGGGCGCCGCGGTGGTGGTAGACGACGCCCTTGGGATTGCCGGTCGTGCCGGAGGTGTAGTTGAGTGTGATCGCATCCCATTCATCGTCGGGCATGCGCCATTCAAACCCGGTGTCGCCGTCGGCCAGAAATGCCTCATAGTCCACCGCATCGAGGCCGCTCAGGGCCATATCGGCTTGCTGGTCGTTGAACTCGACCAGAAACGGCCTGACCGCCGCGATCTCCAGCGCCGCGCGGATCAGATCGGCGAAGGCGCTGTCGAAAACCAGGACCTGCGTCTCGGCGTGCTCCAGTTGAAAGGCGATCTGCGCGGCATCGAGCCGCGTGTTGAGGCTGTGCAGCACGGCCTGGGTCATCGGCACGCCGTAGTGGGCATCCAGAAACGGCGGCGTATTGAGCAGCATCGCTGAAACGGTGTCGCCCTTGCCGATCCCGCGTCGGTCGAGCGCGGAGGCAAGCTGCCGGGCGCGGGCGTAGAATTGCCGGTAATCGAAGCTTTGCGAACCATGGATGATCGCCGTCCGGTCAGGGTGCACGTGGGCGGCGCGTTCGAGATAGGTCAGCGGCGTCAGGGGCTGATGATTGGCGGCTCGCTTGTCCAGACCCATCTCATATTTGTTTGTTTTCGCTTGCATTTCTGCCTCCCAACTTCTGGCGCGGCGACGCCGTTCTCAACTTGCGATCGGCATCTGGCTCTCCGGTCTCGGGACAAGCGACGATGCGCCCAACCCGGCAACGGAATACCCGCCATCGACGGCCAGGGTCTGACCGGTCACGAACGATGCCTCCGGCGATGCCAGGAACCGGATGGCGTCAGCGATGTTGGCCGGCTCGCCCATGCGGCCCGCGGGCACCATCGAGATGAAACGCGCCTTCATCTCCGGCGTCAGAAGCTCGCGCGCCATGTCGGTCTCGATCGGTCCGGGCGCCACGACATTTACTGTAACGCCCGACGAGGCGAGCTCAATCGCAAACTGGCGTGACATGGCGATCAATCCCGCCTTCGCCAGCCCGTAGGCGGTGCGCCCATAGGCCGCGCGCAACCCGCTCACCGACGAAAGCGAAACAATGCGCCCAAAGCCTTGCGCGCGCATATGCGGCGCCGCGGCCTTGGTCAGGGCGAACGGCCCGGTCAGATTGACCGCGCGCACCTTGTCCCACTCCGCCAAAGGCATTTCGAGGAAAGGAAAGACGCCGCCGACCGCGGCATTGTTGACCAGAACGTCCAACCGCCCCTTCGAGCCGACCAGGCTTCCGACGGTCGCGCGGCACGCCTCGGGATCGCCGACATCCAGACCGGCCGCCTCGGCAACAAAGCCTTGCGCGCCCAAGCGCTGTGCCGCGGCATGCGCTGCCTCTTCATCGCGATCTGCGAGAACCACCGCGTGCCCGTCCGCGCACAGGGTCAGCGCGGTGGCAAAGCCGATGCCCCGCGCGCCGCCTGTCACCAGCGCCACCGGACGGCCATCGGCGCGCCGCGGCGCAGGCCCGGCCTCCTGCACCAGGCCCACCTCGCCTTCCTCGCCGGCGCCGAGCCCCGAGGCTAGAAACCCGCCATCGACGGCGATGTTGGCTCCGGTCAGAAAATCCGGCGCGTCGCACAGCAGATAGGCGGCAACGCCGCCGATCTCTTCGACGGACGCAAAACGCTCGGCGGGAACGAACGCCTCATAAGCGGCGCGCGTCTCCGCCGGGATCGATCGCGCCAACTCGGTCTCGACGGGTCCGGGCAGGATGCAGTTGGCCTGGACGTTGATTGGCGCCAGTTCGGTGGCCAACTGTCGGGTCAGCGCCAGCATGCAGGCCTTGGAGGTTCCGTAGGCGACGCGCCCCGGGCTCGCCCGCTCGCCGCTGATCGAGGCGACGTTGACGATGCGGCCGCCGCCCGTCTCCTTCATCAATCGGGCGACGTGCTGGGCGGCAACCAGCGCGCCGGTCACGTTGACGGCCAGCGTTTGCTCCCACTCCTCAAGCGACAGGTCCTCAAAAGGGATCAGCTGGCCGATCCCGGAATTGTTGACCAGGGATCGGATCGGGCCGAACTCGGCGTGCACCCGGTCCAGCACATTCACAATCGCCTCGCGGTCGGACATGTCCAGCTTGATGGCTGTTGCGCGATGGCCGGCCGCCCCGATCCGGGCGGCCGTTTCCTCCGCCGCGCCAAGGTCCAGATCGCTGACGATGACATGGTGGCCGCGCTCGGCCGCCGCAGTGGCGATGGCCGCACCTATCCCGGCGGCAGCGCCGGTCACAACGCAGACGGGCAACGCCATCACGACACGGCCTTCAGCGTGGGATGAACACCTTCCTTCTGCTGGCGTACAACCGAATTGTAGTACTCGCGGAAGAGCGCGATCTTGCCGTCTCGCAGGTCATAAAGCGCGCAGTAATTGTTGTCGTGTCGCGCCCCGGTCTCGACGTCAAGCAGCGCGCAATCGAATTCCTGGAAAACGGTGGATGGATCGGCCATCTCATAGGTCAGACACCGTGTGACGGCGGTGATCCGCTTTTTCGGGAAGGTCTTGCGGAAATAGGCCGCAATCCCGTCCCGCCCCTTGATCGCCTTCGGCTGACCTTCGGGCGCAAACGGAAACTCGAACACCGCATCCTCGGTGAGGATATCGGCGATTGCATCGACATCGGCATCGATCAGTCGTTGCAAAAACGCTTCGACAAGTGCCACTTGAGGCGCTTTTTTCTTTTCGGCCATATGAAACTCCCTCCACGTTCGCCCCGGCATAGCCGGCCGATCGGCGGCCGTCTTTCGATCAGACGAACGCGTCCGGAGAGTTTGTTTCACATTCTTGCAGCCATCGTTCAGCTTGAGCCGTTGCGCTTTTGGTTGAATCGCTCAACCGGCTCTACGTCTTTGTCTTGTCGCGCTTTCGAACCGTGAAACCAGTTCCCACTTTCGCAGAAAGCACTCCAGTGGAACCCCGCCGCGCCGACGACGGCAAACCCGATTTGCCGCGCAACGTCACGCCGCTTGCCGACAGGATCAAAAACACGCCGACGAACGCCGCCGCACCGCCGACCACCTCGCGATAGGTCACGGCCTCGCCCAGAACCGCCCATCCCAAAAACAGGGCAACGACCGGGGTCGTGTAGAAAAAGCTGTTGGCAAGGGCGTCATGAACGCGGGCCCGCAAATACATGAACGATCCAAATCCGATCACGGAGCCGACGACAACGATCCAGGCAAGCGCCAGCCAGGTGGTGGGCCGGGCCGAGGCGATCCAACCGGTGTGCTCCCCGGCGATGAAACCGGTGGTCGCCAATATGGCGCCGCCGAAACCGAACTGCAGCAGGGTCGCCATCAGGGCGTTGGCGGGAAGGTCGAGTTTCGGGGCAATGACCGTGCCCAGCGCCCATCCGAAGGCGCCCAGCAACACCGCCGCCAGGGACGGCATCGGCATCGTCCCGACAAGGCTGCCACTGACCACGAGCGCCAGGCCCGCAAGCCCGATCGCCAGCCCGGTCAGGATCCGCATCGAAGGCATGCGTTTGCGAACCAGCCAGCCCAGCAGCACGCCGAGCATCGGGACGCAGGCCAGGATCAGGGCGGTCTGACCCGAGGAAAGGCCCTGCATGCCCCAGACGACGATGCCCTGGCCGAAAAACACAAAGAAGATCGAGGCGACGGCGCACCCGATCACCTGTTTGCCGGTGATGGCGCGGTTGTCGGCCAGGATCATCGCAAGGGGCAGCAGAATGGCTGCCGCCAAGGCGACCCGGACGGCGGTCAGCGAGAACGGCGGTATGTCCTGAAGCGCCACCTTGAAGCCCAGGAAGTTGCTTCCCGTCGCCGCCCACATGAACAGGAGCACCGCCAGTATTGTCTTGTTCTGATAGGATGATTGCGTGTTGATCGGCATGATTTGGCGCTCTCCTTGAGCGCGATTGCTCATCGCGCATGCTTGCCATGCGCGTGACAGACCGGAACGGACGCCCTGCTCGGTTTGGCGCTCAGAAGCTGCTTTCGCGAAAAGCTTTCGGCGTGACGCCCAGCGTCTTTGAGAAAACGGTCGTCAAATGGCTCTGGCTGGAGAAGCCCACATGGTAGGCCACATCCGCAATCGAGACGGTGGGGTCGGCGAGCAGGGCCTTGGCGCGCTCGATGCGCCTGGTCACCACATACTGGTAGGGCGACACACCCGTCTGCGCCTTGAACGCCCGAGAAAACGAATAAGGGCTCATATCGACCAGTGCGGCCAACTCGCCGACGGTCAGGTCGTTCATCAGATAGGCGCCGATATGTTCGGTCACCCTGCGCAGATCGAAACCCGCGCGGAGGGAGGTCGCATCGGCCTGCTCGGGCGTCGGCAGATCCCTTTGCAGTTGAACGATCCGGCTTGCCAGCGTCTGCGACAGCGCATCGATGAAGAGCCTGCCGTTCTCTCCCTTCTGCGACGCCTCCTGCGAGATGGCCAGCACGATCTGCGTCACCAACGGATCGGTCACCGACGACATATACCGCAATCCGGGCTGCCCCTGGTCGTCGGAAGACGACATCACTTCCCTGAACAACCGGTCATCCTGAAACACGCAGATATACTCGAAATCATGGTCTCTCGAGGCATTGACCTTGGTGCCGGCCGGGATGAACGAGAAGCTGTGCCGGGGAACCATGACCGATTTCTGCGATCCGTCATCGACGGTGACTATCGCCTTTTTTTCCTGGCTCAGGGTCATGCATGTCACATGATGATTGAGCAGCAGCGCGCCGTCGCCTGGCCGGCGTTTTGCGCGCTCGGCGCGGATGTCGCCCCAGGAAAAACTGCGCACATAACGCGGTTCGGACAACTGCCAGGTCGCTGACAAATCCGTTTTCGGTGGCGGGCGACCGGCCGCCAGTCCGTGGGCAGCGGGTCCCGCATTTTGGGCCGAGAGCATCATGTCAGCTCCTCAAGCGTTTGACAAAACTACTCGTTTTCACGGTGCACCTCAATACACCTCCTCATGCTCGATGTCGGAGATATTCGATACGTATTTTCCGACATAGTAGGGGTCGAGCATGGGAAACAGCTTGTTCTTGACCAGATCGCTTTCGGCGTAGTTGTTCAGCGCTTCGGTGGTCTCCCAGATCGTGATGGAGTAGGCGGCCGCTTCGTCCGACTGGTCGCGGACCAGCCATCGCCCCTTCAAGCCTTCGATCGGGCCGGCGATCTCGCACGCCTTCTTGTAGGCGCCCTTGTAGTTCTCCCATTCGCCGGGTTTGATCTTACCCCAGACAATCCGCATTACCGTTGCCATGACTGGCTCCTTTCCTTTGCGGGCTAAGCCGCTTTCTTCTCCCCCGAAGGCGGAACGAACGAACCGAAATGGTCCATGAATTCGACATCGGCGACATCCATCGAGTAGGTACCGGTGAAGTGCTCATCGACCATCGGAAACAGCGTCTCGCGCACCAGCGGGCTCGATGCATAGTCAAGCATGTGTTGTTCGGTTTCCCAGATGGTGACCGAATAGAATGCATTCTCATCGAACCGGTCGTGGGAGAGCCATCGCCCCTTCATGCCCGGCGTGTTTGCCGACATGTCGCAGGCTTTCTTGTAGGCTGCCTTGAACGCCGGCCAGTGGCCCGGCCTGATGTTGCCCCAGACGATCCGTACCATCATACCCTTCTCCCGGTTGCGGCTGGCACCTGTTGTGCCGATCTTGGGCGCGCAGCACGCAACGCTGCCTTCAACGCGCCCGGCGAAAGAGAAGGGCAGCCCGCGACCAGCCGGGCCGCCCCCGAAAGGTCATCAACCCCCGATCGTATCGCCGAACAGCTCCCATTTGGCGCCGTTGAAGCGCTGTAGCCGCATCGCTTCGATGGGACGATAGTCATCGGGCGCGGTGTTGATGGTCACGCCCGGCAGCAGCATGGGCAGCGCCAAGTCGCGCAGATTGGCCGCCTGGGCCATGACATTCTCGCGGCTCAGATCATCACCGCATTGACGCAGAACCTGCTCCATGGTCTGCGCCATGCAGTAGCCATAGACCGTGTTGACGTCGGACTTGCGCCCTTTGGGGAACCATTCGTCCATGAACGCGCTCCACGCCAGAAAGCCCGGATCATCGGCCCAGGTGTCGTCCGTCGGATCCTTGACGAACGCGACCGACATGATGCCGGCAGCCTTGTCCAGGCCGGCGGGCTCCAGCGTGCCGGAAACCGAGGCGGACCCGGCATTGATCATTAGATTTGGCCGCCAACCGGAGTCGTAGGAGCCACGGATGGCCTGCGCCATGGTGCGGGGTTGACCGATTATGAACAGATAGTTGGCGCCCGATTGCTGCAGGTTCGCGATCTGCGCATCGACCGTCGGATCGGTTGCCTCGAAGGTCTGCTCGCCGACGAGATATCTGTCGACCTGGTCGCCGAAACCAGCCTTGAACCCTTCGTAGAAGTCGCGGCCGCCATCATCGTTCTGATAGAAGATGGACGCGGTCGCGTCGGGATCGTTTTCCATGATGTATTGCGCATACACCTTGGCCTCGGTCGGGTAGTCGGGCAGCCAGCCCATGGTCCAGGGATAGTTTTCGGGATCGGCCCATTTCGAGGCGCCTGACGCCAGGAACAGATGCGGCACACCCCTGGAATTGACATAACGGTGGATCGCGGAATTCGGCGAGGTGGCAAACGAGCCAAACAGCGCCAGGACCCCGTCCCTTTCGACCATGCGCCGCGTCTGTTCGACGGTCTTCGGCGGCGAGAGGCCATCGTCCAGGCTGATCAGCCGGACGTGGCGGCCGTTGATGCCGCCTTGCGCGTTGATCATTTCGAAATAGGCGACTTCGGCGCGGCCCCAGTCGGCATAGCCCGACGCGCCGCCGCTATAGGGCATGGTTTGTCCGAGCAGGATTTCGGTGTCGGTCACACCCGGTGTGGCGCCGGCGGGGCGCACATGGGGCGCAGCAAGGGCGGTGGCGCTGGCACCGGCAAGTCCGGCCAGCACGGTTCTGCGGCTTAGATTGGTCATTGTGGTTCTCCTCCAACCTTTGGTTTTTGATGTGTTTGATGTCCGAGCGGTCATCGCCCTGGCGCGCGTGCGCGCAGTCTGCGGAACAGGTCTTCCAGACCGCCCGCCATGCCGTTCGGCATCAGGTAGATGACCAGGAGCAGGAAGGCGCCATAGACCGCCCAGGTGGCATTGCTGGAGATCTGTTCGGCGACATTGGGGATGAAGACGACGAACAGCGCGCCCAGAAATGCCCCCCATATGGTGGCGACACCGCCAACCACGGCGCCAACGAGCAGCGTCACCGAGACGAACATGTGGAAGCTGTCGGGCGCCACGAACTGGATCGACAGGGCCGAAAGGGAGCCCGCAATGCCGGTATACATGGCACTGACACCGAAGGTCAGCGACTTGAAGATGCTGGCGCGGATGCCCATCACCTCGGCGGCGACTTCGTGGTCGCGCAGGGCGATGACGGCGCGGCCGACCGGTCCGCGGACGAGGTTCCAGGCGGCCCAGAACAGGGCGATGGTGACGAACAGCGTGACGAAATAGATCCACTGATCCGGTGTAACGGGCAATCCGGCCGGGACTGCGGGCTTGTCGACGAACAGCCCCTGGACGCCACCGGTCCACTGCTCGATGCCCTTGTAGCGCAGCAGTTGCGGCAGCGCGACGGCGAGTGAGAACGTGGCAAGCGCCAGGTAAAAGCCCTGCAGTCGGAGCGCGGGGAAGCCGAAAAGAAAGCCGAAGCCCAGGCAGATCAGCCCGGACGTCGGGATAGCCAGCCAGTAAGGCATGCCGAACTCGATGCCCAGGATCGCGGTCGCATAGGCGCCCATCGCCAGAAACGCGCTGTGTCCGACGGAGATCTGGCCGTTGTAGCCGGTCAGGATATTGAGCCCGAGAATGGCGACGGCGAAGATCAGGACCTGCGTGGCTTGAAACAGCCGGTATTCGCCAAGAACGAAGGGCAGCACGATCGCAACGGCAATCAAAGCCAACACCGTGACTTGTCGCGACCCTCCGGTGAGAATGGCGCGATTGGCGACATAACCGGGTGGCGCCTTGACGGGTTCCAGAACGGGGTTGATGGTGGCAGTGCTCATTGTCTTAAACCCTCGAAACGATGGTGCGGCCAAAAATGCCGTTGGGACGGATGAGAAGAATGGCGATGATCAGGACAAGGGCCACCGACAGACGCAACTCGGTTTCGATCACGTAGGTGCCGAGCAGGTTTTCGACGACGCCGAGGATGAGGCTGCCCACGACCGCGCCCCAGGGATTGTCGATCCCGCCCAAAATGGCACCGGCGAAGCCGTAGATCAGAACACCCGACATCATGCTCGGATCGAGATAGACAACCGGCGCAATCAGCATGCCGGCCACCGCACCGATTGCCGCCGCCAGCCCCCAGCCAAGGCCGAGCATCCAGTTGACATTGATGCCGACAAGCTTGCAGCTCGCCTGGTTTTCGGCGACGCCGCGCATGGCAAGCCCGGTCTTGGTGAAGTTGAGGAAGGCATAGATGGCGAGCAGCATGGCGCCGACGATCGCGATCGTGCCCAATTCGTGGTTGGTGATGTAGGTTCCAAACACCGCTTCCTCGGGGAACGGGCTCGGAAACACTTTCACCTCATAGCCGAATATCCAGCCGGCGAGCGAATGCAGAATGACAAAGATACCGAAGAACACGATCAGGATGCTCAGAAGCGGCGCGTTCATCACCGGACGTATCAGTATCCGTTCCGCCAGCACTCCGATGACGAACGAAACTGCAATGGTGATGAAAAAGGCGATCCAGTAGGGAACGCCCAGGCCCAGCATCCACCAGGCGATGAAGGCCGAGAACATCGCCATTTCACCCTGGGCGAAGTTCTTCAGATTGGTCGTCCTGAAGATCATGACGATGGCAAGCGCCATGCTGGCGTAGATCGCCCCGTTGGACAAACCGGTAAACAACTGGTGTATGAAGAGGTCCATTTCCGCTGTCCCTTCAATGGTTTAATAGCCAAGATAGGCGCGCCGCACCGTCTCGTCTTCCTTGACGATGGCGGCATCGCCGGAGGTGACGATCTCGCCGGTCTCCATCAGAAAGGCGGTGTCGGCGACGTCGAGGGCCAGCTTGGCGTTCTGCTCGACCAGCAGCATGCTGACGCCGCGATCGACGTTGATCTCCTGCATGATCCGGAAAAGCTCCTGGACGATGATCGGCGCCAGGCCGAAAGACGGCTCGTCAAGCAGGAGCAGCCTGGGGTGCGACATCAGCGCGCGCGCGATCGCCAGCATCTGCTGCTCGCCGCCCGACAGCGTGCCCGCCTGTTGTGTGCGTCGCTCCTTCAGTCGCGGAAAGTAGTCGTACATGCGATCGAAATCGCGCGCGATGTTCTGCGTGTCGATGCGCGTATAGGCGCCAAGACGCAGGTTCTCCTCGACCGACAAGCCAAGGAAGGTACCGCGTCCGTCGGGAACATGGGCGATCCCGGCGCGCACGATCGCCTCGGTGGAAAGGCCGTCGATGCGTTCGCCTTCGAACTCGATCTCGCCGCGCGTGCTCACGGTCTGGCAGATCGAGCGGAGCGTGGTCGTCTTGCCGGCGCCGTTGGCACCCAGCAGTGCCGTGATGCCGCCGTTGGCCACCGAGATGTTGATGCCATGAATGGCTTCGACCGCGCCGTAAGAGGCATGCAGGTCCCTGGTTTGAAGAATGGTGTCCATGTCACTCCCCCAGATAGGCCCGGATGACGTCAGGGTGGTTGCGCACGTCTTCGGGCGTGCCATCGGCGATGACACGGCCGAAATCGATCGCGACCACGCGGTCCGAAACATCCATGACGAGGTTGAGGTGATGTTCGACCAGCAGGACCGTGGTGTGCAGCGTCTCACGCACATCCGATATCAACTGGCGAAGATGGTCGACCTCGTGGTGGTTGAGCCCGCCGGCCGGCTCGTCCAGCAGCAGCAGTTTGGGCTTGAAGGCCAGGGCCCGCGCCATCTCCACGCGCTTGAGCGTCGCAAACGTCAGCTCCGAAACGGGCGCGTCCGCAACCGCCTCCAGTCCGAGATAGGTGATCAGCATGTCGGCGCGTTCGGACAGCGACCGTTCTTCCTCGGTCACGCGCTTCAGACGCAACGCACTTGACAGAAAGCCGGTGGAGATCGTCGAGTGGCCGCCCAGCATGATGTTCTCGCGGACCGAAAGGGTCTTGAACAAGGCAAGGTTCTGAAAGGTGCGACCCACGCCGCATTTGGCGATCTCGTGACGGCCCTTCGACAACAGGCTCTGCCCCAGAACCAGGATGTCGCCTTCATCGCAATTGTAGACGCGGCTGATGCAGTTGAAGAGCGTGGTCTTCCCCGCGCCGTTGGGGCCGATCAATCCGCAGATCTCGCCCGCATTAACGTCGAAGGTCACGCCATCAAGGGCGGTTATGCCGCCGAAGCGGACGGTGACGTCCTTCACCTCCATCAGGGGCACCGAAACGCGTGGCGCGGTTTGGTCGTCGATCGTGTTGTCGAACGCCTCATTCTCCATAAGCAATTGTCTCTCCTCCCCTTTTGTGCGGGCGGCCTACGCCGCCGCGCGCCACTGCTCCGGTATTCCGTGGCGCTGCCGGTAGGCCAATTGCGCGTAGGCGAACTCGACCACCTGCCGTCCGACGCATTCCAGTTGAATGCTGGCGCGTTCGTTGATGCAGCGCCCGGATCCGTCAAAGACCGGCTCGGCGGAGTTTATCCCGGCGCCCAGCGGCGTCGGCCAGCCGCGCAGCGCATGAACGATCGAGCGGACCGTCGACAGCGTCGATCCTGTTGCCTGCCAGCCATAGGCCGTCGCGATGCAGCCGACCGCACGGCCCTCGAAATAGGGCAGCTCGTCGTCACGCATGTCCTCGGTATAGTCGAGGGCGTTCTTGATCATGCCCGAGATCGAGCCGTGATAGCCAGGCGAGGCGATGATGATGCCGTTGGCCCGGCGCAGCAGCCGGACCAGTCGCTGCGCCTGCGGTGTTCGGGATTGCTCCTCCGGGTTGTAGGTCGGCAGGTCGATATCCTTGCCGCCGAGCAACACCGTTTTGGCGCCCAGCTTTTCAGCGACCGACAGGCTGACCTTCAGCGCCTTTTCCGACGATGAATCCGCGCGCACCGTTCCGCCGACGCCAACGATCAGCGGCTGGAAATGAGAGACGATATCCTGTTCCATGGCAGATACCTTTCGCGGCAGGCTTGACTATGCGGCTTCGAAACGGCGGCCGGACTGAAGCTTGGCCGCGGTGTGCTCCTTAAGGCGCGGATGCACCTCGCGGGCGAACAGCTCCACGTTTTTGAGCGCTTCATCCTGGGGCAGGTTGCCACCGTGCATCATGACGCACAGATTGCCGATGCCGCCGACATAGTCGTCGAACTCGGTGATCTGGCGGTAGACGGTATCGGGCGAACCGGAGAAAACGATGCCGGCATCGGCCAGGTCGTCTGCCGTGGCATCCTTGAATGAGACCATCTTGCCGCTGCGGGTCTTCATCATGAAGCCGCTGAAGAAGGCGCCAGAGGCGGGCGGCTTGCTGAGCATGCCGACATTGGTTTCGATCGGCTGATATCCCGGCGGGTTGCGCCACTCTTCGGCCACGATTGTCGCGGTGCGCAGATATTCCAGGATCTGCTGACCCCGGCGCCGGCCTTCCTCGTCGGTCTCGCCAACAGCGACGATGCCCAGATAGCCAAACTTGTAAGGATCGGGCGTCCAGCCATAGGAGGCGGCGCTCTCATATATCCAGTCGACGAACTGCTTGGCCTTGGGCGCGCCGAAGAAGGCAACGCCGACATGCTTTTCCTTGGCGATCCGATCGGCGTTCGCTCGCGTGGTGCCGGTGATCCAGATCGGCGGCCGGCTTTGCTGGTAGGGACGCGGCCAGATGTTGACCTGGCGGTAGTTGTAATACTCGCCTTCCCAGTTGAACGGACCGTCATGGCTTTCGAAGCACTTGACGATAAGATCGTGCGCTTCCCAGAAACGGTCGATCTGGCGCACCGGGTTCGACATGGTGGGCACCACTTCGGTGGGTGCGCCGCGCACGAGGCCGCAATCCAGCCGGCCGCGCGAAAGCACGTCGATCCACGCCATTTCTTCGGCCACGCGTACCGGATCGGGTCTGTTGGCAATCGCGCTGCCGAGCGCCAGAAGCCGCGCGTTCCTGGTCTGGCGCGCCAGGATCGACAGGCTCATCGACGGCGAAATGCTCAGACATGTCGCCGTTGAATGATGCTCGTTGACCATGATGTCGAAGCCGAGCTCATCGCAGGCCATCCAGAAATCGAAGCAATCGTTGAGAATCTTGGCGCCCAATTCCGGGTCGAAGCGGCTGTTGGGAATCGAGATCCGCAGCGTGTCGTCTTCGCCCTCCCAGGCGGGGTGGTAACCGAGTTCCGTGAACTGATAGATGCGCATGGTGTGATCCCCTTATGCCGTCTGTGCGATCTTTTCGGCTTGCCGTGCGACAAATCCGCTGATCAACTCACCGGTCGCCGACGGCTGCTCGATATGCGGGAAGTGGCCGGCATTGGCGATTTCGCAGAACACCGATCCCGATATCGCCTCGACGAAGGCGCGGGTGTTTTCGGCCACCACGAACTTGTCGGCCGCCCCGCGGACGATCAGGGTCGGGACGTCGATGGCGTGCAGCCAGCGCCGCAAGACCGGGTTCTGCATGTATGGCTCCCATCCGTAGAGAGCCTCGGCTTCCTGGCTGCGCACGACGCCTTCCAACTGCGCCTGCTCCATGTCGTGGAAGGCCACCTCTCCCTTGGCGGGGTCGCTGAACTGCAACTGAAGAAGCTTGGGGCGGGTCAGCCCCCAGACATCGGCGATCTCGCGGGTTTCGGGTTCGCCGGCCTTGATGCCGAGCGGCCCGATCAGCACCAGATGCGAGATACGCTCGGTGGACCTGATGGCGGTTTCGGCTGCGACCCAGCCGCCGAACGACGATCCGACAATGGTCACGTCAAAGAGATCGAGGTCCTTGAGAAGAGCAAGCACATATTGTGCGAGATCATCGGTGCGCGCGAACGAACGCGGCAGATCGGAGGCGCCGAAGCCGGGCAGCACGGGCGCGATCACCCGGCCGATCTTCGACAATTCCCCGATGAAGGCATCAGCCTGCAACAATCCGGTTCCCGGATGCAGAAACAGGATCGGCGCTCCCGAGCCTTGTTCGATGATATCGATGTCGACGCCGGCAATCGTCGCGCGGCCGTCCTCGTTTCGCTGGATCGGTTTCATGGCATTGTCCTACTGCTGGGCTCTGATGGGGCGCTTTTGCAAGGCCTCGGCGCGCATGGGGTCCTTGGCGGCCCGGATGGCGGCGTCGTAGTACTCGCGAAAGACCGCGATTTTTCCGTCGCGGAATTCGACGAACGCAAAGTAGCTGTTGCGGTAGATCTCGCCGGTCGAGACCAGCGACAACTCGCCGTTGAACTCGACAACCGCAGCATCGCCATCGGCCGTGGGGCGGACCTTGAGATCGGTGTAGGCGCGCGGATGCTTGGCCGAAAAAGACGCCGCGAAGAGGTCCATGACCTTGGCATGGCCCTCAACGCGGCGAGGGTGGCCTTCGGGAGCAAACGGATATTCGAGCACCGTGTCGTCGGTGTGCAGATCAGCCAGCGTGTCGACGTCGCGCGCCACGATGGCATCGAGATAACGGCGCATGATGGAATAGCCATCGGACCGGCAGGGCGCGGTCGCCTCGGCCTCGTCGGCGCGGGCCCATTCGACGCGCACGTCCGACTTCAGACCGTCATAGTTCAGCGACGGCGCGGTCAGCACCAGGCTGTCGGCATCGGTGGATTCGACATGGCGGACGATGGTGCGGCCGACCATGTCCGGAGCCAGCGCCATGTCGATATGGTGGCGGACCTGGCCTGCCTCCTCGTCGAATGTGAAGCGTCCGGCATAGGCGACATAGGAGTTGAAGGCGGCGACGATCTCATCGGGTTCGCCATGCTCGGCTTGCAGCGAAGTCTCCCGCGGCGTCGAAAACGGCGCGCGCCCCGATTGCGTCATCTGAGCCGACATGTGACCGTCCGCGGTGTAGATGAGCAGGCCTTGCGGGTCGCTGCCAAAACCATCCGCCCTGGTGCCGTCGGCGAGATGCCGCTCGATGCGATCAAGCCGCCACGCTCCGATCAACTCGTTCCGCTTCACCGTGGTTTCCTCCCGTTTCGGCGTCGATTTCGATGGACCTTAGAGAGGCGGGCGGTCGCGGGTCTTCAAGAAACCCGTGGGTTCGGTGAAAGGCTTTTCATGTTCCTGCGCGGCGCCCTTGTCGCCCGGCACGATTCTGGAACCGGCCGCCATGCCGGTCCGGCGCTGCCGCGCTCACGGGCGCTGGCCGATGTCGAAAGAAGCGTGGTGTCGCAGCCGAGATTGGCGAGAAATGCACCGGTGCGGCGTTGTGCGTTTTCGGACATGCCGGATGCGCGCGCCGGGTCTATCAACGACCGCGCAAGGCGCGATCACCCGGTCAGATGGTCGATTTTGGCCGCTGCCGAACCGGTGATCAGGGAACCGGCTCCGGCCATCTGAGCGATGTCGCGATGATCCAGATGGCGCACCAGCGCTTCGATCGACACGATGCGCAGATCATGCGCCGCGGCGAAGATCTCGAGATCGGGACGGCGCATCATGTGGCCGTCGTCCCTGGTCAGTTCGCACAAAAGGCCGACGGGCGCGAGCCCGGCCAGACGCGAAAGCTCGACCGCCGCCTCGGTGTGGCCGCGACGGGCGCGGACGCCTCCGGCGCGCGCGCGTAGCGGGAAGACATGGCCGGGCCGAGTGAAATCGGCGGCATGCGCATCGGGATCGGCCAGAAGACGGATCGTGCGGGCGCGATCCTTGGCGGCGACCCCGGTGGACACACCGGTGGCGGCGTCGACCGACACGGTGAAAGCGGTACCGAAAGGATCGCGCGTGTCCTGCCACATCAGCGGAAGATGCAAGGCATCGGCACGCTTGTCCTCCATGGCGACGCAGACAATCCCGGTGGTGTGGCGGACGATGAAGGCCAGCCATTCGGCACTCGCCATTTCCGCTGGCATGATCAGATCGCCTTCGTTCTCGCGATCGTCGTCGTCCACCACGATGACCGGCCTGCCCGCGCGCAGGTCTGACAGCGCAGCCTCTACCGCCTGCACACGACCGTCATCGGCAAGCGCTGTTGCTTCCTCCAGGATCGAATACAGGCTGGTGATGATCATTTCTGCCTCCCAACGGTGCTTGCGCGTATTCCTCTATACACCTGTCATCGGTCACCGAATTGCAGATTTCGGTGCCCTGGCTTTCACGATCCTGCCACGCTCACGGCGCTTCCCGAAAGCGGCCGGGCCTGGCCAAAGAAGGCCGGCTTGGTCCGAGCCGTTGAAGGCGGCTAGGGCATATCCGGTGACTGTTGGAGCCGTTCGATGGATTGGGTTTTTCGTCTTGACAAGGAGAAGACCGCAGAGCGATGCCGTCGCATCGGTCGAGGAGTTTGACGCTGTCGGGGCGAAAAAGACAACCAGGCCGAAGACGCTATCTTATTGAAAACGCGGATTGAACTGCAACCGCCCGAACGCGGCTCTTCGCACCCTGGCCGTGTTGCGCGCGGTCTGGCGGTGCTTGCACCGCGTCGCCGCACGCGCCTTGCCAGCGCACAAATTGCCGGCGTTCGGACGATCATTATTCGCTGGAAATGCTCTGGATAAGCAGCAAGTATCGCGCGAACGTCACGGTTTACTCTCACGGGTCCGTGCCCGAAGATGGGCGTCCCAAGGATGGCAGGATGTGGCCGTGTCTTGTCATTGCCGGGCGAACCCGGCCTTCAAACCGCCAATCCTTCCGAAGCCTGCCAAGTGTTTGACGTGATCGAGTGATGGTCAGTAGGACCCCTGTCCGGTCTTGCCTTCCATGATCGCCGGGCCGGCACTTGTGCCAAGCAGGTCCGCGCCGGCATTGAGGATGGCCCAGGCATCCTCGGCGGTTCGAATTCCGCCCGACGCCTTCACCTTGGCTTTGAAGACATGCTTCTTCATGAAGGCAACGATGTCGGTGCTGGCCTTGCCGCCCAGACCCCATCCCGACGAGTTCTTCACATAGGTTACGCCTGCTTTGTCTGCCCGCTCGATGGCTGTCTGCCAGACAGGTTCCGGCATTGCACCAAGTTCCAGCATGATCTTGAGCGGGATTCCGCCCGACGCTTCGACGAGCGCGGCGATCTCATCTTGATAGGCCGCCACCTCGCCGCCAGCCAGAAATCCGATGTTGGCCATGAAGTCGACCTCCTGGGCGCCTTCATCGACCAGGTCGCGCATCTCGGCCACCTTGCTGCGCGTCAAGGCGCCCCCCAGCGGATAGGCCATGGCCGAACATGTGCGAATGTCCGATCCGGACAGGCGCTGGCGGCACACGCCGATCCAGCAGGGCTGCACCATCACGCCGTTGAAACGATACTCAAGCGCCTCGTCGCACAGCCGCGCGATATCGTCGCGTGTCGTCGCCGGAGACACATTGGTGTGTTGGATGACGGATGCGATTTTGGTCAGGGTCGTCATGGCAATACCTTTCTGTCGCCGCGCTTGACGGTGCGGCAGCCAACGGTTTCGATGTCTGTGGTGGAGCTCGGCCTTGGTCAGCGTTCGATGCGGTCGATGAACTCCTCATAGGCAGCGTCCGGCATGCTCGTGGTCTCGGCCTCCCCGGGAAAACGCGCGCCTTCAATGTCCTTGCGGAATGCGCTCAGCGCAGCGCGGCGCTCGACATCGATCTGCCGATGCAGGCGTCCCAGATCACCGTACCGCCGTGCGTGACGCGGCACCCGCTCCGTTTCGCCGCAAATATCCGACATGAACAGGAACATGACGTCGGCTGCCGGCCCCGAGCCCAGCGAAACCGTCACAAGACCGGTCCGGCGGTTGATCGCTTCCATCAATGGAGCGGGCACGAGTTCGGCCTCGACCGCGAAGGCACCCGCCTCCTCAAGCCGCCGAAACCGGTGGTATAGCTCCACCGCCTCATCGGCCGTCTTGCCGAAGGCGCGCACCTGGCCCACCCAGGTGGACTTGCGCGGCACAAAGCCCAGATGACCCATCACCGGAATGTCCTCGGACGCCAGCAGCGAGACGATCTCAAGCCGGCGCGCGGTGATCACCGCATCTGCTCCGTCGGTCAGCGCCTTGAACGCGGTCCGCAGGATCTCGTCATTGGTCACCGCGTCGGCGAAGCCAAGGGCCGCCGTGATGAAGATCTTGCCTGAACCGCGTCGCACCTGGCTGACGTTACGCGCCCGGCAGACGACCATCTCGATACCGGCCGCTTCGGCCGCGGCCGCCTCGTCCGCCGTGTCGGCGGTCACCTGCGCGTGCGATGCCGGCTGACCCTTGGCCGCCCGCAAGGCGCCGACCGTCGTCAGACGCTCGCTTTCGCCGGCCGCCCAATTGAATATGCGCGCCACACCGATCAGCCCTGTTGCAGCTTCTTGGCATATTCCGGCGGCGCGACCGTGCCGGGCTTGGCGAACCATTTCGGGACGTCCACGCCTGAATAAAGCAGAATGTTGCCCCAGGGATCGAAGGCGCCGGTCCGAACGATGACCTTGGCTTTGGCCGCCATTTCGCCGAGAATCGTCTCGTGAGCGATCATCTCATGATCGGCGTCGTCAAACAGCGATCGGACCGTGTCGAGCAGAACCGGATTATGGTCGGGCAGCGTGTCCGCATAGGACACTTTCTCGGCGATGAAATCGTCGGCGATCGCCGACAGGACGGTCTTCAGGTCGGGCATGTCCCGGGTGATGGCAAGATCGATGCGCCAGCTATCAATCGGAATGGGAAACCCTGCGTCGCACACGATCATCAGATCGCCATGGCCCATCGCGCCAATGGCATGGTTGAGCTCGCAGTTGAGCAGCTTGCCGCGTTTCATGATGATCCTCCCATCAGGGGTTTGAACTTCTGTCTTCGATCAGCGTTTCCAGTTCGGCGCGGGTCGCCAAAGAGGGGATAACGCCCAACCGCGTGCAGGCGTGGGCCCCCGCCGCCGTGCCAAAGGCCACGGCATCGGCCAGTGGTCGGCCCTCGCCGATGGCGGCAGCAAAACCGGCATTGAATGCATCGCCCGCACCGGTCGTATCGACCACGTCCACCTGCGGCGTTGGAACGATCAGGTCTTGATCATCGGCCAGAACCAGCGCGCCCTTGTCGCCCATCGTCACGATCACGGTCCCCACACCCCTTTGGCGCAGTTGAACGGCCAGATCGCGCGTGCCGGTCGGGTCATCCGCCCCAAGGCCCATCAGGATGCGCAATTCGCTCTCGTTGGGCGTCAGATAGTCGACATGCGCAAAGATGGTGTCCGGCAGCGCAGTGGCCGGCGCCGGGTTCAAGATGGTGCGTGCACCTGCCGCCTTGCCCAGCTCCATGGCCCGGTGAGCGGCGGGAACTGGTATCTCGAGCACGGCCATCACGATGTCGCTTTGCGCGATGCGGTCGCCGGCACGATCGACGAACGCCGCATCCATCAATTCGTTGGCGCCCATATCGAGAATGATGAAGTTCTCGCCGGCCGCGTTGAGAATGATCATGCCCGCGCCCGTGGCGCGGGCGTCGGTCCTTTCAATGCACCTGCCATCGACACCTTCGTCCGCATAGAGTTTGTCGGCGACACCCGCCAGCTCATCGTGACCCAGGCAGGTCACGAGCGCCGAGTTGGCGCCCAACCGCGCAACGCCAACGGCCTGATTTGATCCTTTGCCGCCGGGGCCGAAATCAAAATCCGAGCCGAGAACCGTTTGCCCGAAGATCGGCATGGTTTCGGTCCGGATCGTCAGCCCGACGGCAAAACTGCCGACAACCGTGATCTGCGTCATGACATGCCTCCCTGCGGCGCGTTCCAGCAATAGCCGATCATGCGGCACGCCTTTCGCTCTTGCGCGTCGCCAGCGCCATGATGGCTTCCTCCGTGATATCGGAACCCGAAAGCTGGCCGGCGATGGTGCGATCGGCCATGACGATGACGCGGCTTGAATGAAGCATGATCTCCGGCAACTCGGACGACACCATCAGAACCGCCAGGCCTTCAGCGGCCAATTGCTTCAGGATTGCGTAGATTTCCGCTTTGGCGCCAACGTCGATACCGCGCGTGGGCTCGTGCAGGATCAGAACACGTGGCCCGGTCACTAGCCCGCGTGCAAGGATGATCTTTTGCTGGTTGCCGCCGCTCAGCGTCGCGATCTTCTGGCCAAGGCCGGCAATGCGCGCATCGAGCTTGCCGACATACTCATGCGCGGTGTTGCGGATCGGGCGGCCGCGCAGAAAACCGGCACGGGCAAACCGTCGCAACGCTGCCGACACGGTGTTTTCGGCGACGGTCATCGACAACAGCGCCCCTGCTGCACGGCGATCCGCCGGGATCAGCGACATGCCCGCCGCGATCGCGTGGTAGGGTCGCCCAGGCGCAAGACGGATTCCGCCGATCTCCACCGTTCCGCCGCGCGGCGCGAGCCCGAAAACGGCGTCGGCCAGGATATCCTTGCCGCTGTCAGGCAGTCCGGCAACACCAAGTATCTCGCCACGCGACAGCGAAAAGGACACATGCTCGATATGACCGGGCACGCTCAGATCACGCACGTCCAGAACCGGTTCGCCGATATGGGCGTGCGCTTCAGGTCGCAGCGCATACTGCTCTGCGGCATCAACCTCCCGGCCGACCATGTGCGCAACGAGCTGGTCGACCGTAAGGTCCGGGCCGTTGTCCAGCGTCGTGATCAGACGACCGTCGCGCATGACGCTGATGCGGTCCGCCAGCGCCAGAACCTCGTCGAGATGATGCGACACGTAAAGGATGGTCACACCCTGCTGCTTGAGCGCGCGCACAAGATCGAACAAGCGCTGGCTCTCGCGCGGCGAAAGCGCCGAGTTTGGCTCGTCGAGAACCAGTATGCGTGCCCGGTGCGAGATGGCCCGCGCGATCTCGACGAGTTGTTGTTGGGCCACCGTGAGAGACGACACGGGCGTATCGGTTTCCAGATCGGTCAGACCAAGTTCACGAAGCGTTGCGGCAGCGGCTTGCGCGGAGCGGCGTCGCGCCAGGTGCGACAAGGCCGGCCGCGCCGCAAAGTCGCTGAGAAGAACGTTCTCGCCGACAGTCAGGTTCTGGCACAGCGACAACTCCTGAAAGACAACCCGTATACCAAGCTTCTGGCTTGCGATCGGCGAGCGGATCGGTGTCGGTTTTCCGTCGATCAGGATCGAACCCGCATCGGGCTGCAGTTCGCCGGCCAGCAGGTTCATCATGGTGCTCTTGCCGGCGCCGTTCTCGCCGATCACCGCGTGAATTTCGCCGGCGCGAAACGCCACGGACACATCGTCCATCGCCACAACGCCCGGAAATGTCCGGGTGATGTCTTTCAGCTCCAGCAGCGTTGGCGCCATCTTGGCTTCCGATCGACGTGTTGTCCGAAGCCGGGGCGCTCCCGGATGGAAGCGCCCCGACGGCCTTACTGCATCACTTCGGCGATGTTGTCGGGCGTATAGATGCCGACGCCCGTGTCCAGATCGTCGATCGCCTCGCCGTTCAAGAACTTGACCAGCAGATTGACCGCTTCATAGCCTTGGCGTTCCGGTGCCTGGTCGATGGTCGCCTGAATGACCCCGTCGGACACCAGTTCCACCGTTTGATCCAGAAGGTCAAAGCCGACGATCTTCACGTCTCCGGCACGATTGTTGCGCTCGACCCATTCGCCGGCGGCCGGCGTGGAACAGCATTCCAGCGACAGGATGCCCGTGATGTTCGGATCGGCCAGCATGGCATTTTCGATGGCCGCGAAGGTCTCCTGGGGATCGGTGCCCGTGTTCAGCGTGCGCACGACTTCGATACCGTCGAACGCTTCGAGCGCTTCGCGTGCGCCACTTTCACGGTCAAGCGACCACTGAGCGGCGGCATCGAGCGTCGTGATCATCACGCGGCCTTCGCCCAGTATCTCTCCCATCAGCTTGCCCGCTTCACGCCCTGACTGGACGAGATCCTGTCCGGCGAAAACAAGGCGGTCGCTGTCTGGATTATCGGTGTTGTAGCTGATCACCGGAATGCCGGCCTCGACCACGCGGTTGATCAATGGCGCCAGCGCATCGGTGCTCACCGAGGAGATCGCAAGTCCATCCATCTGATCGATCAGCGTTTCGATTTCAGAGATTTGCGCGTCCGCATCGGCGCCGACCGGGCCGATGAAACGGGCTGTGACTGCACCGTCTTCGTCGGCGCGCTCAACCCCGGCCCGCACGAACGGGGCAAATTCGTTGGAGACATCATGATAGGAGACAAAAATGTTGAGCGCTTCGTCTGACGAAACGCGCTCGGCAATGCGTGGCGCAAGCTCGAAGTCTTCGACGCTGACCGGATCGGCCTGCGCGGCGAAGGGGGCCAATGCCAGCCCCGTCGCCAGGATCGATATCGAAAGCAGTTGTTTCATGGTTTCCTCCCTTATGGATTTCTCTGTTGCGGCACGGTCAACTCGCCCGCGACCGCATGCTCCATTTGTCAATGGCAACCGCGATTATGATCACCAGGCCGATCATGACCTCCTGCATGAAGGGCGACACGCCCATCAACACCAGCCCGTTGCGCAGAACACCGATGATCAGGACACCAAGCACTGTGCCCGGAATGGTTCCGATGCCGCCCGACAGCGACGCGCCGCCGACGACGACGGCGGCGATCACGTCTAGCTCCAGCCCGAGCCCTGTTCTTCCAGCTTGGCCGCTGGGCAGAAATGCCATCGACAAGATGCCGGCGAGAGCCGCCAGCATGCCCATGATGACGAACGCCCAAATCTTGACGCTGTGCACATGGATGCCTGAAACGCGCGCGGCTTTGGCGCTGCCGCCGACGGCGAACACGCGGAAGCCGAAGGCGGTCCGCGACAGCACCAGCCATCCGATCGCCGCAACGAGGATGAAGAAGACGAGCTGCATCGGGACGATGCCGAACAGGTAGCCCTGCCCCATGAATTCAAAGCTCGCCAAAACATCGGGATGGGCGCCATTGCGCTCGTTCACCGTCACCGGCTGGCCGTCGGTGAGAAGCAGCGCCGTGCCGCGCACGATCGACAGCATGCCGAGCGTTGCGATCAGCGACGGCAGGCGGCCATAGGTCGACATCAGACCGTTGATCAGGCCGATCGAAGCGCCGATCATCAGGCCGAGAACGAGCGCCGGCAGGAGCGGCCAGCCGGCGATAACCAGCATGCCGGTCGCCAGCCCCGAAAGCGCGTAGATCGACCCGACCGACAGATCGATCTCGCCGGCGACGAGAACGAACGTCATGCCCACCGCCATGATTCCCAGAAGGGAAATCTGGCGGCCGACATTAAGAAGGTTGGTCGTCGTCAGGAAGCTCTCGGTCGCAAAGGCCAGAAAGAGGCACATGCACACCAGCGCCAGAAAAACGCCGGTTTCCTTGGCCGTCAGCAACCGCGCCAGCCACGGCACGCGTGCGGGCGCCGCCCGCTTGGCGGGCCGGTCCACAGCAGCCGGCTTGACGCCCACTCCCGTGCCGGTTTCGTCCGTCATCTGGCGTCCATGAAGCTGCCCGCCGCGACGGGTTTCAGTTCTTCATAATTGCCGTAATCGCGCGCCCGCACGAACGGAGCGTTGTGGGCGGCGTTGTACGAGCAAATATACCCCCAACGATATGTATCGCTGTTGTTGGCGTCCGACCGGTGCAGCAGATTGCAATGGAACACCAGCGCGTCGCCGGGGTCCATTTCGACGTAGACATGATCGAACCGTTCGATTGCCGCGTCCAGATAAGGCTTCTCGACGTTCGTCTGGCCATCTTCACGGACATGATTGAGACGCCCCAGAATATGCGAGCCCTTGAGGACCTGCAGGCAGCCATTGGCCTTGTTGGAGGCGTCAAGCGCGATCCAGATCGACAGCATTTCGGGCGACAGGCAACCATTGTTGTACCAGTAACCGAAGTCCTGGTGCCATTCCCACGCGCCACCCTCACGTGGCTGCTTCATCGTCATCTTGTGGCTGTACAGATAAATCTCGTCGCCGATCAACGCCTCGGACATCCGCACCAGACGCTCATCGCGCGCCAGCATGCCATACTTGTCGTCGCCGGCATGGTTCCACAGCTTGAGCAGGGTCTTGTTTCCGGCCTTGTCGCCCTTCTCCATGACCGAACCGGAGCGACTTTCCGCTTCCAACTGCTGGCGTGCGGCATCACGGAAATCAGCCACTTCCGCTTCGTTCAGAAAATCCTTGCGGATGAAATAGCCGTCCGCTTCATACGCACGGGTTTCTGCCCTTGTCGGCACAAGCATGCTCTCCTCCCAACACCGGAGCGGCTCTCATTGGGCCGCTTGCAGCAAACGGGCCTCTTGCGGGCCACATCTTGCCCGTCACTTTACGGCGCCCGTCGCCAAACAAAATGGACAGTCTCGCCATTTATTTGTATGAAACGCGCATGCCACAACCCTATCGAGCAGCAAGAGTCCGGGTCAGCCAGTTCTTTCTGCCCAATGACCGCACGCGCAATGGTCTGACGACGGTCCTGCGGGCCGGCTGGCTCGACGCGCTGCCCGGCGCCAGAATTCGGCGGGCCGCCTGCCCCGGCGACGACATTCTCTATTGCCTGTCAGGTCGGGGGAAGGTCGAACTCGGGAACGGAGATTTTGATCTGTCGGCTGGACAGCTCGCATGGATCGCCGGCGACGCGCCGCACGGCCATGTGGCTGACCCGGACGATCCCTGGTCGGTGATGTGGTTGCGACTTGACGGGCCGAACCTGGCTGTGTTGCGACAACGGATTTTCGGCAATGCCCGCCCGCGCCTCACCGTGACAGACGGATCGGACCTGGTCGAATGGTTCCAGGATCTGTTCCAGATTCTGGACGCACGTCGCGGCGATACGGACTTGCGGGCCCACACCGCAATCGCGCGATTGCTTCAACTGCTGGCCCGGCAGCGCGATCCGCAGGGAGCAACCGGCCTGCACGCCGGGTTCGACCGGCTCAGACAGATGATCGTCGCCAATCCCGAACGCGCTTGGAGCGCCCGCGACATGACGGACATCGCAGGCCTGAGCGCATCGCAGCTACGGCGCCTGTTCCATCATCATCTCAAGACCACGCCGCGGGCCTATCTGCGGCACCAGAGACTGGCCATGGCGCAGCGCCTGATGCTGGAAAGCACATTGTCATTGCAGGAGATCGCGGTCGCATGCGGCTTTTGCGACGGCTATCATTTCAGCCGGGATTTCCGGCGTGTCGTCGGTCGCACGCCGACTGAATGGCGCTTTGCCGAATTGGGCCGCTGAACTCCTGCAAAGTTCGACAGATCGCCATTTCGATCGGGCCTCAAGCAGGTCCGTCGACGGTCAGCGTCCGTCAGCCAAACCGCCACCGGCTGACCGGGACGTTTCGGCCCTCAACGAACTCCCGAGAAAGCTTTGGATTGCCATGGCGCGATCATTGGAGCGGACGGAGCGGACATTGCACTTTTGCGGCATTGTCGGCGATAGAGACAAAATGGTCTTGCCGTTTGTGGACAATCAAAGCGCCCGCCGCCTGTTTCTCGACCGACACCTCCTGCTGCGTCCGGCGCCGGGTCCCGGTCGGGGCGAAGACCTGGAAGGTGTGCTCAATGCACTGGGCTTTGTTCAGGTCGACAGCGTCAACACGCTCGCCCGCGCGCATGATCTGATCCTGTGGTCCCGCCGCGGCCAGTACCGCCCAAAAGCCCTCGAAAACCTTGTGGCGCGCCGGCGCACCGCGTTCGAACACTGGACGCACGATGCCTCCGTGATCCCGATGGCATTCTATCCCATGTGGCGCAAGAAGTTCGCGCGCGACGAAGCGCGCATGCGGTCGCGCTGGTCCGAGGCGCGGCGCCAGGGATGGGAAACCGAGATCGACCAGGTACTGCGGCACATTGCCGAAAATGGCCCGGCCTCTTCGCTCGATGTCGGCGACGAGGAGGCAAAGGGCTCCTCGGGCTGGTGGGATTGGCACCCTTCCAAAACGGCGCTCGAGTTCCTGTGGCGGTCCGGCCAACTGGCGATCTGCCATCGCCGTGGTTTCCGCAAGTTCTATGACCTGGCCGAGCGCGTCATTCCGGCCGCGCACCGCAACCGGCATTGTGATGATGACGAGATCATCGACTGGGCGATGTCGGAGGCGTTGCGACGCCTTGGCTTCGGCACCAGCGGCGAACTGGCAGCGTTCTTTGAGATCGTCACGCGCGATGAAGCAAAGGCCTGGTGCGCGGCGGCGCTTTCCGAGGGCCGCATCATCGAGGCGGAGATCGGGATGGTTGATGGATCGCGCCGGCGCAGTTTCACCACAGAAGCCGTTCTCGACGATGCGGCGTCCTTGCCCGAGCCAACGGCGCGCGTGCGCCTCCTGTCGCCATTCGACCCCGCCCTGCGTGATCGCGCGCGGGCCGAGCGGCTGTTCGGTTTCCACTATCGGATCGAGATCTTCGTGCCCGAAGCCAGGCGACGATACGGGTACTATGTTTTTCCGGTGCTGCAAGGCGATCGGCTCATCGGCCGCATCGATGCGAAGCGGTCCGACGGCGCGCTTGTCGTCCAGGCCTTCTGGCCGGAAGCCGGCGTGCGGATGGGAAAGGCGCGCACGGCCGCTCTGAAATCGGAACTCGAGCGGTTAAGGCCGCTGGCCGGCGTGAAGACGGTCACGTTCGTCGAGGGCTGGATGCGCAAGTGATACCCTCCCTGACTGCTGCCGGTGGACCATGAACATCTCGTGACCAACCCCTATGGGCCCTGCCGATCTGCGATCCGCCTCACTCCTCCAGCGAACCGTGAACGGCAACCTGCTGCAGTTCGGCCGGAACCGCGTCGATCGCCCGAAAGCTCTCCTTGACGCCGGCCTCGGTGAGTTCGCGCGCGACCGCCAGCAGCGTGTTGTCGTCATGATCCTCGCACAGTTCGGCCATGAAGATGATCTCGTCGCGCGCCACGGGCCGTGCCGCCTCGATATCGGGTGCGCCATAAATGTCCACAAAATGCCGGGCCAGCGTTTCGGCCAGGTCGTCGGCTTCGGCCTGTTCGACGGGTGTCACCGCGACCAGCGTAACACGCCCGAACGTCTCCAGCCCCAGCCAACCATTCGCAAAGGCCTGACGCGCCTTGCCGACAAGGTCGGCCTGCGTCCAGTCGGAGAACTCAAACCCCCCCGAAATGCACCATTCGCCGGTGCGCGCCGGGGAGAAGAATATGTTGCGATCGCTTTCGTCCAGATGGATGGCCCGGGCCAGCTTCACGTGTCAGTCCTCCAAAAGGTCGATGAGCGCGACAAGGTGCGTCGTTGCGCCGTCGCGGACAAGGGCACCGAACTTTTCGTCAATGCCGACGAACGTGCCTTTCCTGCCGCCAATATCGACCGCTTCGCCCATCTTGTGCGCCAGGCCGCGCCATTCGGCATGCAATGGCGCGACGCCTTCATCCGTCCAGCGGTTTATCCAGTAAAGCGTGTGGCGAACCCAGGCTTCCAAAAGCGTGACGGGATCGATTTCGGCGCATCCTTCCTCGACCAGCGCCGTGCGGTCGGGGTTCCATCCTGGCGCATCGCCCGCATGTCGCAGATCAATATGGAGCCCGGTCACGATCCAGTCCGGTTCGGCGCCGGCCTGCTTGCCCGAGGCGGCAACGGCCAGATGGCCGCACCGCGCGCCATTGACCCGGATGGCGCCACCCCATTCAAGATGGACCGCCACTTCCGGCGGTGCGAGCGAGCCGAGCGCGTTCTGAAAACCGACACCGCAGGCCGGGAGCACCGCCATGGCATCCTCCAGCGGCACCTCGGGCGCAAAGATGATGGCGGCGCGCAGCGCTTCCGACGACACATTGTAAGCCACCACGCCCGGATCGGTTCCCGCGACCGCCAGCGCGCGTGCACGCTCGAACGGGTCGATCCGGCCCGCCACGGGCTCCGGCCGGAACAGCGGCGGAAACAGTGGTGCATTCACGTTTCGGTTCTTTCAAAAAGGCCACGCGCAATCGTCCGGAAAGCCTGCGCTTCGGCTGATCCGGCGCGCGAGACGACCACCGGCGCACCACCATCTCCGGCCGTCCGGATGTCAAGGTGCAGCGGAATCTCGCCAAGCAGCGGCGCGCCCAGCTTTTCTGCCTCGGCCGCAACACCGCCATGGCCGAAAATATGCTCCTCATGGCCGCATTGCGAGCACACATGCGTCGACATGTTTTCGATCAGGCCGATGATCGGAATGTTCATCTGCTTGAACATGTCGATGCCTTTTCGGGCATCGATCAGCGCGATGTCCTGCGGCGTCGAAACGACGATCGCCCCGTTCACCACGAACTTCTGGCCGAGCGTCATCTGCACGTCGCCCGTCCCGGGCGGCAGATCGACCAGAAGCACATCGAGCGCGCCCCATTGCACTTGGTTCATCATCTGCTGAAGGGCGCCCATCAGCATCGGGCCACGCCAGACAACGGCCTGGTCGTCATTGGTCATCAGGCCGACCGAAATCATCGTCACGCCGTGATTGCGCATCGGCAAGATGGTCTGCCCGTCGGGAGACGATGGCCGGCCGGAAACGCCCAGCATGCGCGGCTGGGACGGGCCGTAGACATCGGCATCGAGCAGCCCGACCTTCAGCCCTTCGGCGGCCAACGCGCAGGCCAGATTGGCCGCGACCGTGGACTTTCCGACCCCGCCCTTGCCCGATGCGATGGCGATGATCCGATCGACCCCGGGGACGGATTGCGGGCCGGCTTCGGTGGCCGGCTTGGCGCGGATCGGCGTCGGCTCCGGCTTTGCGGCCTCAGACGGCTTTGCCAGTTCCGCGGTCATCACGATCTTGGCATCCGAGCAGCCGTCAAGCGCTTCCAGCTTCTGCTCGGCCTCGCGCCGCATCATCTCCATGTCGGCTTCACGAGCCGGGTCGATCTCAAGCACGAACCGCACCTGTTGATCGTTGATCTGAAGCGCCCGCATCATGCCGGACGACACCAGATCCTCTCCGCTCGATGGATCTCTGACCGTTTTCAGTGTTTCCAGAACGGCTTGCCGTGTCAGCGCCACGTCAGGACTGCCCCTCGATCTCCCCGGTCACTTCATGCTCAAGGTCAAGCTCGTCGATCGTCAGCACCACGCGCGCCTTGTAGGTCTTTCCCGCCGTGTCGTCGGCGTTGCGCATGGCCTCCTCGATTGCCTGTTGCGACGTCACGCCGACCTGTTTGAGAAACTTGCGCATCGACATGTTGAAATCGCCACTCATGGACTCTCCCTCCTCCAAGGAAACACTTCGCAATTCCGGCCGGCGTTGACCGTTTTGCTCCTATAGCTTTAGCTTTGCTCCATTGCCAGTCGTGGGGAGGAATTGCCATTCGGTTTCCCCGAGCAGTTTACTTGTGGCTTGTGCTTGCTGCCGTGCTCGCCCCGGGTTCCGGTCCGGCCTCGGCCGATGACCGGCATTTCACGCTCGGTGCGCAGGTTTCGGGATTGGGATGCCCGCTTTGAGGCCTTTTACATAAAAAGGCCGCACCCGGCTTTCACGGTGATCGACAAGGTCACCCCGCCATTTGACGCCGCAAGCCCGCCGCCGATCGAGCCGGTGCGCGTCAGCCTCGACGACATCGATGCCATCCGCGCCTATGTGGCAACAATCGAACCGGCGGACTTGGGTCGCCCGATCCAGCTCCAGTGACGACGCTCAGTGATCGCGGCGTTTGGACGCCTGATAGTCGGCGGTAGTCCGCACCCTGGGACGGTCCCCTCCGGCGAACGGATTGTCTTCGGAGTGATATGCAGCGTTCACACGGCAATTGTCGCACATCTGGATCATGCGTATGGCGTCCTTGTTGGCAAACATGGAATGCTTGCCCGCCAGCTGCTCGGTGATCCGCATCACCGTCGATTTGACGCCGAAAAGCGCGCCGCACTCGATGCAGGCAAACGGCTCTTCTTCATGCAGCACAACCTGGGACAGCGCATTGTCAGCAAGGTTCAGTCGGGGATCGAGCGTGATGGCGTTTTCGGGACAGACATTGGCACAAATCCCGCACTGCAGGCATGCGTCTTCCTGAAACCGGACCTGGGGCAGATCTTCATTGTCGACCAGCGCGCCTGACGGACACAGCGACACGCAGGACAGGCACAGGGTGCAGGCACCAATGTCGAGATCGACGGCGCCATAGGGCGCGCCGACGGGAAGCGGGATGACGGCATCCCTGTCGTTGAGCGCCTTTGCGGCGAGCCGGGTGACCTGGCGCCGATTGCCGATCGGCAGCACCGCGTCGATGGTGCCGCAATGGCCCTCCCCGTCGCGGACCAGCGCGTCGAACGCATCCGGATCGGTCGGTTCGATCAGCCGCATCGCCGCCCGGCCGGCGATGGCATTGGCCAGTTCCACCTGGAAGGGCAGTCCTTCATGCTCGGTCGTCGGTGAGAGCAGGATGGTGACCGAGGCAAAGCCGGTCCCCAGCGCGGCGAGCGCTTCAGCGTGGCCGAAGGCGGCCAGGGCGGAGACCTCCATCGGGATCATGTCAGCCGGCAGGCCCCTGCCATAGCGGGCCGACAGGCGGATCATCTCGGACCCGTGGCCGCCATCATGCACCAGCAGCCGCGGCATATCCTGCGACAGGTTCCGCGAGGCCGAAGCCATGGTTTCAATGCGGCGGAAAATGGTTTCGACCGGCGGCGCGTCATAGGAAATCGCGCCCGACGGACACAGCGCAGAACACATGCCGCAGCCCGCGCAGGCCATGGGATCGACGGTGACATGGTCGCCCTGGGGGCTGATCGCGCCGGTCGGGCAGTGATCAAGGCAGCGCGTGCAGCCGGTTTTCTGCGCCCGCGAATGGGCGCACAATGGCTCCTCCACACGCACATAGAGCGGCTTTTCAAACGTGCCGACGAGGTGCGACGCCTCAAGGATCGCCGACAGCCGCGCATCGGCATGCCCCGGATCGGCGCGCAGATAGCCCTCCCGCTTGGCAGGGGCGGGAAAGAGCGGCGTCCCGCCCGACAGATCGACGATGATATCGCATTGGGACCGGGCACCGTCGCGCGGCTCGGTGAAGGCAGGCCTGCCCCGCCCGCCCGGTATGCGTTCCTGAAGGGCGTCGATATGCACCTCGAACCCGCCCAATGCGCCCTTGGCCGAAGCGATCGTTCCGAACACGACGTCGAACCGGCGATCGTCCGCCAGTTCCGTCTCCGATCCCGGCGCCAGCAGAACCGTGACGCTCAGGACATCGCACAGGTGCCGCGCGGCTGCGGCAGCCACATCGGCGTCGCCGACAATGAGACAGGTGCCCGTCGACTCGACATCAATCGCCTTGTGTGTGGGCACATCAAGCAAGGCATCGGCCACAAGGGCGGCCATTTTGGGCGTATTGGGGCGATCATCGTCCGACCAGCCGGCGCGATCGCGCAGATCGACAAAAAGCGGCGGCTCGGCACCCAGCTCATCGGCCATCTCTTCGAAGAAATGCTGCTCTTGGCGGCACGCGATGGCGATCCCGCCGGCGGCAATCGCCTTTTCGGCTGTCGTGGCCTGATCCATGCAAAGCGCCGTGTGAACCGCGCTGCAATGCACACCCGTCGCCCGCTTGATTCCGTTTGCATCGATCGACTGGCTCTTCAGGCAGTCGCACAAGAGCAGCTTAGTCTCGGCCATTGCCTTCACCATAACCCATCTTTAGAACCAGTCTAGTTTCGCGGGCAGCGCTCTTGTCAAGCGCGACGCTGGTCGCAGACACAAGGGAAGGCGACATTTGGCCGAAGCAAGATCGCAATCGATGCCTCTTGGCGTCGTGATAAGGCGGCTGCCCGGGGTGACCCGGTGGGCGAAATGGGTGTGGAGGCCCGTATCCGTGCTTCCCGGCGCCGCGCCGGCTTATTGGCAGAAGCTGCGCGAGGAGGACGATGCGGTCGAATATCACGCCGCGACAGTCCCGTTGGAACTGTTCCGGACCGATACGCAAGCCTACCTGACGGCCCTGTCGGAGACCGTTCCCTCCATCTACGTGGTTCTCAGATCATGCGACGAGCCCGGAGCGGAGCATCCGCTCGACGTGGTCCTGGTGACCGCATCGCCCTATGAGGGTCAGGACTATGCCGACACCGGGGAAGAAATTGTCGAGAAGGTCCCCATGCCGCCGGGGCTGATCGCCTGGATCCGTGAATTTGTCGAGCGCCACCATGAGGAGGACGAGTTCGTCAAGCGCAAGCGCGACAAGAAGCGTATCGATCTGGTCGAAGACGGGATTGGCGATGCCCGCATCAGCCAGTTGAGCGACGTCTACCGGACGCCCGGTTCGAAGCGAAAGGGACGCCTGCAATGAACCCCCGGCGCCAGGGCGGGGACTTCTGGTCGCGGCGCAAGGCCGCCGTGCGTGAAGCCGAAGCGCGCGAAGAGGCGCAGCGTGTTGCCCGGCAGGAGACCGACCGGGCGGCTGAACTGGAAGAAAAAAGCGATCCGGAGATTCTGCAGGAACTCGACCTGCCCGATCCGGACACTTTGGAGGCCGGCGACGACTTCCGGCCCTTTTTGCGCACGGTCGTGCCCGAGCGGTTGCGACGCCGCGCGCTCCGCAGATTGTGGGCTCTGAACCCGACGCTCGCCAACCTGGACGGGCTTGTGGACTATGGCGACGATTTCACCGACTCCGCCACGGTCGTTGAGGGACTGCAGACCGCCTATCAGGTCGGCAAGGGCATGTTCGAGCATGTTAAGCGGATGTCGGACGGGGCGGACCGGGGCGACGGGACGAGCCGGCCGGCCGAAGCCGTGGCGGAGGAGCAAGATGATGGCGATGCGGACGATCTGCCCGCGCAATCGGCGTCCGACACCAACGCGCCTGCTGAAGACATCTCACCCAAAGGTATAGATGACAGTACATTGACGGAAACCGGCGATTGGCCGCACACTCGGTCAAGGGAGAATCTGTCCGCTGAACCTGATGTCGGCGGAGAGGTTGAGCCTATTGCTCCGAATGCTGGCGCGACAGGCCCGGCGAGAAAGAGGATGCGGTTCAACTATTCCTGAGAGGAGGAGTTGTCCGCATGGCGGCCGCAGAGCAGCTGCATGTCATAGCGCCCGAAGATCGCGCCCGCGCCGATCTTTACGGCTTTCTTGGTCTGCTGCTCGAGACGCCCGCAAGCGCTGTTTTGCTCGACCAGATTGCCGGCTTGAGGGGTGACGGGTCCCCGATCGGCGAAGCGACCCATGCCCTGTCGCGCCTGGCCGGTGTGACGACGCCGGAAACGGCCGAGCGCGAGTTCAACGCGCTTTTCATCGGTCTCGGACGCGGCGAACTGCTTCCCTATGCCAGCTATTATCTGACCGGATTTCTGAACGAGAAGCCGCTCGCCAAGCTGCGTGCCGACATGGCCGCGCTGGGAATTGCGCGCGCCAGCGGCAAGCACGAGCCCGAAGACAACATCGCCTCCCTGATGGAGATCATGAGCGGACTGATCAGCGGGCGGTTCGGCCCGCCGGCCGGCCTCGCCGACCAAAGGGCTTTTTTCGAGGCACATATCGGCACGTGGGCGATCCATTTTTTCACCGACTTGGAAGGAACGAACAGCTCCGTTTTCTATGCAGCGGCAGGCGCTCTCGGCCGCCGTTTCATGGAAATCGAAAAAGACGCGTTCCGGATGGTCAGAACATGACGCAACGCAATTGATGAAGGCGGTGGAGAAGCCGCCCAGAGAGGAGGAAGATCGCCCATGAAGAAAAGGGAAGAGGCGTCACCCGAACGCCGCAACTTCTTGAAAATGGCGGCGCTGACGGCGCCTGCTGCGGCCATCGCGGCAGGGTCGGCGGCGATCAGTGACGCAGATGCCGCCGAGGCGGAACTGTCGTCAGACCGGCTTCAGGACACGGTGCACACCCGCGCCTATTACGACAGCGCCCGGTTCTAGACGCCGGACCTGTTCCACCGGTGTCCGGCGACCGGTTGCGTGACGCCCAACTGCCAGATGCCAGATCGTACCAAGCCAGCAAGGTCCGGGGGCCGAGCTCGCAAGGGAGACATGAAATGCTTAGGAAAAAGACCAATGGGGTTGCGCGACGCCCCCAGGGTACGAAAATCCTGAACAGTGCGGCGGAGAAATCAGTTGATCGCCGCGCCTTTCTGAAAGGTTCGGGGCTTGCGGTCGGAGGATTGGCCGCCATTACCGCCACCGGCGGAACGGTCACAAAGGCGAAGGCCGCTGCGAGCACCGCGATCGGGACCATCGAAACAGTCAAATCGGTTTGCACCCATTGTTCGGTCGGCTGCACGGTCGTTGCCGAAGTGTCCAACGGCGTCTGGGTCGGCCAGGAGCCGGGCTGGGACAGCCCCTTCAATCTGGGTGCCCATTGCGCCAAGGGCGCGTCGGTGCGTGAACATGCGCACGGCGAACGCCGCCTGAAATATCCGATGAAGAAGGAAGGCGGCGAGTGGAAGCGGATCAGTTGGGAACAGGCGATCGACGAGATCGGCGACCAGATGATGCAAATCCGGGACGAGAGCGGTCCAGACAGCGTCTACTGGCTCGGCTCGGCCAAGCACAGCAATGAACAGGCCTACCTGTTCCGCAAGTTCGCGGCCTATTGGGGGACCAACAACGTCGACCACCAGGCGCGCATATGCCACTCCACCACCGTTGCAGGGGTTGCCAACACATGGGGCTATGGCGCCATGACCAACTCCTACAACGATATCCACAATTCCAGGGCAATCTTCATCATCGGCGGCAACCCGGCCGAGGCGCACCCCGTCTCGCTGCTGCATGTGTTGCGCGCCAAGGAGCAAAACAACGCGCCCCTGATCGTCTGCGATCCGCGCTTCACCCGCACCGCCGCCCATGCCGATGAATATGTCCGGTTCCGGCCGGGCACCGATGTGGCGCTGGTCTGGGGAATCCTGTGGCACATCTTCGACAATGGCTGGGAAGACAAGGAGTTCATCCGCACCCGCGTCTGGGGCATGGACCAGATCCGGACCGAGGTCGCCAAGTGGACCCCCGAGGAAGTCGAGCGCGTCACCGGGACGCCGGGCAGCCAGTTGAAGCGCGTGGCGCGGACGCTGGCCAACAACCGTCCGGGCACCGTGATCTGGTGCATGGGCGGCACCCAGCACACCAACGGCAATAACAACACGCGGGCTTACTGCATCCTCCAGCTTGCGCTCGGCAACATGGGCACGTCTGGCGGCGGCACGAACATCTTCCGCGGCCACGACAATGTGCAGGGCGCGACTGACCTGGGCGTGCTGTCGCACACCCTTCCCGGCTATTATGGCCTTTCGGCCGGCGCATGGGCCCATTGGTCCCGTGTTTGGGAAGAGGATCTCGATTGGCTGAAGGGCCAGTTCGCCACCGTCCAGGACAAGGACGGCAAGGACAAGAACCTGATGAACCTGACCGGGATACCGGTCAGCCGCTGGATCGACGGTGTGCTTGAAGATCCGGAGAACACCGATCAGCCCAATGCGGTTCGCGCCATGGTGCTTTGGGGCCACGCCCCCAACTCCCAGACCCGCATGAAGGAAATGAAGACGGCGATGGAAAAGCTGGACATGCTGGTCGTGATCGATCCGTATCCCACCGTTTCCGCCGTGCTTCACGACCGCCAGGACGGCGTCTACCTTTTGCCGGCCGCAACGCAGTTCGAGACGCGCGGGTCGGTGACGGCATCGAACCGCTCGCTGCAATGGCGTGACAAGGTGGTCGATCCGCTGTTCGAGTCCAAGACCGATCACGAGATCATCGCGCGTTTTGCGCAAAAGTTCGGATGGTCGGACCGGCTCTTCCGCAACATCGAGATGGAAGACGAGGTCACGCCCAACATCGAAAGCGTGACCCGCGAGTTCAATCGCGGCATGTGGACGGTTGGCTATACCGGCCAGTCGCCCGAGCGCATCAAGCTGCACATGGCCAACCAGCACACGTTCGACCGGACGACGTTGCAGGCCGTGGGCGGACCGGCCGATGGCGACTTCTACGGCATGCCCTGGCCATGCTGGGGCACGCCGGAAATGAACCATCCGGGCACGCCGAACCTTTATGACATGTCGGTACCGGTGGCCGAGGGCGGCTTGTGCTTCCGCGCGCGCTTCGGAGTGGAACGCGACGGCGACAATCTGTTGGCCGAGGGCGTCTCCAACCCCGGCGCCGAAATTCAGGACGGCTATCCCGAATTCACCATGCAGATGCTGATGGATCTGGGATGGGATGGTGACCTGACCGACGAGGAACGGGCGGCCATCGACGCGGTCGCGGCGGAAAAGACCAACTGGAAGACCGACCTTTCGGGCGGCATCCAGCGCGTCGCGATCAAGCATGGCTGCGCACCGTTCGGCAACGCCAAGGCGCGCGCCGTGGTGTGGACCTTCCCCGATCCCGTGCCGCTGCACCGCGAACCGCTCTATACCTCGCGGCGCGATCTGGTGGCCGACTATCCGACCTATGAGGACCGCAAGTTCTACCGCTTGCCGACCCTTTACGCCTCGATCCAGAAGAATGATTTCTCCAAGGACTATCCGATCATTCTGACATCGGGGCGGCTGGTCGAATATGAAGGCGGCGGTGACGAGACGCGATCGAACCCGTGGCTCGCTGAACTGCAGCAAGACATGTTCGTCGAGGTCAACACGCGCGACGCCAACAATATTGGCATCCGCGACGGCGAACAGGTCTGGGTCGAAGGTCCCGAAGGCGGCAAGGTCAAGGTCATGGCCATGGTGACCGAGCGGGTCGGCGAAGGCGTCGCCTTCATGCCGTTCCATTTCGGCGGCCATTTCGAAGGTGAGGATCTGAGGGACAAATATCCCGAGGGCGCCGATCCTTATGTGCTCGGCGAAAGCACCAACACCGCACAGACCTATGGCTACGACTCGGTCACGCAGATGCAGGAGACCAAAGCCACTCTCTGCAAAATCTGGGCAGCGTAAGGAGGAAATGAAACATGGGAGCTAGAGTTAGGTTTCTCTGTGACGCCGAGCGCTGCATCGAGTGCAACGCCTGCGTTACGGCCTGCAAGAACGAGCATGAGGTGCCCTGGGGCATCAACCGGCGACGGGTTGTCACGATCAGCGACGGCAGCCCCGGCGAGCGGTCGATCTCGGTGGCCTGCATGCATTGTTCGGACGCGCCATGCATGGCCGTCTGTCCGGTGGACTGCTTCTACCAGAGCGAAGACGGCGTCGTGCTGCATTCCAAGGATCTGTGCATCGGCTGCGGATACTGCTTCTACGCCTGTCCGTTCGGCGCTCCGCAGTTCCCGCAGGCCGGCAATTTCGGATCGCGCGGCAAGATGGACAAATGCACCTTCTGCGCCGGTGGCCCCGAAGAGACGCACTCGCTGGCCGAGTTCCAGAAATATGGCCGCAACCGCATCGCCGAGGGCAAATTGCCGATCTGTGCGGAAATGTGCTCGACCAAGGCACTGCTCGCCGGCGACGGCGATGTGGTGTCGGGCATCTACCGCGAACGCGTGGTCGCACGCGGTTTCGGGTCCGGCGCCTGGGGCTGGGGAACCGCCTACGGCCAGAAGGACGGCTGACCGGCAACCGGCCCTGCCACAGGCGTTGGCCGCGTGGCAGGCAAGGCCGGACGGGGAAAACATGAGGGGCGGCCGAAAAGCTGCCCCCATGCAATCAAAACAAGACCTTGATGTTAGCTTGGGAGACGTCGCCATGACCCGGCTTGTGGTCGCCATTTTGTTCGTTGTCGGATTTATGATCCAGGCGATCGCCCAGGAAGCATCGGAAACGTCCGGCACCGACCGCACGGCGACCGGCGGCGCGCAGACGCTGGAGGACATACTCAAGCGGCAACGCGGCGAGGCGGTCGATGACCAGTTCAGGCGCGACGCCACCGGCGATCCGGATTCCGCAGCGGCCATTTCGTCACAATTGGGCACGTTGGGCGGCACGTCCGACGCCGAACTTTGGCGCGCACTGCGGTACGGATCGGCGGATGTCACCGTTTCCTCGGGGGGGCTTCCGGCAACGGTTCTCGTTCAGGATGGCGGGATGCGCTGGCTCGAATTCCGTCAGGGACCCCTTGCACGCTATGGCGGCTATCTTTTGCTCGGCACGATCGCGGCACTGGCACTGTTCTACCTCACGCGCGGCCGCATTCGCATAGACGGCGAAAAGACCGGGCGCACCATCACGCGGTTCAAGGCGATCGAACGCTTCGGCCACTGGCTACTGGCCGGCTCCTTCATCCTCCTGGGAATCACCGGTCTGATCACCCTGTTCGGGCGCTTTGGCCTGATCCCGTTGATCGGCAAGGAAACCTATGCCGACATCGCGCTGGCGTCGAAATGGATCCACAACAACGTTGCCTGGGCATTCATGCTGGGGCTCGTCATGGTGTTCGTCATGTGGGTCATCCACAACCTGCCGGACCGCACCGATATCAACTGGATCCGCAAGGCCGGCGGCCTGTTTTCCAGCAACAGCCATCCGCCCGCCAAAAAGTTCAATGCCGGTCAGAAGCTGATCTTCTGGTCGGTCATCCTTCTCGGCGGGTCGATTTCCGCGTCCGGCCTCTCGCTGCTTTTCCCGTTCGAACTGCCCATGTTTGCCAAGACGTTTGCGGCGCTCAACGCGACCGGCATTCCGCAGCTCGTCGGCCTTGGCGTGCTTCCCGAACAACTCGCCCCGCATGAGGAGATGCAATATGCCCAGCTCTGGCATGCGATCGTCTCATTCGTCCTGATGGCCATCGTCATCGCGCACATCTATATCGGCTCGATCGGCATGGAGGGCGCGTTCGATGCGATGGGCTCCGGTGATGTGGAAGAACAATGGGCGCGCGAGCACCACAGCCTGTGGGTCGCGGAAGTGACATCGTCGGCGGACGGTGAAGGCAAGCCGGAATCGGCGCCCGCGCCGGCGGAATGAACGGGCCGCAAGGCCGATCGGTGGGGCGCTGAGCGCAATGCCCGTCGAGACGACACAGCGCAGGGATGCCGCCGCCCGGCCGTGGTTCCGGGCCCGTTCCGCATCCGCCCTTTTGGGGTCCATCGCCGTTTTTGCCTTGGGATCCGGCGCCCATGCCGGTGAGTTCTTCACGCTGAAGGGCCATGGCGGCCCGATCATGGACATCACCGTTTCGCGGGAGAGCGGCCGGGTCGCGTCTGCCAGCTTCGACAATTCGGTCGGACTGTGGAGCGGCCGGACACCCGTGTGGCTGGAGGGGCACGATGCCGCCGTTAACGTGGCCGAGTTCATCGACGGCAACCGCCTCGCCTCCGGCGGAGACGATTTCTCCGTCCTGGTCTGGGACGGCACAAACGGCACGCCGGCCCGGCTGAAAGGGCATACGGGCAAGGTCATGGAACTGGCCGTATCACCGGACAAGGCGCTTCTCGCATCGGCCAGTTGGGACGGCACGATCGGGCTCTGGCCGCTCGCCGGCGGTGAGCCGGAATTTCTGACGGGCCACAGGGCCGGTGTCAGCGCGGTCGCCTTTTCGCCCGATGGCCGGACGCTCTATTCCGGCTCCGTCGACGGAACCGTCCGCATCTGGGATATCGGTAGCCGAACCGAGAAAAGGGTACTGGTGCGCAACGGGTTCGGCATCAACACAATCGTGCTTGGCGGCGGCACCGACAATGCGGCGGCGGGCTGGCTCGCCTATGGGGCTGTTGACGGCGTGACGAGGATTGTCGATCTGAAGACCGGCGAACCGATCAGCGATTTCACGCTCGATCGCCGGCCCATACTCGCACTGGCGCGCGACCGGACCGGGACCCGGCTGGCAACCGGAGACGGGCACGGTTTTATCACCATCATCGACACGCAAGAATGGCGCATCGAGCATGATTTCAGGGCGACGCTCGATGGCCCAATCTGGGCGCTGGACTTCTCGCGGGATGGCGGCACGATCCTCGCCGGCGGCATTGCCAGCATCGTCTATGGATGGCCTGTCGATGATCTTGCTGAGTTCGATCCCCTAGCCGGCAGCGATCCGGCATTCCTGCGCGATCCTGCGGAAATGGAAAATGGCGAACGGCAGTTTGCGCGTAAATGCTCCATCTGCCATGCGCTGACCGCCGATGGCGGCCGCAGGGCCGGGCCGACGCTGTTCCAGGTGTTTGGACGCAAGGCCGGCGCGCGCCAAGACTACCAGTATTCCCGGACCCTGGACGAGTCCGATCTGGTCTGGACCGAAGAGACCATCGACCGCCTTTTCGAGATCGGCCCGGACCACTTCATCCCGGGAAGCAAGATGCCGATGCAGCAGATCACCGGCGCCGGCGACCGCAAGGATCTGGTCGACTTCCTCAAAGAAATGACACAGTAAGAAGCTGATCGAGGGAATTTGTCGTGAAGGCCATTGTTTTTGCAACCATCGCCATCGTCGTGATCACCGTCGGGTCTTACATGGTGCTCGGCCAGATCGGCTTTTCGAGCGCCGATCGCAGTGTCGGTGACGCGGTCAGGCTGGACGACGAAGACCGGCCGTGACGCGCACCGTCCGCCGGAAGGCCCGGGTTACACCGCGTCGACACTCTGCTTGAGAGCCGGCTTGCCCGGGTCCGGCGCCCGACGATCATCGCACAGGGACGGTTTCCTTTCTCGAACAGCCCGCGCTCCTTGAACGGAGAGCGCCGGGAAACCGTGCCGATCGGGTGGCGTCGATCCCCCGGCAGTCCCAAGCAGCGGCACCGAGCGGCTTGGCGCGATCAGTACGGCCCGACGCCATGAGTCTGGAATCATTCAAAACTAGAGTATTTGACACCAGTTTTAAGGGGCTGCATATGTGGAGTTGGTCAGTCAGCTTTCGTCGGCGTCCAAGCGGCGCAACGCCGATGGCCGACCGGACGGCTTGAGGAGGGCGCAGACCCGCCGCAGGCCAATTGACATTCAGTCCTTTCCTTGATCGGAGCCTTTGATGAGAACCACCTCGACCCACGCCGCAGCGCTGATGCTGTCATCGGCGCTTGGCATCGTCGCGGCGCAGGCCGAAACCACGCCGGAGGCCGTCGCCGCCCACTATGCCGACATCGCGCTGGCCAAATACGCCGATTCGCTTGAAACGGCGCGGGCGCTTGATGCCGCCATCGACGCGCTGATCGCCGAACCGTCCGCCGAGGCGCTGGCCGCCGCCAAGGATGCCTGGCTCGCCGCGCGCGTGCCCTATCAGCAGACCGAGGTCTACCGGTTCGGCAACGCGATCGTCGATGATTGGGAAGGCCGGGTGAACGCCTGGCCACTTGACGAAGGGCTGATCGATTATGTCGATGCGTCCTATGGCACCGAAAACGACGAAAACACGCTCTATACCGCCAATGTCATCGCCAACGAGACTGTGACGGTCAATGGCGAGGCGGTCGATGCATCGGCGATCACACCGGACCTGATTTCGTCGACCCTGCATGAAGCGGGCGAAGTCGAGGCCAATGTCGCCTCTGGCTACCACGCCATCGAATTCCTGCTCTGGGGCCAGGATCTGAACGGCACCGATGCCGGCGCGGGCGAGCGCCCCTGGTCCGACTATGCGGCGGGTGATGACTGCACGAACGGAAATTGCGAACGACGAGGCGAATATCTGTCAGCCGCGTCCGATTTGTTGATCGCCGATCTCGAGGAAATGGTCGCCAATTGGGAAACCGGTGGCGAAGCGCGCGGCGAACTTATGGCCGATCCGCAAAACGCCCTGTCGATCATCCTGACCGGCATGGGATCGCTTTCCTATGGCGAACTGGCCGGCGAGCGGATGAAGCTCGGCCTTTTGCTCCACGATCCCGAAGAAGAGCATGACTGCTTTGCCGACAACACGCACAATTCGCACCGCTACAATGCGGTCGGCATCAACAATGTCTATAACGGTGTCTACACGCGGCTGGACGGCACCCAACTGTCGGGGCCCGCGATCTCCGAACTGGTCGCCGCCGCCGATACCGGCGTGGATGAAGAACTCAGGGCCAAGCTGATGACGACCATCGAGAAAATGGACGCCATGGCCGCCCGCGCCGAGACCATCGAAGCCTATGACCAGATGATCGGCGAAGGCAATGAGGAGGGCAACGCGGTCGTCCAGGCGGCGATCGACGGGCTGATCGACCAGACCCGTTCGATCGAGCGCGCGGTGGCCGCCCTCGATCTGGGCTCGCTGGAGTTCGAAGGCTCGGACAGCCTCGACAATCCGAACGCCGTGTTTCAGTAGACCACATTTTGGCGACCGTCAGTCCGGACATGCTGCGCATGTCCGGAATGACCGTGTTTGAGAAGCCAGACTTGGTTTGCCGGCGCGTTGGCCGCGCCGCTGGTTCCGGAAGACAGATTCAATGCGAATGCGATCGGACAGAGTTCTCCCCATAGCCGCGGCGCTGACAGTCAGTGTCGCGACCGCCGCCGCCGCGCTCGACGGTCATGACTTGCCGACCGGGCGCACCGACCTGTCCGATGAAGATCGCGCCCGCGTCGAAGCGGTTACGGCGCCCACGGACGACTTCTCCAGGGCCGAAGCGTTCGAGACCATGGCGGGCGGGGCGGGGACATCGACCAAGCGGGTCAACCGCGATGCCTTCTCGCATTTCAACCAGAACCTGACCTTCGAGGAAGAACAGGACTTCAAGCTCGGCAACGCGCTGTTCCGCAAATTGTGGGTGTCCTCGCCCTCCTCCACGCAGGCCTCGGACGGGCTGGGTCCGCTGTTCAACGCGCGCGCCTGCCAGAGCTGCCATCTGAAGGACGGGCGTGGCCATCCGCCCGAGGGCGACGCGGACGCGACATCGATGTTCCTGCGTCTGGCGCGCCCGGCCGTGACGCCGGACGAGATCGAGGCGGTCCAAACCCATGTCGCGGCGAACATGCCCGATCCGACCTATGGTGGCCAGTTGCAGGATCTGGCCGTGCCGGGCCTTCGGGCCGAGGGCCGGATGGTGATCGACTATGTCGAAGAGCCGGTCGAACTGGGCGACGGCACGATCGTCCATCTGCGCAGGCCAACCTATTCGGTGGCGGACCTCGGCTACGGGCCGCTGCATCCGGACACCACGCTCTCACCGCGCATCGCCCCGCCGATGATCGGCATGGGGTTGATCGAGGCAGTCCACCCGGCCGACATTGTCGCCAATGCCGACCCGACCGATGAAGACGGCAACGGCATTTCGGGACGCGTGGCGCTGGCCCGCGATCCGGCGACCGGCGAGATCGCGCTCGGCCGCTTCGGCTGGAAGGCGCAGAACGCGACCGTGCGCCAGCAGTCGGCCGGCGCCTTTGCCGGCGACATCGGCATCTCCTCGCCGGACGTCCCGAACCATCACGGCGATTGTACCGACAACCAAGCCGACTGCCTTGCCATGCCGACCGGCGTGCAGGCGCGTCTCGGCGAGACCGAAGCCCCCGACCCGGTGATGGATCTGGTCACCTTCTATTCGGAGAACCTGGCCGTGCCGGCGCGCCGCGACGTGGATGACCCGTTCGTTCTCGACGGAAAGCAGCACTTCTACACGCTGGGCTGTGCCGATTGCCACCAGCCGAAGTTCGTCACCTCGCGCGAGGCGGCCAATCCGGCGCACGCCTTCCAGTTGATCTGGCCTTATTCGGACTTCCTTTTGCACGACATGGGCGAGGGCCTTGCCGACGGACAACAGGTGGGCCGCGCTTCGGGCACCGAATGGCGCACCGCGCCGCTCTGGGGCATCGGACTGACCGAGACGGTCAACGGCCACACCTTCTTTTTGCATGACGGCCGGGCGCGCAACCTGACCGAAGCGATCCTGTGGCATGGTGGCGAAGCGCAAGGCGCGCGCGACGGATTTGCCGCACTGGAAAAGACCGACCGCGACGCGCTGATCGCCTTTCTGGAGAGCCTGTGATGCGCATCCTGATCGCCGCTCTCCTTCTGGCACTCGCAACTCTGCCGGCGGCGACACAGGACCGGACAATCGATGACGCCATCGAAGCTGCGATCGAGGAGGCAATCCGGCCGGGGTTCGCGGCATTTGAAGCCGAGGCGCACTCCATGGCCCAGGCGGTCGCCACGCTGTGCGCCTCGCCCTCCGATGCGGCGATGGAGGCATCACGCGGCCGGTTTGACAGCCTCGTCGATGCCTGGGGGCGGGTCGAGTTCATCCGGTTGGGCCCGCTGTCGCAGGACAACCGGCTCGAACGTATCCTGTTCTGGCCGGACCGGCGCGGACGCGGCCTCAACCAGATCCAGGCCGTGATCGCCACCGGCGACGAGACTGCCCTGTCGGCCGACACGCTGGCCGGCAAGTCGGTCGCGGTGCAAGGGCTGGCCGCACTGGAATATGCGCTGTTCGGCACCGGCAGCGACCAGATCGCGGCCGGCCAGGCGTCCGAACGATGCGCCTATGCGCTGGCCATCTCGCGGAACGTCTCGACGATCGCAGGCGCGGTGCATGATGGCTGGCAGGCTGAAAGTGGAATCGCGTTGCTGTGGCGGAACCCGGCGGACGACAATCCGCTGTTCCGCGACGAAGGCGAGCAGATCAACGGGCTCGTCAAGCTGGTCGGCGACGCCTTCGAGATCATCAAGGTTCAACGGATCGACCCCGTGTTGCGCGACGATGCCGCATCCATGCGGCCGAAGTCCGCGCTGTTCTGGCGGTCGGACAATTGGGTGCCATCGCTTGCCGCCAACATTGCCGGGCTTCAGGCGCTGGTCGATGCGGCCGATCTTCAGGCCACCGTCGATCAGGAACGCGCCCGGTTCATCGGCGCGATGAATTTCGAACTCGCCAATGCGGCGCGTGCGCTCGGCCGGACCAGTCTGCCGGTTCAGGCGATCGCCGAAGACGACGAGGCCTATGACCGGATGACCTATGTGCGCCTCGTCGTCGACGGGCTGGCGACGGTCTCGGCGACAAGGCTCAAGGAAATCTACGATCTGTCGCCCGGCTTCTCGTCCCTGGACGGCGATTGATGCAGCGTTTCGGCGCAACGAAGCTGATCGGCCGGCGCGTGTTTCTGCGCGCCACCGGCGCCGGCTTTGCAGCATCGCTGCTTCCGTCTGGCGGCGAGGCGCTGGCTGGCACGAGCGCTGTCTTCGCCTCGGCCTATCGCGACAGGGCCGGCGCGTTCGGCATTGCGCTTCTAAGCGAGGACGGCGCGATCGTGCACCGCTATGCGCTGCCCGCGCGCGGCCACGATCTGGTGCGCCAGCCAAACGGCGACATGCTGGTTGCCTTTGCACGCCGCCCCGGCACGTTCGCCGCCCTGTTCGATCTCGGCCGGTCGCGCGAACCTCGCATCATGGCCGCACCGTCCGGCCGGCATTTTTATGGCCATGGCGCCTTCTCCGCCGATGGCCGGCTGTTCTATGCGACCGAGAACGATTTCGAGGCCGCGCGCGGCGTCGTTGGCCTCTATGACGCGACCGATGGCTTCGCGCGCATCGGCGAGTTCGATACGTTCGGCACGGGGCCGCACGACATCGCGCTGTTGCCCGACGGCCGGACGCTGGTCGTCGCCAATGGCGGCATCGAGACCCATCCGGACTACCCGCGCGCCAAGCTGAACGTCCCGACGATGCAGCCCAATCTGTCATTCGTTGATGCGACGACCGGCGATCTGATCGTATGCCACGCGCTGCCGCCCGACCTTCACAAATTATCGATCCGGCATCTGGCGATCGATGGTGGCGGCACGGTCTGGTTCGCCTGTCAGAATGAGGGCGACATTGCCGAACCCGTGCCGCTGATAGGCCGGGCGTCAATGCACTCGGGCGCGTTCGAACTCACCGACCTCCCTGAACACGCAACCGCCTCCCTGCGCGGCTATGTCGGCTCGATCGCCGCCAATCGCCAGACCGGCCAGATCGCGATCAGTTCGCCGCGCGGCGGCGTCGCCTTTTCCTTCGATCCGGCGACCCTGGCCATTCTGGACACCCGCAACGCTCCCGATCTGTGCGGCATCGCGGCATGGGCCGCGGGATTCCGGTTCAGTTCGGGAGACGGGCTGTTCGACACGGCGCGCCATGATGTCGGTTTCGACAATCATCTCGCCGCGCTTTGAGCGCCGCTGCTTGTCCGCTGACGGGCACGACGTTCCCGCCGGCAGCCGGCCGATCACGGCATCAAGCCGCCGGTCTTTGGCCGGACCATGCGTTCTGCAACAGGTTTCGCAGCGCGCCGGCTTCGAGCGGCCGTGGATTGAAATAGGGGTTTTCGAGCGTGATCTCGATCGCACGGTCGATGCCATCTTCGGGCATGCCCAGATTTTTGAGGGCCATCGGCGCGCCACCGGTCATGGCCAGATCGTAAAGGGCGGCAGCGGGCGACTGTGACCCAGTGGCGCGCCTGAGCGCGGACATCGCGTCGGGCACGGCCGGTGCATTGTAGGCCAGTGCGTGCGGCAGGACGATCGTGTGGGTTTCCGCATGGGGAAGATCGAACGAACCGCCCAGAACATGGCAAAGCTTGTGGTGCAGCGCAACGCCGCCGGAGCCCAGGCAAATGGCACAGAGCCAGGCGCCGTAAAGCGCGTCCGAGCGAACACCGACATCCTCCGGCGCGTCCCGGATGGCAGCCAGCGCGGCGCCCATCTTGGCGACACCATCTTCGGCCATCAGCGACAAAACGGGGTTGGCCTCTTCGGCATAAAGCGCCTCGACCGCATGGGCGATGGCGTTCATCCCCGAGGTAACGGTCATCAAGGCTGGCAGCGACAGCGTGTGATCGACATCGTAGATGACGGTCTCCGGCAGAACCTTCGGCGTGCGCTGCGTCGTCTTCCGGCCGGCCTCGGTCTGGCCGATGATCGGCGTCATCTCGGAGCCGGCATAAGAGGTCGGCAGCACGATTTGCGGGCAATCGGTTTGGAGCGCGATCGCCTTGCCCAGACCGATGGTCGAGCCGCCGCCGATCGACACGACGCTGTCGGCGCCCGTGTCGTGATAGAAACGCAATGCCGCCTGGGTCACGTCCACGGGCGTGTGCATGGTCGCTTCGGCAAACAGCCCAGCCGCCTTGTCGGCCAAAAGTGCCGTCAGGGCTTCGCCCTGCGCCGCCTGTGGCGGTGTCGTCAGAACGAGCGCTCTGGTCAAGCCCAGACGCTCGGCTTCCGCTGGAAGCTGCCCGGTCGTGCCGCTTCCGAAGATCACCCGCGCTGGCAGGCCGGTATAGGTGAATCCATCCATCATGGGATCCTTTCGATAGGTCGCGGCATGGACCGGCCGCGCCGGGGCGCTGTCACACCCGTTCGATTGCGATGGCGATGCCCTGGCCGACGCCGATGCACATGGTGGCAAGGGCGCGGCGTGCGCCCCGTTCGATCAGTTCGAGCGCGGCGGTGCCGGTAATGCGGGCCCCCGACATGCCCAGCGGATGGCCGAGCGCGATCGCGCCGCCATTGGGGTTGACGTGCTCGGCATCGTCCGAAAGGCCCAGTTTGCGCAGAACGGCCAAACCCTGGGCGGCAAAGGCTTCGTTCAGTTCGATCACGTCGAAATCGGCGGGCGCCATGCCCAGCCGGGCGCAGAGCTTCTGCGTCGCCGGCGCTGGGCCGATGCCCATGATGCGCGGCGGCACGCCGGCTGTCGCCCCGCCCAGAATGCGGGCGATCGGCGTCAGGCCGTGGCGTTTGGCAGCCTCTTCCGACGCGATGATCAGCGCCGCCGCCCCGTCATTGACACCGGACGCGTTGCCGGCCGTGACCGAGCCGCCCTCGCGGAACGGTGCCCTGAGCGCGGCCAGTTTTTCGAGCGTGGTCGCGCGCGGATGTTCGTCCGTGTCGACAATCACAGGATCGCCCTTGCGCTGCGGGATGGTGACCGGCGTGATCTCTTTTGCCAGCCGGCCCGATGCAATGGCCCTTGCGGCGCGCTCCTGGCTTGTCAGCGCAAACGCGTCCTGGTCGGCGCGGCTGATGCCGAAATCCTCGGCCACGTTCTCGGCGGTCTCCGGCATCGAGTCGATACCGTACTGCGCCTTCATCACCGGGTTGACGAAGCGCCAGCCAATCGTCGTGTCGTGGACGGCATTGGCGCGCGAGAAGGCCGTCTCGGCCTTGGGCATGACGAAGGGCGCGCGCGACATCGATTCGACGCCGCCGGCGATGTAAAGCGCGCCTTCGCCCGCGCGAATGGCGCGGGCGGCGGTGATCACCGCGTCCATGCCCGAACCGCACAGCCGGTTCATCGTCGTGCCCGGCACGGTCTCGGGCAGGCCGGCCAGAAGCGCCGACATGCGGGCGACATTGCGGTTGTCCTCGCCCGCCTGGTTGGCGCAACCATAAAAAACGTCATCAACCGCCGCCCAGTCCACCGCACCATGGCGTGCCATCAGTGCCTTCAATGGCACCGCGCCCAGATCGTCGGCACGAACCGGGGCCAGAGCGCCGCCATAGCGGCCGATCGGCGTGCGCACGTAAGCGCAGATGAAAGCGTCCTGGATCATGCGGCCTCTCCCTGATGCGCGCGGGCCGTCCGTTCCTTCAGATCGCGCAGGACGGCCAGTTCCTCGGTGCCGGGCGGTTCGGTTTCCTCGACCTCGGCGGAAAAGCGAACCGTCCAGCCGACGGTCTCCTGCATCTGTGCGCGGGTGACGCCCGGGTGCAACGATGTCACGGTAAACTCCTTGCTCTCGGGATCGGGTTTCCAGACGCCCAGATCGGTGATCAGCAATGTGGGGCCCTTTGTGGTCATGCCGAGACGTTGCCGGTGATCGCCGCCCTCGCCATGGCCAAAAGAGGTGAAAAAGTCGATCTTCTCGACAAAGCCGCGCCGGGACTGCTTCATGGTGATGAAGACTTCGCGGCTGGAAGCCGCGATCTCCGGCGCACCGCCGCCGCCGGGCAGCCGCACCTTGGGGTGCGCATAATCGCCGACCACGGTCGTGTTGATGTTGCCGAACCGGTCAAGTTGCGCCGCGCCCAGAAAACCCACCGTGATCCAGCCGCCCTGCAGCCAGTAGCGGAACATCTCCGGCACCGGCACGGTCGTCACCGCCGTGTCGCACAGTTCGCCGTCGCCGATCGACAGCGGCAGCACGTCCGGCGCGGTGCCGATCGTGCCGCTTTCATAGATCAAGGTGATGTCCGGCGCGTGGGTCAGGCGCGCCACGTTGCAGGCGGCCGACGGCGCGCCGATGCCGACAAAACACACATCATCGTTCGACAGCGCCCGCGCCGCGGCGATGGTCATCATCTCGTCTGCCGTGAAATCGGTCATGCTACGACCTCCAGATCGGCGACGCGTTCGGCGAACACGCCCGGTTGGGCGTCAAGGACATTGTCCGTCATCCAGGCCCGGAACGTGTCGCGGTCGGCGGCGATCCTGTCCCAGGCCAGATAGTCGGCATTGTCCCGCGCATAGTGGCCATGCGCATAAGAGGGGTGCGCACCCCCGGGAACGGTGCAGACCGCATCGACTGTCCAGTGCGGCAGGATGCACGCATTGGGATGCGCGTCCAGATCATCAACCACCTCTTCGACGGTCACGATCGCGTTTTCGGCGGCTAGCACGGCTTCCTTTTGCACACCGACAATGCCCTCGATCAGCACATTGCCCTTGCGGTCGGCCTTTTGCGCATGGATGAAGGTCACGTCGGGCCGGATGGCCGGCACCGCGGCCAGCTTCTCGCCGGTGAATGGACAGACGATGTGGCGGATATTCGGATTCACCTCGGCCAGTTGGGCGCCCAGATAGCCGCGGAACATCGCGCAGGGCAAGCCGGCGGCGCCCGCCTCATAGGCGTTGGCCATCGCCGCGTGGGAATGCTCCTCGATCTCCAGCGGTCGCGGCCAGCCGTTTTCCACCGCATCGCGCAACCGGCGCAAAAGACCGACCCCGGGATTGCCGGCGTAGGAGAACACCAGCTTCTTGGCCAGGCCCATGCCGATCATCTGGTCATAGATGAGATCGGGCGTCATCCGGACCAGCGTCAGATCGCCGATATCCTGGCGGATCACCTCATGGGCGGCGGCATGCGGAATGAGATGGGTGAAGCCCTCGAAGGCGGCGGTGCCGCCCGGCTTGAGAAAAGTGCCGACGGCTTCGGCAAGCGGCATGTGGCGGGCCATGGGCTCCTCATTGTGTCTGGCCCGCACTACCATGAGGAAAATTTGGTGATAAGTGAGTTTTGATCTATTTTCATTGAGAAAAAATCACTGAGATGCAAACAAACGTGACATTGAAGCAGCTTCGCTGTTTTACCGAGGCCTACCACCTGCGCAGCCTGGCCGAAGCCGCGAACGCGCTCGGCATCACCCAATCGGCCGCGAGCCGCAGGCTGGGCGATCTCGAGCAGGCGCTCGGCGTCAGCCTGTTCGAGCGCGTCGGCCGGCGTCTGGTGCCCGAGCCGTCCGCCGATCTTCTGCTGCGCTATGCCGAGGCGGCAATGCTGCAGCTCAACACAGGTCTCGACCTCGTCTCGGCCAGCCAGGGCAACGCCTCGCCGACGCTGGCGATCGGCGCATTGCCAACCGTCGCATCGACTCTTGTGCCCGCCGCGGTCCTTCGCCTGCGCGCCAAGGCGCCGCGCTTCATCGTTCGCATCGAGACCGGTGCCGGAGATCAGCTCCTGCCGCGTCTGCGGGCCGGCCATCTGGACGTGGTGATCGGACGCATGGCCCCGGTCTCGGCGCTCGACGGGCTGGAGTTCGAACCGCTCTATGCCGACAGGCTGGCGTTCGTGGTGCGCGCGGGACATCCGCTCCTGTCCGAACCGATCGAGATTGCGCAATTGGCAACCCACCCGATGATCCTGCCTCCCGCCAATGCCGTCATCCGGCCGGCGGTCGAAGCCCATTTGATGGCACGCGGCATCGGCCTGCCCGACAAGCGGATCGAGACAACCGATGCTTCGGTCGCAGAGCCACTGCTTTTGGCGTCCGACGCGATCTGGGCGATCTCGCGCGGCGTTGCCGTTCCGGCGGTGCGAGCCGGCCGGCTTGCCTTCCTGCCCCTCGACACCGCCGACACGGTCGGGCCGATCGGTCTGACGACCCGTGCCGACGATGCCGGCAGAACCGAACTTGCGCTGCTGCGCGATGCCATGCCCGAGGCCAGGGGCCCGGACTGACACCATGTCAGCCGGGGTGGCCCGGTTCAGACCGGTTTCATCACGAAGTCGAACTCGGCCGACCATGGTGTGTCGGCATCCGGCATTCGCCGATATTTGACGATAAGCGAGTCCTTGACGCCGAACACCGCGTCCGATTGCAGATATGTGTCGCCGGCCACGAAGATATGCGTGACGATTTGCTCATGGCCGTCCGCGCTGACGAGAAAGTGCATGTGCGCCGGCCGCCAGGGATGGCGCTCCACCTTTTCCAGCATCTGTCCGACCGGCCCGTCATTCGGGATCGGATAAGAGACCGGCTTAATGCCGACAAAGCGATAGCTGCCATCCGCGCCGGTCGTGAAAACGCCGCGATTGTTCCATTCGGGCTGCTCGCCGGGCTGCTGCACATCGTAATAGCCGTCCGCATTGTCCGACCAGACATCGACCGTCGCGCCGGCGATCGGCTGGCCGTCCAGGTCGATCACGCGGCCGGTGTAGAGGCAGAGTTCGCCCTTGCCATCGAGCGAAATGCTGTCGCCCATGGAACGGCGCGGCGCGCCATCGACATGAAAGGGACCGAACACGGTGTTCTCCGTCGCCCCGTCGGGCCGGCGGTGATTGATTGCATCAACCAGCATGGAGACACCGAGCACATCGGACAAAAGGATGTATTCCTGCCGCCTGTCGGATGAGATCTGGCCGGTCCGCGTCAGAAAGTCGATCGCCACCTCCCATTCGTCCTGCGTCGGCTCGACATCCTTGATAAAGGCGTGCAGGTGCTCGACCATCGAGTGCATCACCCGGCGCAGGCGCGGGTTGGTGCTCTTGCCCATGCGGGCATTGACCGTGTCGGCGGAATTCTCCTCGGTGAGATAGTCGGACATGGCACGGCGCTCCGTTCTTGTTTTATGCGATCTCGAGCGTGACCTTGACGGCCTCGGCGGGTTTGGCACCCAGTTCGAAGCCTTTGTCGGCATCGCTCAATGGAAAACTGTGCGTCTGGATCGGCGACAGGTCGAGCCCGGTGCGTTCCAGAAAACGGATGGCCGAAGGCCATATGCCCGGCGAGCCGATGCAGCCTTTGACCGTCAGATCCTTGATCTGGATCTTGCCCAGTTCAACCGGGAACTTCTGACCGATATTGATGCCGACCATCGAAACGCGGCCCTCGGGCCTGGTGTAATCGAAGACATTGGCCAGCGATGCAGCATGGCCGGCCGCCTCGATGACCAGTTCGGCACCGCCCGATGTCAGTTCCTGCACCGCCTCGACCGGATCGCCATCCGACGGATCGACCACCGCATCGGCGCCGAGCTTTAGCGCGATGTCCCGACGAAGCGGCACCGGATCGACAACGATGACGCGCGCGCCCATGCCGATCGCGGCCGCAGCCGACACGAGACCGATCGTCCCGCCGCCGGAAACGACCACCGTTTCGGACGCGTTGGTTCCGCCGCCGCGTTCGACCGCGTAATAGCCGCAGGTGAAGGGCTCGATCAGCGTGCCCTTGTCGTCGTCCACCGCATCGGGCAGCTTGTGCAGCCATTCCGGTCGGGCGGCGAAATACTCGCGGTCGGCCCCGTCCATCGAGAATCCGAAATGGTGGATGCGTTCTGGCGTGTTGATGACGCATTCGCCGACCACGCGATCGCCCGGCTCAAGCCCGGTCACGTTCGCACCGACTTCCACGATTTCGCCGACCCATTCATGGCCAGGCGTCACCGGGTAGGAAATCGGAATGATGTATTGGCCCGCAAGCAGTTCATAGTCAGAATGGCAGATGCCGACTTTCCGGGATTGGATCAGAACCTCGTTCGGGCCGATCCCGGGCATCTCCACATCTGTGACCGCGAGGTGCTCGGGGTTCTCGAAGATCAGGGCTTTCATGGTCTGTGCTCCAAATCAGGCAACGCGTTCAGTTCGTCCGCTTTTTGCAGAGGCAAAGACGGCTTCAAGCAGTGCGATATTGTTGACGAGATGATCGGGGGTGATGGGATAGGCCGCCTCGCCGCGTACGGCGCGCGCGAACGCCACCAGATTGTCCTTGACCGGTTCGGCCGGCGGCGCATCCTCGACATTGATCGAGCCACCCTTCATGGCGCTGGTGACGATCCAGCCGTCCGGCGCCTCGACATGGGCCTTGTCGCGGATGTCGATCCAGCCATCGGAGCCGAACACCGCAAAGCGCGAGAAGAACGGGTTGGCAAGCGATGCCGATACATAGCTGGTCCCGCCGCCTGAAAAGCGCGCAAAGGCCGCGACGGTGTCGCCCTGCGGCAGGTCGGACGACAGGGTTTCGCAGATGCAGTGGACGCTTTCGGCAGCGCCCAGAAGCCGCACGGACAGGTCCAGAAGATGGATGCCGGTCGCCGTCATGCCGCCTGCCGGCGCCTGATCGCCTTTCAGCCGCCAGTTGCCGCGGTCGAGCGTGAGGAACTTGTCGTGGCTGAAATTGGCTTCGATCTGCTGGATGCGCCCGAGCGCACCATCATCGGCAAGCTGCAACAGGCGCGCGATCGGCGGTTCGAAACGCCTTTCATGACCCATACCCAACTGCAGCCCCGCATCGCGGCACAGCGCGACCGCGCGTTCGGCGCCCGCCTTGGTCAGCGACAACGGCTTTTCGCAAAAGATGTGCTTGCCGGCGCCAACGGCGGCCTCGATCTGCGCTTCATGCAGCGCATGGGGCGTTGCGAGGATCACGGCTTCGACAGCGGGATCGGTGAGCGCTTCTGCATAGTCGGCGCCAAGCGGCAGGCTCTTGTCGCGGCACAGATCCTTGACGGCATCCACATTCGGTTCGACGGCGCGAACCACCGTGATCTCGTCCCTTGCGGTTTCGAGCACCGACAGCATTTTCTGCCCCCACCAGCCCAGGCCAACCATCGCCATGCGCACGGTCTTGGTCATGCCCGGTTGTCCACGCGCTTGCTGAACGGACGGATCGACACCTGGCCCCAAAGCTCGGCGGCGTGGAACGGATCGGCCCGGTTGAAGGCTTCCACCTCGGTCAGACTGTCCGCTTCGACGACGAAGCACGAACCGATCATCGTTTCCTCGTCATCGGCCAGCAGCGGGCCGGATATCACGGTCTTGACCGGCGCCTTGGCGAGATAGGCCTTGTGCGCTTCATAGTGCTCGAGGCGCTTCCGGACCGAGTTGGGCTTGTCCAGACAATGGATCACATAGTGCACGGGATCAGGCCTCCTTGCGTTTGGGATCGGGGATGATCTTTTCGGCGACCAGCCGGTCGAACACGTCGAAGAAGCTCTGGCGCGAACTGCGATAACCGTTGAAACCGCGCAGGCGGCTTTCGGTCATGTCGGTCACGCATTCGATTTCACGGCCCAGATCGGCATCGGTGTGCCACCACGACGCGAGCCTATCGACGGCCTTGTCCTGCAGACCGTGGGCGGCGACCAGATCGGGCCAGATCGACGCTGCGTCAATCATCTGGTCTTCCAGAGGCCGCGGCGTTGGCGGGCAGCCGGCCGGTTCCAGGCCGAAATAGCCGGCGATCTCGCCCCACATCCAACGCCACCGGAAAATGTCGCCATTGACGATGTTGTAGGCGCGGTTCTGCGCGCCCTCGGCCGTCGCGGCCCAGAGGATCTGGTCGGCCAATATCCGCGCATCGGTGATGTCAGTGAGGCCATGATACTGGGCGTGCGACCCGGGATAGAGGAAGGGTCGCCCGGTGTGGCGGCAGATCGTTGCGTAGACCGCCAGCGTGACGCCCATGTTCATGGCGTTGCCCAGCGCGTAGCCGATCATCGTGTGCGGCCGGTGGACGGACCAGGTCAGACCGCGCCGCGCTGCGGCCTCAAACAGCACGTCCTCCTGCTCGTAGTAGAAGTTCGGACCGGGAAGGCGCGGCTGGCTTTCAAGGAAGGGCGTTTGCGGCGCGCTGGTGGCATAATCCTCGAACGGGCCGAGATAGTGTTTGAGCCCCGTCACAAGGCCGGCATGGCGCAACGGCGCCTGTTCGAGCCCTGCGAACAGGGTGCGGATCATGGCGCCGTTGACGCGGACATTGGCATCCTCGCTGTCCTGCCGCGACCATGTGCAGTAAAAGACATGGCTGACATCACGCGCATCGGCGAGCGCGGCGCGGCTGGCGTTGGCGTCTTCGAGATCGGCGGCGACATGCCGGTCGGACCATGGGGCGTCGAACGCGCCGCGCGACAGGGTCACGACGGTCCAGCCCTCATTCTTGAGGCGCTCGGCGAGGTGGCTTCCGGACAGGCCGGTGGCCCCGACAACAAGTGCAACAGGATTATCGGTCATGGCTTCAGCTCACGTCCGGACCAGGATTTTCAGATGCTGGCCGGACGGGTCGAGAAGCGCTTCAAACCCCTTCTCGACGGTGTCGTCCGCATCGATGCTTGCGGTGACGATCTTTTCGACGGGAAACGTGCCGCCGGCGATCATCCGGGCGATCCGCGGCCAGATCTGCACCGGGTAGCACCAGGTCGCCTCGACCGTGATGTCCTTCAGGGCCCAGAGCATGGCATCGATGCTGGCCGGTTTCATGTGCAGGCCGACCTGCACCACGCGGCCCTGACGGCGTACGGCTTCCGCGCAGGCATTGAGCGACACTTCGAGGCCGACGCATTCAAGGGCGACATCGACGCCGACGCCTTCCTCCGTCAGGTCGTTGACCGCCTGCTGGAGATCGTCACCGGCGGGATCGACGACCGTCGCATAGGGCGCGATCTCCGTCATGATGCGGCGCCGATTGGGATTGGGTTCGGATACGATGATGAGCGAAGCACCGGCCGCGCGGGCCGCCAGCACCGTCAGGGCGCCGATCGGGCCGGCGCCGGAAACCAGCACCGTCGATCCGGCCGTCACCCCGCCGCGATCGACACCGTAAAGCGCGACCGCCGCCGGCTCGATCATCGCCGCCTGGTCGTCGGTCAGCCCGTCCGGGATCGGCTGCGCGTTGTAGTCCTTGATGATGGCCTTTTCGGCCATGCCGCCCCAGGCCCAGCTCAGGCCGACGCAGCCCATCGAGGGCGACAGGTGATAGAGGCCGCGTTTTCCGTAATAGTCGTCGCGTGGTGAGACGAGCGGTTGGCAGGAAATCCGGTCGCCGGCCGCAACATGCGAGACCGCATCGCCTACCGCCACCACCCTGGCGGAAAACTCGTGGCCGAGGATCTGCGGGTTGACGGCGCCCGTGAAGACGTGCGGCTCCTGCGGCGTCACGATCGGGCCGGCCAGATATTCGTGCAGGTCTGTCCCGCATATGCCGGTGACCACCGGGGCGACCAGCACATCGTCCGGTGCCAGCCGGCCGGCATCGGGCTCGGGCACATCTTCGACGCGGATATCCTTTGCTGCATGGAAACGGACGGCTCGCATCGTGTCTCTCCTATTGTGCCGTGTAGCCACCGTCGGCGACCAGGCTGGCGCCGGTGACGAAATCGGCCTCGTCAGACGCCAGAAACAGGACGCAATTGGCGATGTCGACCGGCTCGCCCAGCTTCAGCGGATGCTTCTTGCTCATCTCGGCGATGTAGCCGTCGCGGCCGAGCGGATGGGACTCGGCGGCGGCGAGGAAGATTTCTGTCTTGACCGATCCCGGATGCACCGCGTTCACGCGAATGCCATCGGGCGCGTAGCAGATCGCATCCGTCTTGGTCATCAACAGCACCGCGCCCTTGGTGGCATGGTAGGACGGTAGATCATCATTGCCGATCAGCCCATAGATCGACGAGAAGTTGACGATCGATCCCTTCTTGCGTGCCTTCATGTGCGGGACCGTGTGCTTGGTGCACAAAAAGGGTCCCTTCACATTCACCGCAAACACCTTTTCCCAGTCCGCGACGGACAGTTCGTGGGCGAACATGTTCGCGCCGACGATGGCTGCATTGTTGACCAGAATGTCCGGCCCGCCCCATTTGTCGTCGGTGCGATCGATCGCGGATTTGACATTGTCCTCGTCGGTCACGTCCACATGTTCATAGATGACGTCATGGCCGTCTGCGGCGAGTTCGGCGGCAAGCGCCTCACCCTCCTTGTCGAGCACGTCGAAGATTGCGACGCGCGCGCCTTCCTCGACGAACCGGCGCACGGTCGCAGCGCCAATGCCCCGCGATCCGCCGGTGACGATGGCAACCTTGTTTTCCAGTCTCATTGTCGTTTCCCTTTGGCTCAGATCAGGACCATGCCGCCATCGACCATCACGGTCTGGCCGGTGATGTAGTCGCTGGCGGGCGAAGCGAGGAAGGAGGTCACGCCGACAATGTCGTCCGGTGTCGAGTAGCGGCCCAGCAGGATGTTTTCCGAGAAGCCGTCGATCGCCTCGTCGGGCTTTTCGGTCACGCCTCGCTCGATGAACTCGCGGTCGAGCTGTTCCCACAGTTCGGTGCGGACAACGCCGGGACCGAAACAGTTGACGGTGATCTTGTGTTCGGCGAGCGCCCGAGCCGCCGCCTGCGTCAGGGCCGCAACCGCAAACTTCGACGCACAATAGTGTGCAAAGAGGGGATAGCCCTGCTTGGCGGCGATCGAGGCGGTGTTGATGATCTTGCCGCCGGTGCACTGGGCGATCATCTGCCGGGCCGCTTCCTGCGTGCCGATCAGAACGCCGCGTCCGTTGACCGCCATGATCCGGTCGAAGTCCTCGTCGGTCACGTCCATGAAAGGGCAGGTCTGGCTGATGCCGGCATTGTTGAAAATAACATCGAGCCCGCCGAAGGCGTCGACCGTGGCGTCGATCATCGCCCGGGTGCTGGCGCGATCGGACACATCGACGGTGCAGGCGGCGGCGTTTTCGATGCCACCGGCCACTTTCTCGGCGGCGTCGGCGTTCAGATCGGCGACCATGACCCGTGCGCCACGCCGGGACAGATCACGCGCGATTTGTGCTCCGATCCCGCGCCCCGCGCCGGTGACGATCACGCGCCTGCCTTTGAGTTCTTCGGCCATCGGCTCCTCCTTACGATTTGGACTTCTTGATGTAGAAGGCTGCGGCCAGAACGATGACCGCGCCCTTGATGATGATCTGGAACTGGACCGGGGCGCCGATCAGCAGCACCAGGTTGAAGATCGCGATCAGGATCGCTGCCCCGACAACGGCGCCCGCGATGCCGCCCCGACCGCCGGACAGCGCCACGCCGCCGATCACCGCCGCGACAATCGAATCCAATTCGAAGCCGCGCCCGACGAAATTGTCGACGACGCCGGCAAACCCGGCCAGAATAAGCCCCGCCGTCGCGGCCAGTGTCGATGAGATCACATAGGCGATGATGATCACCCGGTCCGAGGACAGGCCAACCAGCCGCCCGGCGATCGGGTTGCCGCCGACGATGTAGAGCGCGCGGCCATAGGCGCTGCGGTGCAAGACGACCCAGAAGACGACGGCAATGACGAGGAAGATCACAAGCGAGATCGGCACGCCGCCCAGATTTCCTGCCCCGATTTGCTTGAAGAGCGGCGGGATGTTGCCGGACGGCGCCCCCGATGTCATCCAGAAGCGGATGCCCTGCAACATGATCGCGGTGGCCAGCGTCGCAAGGAACGGCGAGACGTTGCGCTTGGTGACGAGCAAGCCGTTGACGAGCCCCGTTCCCAGTGCCATGGCCAGGGCGCTTGCGACGATCAGCGGCGCCGAGGAATTATCGGACGTATAAAGGCTCGTCATCACCGCGGCGGTCGCCATCACCGAGGCGACGCTCAGGTCGAGCCCGCGGCTGATGATCACGAATGCCTGGCCGATCACGACAATGCCCAGCGGTGCAAGCTGCACCAGCATGTTGTTGATGTTGCCCGAACTGACGAAACTGGGCGAGATCAGCCCGCCGCCGGCGATCAGCAACGCCAGGAACAGAAAAATGCCGTAGCGGGCGAAGAATTCGCCGCCGAAAGCGGGCGCGCCGGTTTGCGTGGCTCCACTCATGCCAGACCCCGCTTTCTTTCGATATAGATCGAAACGGCGGCGATGATGATCAGACCCTGCACGACCAGTTGCAGGTGGGTCGATACCTGAAGGAAGTTGAGCAGATTGTTGAGCAGCGACACCAGAAGCACACCGAACAGCGTGCCGATGACACCGCCGCGACCGCCCGTCAGCATCGTGCCGCCGACGACGACGGGCGTGATCGAGGCGAGCGTATAATTCTGACCCTGATAGGGATCACCGATGCCAAACCGGATCGACAGGTAAAGGCCCGCCAAACCCGCAAAGAAGCCCGACATGGCGTAAACGAAGATCAACACTTTTCGCTGGCTGATCCCCATCAGGCGTGCCGCCTCCGGGTCGTCGCCATAGGCATAGACATCGCGCCCGATCGTCGTGTAGCGCAGCATCAGCGCGACGAGGATGAACAGCAACACCGTGATGGTCGCGCCGATCGGCAGGCCCAGAAACCTGTCATAGGCGATCCATTCCAGTTCGAACGGCATCGCGCCGGTCGGCGTCAGGCTGTAGAGCAGCACGACCCCCTGCATGACGGTTCCGGTGCCCAGCGTGACGATCAGCGGGTGCACGCCAAGCCAATGGATCAGCAGGCCGTTGCCGCCGCCAATCGCCGCTGCCAAAACAAGGACTGCCGGGATCACCCACGCCGCGCGCGCAAGATCGCCGTCGATCAATCCCGACGCCAGGGTCGAGATCAGGCTCATCATCGAGCCGACCGAAAGATCGATCCCCGCCGTCAGCACCGTCAGCGTCTGGCCGAGGCTGACCAGGCCAAGGCCGGCCGATTGCTCGAACACATTGGTCAGGTTCGACACGGTGGCAAACCGGTCGTTCAGGCCGGCGCCGACCAGGACCAGAAGGATCAGCAGCGCGATGACCGCCAGCAGCGCACCGTTGGACGACAGGGCGCGACGCAGATCGGACCGGCCAGGCAGGGCGGGGTTCGACATCACGCAGCCTCCCTGTCGGTCTGCGCAGCCAGGTGCATGATGTTTTCCTCGGTGATATCCGGCCCTTCGAGCAGGCCGCTCAGCCGGCCCTCGCGCATCACCGCGACACGGTCCGACATGCCCACCACTTCCTGCAATTCCGAAGAGATCATCAGGATGCCAATGCCCTCATTGGCCAGGTTCCGCATGATCTTGTAGATTTCCGCCTTGGCGCCGACATCGACGCCTCGGGTCGGTTCGTCGAGCACCAGCGCGGCATGGCATGCGCGCGTCCACCGCCCGAAAATGATCTTCTGCTGGTTGCCGCCGGACAGTTTGTCGACGTCGCCGAGCGGCCCGCGGCACCGGATGGCAAAATTGTCGATCTCGGTCTTGGCCGCCTTGATCTCCTGGCGCCCCGAGATCATCCAGCCCGAGACGAACTCGCCCAGCGACGCGCCGGTCACATTACGGGCGACATCGAGATTCATGAACAGCCCCTGCCCCTTGCGGTCCTCGGTGACGTAGCCGACGCCGGCCTTGATCATTGCGCCGGGAGAGACCGGATCGACCTTTTGGCCGTGAACGAAGACCTCGCCGCCGTCATGGTCAAGGACGCCGAATGCGGCATGGGCCAGCTCCGTCCGTCCAGCGCCGATCAGGCCGGCGAGCCCGAGGATCTCACCGGGCTGAACGGACAAGGTGACGTTCCGGACGCGGTCGGGCACGGAAATGTTGCGCAGATGCAGGACCGGCGGCACAGCCATATCGACCGCCTCGGCGTTGGGCGGGAAGTAGTTTTCGATCTCGCGGCCGACCATGAGCGAAACCAGCTCGTCATGATCGGTCTCGCCGATCGGCCGGGTGGCGACATGCTGGCCGTCCTTGAGCACGGTGACGCGGTCGCACAGTTCGAAGATCTCGTCGAGCCTGTGGGAAATGTAGATGACGCCGACGCCTTCGGCCCGCAGCGTGCGGACGAGATCGAACAGCAGTTCGACCTCCGGTTCCGACAGAACCGCCGTGGGCTCGTCCAGAATGAGCAGCTTGACATCATGGATCAGCGCCTTTGCGATCTCGACCATTTGCTGGTCGGCGACCGAAAGCACTCCGGCGCGCTCATCGACATCGATCCGAACGCCAAGGCGCGCAATCACCTCTTGGGCGGCCCTGCGGGTCGCGCGATGGTCGATCAGGCCGAACGCCGTCTTCTTTTCATAACCCTTGAAGATATTCTCGGCCACGCTGAGATGCGGGAACAGCACAAATTCCTGATAGATGATGTGGATGCCCGCCGCCTTGGCCGCCGCCGGATCGTTCCATCTGCGCGCGGTGCCGTCATAGGTGATGGTCCCGCCATCGGGCGTGTAGGCACCGCCGATGATCTTGGTCAGCGTGGACTTGCCGGCGCCGTTTTCGCCGACAAGCGCATGGACCTCGCCGGCGCGCACCTCGAAGTCCACATTGCTGAGCGCCTTGACGCCTGGAAACGACTTTTCAATGCCGGTGAGCGCGAGCATCGCATTGTCCCGTCAAAAAAGCCGGGGAGCGCGTCGCGCGCTCCCCGCAGTGCTGGGAGGATCAGTTCGGGTAATCGACCGAGTAGGTGGTCGGGTCATAGTCCGGACCCATGCCGCCGGTGATCAGAAGGTCGGCAGCACCATCGGCAACGACCATGTCGCGTACCCACAGGTCGGCCTTGACCGACGCGGTCTCGTCGCCTTCGGTGACCGCGATCTGCGCGTTGATCTCATAGATGCACGGCACCGGGTTGCCCTGAAGCACGTCGAGCGCGACTCCCAGGCTCACTCCGCCCATGGCCGGCGGGTAACCGACTTCCAGCATCGGAATGCCATGCTCCAGCGCAAGCTGCAGCCCGCCATTGACGTCGGAATTGGTGTGGATCGGAATGTCATCGGAGGCATAGCCCGCTTCCAGGAACGCTTCGATCGAGCCGGGCGTCTGCAAACCGTGCGCGGACCAGACCGCGTCAATGTCCTCGCCATATTTGGCGATCATGGCCTGCATGACCTGCTTGCCCTTCACCGGCGACCAGTCCGAATAGACGGTTTCCAGCACATTGATGCCGGGATATTGCGCGAACACCTGGCGCGCCGGACCTTCGCGGTTCTCCGACGGGCTGGAGCCGGCCTGGCCGGCGAGCATGATGACATTGCCTTCACCGTCGAGCTTCTCGACGATCCATTGAGCGAACATCCGCCCCATCATCGCATCGGATGCGGTCACGAAGGTCACGAAATTGTCCGAGGCGATGCGGCGATCGACCATGACGACCGGAATTCCGCGCCGCATCACGCGGCTGATCGCCGGATCGAGAGCCTGCTGCGTGTTGGCCGACACGAGAAGCAAATCGATGTCCTGCGACACCAGATCCTGAATGTCGGCGACCTGCTTGGCATCGTCATGGCCGGCATCGGTGATGATCAGGCGTTCGATCTGGTCGGCGTTTTCGGCCGCGGCGCGCATGACGGAGTGCTGCATGACAACGCGCCAGCTATCGCCCAGCCCGGCGTTCGAAAAGCCGATCGTGTAAGGGCCTTCCTTGGCAAATTCCGCCGTCTCCTTGAAGCAAACCTCAATGTCCGGGTTCCAAAGATAGGTGCGCGGAACGCCTTCATATCCCTGGGCAAAGGCCGTGCTGCTGGCAAGCGTTGCGAAAGCGACGCCCAATGCGAACGTTCTGGCTGACATGGAAAACTCCTCCCGTTTAATCCGATGCTGCCGGCGGTCTTTCGAGCCCCATGGCCGATGGGCCGGCACCGGTCGGACGATAACAAACCCGATCTGGAAGAATGTGATATAATTTATCCAAAATGGATTAATCACCGACCCATGATCCTTCATACGCTCGTAAGATCGGCAGCACGTCCACCGTCAGGAGAAGCGCCGATGACAACGCAATCGAGAACGCCAAGCGAGGCGCGCGCAGGACCGGTCGGCTGGATCGGCGTTGGCAAGATGGGCGCGCCGATGGCCGGCAACCTGCTGAAATCGGGGATCGACGTCGTGGTGTCCGACACCGTGACCGCCAACGGCGACGCCATGAAAGCGCGGGGCGCGCGTATCGTCGAAAAACTTGCTTCGTTTGACGACTGCCAAACCGTTTTTTCCACGCTGCCCAACGACGCCGCGCTTTTGAGCGTCGTTCTTGGCGATGAACCGGAAGGCTCGGGCCTCGCCGATATCTTGGCGCCCGGATCGATCCTCGTGGAGATGAGCACTGTCTCGCCCCATTGTTCGTCGCAGATTGCCGATGCGCTGGCAGCAAGGGACATCGATTATCTGCGCGCACCCATATCGGGCAGCACCGCCCTCGCCGAAACGGCCAGCGTGACCATCCTGGCATCGGGCCGGCAGTCCGCTTGGGACGCGACGTTGCCATGGCTGCGAGTCATGTCCTCGCGCCAGTTCTATCTGGGCGGCGGAGATGAAGCACGGTTCATGAAGCTTGTCCTGAACACAATGGTCGGTGCGACCTCGTCGGTGCTCAGCGAGGCGCTTGTTCTGGGTGAAACGGGCGGACTCGACCGGCGCACCATGATGGAGGTGATCTGCGAAAGCGCGGTTGTCTCACCATTGATCAAGTACAAGGTCGATGCGATCGAGACCAATGACTTCGCACCGGCTTTCTCGGTGGCCCAGATGATCAAGGACTTCTCCCTGATTACCGAAGCGGGCCAGAACAATGGCGTGCCGATGTTCAACGCCAATCTGATCCTTCAGCAATATATCGCCGCAGCAAATTCCGGTCTGGAGAAATCCGATTTCTTTGCATTGGTTCAATGGTTGAGAGACATGAGCCGTCCCGGCGCCTACAAATAGTGCCAATAAAGACCGACGCACAGTTGAACCATGACGAAGGCACCGAAAACCAAGAGTTCGCCGGCTGACCTGAACGGAAAAACACAGGCCCGCCCCGGCGAGGCCGGCAAGGACATCGGCAAGCTCACCGAACATGAACTGTCCCGGATCGTCACCTTTCTCAAGGCGATGCGCGCGCCGTTCGACGACATCGTGCCCGGCGCCCGTCACGATGCCTACTGGAACATCGTTCTGGAACTCGCCGCCAGCTATGTTTCACAACGCCCGCTCGATCAGTCCTCCCTGATCGCCGCATCGGGCGCCAGCTACGGGACCGGAAACCGTATCGTTTCGCGCATGATCGGCGACGGCCTGATCCGCAAGGTCCCACGCGGACCGCGCCACAAGACGGCCTTTCTGGAACCCAGCGACGAATTGCTGGACGAGTTCGTGCGCTATGCGGTCGAAGTCAAATCCCTGCTGGCGCGAACCTTCGGTCTGCGTTCGGGAGGAGAGACCGAGGAATATTATTTTGGCGGCTCCTATTTTGCTTCCCACATCATCGCGCCGCTCAGCGGCGGCGATATCGATGTCGATGCGCTGCGCAACATCCGCTTTCTTTTGAACGACGACAATTACTTCGCGTCGATGCGCGACATGTGGTCCGATTTCCGGACCGATTTCGGGCGCCGGAGCAGCTTCGACCTTCGCCGGCTGCCCGAACTTTACGATCAGGCACAGGCCGCCTTCCACCAGCCCGATGCCGGCTATGATGTCGTCGCGATCAACATGCCCTGGCTCGGACGGTTCGCGTCCGAAGGCTTGCTGGCCGACCTGGGCGAAGTGCTGGAAGGCGCGGCCATCAACCCGCTGGATTTCCATCCCTCGGTTTGGGGCACCGGCCGGTGGAATGGCCGCCAGTACGGCATACCGATCTATTGCACGATCGAGATTTTGACCGCACGGCGCGACCTGTTCGAGGATGCGGGCCTGCGGTTTCCCGCCACCTGCGAACAGCTTCTCGATGCGGCCGATGTCCTGCATCGTCCGGACCAGGGGCAATATGGGATTGTCTGGAACGGCGCGCGCGGCATGCCGATCGCCCATTCCTTCATGTTCATGCTCGCTTCGCACGGCTCATCGGTCATCGACATTCCGCGGCGCGGCGAGAACTGGACCGATACGTTCGATGCCGCCAACCTCGTCCTCAACATCAATTCCGAGGCGGGGCTCGAGGTCGTCGATTACATGCAAAGGCTCGTGGCCTGTTCGCCGCCCGACATCGCCGAAATCGACTGGAACCAGCGGATCGACTATTTCATCTCCGGCCGTGCAGCGATGGCCTATTGCTGGACCATGCGCGCCGCCCGCTTCGAGCATGAGCTGGCTTCCAAGGTGAAGCGCAAGGTGGAATATTTGCCGCCTCCGGCGCGCAGCGAGCGAGCGTCCACAGCGCCCGTCGGTGGCTTTCTTCTGACCATTCCGGCCACACACACGCTTGAGCGGCAAAAGCAGATCATCGACGCGATCGCCTGGATGGCGTCGCCCGAAGCGATGAAGGCGCATGTGAAAAACGGCTTCCCCGTGGCACCGCGTTTTTCGGTCTGCGCCGACCCCGAAGCGCTGTCCTCGTCGCCGATCGTGCGCTTTGTCGATCGCCTCGCCCGCCACCAGAAACTCAACACCTGGTCGCGCCCGCCAGTGCCCGGCTACATGGAGATCGAGCGCGTTCTGGGCGAAGAGATCCATGATGCGGTGTTCCACGGCAAAAAGCCGCGCACTGCGCTTGCCGATGCCGAGGCGCGGATCCTTGGCGGCATTCACGGATCGGCCAGCCACACTCAGCGTGAGACGAGCAATCGCCGCCGCGCCTGAGCGATCCGTTCGCGCGTCCGCTGCCCGGGATGGCCGGCAGCCTTGACAGGCAAACCAGGAGGAGCGTGCCTTGCAACACATCGACAACCCATTTTCGCTTGCAGGCAAAGTCGCCATCGTCACCGGCGCCTCACGCGGCATCGGCGCCGCCATCAGCCGGCAACTGGGCGAATTGGGCGCCCACGTGGTCATGGCCGACCTGCTTGACGAGGTGGAGGCAACAGCGAAAAGGCTGTCGTCGGACGGCCTGTCGGCAGAGGCTCAACGGATCGATGTGACATCGACGGCATCGGTCAACGACCTTGCGCAGCGCATCTCTCAAAAGCATGGCCGCGTTGACATCGCAATTGCCAATGCGGGCATTTCCTATGAGGCCGAAACGGCGATGCACTCCGACGAGGAATGGAGCCGGGTCATGGCGGTCAACCTTGACGGTGTGTTCAGAACGGTTCGCGCCATCGGCAATATCATGCTCGAACAGGGCGGCGGTTCGATCGTGGCAATCTCATCGATCGCCGGCGTCAAGGCCGTGCGCCCGGAACTGCATGCGGGCTATGACGTCGCCAAGGCCGGGGTTGCGCATCTGTGCAGGGTCGTCGGCGTCGAGTGGGCCAAACGGAATGTGCGCGTCAATGCCGTCGGACCCGGCTACACCAACACGCCCATGCTGCAACAGGTCGGTATCGAGCGGCCGGAGGTCATGGCTCGCTGGATCGATGACATCCCGATGGGGCGGCTGCTTGAACCCGCCGAGGTCGCCGCCGCCGTTGCGTTTCTGGCGTCCGATGCGGCCAGCGGGATTACGGGACACGTGCTGATGGCCGACGCCGGTTATTCGGCGGCCTGAAAGGCGCGCATCAGCCGCCGAACCCTTCGAGCACATTGATGGTGTTGATGCCGACCTCCTCGACCGCATAGCCGCCTTCCATCAGAAACAGCGTCGGCAGGTTGAGCGCGGCGATGTCGGCGCCCATCGTCGAAAAGTCCTTTGATGTCAGCTTGAAGAAGCTGATCGGGTCCTTCTCGAACGTATCGACGCCAAGCGAGATGATGACGAGGCCCGGATCAAAGGATGCGATGCGCTCCATGGCCTTGCCGAGCGCTGCGCGCCAGACGTCGAACCCGGTCCCCGGCGCCATCGGCAGGTTCAGGTTGAAGCCCGCGCCCGCGCCACTGCCCGTCTCGTCGGCAAAGCCGAGAAAATGCGGAAACGCCTGATCCGGATCACCATGCAGCGAAACGAACAGCACATCGTCGCGATCGTAGAAGATCTCCTGCGTGCCGTTGCCATGGTGAAAATCGACATCGAGGATCGCGACCCGTTCGATCCCCTTGTCACGCGCATGCTGGGTGGCAACCGCCGCATTGTTGATGAAGCAATAGCCGCCATACTGGTCGGTCGCCGCATGGTGGCCCGGCGGCCGGCAAAGGCCAAACGCGGTACGCTCGCCGCCCATCACAATATCCGCCGCCGTCAGCGCCACATCCTTGGAGGCCAGCGCCGCCTCCCATGTGCCGTCCGAGATCGAGGTTTCCGACGCCAGGCAGTAATAGCCAAGCTGAGCCTCGAAATGGGCCGGGATGCGGTCCGAACGCATGGTGCGCGCCGGCCAGACCGTCACGATCGCTTCGCCTTCATAGCCGAGCGCGCTCCAGTTGGCCCAGGCATTTTCAAGGAATGCCGCATAGCCCGGATCGTGCACGGCAAGCACCGGCTCCATGCCGTGCGCGCGCGGCGGCACGACGGTGCCGAAACCGCGCTTTTCCGCTTCGCCAACAATGAAGTCGATCCGCTCGGGGCACTCGAACGGCGGCACCAACTGCCCGCCATAAAGTTCGGTCCTGGCACTGCGTTTGCGATGCTCTTCCGTATAGACGATCTTCATCGATGGGTGTCCGTTGCGGTGGTTGATCGGTTTTGGCTTGTCGGCCTGAAGACGAAGGCGCGCAGCCGCTCGACCCCGCCGGCTATCCCCTTGGGCAGGAAGACGACGAACAGCACGATCGAAAGGCCGAGAATGATCGAGCGGGCATCGCCCAGTTCCTTGGCGAGTTCGACCACGATCATCATCACGCCGGCGCCGATCAGCGGCCCCCAGGTCGAGCCCAGCCCGCCGACGATCACCATGGCGAGCACGAACATCAGCGTCGAGAATTCGAACAGGGAGGGACCGGCGAAGCGGAAATGGCCGGCATAGACCGCACCCGCAAGGCCGGTCAGCAGCGCCGAACTGGCGAATGCGATCAACTGGTAGCGCTGCCGGTCGATGCCGCGGCTTGACGCATAGCCGACATTGTCGCGGATGGCGCGGAACGCCAGACCCAGCCGCCCGTGAATGATGACGACGAGCGCGACAAGGTTCAGCACGAAGACGGCCCAAACGACGTAATAGTGGCCGACGATCCAGTCGCCGCGCAGGATCGGCCGGAACCCGAAATCGGCAAAGCGCGAAAAGCCGGTCGATCCGCCGAACAATTGCTGGCAATTGTTCTGGATCAGCGTGAAACAGTGCGTGTCGGTGACGATCAGGATGCGCGCCATCTCGGCGATGGCAAAGGTCAAGAGCGCGACATAGGCGCCCGTCAGCCGCAGGCAGGCCAGGCCGATCAGAAGCGCCAGCACGATAGCGGCCAGTGCGGCCAACGGGATCGCCAGCCAGATCGACAGGCCCGCCAGTTGCGTGCCCATCGCCACGCCATAGGCGCCGCAGGCAAAGAACAGCAGTTGCGCCAGCGAGAAGACGCCCGCATGGCCCATCAGCAAGTTCCAGTTCATCGCCACCATCGCCCAGATGAAGAAGATGATGACCTCGCCCAGAAGGTAGCGTTCGCCGACGAACAGCGGCACGGCGGCAAAGCCGACGGCAATGACAAGCGCGATCGCCAGATGCTTGTTGAGTTCTCCCGCAAGCATCACAGCCGCACCACCTTTTCGGTGCCGAACAGGCCCTGCGGACGCCAGATGAGGATGGCGATCACCAGAACCAGCATGACGGGAAAGCCGAACCGCACGCCGACATAATATTGGATTGCCGCTTCCAGCAGCCCGAGCGCGAACGCGCTGACACCGGCGCCCCACGCATTGCCGAGCCCTGCCACCACACAGATCACGAACGCCTTGAGCAGCGGATCGCCGCCCATCGACGGCGATAGCGTCGACAGGGACGAGATCATCACGCCCGCGACACCGGCCAGCGCGCCGGCCAACGCCATCACCTGCAGATAGACGCTGTTGGTGCGCACGCCCATCAATTGCGCCGCCTCGCGATTGATCGCCGTTGCGCGAATGGCCATGCCGAAACGGGTTTTCAGAAGCAGCCAGGCAACCGCGCCGATCAAGACCATCGCGACCGCGATGATCAAAAGCGACTGGCGCGCCACCGCAACATCGAACAGACGCACCACGCCCTCGATCCGCACCGGCTGCGGATAGGGATAGCCACCGAACAGTTTCAGGACAAAGTCCTGCAACAGGATGGCAAGGCCGGCCGTTGCGACGATGACATTGGTCTCGAATGCCTTGGAGCGCAGCATGAAGCGCACCATCACAAGGTGCGTGGCAACGCCCATCGCCGCGCCCGCCGCCATCGCCGCAAGAACCGCGACCACGAGTGGCAGCCCGAACTGCTCGGCGGCGGCATAGGCAGCATAGGCGCCGATCGTCATGAACAGGCCGTGCGCCATGTTGAACATGCCCAGCGTGCCGAAGATCAGCGACAGGCCGACCGCCGCGAGCGCATACATCGCGCCGAGCGTCATGCCGGTCACGAGGATCTGGATGACGATATCCATGCTCAATGCCCGCCCAGATAGGTTTCAAGAATGTCGCGCGATCCGGCCACTTCGGCAGCCGTTCCCGACCATTCGATCCGGCCCGCATCCATCAGGCAGATGCGGTCGGCGATGCCGATCAGGCGGCTGGGATTTTCCTCGACCACAAGGAAAGCGCGGTCGGCGCGCGACAGACCACGCAGCCCTTCATAGATCTGCTCGATGATCAGCGGCGCAAGGCCGAGCGAGGGCTCGTCGATCATCATCACCTTGCCGCCGGCCATCAGGCCGCGCCCGATGCCGACCATGCGCCGTTCGCCGCCCGACAGGCTGCTGGCCGACTGGCCGCGCCGCTCGGCAAGGCGCGGAAAGAACGCATAGACCTCCTCCAGCGCGCGCGGGACCTCCGCGCCGTCGCGCAGATAAGCGCCCATGTGCAAATTCTCCTCGACGCTCATCTCGCCGAAAAGCTGGTCGCCTTGCGGCACGTGCACGAGGCCCGCCTCGACCCGCTCATGAACCTCCGCCGTCTCGATCGCCTGGCCGAAGATGCGGATGGCGCCCGACCGGGCGGGCACCAGTCCGGAAACGGTTTTCAGCAATGTCGTCTTGCCGTGCCCGTTCGGCCCGATCAGGGCGGCCATGGTGCCCGGTTCGGTGTCGAGCGACACGCCGTGCAGCACCGGCCGGTTGTGATAGCCCGCCACCAGATCGCTGATCGAAAGCGCGGCCATCATGCCGTCTCCGCCAGCCCGGCGAGTTCGGTCGTGCCCAGATAGACCTCGCGGACAGTCCGGTCCGCCGAAAGCCCGGCGGGTGTGCCGTCATAGATGATCCTGCCCTGATGCATGATCAGCGCCCGGTCGGCGACGCTCGTCAGGAACCGCATGACGTGCTCGATGAACACAAGCGTCACGCCCTCGGCCTTCAACCCCAGCACCATTGCGATGAAATCGTCGATCTCCGGCGGCGTCAGCCCGCCCACCGGTTCGTCCAGCAGCAGAAGGTCGGGCTCGTTGACCAAAGCGGTCGCCACCATCAGCTTCTTGCGCGCCAGAACCGGCACATTCTCCACCAGATCGTCGGCCATGTCGGTCAGGCCGAACTTTTCGAGCATGGCGCGTGCGGTGGCCCGGTCATCGCGCGCGGTCAGAAGCCAGCCGCCCGCCGAGCGCCGCCCGAAGGCGACCGCGGCCAGCACATTGTCCATGACGCTCAGCCCGTCAAAGCCGGAATTGAGCTGGAAGGTGCGCGCCATGCCCATCTGGCAGATGCGGTGCGGAGGCGTGCCGGCCAAGGGCTGTCCGCGCAAAGCGACGCTGCCCTCGCTCATCGTGTTCAGGCCGGAAATCAGGTCGAAGAAAGTCGTCTTGCCGGCGCCGTTCGGCCCGCCAATGCCTATGGTCTCGCCGCGCCGGACATCGAAATCGACGCCATCGACGGCGACCAGGGCGCCGAAGCGCCTGGTCACGCCCCTGCATGACAGAAGGGGCGGTCCGTCGGACGATGCCTCCGGCAACGAGGTCAGCCCTGCATCCAGGAAGGCAGTTTGAAGCTCGCCACATTGTAGGGCGGCGGCGCCACCAGCACCCCGTCGGATGCCACATCCTGGATCTGGCTGAAGATGTGCGGCATCCCCAATGACGGATCGTTGGTCTCGCTGGGATAGCAATAGGCCGACTGGGTTTCGGGAACGATCCGCATCGTGCCCACCGGACCGCGATAGATCAGATTGCGCAACCGGTCGGCGACCAGCCGGTTCTGATCCTCCTCATAGGGCGCACCCGGCCCGCCGGCGAGGGCTGCGGCAACCGCATAGGCATGCATCGCCAGATAGGTCTGGCCGCCGCCATTGGGCGAGGCATTGTCGCCGAACCTGGCCTTGTAGGCCTCGGAGAACGCCGTGCCGATCTCGTCCTGCAACGCGCCGATCACCGTCGCATAGAGAACACCCTCGGAATTCTGACCGGCAATTTCACGGAACGCGGCGAGCGAAGCGCCATACTGCATGTAAACCAGGCTGTTGGTCGGCTCGTTCATGAACTGGTTCATGAACTGCGCCTGGTCCTGGGCATAAAAGTGCGTGACCGCGATCAGCGCCGGCGGATCGGCGCGCAGCTTGGCCAGCGTCGGGCCCCATTCGGAGATCGGCACGTTGACCGTTTCGAACAGTGACACCTCGAAACCGTACTCGGCCGCCTTCTCGTTCAGTTCGTTGGCGATGTTGATCGAATAGACACCCGGGCCGGTGACGATCGCCAGCTTGTTGTTGGGCCGTGCGAACTCGCCGCGCTCTTCAAGCCCCTTGACGAAATCCAGAAGGCCGACGCCGTAGAAGGTTTCGGGCGGATCGTACTGGAACGTGCCCCAGAAGCGGTCGGGGTCGGATTTGACCAGTTCGTCGTGAACCACGACAGTGTTGGCATGCATGGCGATGACGCCGGCATCGGCGGCCACATCGTGCAATGCCGTGCCGGTTTCCAGATTGTAGCCGGTGATCAGCGCGCTCGCGCCGTCGCGGTCGATCAGCCGCTGTGCCGCCTGGATGACGGCATCGTCGCCCTTGCTTTCGGTATCGACGAACACGGCTTCGACCGTACGGCCCAGAATGCCGCCCATCGCGTTGATCTCCTCGATGGCCATCTCAAGTCCGCGCCGGAACTCGATGCCGTCGGCGGCGACGATGCCGGTCAGCGGCGCTGGACACCCGATGATCACCGGTTCGCCCCCATGGGCCGCCGCCGTTCCGTTCAACCCGGCCAACAGCGCCGCCGAACCGGTGGTCGCGCCCGCAAGGCGCAGAAAATCACGCCGCGATGTGGGCGCCGTCCTGGTTTTGTCGTCGTTCATTGAAGTGCCTCCTGTTCAAAGCTTGCCGGCATGGGCAGCGCGTGCCGCGGCCACCGCCTCGGCCTGATGCGGCTGCAGACCCTGTCCGCCGTAGCCGGTGATATGCGCGTCATAAGGATCGGTCACGCCGCTCACCGCGCCGCTCAGCGCCTCGAGCACCGCAAGGCCGCAGAACGGCACGTGCACCGCCGAGTAGCCGCCCTCATGGGTTGCGAGAATGCGGCCGCCGCACAGATCCTCGGCGAGCGCGGCCATGCGCCCGGCCATCCAGCCGAAGTCGGACGAGGACAGCATCATCGTTCCGAGCGGGTCGAGCGCCGACGCATCGAACCCGCAAGGCAGCACGATCATGTCCGGCCCGAACGCTGCAATCGCCGGCGCCACCAGTTCGTCGATCGCGTGCCGATACGCGCCGCCGCCGCTGCCCGGCGGAAGCGGAATGTTCAGATTGGCGCCCTGCCCGGCACCCGTGCCCGTGTCGCCAGTGCCGCCGCGCCCGGGCGGAAACAGATTGTCCTGATGCAGTGAAATGGTCAGGACGTCGGCATCGCCATAGAAAATGGTCTCGGTGCCGTTGCCGTGATGAACGTCCCAGTCGACGGTCACGATCCGCCTGAGGCCGCGCTTTTGCGCGTGCCGCACGCCGATCGCCGCATTGGCATAGAAGCAAAAGCCCATCGCCGTCTCCGGCTCCGCATGGTGGCCCGGCGGCCGGCACAGCACATAGGCGTTGTCGACCACCCCATCGACGATCGCGTCGATCGCCGCGATCACACCGCCGGCGGCAAGCCGCGCAATGTCGGCGGTCGACCGGCCCATCGGCGTCAGTTCGCTGGCATCGCCGCCGCCCGACGCCGCCACTTTCTCGATATGGTCGATATGGGATTTGGGATGGACGCGCATCAGCGCTTCATCATCGGCGGGCGATGCCTTCACCGGGGCCAGATGGCGCACAAAACCCGAAGCCTCGACGAGATTGCGAAAGCGCCTTTTTGTCTCGGCATTTTCGAAATGCTCGCCGGGCTGCACCGACAGGCCGGGTTCGAACAGGCCCGCCCAGTTCTGCGTGTGGTGCCAGAAATAGAGCTCCTCGGCGACCCATCCAGTGCGTTTGTTGCCCCAGTTGGCCATGTAGCCTCCCTTGATCATCCGACTGTGCCGGACCTGCCATTGACCGGAAATACCCCCGCATTGGTATTAGTGGTGGCGCATTTCCGGGAGTAGGACCACCATTGTGCATGTCGGGAGGTGCCGATGAAACACGACACATATGACCTTCTGGGCCGGATCGCCGTGGCCACAAAACTCGCCGAGGCCGAGCCGCATCTGGTGGCCCTGTCGATCCATGAGTTTTCGCCGCAAAGCGCCCTTGCCATCGTCTATCGCGAAGGCCGCCGGCCGGAGATCGGCTTTCGCTGGATCCCCGATGCGCATCTGCGCAAGACGTTCGACACCTATTATCGCGAAGTCGGGCACCTGCTCGATCCGTTCGCCCAGCGCGCCCGGAGCGAACAGGGCACTTCTGCGTTCCGGCTGGCCGAGATCGCGCCGGACCGGTTCGAGGCAAGCGACTATTTCGCCAACTATTTCCAGTCGACCGGCATGGTCGACGAACTGGGCGCGCTGCGCCGGCTCACGCCGCGCTCGGTCGTCCATTTCTCGATCGGCCGGAACGCCGGCTATCCCAAGTTCACGGCGCGGGAGGTGCGCCGCTTCAAGCAGCTTCACGCCGCCTTCATGCCCAAGCTGGCCGAATTGATGCTGGCCGAACAGGCCGATGGCGATGACGCACAGCGCACGCCCGACCTTGTCGAGATCTTCTCCCGGCTGCGCACCGGTGACGGCCAGGCGCTGAGCCACCGCGAAGCGCAGGTCGCCGCGCTGATCACACAAGGCCATTCGAGCCGTTCGATCGCCTTCAACCTCGAAATCTCGGTACACACGGTCAAGGTGCACCGCCGCAACCTTTACCGGAAGCTGGCGATCTCGGCGCAGAACGAACTGTTCGGCCTGATCATCGACGCGCTTTAGGGGTGCCCGGCCGTCTATGCGATGGCAGACCAGTCGCGCACCCGCATCTTGATGTGCTTGGGTTCGAGATAGGGCTCCAGTCCCTCGGGCCCCAGCTCCCGGCCGAACCCGCTCATCTTCCAGCCACCGAACGGCGCCTGCAATTCGGACGTATCGTTCACATTGACGCCGACCGCACCGAATTCAAGCGCCTCGGCGATCGACCAGAGCGGCTCAAGGTCGCGCCCGTAAAGATAGGCCGCAAGGCCGTATTCGAGCCCGTTGGCCATGTCCAGCATCTGCCCCACATCGTCGAATGCGGCGATTGCCGCCAAGGGTCCGAACGTCTCTTCGGTCATGGGCAGGCTGTCGAGCGGCGCATCGTCGATCACGGTCGGGCGGTAGAAATGGCCATGGGCGTAGGCCTCGCCATCCGGCACCGATCCGCCGGCGATCACCCGTCCGCCCTTGGTCACAGCGTCGGCCTGATGCGCCGCCACCCGGGCGATCACCGATCGGTTGAGCACAGGCCCGTAACCGATCGCCGGGTCGAGGCCGTTGCCGATCTCGGTCTCCTCGGCCAGCGTGGCAAGGCATTCGGCGAATGCTTTCTTCACCGGCCGCGCCACCAGCACCCGGTTCACCGTGATGCAGATCTGGCCCATGTTGGAGAAACTGCGCCGGTGCGCGGCCCGGGCGGCTTCCTCGATATCGGCGTCGGCCATGACGATGAAGGGGGCATGGCCGCCCAGTTCAAGGCTCAGCTTTTTCAGATTGCCGGCCGCCTCGCGGATGATCGCCTGGCCGGCCGGAATGGAGGCCGTGGCCGAAATGATGCGCACGCGCCGATGGCGGGCCAACGCGGCGCCAGCGACCGGACCAAGGCCCGGCAGATCGGCCAGCGTACCCGGCGGCATGCCAGCCTCGTTAAGGCAGTCGACCAGCATGGCGATGGCGAGCGGCGTTTCATGCGGCGGCTTGACGATCAACGGGCAGCCGGCCGCGATCGCCGGGCCCGCCTTCCAACAGTAAAGATCGACCGGATAGTTCCACGGCACGATCGCCGCCGCCACGCCCACCGGCTGGCGGATAACCAGATTGCGGATGTGCGGCGCCGACGCGGGCCGCAGCGCACCGCTCATGCGCACCGCCTCGCCCGCATAATAGCGCAGCACCTCGGCGCCGAAGCGGACTTCCTTGAGATTGTCGCCGACCGGCTTGCCCTGTTCGCGGGTCAACAGCACGGCCATCGCCTCCGCCCGCTCGTCGATCAGCCTGGCCGCGCGTTCGAGGATCGCCGCGCGTTCTCTGGCGGGCGTCGCCGCAAAGTCAGGCGCTACCGCTTCGGCCGCCGCCACGGCCTCGTCGATGATCCGCTCGTCGGCCAGCAGCGTCGAGCCGACCGGCTTGCCCGTCGCCGGCTCGACGATCTCGAAACGTTCGGCGCCGTCCGGCCGGTGCCATGCGCCCGAAATGAAGAAACCGCGATGCATCGGACCTTCGTTTCCCCAAATCATCACCGTGCCCTCAGCCTGCGCCACAATTCGGCATAGTTGCGATCGTTTTGAGCGGTCGCCGCTTCCTTCTGGGCCGTGTTGGGAGACACCATCACGAACGGCTCGATGCCGCGTTCGGCCAGCTTGTGCGCGGTGACGGCATTGATCGCCTGCCCGACGGCAATGGCAATCGAAGTGGACGTTGCGCCGACCTTGCCGGTCACCCCCTCAATGTCGATCGATGCATCGCCCCTGGGCACGCCGGTGTCGATGACGACATCGGCGATCTCATAGAGCCGCTTGCCGCATGAATGGCGCGACGGCGTCGAAGAGGAGTGGGGCACGGAGGTCACGCCGATCAGCTTCATGCCCTTTTCCCTGGCGCCCACGGCGATATCGAGCGTGACGGCGTTGAGCCCTGAATGCGAGAAGATCAGCATCGCATCACCCGGATCGGTCTGGTGCGACGACAGGATCGCGGTGCCATAGCCCTCCTGCGAGTGGATGAAGCGGTACTGCCGCGCGCCGGCATCGCCCAGCACCCGGTGAAAGGAGATCATCGAACTTTCGACGATCGGCCGGAAGCCGGTCACCGTGCCGGTTCGGGGATACATTTCCATGGCCGCGAACGAGCCATGTCCGGTGCCGAAGGTGAACACCAGCTTGTCGCGCGCGATCGCCTCGGCGCAGATCGCGCCGGCCGCCTCGATCGCGTCGGCCTGGGTGTCGATGACGGTCTGAAGCCGGTCGATGACGGTGTCGAAATATTGCCGGGCAATGGGAGTGGTCATGCATCCTCGCTTTGCGTCTGGCGTGTCAGCGCGCCGAGCGCGAGCGCAAACAGTTCGCCCTCGCGCCCGGTGGTGGTTTCAGGATCGAGCTTGTCACGGCTGTGCGCATCGACCGTGCCGATGCACAGGCTGGTGAAGCCGGCGCCGAGCGCGTGCGCCGCATTGACCAGCGCCGAGGTCTCCATGTCGGCGGCAATCGCGCCACGCCGCTCGGCCTCGCCCAGCCGGCCCGCGACACGGGTACCGGTCTCGGGCTCGAGCGGAAACATGTCGCGATAAAAGGCATCGAACGTGGCAAAAAGCCCCCGCCGCAGCGGCAGCTCCGCCTGGCTGGCGCGCGCGGCGACGACCGCGTTCAGAGCCGGGTCGGCGGTCTGCGCGTCCGGTGCGCTGACATAGGACGCCGAGGTCCCCTCGAAACTAGCGATCCCCTCGCACAGCAGGAAATCGCCCGCCATCGCCGGCGCAAAATACATCGCCGTGCCGATCCGCATGAAGGCGCGTGTTCCCAGATCGGCCAGTTCATGCATCACGACCGTTGCGATCGGCGCACCCATGCCGAACGAGACGGCGGTCACGGGAACCCCGTCAAATCCGCCGGTCACGGTGCGCAGGCCGCGCTTGACCGGCAGCATGCGCGGCGCATCCATCAGCGCGGCGATGCGGTCGATGCGGTCGGGATCGCCAACCAGCACGGCGCATGGCGCCACTTCGTCTGCGCGATGGCCCAGATACCATGCCCGTTTCATTGTCCCCGTCCCCTGTCGGTCATCGTTTGCCCCCGTCTTGCTCGCGCGCGCAGCATCGCGGCGACCATCTCCATCGCCGTCCGCGCCGCCGCCTCGGGGCCGGCGCCCTGCAAGTGCGCGGCGATGAAGGCACCGGCGAAACTGTCGCCGGCGCCGGTCGGATCGGCGACCGCCACCGGCTCGGTCGCAAGCGCCGTCACGGCGTTTTCCGCATGCAGCCGGACGCCATCGGCACCCAGCGTTTCAACAATCATGGTGTGCGCCGGGACAGCGCCGATCAACGGCCGCTCGGCAGCGTTGCAGAAGATGATCCCGGCTCGCGCAGCAAGCGCTGCCCGGCTTTCGGGACCAAAGCAGGTCGGATCGTCCTTCATCACCCAGCACAGCGGTCTGTCCGCCGGCCGGGCGGCAAGAATGGGTTCGACCAGATGTCCCGGCCCGACGGTGAGGCACGCCATGTCGGCCTCGGCGATCAGCCGCGCTTGTTCGGCCGTCAACCGCTCTTCGCCGCCAGGTCCCGGATCATAGAGGCAGGCGGTCGATCCGTCCGCTTGATGGATCATGATCGCCGCAGGCGAACGGGCGCCGGCATGTCGCTCCAAGCCGGACACATCAAGGCCGGCGGCCCGGCAATGATCGACATAATGCGCGCCGAGCGCATCGTCGCCGACCCATGCGACCGGCGCTGAAGCGATGCCGGCGATCGCGGCGGCACCCGCCACATAGGTCGGCGACCCGCCGGCGCGCGGCCAGGCGGCTGGATCGCGAAACCTTATGTGCGTCGTCCGGTCGGCCTTGACCATCCCGTCCAGAACGACCGGGTAGTCGAGCGAGGCATATCCGGTGACCGCGAGCCGGGCCATCGTCACGTCCCGCCGGCCAGCATGGTGAGCGCGTCATCGAGCGCAACCACCCGGCCCATATACCGGTCAATGTCTTCCAGCGACGCCGCAGCCAGATGCGGCCGGTTGGAGTTGGTCGCCTCGCGCGGCACCACCACCTCGAAGCCCCAGGCAAATGCGTCCTGGCTGGTGGCGCGCACGCAATTGTTGGTCTTCACGCCGCAAATGACGACCCGCCCGATGCGATGTTCGTGCAGCAAGATGCCCAGTTCGGTGGCAAAAAAGGCGCTGTAGCGGCGCTTGACAATCTCGATCTCGCGCGGGCTCCCGGGCTGCGGGCCAAAACCGTCATAATAGGCGGCATCCTTTGTGCCCTCGATGCCGTGCACCGGCAGTTTGGGCTGCTCGAAATCCGGCACCCCCGGCCGATGCCGGTCGAGCGTATGGACGATCAGCCGGTCATGGGTGCGCGCCGTCGCGATCAGCCGTTTGACCGGTCCGATCACCTGCGCGGCCGCCTCATAGCCGTTCTCGCCGTCCGGGTGCAGGAAGGCGTTCTGCATGTCGATGACGATCAGGGCGGTTTGGGTCATGTCGCCTGCCGGCGCCTCCGTGTGTTGAGCGCGGTGATGACCAGTCCGACGATCACCATCACATAGGGCAATGTTCCGATCAGGGTCGGCGGCAGGCCGGCGGTCTGCAGGCGGATCTGGCTGGCGTCGAGAAAGCCGAACAGGAGGCAAACCAGCGCTGTCCCGACCGGATGGTTGCGCGCGAAGTAGAAAGCCGCAAGCGCGATGAACCCGCGCCCGGCGGTCAGCCCCTCATTGAAGAGGCCAAGCGAGGCCAGCGCCAGATGCGCGCCGGCCAGGCCGGAGTAGAAGCCGGCAAATGTCGTGCCCAGATCGATCAGCGACTTGTCACGCAAACCGGTTGCGCGGGCCACCGGTGCGGCGTTTCCGGCCGCGCGCAGGCGCAATCCGAGCCGCGTGTTGGCCAGTGCGAAGGGTAGGACCGCAACCGTTGCCCAGGCAAACACGGTCAGCGGATCGAGCGTTGCCAACGCCCTTCCGGCAAGCGGCACGGCGGCCAACGCCTCGGGCAGGACCTTGGGCAGCAGCGGAACACCATCGAGGCGCAGCGTACCAGACGCATCAAAGGCAACGCTCATGGTCAGTCCGACAAGGCCGGCGATCAGCACGTTCAAGCCAAGCCCCGCAATGATCATGTTGGCGCGCGCGCGCGTAATCGTCAGCGAGAACAGCCAGCCGATCGCCGCGCCGGCAAACGCTGCCGCCAAAACCGCGGCCAGCCATGATCCGGTGGCCGCGCCGGCGATCACCGCCACGAACGCGCCGGCGATCATCTTGGCTTCCAGCGCGATGTTGACGACGCCCCCCTGCCGGTTGACCAGACCGCCGATCGCGGCCAGCAGGATCGGCGTGGTCAGCACGATGGATGAGGCCAGGACCTGTTCGACAAGCGCGATCATCGGCGCCGCCTCCGCCGCCATGTCAGACGGCCCAGTTCGACAACGGCGAAGATCATCACCGTGCCCTCGATCACATTGACGATGTCGAGCGGAATGTCGGAGAAAAGCTGGACCGTGGTGCCGGCCGAGGCGAGCGCGCCGAACAGCACCGCGCCAAGGATGATGCCAACCGCCGAATTGCGCGCCAGCAGCGCCACTGCCATGCCGGTAAAGCCGTAACCGGCCGAAAAGCCGTCCGAAAAACGGTGCACCTGGCCAAGCGCATGGCTGGCGCCGCCGAGCCCGGCGACGACACCGGAAATCACCATGACGGTGACGATCGTCGCCGGCACGGAAATGCCCACCGAGCGGGCGAAACGCGGATTGAGCCCCACCAGCTTGGCTTCCATCCCGGCCGGCGTCAGCCGCGCCCAGATGCCGTAAGCGACAACGCACAAAAGCCCGATGATGAAGCCCGCATGCAGGGTCGACGGTGGCATCAGCCGCACCAGTTCGGCCGCCTGATGGATGGAATCGGTCGTGTTGTTGCCAGATGTTTCAGACAGCAGCACCGTGTTGACAAGAAAGCCGGTCAAGCCGAGCGCAATGAAGTTCAGCATCAGCGTGGTGACGACTTCGTCGATCTCCAGCCGCGCCAAAAGATAGCCGGGCACGTAAAGCCACAGCGCGCCAACCGCCGCCGATGCGACAAGGGCGATGGCGATCAGCCACAGGCCAAGCCCGGCGGGCAGCGCAAAGCCGATCGTCGCCGCCGCCAGGCCGGCAACGACAAAGGCGCCATCGACGCCCACATTGAAGACGCCGGTCCGGAAGCAGATGGCGGTGGCGACCGCGGTGAAGAGCAGCGGTGTTGCGGCCGACAGCGTGGCGGCCGTACGCCGCGCCGTGCCGAACGCTTCGGTCGCCATCAGCGTGTAGATATCGACCGGGTTCTCGCCGATCAGTAGCAGCACGAGCGCGCCAACGGCAAACGCGATCAGAACCGGGATGAGCAGTCGCACAATCTCCCCCGCCCGGACCGCCACCCCGGCACCTGTCCTTTCGCGGCCCATCGCCTGGCCTGTCCCAGCGGCAGCCGTCATGCCGCTTCGTCCCGCACCATGCCCGATCGCAGCATCAGGCGGCCGATCGATTCCGGCGTAGCCTCGTCTGCATCAACCTGGCCGACGATCCGCCCATCGGCCATCACGACGATGCGGTGGCTCAACGCGATCAGCTCATCGAGCTCTTCTGAAACCAGCACGACCGTGCCGCCTTCGGCGGCAAACGCGCCGATGAACCCGTGAATGGCCGCGATGCCGCCCAGATCTACGCCGCGGGTCGGCTGCGCGATGATCATCACCCGCGGTTCGTCGGCGATCTCGCGCGCGAAAACCAGACGCTGCTGGTTGCCGCCCGAAAGGCTGCCCGCGAGATCCCGCAGACGGCCATAGCGCACACCCAGATGCGACAGGCGGCTACGCGCGGCACGGGCCATCGCCGCCGGATTGAGGAACGGGCCGATGCGGTTGCCGGGATCGCGCTGGCTGCCGGCCATCACATTGTCGGCAATGGTCGCCGTTCTGGCGAGGCCCTCATGCGCCCTGTCCGGGCTGACAAATCCGATGCCGGCCCGTCGAAAAGCGGCATTGTCGTCGCCAGCCAGATCGGACCCGTCGAGCCGGATGACGCCCGCTGACGGCACGCGCAGACCGGCCAGACACTGGCACAATTCGTCCTGTCCGTTGCCCGATACGCCGGCGACGCCGACGATTTCGCCCGCATGGACATCAAACCCGATGTCATGCAGCGGTTGCGATCGCGCAACGGACGGCGCGCAAAGGCCGGAGACCGACAGGAGCGGCGGGCCGGTCCGTGCACGCGCCGGCCCGGAACCTCGCACCGCCGGCGCCACGCCGCCCTCGCCGACAATGTGGCGCGTGAGCGTCTCCGCGTCCGTGTCGGCAACAGGCGACGATGCAATCACCGCGCCGCGCCGGATCACCGTGACCCGGTCCGCCAGCGCCAACACTTCGTTCAGCTTGTGGCTGATGAAGACGATCGACGTGCCGTCATCGCGCAATTGGCGCAAGAGCGAGAAAAGTTGATCAACCTGCTGCGGGGCGAGAACGGCGGTCGGCTCGTCCAGTATCAGCGTGCGCATGCCGCGCCGCAACAGGCGGAAAATCTCGACATATTGGCGCACATGAACCGGCGCCCCGCCAGAGCGTCGCTCCCAGTCGATCTCGACCCGCGCGCGGCGGGCAAGCGCCTCGCCTTCGGCCCGCGCCGCCCGCCAGTCAACGAGAAACAGGCTCCCGGTTCCGGGCCGCCCCGGCTCGGCGCCGAGCACGAAGTTTTCAAGAAGGCTCAAATCCGGCGCCAGCATGAAATCCTGGTGCACCATGCCGATGCCAAGCCCGAGCGCATGGTGCGGGTCGCGCAGCCGGATGGGCCGGTCATCATGGATGATGGTGCCCGCATCGGGCTGTTCGAGCCCCTGCAACAGGCGCATCAATGTCGATTTTCCGGCGCCGTTTTCGCCGACCACCGCATGGATTTCGCCCGGCGCCACGGCCAGCGAGATGCCGCGATTGGCCTGGACGGCACCATAGCGCTTGCTGACCGCCCGCGTGCCGAGCCGGACGGCGATATCGGCGCCTGCGTTCACGCCTCGTCCTCCGTCAGCAGGCAGGCGGCGCCATGACGCAGCCTGCCTGCATGGTGCCCGTTACTGCAAAAAGTCCGGATAACCCTGGGTGGAAACGTCCCAGACCTCGATGGTTCCATCGATGATCTGCGCCTTCAGCTCCTCGACCTTTTCTAGATATGCGGCCGGTATCCGGTCCCTGGTGTGCACCATGTCCGACAGGGCGACGCCATTTTCGGCAAGGCCGAAATTGATCACCTCGCCGCCGGGGAACGCGCCCGCCGCATATTGCTCGATTACGGACTGGACCGCCACATCGACCCGCTTGAGCACCGAGGTCAGTACATGGCCCGGCGCCATGGAATCCTGGTCGGTATCGACGCCAATGGCGTAGCGCCCCTCGGCTTTGGCGGCCTCGATGATGCCGATGCCTGTGCCGCCGGCAACCTGGTAGACAATGTCCGCGCCCTCGTCGAACATGGCCTTGGCAAGTTGCTCGCCCTTGGCCGGATCGCCGAAGGATTCGGCATAGGCCACCTTGACATCGATATCCGGATTGATGGCGCGCGCGCCCTCGATATAGCCGGAGATGAACTTGTCGATGCCCGGCGCCTTGACGCCGCCGATCACGCCGATGACCGGTTCGGCATTGATGCCCTCGATCGACGTGTCGGTCGTCACCTGAGCGGCCAGCGCGCCGGCGAGATAGGAGCCCTGATGCTCGGCGAAGACCACCGAGGCGACATTGTCGCCTTCACGTGTCTGGTTCATGATCACCCAGTTGGCATCGGGATAGTCGGGCGCCAGCGCCTGCATCGCTTCGCCATGGATCCATTCAAGGCTTGCGATCAGCCCGAAGCCGCCATCGGCGGCCCGCCGCATGATTTCCTCGCCCTGGGCGACGACATCCTTGGATTCGATCGTGCGGCCTTCGAGCCCCGTGCTTTCAAGACCGGCCTCGAAGCCGGCATTGGCGGTGTCGTTCCACGAGCCGTCTCCCAGCCCGCCCTGCGCGATGATCAGCGCCACGGGCGCGGTCTCGGCGTTGGCAATGATCGGCGCCAAGACGGCGCCGATGGCAACCGCCGAGGCCAGTGCTGCATGGATTGGTTTCATCTCACTCCCCTTTGCTGACATTTGCGGCTCACACGGTGAAACCGCCATTGGATGCGACCAGTCGCGGCCCCTTGCTGGCATCGCGGTGGCCGCGCACCAGATGGGCGTCATAGGTGTAGTAATCGGCGCGGTAGACCGCCTCGACGGCCTCGACCAGTTCGCCGGTTTCGGCATAGCTCAGGCGCATGACGACGATCACCGCCGCCGGCGCCACGATCTCGAACAGCGCGCATTCATCATCGGTTGCGAGCCGCGCCGTGACCCGTTCGCGGGCCTGATGGACCGCCAGACCGGCATCGGCGAAGTGGCTGTAAAGAGAAAAATCCGGCCGGTTCCGACCATCATCGGCATCGGACGCCAGCGCCGCGACCCGGCTGCAGACGGAAACCGGAATGCACGACACATGGATCGCGCACGGCGTATCATCGACATAGCGCAGGCGCCGCAATGTCATGGCCGGCCCGTTGATTGCCAACTGGCGGGCTTCGACATTGGTGGCCGGCCGGTAGTCGACCAGCCGCTGCCGCGTCCGGTGGCCGTCGAGCCGGACCGATTCCGAAAAGCTCAGAAGATGGCCCGCCTTGCGGTGCAACGACCGACTGGCGACATAGCTGCCCGACCCCTGCCGGCGATTGACCAGACCCTGGCTGACAAGTTCGGCGACCGCCCGCACGACCGTGCCACGGCTGACGCCGTGCGCGACGCTCAGTTCAGTTTCGCTGGGCAGCCGGTCGCCGGCCTTCAGATCGCCCGCATCAATCCGGCCCCGCAACAGATCGGCGAGCTGGCGATAACGGGGGGCGTGACCGGATGGCTGCATGCAAGAACGTTAAATTGACATGGTTGACTAGTCAACTTTGAATCGTGTGGGGCTGCGCCGACCAACGCCCGATACGCACCAACGCCGGAGAAGATCCCTGCCCGGGGATTGGTGACGGGCGCAAAAACCGCTGGACCGATATGTTCAAATATGCACATCTGGTTCAAACTGATTGATCAATGTCACCACTTTCCGTGTCCACGCCTCAGCCCCAACAGGCAGCACCCGGCTATGACGTTCCGCCCGTCTCGCGCGCGCTGGCATTGCTGCGGCACGTGGCGGCGGGCAACCCGTGCCGCAACACCAGCCAGACAGCGCGGGCGCTCTCGATCAACCGGACGACGCTGTTGCGGCTGCTCGCCACACTCGAACGCGAAGGCATGATCGAGGAGATCGCCGAAGGCGGCGGCTACCAGTTGGGCACCGGGCTGATCACGCTGGCGGCGCAGGCGCTGGGCGAGCGCAGTGTCCTGCAGGTCGCACGGCCGGTGCTGCGCGCGCTCGTCGAGGAGTTGAACCTGTCGGCTCATCTGGGCGTCATCGAAGGGCGCGATATCGTCTATCTGGCCCGCGAGACGCCCAACTCCCATCTGGCGAGCACGGTGCGCGAGGGCACGCGCCTGCCCGCCCATGCAACGACGATCGGCCGCATCCTGCTGGCGCAGATGCCGCCCGATGCGGTGCGGGCGCTTTATGCCGACCACGCTCTGAAGGCCTATACCGAAAAGACCAGAACGGATCTTGACACATTGCTCGACCAGCTTGCCGCTGACAGGACGCGCGGACTTGCCTGGAGCGCCGCCAACTTCGAACCCGAGATCGGATCGGCGGCCGCGGCCGTCCATGATCATCGCGGCCAGGCGGTCGGTGCGATCAACGTCACCGGCCATGTCAGCCTGTTTGCCGTACAGGACGCGCAGGCACAGCGCATAGAGACCGCGCTCAAGCGGGCGGCGCAAACCGTCTCGGAGGCTCTGGGCCACCGCGAGGAAAGCCGCGCTCAGCGATAGTCGTAGCCGAATGTCATGCCAAAAGCTTCAGCCGTCAGCGCGGCGTTGCCGCGCCGGGCATCCCGCAACCACAGACGGCCATGCACCTGTGTCTCGCCGAAATCGGCGTTTGCGGGAAGCCGCGCGCCATGGCACCACAGGCCCCCAAGCCATTCGGCGCCATGAAACGTCATCGCACCGGCGCCGGTCACGTCCTGCAGGGAAAAATTGCCATAGCTGACGGTGTCCTCGAAGCAGGCGCCGGCCGCAAACCGCGCCCGGTCGAAACGGCCAATGCCGCGAAACCCGACGCCCGCAAACCGGGCCGACCCTGAAAAACCTGCATCCTCGAATCGCGCATCGTTGAGAAAGAGCGCGTCATCGAAGACTGCATCACCATCGAAGACCGTGCTGCCGAACCAGCTCAGACCGGCAAAGCGCGCGCCCTCGACAACGATTCCCTCGGCAAACCGGGCACCGGTGAAATCCACGCCCGGCAAGTCGAGCCCCGAAAGGTCGAGCTGGTCCTCACAGACAACGCCGCGCAGATCGACATGCGCGCCGTGGTGCCACGGCACATCGAGCGCCTGCCGGATTTCTTCCGCCTTCATGAGTCCATGGCCTCAAGCCGCCTTGCCGAACCGGCTTTCGGCCAGCGCGACGGCCTCCGTCGCCCAGGGCAGCGCCAGATCCTCGGCAAGATCAACGCCGGAGGCGTCGTGCGTCGCCCGCTCGCCAAGCTGCACGGCACCGTGTTGCGTCAAAAGCTCGGCCAGCCGTTTGCTGCCGAAATTGAACGTCTCCTCATATTCGCTGTCGCCAAGACCGAAAATGGCGAAATGGACGCCCGCCAGACTGGTCGCCCCGGCCTTGAGCACTTCGGCAAACGGCTGCGCGGACGCCGGCAGTTCGCCGTCGCCATAGGTTGAACAGACGACCAGATAGAGTGTCTCCGCATCGAACTCGCCGACCGGAAAATCGCTGAGGTTGGTGCAGGTCACCTCATGGTCGGCATCGAGCGCGTCGCCAATGTCCTCGGCGAGCATCTCGGCATTGCCCGTCTCGGTTCCGTAAAGGATCACGATCTTCATGACGAGGTCTCCTCTGCATGGCACGCCGCTTCGATCATGGCCGCCCGATCGCATATCTTGACCCGGCAGCGGGCGGCATCGGCGCCGGCAAGTTCGCGCCGCTCGATGCGCAGCCAACCGGGATAGTCGACCACATCGCGCGGTCCTTCGAAAAGCGTGCCGCCCGGCCGCTCGGGCCCGGCGGAGACACCGTCCAAGTCCGCCAGAATGTCTGCGGCGAGCACTTGCGCGTCGGCCCGGTTGTCGGGAATGGTGCCGCGCGGCCCGCGCCGGAACCAGCCGGCCGCGTAGACGGGCGCGGCGCTGTCGGCTTGCGCCAGAATGTCGGCGCGCGGCAGATCGCCGATGTCTTCAAAGCCGATCGCAGTGACGATCGATGTGCAGCCGACAACGATCTCATCGCCCTGCACGGTTCGGCAGCGCAGGCCCGTCACCCGTCCGCCCTGTGTCTCCACCGCCAACGGCACATGCGAGAAGACGAACCGGATCGTGCGCGCGGCGGTGCCGTCGCCGTCGATGGCGGCCAACGCATCCAGCAATTTCTGCCCGTGCTCGTCATCGGCGGTGCCGGCATTGTCGACGGTGATGGCAACGCCGGCCAGCTTGCCCAGTTCCTTGATCATCACGGGATCGAATTTCGCCTGCGCTGCCGGCGAGCGGCCAAGCACGGTGATCGCCTCAATGCCGCTTTCGGCCAGCCAGCGCGTTTGCTCCGGCCCGAGATCGGAACCGGTCAATTCGTCCGGCAGCTTGCCCAGAAGCCGAACGATGTCGACCGCAACATTGCCATTGCCGACGATCAGCGGCCGCGCGCCCAGATCAGGCAGCGGCCCGGCATCGGGATGGCCGTTGAGCGCCCGCGTGATGGCCCCGGCGCCGACAACGCCCGGCGCCGCGTCATTGGCAATGCCAAGCCTGCGGTCGGCGGCAAGGCCCGTGGCGAAGACGACCACATCATAGGCCGACCGGAGTTCGTCCCGCGTCACATCGCGGCCGACATGCACATTGCCGAAAAAGCGCGCGCCCTGCCGCTCGAAGATGCGGGCGAACTGGCGCGTCACCGCCTTGCTGCCCTGATGGTCGGCGGCAACCCCGTAACGCACAAGGCCGTAGGGAACCGGAAGCACGTCGATCAGGTCGACGCCAAGGTCGGCACGCGCCTTCAACAGAGCCTGTGCCAGATAACAGCCGGACGGGCCCGCGCCAACAATGGCGATTTTATGCGTCATCGACCCGACACCGCCTTGGTCGCCCACGGATGCGGCGTACCGGTCAGATCGACATACATGCCCTTCTGCGCCATGTAGGCTCGGATGCCGTCGCGCCCCTTTTCGCGCCCGACACCGCTGTCCTTTTCGCCACCGAACGGCGTCGAGATCGAGAACTGCTTGTAGGTGTTGACCCAGACCGTGCCGGCGCTGATCGCACGGCCAACCCGCCAGCTTTTGGCAAAATCAGCAGTCCAGATGCCGCAGGCCAGCCCGTATGCATTGGCGTTGGCCTGCGCGATCACATCGCCTTCGTCATCGAACGGCAAAACCGCCAGAACCGGGCCGAAGACTTCCCTTTGGCAAATACGCGCATCGTTGGACATGCCGGCAAGAATGGTCGGCACGTAATAGGCGCCCTTTTCGTAAGCGCCGCCTTCCGGCGCACGGCCACCGGTCAGAAGGTCCGCGCCATCCTCGAGCGCCATGGCGACATCGCGCGCCACCGCCGCGCGGTGATCGACATGGATGAGAGGCGCCACCTGCGTGTCGGGCTCGAACGGATGGCCGATCGTCAACCGCTCCGTCGCCGCAACCAGGCGCCCGACAAATGCGTCGTAGATCGAACGCTGCACGAACAGGCGCGAGCCGGCGATGCAGCTCTGCCCGCTCGATGAAAAAATGCCGAACATCACGCCGGCCAGCGCCTGGTCGATGTCGGCGTCTTCAAAAACGATGGTCGGCGATTTTCCGCCCAGTTCCAGACTGACCGGCATCAGCTTTTCCGCTGCCTTGATCGCCAGCGCACGGCCGGTGTCCGTTCCTCCCGTGAAGCTCACCTTGGCGATGTCGGGATGTTCGACCAGAAGATTGCCGATCTCGCGTCCCGCGCCCGGCAGCACGGAGAAAAGCCCCGGCGGCAGACCCGCCTGCTCGACGATGCGCGCCAGTTCCAGCGCCACCAGCGGCGACCAGGATGCGGGCTTGAGCAACACCGCATTGCCCGCCGCAAGCGCCGGCGCGACCTTTTGCGCGTCCGATGCGATCGGCGAATTCCAGGGCGTGATCGCGGCGATCAATCCGAGCGGTTCGTGCACCGACATGGTCAGCGCATCGCCGCGCTGGCTCGTCAGAGCTTCGTCCATCGTCTCGGCAACCGCGCCGAAATAGCGGAACGTTCCGGCCGCCGAGGCGGCGAGCGCGCCGGTCTCGCGCAGCGTCTTTCCCGTGTCGCGGCTCTGAATGTGGGCGATCCGTGCCGCATTGGCCTCGATCCCGTCGGCGATCGCGCACAGAAAGCGCGCCCGCTCATGCGGCTTCAGATTGCGCCATGCCGGGTCGGCCTGCGCGGCCTTCGCCCTCTCGATCGCCCGTTCGCCATCGGCCACGGATGCGCCTTTGATCGTCCGGTTGACACTGCCGTCGGCCGGGAAGATCGACACGATTTCGTTGCCAGATCCCTTTTCCCAAACGCCGCCGACATAAAGATCGCCGGCGGGCATGTGCGTGTCGTGCGCCGTCATCACACCACCACCGCGGATTGCCGGTTGCGCACCTCACGCAGCACCGAATGAATCGTCGTGGCCGATGTCCTGGCGTTGCCATCAGACACCTGGTTCTCGATCCGCACCGAAATGCGCGCCAGCGGCGAAACCGCATCGAACTGGTGCACATTGCCCGGCGTGTCCGGATCGGCGACCAGTTCGACTTGCGTGGCCTCGAACCCGGCCCCGGCCAGCGCCAGGGTCGCCGCCACGTTGGCGTTTTTCGGATAGTGCGCCGATGCCTCGCGCGCCGTCCCGCTAAAGAACACGGACGGGCCATCCAGCCTGTCGAGATCGACGGCCTTTTCGGCAGGCGTGCCACGCCATGCGGCTGGTCGCTTGGTGCCGCGATAGCGCACATCGATCGCGCCGGCCGTGCCGAGGGCGGCAAGAAGATCGATCCCGCCAATGGCGCCCGGAGGAACGATAAGCCGCCCGCCACCCTTTTTGGCAGCGGCGCGCAGCGTGTCTTCAAGCGTCTGGTCGGCCAGCGCGCCGGCCGAGACCACCACCATGTCGAGCCCGGCTTCAAGCACCGCCGGCCCGTGGGCACGCACCGCCGAATGACCGGCGCACTCGACGATCAGGTCGCACCGTTCGGCGAGAAGGCCACCGGTATCGGTGACGATGGCATTGCTTTGCGCCGCACCGGCCAAATCGGAACCGAGCCGGTCCTGCAACGCGTCGCGCTGCGCGGGCTTGCACAACACGGCCAGATGCCCGAGCGGTGCCGGCCCCTCGGCCAAAAGCGCCATGAGGGACTGGGCGATGTTGCCGAAGCCGATCACGCCAAGACGCATCAGGCGGGCTCCCTGTTCCCTGCGGCGCCCGCCGGCGGGCCGGAAAAGGCGCTCGTAAACGGTCCGATCGTGCACATGTCCACTTCCACCAGTTGCGGGCCTTTGGCGGCCAGCGCGCCGTCCAGTGCGCCGGCAAAGCCGGCTAAGTCGCCGACGCGCCGGTGCGGCATGCCGATCGACGCGCAGAACTGCGCGAAATCCGGCGCGGCGAGCGCGGAATAGTGCCGGCGCGAGTCATATTGCGCATCCTGAATGTTCTGGATCACGCCATAGGCCTGATCGTTCATCAGCACGTAGACGAGCGGTGCCTCTTCCTCGACCGCCGTGATCATCTCGGCAATCCCCAGCATCGTCCCGCCATCGCCAAGAAGCGTCACCGCCTTGGCCGCGCCGGACTTTGCAAGCGCCGCGCCAATGCCCATCGCCACGCCCTGCCCGATCCCGCCGCTCAGTGCGTGAACGCCCTGCCTGGGATGCGTCACCCGGACATAGCGGTTGCCGAAGGTGGAATTGGCGATCGTCACATCACGCACCCAGACATGACCGCCCGCTGACACGGTTTCCGACAGCGTGTCGGCGACGACGCGATAGGGGCCGAGCATGTCGCGCATCGTGCCCTCGGCCTGCGCACGCGCGCGCGCAATGTCGAAACTCAGATTGGGATCGGTGTCGAGCGTATCGGGCAGCCGGTCGAGCAGGCGGCGCAGCGTGTCCGCGGCATCGCCATGGGCGAAGATATCCACCGGATAGTTGCGCCCGCCCTGCGCCGCATCGGCATCGATCTGCAGAAGCGGCCGGGGCAGCGCCATGGCGTTGTTGCGCGTTTCATTGCCGCGCAGACGCGAACCGACAACCAGCATCAGATCGCAGCTTTCATAGAGCGCGGACGCCTCCGGCGTCATGTTGAACGCGCCAAGGCTGGCCGGCTCCTGTTCGGAAACGACCCCGCGCCCGTTTGTCGAGGTGACGACGCCAAAGCCCCGGCGCATCAGTTCGGTGGCTTCCGCGCTCGCGCCGCGCGCACCACCGCCCAGCCAGACAAGCGGACGTTTGGCTGTTTCGATCAGCGCCGTCATCTCATCGATGACCGCATCGCAGGCCCGGGGGCGCTGGATGACGGGCGGATGAATGCGTCCGTGCGGCGCGGCTGGCATGCGCTGCACGTCGACCGGAATTTCAAGGCTCACCGGCCCCGTCGGCGCGGACAGGGCCGCCGACACGGCGGCAGCCATCGTGCCGATGGCGCCGTTCGCATCCCACAGCCGGTAGACCGCCTTGGAGAGGCCACGCAGCATCTCCGGCTGGCGCGGCACGTCATGGATCGCCGCCCGGTCGCGGTCGGCATAAGCAAGGTCCACCTGTGTGGTGATGTGCAGGGCTGGCGCGCCGGCGGTCAGCGCTTCGCTCTGCGCACCAGCGGCATTGGCCGCGGCCGTTCCCGTCGATGTCAGGCAGACGCCGAGCCCGCCCGAAACCCGCGCATAGGCATCGGCCATGTTCATCGCGCCCGCTTCGCCCCGCGCCGGAACGAACCGGATGCGGCCCTGACGCGCAACCGCATCGAGGATCGGCATGTTGTGGATCGAGATGACGCCGAAGAGCGTCGTCACGCCGATCTCAGCAAGATAATGGGCGATGAAATCGCCGACCGTTCCGGCCTGTTCAATGGTTTCCATCTTCATGGCCATCTCCTCAGATATGTCTCGAAAGGCCGCCCGAAACCTCGAGCTGGGCGCCTGTGATGTAGCTGGCCGCATGCGAGCCCAGAAAGGCGATCGCCGCCGCCGCTTCCATCGGATCGCCGAGCCGGCCAAGCGGAATGCCCTTGTCGCGGGCGAGCGCGCCGTACCATTCCTCGCGGCTCTGGCTCTGGTCTTCGCGGGCGGCGAAGCGCCGGGTCCACTGGCCCGATCCGACAAGGCCCAGAAGCACCGAATTGACCCGCACGTCGGGCGCGAACTCGATGCTCAACGATTTGAGCAGGTTCTGCACACCCGCCCGCGCCGAGGAGGTGCAGACCATGTGCGCCTCGGGCTGGTAGGCGAGAAGCGAATTGACCGCAACGATGGCGCCGCGCGCTTCCTTCAGCATCGGTAGGAAGGCGCGCGCCGGCAGGATCTGGCTGAACAGCTTGAGTTCATACTCGGCGCGCCAGTCATCATCGCTCGTCGTTTCAAAGGTCGATTGCCGCCCCTGCCCCGCATTGTTGACCAGAAGGTCGCAGCGCCCGAAGGCCGCCTTCACCGCGCCTGCGAAACCGTTCACCGCGTCCGCGTCGAGCACCGAAAGCGCGCTGGCCAGCACATTGGCGTCGCCATAATCGCGCTTGAGCACGGCGGCGACATCGTTCAGCCGGCCTTCATTGCGCGCGCAAAGGGCCACCTGTGCGCCCGAATCGAGCAGCGTGCGCACCGTGGCAAGGCCGATGCCGGACGACCCGCCCGTGACGACGGCGACCTGCCCCTTGTATCCATAGTCCATCAGCCGGCCTCCGCCATGGCGCGCAGTTCGGCAAAGCCGGGGTCCGGGCGGCCCTGCATCACGGCGCGCTGGGCCGGCGTCGGCGGACCGGCCGTCATCCAGCGGTCCATCTGTTCGGGATCGGTGCGCGACCAGACCCTGGCCTCGTGCGTCGCCTCGTCGATCTGCTGCAGTTCGGAGGTGAACTCGATGACGAAGCCCGAAGGCGACACGAAATAGGCGAACGGATTGTTGCCCGGCCCGTGCCGTCCCGGCCCCCAGGTCGGCACATGGCCCTTCTGCTTCATCCGGCCGATGCCACGCATGAACTCGTCGATGGTCGGCATCTCGAAGGCGACATGATTGACGCTCGGATATTGCCCCCGCACCAGCGCGATCGAGTGGTGATCGGTGTTGCAGCGCAGGAACACCATCTGGTCGGCCGAATAGTCCGACACGCGGAAGCCGAGTACATCGCAATAGAACTTTTGCCGGTCCTCCATGTCCGGCGTGTTCAGAACCACATGGCTGACCTTGCGCGGCTTGGCCCAATCGTTCTGGTCCTCGTGCACGCGCGCCTCGGTGCGAAAGCGCAGGCGCCGGTCGTCAGGGTCCAGCATCTCGAAGCCGTAACCGCCGATCCAGTCGTCGAAGGGCGCGGGCTGGCCGAGCAGGCAGCCATTGCGCGCCAGAACCTGGGCGTGCAGCGCATCGATGGCGGCGCGGTCGGGCATGGCGAAATGGACATGGTCGATGCCATAGACCGGCCCGTCCTTGAGCCCGTAGAGAAACGCTTCCGGCCCGGTGCCGCGAAGGAGCGCCTCGCCGTCTTCGGCATGGGCAAGGCTCAGCCCCCACATGTCCTCATAGAAGGGCAGCGTCGCGGTGATGCCGGGACCGCGCATCATGATGCCGCGCAGGCTTTCGACCCGGATTGTATCGCTCATCGCCTCATCTCCTCTTGATCCTCTCACGCCGGCACTGCCGCCCGCATCAACAATCCCGCCACCGCTTCGGGTGCCTGCTGCGTCACCGCATGGCCGCAAAGGGGAACCTCGACCAGCACGCCTCGGCAGTCGGATGCGAGGCAGTCATGCGCCTCGCGCGCGCCGTCCGGCGGTGTGATCCGGTCTTGCGCGCCGGTGATGATGTCGGTCGGCACCGCAAGCTGTCCCACATCTTCAAGCAACCGGGCCGAGGCGAGCATGCGCACCGCCTGGCCGTAGCCGGGCATGCACACCTGCGCCATCGCTTCGCGCACGTCCGCAACGATCGCGGGATTGTCGTGCGGGGCATGGACCAGCGCGGCGGCGCGCGCGTTGGCAAAATCGTCAGGACCCAGCCGTTCGAGATCATCAATGCGGGCCTGCGCCTTGTCCGACAGCGCGCCGCTCGGATGCACGCCATGGCCCAGCGCCGGCGCGGCCAACACCAGCCGCGCCACACGTTGGCGATGTGAAACAGCGAACGAAGCGGCGATCAGCGCGCCCAGCGAGTGGCCGGCCAGAACGAAGCGGCCAACCCCCAAACCATCGACCAGTTTCAGGAGCGCTTCGGCATAGTCATTTGCCTTCGGCCAGTCACCGGCAAGCGGCCGAGAGTCGCCATAGCCCGGCGCGTTCCATGCGATCAGCCGCCAGTCAGCCGGCAGAAAAGCCATGACCGGCGCCCAGGAGGCGGCGTTGGAGCCGATCCCGTGCAACATCACCAGGGCCGGCCCGTCACCCGGGCGTTCGGCAAACGCGATGCCGTCGATCATGCGTGTGGACAGGGTCACCGGTTCCATCGCCTCATCCGAACACAAAGCCCTTGTTCACCGGCAGCACCTGGCCTGTCAGCGACAGCGCATCTTCGCCGAGCAGGAACGTGACGGTCCCGGCGACTTCCTCCGGCGCGTGCGACCCCGGCGCAGCCCGGCCGTCTGCATAGTGGCGGTGGCGCGCTTCGGGCACATAATCGGTCGATGGCGTCGTCAGAATGCCCGGCGCGATCGCGGTGACACCGACACCGTCGGGTCCCAATTCGCGGGCCAAAGACCGGGTCATGGCAATCACCGCGCCCTTGCTGGCAACATAGGACAGAAGCTTCGGCGCCCCCCAAAGCGCGGTGTCCGAGGCGACATTGACGATACGGCCCGAACCGCTCGCCCTCAGGAGCGGCGCCATGGCGCGAACCATCAGCCAGGTGCCGCGCACATTGACGCCCATCACCCGGTCCCATGTCTCGATGTCGATCTGCTCGAACGTCTTTCCGCCCACATTTGTCGCCACCGCGCCATTGTTGACGAGCCCGTGCAGCACCCCGTCCGTATGGGCACCGACCGCCTGTCCAAGTGCGTCGATGTAGGCCGGATCGGCCAGATCGACGGGCAGGAAATGGCCGTTTATATCGGCGGCGACGGCCCGGCCTTCCTCCTCGGCGATATCGGCGAGGATCAGCCGCGCGCCGGCATCGGCGAGCGTGCGCGCAAGCACAGCGCCCAGCCCGCGCGCCGCGCCGGTCACCAGCACATGGCGGCCTTCGAGCGTCATTCGGCGGCGACCTGGCTTTCGGCGAGTTCCGCCTCGATCTGCGTCTTGGCCGCCCGCGTCAGCATCTGCCGGATACGGCTGACGCCCAGATCGTGCTGATAGAGCATTTCGCGCTTGCGCGCATCGTCCGGCATGCCCTCCAGCATCACACGGTCCTGTTCGAGCACGTTCCAGTGGTTGGGCTCGAGCTTGGCGCGATAAAGGAACCGCCAGCTCTCGCGAGCGAGCCCTTCGACCTTGCGCAAGCGCCAGAAGAAGACCTTGCAGGTGCGCGCGTCGATCGGCGAGACGAAGCCGACAATCCGCATGAACCCGCCCGGCCCGGCCGCCGGCGGATAGGGAATGTCGAGAAAGCAGAACATGACACCCGGATGCAGCTCGAATTCGGTCCAGTCGAAATTCTCGCCGGTCTGTCCGACGCGTTCGACCCGGAACCCGTCATCGGTCTTGTCGAGCTTCATCAAATCCTGCTTGGACCCGTAAGCCAGCGTGAAGCTCTCCGAATGCAGGTAGCAGCCATGCATCGGGTCAGCCAGATTATCAAGCGCGTAGCGGTAATTGGTCTCCCAGACCGAGGTGCACAGGAAACCCGTCCATTCGTCGCTGATCAGTTCCTTGGGCAGCACCAGTTCGGGCGGCTCGGGCTGGTCGACGGACGGCACATAGACAAAGACCGCGTCATTGGCCTCGGTGACCTTGAAGCTCTTGAGCGCCTTGCGGCCTTCCAATGCGCATTCGGGCATGGCCGGCACGCGCTGCACGACCCCTTCGCCATCGACGATCACGCCGTGATAACGGCAGCCGATATTGCCCTCATGGATTTCGCCATAGGAGAGCGGCGCGCCCCGGTGCGGACAGAAGTCTTCGATGCACTGGATGGCGCCGAAACCGTCGCGCCACAGGACGATCTTGTTGTCGAGGAGGCGGGTGCCATAGGGCGCGTCCGCCTTGATCTCGACGGATTTTGCCACCGGATACCACTGGCCCGGAAGGCCGGAGTTGACGCGTTCCTCGATCAGGCTCTTCTTGTCCATTTTGTCCTCCAGGAAATTCTAGTGCTCGGCCTTGGGCAGATAGTGCAGGACCCGTTCCTCGATCCGCACCAGGATCGCATAGAGCGCGATGCCGATCAGCGTCAGGAACAGGATCGCGTTGAACACCATGGCGGCATTGGCCTGCCCGCCGCCATAGGAGATCAGAAAGCCCAACCCGACATTGCCGCCGACCAGTTCGCCGACCGTCACGCCGATGACGGCGAGCGTCGATGCGATACGCAGCCCGGCCATCAGGTTGGGCAACGTCGAAGGCATCTCGATCTTGAAGAAGATGCCCCAGCGCGAAAGATTGTAGGCGCGCGCCAGATTGACCAGATCGCGGTCGACGGTGCGCATCGCCTGCAGAACATTGACGAGCACGGGAAAGAACACGATCAGCACCGTGACCAGGAGCTTCGGCGTCGCATTGTAGCCGAACCACATGATGAAGAGCGGCGCGAACGCCACTTTCGGCGCGATCTGCAGCGCCAGTATGTAGGGCGACAGCACCTTCTCCCAAAACGCCGACATGCCCAGAAGATAGCCGATCGCCGCGCCCATGGCGCTGCCGATCAAAAAGCCCAGCACCGTATAGAGCGCGGTCGAGGCGATGTGCGAGGCCAGCCGTTCCTGCGCCCACATGCGCTGCAGTTCGGCCAGACAGTCGGTCACCGTGGGAATGATGAATTTCGGCACGTCCAGCGCCGGGGGCACAAACTCCCAGGCCAGCAGCACCAGCACCAGCAAGCTCAAGCTTGCCAGCATCGTGCCGTTGACCGGAAGCGATGCCCTTGGCTTGCCGGGTGAGGCCGGCGCGACGGGCGCGCCGGTGCTGGAGTGTGCCGCGTCGGTCATTGCACGAAGTCATTCGTATAGAGGTCTTCGACGGGAACGGCGGTGCGCACGATCTCATTGTCGAGGTAGAACTGCTGCACCTCGGCGATCCGATCGGCGTCGAACGAGCCGAGCGGCTGGCCCTCGCCTTCCGGATAGACCAGCGTCGAATAGGCCCGCATGATCCCTTCGATCTGCGCTTCCTTGCCCTCATGCTGCGGCACAAGCTGGGTGTACTCGGCAGCGGCCTGGGCCGGGTCGTCATTGATGTCGCCGATGGCCCTGATCACCGCGCCGACAAAGCCCTCGATCACCTCGGGCTTTTCCGCGATCATCGTGTCCGAAGCGATGATCGCCTGCGCCATGGCCGGGAACACGCTGTCGATGGGCATCTGCTGCATTTCAACGCCGGCGCCCTCGACGGCGGCGATCCATTCGGGAACGCCCGACATGGCGTCAAGGTCGCCCGAAATGCTCAACTGTATGATGCCGCCGGGGCCAACCGCCTGGATGTCGGCGTCAGCCTTGGTCAGGCCGGCCGAGGCGAGAACGCCCAGCAGATTGTAGTAGGTCGTGTCCTGGAACGACAAAACGCCGATCGACTTGCCGGCCAGATCCTCGGGCCCGGAAATGCCGCTGTCGGCGCGCCATGCAAGCTGCGTCAGTCCGCGACCGCCAAGCAGCGCCACGCCGCGAATGTCGAGCCCGTTGGCGCGCACGATGATCGGCGTGTCTCCGATACCGCCGCCCATGTCGGCATTGCCGACGGCAACCTGGGTCGCGACATCGGCGCCTCCCTTGCCGACCTGGAACGTCACATCAAGGCCGGCCTCTTCGAAATAGCCCTTGCCCTCGGCAAGCTGAAACGGCGCGAAGGCTGGCAGGAAATCGGGTGCCGGAAACAGATAGGTGACCTTCTCGGCGGCCGAGGCGACCGCAGGTGAAAGGATGGTTGCGACGGAAATCGCCATCGTCGCGATGGCGCGGCCAAGTCTTGTCATGATGAACTCCCTGATAGCTGGCTCTGTTTTGGTTTCGGTCGGTCAAAGGCTCTCGGCGATCGTCGCCAATCCCTGCGCAACGGCATCGGGGTCCGTGAGCAGCACCTCGTGTCCGCCGGAGATTTCCACGGTGGTCGCTTGGCCGAACCACATCGCCATGCCGGCCCAGGCACCCGGCGGAAGGGACGCATCATCGGTGGCCAGCAGCACGAATTTGGGGGCCTTCACATCGGCAAAGCTGCTGGTGTCGATCTCATGGGTGTAAAAGCCGAAGGGCTGCGGCACCATCATCCCGATGATCTCGGTGGCGCGGTCCTCCTCGACGCCGGCCAGCAGCACATTGCGCCAGAATTGCTCGCCGACACCGATGCTGTTGTCGCCCGATGCTTCGGCGATCTGACGGAACGTCGCCGCGATATCCGGGGGCAGATTCTGTTCGAGCGACGTGCCATCCTCGATCAGGAAGGCGTTGTGAAAGACGACGGCATCGAGTTGGTCGGCGACCTTGCCGGCCGCCTGCTGAAGCAGAACACCGGCCGCCGAGTGACCCACGAGGATCACATTGCCGTCATGGGACCGGACGGCCTCGATCAGGGTCGCTTCGGCATCGGCGAACGTGACGCCGGCCCGGTCCGCATCCTTGCCATGGCCGGGCAGCGTAAGCGCCTGAGCGGTGTATCCCTGCGCATCCAGCCGGCCGATGACGGGCTGCCAGGCCGCCCCGACATGCCAGGCTCCGGGCACGAGCACGAAATGGGCCTTGTCGTCCGCGCTGGCCGGCACCGCCAGCAATAGCGATGCAAACCCGGCAAGCAAAAATGTCTTCCATTGCGTCATGCCATCACCTCTTCCGCCTTCTCTTCGAGCTTCAGATGTTTGAAGACCTGCGCCGCATAGGTGCTGACCTCGGGCATCACACGGCGCTTGAGCGGCTGGTCGCGGTGCGGCAAATCGACATTGATCTCGGCGACGATCCGGCCGGGGCGTTCCGAAAGCACCAGAATGCGGTCGGACATCAGCACCGCCTCGGCCAGATCATGGGTGATCAGAAGCGTGGTCTTGCCGGTTTCGGCGATCGTGCCTGCGAACGAATTCTGCAAAAGCAGTTTGGTCTGCGCGTCGAGCGCCGAAAAAGGCTCGTCCAGAAGAATGATTTCGGGGTCGACGGCGAGGGTCCGCGCAAGCGCCGCGCGCTGGCGCATGCCGCCGGACAATTGATAGGGAAAGTGCCGCTCGAACCCGTCCAGATGACAATGCTTCAATTCCTGCATGGCGCGGGCGCGCCGTTCGGACTTGCCGACACCGCGTGCCTCGAGCCCGAATTCGATATTGCCGACGATGGAGCGCCAGGGCAGCAGCAGATCCTTCTGCAGCATGAAGCCGACATGGGAGTTTGGGCCGGTCACGGGGACGTTGCTCACCCGAACCTCGCCCTGCGAGGGCTGATAGAGACCGGCCGTCATGCTCAAAAGGGTCGACTTTCCGCACCCCGACGGCCCGACGACGGCGACGAACTCGCCCTCATCAACCTTGAAGCTGACATCGCTGACCGCGGTCAGAACCCCGCCATTGGTCTCGAACCGTTTGGTAACGGCGTTGAACTCAAGCGCCATAACCGTTGGCCTGATAGGCGGCATCGAGATCGGCATTGATCGCCGCAAGCTCTTCGGCGAGCAGCGCCTCGGTCCAGTCGGCCCGGCCGGAGACCGGCGCGGCGATACCGCGTTTGGCAAGCTCGGCGGCGACGGCCGCGAACTCATGGGTGCCGGCGCCATAAATCTCCATCAGCGCACCGGCCAGCGCGTCCTCCGCCGGCGACATGTCCCGCCCCTTGCTTTGATGGGCCAGTTGCGGACGGCTGGTATCCCGTGCCCGCTGCGACAGGCGATCCTTGAAACCGTCCATGATGCCCTCTCAACAAGTCGTTCAAATATGAACATAGTGTTCAAAATAGATTGCAAGACATGGCTGGCACTGTCAAGCGGGTTTCGCCAAGCCCTGGAAAACCGCGGCGGCGGCTCCTCATTCGGTGCCGCCGCCACGGTTCGGGTCATGCGGCGCGATAGGAAACGCCGTCATCGTCGGCCGTGCCGATCACGTGCCAGACGGTGGCTGCGCCGGCACCATCGTTGCGGAACCAGTGGGCCCGGCCGGCCGGTGTCTTGACCAGGTCGCGCGGCCCCAGTTCCACCTCGACCGACTGGCCATCCTCGTCCCAGCCGACGGTCAAAGAGCCGTCCAGCACCAGAAACGCGTCCTCGACCGGCCGCGTGAAAGGTTGCACGCCGACGCGCGAGGGAACCCCCCACATCTCCTTTCGGCATGTATGGTGCTGAAGCCCGGCCGGGCCGACATAGACCTTGCGCATGAAGCCGGCCTCTTCCCAGATCGCGGGCAGTTCATTGTGGCGCACCACATAGCGCGCCATCAGCTTTTGCAGCGGATGGTCGCCATCGGGATCAAACGGCAGCGTCTTGCCCGGCGCGGCGCCGAATGTCCGCGCCAGCTCGGTCGGGTGGTCCTTGGGATGGTAGTGATAGACCGGCGGCAGCGGCTTGCCGACATCGACCGAAATCGACATCAACACCGGCTCCACCCCATCGACCCGGAAGCCGTGACCGATGTCGCGCGCGTTCAGGATCATGTCCTTGGGGCCAAGATTGACCTCGACCACCTCGCCATCCTTCTCCCAGCCGACGATCAGCGTCCCGTCGATGATCAGGAAGCTTTCTTCGATCTCATGGCTGTGACAGGCCGCATAGCGGCCCGGCTCCTTGTAGATCAGGCTCAGGGTGAAATGGTCGGGCTTGAGCGTCGATGTGTCGCCGACCTTGGGCGACCCGCCGGCGCCGATATAGCGCATCTGCGCGCGCGCCAATTCGTCATAGCCGTCATTGGACGGAAAGGCGTTCCAGTCGAACACCTTGTCGGTGAACCGGCCGGTATGGGCCTTGAGGTCCGCAGCGAGCGCGGGGGCGGGTGCGGCATGCACGTTCATGATCGTCCTCCTTGATCGTGGATCGCCCGACGCTATCGCGACACCGTTTTGTATGCTACGCGCCGTTTTATGGGCAAAACGCCATCGCCGATCGAACTGCCATCCGCCGCGTCCTATGAGGACCGCTATCTCGTGCCCGGCCTGGTCCGGGGGCTCAAAGTGCTGCGGGCTTTTTCACCCGAGCGCCGCGAGATGAGCCTGAGCGAGATTGCCGGCCATCTGGGCATGACGCGCTCGGCCGCTTTCCGGGCGGTCTATACGCTCAACCATCTGGGCTATCTGATGCAGGACTCGCGCAGCCGGCTCTACCGGCTCGGCCCGGCTGTGATGGCGCTGGGCTACGGGCTTCTGGCAAGCCGCGAACTGGTCGAGATCGCCCTGCCCGAGCTTGAACGGCTGCGCGACGAGACCGACTGGTCGGCGCATCTGGGCGTGCGCGACGGCCGTTCGGTGCTCTATTTGCTGCGCGTGCCAAGCCGGATGGGACTGGCCAGCATCGTCCATGTGGGCTCGCGCCTGCCCGCGGTCAGCACGACGATGGGCCGTGTGCTTCTGGCAGACCTTGATGAACCCACGCTCATCGCGCTTTATCGGGACGCGGCGGACGCTGCGCGCGGTGGCACAGGCGGCTGGACCCCGCAAAAGGTGCTGGCCCAGCACAAGGTCGACCGCGATGCCGAGACCATCGTCCAGGCCGGCCGCTTCGAGAGCGGCGTGACGGCGATCGCCACCGCCGTGCGCGACATGTCCGGTCAGGCCATCGCCGCCATCAACGTGACGACCACCGCGCCGCCCGATGACGCTGCCCGACCATTCATTCGCCGGCAATTGCTGGACGCGGCCGGCCGCATCGCCCGGCAGTTGGGCGCGGGCTGAAGCGCCCTCGCCCGCATCAAACCGGTCAAGCCGGCGTTCGGCGGCCGATCGGGTCAGGGCGACGAAACAAGTCCGATCGCAACCAGCCCCATCAGGCCGACCAGAGTGACATAGTAAAGCGTCGGCAGCAGCGTCAGGCGCAACACTTGCCCTTCCCGGCCGAGATAGCCGACGGTGGCCGAGGCGGCGACCACATTGTGGATCGCGATCATGTTGCCCGCAGCGGCGCCGACCGCCTGCAGCGCAACGATGGTGACCGTCGGCATCGCCAATTGCTCGGCAACGCCGAACTGGAAGGCGCCGAACATCAGATTGCTGATCGTGTTGGAGCCGGCGATGAACGCGCCGAGCGCCCCGATCGAGGGCGCAAAAAGCGGCCAGACACCGCCCACCGACTGCGCCACCCAGTCGGCCATGGCGAGCGGCATGGATGCCAGCGCCAGATTGTTGATGTCGGAATTGACGTAGATGCGCACCATCGGAACGGTGAACATCAGGACGACGCCAGCGCCGAGCAGCGTCTTGGTGCTCTCGCCCAACGCGCGCGCCATGTCCGATGGCCGCATCCGGTGCAGCCAGAAGGTGATCAGAACAGTCACGATGAAGACGGTTGCCGGCAGATAGAGCGGTGTGCTGGCCGCCGAAATGCCGGTGCCGAAAATGTCGGAAAAACTGATCCGGAGCGACTTCAGCCAGTCGCCGAAGGGAAGCGCCGGCAGACGCGTCAGAACCAGAAGGATGGCAATCAAGAGATAAGGCGCCCAGGCCCGCCACAAGGACGGACGTCCACCCTCGGGTGGCGGCTCGCCCGTATCCGCCTGCACCGATCCCAGCCAGAAGACCGGCCAGTCCGCGCGCGCGGGAAACGACCAGACGGTCTTCGGCATCAGAAAGCCGGCGCGCGCGGCCACGATCATCACGGCAAGCCCGACGAGCCCGCCGATCATGGACGGGAATTCAGGACCCAGCAGCCAGCCGATCAGCGCATAGGGCACAACGAAGGCAACGCCGCCGAACAGGGCAAAGGGCACCGCCGGCAGCGCTTCGCGCCACGACCGGCTTGCGCCGAAAAAGCGCGTGGTCATGAAAACCATCAGAACCGGGATGAACAGGCCGGCCACGCCGTGAAAGATGACGACCTGATTGGTGACCAGTTGCAGATAGTCGGCCAGTGTGAGCCCGTTTTCGGCGAGCAGCACGCCAAGCTGCGGCCCGTCCAGCCCGCCGGCCAGGCCGACCAGCACCGGTGTGCCTGCCGCGCCGAACGTCACCGGCGTCGATTGCAGCGTCATGCCGAGCATCACGGCGGCCATCGCCGGAAAGCCGAGCGCGACGAGCAGCGGCGCCAGGATCGCAGCGGCCGTGCCGAACCCCGCCGCCCCTTCGATGAAGGCGCCGAACATCCACACGATGATGACGATCTGGATGCGCGGGTCCGGGCTGATTGCCGAGAAACTGTCCTTGATGACGGCCAGCGCGCCCGAATGTTTGAGCGTGTTCAAAAGGAGGATAGCGCCAAAGACGATCAGCAAGATGTCGAAAGTGATCACCAGCCCCTGCAGCGAGGCGGCAACGACGCGCAGGACCGGCACCTGCCAGACGAACAGCGCCAGCAGCGCGGCGACGACATAGACGACCGGCATCGCCAACCGGGCCGGCATGCGCAGGCCGACCAGAAGCAGGCCGGCGACAAGGATCGGCAGGGCGGCGACAAACGCCTGAAGCCCGAGGTTCATGGGAGGAAGGTCCGCGATGAATGGTCTTTGTCGAAAGACCTAGCCGTTTCGGACGGCTGCGAAAAGGGCCATCAGCCCGGCGACAGGCCGCGCAGGCGTTCGGAGCGCCGCCGCAGCATTTCCAGCGTGAACAGGAGCACGATCGACAGCGCCACCATCACCGAGGCGACGGCGAGGATCGTCGGCGAGATCTGCTCGCGAAGGCCGATGAACATCTGCCAAGGCAGCGTCTTCTGCGAAGCCGAGCCGAGGAACAGCACGACCACCACCTCGTCGAACGAGGTGATGAAGGCAAACAGCGCACCCGAAATGACGCCGGGCATGATCAGCGGCATCTGCACCTTGAAGAAGGTCGTCACCGGATCGGCGCCCATGCTGGCCGCGGCCCGCACCAGCGACCGGTCAAAGCCCACAAGCGTCGCCGTCACGGTGATGATCACGAACGGCGTGCCGAGCGCCGCATGGGCGAGCACGACGCCGATGTATGTCCCTTGAAGTCCGAGCCGCGAATAGAAGAAATACATGCCCGCCGCCGAGATGATCAGCGGCACGATCATCGGCGAGATGAGGATCGCCATGATCGCCGACTTGTAGGGCACATGGGCCTGGGACAGGCCGATCGCAGCCAGCGTGCCCAGCACCGTCGCAAGGATCGTCGCCGCCGGCGCGATCGTCACCGAATTGTAGAGCGCCTGCTGCCAGTCGGGATTGGTGAAGAAATCGACATAGTGTTTGAGCGAATAGCCGGCCGGATCAAAGCGCAGCATTTCGGGCGTGAAGGTGAAGAAGTCCTGCGCGTTGAACGACAGCGGCACGATCACCAGGATCGGGAAGATCAGGAAGAAGAAGATCAGCCCGCAAATGATCCGGAACGCATAGAACCAGGTGACCTGAAGCGTTGAGGCATAGGGCGGCAAGGGTGACGACATCGCTTTGTACTCCCTAGCCCAGCTTCACATTGTCGATGCCGACGATGCGGTCATAGACGTAGAACAGCGCCATCACGAGAAGCAGCAGGATGGTGCCGAGCGCCGCCGCCAGTCCCCAGTTCAGGCTCGTCGAAATATGATAGGCGATGCGGTTGGAGATGAAGATGCCGCTCGTGCCGCCAACCAGTTCGGGCGTGATGTAATAGCCGATCGCCAGAATGAAGACGAGGATCGCGCCGGCGCCGATGCCCGGCACGGTCTGCGGGAAATAGACCCGCCAGAACGCGGTCCAGTCGCTCGCGCCAAGGCTCTTGGCGGCGCGCACATAGGACGGCGAGATCGTCTGCATCACCGAATAGAGCGGCAGGATCATGAACGGCAGCAGGATGTGCGTCATGGCGATGATCGTGCCGGTCTGGTTGTTGATCATGACGAGGCGCCCGGCATCGTCGATCAGATTGATCCAGACGAGGAAATCATTGATCACCCCCTGCTGTTGCAGGAGCACCTTCCAGGCCGATGTGCGCACCAGAAGCGATGTCCAGAACGGCAGCAGCACCAGGATCATCAAGAGGTTGGCCGAGCGCGCCGGCAGGTGCGACAGAAGATAGCCGATCGGATAGCCGAGCAGCAGGCACGACAGCGTGATCATCAGGCTCATCACGAGCGTCCGCCAGAACAGCATCAGATAGATGCGCTCGTTTTCGGGCTTCATCTCGACGCCCTCGGCGGTCAGTTCCGCATCGACGGCGTTGAGGAAATAGCCCGGCGTATAAGGCGGGCTGTAGCGCTTGATCACCGCCCAGACCTCGATATCGGCCCAATCCTCGTCGATCTCGATGAACCGCTCCTTGAACGGGCCCTCGGCTTCCATCCGGCGCACCTCGCGTCCGGTCTTGCGGAACAGGCCCGACATGCCGGACTTCTCGTAGTTCAGGCGCGAACCCAGCCGGGTGTGGATGCGCTGCTCGACGGCGATCTGAAGGTCCTGGAACAAGGCCGCATAGACGCGCTCGTCCGGCAGGTCGCCGCTGTCGGCGTCCCAGGAGGCCAGCGTCTGGACGGTTTCCGGGATCGTGTCCTCGACGATGTTGTTCTCCACCGAGCGGAACAGCATGTCGGCGATCGGCATCAGGAACGAGATGACCACAAACGCCAGAAGCGGCGCGATCAGCAGGAACGAGCGCAGCTTCTCCCGGCGCAACGCGCGCGCGAGGCTCCGTTTGAGCGGGGTTCCATCGGCGGCGCGCACGATGCCGTCTCCGGCAATCGCATCGGTCGAAGTGTCGGTGGCGCTGCTCATCGCAATCCCCGCTGGAAATATGTGCGGTCGAAAAATGTCTTCAAAATCAAGTCCGGACACGGCGCCGGGCGCCGTGTCCTTTGTTGTTTGGCCTTACTGAACCAGCCAGGCCTGGAACTTGGCGTCCAGATCGTCGCGATTGTCGGCCCACCATCCATAATCGTAATTGTGGACGTTGCCGGCATTGGCCGGGTCGGTCGGCATGTGCGGCGCCATGTCGATACCAAGCTCGGCATGGGTGCCGACCAGCGGCGCGGACGACGTACGGGCCGGGCCATAGGAGATGTATTTGGCCTGGTCGGCGAGTCGCTGCGTATCGGTGGCGAACTTCAGGAAGTGCAGCGCCCGGTTCAGGCGCGGCTCGTCCAGCCCCTCCGGAATGATCCAGCCGTCAAGGTCGAACGACTGCATGTCCCACAGCATGCCAATCGGCTGGTCCTGTTCGGCGATCGCCGAGAACAGGCGGCCATTGAAGGTCGACCCGATCACCACTTCGCCGTCGGCCAGAAGCTGCGGCGTTTCAGCGCCGGCCGTCCACCAGACGACCTCGTCCTTGATCGTGTCCAGCTTGGCGAATGCGCGCGCAGCGCCCTCGTCGGTGCCCAGGACATCATAAAGTTCGTCCTTGGCAACGCCGTCGCAATAGAGCGCCCATTCCATATTGTCGATCGGGCGCTTCTGCAGCGAACGCTTGCCGGGGAAGGCTTCCAGGTCGAACACGTCGCATACATCGTCCGGCACCGCGCCGTTCCATTCGGCCACATCGGTGCGATAGCCGAAGGTGGTCGAATAGACGATCTGCGGCACAAAGCACTCATTGACGCGCAGCACGCCGAAATCATCGTCCGCCGAGGTGCCGTCAGGCGCCGCCGCAAGCTGGGACTCGCCGTCGATCTCGATGGCCAGACCCTCATCGCACAGGCGGATGGAGTCCGATGCGACGACATCGACGACATCCCATGTGACGTTGCCCGCTTCGTTCATCGCGCGCAGCTTGGCCACCGCCTCGGCTGACGATTCGTCCCAAACGAAGGTCACGCCGGTGACTTCCGCATAGGGCTCCGAATAGGCCTTGATCTGCGATTGCTGGTAGGCGCCGCCCCATGAGACGAGGGTCAGTTCGTCGGCACAGTTTTCGCAAGGGGCTTCGGCCAGTGCCATGTGCCCGTCCGCCATGGCCGCCGGGGAAGCCAGCACGCCAGCCGCCGCAGTCGCCATGAGAATTGCCTTGAGTTTCATCGATTGCTCCCTTTTTGTCCGGGGCGGCCGCACCGTCGATATCGTGGCGGACACCCCCATTGCCACGGGCACCACTGCCCGCGGTCAATTCCAGCCGCGCTCACGCCACCGCGTCGAGCGCCTTGCAGTCCGAGGCGGCCCAGCCGACCTTGACCGTATCGCCTTCGGAAATCGGCCGCTTGTCGCGCCGGTTGCGGACCTTGACGATGAATTCGTCATTGCCGGCCACATTCATGCGCACGCGTATGTGATCGCCCAGATAGATCAGTTCCTCGATCTTGCCGTCCACCACGTTTTCAGGCTCATCCGAAGGCGCCAGTTCGATCCGCTCGGGGCGCAAGGAGACCGTCGTCCGGCTGCCCGCGCCATTGATGTTGACCGGATCGGCAACCAGCAGCGTGCCGTCGTCCAGCCGCACTTCGCAATTGGCCCCGTCGAGCGCGACGACCTCGCCCGACAGCTTGTTGTTCTCGCCGATGAACTGGGCGACGAACGAGTTTTGCGGGCTTTCGTAAAGTGTGTCGGGCGACGAGAGTTGCTGGATCACGCCGTCATTGAAGACCGCCACCCGATCCGACATCGTCAGCGCCTCGGTCTGGTCGTGGGTCACATAGACGATGGTGACGCCGAGATTTTCGTGAATGTGCTTGATCTCGTACTGCATCTGCTCGCGCAATTGCTTGTCGAGCGCGCCCAGCGGCTCGTCCATCAAGACCAGTTCGGGATCGAACACCAATGCGCGGGCCACCGCCACGCGCTGCTGCTGGCCGCCGGAAAGCTGTGCCGGCCGCCGGCCGCCGAACGCGCCCAGTTCGACCATATCGAGCGCCCGTTTGATACGCTGTTCCTGCTCGGCCCTGGCCATGCCGCGCACCTGCAGCGGAAAGGCGAGGTTCTCGGCCACCGACATGTGCGGGAACAGGGCATAGTTCTGAAACACCATGCCGATGCCGCGCTTGTGCGGCGGCACGTTGTTGATGCCGTCATCGTTGAGATAGATTTCGCCATGCGTTGCCGGCTCGAAGCCGGCCAGCATCATCAGGCATGTTGTCTTGCCGGACCCCGAAGGTCCAAGCATTGTCAGGAATTCGCCACGGGCGATATCGAGATTAAGGTCTTTGACGACAAGCGTTTCGCCGTCATAGCTTTTCTGAACACTGTCGAACTTGACTGATGCGCCTCTGGAAATGGCCGTCCACTCCGATTTTTGAACCCGGGCGCCGGCCGAAACTGCTGCATGGCCGACGCCCGCATCAAATCGAAGATCGCCCCCGGTTGTAAAGGGGTACAATGAAATCAATTTGGCGTTGACGACAAACTTGTTGTCGAAAATGCGACAGCGTACCCGCTAGCGGCCGCCCGGGACACCGGTTCGGGTTCCGATCGCGAAATCGCCGGCCAGTTCCCCCGAGCGGCGATCGAAGATCAAAAGGCGCTGCGCGCCATCGGTGTCGGTACCGCGCAGCATGATCGCATCCGCCGCCAGATCGCTTTCGGTGATCGAAAAACCGTCCGGAACGAGAAGGTCGCCGCGTGTCAGGGTCGGCGCCGAAGCTTCGCCCACCTGCCAGACAATCGCCGCCAAGACGGCGAAAAGGCCGACGAACATGATGCCGATGGAGACCGCCAGAAGGCGCACCATCTTGCGCCGCACGCGCTCGGCGGCGGGATCGAGGGGCGCCTCTTCGGCCAGTTCGGGCGGCAATTGGTTCATCTTTACCCTGTTGCGTGCAGCACCGGCGCCCGATAGCACCGGTCGACAAGGGCCTTGCCCTACAGAGGAAAGCGACAAAATGGAAGACGTGACCGCCGGACCGGATGATGCCGGCCGTCGCCTGGACCAGTTCCTCGCCACGGCCATGGACGGCACCGTTTCCCGCAGCCGGCTGAAGGGGCTGATCGAGGACGGGCGGGTGACGGTGAACGGCGCGGTGGTGGTGGAGGCAAAACGGCGCGTGGCGGCCGGCGATATCGCGCGCGTCGATTTGCCACCGCCCGCCGATGCCGAACCGCAGGCCGAGGCCATCGCGCTGTCGGTGCTCTATGAGGATGACGCGCTGATCGTCATCGACAAGCCGGCCGGCCTGGTCGTTCATCCCGGCGCCGGCAACGCGACCGGTACGCTGGTCAACGCGCTGATCCATCATTGCGGCGACACACTGTCCGGCATTGGCGGCGTCAGGCGCCCCGGCATCGTGCACCGGCTGGACAAGGACACAAGCGGCGTCATGGTCATCGCCAAGACCGATGCGGCGCACAAGCATCTGTCGGCGCAATTCGCCGACCATGGCCGCACCGGCCCCATGGAGCGGGTCTATCAGGCGCTGGTCTGGGGCGGGCCCGATCGGAACACGGGAACCATCGCGACACATCTCGGCCGCTCGGGCAGCGACCGGACCAAACAGGCCGTGGTCTCGGAAAGCCAGCCGGACGCGCGCCACGCGGTCACCCGTTTCTCGGTGGAAACGCGGTTCGGCCCGGCGGCAAAGCCGGCTGCAAGCCTGGTCGCCTGCATGCTGGAAACCGGCCGCACCCACCAGATCCGCGTTCACATGGCCCATGTCGGCCATCCGCTGATCGGTGATCATGTCTATGGCGCCGGCTTCCGCTCCAAGGCTCGTGCGCTGCCCGAACCGGCGCGCGCGGCGGTTGACGCGCTCGGCCGGCAGGCCCTTCACGCCAGGATGCTTGCCTTCGTTCATCCGTCGACCGGCGAACCCATGCGGTTTGAAGCCGATATGCCCGCCGATATGGCGCGTGTGGCCGACGAACTCCGACACGTCTAGAAACACTTGAAATCATTGGCATTCGCCACCATCTATAGAGCAAAGCCGCGCTCAGCGGCCCGGCGCATGCGTGCATCAATTGGCGCGTGCGCCTTTTGCTCGCCGCATTTCTGCGGGAGCCATCATGGGAGAAAGGGTGCTTTTCATGGCCCAGAACACACTACCGAGCCTTGCCGGCGGCAGTAACGGACTTTCGCGGTACATGGAGGAAATCCGCCGCTTTCCGATGCTGCAGCCTGACGAGGAATACATGCTCGCCAAGCGCTATCACGAGCATGACGACACCGACGCCGCCCACAAGCTTGTGACTTCGCATCTGCGCCTGGTCGCCAAGATCGCCATGGGCTATCGCGGCTACGGCCTGCCGATGGGCGAAGTGGTGTCCGAAGGCAATGTCGGCCTGATGCAGGCGGTCAAGAAGTTCGATCCCGAGCGCGGGTTCCGCCTCGCCACCTACGCGATGTGGTGGATCAAGGCATCGATCCAGGAATATGTGTTGCGCTCGTGGAGCCTTGTGAAGATGGGCACAACGGCCAACCAGAAGCGCCTGTTCTTCAACCTGCGCAAGGCCAAGAGCCGCATCCAGGCACTGGGCGATGCCGACTTGAACGATGAGCAGGTCAAGAAGATCGCGACCGACCTTCAGGTTTCCGAGGAAGAGGTTCTGTCGATGAACCAGCGCCTTGGTGGCGACGCGTCGCTGAACGCGCCGATCCGCGCCGCCGAGGGCGAGAGCGGCCAGTGGCAGGACTGGCTCGTCGACGAGAGCGACAGCCAGGAACAGATGCTGATCGAAGAGGACGAGCTGGACCACCGCCGCGCCATGCTGCGCGACGCGATGGAGGTTCTCAATGAACGCGAGCAGCGCATCTTCAAGGCCCGGCGCCTGTCCGAGGACCCGCTGACGCTCGAGGAACTGTCCGGCGAATTCGATATCTCTCGCGAACGGGTGCGCCAGATCGAGGTCCGCGCCTTCGAGAAGGTCCAGAAGGCGATGGTCGCCGCGGCCGCCAAGCTCAACGCCCCGCCCGCACAGCTCGAACATGCGGGCTGAGCGGGAGCAATCAACCTGCAAAAATCGCAAAAAAACCCCGTGGGCTCCTGTCCCGCGGGGTTTTTCGTTGGTGAGCCCCGGTGGCGTCACCCTCAGCCCCCGCCGGCATCGGCCAGCGGCGCCGCCTCCCAGGCATCGAACACCTCGCGGAAGACCGCATCGCCCGCCGCGCCCTTTTCGAGCGTGATCAGCGCCCGCCGGCCCGACACATATTGCATCGGAATATCGACCCAGCCCTGGCTCAGCATCAATGCCGTGTTGGTCTGCACCGCCGTGTCAGCGTCAGTAAGCGCGACCAGAAAGATGTTGGTGTCGATGGGCGCCGGAACCGCAATCAGTGCGCTGCCGGGGTCCTGCTCGGTGTTCTTGAAGGTGATGCGTTGCACATCGGCGACGCCACGCCCCTCGAACGTCTCGGGGACGGTAAAGAACAGTTCGACGATATGGCTGGCCGGGAAGGTCGCATCGCCATTGCGTCGGATGGTGACCTCGAGCGCCAAGCCCAGATCGGGAATGGATGACTGGGCGCGGATCGCCGGCTCAAGCGGCAAATCGCCGCCCGGCGATTCCTGAACCACCGACCAGACCGTCGATCCCTGCATGGCCGTGCCCGGCTGCGTGCCGGTGCGCTCCTCGTAGAAAATGGTGCGCTGGCCGACGGCGACACCGTCATCGGCGTCGACGGGCGGATCGGCGGACGTGGCCGCATCCTGGTCAGCCGGGTTCGCGTCCTCGGTGCCCGCCGTCTGTCCGGCCACCGAACTGCCCTCGCCAGGCGCGGCGGCACCGGGCGCCGGGCCTTCATCGATCTCGCGGCCATCCTCGGTCAGCCGCTGCGTGAATTTCTGGATGTCATCTTCGCCGCCACCGGCATCGATGGTCTCGGGCGGTGTGTCTTCGGCAGGTGCATCATCGCCGGTATCGGCATCGTCCGCATTGACCTGTGTGGTCTCGACCGTGCGCACCGGCACGTCGCCCTCTTCCCCCGAGCCGCTTTGCGACATGTTGGACCCGAAACCCGAAAGGAAAGCGCGCAGCGGCTCCTGATTGACATAAGCCGCATAGCCGCCACCGGCCAAGAGCACGACCAGCACGGCAGCGGCGATCAGCCAGCCGCCACGGCGTGGCCGATCGGGTGCGGGCGCAGCCTCCGATGTCGCGGCGGCCTCGGGCCGACCGGTGCCCGCATCCTCGCCGGTGCCGGATGCTCCCGGCTCCGTCGGCGCGGCGTCGGCGGCGGGATCACCGAACAGCGCATCGACGGCCCGGTCGGCATCATTGTCCACCGCAGCGATGGTTTCTCGCTCCTCGCTGAGGAAATCGAGCAGGGGATCATGATCCTCGGTCCGCGGCATGGCCGGCTCCGGGCCGCTTTCCTCCGACAATGTGTCCACGCCATCGCCGTCCGGCGGTGTGTCGAGCGCAAACGGATCGTCGCTTGCCGTATCGGTCTGCCGGGACCCCACATCGTCAAACGATGAGAGCACGTCGTCGACGGTCGGCTCCGGCTCGACTGACGCATCCAATCGGGGCGCGTCGTCAACCATCCCGTCATCGGTAACCACCGCCAGCGGATCTGTTCCCGCCGGCGGCTCCGGCGCGACCTCCGGAAGACCTTCAGGGTCCGGATCGACCTCCGGCGCGTCGTCGGGCATGGCGGCCGGGCCGGCTTCGCTGTCCGGCGCGGGCGCAGGTTCGGCCGTGGCAGCGGGTTCGGCCACCTCCGGTTCTGACACGGGCGGCACGTCGGCTTCGGTCTCTTGGGCGGGCACCGCATAGCCGGCCTCGATCTCGGCAATCGCCGTTTCCAGCTTTTCGAACTGACGGTCGACCGCCGCCTGCGGCGGCTGGCTCGCCATGGCATCGATCTGCCGCTGCACCGTCTGGCGCGCCTTGTCATAGACCTTGGCACGCATCTCGGGTGTCGTTTCGCCCATCTTGTCGAGCGTCTTTTTCAGAATCGCAGAAAAATCTGCCATGAATTCAATCCGCTATGCGCCCGTTCCTGGGGTGCCAAACTAGTCTTGAAACGGGTCGGTCACAAGTATCGTGTCATCGCGCTCGGGCGAGGTCGACAAAATCGCCACGGGTGCGCCGATCAGTTCTTCCACATGGCGCACATATTTGACCGCCTGCGCGGGAAGATCGTTCCATGACCGGGCGCCGGCGGTCGTGCCGCTCCAGCCTTCCAGCGTCTCATAGACCGGTGTCAGCCGCGCCTGCGCCCCCTGGCTGGCCGGCAGATAGTCGATGCGTGCACCGTCCAGCTCGTACCCAACGCACACCTTGATCTCTTCCATCCCGTCAAGCACGTCGAGCTTGGTCAGCGCGATGCCGGTGATGCCGTTGACCGCCACCGCCTGGCGCACCATCACCGCGTCGAACCAGCCGCAGCGGCGCTTGCGCCCGGTGACAACGCCAAACTCGTGGCCCCGCTCGCCCAGATACTGGCCGACTTCATTGTCCTGTTCGGTCGGAAACGGTCCCTCGCCGACGCGCGTCGTATAAGCCTTGGTGATGCCCAGCACATAATCGATCGCGCCCGGGCCCATGCCCGATCCGGTCGCCGCCTGGCCGGAGATGGTGTTCGAGGAGGTCACGAACGGATAGGTGCCGTGATCGATGTCCAGATAGGTGCCCTGCGCCCCCTCGAACAGGATACGCGCACCGGAGCGGCGCTTGTCGTCGAGCACCTTCCAGACCTTGTCGACAAACGGCAGGATGGCGGCGGCCACCGACGACAATTCCTCCATCAGCGCGTCATGGCCGATCTCGGGCTGGTTCAGCCCGCGCCGCAGCGCATTGTGATGCGTCAAGAGCCGGTCGACCTTGGCCGGCAGCGTCTCCATGTTGGACAGATCCATGACGCGCACCGCGCGCCGGCCAACCTTGTCCTCATAGGCCGGGCCGATGCCGCGCCGGGTCGTGCCGATCTTGGTGCCCGAATTGGAGGCTGCATCCTCGCGCAGCGCGTCCAGTTCGCGATGGACGGAAAGGATCAGTGCCGTGTTCTCGGCAATGCGCAGCCGGTCGGGACCGATATCGACGCCCTGCTCGGCCAACCGGCCGAGTTCGGCGACAAAGGCGTGCGGGTCGAAAACGACGCCATTGCCGATCACGCTCATCTTGCCTTGGCGCACGACACCCGAGGGCAGCAATGAGAGCTTGTAGACCGTGCCATCGACCACCAAGGTGTGGCCGGCATTGTGTCCGCCCTGGAACCGCACCACCACATCGGCGCGTTCGGACAGCCAGTCCACGATCTTGCCCTTGCCCTCGTCGCCCCATTGCGAGCCGACCACCACCACATTGGCCATGCCGCCGTCTTCCCCTTGCCGGTTTGCTACAAACGGGCCGTGTATAGACGCGCCAGAGCCAAAGCGCGAGGCCGCGACATCGGCGAATTGACACGGTAACGGATTTTTCCTCGCAAATCGGCCGGCGCTGGGCCATGTAGGCCGGCAGATCGCCGATCACGGAGCCTTCATGACGGCCCAGGACGCACCGACCGCCCAGGTCAACCGCCTCGCCTACCTGCTTCTGGTGATGACCACCATCTTCTGGGGCGGCAACGCGGTGGCAGGCAAGCTGGCGGTCGGCCACATATCGCCAATGATCCTGACCAGCGTGCGCTGGATGATGGCGTTCGCGATCCTTCTCGTCATCGCCGGCCCGCAATTCTGGGCCGACCGGCACCGGATCGTGCGCCATCTGCCGCTCTTGTTCGCCTATGGCGCGACGGGCTTTGCCGGCTTCAATGTCGCGCTCTATTCGGCGCTCAACCACACATCGGCGATCAATGTGGCAATCTGGCAGGCCGGCATTCCCATGTTCATCTTCGTGATGAACTTCGCCGTGTTCCGCACCCGCGTCAGCCCCATGCAGATCGTCGGCTTCTTCCTGTCGCTGATCGGCATCGGTTTTGTTGCGTCCAACGGAAGCTTCGAGCAGCTTGTCGGCCTGGTGATCAACCGGGGCGACGCGCTCATGGCGCTCGCCTGCCTGCTTTATGCCGGCTATTCGGTGGCGCTGCGCTACAAGCCGGACCTGCACTGGAAGTCGATGATGGTCGCCATGGCGTTTTCGGCCATGGTCATCTCCTGGCCGTTCGCCTATTTCGAATGGCGTTCTCCGGCGGGCATCGTGCCCGACATGCAGGGCTGGCTGGTCGCCATCTACACCGCCGTCTTCCCGGCCATCTTCGCCCAGGTCTTTTTCATGCTCGGGGTCGGGATGATCGGCTCCAACCGGGCCGGCCTGTTCGTCAATCTGGTGCCGGTGATGGGCACGATCCTTGCGGTCTTGATCCTTGGCGAAGTGTTCGGCCTGCATCACGCCATCGCCATGGCGCTGGTGATCGGCGGCATCTGGCTGGCCGAACGCAAGCCGGGCGCGGGCCGCTGATCCGGGTGCCACCAAGCCCGATCAGGCTGCCTGGGCGACGATCTTCAGGCCCAGCGCCTTCATGACACCGACGAAGGTGCTCAGGCGCGGATCGCCCTGTTCGGTCAGCGCCTTGTAGAGCGTGTCGCGAGAGACGCCCGCGCTGCGGGCGATCTGGGTCAGTCCGTCTGACCGTGCAACATTATCAAGCGCAAGAGCGACATGTGTGCTGTCGCCCTCCTCGAAGACGACCTCGAGATAGGCAGCGATGTGCTCCGGCGTGGTCAGATTGTCCGCTGTATCCCAGGGCGTTGTTTCAATGGGCATTCATATCTCCCTGGCCATTTGTTTGGCCCGCGCAATATCGCGACGTTGGGTCCCCTTGTCACCGCAACATAGCAAAATGATGATCGATTGGCCGTGGCGCGCCAAGTAAAGTCGATAGCCCGAACCGTAAGCGAGCCTCAACTCCGAAACACCCTCGCCAATCGCCTTTGCGTCTCCAAAATGTCCAAGCGATAGCCGGTCGATCCGCGAGTCAATGCGGGCTTTGGCACGGACATCGCGGAGCCTTTCATACCAAGCCTGAAAGACCGCCGTCTTCCGCACCTCCACCATCCGGGCAATCTACTACATGCCTTGCGGGTGGACAATCTGGCGGAAGATGACGGCCCGCATTTTTGCCCTTAAACGTCGAACACCAGCGGTTTGGCCGACAGGATTTCCGGGAATCCGCGCACCTTGTCGAGCACGTTCTGGGGCACCGGATCATCGACATACAAAAGCGCGATCGCATCGCCGCCGGGCCGGTTGCGGCCAAGCTGGAAGTTGGCGATGTTCACGCCATTGTCGCCGAAGGTCGTGCCCAGAATGCCGATAATGCCCGGCGCATCATTGTTGGTCGTATAGACCATGTTGCGGCCGATCTCGGCGTCCAGATTGATGCCCTTGATCTGGATGAAGCGCGGCTTGCCGTCGGCGAAGACGGTGCCGGCCACCGAGCGGGTCTGGTTGGCGCTCTTGACGGTCAGCTTGATATAGCCGTCGAACACGCCCGACTTGTCGCGCTTGACCTCGGAAACGATGACGCCGCGCTCTTTGACCATCACCGGCGCGGAGACCATGTTGACATCGGCCACCTGCGGGCGGATCAGCCCGGCGAGTGTCGCGCTGGTCAGCGCCTTGGTGTTCAGCTCCGCCGTCACGCCGTCATAGAGGATTTCAACCTCGAGAATGGCCGATTCGGCCACCTGGCCGACAAAGGCGCCCAGCACCTCGGCCAGCTTGACGAACGGCTTGAGGATCGGTGCTTCCTCGGCGCTGATCGAGGGCATGTTGATCGCATTCGTCACCGCGCCCTTGACCAGATAGTCGCTCATCTGCTCGGCCACCTGCAGCGCGACATTCTCCTGCGCTTCGCTGGTCGAGGCGCCCAGATGCGGCGTGCACACGACGTTGGGGATGTCGAACAGCGGGTTGTCAGTCGCCGGCTCGGTCTCGAACACGTCAATGCCCGCGCCCGCCACCTTGCCGGCCTTCAGCGCGTCGGCCAGCGCCGCCTCGTCGACAAGGCCGCCGCGCGCGCAATTGACGATGCGCACGCCGTCCTTGGTCTTTTCCAGCGCGGCGGCGTCGATCACATTGCGGGTCTTGTCGGTCAGCGGCGTGTGCAGCGTGATGAAATCGGCGCGCTTCAACAGATCGTCCAGTTCCACCTTCTCGACGCCCAGATCCCTGGCACGCTCTTCGGAGAGAAACGGATCGAAGGCAATGACGTGCATTTTCAGCCCGATCGCGCGCTGGGCGACGACCGAACCGATATTGCCGCAGCCGATCACGCCCAGCGTCTTGCCGGTGATCTCGACGCCCATGAATTTCGATTTTTCCCACTTGCCCGCGCGCGTGGAGATGTCGGCGGCCGGTATCTGCCGCGCAACGGCGAGCATCATGGAAATCGCATGCTCGGCGGTGGTGATCGAATTGCCGAACGGCGTGTTCATGACGATGATGCCGCGGCGCGAGGCGGCTGAGATATCCACATTGTCGACGCCGATGCCGGCGCGGCCGACCACCTTGAGATTGTCGGCAGCATTGATCAGCTTTTCGGTCACCTTGGTGGCCGAGCGGATGGCAAGGCCGTCATACTGGCCGATCACGTCGAGCAACCTGTCCTTGTCCTTGCCAAGATCGGGTTCGAAATCGACCTCGACGCCACGATCCTTGAAGATCTGGACGGCGGTGGGCGACAATTTGTCGGAAACGAGAACACGGGGTTTTGTCACGGGTCTATTCCTGTGGTTTTGAATTCGGGTTGGCGCCGCCCCTCACCCTCGCCCTCTTTCCGCAGGCGGGGAGAGGGGCACGGAGACCGCAGCGCCTGTTGGTTCACCATTCCGCTCCGGTGACGCTTGCGTGCGGTGTCGAGGTCTCCCTCTCCCCGCCTGCGGAAAGAGGGCGAGGGTGAGGGGCGGCATAAGGCGGAAAATCAGGCGGCCTGCTTCAACGTTGCCTTCTGCATGTCGAACGCCCATTGCAGCCAGGGCATCAGCGCCTGGAGATCGGCGGTCTCGACGGTGCCACCGGCCCAGATGCGCAGGCCCGGCGGCGCGTCGCGATAGGCGCCGATATCGAGTGCTGCGCCTTCGGCGTCCAGCGCCGACACCATCGCCTTGGCGAACGCGGCCTGGCCGGCCTCGTCCATCGCGGTCACGGCGGGATCGGTGATCTTCAGGCAAACCGATGTGTTCGACCGCGTTTGCGGATCGGCGGCGAGATTGTCCAGCCAGTCGACCTGGTCGACGAAGGACTGGATCGCACCAAGATTGGCGTCCGCCCGGGCGATCATCGCGTCCAACCCGCCGATCGATCGGGCCCATTCCAGCGCGTCGATATAGTCCTCGACGCACAGCATGGAGGGCGTGTTGATCGTCTCGCCCCTGAAGATGCCCTCGATCAGCTTGCCGCCCTTGGTCAGGCGGAAGATCTTCGGCAATGGCCATGCGGGCGTATAGCCCTCCAGACGCTCGACGGCGCGCGGCGAGACGATGATGACGCCGTGGCCACCCTCGCCGCCCAGCACTTTCTGCCAGGAGAAGGTGGTGACATCGAGCTTGGCGAAATCGAGCCGCTGCGCAAAGGCCGCCGATGTGGCGTCGCAGATCGTCAGCCCCTGCCGGTCGGCCGGAATGAAGTCTGCATTCGGCACCCGCACACCCGAGGTCGTGCCGTTCCAGGTAAAGACGACATCGCGATCGAAATCGACCTGCGACAGGTCGGGCAAGTCGCCATAATCGGCCGTGATTGTACGCGCATCGGCCAGCTTGAGCTGCTTGACCACATCGGTCACCCAACCCGCTCCGAAACTCTCCCAGGCGAGCATGTCGACGCCGCGGGCGCCCAAGAGCGACCACATGGCCATTTCGACCGCGCCCGTGTCGGACGCCGGCACGATGCCGATGCGGTAATCGTCCGGAACGCGCAGCACCTCGCGCGTCAGCTCGATCGCCAGCTTCAGCCGGGCCTTGCCGGTCTTGGATCTGTGGGAACGGCCGAGTGCTTGCGTTGCGAGCCGGTCGGCGGACCAGTTCGGACGCTTTGCGCAGGGGCCGGATGAAAAACGGGTATCGGCCGGACGAATGTCCGGCTTGACGGGGTCAGCTGTCATGTCCCTATCCTTTCAGATAGCTGCCTCTCGTTGGGGAGAGGTGTCCCGCCGCCGGGATTACGGCCGGCATGACGGCTCGTCAAGCGATGATTTGGTGACATTTGCCCGCACGGCAAAAGGCCCGGCTGTCGGACAGCCGGGCCTTTTGGGTCGTATCGGTTGATGCCGCTTATTTGTAGACGACCGGAGGATCATAGATCGGCGGGGGCGGCGGCGTGTAGGGCTGGTGCGCTTGGCCGAACTTGTAGCGCAAGCCGGCACGCACCTCATGCACATTGATCGCGCGATCAAAACCGGGACCGGTCGCGCTGGCATATTCGAACATGCGTCCGCCGGAAATGTGCTTGTAGCGGTAGCCCAGATCGACCGACAGCCGGTGGTTGACCGCATAGGACGCGCCGGCCATCAGGGCGTAGGCAAAGCGCCAGTCCGACGTGCCGCTGTGGGTGGTGGTTCCCGACTGGTCAAAGCCCGGCGCGATCGTGTTTTCCAGATCGTGCCACTTCATGTAGACACCGCCGATACCGGCGCCGACATAAGGGGTGATGCCCTTGTAGGTGCCCAGATCGACATAGGCATTGGCCAATAGCGTCCATGCATCGTAGCCCGACGCATCGGTTGATGAACAGGCAACGAGCGCGCCGCCGGTCGTACAGGTGCCTGTCGAGCTGCCGTGGAAATCGGACTTGAAGTTGTAGTCGAGCGTCAGGTCGGTGCGCAGGTAATGGCTGATCTGATAACCGACACCGCCGCCGACCGAGAACGAGCCCTTGAGTTCGCCTTCCAGCAAACCCGGATGACCGGCGATGCCGGCGCCATAGGTCAGATAGTCCGCGCCACGAAAATCGCTCCACAGATAGCCCACATCACCGCGAATATACCAACCAGAGACCTTCGCAGGAACCGCTTCGGGGTAGTGGACCGGTGTCTCGATGACGACCGGCTCGATAATGTCGGCGGCGTGCGCGGACACGCCAAGCGTGACCACCATGGCGGCCGACGCAGCAAGTTTCATGGCTGCATGGTTCATACTCGTTCCCTCGAACAACCCGGCATGGCAAATGCGGGCAAGGTTAAAACTCGCCGAGAGAATGAGCGGGAAAGGTTAAAGTGCGCTTAACCGTGTCTGTTGACCATGTTCATTGACCATGACGTGCGAAAGCCGACATTCGGGCGCCGGCGGGCCGAGTGGATTTTTGGGGATCAGGCCGCCGTTTTCAGGTCGGCAATCACATCGACAATGCCGTCGACAACGCGCTCGACCAGCACCGGATCATCGCCCTCGGCCATCACCCGGATCAGCGGTTCAGTTCCCGAAGGCCGGATGACCAGGCGGCCGGTATTGCCCAGCTTTTCGCGGGCGTCATCAACCGCGCTCCTGACCCGTTTGTCCTCCAGCGGCTTGCCGCCGCCAAAGCGCACATTCTTGAGCACCTGCGGCACCGGCTCGAATTTGGCGCACACCTCGCTGGCCGGCCGGCCGCTGCCCACGATGCAGGCCATGATCTGCAACGCGCTGACCAGCCCGTCGCCGGTTGTCGCATAATCTGACAGGATGATGTGGCCCGATTGCTCGCCGCCAACATTGTAGCCATGGGCACGCATGTGCTCGACGACGTAGCGGTCGCCAACCTTGGTGCGGGCCAGTTCGAGACCCTGCGCATCCAGATAGCGTTCAAGGCCCAGATTCGACATGACGGTTGCGACGATTCCGCCGCCGCGCAGCAACTCGTTGCGCTTCCAGTCCTCGGCAATCGTCGCCATGAGCTGGTCGCCATCGACCACCGTGCCCTTTTCATCGACGATCAGCATGCGGTCGGCGTCGCCGTCGAACGCAATGCCCAGATCGGCGCGGACCTCCAGAACCTTGGCGCGCAGCGAATTGGGATTGGTCGAGCCGCAATCGCGATTGATGTTCAGACCGTCCGGCTTGTCATGGATCGGCACGACATCGGCGCCCAGCTCCCAAAGTGCCGTCGGGGCCGCCCGGTAGGCCGCGCCATTGGCGCAATCGACCACGACACGCAGGTTGGACAGCGACATGGCGCGCGGAAAGGTCCGCTTGGCGAACTCGATATAGCGGTAAAGATCGCCCTCGACGCGCTTGGCCCGGCCTATGTCGGCGGGCCTTGCCATCTTGCCGGCGAGATCCTCGTGCATGTGCCGTTCGATCTCCATCTCGATCTCGTCGGACAATTTGTGCCCGTCCGGACCGAACAGCTTGATACCATTGTCCTGAAACGCGTTGTGGGAGGCCGAGATCATCACGCCGATATCGGCCCGCAGCGACCGCGTCAGCATGGCAACGCCCGGCGTCGGCACCGGGCCGAGCAGAAACACATCCATGCCCGTGGCGGTGAAGCCCGCGACGAGCGCGTTCTCGATCATGTAGCCCGAAAGACGCGTGTCCTTGCCGATCACCACCCGGTGGCGGTGCCGGCCGCGCTGGAAGGCGACGCCGGCGGCCATGCCGACCTTCATCGCGATCTCCGGCGTCATTGGCGATTTGTTGGCCGTGCCGCGAATGCCGTCCGTGCCGAAATAGCGTCGTGTCATGCCAAATACCCCGATATCGCCCCGCCCTGTTGCCGTCAGCGGCATAGTACAGCGCAGCGCGCGAACAAAGGAACAATTAGTTTTCAACCGGTAGCAGCCCGTGATGGATGGGCCGGAGCGCGATCAGCGGTCGCCAAAGGCCGTCTTGAGCAGGTTGATCTGTGTGTTGACCGGGTTGTCGGCGGGCATGTCCTCGAACCCCGCCACATCGAAGGCGCCAAGATCGAGATCCATACGCTGCATGCGCGCCTGCAAGCGCAGTGACCGGTGGACCAGCGCGCGGAACCGTTCGGGCAGCGCGTTCCAGTTTTCAAGATCGGCCGCCGGCGAGATCGTGTCGAGCCTGATCTTGCTTTTCTCGCTATCGACCTGAGCCGACGTCATCTCGCCATTGGCCAGCGCCCTCTGCAGCAGAAGCCACGACGCCATCTGCATCAGCCGCGTCGTCAACCGCATGGATTCGGCGGCATAGAGCGTCGCCGTGGACCGGCCGAGCCTCTTGGCTTCCTTGCGGCCCTCGCCGTCAAGATAGGCCGCGGTTTCCTCGACCAGTTGCATACCCTCGCCATACAGTTCGGTGAATGAGGGTGAGGCGACCTTGTGGTCGATGAAGCGAATGGTGTTAGAGCCGCCTGACATGCGTTTCGATCCCTGCTGACGTCCGCAGGCACCTTTTGGCGCGCCGCGCTTCTGAACGCCACGATTGTCCGATGTTTCACACAGGGAGGCAAGCGCATCCTTAACGGAGGGTTAACGCCGGCCGCGAACGATGCCAGATTTGAAACAGCCAAAAAAAGAGCCGTAAAAACGGCTCTCAGGAGTTAAACAGGGAGGCGTCAAACAAAGCAACGAAGTCACTCTGGTTGAATTCGAACCAAATTCGAACTTTTCCAGTTAACACCCGTAAAGCTTAACATGGCGTTAACGGACACGCGATTTGACCGGCAACCGGGGATTATTTCTGAAAGACGGCGTCCGCAGCGGTGCGGCTTGCCGCGCGCGCGCCTATTTCCGCCTCAAGCCGCGCGATCTCCTCGCGAAGCCCGGCAATCGCCGCTTCAAGTTCGTCGACCGACATCAGCGAGATGTCCTGTCCGATCACATGACCGGCGCCGGCCGTCATCGCCTTGTCCTCGTCCATCGTTGCCGCCTCCCAAAACTTCGCCTGTTGCCAGCCAACCGCAACTCGTCAACAGACGGCCGAAATCAAGCCGCAGGATAATCAGACATGTCGCAGATGAACGCAATCGCCATCACCGAGCCAGGCGGGCCCAAGGTTCTGCAGCTCACCGAGTGCGCGATCCCCGAGCCCGGACGGGGTGAAGTGCGCATCGCGGTGCGCGCGGCAGGCGTGAACCGGCCCGACGTGCTCCAGCGCATGGGCGCCTACCCGCCACCCAAAGGCGCCAGTGAGCTTCCGGGCCTTGAGGTTTCGGGCACGATCGATGCGCTTGGCGAAGACGTATCGCGCTGGTCCGTCGGCAATCAGGTTTGCGCGCTCGTGCCGGGCGGCGGCTATGCGGAATACTGCACCGTGCATGCGAGCAATTGTCTGCCCCTGCCCGCCGGTTTCACCTTTGCCGAAGCCGCCGCCATTCCCGAGACGTTCTTCACAGTCTGGCACAATGTGTTCGAGCGCGGCGGCTTGAAGCTCGGCGAAACCATGCTCGTGCATGGCGGCGCATCGGGCATCGGCACCACGGCGATCCAGCTTGCCGTTGCCTTCGGCGCAAAGGTCATCGTCACCGCCGGAACCGATGACAAATGCAAGGCTTGCGTTGAGCTGGGCGCACACCGGGCGATCAACTATCAGACCGAGGACTTCGTCGAAGCGGTCATGAACGCCACGGAGGGGCGCGGCGCCGATGTCATTCTCGACATGGTCGGCGGCGACTATATCGACCGCAACTATTCGGCCGCCGCCGTCGATGGCCGGATCGTGCAGATCGCCTTCCTGAAGGGCCGGACGGTCCAGGCTGATTTCTCCAAGCTGATGATGAAGCGCCTCACGCACACCGGTTCGACGTTGCGCGCCCGCTCCGTCGAGTTCAAGGCGCGGCTGGCCAGCGAACTGGACGAGGCGGTCTGGCCGCTGCTTGAACAGCGCAAGGTGGCGCCGGTCATCGACATGATTTTCCCGCTTGTCGATGCCTGGCGCGCCCACGAACGCATGGAGGAAGGCGCCCACATCGGCAAGATCGTGCTGGATGTGGGGTAACACTTCCGTTGGCGCCGCCACCTGATCCGGGCATCGGTGCCGCCCCTCATCCTCACCTTCTTCCAGCGTGGGGAGAGAAGGTGAGGATGAGGGGCAAATCGAGCTCTAGCTGGCCCGGGCGAGCAGCAAGAAGAACGACGAAGGCCGGGCGCATGGCCCGGCCTCGATCTTTGCTGCGACCGGGCGTCTCCTGATCAGGAGCCTTCGAGCTGGCCAAGGCGCATGAACAGCGTCTCGCCGTTGGAATCGTCCACACCGTCATTGTCGGTGACCGCGAAGAAGTCGCCATTGGCGTCCACCGCAAGCCCCTCGACCTTGTCGAGCGCATAGCCGCCAAAGGCCGCCATGTCCGGCAGAAGGTCGCGCACCTCGTCCTTGGTGACGACGGGAAGATCGCCGCCAAGGGCCGCCGGCTGCATTTCGGCCAACGGCACCCGGAAGATTTTCTTGAGCACGGCGGCCGCGCCGATCTGGTTGTCCCGCTCGATGATGTAGACATGGTCGCCATGGGCGACGATCTCCGACAGGCCGACCCAGCCGGCGCCCTTTTCCTCAAGCCGATAGCGCACCGCGCCCCATTCCTCGGTCTCGGTGTTATAGGCGACCAGCTTGACCAAGCCGTCCTCGTCATCGGCCCATTCGCGCTGGATGGCGACCCAGAGTGTGTCACCCACCTTGGTGACGCCTTCTGAGCCGAAGCGCTTTTCGACCGCCAGAAGCTCCGGCGGGAACGCGACGCTCTCCTCGATTTCACCGTCGGCATTCACGCGGTAGAGCCCGTGCGGGATCATCCGGTCTGTGCGGCCTTCCGAAGCCAGCCAGAACCCGCCTTCGCCATCGGGCGTGATGCCTTCCAGATCGAGAAGCTGGGCGTTGGCACCGCCGCGCGTGACCCGCGTTGCCGCGGTGATCTGCGCCGGCGTCTGGTTGGCATCGATCGTGAAGATGGTCGGCTGCATGGCGTAGAAGCTGTCATTGACAGCATAGAGGATGCCCGGCTGCTCGGGATCGGCGGCAAGGCCCGAAAGGGCACCAAAACCGATCGGGCGACCCTCATCGTCCATCATCGAACGGATCGTCGGATATTGCGCTTCGCCCTCGCCCAATTGGTAAAGCGTGACATGGCTGCGCACGCCGCCATCTTCGATCAGGTCGACTTCGTTCGCAACGGCCACCAGGTTGCGATCGGGCATCGCGACGGCGCCCTCAGGGCCGAGCGCGGTGGGCAGGATCTGCACCAGTTCGGGCTCGCCCTCGGGATTGTCGCGGTAGACGCCGACAACCGAGCCACGTTCCGAGAGCAGGAAAATGTGGGTCGCGCCGCCGATCTCGGCGACTTCCATGCCCTCGGGCTCGACGCCCTTGTTGCCGGAGCGCCGTTCGGGATAGTGGCCGAGCATCGCCACTTCATATTCGAACGAAAGCCCGCTCTCATACAGCACTGCGCCATCCTTGGCGAAGATGGTGAAGCCACGCGAGCCGCCTTCATAATCGCCCTCGTTCGCCGTGACGATGCGGTTCTCATCGAGCCATTTGACCGCATCGGGTTCGCGCACGACGCCGTCAAGCGTGCCATCGAAGGTCAGTGCCCCCTCCTCCGCGACGTCGACATTGCTGAGATCGACCGCGCCCGCGGAAAAATGCGAGACGATCTCGCCGGTCTCACCATTGAAGATGGCGATGTGGTTGTTTTCCTGCAGCGTCACGACGACTTCATTGGCCGCGTTGATATCGACAAATTCCGGCTCGGGATCATCGCCGGCGACCTCGGCAAGGCCCGTCAGGTCCGCTTGAACCCGGCTGTCGCAGTCGATCGCGCCGCCATCGAGCGCGAAGGTGAGGGCAAAGCCGGCGGGCATTTGCGGGATGACGCCATCGTTGAGGTCCTCGTCGCGCTCGTTCTCGATGGCGATCGCCACCAGCGAACCGTCAGGCGAGATGGCAACCGAATCGGGCTGGCCGCCAAGGTCGCAGCTATGGGCCACCGCACCCGAGGAAAGATCGACCGAGACGATCGTGCCGGACGGCTCGGTGTAGCTTTCCGACGTGTTCAGTCCGACGATGGCATGGCCGGCCTGAACCGCAACGGCCGTCGGCTCGCCATCGAGCGCAACAAAGCCGGCGGCGGCCGGATTGGCCGGGTCGGAAATGTCGATCATGCCGATGCCGCCCAGCGGGCTGTCCGAATAGACCAGCATCATGCCGTCTTCGGTCGCATCGATGATCTCGGCGGAGCTTTCGCTCTCCTGCCCCATCTCGCCGGGAATGTTTGTGTTGACCGGGAAGGAGGCGATGCGGTTGAAGGCGTCGGCTTGGGCGTCGGCCGCAAAACCGGCGGACAGGGCGATGACGGCGGCGGATGACAACAGATGTTTGTGCATGGCGGAAAGCCTCCCTCGGATCAGCGATGCAGCCGTCTTTTCCCGGCCGGGTGACAGTTGCGTGACGCTTTGATGAAACAAAGATGACTGTTCACAGCCACCGGCGGCATTGCACTCGGGCGCCGCGCGGCGTATATCGGCACCATCTTCCGGACATTGGTGGCTCAGATCACGCCCGCGACACCGGCGCGGACGAACGGGAAAGCTTTATTCGCACGAAAGGTTCACGCAGATGGCAAACCAGCTTCTCATGCCCAAGGCGACCGCCGTTTGGCTTGTCGACAACACCGGCCTCACCTTCGACCAGATCGCCAAATTCTGTTCGCTGCATCCGCTTGAGGTCAAGGCGATCGCCGACGAGGAAGCCGCCCAGGGCATCAAGGGTCTGGACCCGGTCGGCACCGGCCAGCTTTCGCGCGAGGAGATCGAAAAAGGCGAAGCCGATCCCGACCATGTGCTCAAACTGTCCGATCCCAAGGTTCGCGTGCCGCAGGCCAAGCGCAAGGGACCGCGCTATACGCCTGTCTCCAAGCGCCAGGACCGCCCCAACGCCATCTTGTGGTTGGTGCGCCACCATCCCGAACTGAAGGACGCGCAGATTTCGCGGCTGGTCGGCACCACCAAGAACACGATCGAACAGGTGCGCAACCGCACCCACTGGAATTCGGCCAACCTGCAGCCGATCGATCCGGTGGCACTGGGCCTGTGCTCGCAGATCGATCTGGACATGGAAGTGCAGAAGGCCGCCAAGAACCGCCCGGCCGAGCCCGAAACCGAGGCCGGCGACACGCTGCTGCCCGCCGCGCAAACCGAATCGATGCCCGTCTTCGAGGGTGGCGACACCCACACGCCGGCGCCCGTGAGCGAAGAGGACGAAATCGATGCCGATGCGGTCTTTGCCAAGCTGAACGCACTGAAAAAGGACGACGAGACCAAGGCCGAGTAGCGCCCTGCCCCGGCAGGCTGCCGTTTCCGGTCAGCCGGCACATCCTAGCGTCGCCCGAACCGCAGGCCGGTGGTCGTAGCCGACAATGCCGGCCAACGCCTTGACGATCGCGTCGTCGCCCAGCGGATGGACAAGCAGCCGCCTCGGATCGACCGGGCCGGGCAGAAGCAGGCGTCCGGCGGGCACCTGACAAAAGCCGAGCGGCGCATAATAGGGCGCATCGCCCACCAGAAGCACGAAGCCGCTGTCCGGCGTCACCGACGCCGCCTCCACCGCGTGCCGCACCAGCGCCCGGCCGAAACCCTGGTTCTTGTGCTTGGGCGCAACGGCAAGCGGCCCCAGAAGATGGCCGTGACGGCCGCTTTCCGCCGTGACGACAGGCGTCATCCGCACCGAGCCGAGCAGGTCTCCACCGGGCGACAGGGCGACAAACGAAAGCGCGGGGTCGTGCGGACCCTGCTCGCGCAGGCGGAACGCGGCACGGGTGAAGCGGCCCGGCCCGAAAGCCTCCGCATGAAGGGTTTCGATCGCGTCGGCGCACTCCGCCCGTTCGGGCGCAATAAAATGGTCGGTCATGGGAAAAGGTCCGGATGCGGAAAAACGACAGGAAAAAGGGCCGGGAAACCGGCAAGCTTCATCGTCGTGGTCGTCGCATCGGGATCGCAAACATGATCGCAGCGGGCTAGCACCATGCGCGCGGCCCGTAAAGCGAAAATGTCGTCGGGAGCCGGTTCGGTTGACGGTGCGTTCGCTGTTCGCAAGATGACCATGGGCGCGCAATGTCCTATGTCGGCGTCACGCAACAATGGAGGGCACGGCGATGGGCCTTTTGATCGACGGCGAATGGCGCGACCAATGGTACGACACCAAAAAGACCAAGGGCCACTTCGTGCGCAAGGATTCGGCCTTCCGCAACTGGGTGACGCCCGACGGCGCGCCTGGGCCGAGCGGCGATGGCGGCTTCGCCGCCGAGGCCGGCCGCTACCACCTCTATGTCTCGCTGGCCTGCCCCTGGGCGCACCGAACGCTGATCTTTCGCAAGCTGAAAAAGCTCGAAGAATTGATCGACGTTTCCGTCGTCCATCACTTCATGGGCGATGAGGGCTGGACGTTCGACACTGATGACGCCGCCACCGGCGACAGGTTGTTCGGTTCGGCACGGATGCACCAGATCTACACACGCGCCAAATCCGACTATACCGGCCGGGTCACGGTCCCGGTTCTGTGGGACAAGAAGACCGGCACGATCGTCTCCAACGAATCGTCTGAAATCATCCGCATGCTCAATTCGGCGTTCAACGCGCTGACCGGCGACACGCAGGACTTCTATCCCGAGGCGCAGCGCGCGGAGATCGATGCGGTCAATGCGCGCGTCTACGACACGCTCAACAATGGCGTTTACAAGTCCGGCTTCGCCACAACGCAGGACGCCTATGAGGAGGCGGTGACGCCTCTGTTCGCAACGCTCGACTGGCTCGAAGAGCGCCTGTCGCGCCAGCGCTATCTCGTCGGCGACCAGATCACCGAGGCCGACTGGCGCCTGTTCACAACTCTGGTGCGCTTCGATCCCGTCTATGTCAGCCATTTCAAGTGCAACATCCGCCGCATCGCCGACTATCCCAACCTTTGGGCCTATACGCGCGAACTCCACCAGGTGCCCGGCGTCGCCGAGACGGTGAACATGCACCACATCAAGGCGCACTATTATGGCAGCCACGAATCGATCAATCCGACCCGGATTGTCCCCGTCGGCCCGGACATCAACTTTTCCGAGCCCCATGGCCGCGACCGCCTGAGCGCCGAGGCGGCCTGACCCACATCACCAGCGGGTGGCTGGCGCGCTGCCCGATTGCCACTCCTCCAGCCGTCGCCGGGTCGCCGGCGTCGTGCCGTCCGGCAAGCCGTCAAGCGCAAAGAAACCGGCGGCGGCGATCTCCCGGTCCGGCCGCTTGGGCGCATGGCGCGCAATCGTCCGGCACACATAGACGGCCACATGATCGCGCCGCGAGGCGCCGTCATTGTGGAACAGGCCGTGCAGCACCATCTCGCCGTCGACCACCACGTTGCCTTCCTCGCGCACCTCTCGAATGGCGCAGTCGAGCGCCGTCTCGCCCGGCTCCACACCGCCGCCGGGCAGGTGCCAGCCGGGGGCATAGGTGTGCCTGACAAGAAGCACGCGGTCGTCCGCATCGATCACCATCGCGCGCGCGCCGAGCGTGACCGGCCGGGTCAGGACGAAAAACAGGTGAAACAGGCGCGTGCGCAACGACATGGACGGCTCGACGGCTCGATGTGGGCCGAATCCCCCGTCGGCCCGGAGGGCGATCATGCCGGTTTTGACTTCCCGGCAAAACCCCTTACCAAGCCGCGATGACCTTCACGCTCGCCCATCTGTCCGACATCCATCTGGGGCCACTTCCGGCGATCTCGGCGCGCGAACTGATGTCCAAGCGACTGACCGGCTACATCAACTGGCACCGCAGCCGCGCCGGCACGCTGGCCGAAGCGACGCTCGAACGGGTGACGCACGCCGCCGCCGAAAGCGGCGCCGACCATATCGCGGTGACCGGCGATTTGACCAATCTGGCGCTGGAGGCCGAACTGCGTGCCTCGGCCCTCTGGCTCGAAGAACTGGGCCCGCCCGACCGGGTCAGCGCGGTGCCGGGAAATCATGACGCCTATGTGCGCGGCGCGCTCGACCGCGTCTTTCAGGCCTGGGCACCCTGGATGACCGGTGACGACGGCAATGCACCTTTGTCAAATGAAGACTTTCCCTTCGTGCGGGCGCGCGGCCCGGTCGCCATCATCGGCACATCGAGCGCGGTCGCGACACCGGCTTTCGTCGCCGCCGGCCGGTTCGAGGGCACGCAGGCGCGCAATCTGCGCCGCGCGCTGGATGAAACGGGCAAGGCGGGGCTGTTCCGCATCGTCCTGATCCACCACCCGCCGATCCGTGGGGCGACAATCCCGCGCAAGCGGCTATACGGCATCACGCTCTTCCAGTCCGTGATCGCCGAAGCCGGCGCGGAACTGGTGCTGCACGGGCACACCCACCTCGCCCAACGGCACAGCATCGCCGGTCCCGACGGCACGCACGTGCCGGTGATCGGCGTGCCCGCGGCCGGACAGTCCCCCGGCGCACAACGACCGCCCGGCGCCTACAACCTGTTTGCGATCGACGGGGTACCGGGCCGCTGGCGCTGCGCGCTGCAACAATGGTCGGCAACGACGGAGACCGGCCCGCTCGAACTGACCGAGGAAAAGCTGCTGCATCTCGGCGGCGGCTGATGCCGCTGACCGCCGCTAGAGCGTTTCCGCGTCTCGCGGGAACGCAGCTCCGCTCTAACCGATTGTTTTGTCGCTTGTCCTATCGGCTCTGGTGATTCCACCTTCGCCGGACGCGCTCTACGGAACCAGAACATCCTGGAAATAAAGAACGGCCGCCGCGACGGCGACGAAGATGCCGATCAGCAGCCAGCCGGTGCGGCTCATGCGCGTGACGCTGGTGCGGTCGCGCCGCGACAGGGGTGCCATTTCGGCGCCGGTGGCGTCCTGTTCCGCCGGGGCATCCTCGCTGTCCACGGCATTGTCGGCTTCGGTCTCGTCGTCCGGCGCGGGCCCGCGCTGGCTCACGCCGGCCCGATAGGTGACCATCTCGTCGGCGGCAAACGCCATCTCGCGTTCGTGCAGGCGTTCAGCGATGTAAGTCGTCACGGCCGCGATGACCGGTTCGACCGCCGTGGCCTCGGCCAAAACCGTGCGCCCCAGCCGCGTGTCGCGCACGAACCGGTAGGTGCGCCGGTCACGGCCCATCATCACATGCGCCGTCGCATCGATCCACAGGCGCGGTTGAAGCCCCGATGAGATGGCGAAATCGAAGCGCTCATCGTCGGCCGGCACATCGTCAAACACCGGCCTGAGCTCCTGGGCGAGAATCTCAAGCCGTGCCCGGTCGGCTTCCTTCATGTCCACCACGACATCGTTGCGTTCGGCGGCGGCGATCTTGACCTGCCGCACCGCATCCACAAGGCGCGTGTTGGGATTGTCTTTGTGCTCGTCGGCGCTCATGGCGGCCCTGCCCGTCAACAAATCGTTAACGCGAACCTAACAAGTTTGCCGGCGCAAGGCGAGAGGCATCCCCGCATATGCACCGCTTGTGCCCTCGGGCGCGGCGGCAGACATATAGGGACAATCCGGCCTCAGGGACGCCAGACAAGGACCAGGATCACCGTCAGCAAAAGGACGATGATCGCGAGCGCCAGCCAGAAGCGTTTGACATTGCGCACGATGAAAGGGCTGAGAAAGGCATCCTGCGCGCCGGCAGACGGCTTGTCCGACAAGGCGCGCGTTGCCGCCAGCGGCCCGTCCTTGACGGCACCGTCAAGCTTGAACGCGCTCGCCGAAGCGCCGAAGTCGACAATGCGGGGTATTTCGGCCTTGCCATCGGCGCCGTTGGCGCGCGGGGTTGCGTCCGGCACTGTCTCGTGACGCACATAGGCGGGCACATAGGTGCCCTTCGGCACCGTTATCCGGATCGGTTCGTCCTTGCCCTCGCCGGCGTAAAAGCTGGTCAGGTGCTCGCGCAGCCGGCCGGCCTGAACCCGTACCACGGCGTCCATCGCCGGATCGAAATCATCGTCCTTGCCGAACACGTCCTGCGCGATCGTAAAGCCTTTCAGGCGTGCCGCATCGCCCTTCTGTTCGGTCTTGACCAGATAGACCAGCAGCGACCGCGCCCTGTCCGCGCGGGCCAGCGTTTCGCTGTTGACGACGACTTCGAGCGCGGCGCGAACCTCTTCAGGGCTGACGGCCTGTGCGTTCTTGGTGTTGCTCGAAATCTCGTTTCCCGTATCCATGGTTCCTGGCTGCGCGGCTCTTCGTCGGCGGGCCGGATTGGCCCGCCTCAAATCCTAGTCCAAAAAGCCGGGCGATCACAACAAAGCAAAAGCGGCACGCTTTTCATCGCCCTGTGAAACGACCCCCTACCCGTTCGCCCGCACGCGGTTGACCGCTGACACGATCGCCTCGAGCGAAGCGGCGACGATGTTCTTGTTGATGCCGACACCGAAGACCCGCTTGTCCGCGTTCTCCATCTCCATGTAGCAGATGGCCGCCGCGTCCGACCCGTGCTGGAGCGAGTGCTCGGAATAGTCGCGCACCGTCATCGACAATCCATAGTGCCGGTTGATCGCATCGACGAACCCGTCGATCGGCCCCGTACCGAAGCCGCGGATCTCGATCTCCTCATTGCCGTCCATCAATACCGCGTCCACGATCCGCCCTTCCGCATCGTCCGGATCGGGCGCCGTGGTGTGGCTGACGAAGCGGATGCGCTGGCTCGGCAGTTCGACATAGGTCGCCATGAACGCCTGGTGGATGCGTTCCGATGACAGTTCGATCCCCTCGCGGTCGGTGATCTCCTGGATCACTTCGCGGAATTCCACCTGCAGGTTGCGTGGCAGGTTCAGCCCATAATCGGCCTGCAGGATATAGGCGATGCCGCCCTTGCCCGACTGCGAGTTGATGCGGATGATCGCCTCATAGGTGCGGCCCACATCTTCGGGATCGATCGGCAGATAGGGCACCTCCCACAGATCGGTTTCGGCCGAGCGGTGCGCCTTCATGCCCTTGTTGATCGCGTCCTGGTGCGAACCTGAAAATGCCGTGTAGACCAGTTCGCCGACATAGGGGTGCCGCTCGGGAATGGCCAGCTGGTTGCAATGCTCGTAGACGTCGCGGGTCGTGTTGATGTCGGTCACATCGAGCGCCGGATCGACCCCTTGCGTGAACATGTTCAGCGCCAGCGTGACCAGATCAACATTGCCGGTGCGCTCGCCATTGCCGAACAAGGTGCCCTCCACCCGGTCGGCGCCGGCCATCAGGCCCAGTTCGGTGGCCGCGATGCCGGTTCCACGGTCATTGTGCGGATGCAGCGAGACGATGACGCAGTCGCGCTTGTCCAGATTGCGGCACATCCACTCGATCTGGTCGGCATGGATGTTGGGCGTCGACATCTCCACCGTCGCCGGCAGGTTCAGGATCAGCTTGTTGTCGGGTGTCGGCTGGACAATCTCGGTAACCGCGTTGCAGATCTCCAGCGCCACCTCCAGTTCGGTGCCCGTGAAGCTTTCCGGCGAATATTGGAACCGGTAGCCGCCGCCGGCCTTGGCCGCCATGTCGGTCACCATCTTGGCCGCGTCCGTTGCGATCCGCTTGATGCCCTCGACATCCTTGCCGAACACCACACGGCGCTGCAATTCGCTGGTGGAATTGTAGAAATGAACGATCGGCCGGTGCGCGCCTTCCAGCGATTCGAACGTCCGCTCGATCAGCTCTGGCCGGCACTGGACCAGCACTTGCAGCGAGACGTCTTCGGGCACATTGCCCTCTTCGACGCACCAGCGGGCGAAATCGAAATCGGTCTGGCTGGCCGATGGAAAGCCGATCTCGATCTCCTTGAAACCCATTTTGAGCAGATGGGCGAACATGCGCGTCTTGCGCTCGTGCCCCATCGGCTCGATCAGCGCCTGGTTTCCGTCGCGCAGATCGACCGAGCACCAGATCGGCGGCGTGGTGATGGTCTTCGACGGCCAGGTCCGGTCCGGCAGGTCGACCGTCGGATAGGGGCGGTATTTTCGGGGCGCGTCCGGCATGCCGGCGCCGGTTCGTGTCTTGGCCGCTGCCTTGGTCGGTGTGGCGTGCGTGTTCATGATCTTCATCCTTCGCCCGCCTCGGCGACGGCGCATGGTCGCGTCTCAGGCGGTGTCTGATCCATTCGATTGGCGATGTAAAGAAGACGGGGCGAAACGGCGCCGGAAGGTGCCGTCTGATACGGCCACCGGGCGCCCTGTCGCAAGATCAGGCCCGGCAGCCGCCGATAAGAAGGAGAAGGCCGAGTGCGAGACCGCGCGCATCGACACCGCCGGCACGGGCCGGCGGGGTGTTTGCGCCTTTGCAGGCGGCGATGGTGCGTGCGTCGATCATGCAGCCTGTGTAGGCCAGCGATGCGAAGCTTGCAAGCGCCGCCTCACTGCTGGATGGATTCGATATAGCCGATGATCGCGCCGATCTGGTCGGGTGTCGCGGTGAATTCCGGCATGTCCGGATGGCCGGTGACGATCCGTTCGGCAAACGCCTCCTCCAGCGCGTCCACCGGATAGTCGCGCAAGAGGGAGCGGAAAGCCGGCGCGTCGTCATGGGCGCTCGCATCATCGGCGTCGATCGCGTGGCACCGGGCGCAATTGTCGGCGACCAGCGCCCGGCCATAGGCCAGGTCCTCGGCCGAAACCGGGCCGGTCGCGGCCAAAAGGACAGGCAGAACCAGCCACCATCTCATCGCCTTGTCTCCGCCGTTCGTCCGCGCCCCACCAGCCGCCCTACCACATTCTCGATCATCTTCATGCCTGCATCGCCGCCGAGCGTCATGATCGATTCGGGGTGGAACTGGACGGCCGCCACCGGCTCGGACCGGTGCTCGATGCCCATCACGATGCCATCCTCGGTCTCCGCCGTCACGGTGAAGTCCTCGGGCAGCCGCGACGGGTCGGCGAAGATCGAGTGATAACGTCCGACGACGATCTCGCGCGGCAGATCGGCGAACACCGCGCCGGGTTCGTGCACGCGGATGCGCGACGGCTTGCCGTGCATCGGATAGCCGAGCTGGCGCAGCGAGCCGCCATAGGCCTCGGTCAGCGCCTGCAGGCCAAGGCAAACGCCGAACATCGGCAGATCGCGCGCACGGGCCTTCCTGATGGTCGCCTTGCAGTCGAAATCCTTAGGCTTGCCGGGGCCGGGCGACAGCACCACCAGATCGGGCGAAAAATCATCGAAGGCCGTATCGGGCACCGGCGCGCGCACCGTGCGGACATCGGCACCCGTCTGGCGGAAATAGTTGGCCAGCGTGTGAACGAAACTGTCCTCGTGATCGACCAGCAGGATGCGCATGCCATCGCCGACCTGCCGCGCCTCACGCGGGCCGGTGTCGGCGTTCGAGCGGCCCGATTCGCGGATGGCCGCCAGCATGGCCGACGCCTTGAGTTCGGTTTCGGCCTCCTCGGCGTCCGGGTCGGAATCAAACAGGAGCGTCGCGCCGGCGCGCACCGCGGCGATGCCGTCCCTGATCTGGATGGTCCGCAGCGTCAGCCCGGTGTTCATGTCGCCATTGAACTTGACCATGCCGATCGCGCCGCCATACCAGGCGCGCGGGCTCTTTTCGTGCTGTTCGATGAATCGCATCGCCCACAATTTCGGCGCGCCGGTAACCGTCACCGCCCAGGCGTGGCTCAAGAAGCCGTCAAACGCGTCCATGCCCGCGCGCAGCCGGCCCTCCACATGATCGACCGTGTGGATCAGCCGCGAATACATCTCGATCTGCCGCCGGCCGATCACCCGCACCGAGCCCGGCTCGCACACCCGGCTCTTGTCGTTGCGGTCGACATCCGAACACATCGTCAGTTCGCTCTCATCCTTTTTCGAGTTCAGCAGCTTGAGGATCTGTTCGGAATCCGAGATCGCATCGGTGCCGCGGGCGATCGTGCCCGAGATCGGGCAGGTCTCGATGCGCCGTCCGGTCACCCGCACGAACATTTCCGGCGACGCGCCGACAAGGAACTCGTTCTGCCCCAGGTTCATGAAGAAGGAATAGGGCGCCGGATTGGTCGTCTTGAGCCTTCGCGCGATCGCCGAGGGTTTGCTCTCGACACGCTCATAGAACATCTGGCCGGGCACCACCTCGAACAGGTCGCCACAGGCGAAACGCTGTTTGGCGCGGTCAACCAGCCGCGCATATTCGCCCGGTTCATGGTCGCTGCGCGGCGGCACGGTCTCGGTCGGCGCGAACGGGGCCGGCGTCTGTTCGCGGGCAATGCCCTCGGTCGTCAGGCCGCCGGCCGAGAACTCATAGCAATCGACCCAGGCGCGGGCGGCGTGATTGTCCACAACCAGGATCTGGTCGGGCAAAAACAGCACCAGGTCGCGCTGGGCGGGATCGCGCGGCAGCTTCTCCTCGACCGGGTCGAACTGGAAGGCGATGTCGTAGCCGAACGCGCCGAACAGGGCCAGATCCTCATCCTCGTCCGACGAGAAATGGGAAACGATGGCGCGCAGGACCGAAAAGACCGACGGGTTTCGCGACCGGTCCTCTTCGGTCAGGATCTCGCCCGGCGCGATGATCGCAATGTCCAGCCCGCCATCGGCGCGGTTGAGCGTTTCGATGTGTGGATGGCCGGCCAGCGCGGTTTCGATCATCGCCACCAACGGCGCGCCCCGCGCATTGAGCGCCTCGATCCGCATTTGCCGCTTGCGCGCCGAAATCATCACCGGCGGATCGATGATGCCCGTGTCCCACCGCGTGTAGCGGCCCGGATATTCATAATTGGACGACAGAACCGCGCCCAAGCGCGTGTCCAGGTCATCGGTCATCCGGTCGATCGCCGTGCGGTAATCGGCCGGCTCCTGTCGGCGCGCGACACGCACGCCCCCGGCGGTGACATAGGCATCGACGGGCGCCGCCGCTGCGATATGGGCCGTCATCTTCATTTCCTTTCATGCCCGCCGGGCGGACACAAAAAAACCGCCACGGCAATCGGGCGGTTGTCGAACATGCACATGCGTGATCCCCCGCCTAGAGCGAAGCCCACCACCATGCATGTGCAGTCACGTTGATCATGGCGCGAACCTAGCGCCACCCGACAGGGAACGCAATCGGCTTTGCGCCCGCGCGTCCGGCCCGGAAGGCAAAGTGATCGGCCGACCGGCGGCGCCGATCACGCGCCCGGTTCAGAAAAGGCCCTCGATCAGCCCTTCCCCGTTGAAGCGGATCACCTCGGCGGACGGCGAGCGCGGCAGGCCCGGCATGGTCATGATCGCGCCGGTGATCACGACGATGAAGCCGGCGCCCGCCGACAGGCGCACCTCGCGGATCGGCACGGTGTGCCCCGTTGGCGCGCCGCGCAGCAGCGGGTCGGTCGAGAACGAATACTGCGTCTTGGCCATGCAGATCGGCAGATCGCCATAGCCCTTGGCTTCCCAGTCGCGCAACTGGTCGCGCACCGCCTTGTCGGCGATCACTTCTTCGGCCCGGTAGATGCGCTTGGCGATCGTCTCGATCTTTTCGAACAGCGGCATCTCGTCAGGATAGAGCGGGGCGAATTGCGATGCCCCCGCTTCGGCCAGTTCGGCGATGCGGGTCGCCAGCGCCTCGATGCCGGCCGAGCCCTCCGCCCAGTGGCGGCAGACGATCGCCTCCGATCCCATCTGTTCGGCATAGTCCGTGATCACCGCGATTTCGGCATCGGTGTCCGAATGGAAATGGTTGATGGCGACCACGGCGGGCACACCGAACTGGCGGACATTTTCGATGTGCCGGCCAAGGTTCGCACAGCCCTTTTCGACCGCCTCGACATTTTCCGCACCCAGATCGTCCTTGGCAACGCCGCCATTCATCTTCAGCGCCCTGACGGTCGCGACGATCACCACCGCATCGGGCGCAAGACCGGCCTTGCGGCACTTGATGTCGAAGAATTTCTCGGCGCCCAGATCGGCACCGAAGCCCGCTTCGGTCACCACATAGTCGGCGATCTTCAGCGCGGTCGTCGTCGCCATGATCGAGTTGCAGCCATGGGCGATGTTGGCGAACGGGCCGCCATGCACGAAGGCCGGATTGTTCTCGAGCGTCTGCACCAGATTGGGCTGGATCGCATCCTTGAGCAACACCGTCATCGCGCCCTCGGCCTTCAGGTCGCGGCAATAGACCGCCGACTTGTCGCGCCGGTAGCCGACGATGATGCGGCCGAGCCGTTCTTCCAGATCGGCAATGTCGGTGGCAAGACACAGGATCGCCATCACCTCGGAGGCCACGGTAATGTCGAATCCGCCCTCGCGCGGAAAGCCGTTGGCGACGCCGCCAAGCGACAGAACCGTCTCGCGTAGCGCCCGGTCGTTCATGTCCACCACCCGCCGCCAGACGACGCGGCGCATGTCGATATCGAGCGCATTGCCCCAATAGATGTGATTGTCGACCATCGCGGCCAGCAGATTGTGCGCCGAGGTGATCGCATGGAAATCGCCGGTGAAATGAAGGTTCATGTCCTCCATCGGCACGACCTGGGCATAGCCGCCGCCGGCAGCACCCCCTTTGACGCCGAAACAGGGGCCAAGCGACGCCTCTCGGATGCAGATGGCGGTCTTCTTGCCGATGCGGTTCAGCCCGTCGCCGAGACCGACCGTTGTGGTCGTCTTGCCCTCGCCCGCCGGCGTCGGGTTGATCGCGGTGACGAGCACCAGCTTGCCGGTCTCGTTTTCCTGCACGGACTTGATGAATTCGGCCGAAACCTTCGCCTTGTCGTGTCCGTAGGGCAGAAGATCGTCGGACGGTATGCCCAGTTTCGCGCCGATTTGCTGGATCGGCTTTTTTGCCGCCGCGCGCGCGATTTCGATATCGGTCTTGAATTCGGCCATCGGGCTCCCCCACTCGGTGTCGGCGGGGCAGCCATGCCCGCGCCCGGCCATTGATCACCGAGCGCGGGGGGCGCTGCAATCGCAATAGAGCCACGCGTTAGGCGAAATGCGACACGCGCTGAATTGAGCCGGGGGTGTTCTTCATCCCGAGGCGTGAGCCGGCTGTCGCCTCGCCCTTGTCCTACCGGTCCAGCACGTCGCGCATCTCGACCAGGTTCGAGCGAACCCGCAAAAGGTCGAAGCCGATCGATTCCAGGTGCGACTTGACCAGGCTCGACGCGCTGCCATTGGCAACGAAAGGCGGCCGCACCTGCAGCGCATCGCTCATCTGCTCGTCGATGCGTGCCCAGAGGCTGGTCAGATTGCGCTGCTCGAACACGTCCTGGAAGTCGACGCTGGCCGCCGACAGGATGCCGTAATAGGCGTAGAGCTGGCCGTAGGTGAACCAGAACCGGTCGTCGGCGCGCCGGTCAAAGCCGAAAAAGCTCGCCGCTTCCATGCGCCGTTGCAGGATTTCAGATGTCGAGCCGATATCGGCGGTCACGCGGTCGATGAACTGCAGGAGATTGTCCGCCCGCACATCGAAGTCGGCCTGGCAGGCGGTCAGTTCGGTGTTGAAGGCAAGCAGTTCCTGCCGCGCCTCGCGCAGCTTGGCCTGCGTCGATGGTTGCAGGAAGGGCGGGCTGAAGGTGAAGATCCACGCATCCTCGCGATAGTTGGCCGCCTCGCGCGCTTCCTGAAGGTTCTGGTTGATCGACGATGTGCCGCGCACGCGCCCCAGCCGGTCGACCAGTTCCACCGCCGTGCGCCGGATCGCCTGGTTGGTGCCAAGCTGGAATGCCGCCTTGTTGTCGAAGAAGGGCGTGTCCTTCCAGTCGGCGACGAAGAAGAACCCGGCCTTGTGCAACGGGTTGGACGGCACCCAGATGTCCTGATTGACATTGCGGTCAATCAGATCGGCCGTCATCTGTACCATGGCGGAGGGCTGGCAGGTGCCATCGGCCCGCTGCTCGCCAGCGGCAACTGTGATCTCGGAGAAATCATAGGTGGCGACATAGTTCGGATCGTCACCGTGCCAGAACTGGGTGATGTAGAACAGATAGCCATAGCCGACGATCAGGCCAATCAGGATCGCGAAAACCGGGATCTTGATGATCCAGCCCCGCCCGCCGAGCCACGCCCAGAAGGCCAGGAACGGCCAGAGGAGCCAGCCGATGGCGACGCCGATGCCATGACCGATCGCCTCGAATATGCGCCGGAAAAAGGCGATGATGGGATCAAGCATCGTTTGGGCTCCTCAATAAGTCAGTCAAGGCCGAACAGCCGGGCGCGCAGGCCGGCCTTGTCGGTCAGATAGGTGTTTTTCAACGTGTCCACAACGAAACCGCGAAACCGCTCGTCCCACGTTTCGTATTCGGCATAAAAGCGCTGCTTGTTGAAAACGTAGAGCGTGACGAAATCGCGCGGCACATATTCGCTGATCAGCCGGTTGGTCAGCCAGACATCGCCATGCTCGGGCTTGCCGCGGATGATCTGGAAGCGCAGCGGGTGCGGCACGTCGCGTATGTCGATGCGCCCGGTGCGCGCCAGTTCGCGCCGGGCGGAATTCAGGAAAGGATAGGTGCCGTCCTTGCGGATCGCGGCCGCATGGCGCGACACGAAGGTCTGCAGCCAGACCGGATCGGCGGCACCCAGATCGGCATCGGGGTCGATCGCGTGCACCAGCCCCTTGAGCGCCAGATCGGCCCGGTGATCGATGAAGCCGCCACCTTCAAGCCAGGACGCGCTCGGCAGGTCGATCCGGCCCGAGCGCGACAGGAAATCGAACACCCGCTTGTGGTCGCCAATGTCCAGATAGCTGACCTGCCAGGGCCGCGACCGCCGGAAACCCGGCGCTGCTGGATCGCAGATCACGGTCGTCATCTTGTCGTCGGCAAACACATAGGTGCCGCCGAAATGCGAGGTCCAGAACGCCGAATGGCGGAAGACGACCTGATCGGGCACCAGCCGGTTCGACCTGATGTCGCCGGTGGTCTGGGCCAGCGTCACCATCTGTTCGAGCATGGCATCGTCGCGCCAGGCGTCCGGCTCGGTCTTCAGCCGGTCGACAAGCACGCGCAATTCGGCCGCCTTGGCGAGCACATTCTCCGCCGACAGCACCTTGAACTGCACCTGCTCGATCGACAAAAGGTCCTCGATGTCCTCGATCGCCGACACGGTGTCTTCGATCTCGCCATAGATGACGTCCTTGATCGTCAGCGCATGGACAGCGCGGGCATTGGCGGTGTAGAATTCGTGCATCAGCCCGCCGGTGTTGGAAAAGCGCGTATGGACGACCGGCAGGCTCGCCTGCCCCGGTGTCAGGATGATGAAGCGCCGGTTGATGCCCGCCGGATCGAGATAATCGAAGTCACCCAGTTCCTCAGCCACCTGCGGCGAAAAGCCGGTGCGGTCGATGTCGAAGCGCTCGAGCCTTGTCGGCGGCAAGCGAAACGCTTGCAGCGCCTTGTTGTAGCGCTCGACCAGATGCGGCCGGTCGACCGTGAACAGCCGGCCATAGATCAGCGCATTGTCATAAAGGCGTTTCATGGCACAGGTGCCTGGAAAGGGACCGGAAAGTGTGTATATAAGTGTGCACGAACGAGGCGCCCCGTGCTCGAAACCAATTCACGCAAGATCATCGCCCGCCTCGAAAAGGAAGGTTTTGAACTGGTAGCGGTTCGCGGGTCGCACCACAAGTTCCGCAAGGGCTCGGTGGTGCTTGTTGTGCCGCATCCCAAGAAGGATTTGCCCAAGGGCACGGCAGGTGCAATCGCCAAGGCAGCAGGTTGGCCATGAAGACGGCATACAAAACACTCTATCTCGGTTTGGTGGAAAAGGACGTGGGCAGCGCCTACGGCGTCACCTTCCCGGACCTGCCGGGCTGCTTTTCAGCAGCGGATACGGAAGATGATCTGCTGCCCAATGCGATGGAAGCGCTCGAAATCTTTTTTGAGGGCAATACCGGTCGCCATGCGCCATCAACCATTGAAGAACTTATGGCGAAACCCGAAATCGCCGAAGCGTTGGGGCACGGAGCGTTTTTTCTGACCGTGCCGTACATCCTGAACAATGGTGGCACGACACGCGTGAACATCACCATCAATCGCGGCCTGTTGCGATCGGTCGATGCGGAAGCAGAACGGCGAAAAATGACGCGTTCGGCATTTTTGGCGCAGGCAGCCGAGCGCGAGATTTTGGGGTAGGTGAGCCCGAGAACAACCAGCTATTGAGCAAGGCGTTTATGCTCGGACGTTTTATGGGGTTGCAGATTGGAAAACCGGCACGCCAGAGCGTTGGGCCGCCTTTTGTAGCGCCTTGTCGAAGGTCGCCAACGTTAGGCCCCGCCTCAGCGCCGCTTCCAGGTACAGCGCATCATAGACAGTCAATTGATGACGTTCCGCCAGTTCGATCACGTCGTCCCAGACCCGCTCCAACCCATGGGTGTCAAAAACAAAGACCAGGGCATCCAGCGCTTCAATTGCTCGCTGGCGTTGCTCAACCTCAATCCGCCTCTGACGAACAGCAATGGCCAAGACATTGGCGACCTCGACTTTAAAGAAGATCGGGGCCAACCCTCCGAGTTCTTCAACCGCTTCTAAAACCGCGTCAGCTTCGCGCCGCGCTTCATCCGGCAGAACCCACGCAAGCGCAACGGAAGCATCGATAACAAGCCTCAACCCCGACCCTCATTGATCATGTCCTTGATCGACGTGCCATCCAGCGCGTTGGGCGAAATGCTCTTGCGCATTTCGCGGATCTGGCGAATCGCTTCACGGCGTTTCGCACGTTCCTCATCAGCATCGACGGCCGTTAGCTTGACCACCGGCTTGCCGTGGCGGGTGATGATTACTTCTTCACCCTTCTCGGCGCGTTCCACCAGCGCAGAAAAATTGTTGCGGGCATCCAGAATTCCAAACTCGTCCATGGCCGATCTCCATTCTAGCCATTATGGCTAGAATTTAGGCTTATGGGCGGCCGATCGCAAGGCTGGGCTCGTTCACGCCCCCCAAATGCCCTTCTCTTTCCGCTCCGTTATCTCTCGCGCTGCCCGCTCGGTCTGGCGCTGGCGCCGGATGATCTCAGCGACGGCGGCATCGTCGGCCTTGTCCGAATAGCGGAACTCGCTGTCGGCGTAGCGGTTGATCTCCTGCATCACCATGCCGATGGTGAACGGCTCGCGGAGTTCGGAAATCATCGCCAGCTTGTCGTCATAGGGCTTGTGCAGGAAGGTTTCGGGCGTTTCGAACCATGCGTCCGGCAATTCGATGTCCATCGCGCGCATCTTGATCGCATCGGTGACGTTCTTGATCGCCCGGCCGGTGAAGCGCGGCTCGGCCTCCTTGATCATGTGCAGATAGGTGCCAATGTCGGCGATGGTCTTGGGCGCGCCATGGGTCTCGGTGTACCGGTCATAGATGGTCATCAGCCCGTCCTCGGCCGGCCGGTCATGGCCCTCATAGGCCGCCCGCACCGCGTCGTGGATCTGCTGGTCGGCGTAAAGCTCATGATCGCCCAGCGGTATGGCGTGGTTCTTCCCCGCGAGCAGGTGGAAGATGTCGATATAGTCGTTGCGCGTCTGCGGCCCGTCGACCAGCCAGCGCGCCCCGGCCCGCTGGCGCAGCGCATCGTCAACGTTTTCGGGATAGTTGGAAAACATGCCGAACGAGCAATTGCCGCGCACCACCGTCATCGCGCCGGCAAAACTCTCCATCAGGACGGCGGTCACCTCCTGCTGGCCGGCCGATGCCCGGTCATCCGAGCGGCGGGCCGCCACCTGGTCGATATCGTCGATCGTGCCGAAGCCGATCGCCTTGGGATCGAGCACGTTGGAGACGAACTGCTTGCAGTTCTGGCCAGACTTGCCCTGGTAGGACGAGATCTGGTCGACGCCGAAATTCTCGTAGTGGAACGGATAGCCCGCGACCTGGCAGTAATCGTTGACGAGGCCGGCGATCATCTGGATCAGGATCGTCTTGCCCGTGCCCGGTGCGCCGTCGCCGATGAAGGTGAACAGGAACCCGCCCAGTTCGACGAACGGGTTCAGCCCCCGCTGGAAATCGTGGCAAACCAGCATCTTGGCCAGCTTCATCGCCTGGTACTTGGCGATGTGGTTGCCGATGATCTCCTCGGGCTTCTTGAACGTCATGGTCAGCGGCTTGCGCCGCGCGCCCGGGGCCACGTCGAAGCCGTCGAGCGTGAAATCGTCCTTTTCGATGCGCACATGGCTGTCCTCGAAGGCGCCGAGCGCCTCGAACCGGCCTTTCCTCTGCAACAGCCCCTCGACGGTCACCCGCGCGAATGCTTTCGCCCGTTGACCCATGGCAACATCGTCGGGCGCACCGTCGATCGCCGCCGCCAGCCCGGCCAGCACCGATTTCACCGCATCCTGCGGCGTGTCGAAATCATAGTCCGGTTCGGACAGGTCCCCGCCCGGCTCGGTGTCGGTTTCCAGCATGGCGAGCAGATAGGCCGCGAATGCAAACGCGCTGACATAGGCCGATGCGCCCAGAAGCGCGCGGAACCGGTTGGCGTCATCACCTTCGAGCGGCGCGGTGGCGTTGCGGGCCTTCAGGCTTTCGAGATCGGTCTGCCGGGCGTACATGTCCGAAACCGCCAGCGCGATCGCCGCCCCGCGCCGGGCGCGGTACAAAAGGCCGTGTTGCGCCGGCGACAGCATCTGGTCGTCGGCGCGGATCGCGCCGATCTGCTTGGCCAGTTCAACCTCGCGGGTGCGCCGCGTGCCGCCGGTGGAAACCGTCGAGACGAAGCGCCGCCCCGTGCCGGCCAGTTGCGTGGACGAGCGCCCGTCAGTGCGCTCCATGACGACAAAGCGCGTCACCAGCGACTGTGCCGTGGCGCGGTGCTTTTCGATGTCCTTTTCGTCGATCTGCGTCAGGCCGGTGTCCATCGGGAACGCTCCTATTCCACACCCTCACCCTGAGGTGCGAGCAACCATCCCCTGCCCCTTCGAGGCTCGCTGCGCTCGCACCTCAGGATGAGGGGATGGGGCGAGCCTCGAATGGCGAGGGTGTGGCGAGTTCTCATCTCACACATCGGAAATCACATGCCCCCCGGAGACGATGTGCGTCTTGTAGCCGGCGAAAACCGCATCGGTCTGGCCCGCCGCATAAAGCGCCTGATAGGCCTCGTGCGGGATCAGCGCATGCTTTTCGAACGAGGAAACGCCCATGCGCGCCGCCTCCAGATCGTCGGTCTCGATGTGAAACTCCTCGCGCGGCGGCGATGACGACCACAGCCCCTTGCGGCCCGGCCGCTCGTGCTTTGAGTAGATGTCCTGGATGGTCCAGCTCAGGAGCCAGGCGTTTTCCGCGTCGCCCACTTCGTCGAGGATCGCCGAGACCGTGTCATTGTTCTGTGTGATGCCCGCCGAATAGAACGGACCCAGGACGATGCGCCGGAGCTGCTTGGGATGCAGCGTCTCGAACTGCTCGTCCATGTTGGCGGCGACAGTCGCCGGCGTCAGCGAATAGGCCGAATTGGCCTCGGCCCACTGGTCGAAGGGCCGCGCCAGCGCCGGGTTCAAAAGCCCGCCCACCGGCAGCGGAATGTCGACCTCGCGGTTCAGCTTGCCGTCCTTGCCGACAAGCGTCTTGACCATGTCGGGTGTCGAATCCTCGACCACCACCGAATAGATCATCGGCAGCGTCGCCGACCCGTCGAACACGCCCCAATGGGTAACGTAAAAAGGCCGGCCGGTCTTCGGGTTCGCCGAGACCTTGATCGTCTCGGGCAGGACGAACGGCGTGAAGAAGGAGCCGTCGCGGATCGTTTCGAGATAGAGCCGTTCGGCCAGCCGGTCCTGCAGTTCCTTCGGGAACGCCTTGTGGCGCAGGATGAAGTCGGCCATGTCGGCGCGCAGCGTTTCGGGGTCGGGAATGGCGTCGAGCCGGCTTTTCGCCGAACGCCGGTCCTTCTCCAGCTCCAGCACGTTCTGGTAGACCGGAAAGCCGCTGTCGGCGCGCGATATGCGGAATTTTTCGGAAAAATCGAGCCGGTTGCGCCAGCTGTCGAACGAGGCGGCGAGCCGCCCCAGATAAGGCACGACGGTGCGCGCGACCAATTCATGCTGGTAGAGCGGCGAGTTGTCGTCGCGCAGGAAAACGTCCAGCCCGTCAAGCGCAGCGCCGATCGAACTGAAATAGCGCAAAACCGGACTTGCGGCCGCGTGAGTGGCCCGGTTCACCGGCGATCCTCCGCAGCCTTAGGGCTGAACATAGTTGGCGGCGTTGTGCTTTTTCAGCACCTCTTCGAACCGGCGGGCAAACGCATCGTCCGCCAGCTTCTTGCGGCGTTGGATGTCCTGGGTGGCGGCCATGTTGCCTTCATGCATTTCCAGAAGGTCGCCAATATGGCTCTGCGCGGCCGCACCGATGCCGGCCATCGTCGTCTCGGCGGCGGTATCCACCTGGCTGCCCAGCGTGTTGATCTTGTGGGCGACATCCTGCTGGGCGGCGGTCTTCAGCGAGTCTTCCAGCGCCTTGTAGAGGACGATGCGCTGTTCGGTGTCGATCGTCAGCTTGTTGATCAGCGTCGACTGAGCCGCCTTCTGGTTGTTGAGCGAATCGACGAACGTCTGGAACATCGACGTGTAGCGTTCCAGCGTCTGGCTCTCGGCGAGCAGCGTCTGCTCGCGCGCCTGCATCTCATTATATTCGGTCGCAAGCTCCGAGCGCTGGCCTTCGAGTTCCGACCGCTCCTTCTGGTTGGTCGAGGCGGCGATCTGGTTTTCAATGTCGAGCAGCATCGGATTGAGTTCCTCGATCCGCGCCTGTGTCTTCTCGAGCTGCTCCATGGTTCCGGTGCGGCGCTCGATCACCTGCCGCAGGCTCGTCTCCGAGGTCTCGTAGCGTTCATCAAGGATCGTCCGCTGCCCGTCGAGAATGCCGACGATCGTGTCCGATTTGGTCAGAAGCTCCTGCAGATTGCCGGCCAGCGACATGTTGCGCACCCGCTCCGAGCGCATCCGCTGCATGCGCTGCTTGGAGAACATGCCGACAATACTCTCCCAGGTCGTGTGCGACTTCATCGATTCGAATTCCTGGCCGAACACGTTGGTCGCGTCCTCGAGCCCGATGATCAGGTCGGCAATGTTGGCTTCCATCACCGATTGCTGCTTGAGCACGTCCTGGATGCGGGCGTTCTCGATATCGAAATCGGCGTCTCCGATGGCCGCGTCCGCCTTGGCGAACCGGTCGAGCATGTCGCTCGACTGTTCGATCCGCGTCTGCATCTGCTCGACCGCCTGTTTGGTGCGTTCGATCTCGGAATCGAAATTCTGCAAGCTTGCCATGGACCAACCCCTGTGTACGCCGTCACGCCGCATATAAGTTGGTGCGATGACAATTGAAAGTCGGCCTTGCGTCAAGCGCGGGCCGTCATCACTCGGCGGCAAAGCCGATCATGTCCTCGGCCTCGATGCGGCCCATCTCCTCCTCCCAGTGCCGCCGGCACAGCGACACGTAGCGGTCATTGCCGCCGATCGCCACCTGATCGCCTTCCCGCACGACCTTGCCATCCGGCCCCAGACGCACCACCATCGACGCCTTGCGCCCGCACCGGCAGATGGTGCGCACCTCGCGCAGATCGTCGGCGATCGCCAGCAGCGCCAGCGAGCCGGGAAAGAGCTTGCCCTGAAAGTCGGTGCGCAGGCCGTAGGCCATGACCGGCACGCCCAGCCGGTCGGCGATCCGCGCCAGCTGCCAGACCTGATCTTCTGTCAGGAACTGCGCCTCATCGACAAAGACGCAATGGACCGGCGCGTTTTCGGTATGGTCGCGCACGATCGCGAACAGATCATCGTCCGGCACAAAGGTCAGCGCCTCCTCGCTCAGCCCGATGCGCGAGGCGATGCGCCCCTCGCCGGCCCGGTCATCCAGCCGTGCGGTAAAAAGGAGCGTCGTCATGTTGCGTTCGCGATAATTGTGCGAGGCCTGCAAGAGCATGGTCGACTTGCCGGCGTTCATCGCCGAATAGTGAAAATAGAGCTTGGCCATCGCCGCACCGTCTCGTCGCTTTGCCTGCCGGTCGCTAGGGTCAATCCCCCTGGACGGGATAGACCAGAGCGGCGCGCCGTGCCACGCATTGCATGGTGTTCTCAACAGGCAAGCGGGATGTGATGGCAGAGGCGGACAAGAACAAGACGCTGCGGGAAACCGACGATGAGGCGATCCGCCTCGCCAAGACGCTGATTGCGACGGCGCGCCACGCCGCGCTGGCGGTCGGTCCGTCCGGTGACGGCTTTCCCGGCGTCAGCCGCGTGCAGCTTTCGACCGATCAGGACGGCACGCCGGTGATCCTGATCTCGTCCCTGTCGCCCCACATGGCCGCCCTTGATCGGGCGCCCGAAAGCGCGCTTCTGATCGGCGAGCCGGGCAAGGGCGATCCGCTGGCCCATCCGCGCATCACGTTGCGCACGGTCGCCGCTCGGATCGCGCGCAACACGGACGATCATGGCCGCATCCGGCGCCGGCATCTGGCGCGCCATCCCAAGGCCGCGCTCTATGCCGATTTCGGCGATTTCGCCTTCTTCCGGCTGGTGATCCGTTCGGCCAGCCTCAATGGCGGGTTCGGCAAGGCCTATGAGCTGACGGCGGCCGATCTGGCGCTTGCCGGCGATATCGAAGGAACGGCGGCGCTCGAACATGGTGCGGTCGTGCACATGAACAACGACCATGCCGACGCCATCGCGCTCTATGCGCAGAAGCTTGCCGGCAAAAAACCCGGCGGCTGGCAGTTGCTGACCATCGATTCCGAAGGCATGGATCTGGGCGACGGCGACCAAAGGGCGCGCATCTTCTACCCCCAACCGCTGCAACGCGCAGCCGATCTGCGCAAGGTGCTCAAACAGATGGCCGACATGGCCCGCGCAATGGAGAATTGACGCCATGACCACACTCGCCGAACGCCATGCCGCTTTCGAGGCCCTGCACGCATCGGGTTGCTTTGTCATTCCCAATCCCTGGGACATGGGCACTGCGCGGCTGATGGCCGCGTGCGGCGCCAAGGCCCTTGCGACGACCAGCGCCGGCCATGCCTTCACGCTCGGCAGGCCGGACATGGGCCGCGTCACCCGCGATGAGGCGCTTGCCCATGCCCAGGACCTGATCACCGCAACCCCCCTGCCGGTGGCAGGCGATTTTGAAAACGGCTTTGCCGATGACCCCGACGAGGTCGCCGAGACGGTGCGGCTCGCCGCCGAAGCGGGCCTTTCGGGCTGTTCGGTCGAGGACACGCAGATGGTCGGCGGCAACCCGCCCTATCCGTTCGCGCTGGCCGTCGAGCGGGTGCGCGCCGCATCGGCCGCCGCACGGGCGCTCGGCCGGCCGTTCGTCTTCTGTGCCCGCGCCGACGGCATCATGAACGGGCATTACGACACCGACGAGGCAATCCGCCGCCTGCGGGCTTTCGACGAGGCCGGCGCGGACCTTCTCTATGCGCCGCTGCCGCCGGACATGGCCGCGCTTCAGCGCATCGTCGCCTCGGTGACCAAGCCGTTCAACGCGCTGGCCGCCGGTCCCTACACGAAAGTCAGCATGCAGCAATTCGCCGATGCCGGCGTGCGGCGCATCTCGATCGGCTCGGCGATGGCCCGCGCGACGCACAAGGTGATCATCGACGCGACGCGCGCCATGCTCGACCATGGCGATTTCTCGCCGCTGGCAAACAGCGTCTCCGGCGATGTGGTCGACGATCTTCTGATGCAGGGCGTCGACCGCACGCAATGACGGGTTTGGCAAGGCCCACCCCAATCGTCGATGCGGGCGATCCGCGCATTGCGGCCTATCGCGACATTCGAGAACGTGACCTTGTCCGGCACCAAAGACGCTTCATCGCCGAGGGCACGAGCGTGCTGCGCGTTCTGGCCGGACAACGGCGCTTCGGCGTCGAAAGCGTTTTCCTCCTCGAAAACCGGCTTCCCGGCGTCGCCGATATTCTTGGCGATTTGCCGGAGGAGACGCCTGTCTATGTCGCCGGCTCGGCTGTCATGGACCATGTTGCCGGTTTTCCGATGCATCGCGGCGTTCTGGCAGTCGGCCTGCGCCGCGACGACGCCGACGGTCCACCGGTGCCGAACACCGCGAAAAACTGGAATACGGTGGTCGCGCTGTCCGGCATCGCCAACCACGACAATATGGGCGCGATCTTCCGCAACGCGGCGGCGCTGGGCGCCGATGCGGTTTTGATGGACGCGCAAAGCTGCGACCCGCTCTATCGCAAGGCGCTGCGCGTTTCGGTCGGCGGCGTCCTGACCGTGCCGTGGCACCGTTTCCAAAATGCCGGCGCCATGGTCGATTGGCTCGAAGGGAACGGTTTCGCGCTCGCAGGCCTGTCGCCCGGGGGCGATGCGGCGCTGGAAACCTGGCACCCGCCGGACAAGGTCGCGCTTGTGCTTGGAACAGAGGGGCCGGGCCTTGCCCAGCCAATCATGGACCGGACGCAGACACTGCGCATTGCCATGGCCAACGGGTTCGACAGTCTGAACGTGGCGACAAGCGCGGCGCTCGTCCTGCACCATGTGCGCTGCGCCCGCGCTCAATTGGCGTCAGGATGACGCCGTCTCGGTCTCGTTCGCCTTGCCGTTGTCGCCGCCCGACGGCGGAGCCGACCTTCGGCGCTGTGCTTTGGCTTGCAGGGCACGCACGCGGGCGGCAAGGCTGACCGTGCCCTGTGATGGGCCCTCCTCCGCTTGGCCGATGAGATCGGGGATCGGCGAACCCTCCCCTTCAAGAAGCGCCGCCATGTGAACGATCTCGGCGGCCAGTGCGCCGATCTCGTCGCGCAACGCCACCTCGCCCTTGTGGGAGGCGGCCGCCGGCTTTTCATCGAGCTGGGCGGTCAGCGCCTTGGCGCGCTTGCGCTCGGATTCAAGATCGGCCTCAAGCTGCGCGATCCTCACATCGCGGGCGCCGATAACGGCTTCGGGCTCCTTGCCGTCAAGCTGTTTGGTGATGCGCGCCACCCGGACGGTCAGTTCGCCCAGCTCTTCTTCAAGCACGGCGCGTTCCTGCTCGGCATCGAGCGCGCGCTGCTCAAGTTCCTGAAGGTCCGCTTCTTCGCCCGAACGCGCATCGCGCAGCCGCGCGATCTCCTTTTCGCGCCGCGCCAGCTTTTCTTCCAGATCGGATGCGCGGGCAATGGCGCGTTCAAGCCGCGTGTCGAGTTCAGCCGACTTGCCACGTTCGGTTTTCAGAAGCTCGGCCGTCTGCCGGGCCTCGCCGCGGCTGTCCCGCGCCTTGCCCTGTTGCGTGCGCAGCTTGTCGCGGGTTTCGCCAAGCCGGTCTTCCAGCGCTCTGTAGCGGACCTGCTGGTCAGCCAGCGCATCACCCGCCAAAGCCAGTTGCCGCTCCGCGTCAGCCTTCAGGTGCGCCGTGCTCTCAAGTTCGGCGGCGCGCGCGCTCAATGCCGCGCCGACCGTATTGAGTTCAAGCCGCGTTGCGTCCAGGTCGGCCTTGTTCCGGCCCAACTCCTCGCGCGTTGCACCCAGTTTCGCGGTCAGATCGTCGATTGTCGCCTCGCGTTCGGCAATTGTCGCGCCGCGCTCCTTGAGCGTGGCCGTCATGTCGCTGATCTCGGCGGCCTGCCGGGTCGCGATGTCGCGCTGCTTGCGCAGCGCCACATCGAGCTTTTTCTCGGCAACCGCGTGCTCGGCCCGCAACCGGTCCTTGTCGGCCTGCAACTCGCCAACGGTGAGCGGAACCGATGCTTCGATGCGCTTGCGCGTCAGATACACCGCACGACGCCAGACCGTCGGCGCAACGATCATGGCGGCCAGAACCGCTGCCAGAAATCCAACCGCAATGTAAAGAGCCGCTTCGATCACGGGACCAGTCTCACCCGATTGCTCATCGCCGAGCGCCGGTCTGCCACGGATCGGCGCGACAATCCAGCATGGCGCGGACCGCTGTGGCGGCTGCCAGACCCGCTTGCCGCGCTGTCAACCCACCGCGATCAGAACGGGTTCCAGGTCGGCCGGTTGGTCAGCTTCAGATAGCCCACCGAGACGCCGAGCCGGGCGCCGACACCGGTGCGCACGGGCACCAGCAGCACATTGTTGCGCTTGAGCACATGCATGCCGACACCGGCAACGATATAGGCCGAGCCGGCAACCCCGCCATAGCGGCCCTGCAGATTGTCGACCGAGGGCAGATGATAGACCAGCATCATCGTGCGCGCGCCCTCGCCGCCGAAATCCCAGCCCAGCGAAGGACCCTGCCAGAAGACGCTGTGGTCGCCCGCATTCTTGGTGTAAAGCGTGCCTTCGCCGTAGGTCAGCCCGCCAACGAATGCGCCGCCGGCCTCCTGGCCCAGAATATAGCCGTTTGGCAGGCCATACATGGAAAAGGCGCGTTCGATGGCGGTGGCGATGGCGCCCGATGTCGAGCCGAAGAAACTGTGACCGGCGGCCACCACTTCTTCGGCGCCGTAAGGGCTCGGCTGCGCCTGGGCGTATTGTTGCTGGGCCTGGCCGTATTGCGGCTGCGCTTGGGCATACTGGGCCGCGACCGGAGCGGCAAATGTCAGGGCCGCCAAAAGGGCCAGCATGCCCAGAACGGCCATGGCGAGGCGGTGCATCTGGTCTTGGGTGGTTACCCAAAGGGCTGCGATCGCGTTCATGAGTGATCTCCTGGCATTGGATCGTTGATACGGCCCACCATGACCGCCAATTCGGGCACACCGCCGGCGCGTCCGCATATTGTTCAAAGTTTAGGGAATTCTGGTTTCCGCTTTGTTAAGCAACGCCTTGTTAAGCAGTGTGCGCGGTAGCCGGCCGCGCCATTGCCCCTCAACAGCCCGCCCGCTAACCTTTGCGCGGGGGAAGGGCGATGATTCCTTCAAGACATTCCGGATCTCAAAATGCATCAACTCAAAGAACTCGCGCCGTCCGAACTGGCATCACTCCTGTGTAGCCGCGTGTGCCACGACATCATTTCGCCGGTCGGTGCGATCAACAACGGCCTCGAACTGCTCGACGATGGCGGCGCCGACGCCGATGCGATGGATCTGATCCGCACCAGCGCCGTCAACGCCTCGGCGCGCCTGCAATTCGCGCGCATCGCTTTCGGCGCGGCCGGCTCGGCCGGTGTCGAAATCGACACCGGCGATGCACAAGCGGTCGCCCTGGCCTTCATGAAGGGTGAGAAAGCCGACTTCACCTGGACCGCCGAGCGGGCCCTGCTCCCCAAGAACCAGGTCAAGCTCGTGCTCAACCTCATCCTTGTCGCCAACGGATCGATCCCGCGCGGCGGCACGCTCGACTGCGCCATCGAGACCGGCAGCGGCGCGCCCGTCATCACGCTGCGGGCGGCCGGCAAGCTGATGCGCATTCCGCAAAAGTTCGCCGATTTCCTCGATGGCCGCTTCGACGACGAGCCGATCGACGCCCATTCGGTGCAGTTCTTTTACACGTTGCTTCTGGCCAACGAAGCCGGGATGACGGTGGTGGCAGAGATGGCGGATGACGCCATCACCTACACCGCCAGATGATGCTGCGCCGGCCGTTCCGGTACAGTTTTACCGATTGCGTTATGCCGGCGTAAACCACGGCGCTTAAGCCGGTGGCAAACCGGGCGTGCTAGAACCTGCCCCGACAAACGCAATCGGGGGTGATGATGTCACGCTGCATGATCGTTGAGAAATCCGCCGTCGTCCGCAAGGTCGCAAAGCGCATTCTGGGCGCCGACGACCGGTTCATTGTCGAAGCCGAAACGGCAGGCGAGGCGCTGTCCATGTGCGATGCGCAAATGCCCGACACCATCATTGTCGAGGCCGAACCCGCTGACATGGAACTGGTCGAGTTCGTCCGCGCGTTGCGCGAAATGCAAAGCGACGTGGAACCCGTTGTCATCGTTGCGATGATCGAAATGGACCTGGTGCGCATGACCAAGGCCAAGCGCGCCGGCGCCAACGACTATCTGCTCAAGCCGTTTGACCGGGCGCAACTGCTGTCGCGCTTCGAGCAGGTCATAGCCGCTGCCGCCTGAAAACAGCCCGGCCAACCTGTTGCAAACGCACGAAAGCCCGGAACAGGTCCGGGCTTTTTTGGTTCTGTTGGTGGGGACGAAAGCCGCGGTATGCGTCAGCCGGTTTCAGCCATCTGGGAGGGCTCGGGATCACGCAGCACATAGCCGCGGCCCCACACCGTCTCGATGTAACCGACCCCGCCGGACGCCGCATCGAGCTTCTTGCGCAGCTTGCAGATGAAGACGTCGATGATCTTCAGTTCCGGCTCATCCATGCCGCCATAAAGGTGGTTGAGGAACATTTCCTTCGTCAGCGTGGTGCCCTTGCGCAGCGAGAGCAGTTCGAGCATCTGATATTCCTTGCCCGTCAGGTGCACCCGCTGGCCACCGACTTCGACGGTCTTGGCATCGAGATTGACGACCAGATCGCCGGTGGTGATCACCGACTGCGCATGACCCTTCGAGCGGCGCACGATCGCATGGATGCGCGCGACCAATTCGTCCTTGTGGAACGGCTTGGTCATGTAATCGTCGGCGCCGAAGCCCAGGCCCCGCACCTTGTCCTCGATACCGGCCATGCCCGACAGGATCAGGATCGGCGTCTTGACCTTGGAAAGGCGCAGCGTCCGCAACACCTCGTAGCCGGACATGTCCGGCAGGTTCAGGTCGAGAAGGATGATGTCGTAGTCATAAAGCTTGCCGAGGTCCACGCCCTCTTCGCCCAGATCGGTGGTGTAGACATTGAAGCTCTCGGACTTCAGCATCAATTCGATGCTTTGTGCGATCGCACTGTCGTCCTCGATCAGCAAAACACGCATTTTTTTCCCCTTGGCGAGTTCGAAAGCGTGCGGTGGCCCGTCCCGGCTTGCCCACAACCGCGCAAATCACCCTGCATCCAAATGGTTAACAAAACCTGTTCCAGGAGCGCAAGGTCACTCAGCAGATTAATCACCGCCTCGAAACATTTGATTTTCACACATTTTTTGTGTCGGAAACCTGAATCAGATTGTCAGGACTTTCCGGTAACCCAATCATTGGATTCCACAAACCGATATCGGCGTCATTGCCGCCCAGTGCGGCGGGCCGGTTTACCCGCCCTTAAAGGTTAGCGCCTATCATTAATGCAGGACGTAAACGAAGTGTTACCAACCCGCACATGTGAACGGGTTGGCAATCGCGTCCCGCGTCACCCGGGCCCGGCCCGGCTTTTTGGTTGGAGTAGTGCGTAATGAAACCGAAAGACAGCCTGATCAGGGTCAAACAGTTCCAGGTGACCGAGAAGCATCGCCAGGTCAACCAGCTCGAAACCATGATCGCCGAATTCGAGCGCATGGCCGGCGAGCTCGATGTCCAGATCCAGACCGAGGAGAAGAAGAGCGGCATCACCGATGTCGATCACTTCGCCTATCCCACCTTTGCCAAGGCCGCGCGCACCCGGCGCGACAATCTGTTCAATTCGATCAAGGATCTTCAGTCGCAAAAGGACGCGGCCGAAGCAGCGCTCATGGACGCGGAAGCCGAACTGCAAAAGGCCGAAAAGCTCGATGTGCGCGAAGCGCGCCGGGTGGCCGAGGAGCAGTCGGCACGCACCAGTGCGTATGACCGTCAGGCGATGATCGGCTAAGACCGGACCTGCGGTTGCGGCCGGCCACGCCAGCCATTATCGATCCGGGCATCATGCATGCCTTGTCCGGATTGCTGCTGGCGGTTGCCGCCTTCTGCCTCGCTCTGGGGATCACGCTGCCGCTGCTCGAGATGGAGCGGCTGTTCGTGCTGACCGACCGGCCCTCCCTGATCGACGTCGTCGCCGGCCTTTGGAACAGCGGCGATCCGCTGCTTGCCGCAATCATCGCGCTGGCCTCGATCATCTTTCCCGTCGCCAAGATCGCCGCCCTTCATCTCACGGCCGCCCTTGCCGCAACGCCGCCCGACAGCCATCCGGCCTGGGCGCGGCCGCTCGACCGCGCGGTCGGCATCTTCACCAAATGGTCGATGCTGGACGTGATGCTGGTGGCTCTGGCGATCTTCGCGGCACGGACGTCGGGGCTGGCAACGGCCATCAGCCAGCCCGGTCTTTGGTTCTTTGCGGGATCGGCGCTGGCCAGCGCGCTGGCGGCCTGGCTGCTGCGGCCAAGGCAGAAGGTCTAGTGGTACAAACCTAGCCGCCAAACAGCACCACGCCGAGCACGGCGGCAACGACGAGCCCGAGCACGATCAGCGATGCGATGTTGAAGCCCCGGTCGCTCATGTCGGCCATCCGCACATGGTGGGGATATGGAACGCGACGGAGGAAAGGGAAGGAGCGGCCGGGACGGAGCGCGTTGCCCCGTCAGTGACGATATTGCTGGATGCGTGTGGTGCGCAAGCCGGCCAGGCCGTGCTCGTCGATCGAGGCCTGCCAGGACAGATATTCCTCGACCGTCAGCCGATAGCGCTCGCACGCCTCGTCAAGGCTCAAAAGCCCGCCCCGCACGGCAGCGACGACCTCGGCCTTGCGCCGGATGACCCAGCGGCGGGTCGATGTCGGCGGAAGATCGTTGATCGTCAACGGCGATCCGTCCGGACCGATGACGTATTTCACTCGGGGTCTTATCTGATCGGTCATACTACTCTCAACACACACGACCTCGTCAGCGGACACACTAGTCCGCCAGCGTTTAAAAAACGCCTAAGGTGACGCTAAGGGATTGGTAAGATTCAATCGCCCGTTACACTGTGTCACGATCCGTGAAAACGAGACGCCCACAGGGCGATTGGCGTTCACCGCGGCGATCGCCTATATGCTGCGCGCGAAAGGACCGAGATGCTGAACTCGCTCGACATCGCCAAAAAGCCCCAAGACACCCGCGTGGTCGTTGCCATGTCGGGCGGTGTCGATTCGTCGGTCGTTGCCGGGCTCCTGCACGCCGAGGGCTATGAGGTGATCGGCATCACGCTGCAGCTTTACGACCATGGCGCGGCGGTCCGGCGCACGGGCTCTTGCTGCGCGGGCCAGGACATTGACGATGCGCGCCGGGTCTGCGAAGAGCTGGGCATTCCGCACTATGTGCTTGATTATGAAAGCCGTTTCCGCGAAGCGGTGATCGACCGGTTCGCCGACAGCTATGTGGCCGGCGAAACGCCGATCCCGTGCGTGTCATGCAACCAGACGGTCAAATTCGCCGATCTTCTGAAGACCGCGCGCGATCTGGGCGCCGACTGTCTGGCGACGGGCCATTACATCCTGTCGACGCCCGATGGCACCCACCGCGCGCTGCGCCGGCCCGCCGACGCCCATCGCGACCAGAGCTATTTCCTGTTCGCCACCACGCAGGGCCAGGTCGATTTCCTGCGCTTTCCGCTCGGCGCGATGACCAAGGACGAAACCCGTTCGAAGGCGCAGCAGATGGGGCTGGTGGTCGCCGACAAGCCCGACAGCCAGGACATCTGTTTCGTGCCCGATGGCAAATATGCCGATGTGATCGCCAAGCTGCGGCCGAACGCGGCGCTGGCCGGCGAGATCGTGCACATGGACGGGCGCGTGCTCGGCCGGCACGAGGGCGTCCTCCACTACACGATCGGTCAGCGCAAGGGACTGGGCGTTGCCACCGGCGAGCCGCTCTATGTCGTCAGGATCGATGCCCGCTCGCGGCGCGTCATCGTCGGCCCGAAAGAGGCACTCGACACGCGGCGCATCATCCTGCGCGAGGTCAACTGGCTCGGCGCAACGCCGCTTGACGATCTGCCCGCCGACGGCATCGGCCTTCTGGCGCGCGTGCGATCGACCCGGCCGCCGAAACCGGCGCGGCTGTTCATCAAGGACGGCGCGGTGACGGTCGAACTGATCGGCGGCGAAGCCGGCGTGTCGCCCGGCCAGGCCTGCGTCCTCTATGATGGCGAAGGATCCGGCGCGCGCGTTCTGGGCGGCGGTTTCATCGACGTCACGCGCCGCGCCGATTGGGTCGAAGAGCAGCTTGCCACGCTCGATGCAAAGAGCGCCATGATCGCCGCCGAATAGCAGGCTCCCAGGCGCGACCGGCGCGTCTATATCCCCGCGCCGAGAAAATCGAACCCCTTGGACACCTCGCCGCATGCGATCATCTGCGCATAGAAATCCCGCAAGGTCTTGCCTTTTTCGGGCCGGAAGGTTGCCCCGGTCGGCGTCATGGTGCCGATCCGGTCGATGCGGAACATGCGGAAATCCTCGCGCTTCAAACACCAGCCGACCACCGTCCAGCTTCCGCCCCAGAACCACAGGCCCAGCGGCCAGATGGAGCGTTCGGTCGCCGCGCCGTCGGCATCGGTATAGGAAAGCGCGGTCACCAGCCGGTCCTCGCAAGCCCGTTCGAGCGTATCGAGTTTTTCGCGTTCCTCGGTCGGCATGCGGTGCGCCGGCGCGCGAATCTCGACCGATTTCAGCCGCGCCCGCGCCGTGTCCGGCAGCACGGTCTCGATCTTCACCAGAGCCTCCTGCGCGGCGCGCGCCATCGCGATGCCGCCCCATGCGCTGACCATACGTGCACCGGCCACCAGCGCAACGATCTCATCGCGCGTGAACATCATCGGCGGCAGGTCGAACCCTTCGCGCATGATATAGCCGACGCCGGCCTCGCCATCGATCGGCACGCCGGTCGATTGCAGATCGGCGATGTCGCGGTAGATGGTCCGCTCGGAGACTTCGAGATGCTCGGCGAGGCGCGCGGCCGTCGTCAGCCGCCCGCCGCGCAGGTGTTGAACGATCTGGAAAAGGCGGTCGGCACGGCGCATGGCGCTAATCCGCCGCCTGGTGTTCGGCGGCCATCATGGCGCGCATCTGTGCCACCTGCTCCGCGCCGCCGGGAAGCAGCGAGCCCAGAACCGCGATGGCGAACGTCGCCGGCGCCGTGCCCGGCGCGGTGACGACCCGGCCGTCGCTGACTGCAGCCGGCGTGTCACGATAAAGGTCGGCCCCCGCATAATCGCCGGCGACCTCACCCAGCCAACTCCTGTCATTGCTGGTGTGGGCGCGTCCCTCCAGAAGCCCTGAGCGCGCAAGCGCAACCGTGCCGCCGCAAATGCCGCCGACCGTCCCGCCATGATCGTGAACAGCGCGCGCCAACCGGTCGGCCTCCGGTGCGGCGCCAGCGGTCCAGCCATCCGATCCGATCAGGACAACCGCGTCGAACCGCGCCGCGTCGGCCTTTTCCAGCGCGCCATCGGCGGCCACCCTGACGCCGGCCATCGATGTCACGTCACGGCCGCCCGGCGTCAGGACGGTGAGCGAACAGCCGAACCAGGCGACGGCGCTGGCCGCCAAGAGCCCGTACTCCCAATCCGCGAACGCATCGATCAGCACCAGCGCAATGCGCTTTTTTTCGCTCACCGCTTCGTCTCCTGTCGCCGTCAGTTCGTGAAATTGAAAAAGCCGATCGAGTTGCCGTCCGGATCGTGCGCATAAAAGAACCTGCCGGCCGGAATGTCGATCGCCGGTGACACCACCTCGCCGCCGGCCGCCTTCACCCGCTCCATCACGGTGTCGAGCGGATCGCTGGCCACAAGATGGATGGTGTTGCCGGTTCCCTTCGGCGCCGGCTTGCCCGGATAGAGATGGCCGGAAATGCCCGTTTTGGGGTCCTTGGTCGGAAAGTCCGCCATCGGGTTGGGACCGTCATTGTTGTCATTCAGTTCGACACCCAAAACGGTGCCATAGAAGGCCTTGCCGCGCTCCATGTCGGTGACCGGAATCTCCGCCCAGCATACCGCGTGCTCATTGACCATGTCGCTCATCTCCGCTTCTCCTCGTTCGTTTCGGTGCCCCCGATCGGGCAGAGAAGCTATCGCATGGTCCAACTGACAGCATACTGTCAGGAGCGTTGGCGGCCTTCACTCCTCCTCGGGCACATCGACCACATAATTGAGCGCCAGCCGCCCGCCATCGGCATGCAGCACTTCCCCCGTAATGTAGCTCGCCTCGTTCGAGGCAAGGAACGCCACGGTCGCTGCCACTTCGCTGGTCTCGCCGATCCTGAGCAGCGGCGTGCGCGACAGGATGCGGTTGCGCGCCGCCGGATCGGCGTTCACCGAAGCGAGCATCTCGGTCATGATCGAGCCGGGCCCGACCGCATTGACGCGGATGCCGTAGGGCGCCAGTGACAGCGCCATCACTTTGGTCAACTGGTTGATGCCGCCCTTGGAGACGCAATAGGGCACCTGGTTGGGGATCGCCACCGATCCGTTGATCGAGCTCATATTGACAATCGCGCCCGCCGGCCCGCCCTCCTTGACCTTGTCGGCCATGAACTGGCCAACGGCCTGGCCGCACAGGAACGCGCCTTTCAGATTGACGCGCAGGACCCGGTCGAAATCGGCCTCTGTGACCTCGAGGAAGTCGGCGCCATGCACGATGCCGGCATTGTTCACCAGCACATCGATGTCGCCCCAGGTCTCGGTGACCGCGGCGACCATGTTGTGCACGTCGAGCCGGCTGCCGACATCGGTCGCCACGAACTGAACGTCGCCCAGGTCCGACAACGCCTCTTCCGCCGCCTCGCCCTTGGCCTTGTCGAGGTCGGCGATGGCGACCCGCGCGCCATCCTGCAGGAAGCGCTTGGCGATGCCGTAGCCGATGCCCTGCGCGCCGCCGGTGACGATTGCGATCTTGCCGTCGAGGGCCATATGCATTCTCCGCCTGGTTTGCGGCAGACGCTAACGGATGTGGCCGAAACGGGAAAGACTTCAGGCCACCTTCCTGGCCTGAGCGCCGACGCCGCGCGTCTTCACCTCCTCGGTGATCTCGTCGAGGATCGCCGGATCGTCGATCGTCGCGGGCATCTTGTAGGCTTCGCCATCGGCGATCTTCTGCATCACGCCGCGCAGGATCTTGCCCGACCGCGTTTTCGGCAGCCGCTTGACCGTGAGTGCGATCTTGAAAGCGGCGACCGGCCCGATCTCCTCGCGCACCAGCCTGACCACTTCCTTTTCGACCGTGGCGGGGTCCTTTTCGACGCCGGCATTGAGGATCAGGAAGCCGGCCGGCAACTGGCCCTTCAGATCGTCGGCGATGCCGATCACCGCGCATTCGGCAACATCGGGATGGCCGCCGATCACCTCCTCCATGCCGCCCGTCGAAAGGCGGTGGCCAGCGACATTGATGATGTCGTCCGTGCGCGCCATGATGAACAGATAGCCGTCCTCGTCGATATAGCCGGCATCCGCCGTCTTGTAGTAACCCGGAAATTCCTCGAGATAGGCCGTGCGGAACCGCTCGTCTGCGTTCCAGAGCGTCGGCAGGCACGATGGCGGCAGCGGCAGCTTGACGACGATGTTGCCGAGCGTGCCGCTGGCAACTCCGTGCCCCTCATCGTCCAGCACCTGAACGTCATAGCCCGGCATCGGCACGGTGGGCGAGCCGATCTTGACCGGCAGCTTGCCAAGCCCGACCGGATTGCCGGCGATCGTCCAGCCCGTCTCGGTCTGCCACCAATGATCGATCACCGGCACGTTGAGCGTCGCGCCCGCCCATTTGATCGTATCCGGATCGGCGCGCTCTCCGGCAAGGAACAGGGTGCGCAGGCTCGACAGATCATAGTCGCCGACCAGTTCGCCCCTGGGGTCTTCCTTCTTGATCGCACGGATCGCCGTCGGCGCGGTGAAGAGCGCCGCCACGCGATGCTCTTCGATGACGCGCCAGAAGACACCCGCATCCGGTGTGCCCACGGGCTTGCCCTCGAACATCAGCGTCGTCGCACCGTGCAAAAGCGGCGCATAGACGATGTAGGAGTGGCCGACCACCCAGCCGACATCGGAGGCCGCCCAGAACACCTCGCCCGGCTCGATGTCATAGATCGCCGACATGGTCCATTTGAGCGCCGTCATGTGCCCGCCATTGTCGCGCACGACGCCCTTGGGCTGGCCTGTCGTTCCGGACGTATAGAGGATGTAGAGCGGATCGGTCGCGTCCACCGGAACGCAGTCGACAATCGTGCCCTTGTGCTTGTGGTCATCGACAGCGGCGCGATAGTCCACGTCGCGCCCGTCCTTGAGCGGCGCCTCATGCTGCGGCCGTTGCAAGACGACAAGGTTTGACGGCGCGAAAGCCGCCTCTTCCAGACCGTGCTCGATCAGCGGCATATATTCGACCGTCCGGTTGGGTTCGAGCCCGCACGAGGCGGTGACGATCACCTTGGGATGGCAATCATCGATCCGCGTCGCCAGTTCGTTGCCGGCAAAACCGCCGAAGACCACCGAATGGACGGCGCCCAGCCGCGCCGATGCCAGCATGGCGACCACCGCCTCGGGCACCATGGGCATATAGACCATCACCCGGTCGCCCTTTTCAACGCCCAGATCGCGCAGCACGGCGGCGAGCGCCTGCACCTCATCGCGCAGTTCCTGGTAGCTGATCACCGTCTTGGTGCCGGTGATCGGACTGTCATGGATGATGGCGGGCTGGCCGGGCCGTCCGCGCTCAACATGCCGATCGACGGCGTTGTAACAGGTGTTGCACTTGGCGCCGGCAAACCAGCGGCCATAGACGCCCTGGCCGGCATCGAACACATGCGTCCACGGCTCGAACCAGTCGATCTGCCCGGCCTGTTCGGCCCAAAAATCCTCGGGATTGTCCTTCCATGCCGCATATATGCGGCCATAGTCCGACGGCTTGCCCATCTGCGCTCCTCCTCCGTGGCGGCGCAGGCCCGGCTCTCCCCGGCGCCGCTTTTCGCGCCTGCCGACCCGCCTGCATGATCGCCTGTCATAGGATTGCCGGCGCAGCCCGTCCATCCGACGATGGTTTGGCAGCGCGCAAAAGGCATCACGCCATCGCGACAGCGTGCGACGGGAAGACGAAACGGGGCTGGAGCGGCCGCAACATGTGTGTTTCACTCCACATAACTTTACAGCGCATCGAGATCCCACCAATGCTCCGTGCCGTCCATCCCGTCGAATGGTCCGATTTTTGCGAGGACTTCGCAGCCGGCCGGTGCCTGATCAACTGGAACAGGGGATGGCAGGACGTTGCGCGCCGGCATGGCATGCCGCGCTGGACGTGGGTTGCACCAAAACACTGGGCGACGCGCCAAATGCTGCAGGACGAGCGGTTCTTTCACGCAATCATCGATCACGGAACCGACATTCTCTACCGCGCCGACTGAACGCCGCCAGATGGCAAACAACGGCTAGGCCGTGCGGCGCAGCGGCGTCACCTCGTCGGGCATCGGATCGGCCTCGCCCTTGGGCGGCGCGATCCAGCGCGCAAAATGCCGGCCCCAGACACGATAGCCCTCGCCATTGGGATGAAACCCGTCCCGGGCAAACGCTTCGATGCTCTGCGGCGGCACCGGATCGGTGACGATCGCGCCGCGTTCGCGGCACATGCGCGCGCCCATCGCATTGATCAGTTCGGCACGCGCCGCAAGAATGCGGCCCAACGTTTGGGGCAAAGCGGGACATTGGCGCATGTCCGGGATGGGGCACCAGACGATGCGCGCCTGGGGAAAACGGGTGCGCACGGCGTAGATCAGCGCCCCGAAATCGCGCTTGAAGCGCCGGACGACATGAAAGTTCTTCATGTCGTTGATGCCGACCGACAGGGCGACATGCGTCCAGTCATGCTGCGCGACATGGGGGACGATGAAATCGCGCAGGTCGGACGCGGTTGCCGAGTTGCCGCCGGCCGCGCGCCAGACAACCGATTGGCCCGTGCGCTCGTTGACGGCCTTGGCGATATTGAAGGCGAGCGTGTCTTCCAGCCGCTCCATGCCGACACTGGCGACGGTCGAATCGCCCATCACCAGAAGACGCACCGGCGCGGCATGTCCGGCGAAACTGCCCTGGGTGGGCACCGGCGCGGGCAGCAATCGCTCGATGCGCATGCGCAACCGGATGCCCTGCCACGCATAGACCGGGAACATCGCCCAGGAATAAAGCGCCGTCGTGGTCGGCGGTTTCTCGAGATCGGTCATCGTTCTGCCCGACAGTCCGCAGGGCTGCGACATTAAGCCGAAACCGCGCCGGTTGGAAGCCGGGTCCTTGGGCGAAGCCGGGCGCTGTCGGTCAGGCGGCTTCCTGGTCGGCGCTCCACTGGCCGGCCGCGGCAAGCGCGTTCATCTTCGCCCGGTGCGCGAAAGCCCGCTGGCCGGCGGCGACATTTTCCGCCTTGCCGCTCCACGCCTTGAGCGCGGCGGCCTGCAGCGCCCGGCCGTAAGAGAAGGTCAGCGGCCAGGGCAGATCGCCCATCGCATTCATCGCCGAAAGATGGGCGGTGGCTTCCTCGTCCGACTGGCCGCCCGACAGGAACGCGATTCCCGCAACGGCGTCCGGAACGGTCTTCTTGAGGATGGCGACGGTCTTCTCGGCCACTTCTTCGACCGACGCCGTGCGCGCCTTCTGGCCGTCAATGACCATGTTGGGCTTGAGCACCATGCCTTCGAGCATGCAGCGCGCCTGATGCAGCTCCGAGAAAACCTCCGCCAGCACCGCTTCGGTCACTTCGGCGCAGCGATCGATCGAATGGTCACCAGGCGCCCCGTCCATCAGGATCTCCGGCTCGACGATCGGCACGATGCCCTGTTCCTGGCAGAGCACCGCATAGCGGGCGAGTGCATGGGCATTGGCATGGATGGCATAGTCTGTCGGCAGCGCGTCTGAAATCGCGATCACGCCGCGCCATTTGGCAAAGCGCGCGCCGGCATCATGGTAGGCTTCAAGCCGCTCGCGCAGCCCGTCCAAACCCTCGGTCACGGTCTCGCCGGTATAGCCGGCCATCGGCTTGGCGCCCTTGTCCACCTTGATGCCTGGCACAGCGCCGGCCGCGCCGATCAGGTCCACGAACGGCGTTCCGTCAACCGCCTTCTGGTGCAATGTCTCCTCGAACAGGATCACGCCCGAAATGCTCTCGCGCATCGCATCGTCGGTTCGGAACAGCATCTCGCGATAGTCGCGGCGATTGTCCTCGGTGTTGTCGACGCCGATCGAATCGAAGCGCTTCTTGATCGTGCCGGTGGATTCGTCGGCCGCAAGGATACCCTTGCCCGGTGCCACCATCTTCTGCGCAATATCCTCAAGCCGTTCGCTCATACCGTCTCTCCATGGAAGAATTGGCGTCCGCATAGCAGACCGGTTTGACAGGTCAAAGGCGACGAACGTTCACTCAATCGATTGAAAACAATTTAACCGGTTCAAACCTGTTGAATTCCCGTCACAGGGTTAAAAACCGTGCGATTTCAGCCCTCAAGCGCCGCGACGCCGGGAAGCGTCTTGCCTTCCATCCACTCAAGGAAGGCGCCGCCCGCCGTCGACACATAGCTGAACTTGCCCGCAACGCCCGCCTTGTTAAGCGCCGCCACCGTGTCGCCGCCGCCGGCGACCGAGACAAGAGCGCCCTTTGCCGTTTCGGCCGCCGCGTGGCGGGCCGCCGCCATCGTCGCCGCATCGAACGGCTCGACCTCGAAGGCGCCGAGCGGGCCGTTCCAGACCAGCGTGCTGGCCTGCGAGATCCAGCCATTGATCTTGCCGACGGTCGCCGGACCCACATCGAGGATCATCGCATCGGCCGGCACCTGATCGACCGGCACCGTCTCATTTGCGGCACCGGCCCTGAATTCGCGTGCGACCACCGCGTCCACCGGCAGCACGACGGCGCACGCCGTCTCGGCGGCTTTGGCAAGGATGGCATTGGCTGTATCGGCCAGATCATGCTCGCACAGCGACCGGCCCACATCGATGCCCTTGGCGGCCAGAAACGTGTTGGCCATGCCGCCACCGATCACCAGCGCATCGACCCTGGAGACGAGGTTTTCCAGAAGGTCGATCTTGGTCGACACTTTCGCTCCGCCGACAATGGCAACCACCGGTTTTTGCGGATTGCCCAGACCCTTTTCGAGCGCTTCGAGCTCGGCCTGCATCGTCCGGCCCGCATAGGCGGGCAGCAGCCGCGCCAGACCTTCGGTCGTCGCGTGCGCCCGGTGCGCCGCCGAAAACGCGTCGTTGACGAAGATGTCGCCATGGTCCGCCAGGCGTTTTGCGAAGGCGGGATCGTTGGCCTCTTCCTCGGCGTGAAAACGCGTGTTTTCCAGAAGCACGATGTCGCCGGCGGCCATGCCCTCGATGCGTTTGGCAACCGCATCGCCCGTGCAGGCCGAGGTGAAGAAGACCCGATGATCGAGCTCTTCCTCGACCGCGCGGGCGACCGGCTCCAGCGACATCTCGGGCACCATCTTGCCCTTGGGCCGGCCGAAATGGGCCAGAAGGATCACTTTGGCGCCCTTGCCGGACAGTTCGCGGATCGTCGGCGCCACGCGCTCGATCCGCGTTGTGTCGGTGACGTGCCCGTCCTCCATCGGCACGTTCAGGTCGACGCGCACAAGCACGCGCTTGCCGGAAAGGCCGGTCAGGTCGTCAAGGGTCTTGAAGGGCATGGTCAGTCCTTGGGCTCTCGAAATCGGTCATGGGGGACGACGGCAATCACCGTCAGTTCGACAAGCAGATCCGGATCCCAAAGGCCGGCCACCTGGATGCCCGTCGCCGCCGGCCCGAACGCCTGCTTGAAACGCGCCTTGCGCGCGGCGGTGATCGCCTGCCTGTCATCGGCGCGCACGAAATAGCTGGTCAGCGAAACCACATCGTCCAGCGTGCCACCGACCGCGGCCAGCACCTTTTCGATATTGTCGAGAGCAGCGTGGGTCTGCGCGGCGGCATCACCCTTGTGCAGGACATTGAATGCCGGATCCCACGCCACCTGACCGGTCAGATGGACACGCCGGCCATCGGGCTCGACGACTCCCTGGCTCATCGGAAAACCGGTCGAACTCCACACATCGGAGCGGTTGATGTTGACGCGGGCTGACATAACGCCTGTTGATCGGGAACACTGGGCTACCCGATGTCCTATCAGCCACACCGGCGATTTCAACGATTATCGGAAAGGCGCGTCACTCCGCCGGTGTCGCCGCCTGCCGCCGCATCTGATCAAAGACCATCTCCGCCGCGCCGGCCAGATAAGAGACTAGCAGGACGCCGACATAGGTCGAGTGTTCGAGCAGTTCCGCACGGTCGCCGACGACGATGTCGAACACGCCGAACCCGAAGAAGATGGCGATCGAAGCGGCAACGCCGAGGCCGAGCCGGCCCAGAACCCCGGCATACCCGCCGGCAATGCCCGCCAGCACCCAGACGAACAGCGCCGCGGCCCCCAGTTCGATTACGCCGAGCGCCAGCAGCGTGGCGACCACCCAGCCCGCATCGATATCGAGCCGGTCGAAATACATGGTGAACTTCTCGACCCGGTGATTGCCCCACCAGTGCAGGACACCCAGATGCGTCTGCGCCAGCACCTTGTCGAGCGCGTTGAGCAGCCAGAACATCGCCCAATAGGCGCTGACCGCGAAAATGATCGGCCGTTCGGCGACCGTTCGAAAGCGGGTCATGGATCGTCCCTCTTCCACAATATCAAGCAATGATAGGACGATCGGGTTTCCATCCCGTTGACGCCGGGCCGGGGCACAAATGCAAAGGGCCGCCCGGCGGGCGGCCCAACGTCAAACCCTGAATGCAGGGATGGCCTACATCAGCTTGCCCATCGCGACGGCCGTGTCGGCCATCCGGTTGGAAAAGCCCCATTCATTGTCATACCAGGTCAGGATCGAGCAGAACGTGCCGTCCATCACCTTGGTCTTTTCGGTGTGGAAGATCGACGAATGCGGGTCGTGGTTGAAATCGATCGAGACCAGCTTTTCGTCGGTATAGCCCAAAATGCCCTTGAGCGGGCCGTTGGCCGCGCTGCGGATCGCATCGTTGATCTCTTCGGCCGAGGTTTCGCGCCTGGCGATGAATTTCAGATCGACCACCGAGACATTCGGCGTCGGCACGCGCATGGCAAACCCGTCCAGCTTGCCGTTCAGTTCGGGCAGCACGAGACCGACAGCCTTGGCCGCACCCGTCGAGGTCGGGATCATCGACATGGCCGCCGCGCGGGCGCGGTAAAGATCCTTATGCATCGTATCGAGCGTCGGCTGGTCGCCCGTATAGGAGTGGATCGTCGTCATCATGCCCTTTTCGATACCGATCGCATCGTTGAGCACCTTGGCCGCCGGTGCCAGGCAGTTGGTGGTGCACGATGCGTTGGAGATGACCAGATCGTCGGCGGTCAGCACATCGTCATTGACGCCAAAGACGATCGTCTTGTCGGCATTGGCACCCGGCGCCGAAACCAGCACCCGCTTGGCGCCGGCTTCCAGATGAAAGGCCGCCTTGTCGCGCGCGGTGAAGATGCCCGTGCACTCCATGACGATGTCGATGCCCATCTCGCCCCAGGGCAGGTTCTTGGGATCGCGTTCGGACAGGACCTTGAAGCTCTCCTTGCCGACCTTGATCGTGTCGCCTTCGACCTGAACGTCGATCGGAAAGCGGCCATGGACGGAATCATAGCGCATCAGATGGGCGTTGGTTTCCACCGGGCCCAGATCATTGATGGCGACGATGTCAATGTCGGTCCGGCCCGATTCGTAGATCGCGCGCACGACGTTGCGGCCGATGCGGCCAAACCCGTTGATGGCAACTTTGATGGACATGAGAGTCTCCCGGTCGTGAGAAGAAGATGATCAGGCGGCGTCGGTCTTGCGGTCGAGCCGCGCTTCGGCGGCGGCAACAACCGCGTCGGCGGTGATGCCGAAATGGGCGTAAAGGTCTTCCTGCGGCGCCGAGGCACCGAAGCTGTCCATGCCGATGAAGACACCGTCCTCGCCAATGAACCGCGCCCAGCCCTGCGAAACGCCCGCCTCGATGGCGATGCGGATACCACCCTCGCCGATGATGGCGCGCTGATAGTCGGGGTCCTGCCGTTCGAACAGTTCCATGCAGGGCACCGAGACGACACGCGTCGGACAGCCCGCCGCTTCCAGCCGTTCGCGCGCTTCCATGGCAATCTGGACTTCCGACCCCGACGCAAACAGCGTCACCGCGGTCTGCTCGCCGGCCGTCGCCAACTCATAGGCGCCCAGCGCGCAGCGGTTTTCGCTCGCCGTTTCTGTGCGCAATGCCGGCAGGCCCTGACGGGTCAGGGCGATCGTCGCAGGCGTCTTCGCCTCGCCCAGCGCCAGCTCCCAGCACTCGGCGGTTTCCATCGCATCGGCCGGGCGGAACACATGATGGTTGGGGATCGCGCGCAGCGCCGCCAGATGTTCGACCGGCTGGTGCGTCGGCCCATCCTCGCCCAGACCGATGGAATCATGCGTCATCACGTAGACGACGCGGATGCCCATCAGCGAGGACAGGCGCATGGCCGGCCGCGCATAGTCGGAAAAGACCAGGAACGTACCGCCATAGGGGATCAGCCCGCCATGCAGCGCGATGCCGTTCATCGCCGCGGCCATGCCGTGCTCGCGAATGCCGTAATGCAGATAGCGGCCGGAGAAATCGTCCGCCGTGACCGGCGCGGTCTGCTCGGTCTTGGTGTTGTTGGAGCCTGTCAGGTCGGCCGAGCCGCCCAGTGTCTCGGGCAGCGCGCCATTGATCACCTCAAGCGCCATTTCGGACGCCTTGCGCGTGGCCACCTTCGGCTTGTCCTTGGCAAGCTGCGCCTTGTAGTCGGCCACCGCATTGCCGAACGACGCCGGCAGATCGCCACGCATGCGCCGCTCGAATTCGCTGCGCACGCCGTTGCCGGCGTCTTCGAGCCGCTTCTCCCAGGCAACCCGCTGCTTGCATGCGGCAAGACCGGCGACGCGCCAGTCGTCCAGAATATCGGACGGGATGTCGAACGGTTCGGCCTCCCAACCGAGTGATGCGCGCGCGCCGGCGATTTCCTCGGGGCCGAGCGGCGAGCCGTGCGCCTTGGCCGTGCCCGCCTTGGTCGGCGCGCCGAAACCGATCGTCGTGCGCGCGGCGATCAGCGTCGGCCGGTCGGCGTCCTGCGCGCGTTCGAGCGCTGCGGCGATTGCGTCCGGATCATGACCATCGACCGTCTCGGTCGCCCAGCCACTGGCGGCAAATCGCGCCGGCTGGTCGGTCGAATCGGACAGCGAGACCGCGCCATCGATCGTGATGCGGTTGTCGTCCCAGATGACGATCAGGTTGGACAGTTTCAGATGTCCCGCCAGCGTGATCGCTTCTTGGCTGATGCCCTCCATCAGACAGCCGTCGCCGGCCAGCACATAGGTCTTGTGGTCGACCAGATCGGCGCCGAACTCGTCGCGCAGCTTGCGCTCGGCGATCGCCATGCCGACCGCATTGGCAAGCCCCTGGCCGAGCGGGCCGGTGGTCGTCTCGATGCCTGCGGCATGGCCATATTCGGGATGGCCGGCGGTCTTCGAGCCGAGCTGGCGGAAATTCCTGATCTCGTCGATCGTGATGTCCTCATACCCCAGAAGGTAGAGCAGGCTGTAGAGCAGCATCGAGCCATGACCCGCCGACAGGACGAACCGGTCACGGTCGGGCCAGGCGGGCTGCTTGGGATCGAACTTCATGAAGCGGGTGAACAGCACCGTGGCGATGTCGGCGGCGCCCATTGGCAGGCCCGGATGGCCCGAATTGGCGGCCTGCACCGCATCCATGGACAGGACACGGATCGCATTGGCCATCCGGTCGTGTTTTTCGCGTGGGATCATAAGAGAATTTCCGCTGATGTCGGGTTGGAACGCGGTCCCCGGAACGTCGGGGCGCAGGGCATGTCCGGACCAGAAAATTGCGCGCGACACATAGCAGGTGGGCATGCGGAGTCAACAAAGCGGCCGGGACGGTGCGCCGCGCGCGAAAACTGTGCATCGGCCCGGCAAGGGCATTGCCCATCGCCGCACGGACGGGCAAGTTTAAGCCCGGTCTCATTGAGCCACGCTAACGCCTTATTGTTGCTGACAAACACGGTCTACCAGTCCATAAATCCAGCGCCATGAACGGTCCGCAAACGCTCTCACAGGTCTTTGACCGTCTCGACAAGGCGCTGTCCGCTTTGGACGACGCCGTCGACCGGTCGGCGGAAATCCGGCGCGATTATTCCGATGCCGAGGAAGAGGTGCAGCGGCTGAATGCGGATCGCGCGCGGCTGGCCGAGGAACTCGATGCCTCGGAAGCACGTGCCGTGCGTCTTGAGGATGTCAACAAGGAAGTGTCGCGGCGGCTGGTGACGGCGATGGAGACGATCCGCGCCGTTCTCGACCGCTGACACCCTCGCGCGAACCCGAAGGGAACACCATGAGCCAGGTCACGGTCACCATCGACAGCAAGGCATACCGCATGGCCTGCGATCCCGGACAGGAGGACCATCTGGTCGATCTTGCCGGCCGGCTCGACAAATATGTCACCCATCTGAAAGGCTCGTTCGGCGAGATTGGCGATCTGCGCCTGACTGTGATGGCCGGCATCATGATCATGGACGAACTGTCCGAGTTGCAAAAGCGGGTCAAGGGCCTGGAAAGCGAACTGGACAGCGTGCGCAAGACACGCGACGAGGCGCTTTCCAAGGCCGACCGGGTGGACGAGACGCTGACCGATCGGCTCACCGCGCTCGCCGACAAGATCGAAACCGTCACCGCGAAGATCGCGTGACGGCCAGTCCGCGCACCGCGCCGATTTTGCGCATCGCCTCACTGGCGCGGCGTCTCCGCCGCCCCTATATTGGCCGCGCCGACTGCGCTCTGCGGCAGGAGACAATTCCCCGGGGCCTTACGCATCCTAAGGGAGCTGGCGCTGGCCGGGTCCGTGGACCCGATCATCCGGCACCCACCTACTTCGGTAGGTTCCCGGGATGCCGCACTCCACCGATTGCCGCGGTCGGCATCCTTCCATGACCGGCACGCCCCGCAGCGATCCGCCGGAGGACAAGGCCGCTATCCGTGCCGCAGCGCTTGCCCGGCGCGATGCGCTGGCCGCCGACCATCACGCGCACGCGGCAAGAGCGCTTGCCGATCATGCCGGCGGCATCGGCTGGCATCCGGGCAATATTGTCTCGGGCTTCTGGCCGATCCGCTCGGAAATCGATCCGCGCCCGCTGATGGAAGCGCTTGCCGCGCGCGGCGCCATCATCGCCCTGCCGGCCGTGATCGACCGGCAGACAATTGTCTTCCGGCGCCATGACAAGGCCGTTCCTCTGGTCCCCGGCGGCTTCGGCACGATGGCGCCCGGCCCCGATGCGAAACCGCTCGATCCCGACCTGATGCTCATTCCACTGTCAGCGTTCGATGATGGCGGCAACCGCATCGGCTACGGCGCCGGCCATTATGACCGGGCGATCGCCCGGCTTGTGGCCAAAGGCCGGACGCCCCGCCTTGTCGGCCTGGCGTTCGAGTGCCAGCGCGTCAACCGCGTGCCCGCCGAACCCCACGATGTGCCGCTTCACACAGTGCTGACCGAAAACGGCTTGCAGGCTCTGCCGGCGCAGCGATAGGACGGGTTCATGAGACTGCTTTTTCTGGGGGACATGGTGGGCCGGTCGGGCCGCACGGCGGTTTATGAGCGGCTGCCCGGCCTGATCGCCGATCACGGCATCGATTTCGCCATCGTCAACGGCGAGAACGCGGCCGGCGGCTTCGGCGTGACCGAGGCCATCTTCACCGAGACGCTGGACGCCGGCGCCGACGTGATGACCACGGGCAACCATGTCTGGGACCAGCGCGAGGCGCTCGTCTTCGCCGAGCGGCAGGAGCGCTTTTTGCGGCCTGCCAACTATCCCGACGGAACGCCCGGCCGGGGCATGGGCGTGTTCGAGGCGCGCAACGGCGCCCGCGTGATGGTCTCCAACCTGATGGGCCGGGTGTTCATGGCGCCCGATTTGGACGATCCGTTCGTCACCGCCGAACGCCAGCTCGACGGTGCCCAACTGGGCGCCGACTTCGACTGCGTCGTCTTCGACTTCCACGCCGAAGCGACCTCGGAAAAGGTCTGCTTTGCCCATTTCGTCGACGGGCGGGCGAGCCTCGTCGTCGGCACCCACACCCACACGCCGACCGCCGACCACACCATCTTCGATGGCGGCACCGGCTACATCTCGGATCTGGGCATGTGCGGCGACTATGGCCACTCGTTGGGCATGGACAAGGAGGAGCCGCTCAACCGCTTCCTGACCAAGGTGCCCAAGGGCCGGTTCGAGGCGGCGACAGGACCTGCGACGCTGTGCGGTGTCGCCGTCGAAATCTCCGACCGCACCGGCCTGTGCGAGAAGATCGCGCCGCTGCGCATCGGCCCGCGCCTTGAAGAAACCATGCCGGCCTGGTGGTAGAGGCGATGCGCGCTCAACAAAGCCGGGAGTGCGTCTGGTGACGGCGGCACGGAACAGCGCACTGGCGCTGCTGTTTTCGCTGGCATGCCTCGTCGCGCCGCCCGCCGCCGCGCAGGACGAGATGAGCGAGGCGGAAGCCTTCGTCGCCTCCAACATCATCCACATCCTGCTGCACGAAATCGGCCATGCGGTGATCGACCGGTTCGCCCTGCCCGTCATCGGCCAGGAGGAGGATGCCGCCGACAGTTTCGCCACGCTCGAAGTGCTCACCATCTACGACGATGATGTCGACATCCTGCTCGATTCCGCCGAAGCGATGCTCATCATGCACGATCTGGCCGAGGCCGGCGGCACCCCGCTCGACTATTTCGGCGTCCATGATCTCGACATCCAGCGCGGCCTGCGCATCGTCTGCCATGCGGTGGGCATCGATCCGGACCGCTACGACGAAGCCGCGCGCTGGACCGAGATGGACCCCGACCAGCAGGCGGCCTGCGAGATCAAGGCCGAAACGGCGATCGAAAGCTGGGACGTGTTGCTCGAACCCTATCTGCGCGAGGAGGGCGCCTCCGCCCCGCCCGCACCCGTCACGCTCGAAGACAGCGCCCTGCCGGACATGCGGGCCTTTCTGGCGGACAGCGGCATCATGACCGATCTTGCCCTCTACGTCGGCGAGACCTTTCGCTGGCCACAGGTGCCGGCGCTGGTGGCCGCCGACTGCGGCGAAGCCAACGCCTGGTACGACCCCGACACGGTCGAAATCACCCTGTGCTACGAATTCATCGACGAACTGTTCGCGCTGGCCGAACAGCGCTGAGCCCGCGCCCGGCCCGGAACATCAATTGCCGAATATGAAACGCTCATCGTTGAAGCGCGGCTCGTAGCGTTTGCAGACATAGACGCGGCAGGACGCGGTGTCGGCTGCCGGCACGCTTTCGCGCTCCAGAACCTCGCCCAGCGCGCAGAAGCTGCGATTGGCGACATAGCGGTCATAGAGAAGATAGTTGGGCACCCGCTTGGACGCATGCTGCAGGATCACCACGCCCTCGCGCTGCACCGTCGCCTGCACGGCGGCACAGGAATTGAGGTCGCTGCGGACCCGGCTGATCGCGTCCGCCGGAACGATCGAGGCGGCGATCATCGCTGCGCCCAGTGCCGCGGCAAGGCCGGCGCCGGCCATCCGGCGTGCGGAACCCAATCTCATCAGCCTGTCCTCCTGTGTGTGACGATACCCACCCTAACAGCAAATGTGCCGCCTCTATGGCCGCGCACGGGTCAACCCCGTCGCGCAAGGCTCGCGGGCACCATGATGGTCGGCCGCACGGGCAGGTCGCGCACATTGACCGTGATGGCGTCGCCATCGAGAAAATCGACCGCCCAGTCCGGCCCCATCAGCGCGATGAACCGATCGATGGCATTGCCGCGCAGATGCATCGGCAGGACGATCGACGATCTGAGCCGCGTCGTGATCTCGGCCATGCCTTCATGTGCCATCGTCAGCCCGCCATCGACCGGCACCATGACGATGTCGAGCCGGCCGATTTGCGCGAAATGATCGTCGGTCAGCCTGTGATGCAGATGGCCCAGATGGCCGATGCACAGGCCCGCCACCTCGAAGATGAAGATCGAGTTCTGGTTGGCCGTCAGTGCGGTCGTGTCCCAGCGCCTGATATCGGTGGTCACGTTGCGCACATAGACATCGTCGATCACCGTGTCGTGGTCGGCACCGTCCGGATTGTCGCTGTCCCAGCCGGCAAAGACATGTTCGATCGCCGGATCGGGATTGAGCGTATAGTGGGTTGAATGGGCGCGGTTCATCGTGATGACGCGCGGCGTCGGCGTGTGGCCATAGGCGCCGGAGAAATCGGTGGCGATCGTCACGCCGGCGGGTGTCTCGATCCGATAGGTGGAATGGCCGGCAAAGCGGATCGTCACATCGCCATCGACCGCCAGAGGACCGGCATCGGCCGAGGCAAACATGACGTGCGGCAGCGCCTTGGCGACAGCGAGGCACTGGCTGACCGGCACGTCGCCGGCATTTTGCGCCATGGCCATGCCGGAATGGCCGATCGTCAATGCGGCGGCGGTCACGAAAGCAGTCAGAAGGCGGCGCATCGGAACTCCCGAAAACGAACGTCGGTTTCCTCTCCCGGGTCGAACGCCCGCGCCATTTTGCCGGGGCTCTCACCTCCGGCCCGGCGGTCCCCACTGCGCGGCATAGCGGGCGGTCATGGCCTCATAGTCGTCCGGCTGGCCGTCATAGCGCAACCCGTCATCGGGGATCAAAACCCACGCCTGTTTTGACGCCAGCCAGATATGGCCGGCCGGCTTCAGCCAATCCGTGTCGTCGAACGTGCCGCCCTTGACATTCAGCATGTCCTCATAGGCCGGCCTGTTGTGGAACAGCCGGCTGCCGCAGTGCGGGCAGAACTCGCACACGGTCAGCCTGTCACCCGATGCCTTTTTGAACTTGGCCGTCTCTCCCTCGACCGACAGGGCAGCACGCCGGACGCGCACCGAAATGCCGAATGCCGACGAGGCCTGTTTCTGGCACTCGGTGCAATGGCAGCAATAGACGACCTGCGGCCGCTCGGTCAGCGTGTAGCGGATGGCGCCGCACTGGCAGCCGCCTTTCTGTCGGAACGGATCGCTCATTGACCCCTCACCATTGAAGGCCCGCCGCTTCGGCCTTCTTCATCAGCGGCCCCTGCCGGCCGCGATGGTGCTCCTGCAGATAGAGCATGGTCGCACGAATCTGGCCCTTGGGAATACTTTTGGGATCGATCCTCGCGGCTTCATTGGCTTCGGCGACGCTCTTGCCTTCCTCCAGCGCGGTCATGAAAAGATAGGCGCGCACGGTCTTCACCCCGCGCCGCGAATTCTCCTTCAGCAGCAGCCAGACAAACATGGCGATCATCGCCAGCGCGACACCGAATTCCGTCATCCACCTCTTCCCAATCTGGACGTTGCGTGCGTTCTCTCATAAAAGCGCGCGGGATTCCGGAAACGTCAAGCAGAACAGAACCGCCATGGCAGGTCATTCCAAGTTCAAGAACATCATGCACCGCAAGGGCCGGCAGGACGCGGCGCGCTCCAAACTCTTCTCGCGCCTGTCCAAGGAGATCACGGTCGCGGTGAAGATGGGCGGCGGCACCACTGATCCGGACATGAACCCGCGCCTGCGCCTGGCCGTGCAGAACGCCAAGGGCCAGTCCATGCCCAAGGACAACATCCAGCGCGCGATCAACAAGGGCGCCGGTGCCGGAGGCGAGGATTATCAGGAAATGCGGTATGAGGGCTATGGCCCGGGCGGCGTCGCCGTCATTGTCGAGGCGCTGACCGACAATCTCAACCGCTCGGCCTCCAACATCCGCGCCGCGTTCTCCAAGAACGGCGGCTCGCTCGGCGAGACCGGATCGGTCTCCTTCATGTTCGACCGGGTCGGCGAGATCGTCTACAAGCCCGAGGCCGGCGATGCCGACACGGTGATGGAAGCGGCGATCGAGGCGGGCGCCGAAGATGTCGAGACCGACGAGGACGGCCACACCATCACCTGCGCCTTCGAGGACCTGGGCGCCGTCTCCAAAGCGCTTGAAGCGACGCTCGGCGATGCCGAATCGGTCAATGTGATCTGGAAGCCGCAGAACCAGACACCGGTCGATGAGGACAAGGCCGGCACGCTTCTCAAGCTGCTCGACGCGCTCGATGAGGACGATGACGTCCAGAACGTCTATTCCAACGAAGACATTGCCGACGATGTGATGGAGCGGCTGAGCGCGTAAGCGTCGGGACAGGCGATGACCACGCGGCCTATGTCCGCATCAATGCGCTTGTCTGCCGCGCATCGTCCTGTCCCCGGTCAAACGAGGATGGCTGCTTCTCTTGCCGCCCGGCGGAATTTGCGCCCGACCGGCACATGGGTGCCGTCGGTGAGCGTGACCTGCAACCGGCCGTCAATCGTCTGCTGTCCGGCCACCGCGCCCGTCGCCACCCAGTGCGACCGATGGATCTGACACCCGGCCGTTGCGCCCGTTTCTTCCAGAGCGTCCCTGAACCGCATCATGACGAGCGACCGGCCCCGGTCGGTGACAATTTCCACATAGTGATCCTGGGCCGACATGCGGATCAGGGCTCCGCGACAGGCACCGGGAATGCGTTTGAGGATCGGCACGGCATCGTGCGCGGTTGCCGTGCGTTGATCGGCGCGCAGCAACACCATGCCCGCCGACAGCAGGGCCATGATGACGGCACACTGCAGATAGAGTTCGGCCATGTTGACCAGCCCGGGCCTGAAGCCAAACGGCAATCCGATAACAAGGACGATACCGGCAATCGGGAATGCCGCCACCAGACCGATCGCCAGAAGGCCAGCGGTTCGAAAGCGGTCGTTCTTGTCCAAACGCCGTTCAAACCGCGTATAAACGACGTTGGCCAACGGCACCGTGAAAAGGGCGATCAGCAGCCAGTAGACATGGTGCTCGACAATGCCGAAATCCGCATGGGTGCCAAACGGGCCAATCCATCCCGCCAAAAGGGCAACCAGCAAGACGATGCCCAATTGGCGTGGTGAGCCATAAAGTCTGCCCGCTATGGCCGCGAGCCGGATGATCATCGGGTTGCCGGCGAAGTATGGCTGCATTTCGCGAATTCTTGCTTGCGCACCGTCGCGGCGCGGCTGTCATAGGCGGCTCATCATCCGCCATTTTGGTCGAGGCACAATAACATGATCTGGCGATTTCGCCCCACATGCTCTCTGACGCTTGACCTGGGCCGCGGCGCCTTGGCATCGCTCGTGTGGACATCCTCGGCCCTTGCATGCTCCACGGTGGCATTGGGGCCGGTCGATCAGCGGATTGTCGCTTACAGCTACGACACATCCGATACCGGTGCCGGTTTCATCATCGCCAATCCGGCCGGCGCGGTGCGGCGCTCGATCATGGAGGACAGGCCGGCGCGGTGGGCGGCCCGCCACAACAGCATCAGCTTCAACCAGTTGGGGCCCGGCATGCCGACTGTGGGCATGAACGCAAAAGGTGTGGTCGTTTCGCTGATGTGGAACGATGATGCCGTGTTTCCGGCGCCGGGCGGCCAGCCGGTGGTCAATGAGCTCGAACTGATCCAGATGCTTCTCGACAGGGCCGGCTCGGTCGGCCAGGCCTTGGCCTTGCTCGACACCGTCGATGTGCAGGCACTGGTGCCGATTCACTATTTTGTCGCCGATGCCACGGGATCGACGGCTGCGATCACCCCGACCCGGACCGGGTTCGTCGTGCATGCCGACGAAGAGATGCCGGTCCCCGCGCTCACCAACACCGGTTATCGCCAATTGCTGGAACAACTGACCGGCTATGTGGGCCATGGCGGGGATCGTCCGATGCCGTCCGAGCTTGACGGTCCGGGCAGCCTGGAACGGTTTGTGCTGGCTTCCGGGGCATCCGGGGGCCCGGCCACTCTGGACAACGCCTTTGCGGCACTGGCTCTCGTTGAGAACCCGCAAACGTTTTGGCAGATCGTGCTTGATCCACACCGGATGGCGATCGATTTCAGGCTGACCGGCCGTGATGGCGTTTGGCGGATCGACATGGATGCGGTCGATTTCAGGTGCCGGGATGGTGCCGTGGGTATCGATCTGGCAGCCTTGCCCGACGAGCGGGATTCGATTGAATTCAATGCACTGACCAGATCCGGCCTTGCGGACGTGCTGGTCGAAGTCCTGCTCGCTTTCCAGGACACAGTGGGCTTGCCGCCGCAAATGGCTGGAGACATTGCGGACGCGCAATTGTCGTCGGCCGTTTGCCGGTAATGGGTGGCCTGACAACGATGTGGCTATGAAGCCCCGACCGCGTGATCTCCGGCGACGGCAGCCGCTGCCAACGCGCGACGTTGCACCGCTTCCACGATATGCGCGATCGAGTTGGCATAATATTCCAGCAGCAATTGCTCGTTCAAATTGGCGCGGTGAAGCCCGTCCGCATTGGCCTCCATGATATGCCGCATCTTCAACATGCGGATACCCGTTTCGAGCATGTAGTCGCGATCGTGGCGCGGAATGTGCACGTGATAGCCGGCGCCTTCGATCCGCTGGATCAGGTCGAACACCTTTGATTTCAGTTCCAGATCGCCCATCCAATGGTCTTCGTTCTGCAACAGCACGGTCGCCACCAGCGCCACCGGCAGCACGGGAATGACCGCGCCGATTTCGTCCAGCAGCGCTTCGCCCAACCTCTGCACGCCGGCGAAATGCGCCTCGCGTGCCTTGCGCTCCACCGGATCGCCGGTTTCGTGATGCCCGGAAAAATCGATGCCGTTGGCCTTGGCGAATTCGGTCAGCGACAGCGGCTCGCCGAAGGATACGCAGGCATAGCCATAGCGGTAGAGCCGGCCCTGCAGACGCAGCTTGACAAGATGCGCCAGAAAGCCGGCGACCCTGAAAAGCCGCACGCGATAATCCCGCCCGGTCGCCTCTTTTTCCTGCTTCGCCGTCAGGATGCGGTCTTCGAGCACGCGGTCATAATTGATGCCGACCGGGATGAAGACGATGTCCTTGTCGCCATCGGTCCTGAATCCCGACACCATGTAGGAGAGGAGACCGAGCTTCGGCGGCCGCAGCGTGCCGTCCGGCGACAGGCCGCCTTCGGGGAACACCGCCTGCGTGACGCCCTCCTTGGTGGCCTTGCGCACATAGGCGGCCAAGACGCGCCGGTAGAGCTGGTTCTTGGAATTGCGGCGGATGAAATAGGCGCCCATCGAGCGCAGCAGCGAATGCAGGAAGATGACCTGCGCCCATTCGCCCACCGCATAGGAGAGCGACGCCCGTTTGGAGGCCAGATAGGTGACCAGCACATAGTCCATGTTCGACCGGTGGTTCATGACGAACACGACGGTGGCGTTCTTCGGGATATGCTTGAAAGCCTGATCGTCGGTGAAGCCCAAGCGCACGCGATAGGCGAACTGCGACAGCCATTTGGCCGCGCGCGTGCCGATGCCGAAATAGGTCAGCGGCGAAAAGGACGGGACGATCTCGGCGGCATATTTCTCCGCCTGCTTCATGATCACCGCGCGCGGTGTCCCGCTTTGCTGATGCTCGAGATCGACTGCGGCGATCACATCGGGATCGTAGAGTAGCTGGTCGATCAGCCCCTGCCGGCGGGTCAGGCGAAAGGGCTGGATTTCGAGATCGAGCCGCTCGTTCAGCTCGTCGATGGCATCGTTGACGCGCCGGCGAAAATACCAGCGGACGGACGGCGCGAAGATGCGGTCGAAGACGGCGACCAGCGCCAGAAGGCCGAGGATCAGGACGAGCCAGAACGGCATGGCAACCGTGTCGGTCATGTACGGCCCTCCCCGCCCGATCCGCCGGTCAGCCTAGCGGCAATGGTGGCCTATGTATATCCGAGGGGGGAGACACCCGGTATGGCGATGCCAACGGAAAGACAGCCAGAGCGCCTCGGCATTGGCCGGCTACAAGGTGTCGTAAGGGTTGGGCTGAGTGCCATCGACGTCCGTGAAGCCATAGTCCCGTGCCAACAGGGCGGCCTGCTGGATCTCCCCGGAGCGCGTCATCACGTCCGGGTCGGCTGCCAAGGCCGCCACGGCACGCCCGACGAACCGGGCGGTTTCCCGTTTGGGCATCTTGCCTTTCTTCTTGTCGATGACATGCCCGGGATAAAGCGACACCACGGCCACCCCGTGCGACTTCAGCTCGTGCGCCATGTCACGGCTCATCGCGTCGGTTGCCGCCTTTGCCGCGCCATAGGCGACATTGCCGTAATATCTGCGCGCCGCGTAAAAAGAGATGTTGACGATCAACCCGCTGCCTTGGGCAATCATCATCGGCGCCGCGTAGCTTGACGCAACGTAGGTCGACCGCACCCCGACCTGGTGCATTTCATCCCAAAGGCCCAGGGGTTGTGTCCAGAACGGGTCCTTCCATTTGAAGCCCTTGTTGGCCGAACGGTTGCGCAGCCGGGCATAGCCGCCCCATGCGTTGTTGACCAGGATGTCAAGCCGCCCCGCTTCATCCGCGATCTGGTCGAACACGGCGCGTACGGCGTGATCGTCGCCATGATCGCAGGGGATCGCGATGCCACGGCCCCCAGCCTCGGTGATCTCCGCAACGCGGCGCTCCGTGATCGATCGGCCGGTCACGAAGACCGTTGCTCCGGCCTCGCCCAGGCCAAGCGCAATACCCCGGCCGACGCTCCGCGTCCCGCCGGTCACCAGCGCGAACTTTTCTCTCAATTGACCCATGAAACCCACTCACCGTCATAGATGGAGGATGGCCATACTGCAGTCGGGCGGCCCGGCCTGATATGATCCGGGTCAAATGATGGGTTTCTGCAGCCAGGGAACGTCTCGGCAGGGCGGCAGGCCATCCGCGTGTCCCCTGTTCGCCTGCCGCAAGAGGGCAAACTGAACCGTTCAACTCAGCACAGCTCCAGCGGCCAACGCTCATGACGTTGGGTATCCGCTTCGTCCTCAGACCCATGCAGCCGATCCCTACCCTGCGGCGCGGCCGGCCTTCATGCCCGAGAAGATGCAGCCGCCCAGAAACGTGCCTTCGAGCGCGTTGTAACCGTGATAGCCGCCGCCGCCGAAGCCGGCCACTTCGCCAGCGGCATAAAGGCCGGGGATAACCTGTTCGTCCGCGCCGACCATCCGGCTGTCGAGATCGGTTTGCAGCCCGCCAAGCGTCTTGCGCGTCAGAATGTGCAGTTTCACCGCGATCAGCGGCCCGTTGGCCGGGTCGAGGATCCGGTGCGGCTTGGCCGTGCGGATCAGCCGGTCGCCCAGATAGGCGCGTGCGCCGTTGATCGCGACCACCTGCGCGTCCTTGGCAAAGCGGTTGCCGATCTGGCTGTCGCGCGCCTCGATCTGGGCTTTCAGATGCGCCGCATCGAGGAGATTGCCGCCGGCGATCTGGTTCATGCCGCGCACCAATGCATCGAGATCGCGCGCGACGACGAAATCTTCGCCCTTCTCCTTGAACGCTTCGACCGGCGGCGGCGCGCCCTTGCCGAGCCGCGACTTCAGCACCTCGGTGAACTTCTTCGACGTCAGGTCCGGGTTCTGCTCGGACCCCGACAGCGCGAATTCCTTCTCGATGATCGTCTGGGTCAGGACGAACCAGGAATAATCGTACCCGGTCGCAAGGATGGTGCGCAGCGTCGAGAGCGTATCGAAGCCCGGCATCGCCGGCGCCGGCAGCCGGTTGCCCGTTGCATCGAACCACATCGAGGATGGCCCGGGCAGGATGCGGATGCCATGATGTGGCCAGATCGGGTCCCAGTTTTTGACGCCCTCGGTATAGTGCCACATCCGGTCGCCATTGATCACATGGCCGCCCGCCTGTTCCGCGACCGGGATCATCGACCCGTCCACATGGTCCGGCACGCCCGAGATCATCGAGGCCGGCGGCTCGCCCAGCCGGCCGCGCGGCCAGTTTGTGCGCACCATCTCGAAATTGCCGCCAATGCCGCCAGAGGTGACGATCACCGACGGCGCATGCAGTTCGAACTCGCCTTCGAGATCGCGGTTCGTCGACGCACCTCGCTCCGCATCGTCTGCCCGCAGCACCATGCCTGCGACGCCGGCGGCCGCACCGTTCGTCATGATGATGCGATCCACCTTGTGGCGGAAACGCAGGTCGATGAGACCGGCCTTTTCGTGCTCGCGTACCCGCGCGATGAACGGTTCGAGCACACCGGGGCCAGTGCCCCAGGTCACATGGAAGCGCGGCACCGAATTGCCGTGCCCGTCGGCGAACGCGCCGCCGCGCTCGGCCCAGCCGACCACCGGAAACCAGCGCATGCCCATGGCGTGCAGCCAGCTTCGCATCCCGCCGGCGGCGAAATCGAGATAGGCCTCCGCCCAGCGCCGCGGCCAATGATCCTCGGGCCGGTCGAACTTGGCCGAGCCGAACCAGTCGTTTGCGGCCAGCGCCCGGCTGTCGCGGATGCGCATGCGCCGCTGTTCGGGCGTGTCGATCATGAACAGGCCGCCGAGCGACCAGAAGGCTTGGCCACCAAGGTGCTGCGGCGGTTCCTGATCGACCATGATCACGCGCTTGCCGCGATCGCCCAGTTCGGCCGCGGCCGCCAAACCGGCAAGCCCCGCGCCGACAATGATCGCATCGGCCTGATTCATCCGCTTCCCCATTTTGTCCGAGCTAAACAAGTTGCCTGCGCGCGCGCAACGCAAAACACGTCAGCCGCGCAGCCCGTCGAGCAACGGCAAGGACGCAAGCGCGGCGATCAGCACAATCGTCAGCGCCACGTGCCGATAGGTCGTCTCGCTGGAGAGCCCGAACAGGCGCGCGCCGAGGAGGAGACCGGCAAGAAACGGAAGCGAGCAGGCAAGACCCAACGCGACCGACGGCCATGTGAGGATGCCGGCAACGTAAAAGCCCGCCAGCGAGAAGATTTCGACCACGGTCAGATAGACCAGAAGGTTCGACCGCACATTCCCCGCACCGGTGCGCAGCGCCATCCAGTAGAGGATCACCGGCGGGCCCGACAGCGACGTGGCGCCGCCGAGGAAACCCGACAGGCCGCCGGTGGCGATACGCACCGGCGCTGTGCGCGGCCCCTTGTACTGCCAGCCGCGCCACAACAGCGCGACGACGATCAGGATCACGATCGACATGAACCAACGCAGCGCGGTCGGATCGCCAGCGGTCAGGAAATAGATGCCCGCCGGCAGGAGCAGCGCATAACCCGCGACCACCGGGCCGATTTCGGCAAGGCTCACCCGCTTGATCGCCGGGATCACCAGAGGCAGCATCGGCAGCGTCTCGATGATCAGGATGACGATCACCGCCACCTGCGGGCTGTAGGCGGCGGCGGCCACCGGCGCCACGATCATCGCCGTGCCAAAACCGGAAAAGCCGCGCACCACCCCCGCCAAGGCCGCGGCGGCGATCACGGCCCAGAAGGCCACATCCGGTTCCAGCGGAAATCCTGCCATCTGATCCCCCACCTTGCCTGTGACATGTCGCAAAGGCGTACACAAGCGGCGGGAGAACCCGGTGTTTTCTTTTTGTTCACATCGCCGCCCTAAACGGCTAGCGTGAACAAGAGGCAGACATGACCGAGACGATTCGCATTATCGGCATCGATCCGGGGCTGCGGCGCACCGGCTGGGGCGTCGTCGACAGTTGCGGCAACACGCTGCGTTTCGTGGCGGCGGGGACCGTGCGCTCGGACATAGGCGCCGATCTCGCCGTGCGGCTGTGCCAGATCCACGAGCAATTGGGTGCGGTTCTGGGCTGCCATGCGCCGCACGAGGCGGCCATCGAGGCCACCTTCGTCAACAAGGACGCCAGCGCCACGCTCAAGCTCGGCCAGGCGCGTGGCGTCGCCATGCTGGTGCCGGCGCTGGCCGGCCTGACCGTCGCCGAATATGCGCCCAACGCGATCAAGAAGGCGGTGATCGGCGTCGGCCATGGCGGCAAGGGCCAGATCGCCATGATGGTGCGCACGCTTTTGCCCCGGGCGGTGTTCGACACCGAGGACGCCGCCGACGCGCTCGCCATCGCCATCTGCCACAGCCATCATCGCGGCGCGGCGGCGCTGGCAAAAAGGGTGGCAAGCGCGTCCGCCTGATACGGATGTTCTTGACTTGTTCCGATAGTTGGAATAAGTAAAGACTGATTTACCGAATGGGTGTGAGCAATGCGCGTATCGGAGAAGGGGCAGGTGACGATCCCAAAACATGTGCGCGAGCAAGCGGGCATCAAACCCAACAGTGAGGTTGTCATTCACCTGGAAGGAGGGCGGGTGGTTGTCGAGCCGGTTAATCAGGCCGAGAACCACAATGTCCGCCAACGCATGGAGCATTTCCTAAGCGAGTTGAAGAAGCTCGAAGGAACCGGCGATCCTGCGACCAGCGCGGACGATGTGATGCGTGCAACCCGCGACCGTGATTGATGCCCGTGCTCGTGGACACCAACGTTCTGGTCGACGTCGCCTATCGCGACCCGCATTGGATGGAGTGGTCGAAAATGGCGATGGCCCGGCACATTGCCGAGGGCTTGATCATCAATCCGGTGATTTTCGCAGAATTCAGCTACCGCTATGACGATCTGGACAAGGCCGAAGCTGCCATCGCGATAGATGGTCTGGGCTGCCATCGCGATAGATGGTCTGGAGCGCGAACATCTGCCTTGGGAAAGCGCCTTTCTGGCAGGGCAGGCGTTCCGGCTTTACAGACGACAAGGCGGCAACCGCTCGCAAACCCTGCCCGATTTCTTGATCGGGGCGCACGCCGCCGTGCGCGGATACACAGTTCTGACGCGCGATCCGTCAGGATTTCGTACCTATTTCCCGTCCCTTTCCATCATCGCACCGGACACGCACCCATGATCGGCAAGCTCAAGGGCACCATCGATGAAGTTGCCGACGACCATGTGATCGTCGACGTACACGGCGTCGGCTATGTCGCCTTTTGCCCGGCGCGGACGCTGGCGGACCTTAACGCGGGCGAAGCGGCCATGCTGCATATCGAGACCCATGTGCGCGAAGACCAGATCAGACTGTTCGGCTTTCAGACCGCGCTGGAGCGCGAATGGTTCCGCCTGTTGCAGGGCGTGCAGGGCGTCGGGGCCAAGGTCGCCCTTGCTGTCCTGTCCACCCTGTCGGCGGCCGATCTCGCCAACGCGATCGCCCTTCAGGACAAGGCGATGGTCGCCCGCGCGCCGGGCATCGGCCCCAAGGTCGCCCAGCGCATCGTCACTGAATTGAAGAGCAAGGCCCCCGCCTTCGCCGGCGAGGCTGCCGGTGCCATCGGCCTCAAGCAGGAACTGGGCGAGAACGCCGCCCCCGCACCGGTAGCCGATGCGGTCTCGGCACTGGCCAATCTCGGCTACAGCCGCGACCAGGCCGCCAATGCGGTGGCCGCCGCGCTCAAGGCCGCCGGCGAAGAGGCCGACAGCGCGATGCTGATCCGCCAGGGACTGAAGGAACTGGCACGATGAGGGGTCTTTCCTTGCTTTGGCTGTCCTTCCTTACTATTCTCATTAAGTAAGGAGACAGGCGATGATCCGTGAAGAAGCAACAATGACGTCGAAGGGCCAGGTCACCGTGCCCAAGGCCATTCGCGATCGGCTGAACCTGAAGGCCGGCGACAAGCTGGAATTCATCGAGATCGATGGCAAGGTTCACGTCAATGCGCGCAACCTGCGTGCGGTTGATCTGGCCGGCATTATGGGCCCACCACCCAACGGCAAGAGCCTGACGATCGAGGAGATCGACGATGCAATCGCCGAGGCCGCCATTGCACGTTTTGAGCGCTCGCGTGATCGGCGTTGATACCAATGTTCTGCTCCGTCTGTTCGTGACGGACGATGCCGATCAGCATCGGGCCTCGACGGCGTTCTTCGCCGACAGGACAAGGCAAGAGCCGGCATTGGTCAATGCCGTCGTCATGGCGGAGTTCGCTTGGGTCTTGCGGCGAAGTTACGGCTACTCGAAGTCACAGGTTCTCGGCGTGGTGGGCTACCTCGCTGATGCCATCGATGTTCGACTGCAGCACGGCGAAGCGATCGCTGAAGCGCTGGACCTGTGCGCGCAGACCGGTGAGGAGTTCGGCGACGTCTTCATTGCGGCCATCAACCGGAGTCAGGGGTTTCAAAAAACCGTGACGTTCGACAAATCCGCCGCTCGCCGTGTCCCCGGGATGGAACTGATCACATGACCGAGCCCGCCCGCCTGATCTCCGCCGACAAGCGTGACGAGGATGCCGATACCTCGCTGCGGCCACGCACGCTCGATGATTTCACCGGCCAGGCGGCGGCGCGCGCCAATCTGAAGGTCTTCATCGAGGCGGCCAAAAAGCGCGGCGAGGCGCTCGACCATGTCCTGTTCGTCGGCCCGCCGGGCCTCGGCAAGACGACGCTGGCCCAGATCATGGCCAACGAACTGGGCGTCAATTTCCGCGCGACCTCCGGGCCTGTGATTGCCAAGGCCGGCGATCTGGCCGCGCTCCTGACCAATCTCGAAGAGCGCGACGTCCTGTTCATCGACGAAATCCACCGGCTCAACCCGGCGGTCGAAGAAATCCTTTATCCGGCGATGGAGGATTTCCAGCTCGACCTGATCATCGGCGAAGGACCGGCCGCGCGCTCGGTGAAGATCGATCTGGCCAAGTTCACGCTGGTCGCCGCGACCACGCGCCTCGGCCTTTTGACGACGCCGCTGCGCGACCGGTTCGGCATTCCGGTGCGGCTCAATTTTTATACGGCGGAGGAGTTGGAGACGATCGTCACGCGCGGTGCCCGCATCATGGGCCTGCCGATGAGCGGCGATGGCGCCCGCGAGATCGCCACCCGCGCCCGCGGCACGCCACGCATTGCCGGCCGCCTGCTGCGCCGCGTGCGCGATTTCGCCGATGTCGCCGGTGCCACCGAAGTGGACCGGACCGTCGCCGACGAAGCGCTGTCCCGGCTCGAGGTGGACACGATCGGCCTTGATGAGCTCGACCGGCGCTATCTGAACCAGATCGCCCGCAATTTCGGCGGCGGCCCGGTTGGCATCGAGACCATCGCAGCGGCCCTCTCGGAACCGCGCGATGCCATCGAGGACATCATCGAGCCCTATCTGATCCAGCAGGGCTTCATCCAGCGCACGCCGCGCGGCCGCATGCTGACCGCCAATGCCTGGGGTCATCTGGGCCTGACCGCCCCCGCCAACCTCGCCGCCATCCAGGCTGGACTGTTTGATGAGGGGGAGTAGGCGAGCAATTCCATTCCAGAGCGCGCCGGGCCACCATTGGGACGAGCATGCCGCGAGAAACGGAGACCGCATGGTCAGCCATACGGACTTTGTTGCCGTTCACCACTTGCATTTGAACACCTGCTCCGGAATCGCGATGCATCCTAGCACGCGCGTGTGAGATGGTGCTTCGGCGAGCAGCCGAACTTACGGGCGTAGTCACGACTGAAATGCGTGGGGCTCTCGTAGCCAACTTCGAATCCCGCAACGGATACTGAGGGCACGCCGCGTTCCAGAAGGGCGCGCGCTTCGATCATGCGCAAATCTTTCTGGTATTGCAGCGGCGTTGTACCAGTCACAGACTTGAAATGCTCGTGAAACGACGACTGGCTCATTCCAGCCACTTCAGCGAGTTCGCCTACCACCAGGGGTTCCCGAAACCTGGCTCTGATCTGTTGAATGGATCTGGCGATACGGCTGGCATGGCTGTCGACAGACAGCAGGTTTCGTAACATGCCGCCGATTGGGGACAAGAGCAGGCGATAGTGGATCTCTTTGTGGATCATCGGACCAAGGACCTGGGCATCGAGCGGCGCATCCATCAATTCAAGATAGCGCGTCATCGGTTCGATCCATGCTGGATCGGCCGCGCCTGCTGACAGTGATGTCGCGCGATGGGCGTCGGATACGGCCTCGCCAACCTGTTCATAGAGACTGCGCAAGATACCCAGATCCAGAGAGAAGATGAGCGCGCGGTAAGGGACCTCCGAACTGGCTTCTGTAATTTTCGACGTCACCGGCAAGTCATGACTAACCAACAGTGCGTCCCCTTCCGCCAATGACACGAACTGGTCACCCACATGCATTTCTTTCCGCCCCTGTAGGATCAAACAAATCACGGGGTTGTAGACGACGGCTTCAAACGCAGTGATTTCTTCCCGTTGGAATATGTGCGCAGCCGGAAGAACTCTGCCGAAATGCCCTGTTTCGCAAGCTGATAGCTCTCCTGACAGATGTTGTAATCTCTCAAACGTCATCGCCGCCTCCTTTCCGATCTCTATGAAGTCCGCACTTTGAAATCACGCATAATCCCCGCCATTCGGAGGAATTGGCAGACATGACGGAGAATCTGGCAAGACGTGCTGCAGCCATGTGCATAGCTTCCAATCAACCAAGTGTTTGACGGAGCACACCATGTCTGGAGCACAAACCTCTTTCGCCCTGAACTCCGATACCTCCATCCCGGCGGTCGGGTTCGGCACATATCTGATCTCGAACGATGATGCTGAAACGGCGATCTCTTCCGCGATCTCTGCAGGCTACAGACACATCGACACTGCCTCAGGATATCGCAACGAACAAACAGTCGGAGCCGGGATCAGGAAAGGGCTGCAGGCGGAAGGGCTAACCCGCGCCGACCTGTTTGTGACAGCCAAGCTCTGGCCCGGCAACCCCGCCTGGGGAGACGCGCCCAAAACCGGCGCGCAAACCATCAAAGAATGCGATGCAAGCCTGTCGCGCCTGGGTTTGGACTATGTAGACCTCTACCTGATCCACGCGCCTTACGGTGGCGATATGCGCCTTGAGCAGTGGCGTGCCCTGTTGGAGTTGCAAAATAGTGGCAAGGCTCGCTCGGTGGGAGTGAGCAACTTCAACGAAAGCCATCTTGATGAGATCGCCGCCGCGGGCCTGCCAATGCCCGATGCGAACCAAATTGAGTTGCATCCATGGTCCCAGAAACCGGACCTGCTTGCCCATATGGCCCGGTACGGCATCGCACCGATTGCCTACAGCAGCCTTGTTCCGCTGTCCACGTGGCGCACGGAACCAGGCCAAGACAGCGCAAAGACCGATGAGATGAAAGCGGACGATACAGCCTTCAAAAACATGGCCAACAAGTACGGCGTGTCCGAAGCACAACTTCTCCTCCGATGGGGCGTTCAGAACGGCTACGCTGTCCTGCCCAAGAGCTTGAACCCTGATCGGATGCGCCAAAACATCGATCTGTTCTCCTTTGCCATCGACGAGACCGACATGGCGCTGATGGCAACGATGGACCGTGGTGATGGCGTGGCCTGGGCGTCAGGCGACCCCAGCAAATAGCTGAAGCCGCTTCCCGCCCTTCAAAACAACCAAACACAAATACTTTGGAGTGATCATGTCTCGACGTTCCACTTTCACCTCAATCACACTTGCTGCCCCTCTCTTTGCAATCGCGATGAGCACACCAGTTTGGGCGGACACGGCCTGCGATGCGACTTTGATGAGCGGCAGTGTAACGCAGCTTAGCGCCACGCACGCAACCGTCCACACATCTGTCTTGATCAACGCCGTCCCGGACGCTGTCTGGGCAACCCTGACTGATTTCGACAATATGGCCAGTTGGAGCAGCGGCACGTTGCAAGGCATGACGGGCGATATCCAAGATGGCGGGAGCGTGACAATCACGTTTATCTTTGGCGCTGATGAGAACGGGGAGCCCAACTCCAACGAAATCCCCCATACGCTGATTTACGACGAGGGCAGAGCGTTCGGCTGGTCCGATCCTTTCCCCGAAGATATTGGTGGCGGTCACGACAACCATCTCTATCGCGTTGAAGCGTGTGGCGATCAGACCTTGTTTGTCCAATCAGACGAAGTCGTCGACAATCCATATGCGGCGAACTTCGTGACCCAGCTGTTGCCTATGTATCAAACGTTCAATGCCGAGTTGAAAGCCGCTGTCGAGCGCGCGCCATGATCAAAAAGTGGCGCAAACAGGCAGGGTCAGCTTCGTGTCACGACATCTGCCAAAGCTGACGTTCATTGCATTGCAGAATGTTGATAGGTCTGGCCTCAAACCAGCCTTTCACCAATCCACCGCCCTAATCCGTCAGGGTCCAGATCAACTGATCATAGAGTGGCATTTCGAGCCGTTCGCCCGAATAGCCCTGCATCAGGCCGAACGCACCGCCCAGAGACCAGACCGACCATGAAAAGCCGTGCGCCTCGGCCTGGCCGATCATCGCGCGCATATAATTGAGCCGGTACTGCGCCGGCACATCAAGATCGGTGCCCCATTCGCGTCCGATCATGCCGAACTCGCCCATGAAGATGCGGTCGCGGGCAATGCCGTGTTCGTCAGCCCAGCCCGCCACCGTCTCGAACGAGGGCGCCAATGCGTCGGCCGGATCGTCCAGCGCCAGCATGGCGCGCAGGCTGTCGTTGAGAAAGTTCAGCGCGCGGCGCTCGTTGCGGCCGCTCAGCGCCGCGCGGATGCGGTCGGCGCTGTCATCGGCAGCCGCGTCGAACGCCGCCGCATCGACCGCATCGGGCGGCCAGGGAATGCCGCGCAGATGCGCCACGATGTCGCCGCCCCATGTCGCCCCCTGATGGGTGACGAAGAACGGTTCGTAGGAGTGGAAGCTCCACAGCGTGTTGGCATCGTCGATCGGCCGCGGATCGACCGCCGCCAGCCCGTCGGCCGAACCCCAGCAGGCGCCGGTCAAGACCAGCGTGATATCGCCATTGGTGGCCCGCGCCGCGCCATGCAGGCTTTCAAGCCTGGCCTGCCAGCGCGCCCGGTCATCGCTGTCGTAACAGTCGAGTGTCGGCTCGTTGATCACCTCCAGCGCCACCATGTGCGCCGGCCAGCGCGACAGGTCACCCGACATGCGGGCGACCAGAGCGACATAGCGATCAAACAGCGCATCGTCCGTCATCAACTGCGTCGTTCCGACATAATCGTCGCCGTCACCGCGCGGAATGGTGTGCAGATCGACGATCACTTTCAGGCCCGCGCCCCGGATCGTCGCAATCGCCCGGTCCATGCCCGCCAGCAGTTCGCTGAGCCGTTTGGGGTCGTCATTGTGCAGAAAGAAGGCCGGCTCCAGCGGCATGCGGATCGTGTCGAACCCGGCCGCTTTCAGATCGGCAAAGTCTTCCGGGCCCAGATGGCGTCGCCATTCGGGGAAACTGGCGACCACATCGGCATCGTTCCAGCGCGAAATGTCCGGCCATTCGACCCAAAGATTGGTGGAAATCGCGCGCCGCACCTCGAAGACGGTCGCTGCGGCCGGCAGCGCGCACAAAACGATCAGGACGGTCAGCACGGCGCGCAGGCTTGCAATCATCGTGGCGATTTTCCATTGAGGATCGCCCGCCTTCTATCACGGAGCCCCCGCGCCCATGAGCGAAAACGCCCGCAATGGTAAACCCGGCAACACGCTCATCGTACCGCTCGACGGCGCGGTGGAAGACGGTATCCACCGGTTCACCGCACGCATCTACTATGCCGACACCGATTTTTCCGGCGCGGTCTACCATGCCCGCTATCTCGAATTGCTCGAACGGGGCCGCTCGGACTATCTGCGCTGCCTTGGCGTCTACCACACCGAGCTTGCCGGCCGCGACACCCCGCTCTTCTGGGTCGTGCGCCGCATGGAAATCGACTTTCGCGCCGCCGCCCGCATCGACAACATCGTCACCGTCGAAACCCGGCTGGCTGAACTGCACAAGGCACGCATCGTCATGGCACAGACGATCCTGCGCGACGGCGTGCCGATCCTGACCGCATCGGTCACCGCCGCCCTGATCAACGACGGGGGACGCCCGCAGCGCATGCCGCGCGACTGGGCGGACCTGTTCGGCGGCGCCTTGTCCTAACCCATCCTTAAGGATAACCGATTATGAACGCCGGCGGACGCAGGCGACCGCAAGGCCGCCATCGTTTGACCGAATTTCTGCTTGAAAGGGCGAGCCGGACATGTCCGGTCCGGTGCCTTCAGGCGAAAGATGCTGCCCTGTCGGCCATCCGCCCGCCGGCCTTTCGAATTCAAGGAAACGACCATGGAAACGCTACCGCTGGCCGCACCCGCGCACGACATGTCGATCTACGGCCTGTTCATGCAGGCCGGCTGGATCGTCAAGGCGGTGATGATCGGCCTGCTCGCCGCCTCGATCTGGTCCTGGGCGATCATCATCGACAAGTCGATGGCCTATGGACGCATGCGCCGCCAGCTTGCCCGCTTTGAGGAAAATTTCTGGTCCGGCCAGTCGCTGGAAGAACTCTACCGCACGCTTGCCGACCGCAAGGTCTCCGGCATGGGCGCGCTGTTCGTCGCCGCCATGCGCGAATGGAAGAAATCGTTCGAGCGCGGCGCCCGTTCGCCGATCAGCCTGCAAAGCCGGATCGACCGGGCGATGGATGTGGCGCTCGGCCGTGAGATGGAGCGGCTGGAAAGCCGGCTCGGCTTTCTCGCCTCGGTCGGCTCGGTTGCCGTCTATGTCGGCCTGTTCGGCACGGTGATCGGCATCATGACCTCGTTTCAGGCGATCGCCGGCTCGGAATCGACCAACCTTGCCGTTGTCGCGCCGGGCATAGCCGAGGCGCTGCTGGCGACCGCCATCGGCCTTGTGGCGGCCATTCCCGCGCTCGTCGCCTACAACAAGCTGATCAACGATGCCGGCAAGATCGGCGCCCGCATGGAAGCGTTCGCCGACGAATTCTCCGCCATCTTGTCGCGCCAGATCGACGAGCGCGCCGCGCAGGGCCAGCGCCAGGCCGCCGAATAGGAGCCCGCCATGACCACCTATGCAGGCGGATGGGTCTCGCGGCGTCGGCGCAACCGCCGGCCGCGCGCCGCGCGCCCGATTTCCGAGATCAACGTCACGCCCTTCGTCGACGTGATGCTGGTGCTGTTGATCATCTTCATGGTCGCCGCGCCGCTCCTGACGGTCGGCGTGCCGATCGACCTGCCCGAAAGCCGGGCGCAACAGCTCAATTCGGACACCCAGCCGATCACGATTTCGATCAACAATGAAGGCCAGGTGTTCATTCAGGAGACCGAGATCGCCATCGACGATGTGGTGCCCCGGCTCGAAGCGATCGCCCAGACAGGCTATGACGAGCGCATCTATATCCGCGCCGACCGGGTGACCGACTATGGCACGGTGATGGCCGTGATGGGCCGCATCAACCAGGCCGGATACCGCAATCTGGGCCTTGTGACCCTGCAAGAGCAGGACCAGTAGGCCGATGCGCGCCGGCCTTGCCACATCGGCGACGCTGCACGCGCTCCTGCTCGGATGGGGACTGATCTCCCTGTCCGCGCCGGCCTCGTTCGACGTCGATGATGTCGAGGCGCTGCCGGTCGAACTGGTCAGTCTGGCCGAGATCACGCAGGTTCAGGAAGGCGCCGAGGATGCGCCGGTCGAAGGCCCGTCCGCGCCAGAACCGGCAACGCCGGACGAACCCGAGCCCGAAGCGGTCAATGTCGGCGACAATGAGCTTGACCAGGCAACACCTGAAACCGAGGAGCAGCAGCCCGTCGAGGTGGAGGAGGCGCGTCTGCCCGAGCCCGTCGAGACACCGATCCCGGCGCCCGCCGATCGCCCGGAGCCCGAGCCGGTCGCCGAACCGCAGCCGGAGGAACCGTCGACACCCGCCACCGAGCTTGCGCCCGAGCCCGAGCCGGTCCAAGAGGTTGCCCCCGACCCCATTGAAAACGTGATCGAGGCGGCCGAACCGGAACCGGCGCCCGAAGCCGAATTTGTCGAGCTGCCGCAGGATCTGCCGACGCCGACCGCGCGGCCCGAGCGCCCGCCGGCGCAGACCGCCCAGACACCGAACCGCCAGGACGAGGACGCGCCGCGCGAGCAGGCCGCAACGACCCCCGAGACCAATGACGAGGCCGACACCGACGAAGTGGCCAATCTCCTGAACCGCGAGCGCGGGTCGGGCGGCGGCGCTGCCTCGTCAGACCAGACCGCATCGCTCGGCGGCGACCGCTCGACCGGCGGCACCACGCTGACCCAGAGCGAGATGGATGCGCTGCGCAACCAGATCCAGGCCTGCTGGAGCCCGCCGGCGGGCGTCATCGATGCCGCCGAACTGCGCGTCTCTGTGCGGTTCCGGCTCGATCCGTCCGGCCGCGTCGAGGGCCAGCCCTCGATCACCAACAGTTCGGGCAACCGACAGGCTGACGAGAGCGCCCGCCGTGCGGTGCTCCGCTGCGGCCTGAACGGCTACAACCTGCCCGCCGACAAATATGACGCCTGGCGTGACGTGGTGGTCAATTTCGATCCCAGCGACATGTTCTGAGCGATGACGAATCCGTTTTCCCGGCGCGGCCACGCGCACACCATTGACACATCTCTGCCGCATAGCGTGCCTAACCGGGCGCCAACCCATGGCTGAGCCAAAGGATTGACCATGATGATGACACACCGTTCCGGCCGGCTGGCGGCCCTGTTCGTGGCGATGATGGCGCTTTTCGCCGCCAGCGCCCTGCCCGCCCGCGCGCTCGTCGAGATCGACATCAACCAGGGCAATATCGAACCGCTGCCGATCGCCGTCACCGACTTCATCTCCGGCGACGGGATCGGCGCGCAGATCAGCCAGGTCGTTGCCGACAATCTGCGCCGCTCGGGCCTTTTCGTGCCGGTCGACAAGGGCGCCTTCATCGAAAAGGTCTCCAACCCGGATGCGGCGCCGCGCTTTGAGGATTGGCGCGTGATCAATGCGCAGGCGCTGGTCACTGGCCGCGTGACCGAGGAAGGCGGCGGCCGGCTGCGCGCCGAATTCCGCCTGTGGGACACCTTTGCCGGCGAACAGATGACCGGCGAACAATTCTTCACCAATCGCGACAATTGGCGCCGCGTCGCCCACATCATCTCGGACGCCATCTTCGAGCGCCTGACCGGCGAAAAGGGCTATTTCGACACGCGCATCGTCTATGTCGCCGAGAGCGGCCCGCGCGACAACCGCACCAAGCGCCTCGCCATCATGGATCAGGACGGCTACAACAACCGCTACCTCACCCAGGGCGGCGACATCGTGCTGACGCCGCGCTTTTCGCCTTCGCGCCAGGAAATCACCTATATGGATTTCGCCGGCGGCGAGCCGAAGGTCTATCTCCTCCAACTCGAGACCGGCCAGCGCGAACTGGTCGGCGATTTTCCGGGCATGACGTTCAGCCCGCGCTTTTCGCCGGACGGGCAGAAGGTGGTCATGAGCCTGCAGCAGCCCGACGGCAACGCCAACATCTACGCGATGGACCTGCGCTCGCGGAACACGACGCGCCTGACCAATTCGGCCTCGATCGACACCTCGCCGTCCTATTCGCCCGATGGCAGCCGCGTGGTGTTTGAGTCCGACCGCGGCGGCCGCCAGCAGCTTTACGTGATGGGCGCAAACGGCGGCGGCGCCACGCGCATCTCGTTCGGCAACGGCTCCTATTCGACGCCGGTCTGGTCGCCGCGCGGCGATCTGATCGCCTTCACCAAACAGTCCGGTGGCCAGTTCTCGATCGGCGTGATGAAGCCGGACGGGTCGGGCGAGCGCATCCTGACGACCGGCTTCCACAATGAAGGGCCGACCTGGGCGCCCAATGGCCGCTATCTGATGTTCTTCCGCCAGAATGCCGGCGCCGGTGGACCCCAGCTCTTTTCGATCGATTTGACCGGCCGCAACGAGCAGCGCGTGACGGTCGACGGATTTGCCTCCGACCCGGCCTGGTCCCCGCTTCTGGAGTGATGGCGGCCCCGTCGGGCAAAGCATACCCGCCCCGTTGTCGCCGCATTTGACCGGCACCGCGGGCGCCGGCGCGCAACGCGCCGCAAACACGGTCCGTTAACCGTCTTTTTCAAACGGCGGTTAACTCAGACAGGGTTACCAAAAGGCTTCGGCCATCATTAGGATGCGACCGATCCCGTCTTGAACCGAGAGGTATTGGCCATGGGCCGAACTCACATGCGCCCGGCGCGCGCCGCCATCATCGTCGCCCTTGCGGCACTGACGATCACCGGCTGCGCCCAGAACCGCAACAATCTGCCGAACAACGCCGCCGATCTCGGTCTTTCGGGCGCTGCGGCCGGCTCGACCCAGGACTTCACCGTCAATGTCGGCGACCGCATCTTCTTTGACACCGATTCCTCGGTGATCCGCGCCGACGCGCAGGCAACGCTGGCCCGCCAGGCGCAGTGGCTCAACCAGTATCCGACCTACCAGATCACCATTGAAGGCCATGCCGACGAACGCGGCACGCGTGAATACAACCTGGCGCTCGGCGCCCGCCGCGCCGCCGCCACCAAGGCCTTTCTGGAATCGCGCGGCGTGAACGGCTCGCGTCTGCGCACCATCTCGTTTGGCAAGGAACGCCCCGTCGCCACCTGCGACGCCGCCTCCTGCTGGAACCAGAACCGGCGCGCCGTGACCGTCCTGACCGGTCAGGGAAGCTGATCGGGCCGGCGACCTGTCGCACTGATACATGAATGCCACAGGGTGGCTCCGGCATGCGCCGGGGCCGCTTTTTTGTTGACCCCGCGCCGCCCGTCACCAAATTTTCGTCCCACTGGCGGCGCATGAGGGCGGCCAGATGAAAACACGATGCCGTTTGACCGGGGGAAGACGAGCTTGACCAGACCGAAACATAGTCTTTGGAGCCTTCCGGCGCTGTGCCTTCTGGGCCTTGCCGCCTGGACTGCTCCCGCCGCCACGCAGATCACCGATCCGCGCGTTCTTCAGCTTGAAGAACAGGTGCGCCAGCTCACCGGCCGGCTCGAGGAGCTGAACTTCCAGCTTTTGCAGATGCAGGAGCAGTTGCGCCGTCAGCAGGAAGACAATGAGTTCCGCCTGCAACAGCTCGAAGACCGGCAGCAGGGCGCGCTCGACCCGCAGACGGGCGGCAGCGCCGTCGCCTCGACCGGCACCGACAAGGCGCCGCGCATCGCGTCGGGAACGACAGAGGGCACGCCGGCGCGCGATCTTGGCACATTGACGATCGGCCAGGACGGCGCCGTCTCCGGCGCCGGGATCGACTTCTCGGAGACCGGCGTCGGTGCCGCCATCGGTGGCGATCAGACCAACGCGATCCCTGAAGCGGCCGGTGCCGAAGCGCTCTACAGAACCGGCTACGACCATGTGCTGAACGGCGATTACGCGCTGGCCGAACAGGTGTTCGGGCGCTTTGTCGAACTTTATCCGGATGACGCGCTGGTTGCCGATGCCCGCTTCTGGCTCGGCGAAAGCGTTTTGGGCCAGGGCCGGTTTGAGGATGCCGCGGAGATTTTCATCGACACGCGCGCGCGCCATCCTCAAGCCGGCAAGGCCGCCGAAACCATGCTGAAGATCGGCACGATCATGGCCGCGCTCGGCGACCGGGACATTGCCTGCGTGACCTTCGCCGATGCGCTGCGCGCCCACCCTTCGATGGCTGACAATCTGCGCCAGCGCATCCAGGCCGAGCACGCCAAGGCCCGGTGCTGACCCGACCGGAAGAAAACGGCGTCAAGGCGCTGCCCGAAGACCGGGCGCGCGGCGCATTGGACCGGCTTGCCCTGCCCGCAAACGCCGCTGTGATCCTTGCCGTCTCGGGGGGCGGCGATTCCATCGCGCTGATGCATATGGCTCACGACCATCTCGCAGCCCGTCGTCCCGATGTGCGGCTCGTTGCGGCCACCGTGGACCATGGCCTGCGCGCGGCAAGCGCCGACGAAGCACGCCACGTGGCAAGGACCTGCCAAACGCTCGGCATCGGCCATGTCACGCTGCGCTGGGACGCCGACGTCCCCGCCGCCGGCATGCAGGACGCGGCACGGCAGGCGCGCTACGCTCTTTTGACCGAACTGGCGACCAAACACCGGAGCCCAATCGTCCTGACCGGCCACACCGCCGACGATCAGGCCGAGACGGTAGCGATGCGCGCGGCACGGGCAGAGGAGGGTCGCGGCCTGGCGGGTATCGATGAGGCCGCGCTGAGCGCACGCCGCATCTGGTTCGTGCGGCCGTTCCTGCACATCGGACGCCGGGACCTGCGAGACTGGCTCGCAGCGCACGGCCATGACTGGATCGATGATCCGTCCAACGACGACCGGCACTTCGAGCGCGTGCGCATGCGCGCCGCCCTGGCGCATGATCCGCAACGGCGAGACGCCCTGCTTGCCAAGGCCGCCCATCACGCCGAAAGCCGGCGCAGGACCGCCATGCAAGGCGCCGCTTGCATCGATGACCGGACGATCTGGTGCAAGACCGAGGATGGCGCCCGCTTCGATCCGTCCGGCGCTGCCGGCATGTCCGGCGCCGCGATGACCGCCGCCATGGCCGCCGAACTGGCCTGGACCGGACGCTTGCCGCGCCTCGCCGACGCCGCGCGCGCCGAACGCGCGCTGGCCTTTTGCCGCACCGCCCCGAACGGCGCAGGGCTGACGCTGGCCGGATGCCGGCTGGACAAGCGCGGCGGCACTGTGGCCATCGCGCCCGAGCCGCGCAACCGCCGCGCCGCCTGCGAACGGCTCTTCGACAGGTTGCTGCCTTCGGCCGACTGGCCGCTGGCCGGCGCGCTGGCATGCCTGCACGGCACACCGCCCTTCCCGCCGCCGCCATTCACCAACAGATGAACACCGTACGGCACAATGGTCGCACAAGACCTGCTTTGCCTTGGCAAATCGGGCACGGAAACCTATCTTCTTGGCAACGTCACGACACGCGCCGCCGTCCGGCGCCCAAGGGAAGCACTTGATGAACCCCAATTATCGCAATTTTGCCCTGTGGGCGATCATCGCGCTCATGCTGGTCGCCCTGTTCAACATGTTCCAGGCGCCGAGCGACACGGCCACCGCGCGCGACGTGTCCTACACGCAGTTCCTGCAGGATGTCGCCAATGGCCGCGTCGAGTCCGTGACCATCCAGGGCGAGCAGATCGTCGGGACCTATGGCGACACGGGCGCTACCTTCCAGACCTTCTCGCCGGGCGACCCCGAGCTTGTAGCGCGTCTTGAGGATCGCGGCGTTGAAATCCGGGCCCGTCCGGAAAGCGACGGCTCCAACTCCTTCATGGCCGTGCTCCTGTCCTGGCTGCCCATGATCATCATTCTGGGCGTCTGGATCTTCTTCATGCGCCAGATGCAGGGCGGCGGTTCGCGCGCCATGGGCTTTGGCAAGTCCAAGGCCAAGCTTCTGACCGAGGCGCACGGGCGCGTGACCTTCAACGATGTCGCCGGCGTCGACGAGGCCAAGCAGGACCTTGAGGAAATCGTCGAATTCCTGCGCGATCCGCAAAAGTTCCAGCGCCTTGGTGGCAAGATCCCGCGCGGCGTGCTCTTGGTCGGCCCGCCCGGGACCGGCAAGACGCTGCTGGCGCGTTCGGTCGCCGGCGAAGCCAATGTCCCCTTCTTCACCATTTCCGGTTCGGATTTCGTCGAGATGTTCGTCGGCGTCGGCGCATCCCGCGTGCGCGACATGTTCGAGCAGGCCAAGAAGAATTCGCCTTGCATCATCTTCATCGACGAGATCGACGCGGTCGGCCGCCATCGTGGTGCCGGCCTTGGCGGCGGCAACGACGAGCGCGAACAGACCCTCAACCAGCTTCTGGTCGAGATGGACGGCTTTGAAGCCAACGAATCGATCATCCTGATCGCCGCGACCAACCGGCCTGACGTGCTCGACCCGGCGCTGCTGCGCCCCGGTCGCTTTGACCGCCAGGTGGTCGTGCCGAACCCGGACATTATCGGCCGCGAGAAGATTTTGAAGGTGCATGTGCGCAACGTGCCGCTGGCGCCCAATGTCGATCTGAAGACCATCGCGCGCGGCACGCCCGGCTTTTCCGGCGCCGACCTGATGAACCTTGTCAACGAGGCCGCGCTGATGGCCGCACGGCGCAACAAGCGTCTGGTCACCATGCTCGAATTCGAGGATGCCAAGGACAAGGTGATGATGGGCGCCGAGCGCCGGTCGAGCGCCATGACCGAGGAAGAAAAGACGCTGACCGCCTATCACGAGGCCGGCCATGCGATCCTCGCGCTCAACGTGCCGTCGGCCGACCCGGTCCACAAGGCGACGATCATTCCGCGCGGCCGGGCTCTCGGCATGGTCATGCAGCTTCCCGAGGGCGACCGCTACTCGATGAGCTACAAATACATGATCTCACGCCTTGCGATCATGATGGGCGGCCGCGCCGCCGAGGAGATCAAGTTCGGCAAGGAGAACATCACGTCGGGCGCCTCGTCGGACATAGAGCAGGCGACAAAGCTCGCCCGCGCCATGGTCACGCAGTGGGGCTTCTCGGACGAACTGGGCCAGGTCGCCTATGGCGAAAACCAGCAGGAGGTGTTCCTGGGTCATTCGGTCGCCCAGCAGCAGAACATGTCCGAGGCGACGGCGGAAACCATTGACGCCGAGGTGCGCAAGCTGATCGACGAGGCCTACCAGACGGCGATGGGCATATTGACGGACAAGAAAGAGGACTGGATCACGCTTGCCGAAGGGCTGCTCGAATATGAGACGCTGTCCGGCGACGAGATCAAGGAACTGCTGGCCGGCAAGAAGCCCTCGCGCGACATGGGCGACGACACGCCGCCCTCGCGCGGTTCGGCGGTGCCCAAGGCGGGCGCGGCCAAACGTCCCTCGCGCGGCAAGGGCGACGAGCCCGATCCGGGCATGGAACCGCAAACGCCGTGACGATCACGCGAAAACCCCGCCTCTTCGGCGGGGTTTTTGTTTGATGTGCGGCCGGCGATCCACCCGGCGCCCAACAAAAAGCCCCGGCCGGAGCCGGGGTTGTCGCAAAGTCCGTCGAAAGGCTGGCTCAGATGCCCAAGCCCTCGTAGCGCTTCTGGAACTTGGACACGCGGCCGCCACGATCGATCAGCCCCTGCTGGCCGCCGGTCCAGGCCGGATGCGAGGTCGGATCGATATCGAGGTTCATCGTGTCGCCCTCGGCGCCCCAGGTCGAGCGCGTCATATATTCGGTGCCGTCGGTCATGACGACCTTGATCATGTGATAGTCGGGATGGATATCGGCTTTCATGGTCTTGTCCGTCGAAAGTGGTGTGGCGAAATCGACCGTTGATCATCGCCGCCGGTTTTGGAAAGGAAAAGCCGTGAACGTCGGGCCCACGGCTTCAAAAAGCATGGGCGGGCCTATACACCAGCACGGCACGGCAAACAAGAGCGGTCGGCCGCAATCGGCGCGGCAAGGATCGCCGGAAGATCGGGGTATCAATGAGCGGGCAAACGACAGCTCAAACGGTGGTTCCGGAGGGGTCCATGCAACCGGATGGAACGCGTTCATTGCGCCCTCTGGCACGCATCCTGCCCTACATGCTGCGCTACAGGGGTTTGCTGGCGGGTGCCGCCTTCTTCCTGCTTCTGGCGGCCGGCTCCACGCTGGCCCTGCCCATGGCCGTGCGCCGGATGATCGACTATGGCTTCTCCGGCAACGACGCGGCGCTGATCAACCAGTATTTCTCGATGCTGATCGTCATCGCGGTGCTGCTCGCGATCGCCAGTGCCATGCGCTACTATTTCGTCATCATCCTGGGCGAACGGGTGGTGACGGACCTGCGCCGTGATGTGTTTGCCCATGTCATGACGCTGTCGCCGGCCTTTTATGACACGGCCCGGTCGGGCGAGATCGTCTCGCGCCTGACGGCCGACGCAACCCAGATCAAGTCCGCCGTCGGCGCCACCGCATCGCTCGCCTTGCGCAACACCATCCTGGGTTTCGGCGCACTGGTGATGATGATCGTCACCAGCCCACAATTGTCGGGCCTCGTCGTCGGCGCGATCCCCCTGATCGTGCTGCCCATCATCATCTTCGGCCGCCGCGTGCGCAAACGCTCGCGCGCCGCGCAGGACACGCTGGCCGAGGCCTCGGCCTATGCGTCCGAGGCGATCGGCGCGGTGCGCGCCTTCCAGAGCTTCACCAACGAACTGTTCGCCGGTCGCTTTTATGGCGGCGCGGTCGACAGGGCATTCGGCGCCGCGCGCCTTGCCGTGCGTGCCCGCGCCGGGCTCACCGCCTTTGCTATCTTCCTGATCTTCTCGTCGGTCGTCGCGGTCCTGTGGATCGGCGCGCAAGGCGTTCTCGCCGGCACCATGTCGCCGGGAACGCTCGGCCAGTTCCTGCTTTACGCGGTGTTCGCCGCCGGCGCGCTGGGCGCCCTGTCGGAGGTCTGGGGCGAAGTGCAGCAGGCCGCCGGCGCCGCCGAGCGGCTGACCGAACTGCTCGGCGAGGACCCGCTCATCGCCTCGCCGGAAAACCCGGTGCCCCTGCCCGAACCGCCGCTCGGCACGGTCGGCTTCGAAGGGGTCACCTTCGCCTATCCCACGCGGCCGGACGACAGCGCCGCGCGCGATCTGTCATTGGCGGTCGCGCCGGGCGAGACCGTCGCGATCGTCGGCCCCTCCGGCGCCGGCAAATCGACCATCTTCGCGCTTTTGATGCGCCAATATGATCCGCAGGCCGGCACGGTGCGCGTGGATGGCGTTGATCTGCGCCAGGCCGATCTGACCGAGGCACGCCGCCGCATGGCCATCGTCCCGCAGGATGTGACGATCTTGTCCGGCTCGGTCGCCGACAATATCGGCTTCGGCAAGCCCGGCGCGACGCGCGCGGAGATCACCGAGGCGGCAAAGGCCGCCCAGGCCCATGGCTTCATCGCCGAACTGCCAAACGGCTATGACACCGAAGTGGGCGAGCGCGGCGTGACGCTTTCGGGCGGCCAGCGCCAGCGCGTGGCGATTGCCCGCGCGATCCTGCGCGACGCGCCGATCCTGCTGTTGGACGAAGCCACCTCGGCGCTCGATGCGGAAAGCGAAACGCTCGTCCAGAAAGCGCTCGAAACGCTGATGGAAGGCCGCACCACGCTGGTGATCGCCCACCGGCTTGCTACCATCCGCAAGGCAGACCGCATCCTTGTCATGGATCGCGGCCGCATCGTCGAGGAAGGCAATCACCGCAGCCTCTCATCGAAGAAGGACGGCGTCTATGCGCGGCTGGCCGAACTCCAGTTCGGCGCCGAACGGGCGGCCTGAACGGGCGGCAAGCTGCGGCCCTTCCACAGGAAGGCCGTGCCGCGAACCAGCGGAGAAGACCATCGGCACATGATCATCGAAATCCGCCACTACACGCTGCATCCCGGTCGTCGTGAAGAATTCATCGACTTCTTCGAACGGGAGAACCGCCCCGCCCTGCGCGACGCGGGGATGCTGGTGTTCGGCCCGCTGCGCGACCTGGAAAACCCCGAAAAGGTGCACTGGATGCGGGCGTTTTCGTCCCTCAAAGAGCGTGAGAGGATCAAGGACGACTTTTATGGCGGGCCGGTCTGGAACAGGCAGATCGAGCCCGTGGCGATGCCGATGATCGACCACTACGAGGCTGAACTGACCGAGACGACCGCCCGGTTCGAGGACTTTGGCGGCGGCGCGTTGCTGTGACCCGGGCGTTACCTGTGCCATGCCCTTGCGCCACATGCTGAAGCTCGACCACATCACCGTGATCGCCCCCTCGCTCGCCGAGGGCGTGTCGCACGTCCGCGCGTGTCTGGGCATCGATGTGCCGTTCGGCACGCACCACGACTATATGGGCACCCACAATCACCGGCTTCAGCTTGGCGGCTCGGTCTATCTGGAGATCATCGCGCGTGATCCCAAGGGAACCGATCCCGGCCGGCCGCGCTGGTTCGGCCTCGACGATCAGGACCAGGTGCGGGCCGATTGGGCGGCAGGGCGGCGCCTGCGCGGCTGGGTGGCAAATGCCGATGATCTCGCCTCGGTCCTGTCGTTTCACAGTTCGGTCTTCGGCGAGCAAGTGCCGCTTCCCCCGCAGGACCCGGCCTTCGGTTTTTCGATCCCGCCCGACGGGACGCTGCCGCTCGACGGCGCGGCCCCGTCGATCATCGACCATCGCGGCGATCCGACATCGATGGCCGACATTCCCGATCTCGGCGCCCGTCTCCGCACGCTGACGCTCGAACACCCGGAGCCAACCGCCATCGCCACGCTTTTGGACAGCCTGTCCATCGACCGTCCGCCTCTGATCATCAAGGGACCCCAGATTCGCTACCGGGCGCAGATCGAGGCGCCAGACGGCATGAAAGAACTGACCTGAGGCGGCACTGAGAGGGCGCATGGCGGCCGGGCACAGGGCCCGCTTTGAGCCAAAAGTGAGGGATGCTGCGTTTGCACAAGTTGCCGGTTTTACGGAACGCTGCACCATCAGAGCACGAGCCTTCGCTCGACACCGATCCGCTCCAAAAAGACGTCATCATGGCTGACGACGAGGATGGCGCCATCATATGCAACAAGCGCCGCCTCCAACGTCTCGACAGACTCGATATCGAGGTGATTGCTGGGCTCGTCCAGGAGGAGGAGTTGCCGCGGCTGGCTGTGCCCGAGGGTGCAGGCCAACCCCGCGCGCAGGCGTTGCCCGCCGCTGAGTGAGCCGATGCGCTGATGGGCATCATCGCCCCGGAAAAGGAAGCGGGCGAGCGCGGCCCGTCGGTCATTCTCGCTGGCGTCCGGGTCAATACGCGCGAAGGCATCGCGAACCGACTCGTCCGGATCAAGCAAGCCGAGATCCTGGTCGAGCAGCGCCGCTGGAACATGCAACGCAACCGATCCGCTTTGCGGCCGGAGAGCGCCATTGATGCAAGCGAGTAGCGTCGACTTGCCAGACCCGTTCGCGCCCTCGACCGCGATGCGCTCCGGTCCGCGGATCGTCAGAGAAACATCCCGAAGGACTGGCTTGTCCGCCTGATATCCGAATGTCAGGCGATCGACCCGTAACACGTCGCGCCCTGCAACCAGACCAGAAGGCGGTATGTTCATGCTGAGGGGTTGCAGAACCTCGACAGCACTGCGCGCCGTCGCCACGGCGGACTCTGCATTCTCCATCTGGCGGTCACGCAACCGTGCGGCGGATCCGCCCGATCCTTCGCTGCGTTCTTTTGCAGCATCGAGCACGAGTTTCGACTGGCCGCCGGACGCGCGCAGCCGTCGGCCTTGCCGGTCGGTTCGTGCTTTGCGTTCTGCGGCGAGATGCACACGCGCCCGGGTCCCGGCAAGTGCACGCTCGGTGCGCGCAAGCTCGTTTTCAGCCGATGCCAGTTCGGTTGCCTTGATGTCGCGGTAGGTGTCGTAGTTTCCACCATAGGTTCGTGCGCCAAGTGTCGTCAGTTCAACGATTGCATCCATCGCACCAAGCAAAGTGCGGTCATGGCTCGCCACAATGACGCATCCTTGCCATCTGCGAACCGCGTCGATGACCTGGGAGCGTCCGGCGCGATCCAGATGGTTGGTTGGCTCGTCCAGCAAAAGCGCGTCGGGCTCTGCGAACATCAGCGCGGCAAGGCCGGCGCGCGTGCGCTGCCCACCCGACAGGGTGCTCAGCGGTGCATCGGGCGGCTGGTCGAGACCCATGCCTGCCAGTGCCGCTTCCAATCGTGCTTCCAGCGCCCAATCTGCATCGGCGAGATCGTCTGCGGTTGCCTCGCCTCTCTCGGCACGAGCCAGACGCGCGAGTTGATCTTTCACGCCAAACAGATCGGCCAGCGTCTCGTCCCCGTGCTGCTCCGGGTTCTGGCTGAGAAAACCGACCGACGGCGGCCTTGTGATTGAGCCGGATCTGGGTGCCATCTCGCCCGCGATCAGGCGCAACAGCGTCGTTTTGCCGGTCCCGTTCCGACCAACCAGGCCGGTCCGCACAGGTCCGAACGTCAGGTCGAGTTCATCCAAAAGGGGAGTGCCGCTGGGGGTGTGCCAGCTCAAGCTGGCCAGAACGATGGAAGACATGGTTGATACTCGCTGTAAGAAAACCCTGGGGGTGGTCAAATGGCGAGTGCGCAGTCCATCTTTTCAGTCCCGTTCCTGTGTAGGCTTCTCAAAGTAGTCGTGAGCGGTTCGAGATACAATGGGGAAGTCCTCCCAAGCGCCTTCTCGACCCCAAAAGGCCCGCAGGCCGACATGACGATAAAAAAGACGGCAAATTCCGCATTGCGGACGGTCGCCTCGGCCAGGCGAAGACCACCGCCATGGCGGGCGCCTACCGCTCGGTCAGTTTCAGTTCGATCCGGCGGTTGCGGTCGCGCGCTTCGGCCGAAGCGTTCGGCTCCAGCGGCTGAAACTCGCCAAAACCTGCGGCGACGAGCCGGTTTGGCGGCACGCCCTCGTCGATCAGGAGCTTGACCACCGAGGTGGCGCGCGCCGTCGACAGTTCCCAATTGTCGCGCAGCCGCCCGGTGCCGGACAAGGGGATATCGTCGGTATGCCCGTCAACGCGCAGCACCCAGGCGATCTCGTCGGGAATTTCCTCTTCCAGATCAAGCAGCGCGCCGGCGAGCTTGCCCAGTTCCTCGCGCCCCGCCTCGTTGATCTCCGTCTGGCCCGACGAGAACAGCACCTCGGACTGGAAGACGAACCTGTCACCGACGATGCGGATGTTCTCGCGGTCCGACAAGATGTCGCGCAGCCGGCCGAAAAAGTCCGAGCGATAACGGTTGAGCTCCTGCACGCGCTGGGCCAGCGCCACATTCAGCCGCCGGCCGAGATCGGCGATCTTGGCGCTGGCCTCCGCGTCGCGTTCCTCGGAAACGTCGAGCGCCGCCTCCAGCGCGCCAATCTGGCTGCGCAGGGCGGCGATCTGCTGGTTGAGCAGTTCGACCTGGCTGAGCGCACGCTGGCTGACGACGCGCTCCTCCTCGAGTTCGCCGGTCAGCGAGCCGATGCGCGAGCGCGCCTCCTCGTCCTGGCCGGCGCCCGCATCGAGCAATTGCTGCAGCCGCGACCTGTCGTCCTCGGCAGTGGCCAGCGAAGCGCGCAACCCCTCAAGCTGGTCTTCCACGTCCTGCCGGTCGGACTGTTCGAGGGCCAGAAGCTGGGTCAGTTCGTTGATCTGCGCGTTCAGCCGGTTGAGCACCTGGTCGCGCCCGGTGATCTCGCGGCTCAGAAGGAACTGCGCCAAAACGAACACCGACAGAAGGAACATGATGGCCAGAAGCAGCGTCGACAGCGCATCGACGAAGCCCGGCCAGTAATCGACGCCGGCCGCCCGGCGCCGCGATCGCGCCAGCGCCACGGCCTACCCGCCTTTCTCGAGCCTGGCGAGCACCTTGGCCAGCCGGTCGAGCGTCTCGCGTGTCACCTTCTGGTCGCGCGCCTGGGCGTCCACCCAGTCGCGCCTCAACTGCAGCTCGCCCCGCATAGACTTGACCAGCCCGCGCACGCCTTCGGCAAGGCTTGCCAGCGCTTCTGCCTGGCGCGGGCTGCTGGCCGGCGCATCGCGCATCGTCGCGATCTGCTGGGTCAGCGCGGCAAGCTGTTCGGCATCGCCCGAGGGCAGCGCAACGCCGCTTTCCTCGACTGAGGTCACCGACGACAGCCAGTTTTCCAGTTCTGTGTAAAACCGGTTCTGCGCCCGCCCCGCCTGAAGGTCCAGAAATCCCAGCACCAGCGATCCGGACAGGCCGAACAGCGAGGATGAAAACGCCGTGCCCATGCCTTCGAGCGGGGCGCTCAGGCCCGCCTTGAGCGAATCCAGTATGTCGTTGGTGTCGCCGGCACCTGGATCGAGCGCCTGGATCGTCGCGCCGATCGAGCCGATTGTCGCCAAAAGGCCCCAGAACGTGCCAAGCAGCCCCAGAAACACCAGAAGGCCGATCAGATAGCGTGAAATGTCGCGGGATTCATCGAGCCGCGTACCGATCGAATCGAGGATCGAGCGCATGGAGAGCGTCGTCAACGCCACCGATTGGCGGCCGCTGAGCATCGCCTTCATCGGCGCCAGCAGCACCGGCTCGCGCCGCGATGCCTTGACGGTGTCGCCCACCTTGAACGAATTGACCCAGGCCACTTCGCGGAAGAGCCGCGTCACCTGCAGGAAGACCAGCACGATGCCGACGACGAGCACGCCCAGGATCAACCCGTTCAGGCCCGGATTGGTCATGAAGGCGCTGGAGACCTGGCGGTAGAGGATCGCCGCGAGAAAGCCGACGATCACCAGGAAGATGATCATCGACAACAGGAACACTTGCGGGTTTGACAACCTGTAAGGGTCGAACCCGCGCCGTGCCGTCGCCTCATCTGCCGCTGGGGCATTCATCGGACGTGTCTCCCGTCGCATCCCGGCCGCAAGCAGCCGCACCCGGCGCGATCTTAAAGGCAACTATGGCGAAAATGAAAGGTTCCGGGCGCCGCTGAAACCGTCCATGGTTAAGGCGCGGCGGCCGCCTTGGCGGTCTTCAGCGGCCGCCGGACCGCGGCCGCAAGATCACGCCGCACCACCTCGTTGCCAGCGACGACATCGCCGCGCTCGAACATGGCATGGCCGTCTGTCAGGTCGGTGACAAAGCCACCCGCCTCGCGCACCAGAACGATCCCCGCCGCCATGTCCCAGGCCGACAGGTGCCGCTCCCAATAACCGTCCAGGCGACCCGCCGCCACATAGGCCAGATCGAGCGCGGCGGCACCCTGCCGGCGCACGCCCACCACGTCGCCCATCACATGGCGCAACTCGATCAGGAATGCGCCGTGATCGCCCCGACCCAGATGCGGCACGCCGCAGCCGACGACACAATCGGTCAGGCTGCGCCGTGCGGCGACCCGCAAGCGGCGGTCGTTCAGATAGGCGCCGCCGCCGCGCTCGGCGGTATAAAGTTCGTCGGTCGCCGGGTTGAACACCAGCCCGGCGACAAGCTGGCCCTGCCGTTCAAGCGCGATCGACACGGCGAAATGCGGGATGCCATGCAGGAAGTTGGTCGTGCCGTCGAGTGGATCGATGATCCAGCGGTGCTGACCGTCACCGCCCTCGACCGCGCCGCCTTCTTCCATCAGGAAGCCATAGTCCGGCCGGGCGCGGCGAAGCTCTTCATAGATCGTCTTTTCGGCCTTGTGGTCGGCCTGGCTGACAAAGTCGCCCGGCCCCTTCACCGACACCTGAAGGTTCTGCACCTCGCCAAAATCGCGTGCCAGCCCGCGGCCGGCCTTCATCGCCGCCTGGACCATCACGTTCATCAGTGCCGAGCGCGCCATGACAGGCCTTTCAGATCGGGATCAAAACGGTGCGGCGTGTTCAGTCCGCGCGGCGCACATAGGTGATGTCGTCGGTGGCGACGATGATCTTCTCGCCGGCGGTGATGAAGGGCGGCACCATCACCCGCACGCCGTTTTCAAGAAGCGCGGGCTTGTAGGACGAGGCAGCGGTCTGGCCCTTGACCACAGGATCCGCCTCGGCGATCTCCAGCGTCACCTGGTCCGGCAAAGAGACGCCGATCGGCCGTTCCTCGTGCAGTTCGACCGTGACCGTCATGCCGTCCTGCAGGAAGGCGGCGCGATCGCCGACAAAGTCGGTCTGCAGTTCGAGCTGCTCATAGGTCTGCGAATCCATGAAGACCAGCGCCTCGTCCTGCGCATAAAGGAACTGATAGTCCTTCTGCTCGAGCCGCACCCGCTCGACGGTTTCGGACGCGCGGAACCGTTCGTTCAGCTTGGTGCCGTCGATCAGGTTCTTCAGCTCCACCTGGTTGAAGGCCCCGCCCTTTCCCGGCTTGACCGCATTGGTCTTCACCGCCACCCACAGCCCGCCATTGTGCTCGATCACATTGCCCGGCTTGATCTCGTTGCCGTTGATCTTCATCCGTTTTTCACCTGAAATCGCAAGCGCCGCCCACAGCGCCCTGTTGCGGCCTCCAAGACCATACTTGGCCGGCGGTTGCAAGAGATGCCGGTTTCCGCCCGATCAGCGCACACGCAGCCGGTTGGCGCGGCTGATCGCCTCCTGCTGCATCTGCGGCGACAGCCCCAGCCAGAAATCCTCAAGCACCGGATCGCGCAGGCCCGCGCGGCGCGCCACCACATACCAGGCCGCCGCCTGTGTGTCGTCCGGCGCCACGCCGATGCCGCTCCACAGGAGCTTGGCGATCTGCGCCTGGGCAGCGACATTGCCCCCATGGGCCGCACGAGCTGTCCACAGATAGCCAGCCGCACGATCGCGCGGCCCGCCCGAGCCTTCCAACAGCATCAGCCCCAATTCGCGCTGCGCGCTGTCAAACCCCTGGCGCGCCGCCTTCTCCATCCACTGACGCGCTTCGGTTTCATCGAAGAAGACCGGCGGCGTTCCCTGGACATAATATTGCGCGACGGCATATTGCGCGTCGGCAATGCCCGCTTCCGCCGCGCGGCGGAAATACTCGAACGCCGCGCGTTGGCCGGATGCGCCGGGCCGGTCGCTCAAGACAATCTGCGCATGGTTGAACATCGCCTTGCCATGGCCGGCATCGGCGGCAGACTTCATCAATGCGCGCGCTTCCTCCGAGCCTTGCTCTTGTGCCAGCAGCGTCAGCGCCAACTGCAGTTGCGCTTCCGGCACGCCTTGGCGGGCCGCTTGCGCGTACCATTTGCGCGCTTCCCCAAAATCGACGGCAACGCCCAGCCCGCGCGCATAGATTTCGGCGAGCAGGGTCTGGGCTGCGGCGTCGCCGGCCTCGGCACGCGGCAGGGCCAGATTGCGCGCGGTCAGGAAAAGTCCCCGCTGAAATGCGCCATAGGCCGGATCGGGGTCGGGCGCGCCGAAGCGCGAAGGGGCGGGCGTGGCCGAAACCCGTTCGCCGGTCGTTGCGGCCTCCTGCCCGGCGGGCGGCGTCGCAAAGCGGCCCGGCGGGGGATCGTCTTGGGCTGATACGGAATGGCCGGTCGCCAACACCAGCAGCGCGGCAATAAACGGTCCGGCGCGGCGGGATGGCTGTCTCACACGGCCTCCGCGAACACATGGTGCGACAGGATGGCGTTGGCCGACCGCACGGCGTCTTCCACGTCCACGCCGTCGGCCAAAACCGCCCGCGACAGCGCCACGAAATCGGCGCCCGATGCGGCCGCGCGGTCCAGATGCGCAAGATCGTGGCCGCCCATCACCACCGCCGGCACCTCGACGAACTGGGCCCACCATGCGGCGTTTTCGAGCGCGCCGGCATGGGGTTCGGGATGGGTGTCGGCGCCAAGCCGGCCAAACAAGACATAGTCGGGTCGCGCCTCACCCACTTCCAGCGCCGCGTGTCGGCTTTTCCCCGCTTCCGCGCCGACGATCCTGTCATGGCCATGCGCCTCGATGGCCCGCGCGACGGTTGCCGCATCGCCGCGCACATGGATGCCGTCGGCGCCGGTGCGCGCTGCAATACGCGGTTCGCCCGCCACAATGACCGCCGCGCCCATCGCCTGGCCGGCGGGGACGACCGCTTCGAGCAGCGCCTGATAGGCATCCTCGTCGAGCCCGTATTGCGGCACGATCACGCTGGCCACGTCGCCGCCCCGGCCCGCGGCAGACACGCGGCGCGCCAGATCCGCAGGCGCCTGGTCGGCCGGCGTCACCAGCACGAGGCGGCAGCGATTGTTCACAATGTCCTGGGTCGGCATGGTCGGTCCGGCGGTGCATGTCAGCGGATCAGCAATCACCCGATTACGGCAGCGCGATGGCCGATGCAAACGCCTGTGCGGGGTCGATACACTGCCAAGGTATTATGTTGCATCGCAGCATTCTTCTTGCGCTGCGGTAAGAATAGCCTTACACATCGGGCATGAAAACCGACCCGTTCGAAGCAATCGCCGATCCGAACCGCCGCCACCTGCTGGAGGAATTGCGGCGGGGCGCCAAGACGGTCGGCGAACTGGCGACAGGGTTGCCGATCTCGCGGCCGGCCGTGTCACAGCATTTGCGGGTTCTGCTCGATGCGGGTCTGGTCAGTGCCCGTGCGGAAGGCACGCGCCGCATCTATTCGGTCCAGGATGTCGGCTTCATGCCGCTGAACCTCTGGCTCGACCAGTTCTGGGCCCAGTGACAAAGCGGCGCTTTTTCCACAAGCAATGCGTGTACGGCGGCCCCGCGCCGTCACTGATACCGCTCAAACAGCGCCAACGATCAGTGGCGCGTTTGCGCCGTGATCTTCTCGATCTCGTCCTTCAGGCGGAGTTTTTCCCGCTTCAGGCGCGTGAGCTGCGACTCGTCGGGCGCCGGACGGGCCATCATGTCGTTGATTTCGCTTTCCAACGCGCCATGCTTGCGCCGAAGGGCATCGAGATGACCGTCAAGTGACATGTAACGCCTCCTTGTTCATTCCGCGAACGCACGAATCGTGCCACGAAAAAGCGAGGCTGTCGAATGGCCCGGTGTAGCATTTTATTACAGCGCAAACTGTGATATGGGCCGCGCTTCCGTCTCCCCGCACCAGCGCAAGACACCCATGACACCCTCCGACCAGGACCAGGCAGACCTGCGGCTGCAGTTCGCCAAGCTCAAGCAGGATCATGCCGATTTCGACGCCGCCATCGAGGCGATGATCAAGACCGGTTGCAATCCGCTGCAAATCCAGCGCATGAAAAAGAAGAAGCTGGCGGTCAAGGACCGGCTGCAGAAGGTCGAGGACCAGATCATCCCCGACATCATCGCCTGACGACACCCACCGGGAGCATCCGTCCGCCGCCATGAGCAGCAAAGATGTCGCCATCATCATGGGCAGCCAGTCCGACTGGCCGACCATGCGCCGCGCCGCCGACATTCTGGACACGCTCCAAGTGCGCCACCAGGCGCGCATCGTCTCGGCCCATCGCACGCCCGACCGGCTGGTCGGGTTCGCCAAGGGCGCCCGCGCCGAAGGCTTCAAGGTGATCATCGCCGGAGCCGGCGGCGCCGCGCACCTTCCGGGCATGACGGCGGCCTTCACCTCGCTGCCGGTGCTCGGCGTGCCGGTGCAGAGCCGCGCGCTTTCGGGCCAGGATTCGCTTCTGTCCATCGTCCAGATGCCGGCCGGCATCCCGGTCGGAACGCTGGCGATCGGCGAAGCGGGCGCCGCCAATGCCGGCCTTCTGGCCGCATCCATCCTCGCCAACAATGATGAAAAGCTGCGCGAGCGGCTCGATGCATGGCGCCAGGCGCAATCGGACAAGGTGGCGCTGCACCCGGCGGACGAGGGCTGATGCTCCAGCGCGGCGCGACGATCGGCCTTCTGGGCGGCGGCCAGCTCGGCCGCATGCTCGCCGAAGCGGCGGCCCGGCTCGGCTTTGCCGTCATCGTCGTCGATCCGAACGAAAACTGCCCCGCCGCCCGCTTTTCCGACCGGCACATCATCGCCGCCTATGACGATCTGGGCGCGCTCGACCAACTGGCAGCGCTGTGCGATGTCGTCACCTTCGAGTTCGAGAACATCGATCTGGGCGCGCTTGAACATCTGTCGGGCAGGGCGTCCGTCCATCCCGACGCCTGGGCGCTGCGCGTCACCCAGGACAGGCTGACCGAAAAGACCTTCCTGCGCGAGACCGGCATCCAGACCGTCGATTTCCACGCGATCGACGGAGCGCCGCAGCTTGCCATGGCGCTCGCCAACATGGGCAGGCAAACCATACTGAAAACGCGCCGTTTCGGCTATGACGGCAAGGGTCAGATCCGCTTTGGCGGCGACAACGATCCGACGCCGGACGAAGCCTGGGACGCGATCGGCGGCGCCCCGGCGATCCTTGAAGCCTACGCCGATTTCGCCTGCGAGATATCGGTGATCGTCACACGCGGAAGGGACGGCGCGACCCACGAATTCGAACCCGCGCGCAACGCCCATGAAGGCGGCATCCTCGCCCGCGCGACCGTGCCGTGCGGGCTTGATTCGATCGTCATGGCCGACGCGATGGCCAAGACACGGGCGCTCGCCAGCCGGCTGCGCTATGTCGGCACGCTGGCGCTCGAATTCTTCGTGATGAAGGACGGCAGCCTGATCGGCAACGAGATCGCGCCGCGCGTGCACAATTCGGGCCACTGGACCGAGGCGGCCTGCTCGGTCAGCCAGTTCGAGCAGCACATCCGCGCCATTGCCGGCTGGCCGCTGGCCGAGAGCTACCGCCACTCCGATTGCGTGATGACCAATCTGATCGGCGACGAGATCGCGACGCTGCCCGACTGGGCCGCCGACGGCGCGGTCCGCGTCCACGATTACGGCAAGCGCGAGACCCGCGCCGGCCGCAAGATGGGCCATGTGACCCGGCTGGTGCCGCGGTAGCGTATGGCGACCGCGGGCTGGCTGGAAAACGCCGGCTCCGAATCAGGAGCGCCGGTTCCCGTGGGCAGCACCAACGACCGCCATCGGACGTCGCGGTCTGCTTTGGAAAGATTTGCACAGGACAGGAAATGATAACGACGGAATTCGCAAGAACGATGGCCCGCTACAATCGGTGGCAAAACCGCTCATTGCTGAAGGCCGCAACCGCGCTGTCCGATCGGGAGCGCTGGCAGGATCGCGGCACCTTCTTCAAATCGATCGCCGAAACACTGAACCATGTCCTTTGGGACGACCGTGTCTGGCTGGCCCGGCTGCGCGGCGATGCATCAATGGCTGCCGTGATCGGAGAGCGCCATCCTTACACGGACATGCCGCAAGACTGGGCGGAATACGTCCATGATCGTACCGCATTTGATGATGAGATCGTCGTTTGGGCCGATGCGCTGACAGCAGATGATCTTACAAGATCGACGCCATGGATCAGGGGTTCGGAGCCCGTGGAGACCAATTTCGGTTTCAACCTCGTTCACATGGTCAATCACCAGACACACCACCGGGGGCAGGTGCACGCCATGCTCACGCAAGCCGGTGTGGAACCCGAACCCACCGACCTTCAAATGCTGGCGGTGATCGGCGATGTCGAGCGCGGCAAGGAGTGACGCCCGGATCGGGTCGTGAAAACTCCGCCCTGTCCCTGCAACCGACGTCCGAACCGACGCACGCCCAAGCTTGACATCAAACCGGCTTTGCCTGTATCTCCCGCCCACTGAATTGGCGCGCCGGACGGGCGCGTTTTTGTTTGCCCGGCGCCTGGCGCGAAGGGCGCCGACCGACCGGCCGAGTTGAGACCATGAAGATCAAGAATTCGCTGAAATCGCTGAAAGCCCGCGACCGCAACAACCGCGTCGTCCGCCGCAAGGGCCGGGTCTATGTGATCAACAAGCAGAACCCGCGTTACAAGGCGCGCCAGGGCTGACGCGACCGCGTTAACCTTCGGTTCACCACATCTGTCGATTTGGCTGCGGCCGCGGGCATGCCCTGTGGCCGCTTTGCCGTGCACAAATACCTCACGCATTTTTGCATTTGACGCCGGGCTTGCGGGCGATACCTTGATGGCATGCGCGCGATTCCGACCGCCCTTACCGCCCTTGTTGCCGGCCTAGCCCTGTCCCTGGCCGCCGTCCCGGTCACGGCGCAGACGATCATCGATCCCGAGGCGCCGCTTTCCGAGCCCGAGCAGCCCGAGGCCGAGGCGCTTCTGCCGCCGATCGACGACGTGCCGCTGGTCGATGACGGGCGCGCCGGCCGGCTCGATCAACTGTTTGCCGAATTGAAGCGCACCCCCGATGCGCGCCGCGCCGACACTCTCGCCGACGCCATCTGGGCGCAATGGCATCGCTCGGGCAGCGCCAGCATCGACCTGATGATGCAATGGGCGAACGAGGCGGCCGGCAAGAGGCGCCATGCGATGGCGCTCGATTTCCTCGATCAGGTGGTGATCCGCGCGCCCGATTTCGCCGAGGGATGGAACCGCCGCGCCACGCTGCATTTTTCGATGAACAATTACGCCAAGTCGATGAACGACATCCAGAAGGTGCTGGCGCTGGAGCCGCGCCATTTCGGCGCCCTGTCGGGCATGGCGACGATCCTGGAGCGCACCGGCAACAAGGCCGCCGCGCTCGATGCCTGGCAACGCGCGCTCGAGGTCTATCCCGCCATGCGGTCGGCCCAGGAAGCGGTGATCCGTCTGAGCGACGATCTCGCCGGCGAGCCCGCCTGAATCACATCCGCGCACCCGCTTCCCGAAAGACCGGATCCGCCCCTTGAACATGCTTGCCGCCACCCTCGCCGCGCTTGTCGCGCTGGTTCTTGCGCTGATGGCGGTCACCCGCATTGGCGTCGTCATGATCGAGCGTCGCCATCCGCCCGCCGGCGTGATCGTTGCGGCAAACGGCACCGACATGCATCTCGTTCGCATTCCCGCCGGGGCGGACGCCGATCTGCCGCCCATCGTCTTCCTGCACGGTGCCAGCGGCAATCTGCATGATGCGATGACGATCCATGCCGACCGGCTGCGCGGCCGCGCCGATCTCGTCTTCGTCGACCGGCCCGGCCATGGCTGGTCGTCGCGCGGGCCGGCGGCAAACGCATTGCCCGATGGCCAGGCAGCAACGCTCGCCGCCATGCTCGACGAACTCGGCATCGAAAAGGCGATCATTGTCGGCCATTCCTTTGGCGGCGCGATCGCCGCGTCCTTCGCGCTCAATCACCCCGACAAGACGGTCGGCACGGTGTTCCTCGCGCCCGTCAGCCACCCATGGCCCGGCGGCATAAGCTGGTACTATACACTCACCGCCATACCCGTCGTCGGCTGGCTCTTCTCGGAAACGCTCGCCCTGCCCGGCGGCTGGTGGCGCGCCGAAGGCGGCACGGCCTGCGTCTTCGCGCCGAACCGGCCGACGCCGGATTATGCGGACCGCACGCATCTCGACCTTCTGTTCCGCCCGGCGCATTTTCGCGCCAATGCGAGCGATGTTGCCAGCCTTTACGACTATGTCACCGAGGTTTCGCCGCGCTACCGCGAGATCGAAACGCCGTCCGTGATCATCACCGGCGACAAGGACACGATCGTCCTGCCGTCCATTCACTCCAAAGGTCTGGCGCGCGACCTGCAGGATGCCGAACTGGTGCGCATCCATAATCTCGGCCACAAGCCCGACCATGTCGTCCCCGATCTGGTCGTCGCCGCCCTCGAAAGCGTTGCCGGCCGGGACCGCGATTTGCAGGCGCTGGCGCGGCAGGCCGAAGCGCGGCTGGCGGCCGATGCGTTTGGCCCGCTCGACCGGTGCCTCGACAGCGAGGAAATCCGCAAGGAGGTGGAGGCGGCAGGCTACCGGCTGGAATGATCAGCCACTAGATTCCGCTCAGACCGTCCGAACCGATATAGGCGATGCGCAGCATGTTGGTCGCACCCGGCGTGCCCAGCGGCACGCCCGCCGTGATGATGATGCGGTCGCCGGGCTTGGCGAATTTTTCGGCGAACGCGATGCGGCAGGCCCGATCGACCATGTCGTCGAGATCGGCCGGCTCGCTGTCGGTGACGACGCAATGAAGCCCCCAGGCGAGCGACAGGCGGCGCGCCGTCTCAACGACCGGGGAGAGCGCGATGATCGGCACGCTGGGACGCTCGCGCGAGGCACGCTGGCCGGTTGTGCCCGAGGCCGTGTAGCAAACCACCGCGCTCAGTTCGAGCGTCTCGGCAATCTGCCGGGCCGCGGCCGAAATCGCATCGGCGCCGGTCGCTTCGGGCTCGGCGCGCTGCGCGTGGATGATGCCCGGATAGGTCGGGTCGCGCTCGATCCGGCTGGCGATGGAGGACATGGTCCGCACGGCCTCGACCGGATAGTCCCCGGCCGCCGATTCGGCCGAAAGCATCACGGCGTCCGCGCCTTCGAACACCGCCGTTGCCACGTCCGAGACCTCCGCGCGCGTCGGCACGGGGGCGGCGATCATCGATTCGAGCATCTGCGTGGCAACGACCACCGGCTTGCCCGCGCGCCGCGCCTTGCGGGTGATCTGCTTTTGGATGCCCGGCACGCTTTCGAGCGGCATCTCGACGCCCAGATCGCCGCGCGCCACCATCACCGCGTCCGACAGTTCGATGATCTCGTCGATCCGTTCGACCGCCTGCGGCTTTTCGATCTTCGACAAAAGCGCGACGCTGCCGCGCGCGATCTTGCGCACCTCGGCCAGATCCTCCGGCCGCTGGATGAACGAAAGCGCCACCCAGTCGACATCCTCCTTGAGCACCTCGTCCAGATCGGCGCGATCCTTGTCGGTCAACGCCCCGACGCCCAGCGTCGTATCGGGCAGGCTGACGCCCTTGCGGTCGGAGATCACCGTACCGGAGACCACCTTGCAGGTGATCGAATTGCCGTCCGAGGCGGTCGCCGCCAGTTGCAGCCGGCCGTCGTCGATCAGAAGCCGGTGGCCCGGCTGCACCGCTTCGAGGATTTCCGGATGCGGCAGGTAGACCCGTCTTTCGTCGCCCGGCTCGTCGCGATCGTCGAGCGTGAAGGTCTGGCCGATCTCCAGCGTCACCTTGCCGTCGGCGAATGTGCCGACCCGCAGTTTGGGACCCTGAAGGTCGGCAAGGATCCCGATCGGATGACCCATGCGCGCCTCGACCGCCCGCACCCGCTTGACCAGATCGCGCATCAGATCGTGGCTGGCATGGCTCATATTGATGCGGAACACATCGGCGCCGGCCTCGTGCAACTGTCCGATCATCTCCTCGGAGGAGGAAGCCGGACCCAGCGTTGCGAGAATCTTGACCCTGCGGCTGCGTTTCACTGTCCGGTCCCCTCGGTGACATTGGATGTCTCCGGGGTCTCTTCCGGCGCGGCGCCGTCATTGTCAACCAATTGCACCATCCAGCTTTGCTGATTGCCGGTGTCGTACTCGCGAAAGCCCGCGCGCTGGAAACCGCGGGCAAAACAGTCATTGACGCCGGTGATCTTGAACTCGCGTTCGGCGACGCACATCGAGATCGGCCCGTCCCAGCGGCCGCCGCGCAGCGCGTCCTCGGCATAAAGATAATAGTAGCGTGAGGCGAGCGCGCCCTCGATCAGCGTCTTGCACTTGGCCGGCTCGACATGCCACCAGCCCTCGGTGATCCATCCGGCGCGCGCGCGGTAGCCGATCGCGACGCCCACCAGTTCCTGCGTCGAATTGCACACGCGGAAATCGGCCTGGGCCGGCGCCGTGCCGGCCAGGGTGGCGCCACCCGCCAGGGCTGCCGACAGCAGCCACGGTCCAGCCAGCCCCCCCACGCTCCATCGTCTTTTCATGTGCTTAGGCCCGAACCAGCGCATCGGTTCCTTTTGGCATGGCTGCCATCTTTGTCAATCCGAAGGCACCGACCCGCGCGTCGCTGCGGCACTGGACAAGCTCCCATCGGACGGCAATTGTGAGAACTTGAAAACCGGCTCGTTGCCGCCATCCACAAGGAAACGCACAATGCCCGACCTCGATCCTGACACACGAACGCAATTGGAGGCGGCCGCGTTCCGCACCCTGGTCGCGCATCTGCGTGCGCGCACCGATGTTCAGAACATCGATCTGATGAACCTCGCCGGCTTCTGCCGCAATTGCCTGTCGAACTGGTATCAGGATGCCGCCGCCGACAAGGGGATCGATCTGTCCAAGCCGGCGGCGCGTGAAATCGTCTATGGCATGCCCTATGACGAGTGGAAGCGTCTGTATCAGACCGAGGCAACGGCCGAGCAAAAGACGGCGTTCGCCGAGAGCGCACGCGCGCACGACTGACGCGCTATTGCATGGTCGTGCCGGCATCGACCGGCGAGAGCGCGCCGGTCGCCTGCGGTGTCGGAGCCGGCGTCAGCGGCGCCACGCGTCCGGCCCGCCCCTCGCGCGGCGGCGGCGGCAGCCCCTCCTCGACCAGGCGTTGACGCACCGAGCGCGCCTGCAAGGGGTTGTCCACCGCGGCCGGCTGGTTGACATCGCCCAATAGCACGCTGCCGCCATCCAGATCGGGGTCGGTGAGCGCGATCGGGTTGACGCGGTCGAGGTCCGCCTCGGTCTGCAGCGGCGGAAGCTTCATGATGGGCAGATTGTCCGGGCCGAGCGATGTCACCAGCGGAAGCGCCGAGTCGCCGAGGATCTGCTTGAGCTGGCGCTCGACGTAAAAGGCGATCTTGCGCTGGCCTGCGGGCGTGAAATTGATGCCGTCCGAGCCGCGCAGCCGCACGACCTGGCCCTTGATGTCGGGACCGCGCTCGATGAAGTTGCCGTCCTCATCGACAAACCCGTCCCATATGTCGACGAAATGGCCGTTCGCCGCCTCGGCGCGCGCGCGGTAGATTTCGTTGAATGCCAGCATGTCCGCCGACATGGAGCGGAACCGGAACGGCGGGCTGCCGGTCCACACGAGCGCGACGCCCGCCTCGCCCGCCGCATTGATGAAAGCGTCGATGCGGCCCTGATATTCCGTACGCCATTCCTCCGAAAGCACCTCGCGCGTGCGCCCGTCAATGCGCAGGGGCTGGCGATCGTTCGAACCCAGATGGACGACCAGAACCGATGGCTTGACCTCTTCGAGGATCGTGCCGATCTCGCCCGGCCAGTCGTAGAAATCATCGCGCACGAAGCCCGAAGAGCCATTGACCCGCCGCTCGACGACCACATTGGGCGATGCGGCGAACGCGTCGGTGAGCCCGCGCGCCAGCCCGTCGGCCACGAAATCGCCGACGACAAGAACGATCCGTGCATTGTCCGCCTTCTCGACCGCTTCGGTCCGCGGCGCGGCGGGTGCCGATGCCACCCGGGACCCCGATTGCGACCGTGGAGCCGCGCGTTGCGCGGGCGCGGCACGGCGTGGCGTGGTGCGCTGGCGCGGCGCGGCCTGGCGCGGGCGCGGTTGCCGCGTTGTTTCCTCCCGGTTGCGGTTGAACAGCATCTGCAAAAGACCGCGCTCACCGGGACGCGACTGGGCATGGGCATCGGCAATGCCGCCCGAGCCGGTGACCGGTTCGCCGATCAGCAGCACGGCGACGGCTAAGCCCATGGCAAGAAACACGCGCCACGCACGTGTCCCTGCCTGCCCATTGCAGCACCGATCGAGCCGACCGCCCATCATAGTTGTTCCTGTTGCGCCCCGCCGCAGCGGCAATGGCTGTCGCAGCCCTGCCTAGCGTCGGCGCAGTACCTCTAACACTTCCATGGAGGCATAGCCATCCTGCGCCAGGCCGCGGCTGGCCTGGAACGCCTTGATGGCGCTGCGCGACATCGGCCCGATCTTGCCGTCGACATCGCCGTCATAAAAGCCCTGCCGTTTCAGCCGCGTCTGCAGTTCCTCGCTTTCGGCGACGGTCAGGCGGGTGAAGGGCCGCGTCCAGTCGCGGCTGGGCGCCGGGAAGCCGGCGATCTGATCGGCCAGAAGGCCCACGCCGAGCGCGTATTTGTCCGCATTGTTGTAGCGTTTGATGACGAAGAAATTGCGGATCATCAGGAAGGCGGGGCCGTCGCGGCCCTGCAGCACCTTCAGTTCCGCCTGCTGGTCCGAGCGCGGAAAGGGCTGGCCGTTGGCGCGCACCACGCCGATGCGCTGCCATTCGCGCAGCGTCATCTGACCGCCAGGGAACCGCCGCCCGGCCGGCAGCACCACTTCGTACCCCCAGGTCTGGCCCGACCGCCATCCATTGTTCTTCAAAAGGTTGGCGGCGGTATAAAGCGCGTCGGGGATCGAGTTCCAGATATCACGGCGGCCATCGCCGTCGCCATCGACCGCATAGGCCTTGTAGCTGGTGGGAATGAATTGGGTATGACCCATGGCGCCGGCCCACGACCCGGTGAGCCCTTCAATCGCCACATCGCCGCGCTGGGCGATCTTCAGGGCGGCGATCAACTGGCTCCGCGCGAACTTGGCGCGCCGTCGGTCGGCATAGGCGAGCGTTGCCAGCGCGCGCGGCACATAGTGCAGCCGGCCCGGCTGGGTCAGGGCCTCGCCATAGCTCGATTCCATCGACCAGATGGCGAGGATAATGTGCTTGGAAACGCCGGTCGACCGCTCGATCCGGTCCAAAAGGCGGCGGTGCTTGCGCAACATGTCCTGGCCGTTGGCGACGGTGCGCTCATTGACCCGCGCATCGATATATTGCCAGGCCTCGTCGCGGAATTCGGGCTGGAAGCGCGCCTTGCGCAGCACTTCCTGGTCGGGCGTGCGCACATTGGCGAACGCCCGGTCATAGACGCCTCCGTCAACGCCATTGGCGACCGCCACCGAGCGGAAATCGCGTATCCACTGCTGAAAACCGGCATCGGCGCGCGCCGGCGCCGTGCCGGCCAACATCACCATCGCCATCAAAGCGGCCAGACCTGCCGCCAGCCCGCTTCTGCACCCCTTCGTCATGACAAGCCTTTCTCCCGATTTGCCTGGATGACGCCGCCCATCTGCCGCAGATTTTTTCCGCAAGTGTGGCAACAACCATGGCGACAATGAGTCAGCGTTGCAGCCGAACCCCCACAAACGCATTGGTGGTGCCGGTTTCTTCGGTGGGGTCGTCGCTGTAGGTGCGTTCGTGACCGATCCGGCCCGTCAGGCCGACAAACCGGTTGAACCACCACGTCGCGCCAACCGTGCCGCCCACCGTGATCTCGTCCTCGGCCGCTCCGGTAACATCGTCATATTCGATGTTGAGCGCGCCGTTCAGCTCCAGATCGGCGCGTGCGCGGTGCGTGACACCCAGATTGGCCGCATAGACAAGCGCGCCGGAAACGTCGGCCGCCCCGCTGGTCGTCGTGGTTGTGCCGATGCCGGCGCTCACATTGGTCTGGCGACGCGGCGACCAGTTCAGCGATCCCACCACCGAAAGGCCGCCAATGTCGGCAAGGGCGGCATCGGCGAGATCCTCCCACACATAGCCGAGCGCGATTTCGCCTGACAGCTTCTCGCCGCCGTCGAACGCCGTGCCCAGCCGGAGCGCGTAGCGCGCCGCGTTCCGGTCGATGCCGGCCGGATCAGGACGCACATCCATGACACGCTGGCTGTATTCGATCTCGGCGAAGGGTGTCAGCAGAGGCGAAACCGAATAGCCGCCGCGCAGCCGCCCGCCATAGCGCACATAATCCAGATCGTCCTGGGACACGACCGTGCCGTCGGTCAGCGTCGCACTGTCATGCACCTGTCGCTCGCCATTGATTTCGGCCAGCGCACTGAACGGGCCGGCCTGCCGCTGAAGGCCGACGGCGCCGGAAAATGTCTGCGTCACCGGATCATCGGTCGTGCCGAGCCCCGGAAACAGCAGCGGATCGGTGGCGATGGCGACCGCCGCCGAGCCGGGATCGTCCTTGCGATAGGCATAAGCGGCCGAAAGGTTCAGTTGCGTCTCGCGGTCGATGTCCATCCTGAGCGCGGCGTCGGCGCGCGCCTCCGGCTCGGTGTCCGCCTCGCCCGACACGCGCACCGGCAGCCGGCCCGAAAAACCGAAATCCACCGCGTGACGGCTCCAGTCCGACGTGCCGCGCAGCGTCAGTGCCGCTTCACCAAATGTGCCCTGCGTATCGGCCGTGCCATAGGTCTGCGGCGTGGCGCCCACATTGGCGAAGGTGCTGCGCGTGCGTGTGTGACTGACACCCAGATCGAGCGTCGTGAAGACCGTGAAGGTGCCAAGGCGCAGGCCAAGCGGCGCGAACGGGTCCTCGTCGACCGAACCGGTCCCGGTCGCAAGCGGCCCGATCGAACCCACCGCCTCGGTTCGCCCGAACCGGGCCGGATCGTCAGGATCGGGTTCTTCGGCGTTTTCGATCAGCGCGCCGACGGCATCGGCGTCGTCACCGGTGTCATCGTCGGCATCGAACGGCTCGGCATTGTCGAACGTGACGGCAGCCGGTTGCCCGTCAAGCACCGACGCACCCGGCCGTGCGCCGGGCAAGGCGGCGGGCGCAGCGGTCACGTCCGCCGCCTCCGGCGACGTCGCGGTACCCGGGCGCGGAATGCCCAGCACGTTTTCTTCCACCTCGCCGCGCAGGTCGGGCACAAGCTGCGCGTGAGCCATCGCCGGGGCCATCGCTGCGGCAAGCGCCACCAGGGCGGCGCCGCGCCGCCTCCGACGATCCTGTGTATGCCGGCGCCCTGCCACGTTGCGTTCGTCCCGCCATTGTCCGATATCTTGCCAAGCGGTAAACAATCGAGGTTAACGAAGCGTTGAATCGGACGTGGCCGGATGGTGCGATGGACAATGCAGGCCCGATGCAATAGCTGACCGATATCGACCACCAGACCGGCGCGCGGACAAGACTCAATGCTGACCAAGCCCAATGCCATGCAATCGGCCCTGCGTACGCTCTCAACCGAGCGCGACGGGCTGGGCGCACTGACGGACGCGCTGCAAAACGGGCTCGGCGAGCCGTTCGCCGCCGCCATAGCGGCGATGCGTGGCGTCAGCGGGCGTGTGATCGTCTCGGGCGTCGGCAAGAGCGGCCATATCGGCTCGAAGATGGCCGCGACCTTCGCCTCGACCGGCACGCCGGCCAGCTTCGTCCATCCGTCCGAGGCCAATCATGGCGATCTGGGCATGATCACCCGCCACGACGCGATCATCGGCCTGTCCTGGTCGGGCGAAGCGCAGGAGCTGGGCGGCATCATCAGCTATTCCCGGCGCTTTTCCATTCCGCTGATCGCGATCACCGCCGGGGCCGCTTCGGCGCTGGCGCGCGAAGCCGACATCGTGCTGCTGCTGCCCAGAGCCGAGGAAGCCTGCCCGCACGGGCTCGCGCCGACCACCTCGTCGATCATGCAGCTTGCCATGGGCGACGCGCTCGCCGTCGCGCTGCTTGAGGAACGCGGCTTCACCGCCGCCGATTTCCGCGACTTTCACCCGGGCGGGCAGTTGGGCGCCAGCCTGACGCGCGTCGGCGATATCATGCACACGGGCGACAAGCTGCCGCTCGTTTCCTCCGGCACCTCGATGCGCGAAGCGATCATGCAAATCTCGCAAAAAGGGTTCGGCTGCGTCGGCATCGTCCATCCCGACGGCACGCTTGCCGGCATCATCACCGATGGCGATTTGCGCCGCCATATCGACACCGACCTTCTGGCGATGCGCGCCGACGAAGTGATGACCACCGATCCCAAGACGGTCGGCGCCGATGTGCTGGCCGCCACCGCATTGACCATCGTCAACGCCGCCTCCATCACCGCGCTGATGATTGTCGAGGATGAAAAGCCGGTCGGCATCGTGCATCTGCACGATCTCCTGCGGCTGGGCGTGGCCTGACACGGGTCGGCGGAGCGGCCAACTGTCCTATATATGGAACACGTGGAAGCTTTCCGGCGCTCCGGCGGCGATCTTCTTCAGATAGCGAACATGCATGTCGAAATGCTCGGTGATCGTCGCCACATAGGCGTCACGCGGATAGTCCCGCGATCCTTTCTTGTACGGCACACGAAGATCGCCCGGCAATTCAGGCAGCTTTTGGAGAAGACAGGCATGCGCCTGGCCGATCATGACGATGAGCGCCGCGTCGTCGTGCCGCGCGTTCAGTTCCTGCGCCTTGCGGTTGATCGCCTTGTAGGTTCCGCGCAGCACGTCCGGCGCCTCACCGGCCGCCAGCGCCGTCACGACGGCCGCATAGTAGCCATGCCAGAACGCCATGTGGCGCAAATCATGTGACCGCACCTTGGCCGGCACCCGCTCATCGAGCACTGCTTCCCGGTAAGAGCCGACCATATTGTCGAGCTGCTGCATCAATACCGTCGGCGCATTGGTCATCGGCCGGTCATGGAACAATTCTGCAGGCGGGCATCCTGACCCAGGCCTTGGGGCTTCAACAGCGCGGCCGGAGGGTCAGGCCCAGCCCTGAAGTTCGCGGCGCACCAGCGTCTCGATGACGCTCATCCCTTCGGGACTGTCATTGAGGCACGCAATGTGGGTGTAGTGGGTGCCGCCCGCTTCCTCGAAGATCTCCGCGCCCTCGCCGGCGATCTCCTCAAGCGTTTCAAGGCAATCGGACACGAAACCGGGATTGAAGGTGGCGATCCTGGTGATGCCCTCGGCGGGCAGCGCTTCCAGCGTCTTGTCGGTATAGGGCTGGAGCCATTCCTCCGGGCCGAAACGGGACTGGAAGCAGGTCATCAGCCGGCCCTTCTCCCAGCCCAGCCGCTGCTCGAGCAGGCGCGATGTCTTGTGGCAATGGCAATGATAGGGATCACCGCGTTTGAAATAGCTCTGGGGAATGCCGTGATAGGAGGCGATCACCCGCTGCGGCTCGAAATCGAGCGTTGCCAGATGCGCCTCGATCGAACGCGCCAGCGCCTCGATATAGACCGGTTCGTCATGATAGGCCGGTACGGTCCTCACTGCCGGCATGAAGCGCGTCTTCGACAGCGCCTCGAACACCTTGTCGTTCACCGTCGCCGTCGTCGTCGCCGAATATTGCGGATAGAGCGGAAAGGCGACGATCCGGTCGCAGCCCTGATCGCGCAATGCCTCGATGCGCGATGCGATCGACGGATTGCCGTAGCGCATGCCCCAGTCGACGACGACATTTTCGTGCGCCTTGAGCGCTTCGGCGAGCTTTTCGGCCTGCGAACGCGTATAGGTGCGCAGGTAGCTCTCGTCCTTGTCCTTGTTCCAGATTTCCTCATAGGCCTTGCCGACGCGTCCGGGACGCGTGTTCAGCACGATGCCGTAGAGGATCGGATACCACAGCGCCTTGGGCCATTCGATCACCCGGCTGTCGGTCAGGAATTCGCGCAGATAGCGCCGCATCGAGCGAAAATCGGTGCCGTCCGGCGTGCCAAGATTGATCAGAAGCACGCCAACCTTGCCGATCCGCACGACGGGATGATCGCCCGGCAGCGGTCCGACGCGTTTGGCAAGGGCACGATCGACGGTCGACTTCATGTTCATGGCGAATTCCCGTGTCGGATCACAAACTAAGCCCCGTGGGCGCAAATTCAATGCGGCAATTGGGTCACGCATCGGCCGGCAAGACGATCCAGACGGCCTGAAAGACAATGCCCGCCGCAAACGCGGCGGGCACAAAGTCTACGCGGCTGGGATCAAATGGATCAGGGCGCCGGCACGACGATTTCGGTGCCGATCTCCAGCCCCGTGGCCTGATATTGCGGGTTGGCCTCATCGAGTTTGGGCCACATTTCCGGATCGCCGTAGAACCTTTCCGCCAGGTCCCAATAGGTGTCGCCGGCCTCGATGACATGGGTTTCGCCCAACGCCATTTCTTCTTCGGCCATTTCTTCTTCGGCCATGGCATCTTCGGTCGAGGCTTCTTCCGTCATGGCGTCTTCAGCCATCTCCTCGGCCGGCGCCTCCTCGGTGTCGATCATCGGACCTTCGCTCGACAGCGTTTCGGCCGCCAGCGCCGTCTCCGGCGGCACGACTTCGGTCTCCTCGGCAGCAGCCTCTTCCTCGGCCATGGCCTCGTCCGCACCATCGTCCATCATCGCGTCGGCGGCGGCCATGATGCGGCCGTCCGTATAGGGCGAATAGGGCGCATTCTCCGTCAGATAATCGGCAACCACCTGCTCAAGGCCGGGTCCGAAATCATAAGCGTTCGTCGCGTTGGAGGCGAACATGGCATAGCCGTCACCGCCATTGCGCATGAAATTGTTGGACACAACGCCATAGGTGGCGTCCGCGTCGAGCGGCGTCGCATTGCCGTCCGCATCGACCACCATCACGTCCGAGATGCGGCTGCCCGGCTCGGCGCCGGCGTCGAACACATAGCTCAGACCGGCGACCTGCGGGAACCGTCCGGCGCCTTCCTCGATCTGACCCACGCCGTTTTCGAGCGCGGCGACGATATCGGCGCCCGAAAGCTGGAAGGTCGCAAGCGTGTTCTGGAACGGCAGCACGGTGAGCACCTCGCCCATCGTGACCTCGCCCGCGTCAATGGATGCGCGCAGCCCGCCGCCATTCTGGATAGCGATCTGGATGCCCTGGTCGCGCACCCGGTCGAGCATTGCGTCCGCCACCAGATTGCCCATCGAGCATTCCATCGCCCGGCACACTTCGCGGCTACCCTCGATGGCATCGGTCGTCTCGCCCACGGGACGCGCCTTGAGTTCCTCGATCGGGCCGCCCAGTTCGGCGACGCGCGCAACGAACCCCTCGTCCGGGGTGACCGAAGCGTCGAGCAGGTGCGGCTCGCCCTCGGCGGAAACCACATTGCCCTCATCATCGAAGACGACGCGCAACTCGCCCAGATATTTCGAGTAGGCATAGGCCTGCACGATCGGCACATCCTGCCCGGACGGGTTCTGCACCATCACCGGATAGGTGTCGGCCGCATCCTCGTCGGTGTTGGACAAAAGCGTGTGCGAATGTCCGCCGACGATCACGTCGATGCCGTCCACAGCCGCGGCAATCTCGCGGTCGCGCGGCAGGCCGACATGCGACAGAAGAATGATCTTGTTGACGCCCTCGGCCTCCAGTTCGGCGACCGCGCCCTGCAAATAGCCCGTTTCCTCGATCAGCAGGATCGTCGGGCCGGGCGAGGATGTTTCATCGGTATCGGTCGCCAGCACCGAGACGATGCCGATCTTCTCGCCGCCCACCTCCTTGATGATGTAGCCGTCGATCATGTCGGCGACGGGCGAACTGGCGCCGGCCAGCGTGTTGCCCGAGATCACCGGGAACTCGGCGGCTTCGATGAACGTCCTGAGCGCTTCGGGTCCGTCATCGAACTCGTGATTGCCGACAGCCATGGCGTCAAAGCCGATGCCGTTCATGAATTCGACGGCCGCCTCGCCCTTGTAGGTGGTGTAGAACAGCGAGCCCTGGAACTGGTCGCCGGCGTCAAGCACCAGGACGTTCGCCCCTTCCTCGCCCAGTGCCGCGCGGCGCTCGTCGATCTTGGCCTTGACGCGCGCGACACCGCCAAAGCACTTGCCTTCGCCCTCATCCTCGGCGCTGCAGGTGGAATCGAACCGGTTGATCGGCTCGATGCGCGAGTGCAGATCGTTGATATGAAGGATGTCGAGCGTGTAATCGGCCGCCGCGTTCCCGGTGTTCAAAGCCACCGCCGATACGCTCAGCGCCATCAGCATCGCCGTCTTTTTCATGAGATCCTCCGTCTGCACATAACCGCGCCGAAACGCTTCCGCCCCGGCTTATCAGGAAGCTATGTGACAGCCATTTGACGGGAACGTCAACGGCTTTCGGTCGCCGCGTGGCGATGGTCTGGCCACGTCTCGCCGGGCGGTTGCAATCCGGGCGTGTCAGGACACCGCAGCGTTGCGGATGAGTTGAAACTGCTGGCCGCCGTCATTGGTGCAATTGAGTGTGGTCGGATTGGCCAGAATGCAGTTTGCGCGAATGCGCGTCTGGCGCAGCAGCGAAAAATAGTCGAGCGCGACGGATTCGCGGCTCGTATAGACATAGGTGCCTTCGGCGACACGGTTGCCTGTGTCATTGGCAACGCTGACGAAACGGCCGCTGGTCAGGCTGGCGGTCGCCACGCCGCCCGTATCGCCCCAGGTGCCGTCGATCACGCCGACATTGGCCGGCGCCCGGGCGCTGCCGCCACCGCCGGGCGCGGCGATCGTGCAGCCGGCCAGTGCCACCGCACCCGCCGCCATTGCCGCAAACCTCAGCGCCCGGACCGGACCAGACCCGCGCGCCTTCATCACAGTTGAACCCATGACCATTCTCCGTTCATGCCCCCGTCTGTGCCAATTTAGAGCGGTTCATGTTTAGATGGAAGCGGATTGATGGACAGGATTTTTCGCGGCGGCAAGGAGAAGACCGCAGTGCGATCTGAGGATCCCCTGGGTCAAGCCCGGGGGCAGGCTTTGAGGATTTCGACGCTGCCCTCCGCGGAAAAGATGTCCAAGCCGGAACGCCTCAAGCCATTGACGGATAACGAATTTTTCCCATCGCCCGAGCTTGGTCTTTTGCGTTCTGGACAGCGTTGCGCGCGCCTGAGCCTGCCCTCGGGCTTGACCCGAGGGGTGCCTGAACCGCGTCGCCTTGCCAGACCACAAAAACCCGGCGCTCAAACGATTCCAGCCAAACATGAACCGCTCCGGAACAATCGCCGGGAAGACGGAACCCGCTTCATGGACCGCCGCTCTCGAGCCAACCGGCCAGCAGGTCGCGCCCGGACTGAAGTCCCTTGTAACCGCACCCGTCGGCATCCAGTGCCCTCAAACGTGCGGCAAGCGAGGTGGCCAGCCCGTCATGGTCGAAAATGCCCGCCATCGGATCGGTGGCGACGCGGATGGTGAACAGCATGTCGCCCGTCTCCGGCAGCTTGCACAGCGTCTGGTCCTCGCAGCGCAGATGCATCTTTGCCAGCGCCGCCAGATCGTCCTCGTCGGCGAACAGGTGCGACGGATGCGGCTGCGGCCGGAACAGGCCGCCATTGTCGTGCGCCGACCAGTTCGACCGCCCGACGATCATGCCGGGCTTCAAATTGTCGAACATGCGTTCGATCAGCGCGGCCTTGCGCGTGCCCTTGGCGAAACCGGGCACCGGCGCGTGGATTGCCGCCAGCGGGCGGTCGAACTTTTCATGCAGCGACCAGTAGGACGGAAAGCACAGGCTCGCCGCCACCAGCCGCCAGCCATCATCATGCTTGCGCATCAGCACCAGATCGTCGGCGACAAGCCGTGACGCGGTGAGCAATGGCGCCGGGTCGGCATCATCGAGCTGAACGGGTTTGTTGGTGCCGGCGATCGCGATGCCCGGTCCCTGCCGCCGATAGACGTCCGCAAACGCCGCCGGCAGGTGTTCGGCGAGAAGACGCAACGTCTCTGATTGCGCGGCCATTGTGTCGCCGCGCGCCTTGAACACATCGTCCCGCCGCGCGGCGATCAGCGCATTCTTTTCGGCCAGGTTCGCCACGAGCCGCCCATCCGGCGCCAACCATATGGCCGGATCGTCCAGCGGCGCGAGCCCGATCGTGAACGCTTCGGGATAGGTCTGGCGTGCGAACGTGCCCGCCGCCGGAAGACGCGCGCTCACGCCTTCGGCACTTTGTCACATGCAAGCGGAGCAGCCGCGCGCCCGCCAAGGCGGCCGCCAACGGATGCTCCTGCGCGGTTCATGCCGGCGGCCGCGATCCCGCTCGTGGCGGGAGGCGCGCTTTGGTCAGGATGCTTTGGGTTTGGCCTTGGACTGCGCTGCGGCGTCCTTTTTGGCCTGTTTCGATGCGAGTGTTTTGACGACAGTTGCTGCGGGACCACCGGACATGTCCGTTTCTCCTTCATCCTGGTTACGGAACCGCCGTTTGGCCTCATGCCAGCCGGCGATGGCATCGGTTTTCGGTCCGCTGATGCAAGCCCTTCCTGGCAAAACGCGCGGTCATCGGCTCCACGCGACTGCTTGACAAGTTACTGCGCCCCGTCCTCGAAATAGTTGCCGAAAACATCCTCAATGTTACCCGTCAGCTTGTCAATATCGAAGTCCCCCTGCATGCAGTCATAGCGGCGCTCGCCGTCCCACAGCGGCCCGAACGGGCCAAGGGCGCATTGCAGCGGCTTGGCCGCGTTGATGCCGCAGCGATTGCCGTCCAGCAGCAAGCATGCGCCCGACCGGTCAAAGGCAAGGCGGCGGACGCGAAAGCCGTCCACGACCATGTCGACGCAATAGGCGGTCACAAACGCCTGCCGGTCCATCCCCAGATGCGCCGACATGCGGTCAATGTCCTCACGGGAGACCAGGACACAATAATCATCGGAAAAGCCCCGGCAGCAATCGCCGCACATGGTGCATTCAAATGTGTCGCCTGCCATGCCGATCAGTCCGCGGTTACAAAGCGATAGCGGGTCCACAACCGGTAACGGGCCGGCAGATCCTTGATCGACCAGACCATCACCGAGCCGGATTGGTCGATCTGGATGTCCTGGGTCACCGAATCGGGCCATTCCTGCTCGGGTAGTTTGGATTCGCCCTTCAGATCGACAAAGAACGGGTCGGACAACAATTCGAACCGAAACCCCAGCGGCGCGTGGCATTCGATCCGGGCGTTATGGATCGGCAGGGTCGAGGGTATGCCCAGAATGCTTCCGTTCGAATCGAACGCCTCCGCGTCGGACCCGAGCGTCGAGATGTAGTTTTCATAGCTGATCGAATCGCCCGGCCCCAAGGGCGGCACGATCTGTGTATCGAACTCGATCTCGGAGATCTTGGAAACGAAGAACTCGGAAATCTTGTCACGCACGGTGTGCCCGCTATAGCGCATCGAGGCGATCTGGTGCGGTGAATTGCCGATGATCCGCGTGAACACTTTCGGGATTTCGGTCTTCTTCCATTTCAGGATGCTGTTGCGCGGCAGCACTTCAAGGTCGCGCTTGGACGCGTTGGTCAGCGTGTAGATGTAGCGCCCGTTGAAATCGCCATCGTCACCGAAGTACCAGATGAAACGGCATTCATCGTAGTAAAGCGATCCTGACATGCGCTTTGCCTGCATCCTTCTGAAGATGTACGACCCGAACGATACCAGGATCAGGACGACGACAGTCGGCACGGCCCAGGCCACTGCGCTGTCCATTTGCGGGAGAAAACCGCTCCCGTACACGCCAAGTGCAAGCCCGAAATGCGAAAGAAACGTGCTGGAGGTGAAAAGGTTCTCGGCGCTAAGATAGAACTTCTTCATCGGTCCGGCGTGTATTTCGCCTCAATCGGCACGCGGGCACAGTGACACAGGCGATGTCGCAATGTCCACCGATGCCCCGCGCCTGTCGCCCCAATTTTCATAAAATGCACCCGCCCGCCTTAGACCTATCGCAAGGGCGCTGTGTCAGCTTGGCGCATCGCCAATCAACGAAATCCCGGCTTGCCGGGCTGCCAATCGACAAAAGCCGCCATGACGTCAACCATTGTCATCGTCGACGACGATCCGGTCCAGCGCCGCCTCGCCGAGGCCGCCCTGGTCCGCGACGGACTGTCGGTCGCAACGTTCGGCGACGGACCATCGGCGCTCGACCGGCTGGCCGGTGACAACGCCGAACCGGTCGATGCGATGGTGCTCGATCTGGTCATGCCGGACATGGACGGCATCGCGGTCCTCAAGTCGCTGCGCGAGCGCGGCACCGATCTGCCGGTCATTGTCCAGACCGCTCAAGGCAGCATCGACGTCGCGATCAGCGCGATGCGCGCGGGCGCCTTTGACTTCCTGGTCAAACCGGTCGCCCCGGCGCGGCTTGCCAAGACCGTGCGCGACGCGGTCAAGGTGGCGCGCACCAACCTCGCGCCCGCCAACATGTCCGCCCGTGGCAAAACCCGCCTGAAGCCGGCGCCGGTGGAACTGGTCGGCGACGGCCACGAGATGGAACGGGTCCGCCGGCTGATCAAGAAGGCATCGTCAAGCGACATTCCGGTGCTGATCGAAGGGGAATCGGGCACCGGCAAGGAACTGGTCGCCCGTGCGATCGCCGCCAAGGGGCCGCGCGCCGGCCGTCCGCTGGTAGTCGTCAATTGCGGCGCCATACCCGACAATCTGGTCGAATCCATCCTGTTCGGCCACGAAAAAGGGGCTTTTACGGGCGCCACCGAAAAGCACACCGGCAAGTTCATCGAGGCCGATGGCGGCACGCTGTTTCTTGACGAGATCGGCGAATTGCCGCTGGCGGCCCAGGTCAAGCTGCTGCGCGCCATCCAGGACGGCCATGTCGAACCGGTCGGCGCCCGCGCCGCCCGGACGGTTGATGTGCGTCTGATCTCGGCGACAAACCGCGACCTGATCGCCGCCGTGCAGGCCGGCCGCTTCCGCGAGGATCTCTATTACCGGCTCAACGTGTTTCCGATCCTGACGCCGTCGCTGCGGGCGCGCACGGACGATCTGCCCGCGCTCGTCGCCCATATTGCCACCCGGCAAGCCCATCGGGCCGGTCGCGCGCAAAACCCGGTCATCACCGACGCGGCCATGGATGTTCTGCGCGGCTACGACTGGCCCGGCAATGTCCGCCAGCTCGAAAACGAACTGTTCCGCGCGATCGTGCTGAGCGACAACGGCATGCTCGACGCCGCCGATTTTGCCCATATCGCCGCCCAGATCGATCCGGCACGGCAGGCCGCCATCCCGCGCAAGGCCACACCGCTGACGCCGGCACGACCCGCCACCGATGACGCCGGTTCCGCCTTGCCCCTGGGCGGCAACACCGCGGCCGCGCCGTGGCAGCCGGACGAGGACCGGCACCGCGTTCTGCTGCTGGACGCCGATGATCATGCCCGCACGCTCAGCGACATCGAGGCCGCCGTGATCGCCCATGCGCTCGATCACTATGACGGCCAGATGAGCGAGATCGCGCGGCGCCTTGGCATCGGACGATCGACGCTCTACCGCAAGATCCGCGAATACGGGATCGGTGAGCCGCGCCGTTGATCGCCGCCTGTCCCGTCGCGGCACGGTTTACCCATTGCTAACCATACCGGGACCACGCATCGCTCCATGGCATTTTTGCCACGCTTCCACCGCATTTGAGGCCGAAAAACCGCGCGGGGAAGCCCGCGCCTGTCGTTCCTGTCGGCGCTGACATCGGCTGTGGCGATTGATTTGCGCCCGGCAAGATGGCAGGAGGCGATAAGGAGCGGTTAACCACGTTGCGGGTAGCGTCCAGGGACGCGTTTCGGGCTTGTGTCCGGGCGCAGGGACAAGACGGATTGGTGCGCTTTGAGCCTCACCGGACGACAATGGCGGGCAAACCGGAAGATCAGGCTGCGCGGGCTTCAATCCGTCCTGCTTGCGCTGGCGGTTGTCTTTGCGGCAGGCGCCCTTCTGGCGCCGGCCCAGGCAGCCGCCGAAACGCGGACGCTCAAGCTCTATTTCACCCATACCGGCGAGCGCGCCGAAATCACGTTCAAGCGCAACGGGCGCTATGTGCGCAGCGGCCTCAACAAGCTCAACCGCTTCCTGCGTGACCATCGGCGCAACGAGCCGACCAACATGGACCCCGAACTGTTCGATCTGGTCTGGGAGGTCTACCGGGCGTCCGGCGCGCGCGGCTACATCCACGTCGTCTCGGCGTATCGCTCGCCGGCGACCAACGCGATGCTGCGCCGCACGCGCGGCGGCCAGGCGCGCCGCAGCCAGCACACGCTCGGCAAGGCGATGGATTTCTTCATTCCCGGTGTGCCGACCCGCAAGCTGCGCGAACTGGGCTTCAAACTGCAAGGCGGCGGTGTCGGCTATTATCCCAAATCGGCAACGCCGTTCGTCCATCTGGACACGGGCAATGTGCGCGCATGGCCGCGCATGAGCCGGTCGGAGCTGACCCGCCTGTTTCCCGACGGCAAGACCCTGCACCTGCCGCCCGACGGCCGGCGCCTGCCCGGCTACCAGCAGGCACTCGCCGCCTACAATGCCCGCGAGCGCTCCGGCCAGCCAGCCACTTTCGGGCGCACACGCCGAGGCGGCGGCGGCGGCAACACTGAGCGCGGCAGCAGCGGTGGTGGCGGCGGTGGCAATCTGCTGGCCAACCTGTTCGGACGCGACAATGACGACAACGCCTCGGCCAGCGCATCGCGGCCCTCGGCGCCATCGCGCCGCCAGGCGGCGCCTGAAACGCCGGGAACGGCGCTGGCCGCCCTGTCGCGTCGTGATCTGCCCCGTCCGGGCGCTGCGCCGCGCGCGGTCGCCGAACCCGTGGCAGCAGCGCCGGCCGCGCCGGCCGCCAGCGCTCCGGAACCTGCCGCCGCGCCGCAAGCACCCGATACCCCGCCGGCGGCAACAAGCACGGTCGGCCTGCGCCTGCCTGTGCCGCGCGCGCTGATCCCCGGTGTGCGTGTCGGCGATCCCGCGCCCGCCCAGCCGCCCGCTGCGGCAACGCCGGCGCCGGTCGCCGCGCCAGAGGCGCCGCCGGCCGCCCCCACACCGGCACAGCCCGAGGGTCCAGCAACGCTTCTGGCTGCGCTGACACCGCCGGTGCCGCGCGACCGCCCCGCATTCGCGGTCGCCTCCGCCGAACCGCTGACGATCCGCCAGACCGGCCCGCAAGCCGAGCCGTCCGGAGACCAGGCCACAGCCCTTCTCGCCGCCGCTGATGCCGAAACCGCAACACCGGCGGATGAGACGCCAACCTTGCTCGCCGCGCTGCCGGCCCCGGCGCCGCGTCCGACCGACGCGCCCGGCACGGCCGATCCGCTGACCCAACTGGTCGCCTATGCGCCGGTGGAGCCGATGGTGCCGCCGACCACGTCACCGCCGGCCGAAGACACGACCGGTCGCGGCGACCGCATCGTGGTGCCCGCGCAGCGCCCCGATCGCGCCGATGAGGATGCAATCCTTGCCGCAGCCCTCGACACCGGCGTGACGACGACCGCCAAATCGGCCCGGCCCTCGGCCCGTGATGCGGTGTCGATCCAGCCGCCCACCGTACCTGTCGTGCCCGCCGACCAGATCGACCCGGCCCGGTTCGGCGACTGGGCGGTCTCGGTCGCCTCGGTCACCGCCGAAGGCCGGCCGACCGAGCGTCCCGAATTTTTGAGGAACGCGACGCGGACCGCGCCCGAAGCGGTCTACACGGCCGGCTTTTCCAAGGCCCCGCCACCTGACCCGAGCCGGCTTTCGGGCAATGCGGTGACGTTCCTTGCGGTGGCGCGCTTCGATGGCGGTCAGGGCGGCGGCGACGGCCAGCCCCTGCAATTGCAGATCCCGGCGACCAACTGACGTTTCTTGCCGACGGGCCGGCGGATGCCGCGCGTCAGGCGTCTTCGATGGTCTTCAGCATGCCGAGCGCGGCCATATAGGTGTCCAGCACCGCTTCCTGTTCGAGCCGCTCGTTCTGGTCCTGTTTGCGGATGGCGACGATCTTGCGCAGCGCCTTGGTATCGAACCCGTTGGCCTTGGCTTCCGCATAGACGTCCTTGATATCGTCGGCGATCGTCTTCTTTTCCTCTTCGAGCCGTTCGATACGCTCGACAAAAGCGCGCAAATGATCGCGCGCGACACTGTGGACGTCCGACATGCCTCAGCACTCCATCACAGACAAAAGCCCTGCCCGATTGCCGCATCCCGCAGGAAGCGTCAACCGGACCGGGCCTTGTTCACAGAAAGCTGGGACGCGCCCGCCCGCCCTGTGCAATCAGGCTTTGGGCTGGATCAGCCTGTCGAGCTTGTTGGCGAGCCACCACGCGGCCGGAATGCCGATCACGGCGCCGGCGATGGCGGCCGCGGCGATATAGGTCGCCTCGAACATGTCGACGGTCAGCAGGGCCACGACGAAGCTGCCGGCAAGCACCGGCGCAATGAGCAGATAGGCTGCGAACCTGAGCGAGAACATGACACCTCTCCTGAGCGAATATGCCTGCGGGAGACTGCGGCGCGGCGCGGCGTCAAGTCATTGATCCATCGCAACGAACGTGGCGATTGCCGCCGGTTCAGCGCGGCAGCACGCTCGATCCCATCAGCGCCTCATCGACGGCGCGGGCCGCCTGACGGCCTTCGCGGATCGCCCAGACGACGAGAGACTGGCCGCGCCGCGCGTCGCCGGCGACATAGAGATCATCGACGCTGGTGCGATAGTCGCGGTCATCGGCATGCACCGAACGGCCGCCCCGACGGTCCGTGTCCATCACAAGCGCGTCGCCCAGTTCGGCGACGACGCCGGTATGCTCCAACGGACCGGCAAAGCCGATCGCGATGAAGGCAAAATCGGCGCGGATGAAGAACTCGGTGCCGGCAACCGGCTGGCGCCGTTCGTCCACCTCGCAGCATTTGACATGGGTCAGCTTGCCGTCCTCGCCGATGAATTCGAGCGTCGCGATCTGGAACTCGCGATCGGCGCCCTCGGCCTGCGACGACGATGTGCGCATCTTGGTCGCCCAGAACGGCCAGACGGTCAGCTTGTCTTCCTTTTCCGGGGGCTCTGGCCGGATGTCGAGCTGCGTCACCTTGACCGCGCCCTGGCGGAACGCGGTCCCGATACAGTCCGATGCCGTGTCGCCGCCACCGACAACAACGACGTGCTTGCCCCCCGCAACCACCGGTTCGGACGGCCAGGCGACCGAGCCGATGCTCTGCTCCTTGCCGACCCGCTTGTTCTGCTGGACCAGATAGTTCATCGCCGGATGCACGCCTTCAAGGTCGTCGCCGGGAATGCCCGCATCGCGCGGCCGCTCCGAGCCGCCGCAATAGATGATCGCGTCAAATTCCGACTTCAGATCGGCGACCGTCTTGTCGACACCGACATGGACGTTCTTGTGGAAAGTCACGCCCTCGCCTTCCATCTGCTCGACACGCCGGTCGATGAAGTGCTTTTCCATCTTGAAATCGGGAATGCCGTAGCGCATCAGCCCGCCGATCTTCGCCTCGCGCTCGAAGACATGCACATCGTGGCCGGCGCGGCCAAGCTGCTGCGCGGCGGCCATGCCGGCCGGCCCCGAGCCGATGACGGCGACGCTCTTGCCAGTCTTTTCGGACGGCGGATAGGGCCGCACGAAGCCCATTTCATAGGCCTTGTCGGCAAGCGCCTGCTCGATCGTCTTGATCGCGACCGGCACGTCCTCAAGGTTCAGCGTGCACGCTTCCTCGCAGGGCGCCGGACAGATGCGGCCGGTGAATTCCGGGAAATTGTTGGTCGAGTGCAGGTTGCGGATCGCCTCTTCCCAGTCATTGTTGTAGACCAGATCGTTCCAATCCGGAATCTGGTTGTGGATCGGGCAGCCCTGCGGCCCGTGGCAATAGGGAATGCCGCAATCCATGCAGCGGGCGGCCTGCTTGGTGACCTCAGCATCGTCCAGCGGGATGGTGAATTCCTTGAAATGGCGAATCCTGTCGGAGGCCGGCTCATATTTGGCCACCTGCCGGTCGATCTCCAGAAAACCCGTTACCTTACCCATTGTCGTTCCAGTCTCACATTGCCTTCTTTATCGGCCGCTGCCGCAGTCCCTTGTCCGTCATGATGGTCATGTGATCGACCAGCATTTCGTATGACGCCATGAGCTGCCGCACTGTCCGGTGCACCTCTAGCACCAGCCCTTCCGGCCTGGCCATAGCGATGATGACGACACCGAAGGCGGGCTCGCCATCGCGGAAGATCAAGTCTCCAAAATCGTAGTCGTGCGTGACAATCACGCCCGCCTCGCGCATCGACCGTTTCAGGATGTCGCGGTCGCCGGCACCACTGTCTTCGACACCGATGTCGACCACGTCGCAACCGGCCTCCTGCAGAGCGTTGATCAGCGAGGTCGACACGCATTCGTCGCAGATGAACCGCATGCGGTCACTCGGCGGCGATCACACGCATGTCCGCCAGATAGTCAGCCGCAAAAGACTGCGCGCGGTGGACGTCATCGATCGAAATGTTGCGCAGTTCCTCGACAATTTTTTCCGGCGTATAGCCCATTCCCAGCATGCGCAGCACGTGTTCAACGGTGATCCGCGTACCTTCGAATGTCGGCTTACCCATCATCACGTCGGCGTCAGACACAATCTTCTTCGTCATGACCGCTCCGTTTCGTTTCCGCTTGGTCGGCTCCATTTCGAAGAGGCCTGTCTACACCAAAAGCAGCCTCAGGTCCCGCACCGCACGCCGAAAGACCCTCACCCCAGAACCACCGCCGTGCCGGAGACCGATACCATCAGCATGGTGCCGGAACCGGCGGTGATGTTCTCATAGTCGATATCGACGCCGATCACGGCGTTGGCGCCCAGCTGTTCGGCCTCGTGCGCCAGTTCGCCGAACGCGATCTCGCGCGCCTCGCGCAGCGATTTCTCGTACGCTCCCGACCGGCCGCCGACAATATCACGAATGCCGGCCAGGAAATCACGGAAGATGTTGGCGCCCAGAATGGCTTCGCCCGTGACGACGCCCTTGTAAGCGGCTACCTGCCGGCCATCGATGGTGTTGGTGGTTGTGATGATCATGGCGGCGTCTTACCAACCAAAGCGGCGTGGCGCCAAGAGCAATTATGGGGTTCTCACCGCACGAAATCGGGATCAGGCAGGATGGCATAGTGCAACCGCCAATCCCAGTTCTCGGCCATATCGGGTGTCAGCTCTATGTCCGGATTATCAAACCGCACGATGACCTGATAGTAATTGTCATCATCATAAAAATAAGATGCCGAAACCGCAGAAGCAAAGATGCCGCCATTTGTTCCACTCAGATGACTCAGGAAGATTGGCCTGAGGCCGAACCGATTGCGGTCGAACCGGACCGTCGTCCGAATGGCAAAGGGTGCTGTCACAAAGCACTTCTCGTCGGGACACTGTTCCCAATCTGAAGTAGTCCCGTACGCGATATCGTTAAACCCGCGTTGACCGGCCGACGAACTGATTTCGGAAACGCTCTCAAACAAGCCGGTGAGCCGTGTCTCCAAAGATGCAACATCTCGGCGAACGTCGATAAGGTCGCGTGCCAAATCGCCGCGATCGGATTCGGTTTCCTGCTGTGCCGCCAATTGCCGGTCAATCAGGAACCGCAGTTCCCCCAGTTCGTTGCGCAGATTTCGGTTGACCTCCTCGACATCGTCAAATCTGGCGGCAACGGCTTCGACCACTTGCCCAGATGCACGATTACCTTGTCCGGTTGGTTGAGATGGACGCCGAGCGGCCATCCCACCAACTTGATTTTCAGCGGACTCGATAAGCCTACCTATCCGATCCAAGTCGACGGAAAAGGCGGCTTCTGTATCGCGAAATGTTTGTGCAAACACTTCAAAATGCGTGCTCTGAGTGTTGATCCGTCCGCCGAGCTCGTCGATTTGCGCCAATGAAGCGGTCAACCGGTTTTCCTGATCACCGATTTTGGAATCCAGTCGCGTCGTCATGTCCTCGATCTGGTCGTCCAGTCGTTCTGCAACCTCCTCAATACGACCAAGGTCCCGCTCGGTGTCTCCGATTTCGTCACGGAAGCCGCTTAAGTCTTCCCTATGGTCGTCGAACTGCTCATTGATCTTGGCGGCCTCTCGCGCCACCGAGCTGTCAACTTTGGTGCCAATGCTGGCCTGCACACGACCATCAACCCAGAAGAAAATCGCAAATATGATAGCCAAGGAGATCGAAGCCAAACCTATGGCGACGATCTTGTATATGGTATTGAATTTCCGGTTTATCGCACGTTCCGCGATATGTTCAAGAAGCAGTCGATGGCTGTCTGTTACGGATGAAACCCCACCCTCTGAAACAGTATTTTCAGCGCCTTTTTGCATGACCTAAACACCAAAGAAAAGTACTCCGGCATTCAGCCTATAAAGAAAGTCACTCCGCCGCAACATTCATGCGCATGCGTTCCATCTCTTCGAGGGCGCGGCGGTATTCGACCGGCATCACCTTGCGGAATTTCGGCCGGAAGGCTTCCCAATTGTCGATGATTTCGGCAGCACGCGTCGAGCCCGTATGGCGCCTGTGATTGCTGATGAGCTGGAACAGCCGCTCCTCGTCATGCCGGGTCATGTCGCCGGTCACATCAACGCGGCCCTTGTGCATCAGATCGCCGCCATGATGGTGCAGCTTTTCAAGGATGTCGTCCTCCTCGGGCACCGGCTCCAGTTCGACCATCGCCATGTTGCAGCGCGTCTCGAACGTGCCGTCCTCGTCGAGCACATAGGCGACCCCGCCGCTCATGCCGGCCGCGAAGTTGCGGCCCGTCTGGCCGATGACGACGACGACCCCGCCGGTCATATATTCGCAGCCATGGTCGCCGACGCCCTCGACGACGGTGATCGCGCCCGAATTGCGCACCGCGAACCGCTCGCCGGCGACGCCGCGGAAATAGGCCTCGCCCTGGATGGCGCCGTAGAGCACCGTGTTGCCGACGATGATCGAGGCCTCCGGCGTGATGCGCGTGTCCTCGGGCGGGCGCACCACGATGCGGCCGCCGCAAAGGCCCTTGCCGACATAATCGTTGCCGTCGCCGATCAGGTCGAAGCTGACGCCGGACGCAAGGAACGCGCCAAAGGACTGGCCCGCCGTGCCGGTGAACGTCACGGCGATCGTGTCGTCGCGCAGGCCCTTGTGGCCGAACCGCTTGGCCACCTCGCCCGACAGCATCGCGCCGGTCGACCGGTCGGTGTTGCGGATCGGCTCGGCGATCTGCACCGCCTGCCGGCTTTCGAGCGCAGAAGTGGCCTGTTCGATCAGCCGCCGGTCCACAATGTCGTGGATCGGATGGTCCTGCCGCCGCGTCCAGTAGATCGCGTCCTTCGGCGCTTCGGGCTTGAAGAAGATGCCCGAGAAATCGAGCCCGCGCGCCTTCCAGTGATCGATCATCGGCTTCTGCTCGAGCCGGTCTGTCTGGCCGATCAGGTCATCGAGCGTGCGCACGCCCATCGCCGCCATCAGTTCGCGCACTTCCTCGGCGACATAGAAGAAATAGTTGATCACATGCTCGGGCGTGCCCTTGAAGCGCTTGCGCAGAACCGGGTCCTGCGTCGCCACGCCCACCGGACAGGTGTTGAGGTGACATTTGCGCATCATGATGCAGCCCGCCGCGATCAGGGGCGCGGTTGAGAAGCCGAACTCGTCGGCGCCCAGAAGCGCGCCGATCACCACGTCGCGTCCGGTTTTCAGCCCGCCATCGACCTGTAGCGCGATGCGCGACCTGAGACCGTTGAGCACCAGCGTCTGGTGGGTTTCGGCAAGGCCCATTTCCCAGGGGCTGCCGGCATGCTTGAGCGAGGTCAGGGGCGAAGCGCCCGTGCCGCCATCATAGCCGGAAATGGTGATGTGATCGGCGCGCGCCTTGGCAACGCCCGCGGCGACCGTGCCGACGCCCACTTCCGAGACCAGCTTGACCGAGATGTCGGCCCGCTCGTTGACATTCTTCAGATCGTAGATGAGCTGCGCCAGATCCTCGATCGAATAGATGTCATGGTGCGGCGGCGGCGAGATGAGGCCGACGCCGGGCGTCGAATGCCGCGTCTTGGCGATCGTCGCATCGACCTTGTGGCCCGGCAACTGCCCGCCCTCGCCCGGCTTGGCGCCCTGGGCGACCTTGATCTGGATCATGTCGGAATTGACGAGATATTCCGTCGTCACGCCGAACCGGCCCGAGGCGACCTGCTTGATCGCCGAGCGCTCGGGGTTCTTCGTGCCGTCGGGCAGCGGCAGGAACCGGTCGGGCTCCTCGCCGCCCTCGCCCGTGTTCGACTTGCCGCCGATCGCGTTCATCGCCTTGGCGAGCGTCGTGTGCGCCTCGCGGCTGATCGAACCGAAGCTCATCGCGCCCGTCGAAAACCGCTTGACGATCTCAGCGGCCGGCTCGACCTCGTCGAGCGGCACCGGATCGATCCCCAGATCGTCCGCCGTGCGGATGCGGAAGAGGCCGCGAATCGTCTTGGCCCGCTCGCTCTCATCGTTCACCGAGGCAGCGAACTCGCGATATTCCTCGCGCGAATCCTTGCGCACCGCATGTTGCAGCGAAGCAACCGCGTCCGGCGTCCAGACATGCTCCTCGCCGCGCATGCGGTACATGTATTCGCCGCCCACATCGAGCGCGGTGCGCAGCACCGGATCATCGGAGAAGGCGCGGCCATGGCGCTTGACGGTCTCGGTCGCGATCTCGTCGAGGCCCACGCCCTCGATCGTCGTCGCCGTACCGAAGAAGAAATCATCGACGAAGGCGCTCGAAAGGCCAACCGCGTCGAAGATCTGCGCGCCGCAATAGGATTGGTAGGTGGAAATGCCCATCTTGGACATGACCTTCAAAATGCCCTTGCCAATCGACTTGATGTAACGCTCGACCACCTCGTACTTGTCGACCTCCGGCGGGAACTCGCCGCGCCCGTGCATCTCGGCCAGCGTGTCGAAGGCCAGATAGGGATTGATCGCCTCGGCGCCATAGCCCGCAAGGCAGCAGAAATGATGCACCTCGCGCGGCTCGCCCGATTCAACGACGAGCCCGACCGATGTGCGCAATCCCTTGCGGATCAGCGAATGGTGCACGGCGGCGGTCGCCAGAAGCGCGGGGATCGCGATCCGGTCCGGACCGACCCGGCGGTCGGACAGGATGATGATGTTGTAGCCCCTGTGGACGACTTTTTCGGCGCGTTCGCACAGCCGTTCCAGAGCCGCCTTCATGCCCTCGGCGCCATGGTCGGCGGGATAAGTCGTGTCCAGCGTCTTGGTGTCGAACAGATCCTCCGAATGGCCGATCGAGCGGACCTTTTCGAGGTCGACATTGGTCAGGATCGGCTGGCGCACCTCGAGCCGCTTGCGCGCCGCATGGCCTTCGATGTCGAAAATGTTCGGGCGCGGGCCGATGAAGGAGACAAGACTCATCACCAGCTCTTCGCGGATCGGGTCGATCGGCGGGTTGGTGACCTGCGCGAAGTTCTGCTTGAAATAGGTGTAGAGCAGTTTCGACTTGTCGCTCATCGCCGAGATCGGCGTATCGGTGCCCATTGAGCCGATCGCTTCCTGGCCGGTCGTCGCCATCGGCGCCATCAGGATCTTGGTGTCTTCCTGCGTGTAGCCGAACGCCTGCTGCTTATCGAGCAGCGTGACATCATCGCGCATCGGCCGCACCGGCACAGGATCGAGGTCTTCGAGGATGATCTGCGTGCTTTCCACCCAGCCGCGATAGGGGTGCATGGACGCCATCTCGTGCTTGATCTCCTCGTCGGAGACGATCCGGCCCTTGTCCATGTCGATGAGCAGCATCTTGCCCGGCTGCAGCCGCCATTTGGTGACGACCTTCTCCTCGGGCACGGTGATCACGCCGGCTTCCGACGCCATGATCACCCGGTCATCGTCGGTGACGATGTAGCGCGCGGGGCGAAGCCCGTTGCGGTCCAGTGTCGCGCCGATCTGCCGTCCGTCGGTGAAGGCCACCGCCGCCGGCCCGTCCCAGGGCTCCATCAGGCAGGCATGATATTCGTAGAACGCCTTGCGCTCGTCGCTCATCAGCGTGTTGCCGGCCCAGGCCTCCGGGATCAGCATCATCACCGCATGGGCCATCGAATAGCCGCCCTGCACCAGAAATTCGAGCGCATTGTCGAAGCACGCCGTATCGGACTGGCCCTCATAGGAGATCGGCCAAATCTTGGAGATTTCATCGCCGAACAGGGGCGAAGCGACGGACGCCTGCCGTGCCGCCATCCAGTTGACATTGCCGCGCAGCGTGTTGATCTCGCCATTGTGCGCGACCATCCGATAGGGGTGCGACAGCTTCCATGACGGGAACGTGTTGGTCGAAAAGCGCTGGTGGACCAGCGCCACCGCGCTCTCGAAACGCGGATCGCGCAGATCGTCATAATAGGCGCCAAGCTGATAGGCCAGGAACATGCCCTTGTAGACGATCGTCCGCGCCGACAGCGAGACGATGTAGAACCCGTTGTCGCGGCCGTCGGTCTCGCCATAGACGCGGTTGGAAATCACCTTGCGCAAGATGAACAGCCGCCGCTCGAACGTGTCCTCGTCCAACCCCTTCGGGCGGGCAAAGAACACCTGCACATGGGCCGGTTCGCTTGCCGCGATGTCCGGGTCCTTTGAAAGCGATGCGTTGTCGACCGGCACGTCGCGCAGCGCGATCATCTCGACACCTTCGGCAGCGGCGGCTTCGCGGACAATGTCCACGCAATGGGCACGCAGTGCTTCGTCCTGCGGCACGAACACATGCGCCACCGCATAATCGCCCGCCTCGGGCAGGTTCGTGCCCTGTCCGGCCATCACCGTGCGGAAAAAGCCGTCGGGAATCTGCACCAGCATGCCCGCGCCATCGCCCATCAGCGGATCGGCGCCGACCGCGCCCCGATGGGTCAGGTTTTCCAGCATCGCCAGACCGTCGGCGACGATGGCATGCGACTTTTCGCCCTTCATGTGGGCAACGAAACCGACGCCGCACGCATCATGTTCATTGCGCGGATCGTAAAGGCCCTGCGCGACGGGCAGGCCCACATGGGTCCGGGTCTTATCCGTCCGGCGGGTATCGATCTTGCAGGCCGGCCGGGACCGGTCAAAATCGCACGATGGCGTCATCTTCGTCATCTTTTTTCCCTCCGGTTCGCGTTTAGCGGCACAACCGCTATACGCGCATGTCTCTGTGGCAGATGGTGTCCGGTTCGGTCCGCCGAGAGCGGCGTCGGGCCTTTCCGTCACCGGATCAGGCCGGCAGCGCGATCAGCTCCATCGCCATTTCGGACAAGGCCCGGCATTCGTCCGGGCGCGTTTTCGGCCCGCGTCCGGCTGTTTTCCGGGATGCGAGCCATAATAGGACAGCATTGCTGCCCTAATTTATGACAGATTTCGCCGTATTTCACAAGGTGGCACGGCGACAATTGCGGCCGGGACCATTGTGCGCGATGAAACACCACACGTCATTTGCCCAAAGAACGGCCACCACCATGCATTTTGCCTCCGACAACTGGGCCGGCGCCCACCCGGCCATCGCCGACAATCTGGCGCGCCGCAATGGCGGCTTCGTTCAGGCCAATGGCGGCAGCGATTTCGACCGGGCGGTGGAACAAACGTTCCGCGACATCTTCGAGACCGACCTTTCGGTCCATTATGTCGCCACGGGCACGGCCGCCAACGCGCTGGCGCTTTCGGCCGTCGCCCGGCCCGGCGGCATCATCCTGTGTCACAGCGAGGCGCACATCCGCGTCGATGAATGCGGCGCGCCGGAATTCTTCGGTGCCGGCACACGTCTTGAATCCATTGACGGCGAACTGGGGCGCTTCGATGCCACCGCGCTCGAGGCGGCCATTGGTCATGTCAAGGATGGCGGGCTCAATGCGGGACAGGTGCAGGCCGTGTCGGTGACCCAGTTGACCGAGGCCGGCACCGCCTATGATCTGGATGCTATCGGTGCCATCGCCGATGTCACCCGCCATCATGGCCTGCCGCTGCACATGGACGGGGCCCGCTTTGCCAATGCGCTTGTCGCGCTCGGCTGCACGCCCGCCCAGATGAGCTGGAAGGCGGGCGTCGACATTTTGTCCTTCGGCGCCACCAAGAATGGCTGCTGGTGCGCCGATGCGGTTCTGGTCTTCAACCCCGACCATGGCCGCCAGATGGACTATCTGTGCAAGCGCTCGGGCCACATGGCCTCCAAGGCGCGGTTCGTCTCGGCGCAGTTCGAGGCCTATTTCGCCGACGGCCTCTGGCTGGAGATGGCCGCCCACGCCAACCGGATGGGCGCCCGGGTCGCCGGCATCGTAGGCGCGCGCAACCGGTTCCGGCTGGCCTGGCAGCCGCAGGGCAACGAAGTGTTCGCCATCGGTCCGCAAGAGGCCGTCGATGGGCTCGCCGCCAAGGGCGTGCAATTCAGCCCCTGGCAGCCGCCGCGCGCCGAGCGTCCTCTCGTCGGCGCAGGCGAAGCAATGATCCGCCTCGTCGCATCCTTTGCCAGCACGGATGCAGACCTTGAGGCGCTGGAAAGCGCGCTCGCCGGCTGACGGCGCCGCTCACGGACGCCTCACAGCGAAGTGACGCTGGATAACAGCCCGTTGATTTCCCATTGATCGGCGCTTCTGTGAGCGTCGGGCCGTCCGGCGCTGTGCCGGACATCTGGTTCCTCAAGGGAGATATCCATGTCCAAAGCCACCAAGACCGTTCTTTCGGGTGCCGTTCTCGCCGGTGCCGTCGCTGCCGCCGTCGCCGGCGTCAACCTGGCCGGTGTTTCCGACGCCCATGCCGCCAACGAGAAGTGCTACGGCGTTTCGCTGGCCGGCGAGAACGATTGCGCCGCCGGCCCCGGCACCACCTGTCAGGGCACGTCAACCATCGACTATCAGGGCAATGCCTGGACCTTCGTTCCGGAAGGCACCTGCACCGCCATGGAACTGCCGGGCGACCGCATGGGCTCGCTGGAAGCGCTCGATCGCGACCTGCCGGCATAAGCCGCGCCCGACCAGACTGCCGCGGACCGGAGAGCGAGTTCATGACCAGTTTCCTCACCCCAGTGGGCTCGGCTCCGGCAGCGGGAAAGACCGCTTCGCCGGGCCGGTTCGCGGCTGCCACATCCATCCTCGAAGACGCTGTGCCGGCTGGCGCAGGTGTCGGCTTCAAGCCGGACCATCTGTCGGCGATCCTCGACGATCCCGGCTCGGTCGGCTTTCTGGAAGTCCACGCGGAAAACTATATGGGCGACGGCGGCCCGCCGCACCGCACGCTCGAACGGGTCCGCCTCGATTTTCCGCTGTCCCTTCACGGCGTGTGCATGTCGATCGGCGGACCAAAGCCGCTCGATGAGGACCATCTGGCCCGCTTTGCGGCGCTGTGCGAGCGCTACGAACCCGGCCTGATCTCCGAACATCTGGCTTGGTCCACCCATGAGGACATGTTCCTCAACGATCTCCTGCCGCTGCCCTACGCCGCCGAAACGCTCGACCATGTGTGCGACCATGTCGACCGCATGCAGGAGGTCACCGGCCGGCGCATGCTGCTCGAAAACCCGGCCACCTATGTTCTATTCGACAATTCGACGATGAGCGAGACCGATTTTCTGGCGGCCATCGTCGCGCGCACAGGCTGCGGCCTTTTGCTCGACATCAACAATGTGTTCGTCTCGGCCACCAATCACGGCTATTCGGCACGCGACTATCTCAAGGCGTTCCCGCTCGCCCATGTCGGAGAGATCCATCTGGCCGGCCATACCGAGCAGGAGGATGACGAGGGTGCGCTGCTTCTGATCGACAGCCACAACCGCCCGGTCGCCGATCCGGTCTGGACGCTCTATGACGAGGTGATCGCCCGCACGGGACCGATCCCGACGCTGGTCGAATGGGATTCCGATCTGCCCGATTGGCCGGTGCTGCGCGCCGAGGCCGAGAGCGCCAACGCCATTTTGCGCCGCCATGCTCCGTCGGCACCGAAGGTGCGTCATGCCACCCCTGCCTGACCCCGCACCGATCGACACGGACGCCTTTTCGGCCGGCCTGCTCGACCCGGAGCGCGCCGCCCCGCCCCATGTCACCGGCCCCAACGGCAAGGGCGCCGTCAAGCGCTACAATGTCTATCGCAACAATGTCACCGTCAGCCTGATCGATGCGCTGGCCGACATTTTTCCCGCCGTTTTGAAGCTGACTGGCGAGAATTTCTTCCGCGCCATGGCGCGCGAACATGTCCGGGCCCATCCGCCCAGATCGCCGCTTCTGTTCCGCTATGGCCGGGATTTCGCCGACTTCATCGCCGCGTTCGAGCCGGCGCGGCCCCTGCCCTATCTGGCCGATGTCGCGCGCGCCGAACGCGCCTGGCTGACCGCCTATCACGCAGCCGACGCCGCTCCGCTCGACCCGGCGGAGCTTGCGGCGATCCCCGCCGATCAGATCGCCGGCGCGCGCTTTGCCGCCCATCCGGCCTTCGCCGTCATCACATCGCCCTTTCCGGTCTTCCGCATCTTTTCGATGAACCGCGATCTGATGGATCTTGCGCCCGTCAAAATGGACCAGGCCGAGGCCATCCTGGTCACCCGGCCGGCGGACATCGTGACGGTTAGCCACCTGACACCGGCCGGCGCCCGGTTCGCCGATGCGCTCGCCCAAGGCTTGACGCTTGGCGAAGCCGCCGGCCTTGCGCTTGAAACCGATCCGGCATTCGATCTGAACGGGGCGCTCACGGCGCTCCTGTCGGCTGGCGCGTTCGCCGCCGTCGCCGCATCCGATGATGGAGGGGACTGATGACCGATTTTGCCAATGAGGATGCCCGCGCGCCCACGCCATCGACCCGAGGCGGCCTGATCGGCATGATCGCGCGGCTGCACCACACCGTCTTTTCGGCCATCGAACGCGCAACGGAGGGCTGGTTCACCGGCCTTGCCGCCCGCTTTGCCTTTGCCAGCGTGCTTTTGCTCTACTACCTCAATTCGGGCTGGCAGAAACTCGGCGACGGCATCTTCGGCTTTCTCAGCCCGTCGCTCGGCGCCTATGCATCGATCCTGCCGCCGGTGATGGAGCAGTACGGCTTCGATGTGGCCGCCATTCCGTTCTTTCCCTGGCATGTGATCGTGTTGCTGGGCACCTGGGCGGAACTGCTGCTGCCGGTCATGATCGTCATCGGCCTGTTCAGCCGTATCGCCGCGCTCGGCATGGTCGTCTTCGTGATCGTCCAGAGCTATGTGGACATCAACTTCCACGGTCTTGAGGGCCAGTTCATCGGGTCCATGTTCGACCGTCTGCCCGATGCGGTGATCTTCGACCAGCGCCTGATGTGGGTGTTCATCCTGGCTCTGATCGTCGTCAATGGACCGGGCAAACTGTCGCTCGACCATCTTCTGGCAAAACGCTTCCGCTGATTTCAGAGATGACAAAACCGCCGGCGAGGGAGGACGCCGGCGGCCAGGCGAACCGTGCGGACGGGGTGCGAGTCCCGCGCCGCAGGTCCGATGGGAGCTTTGTTGAAAGGCCTCAGTTCTGGGCTTTGGCCTCGATCTGCCGGGCCGAACCATTGCCCTTGGCGATCTCGATCTTGCGCGGCTTCATGGAGTCGGGGATTTCGCGCTCCAGATCGATGTGCAGAAGGCCGTTTTCGAGTTCAGCACCCTTCACTTCCACATAGTCGGCAAGCTGGAAGCGGCGCTCGAAGGCGCGCGAGGCAATGCCGCGATGCAGCACTTCACGGCCGTCATCCTTGGCGTCCTCGGCCTTGGCGCCGGCCACCTTCAGCACATTGGCCTTGGCTTCGATGGTCAGGTCATCCTCGGCAAAGCCGGCCACCGCCATGGTGATGCGGTAGGCGTTATCGCCGGTCCGCTCGATATTGTAGGGCGGATAGGTCTGGCCGCTCTCGGGCTGGCCGAGCGAATCGAGCATCGTGAACAGCCGGTCGAAACCGACGGTGGAACGGTAAAGGGGAGAAAAATCGACGTGTCGCATGGGTTCTGTCCTCCAGTGAGCAACATTGAACAAAATGCGGCCGCAAACACCCGGATCGGCGTGTCTGGCTGATGGCCGGCAGGCCCGTCTGGCGCCTGCTCCCAAGATATGGTGAGCGCGATTTTCCGCTTCAAGGGCTTTGGCTTGAGACCCGGTTTGCCGCCGTACCCGCATCAATGCCGGCACCGCAAGACACCGCTGTCTGCATTCGCTTTTAGCGAATTTTTCTTGCAATTTCATTCGCTATAAGCGACATTTTCCGTGATGAAGAAGGTCGCCTACAGCAAGGCCGCCACCAAGTTCCTGACCCGGATACAGCCGGCCCAGGCCCGGCGCATCCGGAACAAGATCATGGCTTATGCCGCCGGCGAGCCCGTCGATGTCAAGCGGCTGGCCGGCTCGGAGTTCCTGCGTATCCGTGTCGGCGACTACCGCGTCATCATCGATGATGACGGCACGGTCATCCTTGTTCTGAAAGTCGGAGCGCGCGGCGATGTCTACAAATGAGGAAGATGTCATGACCAAGATCCAGCGTATCGAACTGGCCGGCACGCCCTATGTCCTGCTGCCCGAAGACGCCTATGAGGAACTCAGAGACATGGCCGAGGCCCGAGCCGTCCGGTCATCCATCGCCAACGGAGAAGAGACCTATCCCGATACGGTGGTTTCGGCGCTCCTTGACGGCGAGAACCCCGTGCGTGTGTTCCGGCAATGGCGCGGCCTGAAGGCAGTTGATCTGGCCCGCGCGGCAGGCCTTGCGCCGACCTACCTTTCGGAGATCGAAACCGGCCGCAAGACAGGTTCGGCGAGAGCGCTCAAGGCGATCGCAGCCGAACTGGACGTCGATATGGCGCTGCTCGTTTCCCCGACCGACGACGGCTGAACCACAAAGCCCCGCTTCCACCCTCTCCCCAAGGTTAACCGAACATGAACGACAGATGAACGGGCGCTTCCGCGTGCGTTCAGGCGTCGCCGCGCATGGTGGGCGCAAGTTGTACCGGGAGACACAACGAAGAAAAGCACAACAATGCCCATCATGGTCCAAACCAGAAAGGAGACCGGCATCATGAAAGCCCCCCTTCTTGCCGCCGGCATCATGGCGGCCACCGCGCTCGGCGCCGCCGCCCCCGCCCAGGCAATGCCGATGCAAGCCATGCCGATGAAGGCGCCGCTGGCCACGACCGCGCAGGCCGACATCCACACGATCGGCCACCGCCGCCACTATGGCCAGCGCCACGCCATGCCGCGCCGCGCCGTCATCCGCAGCCTTTACCGGCGCGGCTATCGCGACGTGCACCGCGTCCATTTCCGCAACGGCTACTGGCGCGCCCGCGCGCTCGGCCGCCGCGGCGTGGTCGCCCTGAAGATCGATCCGCGCAGCGGACACATCGTCCGCCGCCGGCTGCTTCAGCCCGTCTATCACGCGCCGCGCCATCGCCAGCCCTTCCATCACCAGAGCCGCGGCGGCGTCACCTTCTCCTTCGGGTTCAACTGATCCCGAAGCCAGCCATCGGCCGGGCTGCAACGTCCCTTCCTGCCCGTCCGACACCGGGGGCGCCATGCCGGCGCCTCCGGTTTTTCTTTGACCTGGCCCGGCCCGGCCCATATCAGGGGCGTCATCGCCAACCTTGCGGCCAACCTCGCGGCCAAAAATGAACGTATTGGTCCCCTTCGACGGCAACCCCTGCCCCGAACCCTTCCGGCAGGGCTTTTCGCGCACCGATGACGGTTTCGATTTGCGGTTTGCCGTGTTTCGCACCGACACCGCACCGTGCAAGGGCACGGTCGTACTGCTGCACGGGCGCAATGAATGTATCGAGAAATATGCCGAGACCGTAACCGACCTGCTCGGCCGCGGTTTTGATGTCGGCACGTTCGACTGGCGCGGCCAGGGCCGTTCGACGCGCTTCTTCCGCGACGCCAAGCGTGGCTATGTCGATGATTTTGCGCAATATGCGACCGACCTCGACCATGTCTTCTCCACCGCGATCCTGCCCGAGGCGCGGCCGCCCTTCTTCACCCTCGCCCATTCCATGGGCGCGCTGGTCGCCCTGCAGACGGCGCCGATGATGGCCAACCGGATCGACCGCATGGTCCTGTCGGCGCCCTTCCTCGGCCTGTCGGAGGAAGGGCCGCCGTCGGGCTTTCTGTCGGCCGCCGCCGGCGCGATGTGCTATTGCGGCCTCGGCCGCACCTACATCGGCGCCGGCCCGCGCGGCATCACCGCGCTCGACCTTGCCACCAACAAGCTGACCAGCGACCCGACCCGCTTTGCGCGCAACAAGGCCATTCTCGACCCTGACCGGGGATTGGGGCTGGGCGCGATCACCGCCGGGTGGCTGCGCGCGGCGGCCCGAGCCATCGGCGCCGTGCACGATCCCGCCCACATGGCATCGGTCCGCATCCCGGTTCTGCTGGTCGCCGCCGGCGCCGAGCGTGTCGTCTCGGCGAGCGCGGCCGAAGCCTATGCCGGCCGCATCCGCGCCGGGTCGCTGATCACCATCGCCGGCGCCCGCCACGAACTGATGCAGGAAGCGGACCGGTTCCGCGACCAGTTCCTCGCCGCCTTCGACGCCTTCGTGCCCGGTGCCGGCACCTGATCGTCAGGCGTTGAGCAGCTCCAGCGCCGCCGCGTGCAGTTCGGCCGAGCCCGCCGCGATCACATCGCCGCCCTGCTCGGCCCGGCCGCCGTCCCAGCGCGTGATCACGCCGCCGGCCTGCTCGATCAGCGGGATCAGCGCGCAAACGTCATAGGGCGCAAGACCGGGTTCGACGGCGATGTCCGCATGGCCCGCCGCGACCATGGCAAAGGCATAGCAATCGCAGCCATAGCGCGGCAGGCGCGCGGACGCCTCCAGCCTGTCGTAAGCCGCGCGCTTGGCGCCCGCGTAAAGCGCCGGCGAGGTGGTGAAAAGCGTGGCATCGCCGAGCGCAATCCCCTGACGTGTCCGCAACGCCTGGGCCGCGCCGCCATCGTGCTTGAGATGCGTGCCCGTCCCATCGGCGAAGTACAACTCACCCGTGAAGGGCTGGTGCATGAAGCCGCAGCGCGCAACGCCATCGACCGTCAGACCCACAAGCGTGCCCCAGACCGGCAGCCCGGAGATGAACGCCCGCGTGCCGTCGATCGGGTCGATGACCCAGACATGGCTGCGGTCTTCGCCTTCGCTGCCATATTCCTCTCCGACAATGCCGTGGTCCGGATAATGCGCCTTGATCAGCGCCCGGATCGCCGCTTCCGACGCCCGGTCGGCTTCGGTCACCGGGTCGAACCCCTCCCCCAGCTTGTTGGCGACGGCGCCCGCCGTGCGGAAGCGCGGCAGGGTTTCGGCCGCCGCCGCCCGCGCCAATTGGTCCAGAAACGCCCGATCAGGCAGCGCCGATGTCATGCGATCCCCCAATTTGTCTCGCAGTTGCGAAAGAATCGCACCGCCATCCCTTGACTTTTGTGCGATGCAACATAATCTGATGGTCGACAGGCTTGCCTGTCACGCCCTCCTTGGGCGTTTCCTCCCTAGACTTTGACCGCATTCGCTCGAATGCGGTCTTTTTTTGCGCTCTAGCATTGTCGGAAGACGCCTATTCTGCGGCGATGGAATAGTCCGCAAAGGCGCTGTGCGGCAGATCGACGAGCGTCGCCATGAACTGGAAGAGGTCCTCGCGTAGCGCATCGAAGCCCGGCTTGCGTTGCAGGGTCTGCTCGTCGATGTAAAGGCCGCGATTGATCTCGATCTGCACGGCATGCAGGCCCTTGGCCGGGCGGCCATAATGCTCGGTGATGAAGCCGCCGGCATAGGGCTTGTTGGCCGCCACCAGATAGCCCATCGCCCGCAAGATGTTCATCGCCGCCTCGGTGATGCCCGCGCTCGCGCTGGTGCCGAACCGGTCGCCGACGACGAAGTCGGGACGCACGCCCTCCGCGCCGATCCGGATCGAGGCAGGCATGGAGTGGCAATCCACAAGAACCGCATGCCCGAACCGGCGGTGGGTCTGCGCCAGAAGGCCGCGCAATGTGGAATGATAGGGCTTGTATATCCCCTCGATGCGCTGGCGCGCCTCCTCAAAGCCGATCCGCCGCGCATAGATGTGCTGGCCTTCCGAGACAACGCGCGGCACCGTGCCCAGCCCGCCCGCCACGCGGATCGACTGGCGGTTGGTGAACGCGGGCAGCCGGTCCGAGAACATGCGCGGATCGAGTTCATAGGGTTCGCGATTGACATCGAGATAGGCGCGCGGGAAGTGCGCCAAAAGCATCGGCGCGCCAAGCCCGGTGGCGCCTTCGAACAGCTGATCGACGAAGAAATCCTCCGAGCGGCGCACGGCCAGCGCGTCGAGCCGGGTCATGTCCAGAAAACGGCGCGGATAATGCCGCCCGCTGTGCGGCGAGTTGAAGACGAAAGGCGCGGCCTGGCGCTCGGGAGCCCGCACCTCGAAGGCGGGGTGATGGCAGAAATCCGGCGCGATCAGCATCGTCGGAGGCGGCTCCCGGTCAGCGCGGTTGCGATTGATCCCAGTGTTGACAGGGGCGGCATCCATTGTCCAGTGCGGCCGGACGAACAAGCCGCCGCCAATTGCACGGCCGATTGACCGGGCCGCGCATATACCGCATTTTTACCATGATCTGTAATGTCTGTGCGACGGCCGCGTGCGCGGCGCCCCGCATCGAGTGAAAGAAGCACATCACATGCAACGGATTTTGCTGGCAGAAGACGACAACGACATGCGCCGCTTCCTGGTCAAGGCGCTGGAAAAGGCGGGCTACGAGGTCACCGATTTCGACAATGGGGCAAGCGCCTATGAGCGGCTGCGCGAAGAGCCCTTCACGCTGCTTCTGACCGATATCGTCATGCCCGAAATGGACGGCATCGAGCTGGCCCGCCGCGCCACCGAGCTCGATCCCGATCTCAAGGTGATGTTCATCACAGGCTTTGCGGCGGTGGCGCTGAACCCCGACAGCCAGGCCCCCAAGGACGCCAAGGTCCTGTCGAAACCGTTCCATCTGCGCGATCTGGTCAACGAGGTCGAAAAGCTCATCCAGGCCGCCTGAACGCCGGTCGCGGCATGCGCGCAGACGACGCCGATCCCACTTGACCGGCACCGCGGTTCATGGTGTATGCCGCTCCACACGGATGGGCGATTAGCTCAGCGGGAGAGCACTTCGTTGACATCGAAGGGGTCACTGGTTCAATCCCAGTATCGCCCACCATCTGTTTCCCCGTGGCCATCAGGGCGAAGCGGCCATCGGGACAACGCGCCGGGGGACGCCGATGAACCGCATTCACCGCATCGCGTGCGCCGGCTTCCTGATTTCAGCGCTGTTTGTCCTTTCGGCCTGCACCGGCAACGGATACGGCAGGTCGGCCATCTACAGCCAGCTTGTCGAAGACGAAATCCGCGTTGTCATGCCGGCAAATGCACCGTCGATCTCCCAGCAGTTCCGTGTCGCGGGAAACCGCGGCGGACGCGGCAGCCCGACCTCCTTCCATGAGGGGATCGACATCATTGCCCGTGTCGGCACGCCGGTGATCGCCGCAGCGCCCGGACGCGTCGTCGACTCCTTCATGGAGCCCATGTATGGCAACCGCGTCGTCATCGACCATGGCATTGACGCCACCGGCCGGCGCGCCCGCACCGTTTACATGCATCTCGACAGCCGGCGCGTGCGTTCGGGCACGCAGGTCGCGCGCGGCCAGGAGATCGGCACGATGGGGCGCACCGGCGTCCTCGCCGCAGCCATCTCGCACCTGCATTTCGAGGTGCATCGTCAACGTGGAAGCCGCGGCGTGGCGGCCCAGGACCCGCATCTGTTCTGGGCGGACGGCGTCGGCCGCGTCACATGCTTTGATCCCCAGCGCGCCGCCGATGACGGCACCTTCCGCATCACCTACCCGGTGCCCTGCCGCGACACGGCCGCCCGCTGACCCGGGACAACTGCGCGTTGACTCGCACCGGCCCGCTGGTCCAAGACCGCTCCGCCGCTTTCCAACCCGTCCCGACACCGCAAGGCGAGCTTCATGACCACGTCCCCCAAGCCTCTTGTCGCGATCGATGAGATACCCGGCCTTGTCGGCACCACCGTCGGCACCTCGCCATGGCGCGCCGTCACCCAGGACATGATCAACGGCTTTGCCGACGCGACCGACGACCATCAGTGGATCCATGTCGATCCGGAACGGGCGGCGCGCGAAACGCCCTATGGCGGCACCATTGCGCACGGCTTTCTCACACTGTCGCTTCTGTCGACGCTGGCTTACGACGCGCTGCCCGATCTCGACGGCGAAGTGCGCATGGGCGTCAATTACGGGTTCGACGAGGTCCGCTTCCATGCCGCCGTCAAGGCCGGCGCGCGCGTGCGCGCCCTCTTCGACCTCGCCGACGCCGACATCAGGCCGTCCGGCCGCATCCTGTTCACCTACGACGTGACGCTGGAGATCGAAAACAGCACCAAGCCGGCGATGACCGCCAAATGGCTCACGCTGATGATCGTCCGGCCAAGGACCTGATCACACGGTGTCGCGCGCGGCCTCCGCCAGATAGCCGAACACATAGTCCGAAAACGACCGCCACACCTCGACCCGGAACACGGACGGCTTGATGCGCCACAAGACGATCTCGGCCTTGCCGAAGATCGTGCGCGAACACGCGCCTGCGGGGAACGCCTCCATCGACAGATCCTGCGGACAGCCCGCATTGACCAGATCGGCCGCACCCGGACCCGACACCATGATCGCCGTGTTGCGGTGGGAGATGTCGGCTGCCGCGTGCAGTGCGTCGAGCCCGCCAAGATCGGCCATCGGATCGGCCTTTTCGTCGATCACCAGCCACTCGTCCGGGCCGAGCCACAGCGCCGACCGGCTCTTTTCGGTGGCCGATGTCTTGGGTGCGCGCGGCAGGGCGACGCCAAGCGTGTCCGACAGCGCCGGAACCGATGCGGAGGGACAGCGCAGGCTGGTGCGGAACGCTGCATGCGCCGGCGTCAGAGCGACGCCCGTGCCCGCGAACACATGCCCCGCCAGCGGGTGACGCCGTTCGATCGTCATCGCCTCAGCCATCGTGCGCCTCCGCGTCCGGGTTCCAGAAATTGGTGTCGCGCACTTCCACGTCGATCACACCATCGGGCATCGGCACGTGGAGCGTTTCGCCCATCCGGTCGAAGCCGTTTTCGATCAGCGCCATCGCGATCGGTTCGCCGCAATTGTCCGACCAGTAGGCGGATGACACCCAGCCGATCATCGTCATCGGCGGGGTCTGGTCGGGATCGGCGACGATTTGCGCGCCCTCATCGAGCACGGTCCGGCCATCCTTCGATCTGAGGCCGACAAGCTGCTTGCGCCCGTCGGCGACAAGATCGGGCCGCATGAGACCGCGAATGCCGACGAAATCGTCCTTGGTCTTGCCGACTGCCCAAGACAGGCCCGCATCGTGCGGCGTCACGGTGCCGTCCGTGTCCTGGCCGACGATGATGTAGCCCTTTTCGGCACGCAGCACATGCATGGTCTCGGTGCCGTAGGCACAGCCGCCGGCCTCGGCCACCTTGGCGTGCAACGCGTCCCAGGCGGCCTGCCCGTAATCGCCCGGCACATTGATCTCAAACCCGTCCTCGCCGGCAAACGACATGCGGAACAGCCGCATCGGTACACCGGCGAACGTGCCTTCGGCAACGCTCATGAAGGGCAGCGCCTCGGTCGACAGATCCATGCCATTGACAAAGGGCGCGAGCACGTCGGCCGCCTTCGGCCCCTGCAGCGCGATCACTGCCCATTGTTCCGATGTGGAAGTCAGCCAGACCTTCATCTCGGGGAACTCGGTCTGCAGATAATCCTCCATGTGGTTGAGGACACGCGCCGCGCCGCCCGTCGTCGTCGTCACATGGAACCGGTCCTCGGCGATCCGCCCGACCACGCCATCGTCATAGATGTATCCGTCCTCGCGGCACATGATGCCGTAGCGCAGCCGCCCGACGCCCAGCTTCATGAACGGGTTGGTGTAGATCAGGTGCAGGAAAGCGGCCGCGTCCGGCCCGGTCACCTCGATCTTGCCGAGCGTCGAGGCATCGAACATGCCGACCGAGCGCCGCACCGTCACGCATTCGCGGTTGACGGCAGCCGCCATGTCCTCGCCGGCGCGCGGATAGTACCATGGGCGCTTCCACTGGCCGACATCCTCGAACACCGCGCCCGCCCGTTCATGGCTTTGATGCATCGGCGTGCGGCGCGTCGGGTCGAACAGCGCACCGCGATTGTGGCCGACAATCGTGCCGAAGGTCACCGGCGTATAGGGCGCGCGGAAGGTCGTCAGCCCCACTTCGGGGATCGGCTTGTCCAGCGCCTCGGCGGCGATCGCAAGGCCATGCATGTTGGACAGTTTGCCCTGGTCGGTCGCCATACCGTTGGTGGTGAAGCGCTTGACATGCTCGATCGAATGGAAGCCCTCGCGCACGGCGAGGCGAATGTCCTTTTCGGTGACATCGTTCTGGAAGTCGACGAAAGCCTTGACCACCTTGCCCGCCTCGGGGTTCGGCCCGGCGCCGAGCATCAGCCCGTCCCACGAGCCGCCCGATTCCGTCGCAATGGAGAGCGGCTTTGCTTTTGACTTGGTCTTGGGCCGCGCCGCCCTGGCGGCAGCTTCGCCCGCCGCAAGCCCCTCTTCCACCGTCGCGGCAAGGCTTTCGGCGCCATTGCAGGCGCCGGCGGAGGCGCAATCCTGCGCGTTTTCGCCGGGCAGGAAACGCTGGTGGTCGGCATCGAAACGCAGCTTGCCGCGCGATTGCGAGAACAAATGCACCGACGGCGTCCAGCCCGCCGACATGATCAGCGCATCGACCGGGATCACCTGCCGGCTGCCGCCCCGGCACGGGCGCACGACGATCGACGACACCCGCAGCTTGCCGCCAGCGGCGACGACTGCATGATGGGTGAGAACGCGGATGCCCAGCCTGCCGGCTTCTTCGAGCAGTGCCGGATCGACCGTGTCGCGTATGTCGGCAATGACAGCAACGTCCGCGCCGGCGCACTTCAGGTCGAACGCGGCCGCATAGGCCGAGTCATTGGCCGTGTAGACGCCGATGGTCCGGCCGATCAGGACGCCATGATGGTTCAGATAGTGCCGCGCCGCCGAAGCCAGCATGATGCCAGGCCTGTCATTGTTGGCGAACACCATGTGCCGCTCGATCGCGCCGGTGGCGATGACCACGCGCCTGGCCCGCACCTGCCACAGCCGCTCGCGGGCCATCGCAGGGTCCGGGTTGGCCACATGGTCGGTCAGCCGCTCGGCGAGCGCGACGAAATTCTGGGCATAATAGCCGAACGCCGTCGTGCGCGGCAGCACGCGCACAGTGTCCATCGCCGCCAGCTTCGCCGCCGTCTCGGTCGCCCAATCATGGCCGTCCCGGCCGTCGATCCGCGCGTCGGTCTCGAAGGCCAGCGCGCCGCCCGGCGCCGCCCGTTCGTCGCAGATGATCACCGAGGCACCGCTTTCCGCCGCCGCCAGCGCCGCGCTCAGCCCCGCAGCTCCGCCGCCGCACACCAGGACGTCGCAATGGGCGTAGCGGCCCGCATAGCGGTCCGGATCCGGCTGGTCGGGCGCGAGGCCAAGGCCCGCCGCGCGGCGGATGATCGGCTCATAGACCTTGTCCCAGGCCTTTTGCGGCCACATGAAGGTCTTGTAGTAAAAGCCCGCCGCGAAGACTGGCGACATCCAGTCATTGACTTCGCCCACATCGGCGGTCAGCGATGGCCAGCGGTTCTGGCTCGTCGCCTCGAGCCCGTCGTGGATTTCCTGAACCGTGGCGCGCACATTGGGCTGCCGGCGTGCCGCGCCGCGCGCGATGCCGACCAGCGCGTTCGGTTCCTCGGGGCCCGCCGTCAGGATGCCGCGCGGGCGATGATATTTGAACGACCGGCCGACAAGATGGACGTCGTTGGCCAGAAGCGCCGAGGCGAGCGTGTCGCCGGCGAGCCCGTGATAGGTCTCGCCGTCGAAGCTGAACCGGACGGGATTGGCCGGCGTCAGCCGCCCCGCGCCGGCAACACGATTGGGCTGGGTGAGAGCGGCGGTCATGGCTTCCACCCCCCTCTGCCCCTGCGGGGCATCTCCCCCACAAGGGGGGAGAGCAGGCGTTTCATTGCCGACGCGGGTCCACGTGCTGCCAGTTTGGCGCGACGAGGTTTACGCGCTCCACTCTCCCCCCGTGTGGGGGAGATGTCGCGGAGCGACAGAGGGGGGTATCGAACCGCGTGCATCACCCCGCCTCCTTCGCGTTCTCATTTGCCGCTTCGACCAGGTCCGGCTTCGCTTCGCCCGCCTTGTAGGTGACAAGGAACCGGTCGGTCACCGTGTCGCGCGCGGCGTTGAAGAACCGCCCGCAGCCATGCACGTGCCGCCAGCGCTCGAACGTGATCCCCTTGGGATTGTCGCGATAAAAGAAGAAGCGCGCGAATTCCTCGTCGGTCAGGGACGCGATGTCGGCCGGCCGCGCGATATGCGCTTCGCCGGCATGGCGGAACTCGATCTCCGGACGCGCTTCCTCGCAATAGGGGCAATGGATCAACAGCATCGGCTTTCCTACAATTCTCCGGGGCCCATCTCGGTGCCGCGCGGCTGGTCGCACAGCCGCTGCCCAATCCGCTGGAACGGGGCGAACAGCGCCATGCGCCCGGCGACATCGTCGGTCTTCACGATCAGGTCGTTGACGGCCATGTTGGCGAGCGTCGCGTCGAACGGATCGGTGGATACGACCACCATCCGCACCGGCGGGTCCTCGTGCCATTCATCATGCTCTTCGACGACGGCGAAATAGACGGTCGGCCGGCCCGCCACGTAAAGGCACATCAAAAGCCCCTCATCGACCGTGAACGGCCAGCCCGCCTCGCCGCCCGCGCGGGTCAGCTTCTGCATGCGCACATCGCCCGCGCGCGGAATGCGGAAAATGTTCCGCTCGCCCGGCTCGGCGGCGGGCGTCGCGGCCAGCCCCGCGGCCAGTATCGTCGCGGCCAGGTCGATCATCTCAGTGCGCCACCGCGGCAGCCGCCGCTTCGTCGATCAGCCGGCCGGTGGTGAACCGTTCGAGCGTATAGCCCGCATTGATCGGGTGCGGATTGTCGTTGGCGATCGTGTGGGCGAACACATGGCCCGAACCGGGCGTCGCCTTGAACCCGCCCGTGCCCCAGCCGCAATTGACGTAAAGCCCCGGCACCGGCGTCTTGGCGACGATCGGCGAGCGGTCGGGCGTCACATCGACGATGCCGCCCCACGACCGCAGCATCTTCATGCGCGTGAAGATCGGGAACATCTCGCAGATCGCTTCCAGCGTGTCCTTGAGGATGTGCAGCCCGCCGGTCTGCGAATAGGAGGTGTACTGGTCGGTGCCCGCGCCGATCACCAGTTCGCCCTTGTCGGACTGGGAAATATAGGCATGCACCGAGTTGGACATGACCACGCACGGAAAGCACGGCTTGACCGGCTCGGAGACCAGCGCCTGCAACGGAAAGCTCTCGAGCGGCATGCGCACATCGGCCATCTCCATCAGGACCGATGTGTGACCGGCGGCGACCACGCCCACTTTCTTGGCGCCGATGAAGCCGCGCGTCGTCTCGACGCCCGTCACCTGCCCGTTGCCCGACCGGCGAATGCCGGTGACGCCGCAATTCTCGATCACATGCACGCCGCGCGCCGATGCCGCCCGCGCATAGCCCCAGGCCACCGCATCGTGCCGCGCCGTGCCGCCGCGTCGCTGCAGCGCCGCGCCCGTCACCGGATAGCGCGCCCCGCGCGAGATGTTGAGCGGCGGGCAATAGTCGCCAGCCTGCTCGGGCGTCAGCCACTCATTGTCGACGCCGTTCAGCCGGTTGGCATGGATGTGCCGCTTGAGCACCTGCTCGTCATGCACATTGTGCGCCAGCATCATCACGCCGCGCGGCGAATACATGACATTGTAGTTGATGTCCTGGCTGAGCCCTTCCCAGAGCTTGACCGCATGGTCGTAGAGACCCGCCGATTCGTCATAGAGATAGTTCGAGCGGATGATCGTCGTGTTGCGGCCGGTATTGCCACCGCCGAGCCACCCCTTTTCGAGGACAGCGACATTGGTGACGCCGTGCTCCTTGGCCAGATAATAGGCGGTCGCCAGCCCGTGGCCGCCGGCGCCGACGATGATCACGTCATAGGCGGCGCGCGGCTCGGGACTGTCCCACTGCCGGCCCCAGCCCTTGTGGGCGCGCATCGCCTCGCGCGCGACGGCAAATCCGGAAAATCGGCGCATCGGTCCTCACCGTTGGTGCCAAACTGGCGGGCACAAAAGCATAGCACGCCGGCGACTTCCAGCCGGATTGCGACGGCGAAAGACGCGCACAGCCTTGCCGCGGCCCGGTTTTCCCGACCCCGACAAAGACCTGTCATCTGCATCCGGCAGGCTGGACTTGAATCATCAAAGCTGGTATGCGGCGACCAATCGTCTGGCCGGCGGCTCTGCGAAGCGTTTTTTGCGTTCCATGTTTCTGCGGCCTTGCAGGCGCGAAAAGCCGGCCAAACCAGTCTCGAACACCGAAGGAACGGGATCAAATTGCAAGTACTTGTCCGTGACAACAATGTCGACCAGGCGCTGCGCGTCCTGAAGAAGAAGATGCAGCGCGAAGGCGTTTTCCGCGAGATGAAGCTGCGCGGCCACTACGAAAAGCCCTCCGAGAAGCGCGCCCGCGAAAAGGCCGAGGCCGTGCGCCGCACGCGCAAGCTGGCCCGCAAGCGCGCCCAGCGCGAAGGTCTTCTTGGCGGTCGCAAGGGCCGCTGAGGCCAGCGCGGCATCGGTCCTTGCGGGCCGCAATCGCCGCGATAATGTCCAGATTGACATGCAAGCATGGCGTGACCTGACAATGGCCACGCCATTTTTGTGCGAAGGTGCATGGGGTCGAGAGGGGAAGTGACGATGGGCGAAGAGGGTTCAGCCACACGCGGCATGGCCGGCGCGGGGCGCTTGACGCGCTTTGCGCTCGTTTGCGCGGCCGGTCTGGCGCTCGGCGCCTGCCAGACATCGGCGTTGCAGGGCGAAGCCGTGCGCATCGAGGCCGAACAGGGCAGCGCCCAGAACATCGCTTCGCTCACCGAAGTCATCCGCGCCAATCCGCGCGACGCCGAAGCCTACAATGTGCGCGGCTCGGCCTTTGGCCGCGGCGGCCGCTACCGCGAGGCGCTCGACGATTTCAACCAGGCGATCGCGCTGAACCCGCGCTTCTTCGAGGCGTACGCCAACCGGGCGCTGATCCATCGCCTGCTCGGCGACCAGACGAGCGCGGCCAACGACTACAACGCGGCCCTGCAGGTCAATCCGCGCTACGACAAGGCCTATATCGGCCGCGGCGAACTCTACCGCCGCGCCGGCCGCGCCGACGAAGCGTTCCGCGACTTCGAGCGCGCCATCCAGCTCGACACCACCGATCCCCGCGCCTATCACCGCCGCGGCCTGATCTATCAGGGTCGCAGCCAGCACCAGTTCGCAATCGATGATTTCTCGACGGCGATCTCGCTGCAGCCCGATGCGCCCGAGCCCTACAATGCCCGCGCCATTTCCTATCTGGCGCTCAACCAGCTCGACAATGCATTCGCCGACGCCAACTTCGCCATCGAGCTGGACGACCGCAACGCCGAGAGCTGGACCAATCAGGGCCTCGTCTACGAGCAGCGCGGCGAGCGCGACCGCGCCAAGCGCTCGTTCCGCCGGGCGCTGCAACTCGACCCCGATTTCTCGATCGCCCGCTCGGCGATGAGCCGGGTGAGCTGACCGCGACTGGCACGCGCCATGGCGATGGCTATGCCAGACCGGCCAGCGCCTCCCTCATCGCATCGATGAACAGGCGCAGCCGGCGGGTCTGCCGGCGTGCCGGCGCAAAGGCCGCATGGATCGTCAGGGGCGGTGCGCGCCAGCCCGGCAACGGCTCGATCAGCGTGCCGGCTTCGAGTTCCTCCGCCACCATCCAGCGCGGCAGGACGGCATAGCCGCCGCCGGCGATGGCGACGCGTTTGGTCGCCGCGATGGAGTTGCTGGCGAACGTCACGCGCGCATCGAGGTTGGTCGCCTCTCCGGATGGCCCGGTCAGCGGCAGTCGCCCGCCTTCGAACGGATGCAGCGCGGCACAGGGCAACGCGGTCAACGCCTGCGGATCGCCGTCAACGGACCCGGCCAGTCCGGACGCTGCCACGACGATCCGCTGCACCTTGGCCAGAGGCTGGACGATCAGCGTTTCGTCGGGAACGGCGCCGACCCGAAGCCACAGATCGCAACCGACTTCCGAAAAGCGGATCGGCGCATCGTCGACAATCCAGTCCAGCACGATATCGGGGTGCGCGGCCTGGAACGCCATGGCGCAATCGAGCGCCACGGTCTGGCCCAGCGCCACCGGCGCGACGATCTTCAGGGGGCCGGCGATCCGGTCGGCGTCCCCGGCAAAGCCCTCGGCAAACCCCTCCCACTCCGCCAGCATCAGCCGCGCATCGCCAAGGCACCGCTCGCCCGCCTTGGTCAGGCTCAGATGATGCGTCGAGCGGATGATCAGTTGCGTGCCCAGCCGCTCCTCAAGATCGGCCAGTTGCCGGCTGGCGGAAGCCTGGGACAGACCAAGATCGCGAGCAGCCGCGCTGATCGAGCCGCGTTCGGCGATCCGCACGAACGTCTCCAGAAGGGTCAGCCGGTCGAGTGATCGCGTCATACGTTAAACGTATAGCAAATTTACGAAACACTCGTCTACCGATGTAACGAGCCAACCGATAGCTTCCCGGACATCGGCGGAATTGACCGCCGCAATGGAGAGCGAGATGACACAGACAATCAACCGCACCTATCGCATCGGCGGCGACCTTGAGGTGGGCCGCATCGGATTTGGGGCCATGCGGCTGACCGGCCAGCCCGGCAATTTCGGCCCCTATGAGGATTGGGAAGCCGGCATTGCCCTGCTGCACGCTGCAGCCGATGCCGGCGTGACCTTCTTCGACAGCGCCCGGGCCTATGGCCCGCTGGCCGCCGACCGGATCATCGGCGAGGCGCTGGCGGGCCGCAAGGTGGCGCTTGCCACCAAGGGCGGCGTCGACAAGCCCCCGCCCGGCCATATCACCGTCGACGGATCGCGCGACACGCTGCTGCGGCAGATCGACGAGGCCCTGGTCAATCTGCGGCGGGAGCGGATCGACCTGTTCCAGCTTCACCGGGTCGACCCCGAAACGCCGATCGAGGTGTCGGTCGCAGCGCTCGAGGAAGCGCGGGCCGACGGGCGCATCGCCCATATCGGCCTGTCGAACGTCACGCGCAACGAACTCGACCAGGCGCTCGGCATCGCGCCCATCGCCAGCGTGCAGAACCGGTTCAACATGGACGAAACGGGCGATGACGGCCTTGTCGATTACACCGCGCAAAAGGGCATTGCCTTCATTCCCTACGGGCCGCTGGGTGCCAACCCGATGCAGCGGGGCGCAAGGCTGGCACCGCGCGAAGCGTTGGCCTGGCTCGTCAAAAGGTCGCCCAACATCATCGCCATTCCGGGCACAACGTCGATTGATCACATGCGCGAGAACATGATGGCCTGGGATCTGGTCTGACCGGCGCCCGCCAGCGTGAACCCGACTCCCGCCGGATCAGTCCTGGCGGGCCTCGTTTTTCTCGTCTGGCATCGCGGCATCCAGCGCCACGCCATCGCGCAGAAGGTCGATATGCGGCTGTGACGAGGCCGGCCCGCCCGGCGGCAGGTTGGTGGCGAGCACCCGGCTGCGGATCGTATCGGACCAATAGTCCAGATGGGTGAAGATGCGGCCGGCAAAACCGTAAGGCCAACGCGACAGCGCCACGTGATGGTCGGCGATCCCGGCGCCAAACAGGCTGGTCAGCGGGCCCGAAACGATGTCGCCGAAAAACACCAGCCAGTGCCGGTCGTAAATGTTGGTCCAGCGCACCGCCGAAAAGAGCGCCGTGTGCCGCGCGACCAGCGCGTCGCCATCATCGCGCGGCGCATAAAGGATCGACCGGTCCATCGCATCGGGCAGGGGCGGGCAGACCGGCACGAGGCCGTCGCGCTTGAGCCGCTCGAAATCGTCGCGGTCGCGCGCCAGAAGGAACTCGCCATGGGTCAGCGGGCTCCCCATGGTGACGAAATCCGTGATCAGCCAGCCGCCCTGCGGCCGCCCGACCGCCTGCGACACACCCCGCTGCAAGGTGCGGAACGCGCCGATGTCGAACGTCTCCAGCGCCTTGCCGTCCGGCGCGTGCGCATCGACATAGTCGCTCATCGCAATCAGCGCCGCGCGCCCGTCATCGTCGATCACGCCGCCTGCGACCGGGCCGCGCTCGGCCCAGAAATGGCGCAGCATGTCATAGGCGATCACCGACCCCAGCGAATGGGCAACGATGACGACCCGCCTGTAGTCGCCCCGCGCCCTTGCATCATGGTCGTAGTCGCGCGTTGCCGCCGCGCCCTTGCCCGGCTTGGGCACCTCGCCATGCAGGTTGCGCAGCAGTTCGAGCCCCCGCTCCATCACCGCCGCCCGCTTGGCCACCGTCGATGGTTCGGGCCGCACATAGCGCGCCACATCGCCGAAATAGGGCACGAGAAAACCCTGGATGAACCAGCCGATCACCGCGGTTGCCGCGAAGGACAGAAAGCTCGCGCCGGCAACGATCTCGACCGGCAGGAACCACAAAATGATCGCTGCCACGGCAAACGGCAGAACCGCGGCGAACAGAAAATCGAGGCTGGTGACGCGCAATCCGCCCGAACGCCCGGTCAAACGACGGCCGTAAAGGACGGCGGCAATGGAGGCCAGCCCCAGCACCAGCCAGGGCCACCAGGCATCGAACGCATCGGGCAGGACGCGGCCGGACGTATCTTCGCCGAACAGCGACACCACACCGTTGAGCGCGAACATGATGCCGGCGATCGTCGCCACCCACAAAAGCGCCCAGGCAAACATGACATCGGCCGGCACCTGATGCGGCCAGCGCCACAAAAGCCCCTTGACCCAGGCGACCAGATGGTCGCGCGTCGTGCCCTCCATGATGTCGGCCCAGTAGAGCTCATAGAAATCGGTGCGCATGCCATTGTCGGCGACCGGTGTGGTGATCCGCGCCAGTTCCTTCGAGCCGGTGCGCGTGTCGGGCACCAGCCAGCTCTTGTTGACCGGATCGGGCGGGCCGATCTCGCCCGGCTCCAGGTCGCTGATGCGCCGCGACCGGCCCGGTTCGCGCCGTTCCACTTCGTCGGTCAGGTCGAGATCGGTTTCCCAGAGCGCGCGCACGATCGACCGCATGGTCTGCATCGGACGCTGCTGGCCCATGCCATGGATGACGATGACGGCCTGCTTGGCGGCCTTCGGCGCCTCCTGATCATCGCTGACGGCCATCTCTCGCACCCCTTTTGACAGTCAAACGCCGCAAGCCTACAGCGTGCGGGCAGCCAGACAAAAGAAAAACCGCGGCCCGGAAGCCGCGGTTTTCATGATGCAGGAAGCGTAGCGGGTCAGTCGTCCATCGCCTTGACGATGTCCTCGGTCATCTTCTTGGCATCGCCCAGAAGCATCATCGTGCCCTCCTTGTAGAACAAGGTGTTGTCGATGCCGGCATAACCCGAACCGAGCGAGCGTTTGACGAACAGGCACGTCTTGGCCTTGTCCACATCGAGGATCGGCATGCCGTAGATCGGCGAGGACGGATCGTCGCGCGCCGCCGGGTTGGTGACGTCGTTGGCGCCGATCACATAGGCCACATCGGCCTGCGCGAACTCGGCATTGATGTCTTCAAGCTCGAACACCTCGTCATAGGGCACGTTGGCCTCGGCGAGCAGCACGTTCATGTGGCCCGGCATGCGGCCGGCCACCGGGTGGATCGCATAGGACACCTCGACGCCCTCGGCCTTGAGCGTATCGGCCAGTTCGCGCAGCGCATGCTGGGCCTGCGCGACGGCCATGCCGTAGCCCGGCACGATGATCACCTTGGAAGCGTTCTTCATCAGGAAGGCAGCATCGTCGGCCGAGCCCTGCTTGACCGTGCGGTCGATGCCGTCATCGCCGCCGGCGGCTGCCGTCTCGCCGCCAAAACCGCCCAGAATGACGGAGATGAAGGAGCGGTTCATGCCCTTGCACATGATGTAGCTGAGGATCGCGCCGGACGAGCCGACCAGCGCGCCGGTGATGATCAGCGCCAGGTTTTCGACGGTGAAGCCGATGCCCGCCGCCGCCCAGCCCGAATAGGAGTTGAGCATCGAAACGACCACCGGCATGTCCGCGCCGCCGATCGGGATGATGATCAAAACGCCGATCAGGAGCGACAGGATGACGATCAGCCAGAAGACAGTGTGGCTTTCGGTGCCGACCAGCACCGCGATGAACACGATGATGGCGATGCCGATGCCGGCATTGATGACATGGCGTCCCGGCAACAGGATCGGCTTGCCCGACATGCGGCCGTCGAGTTTCAGGAACGCGATGATCGAGCCGGTGAAGGTGACCGCGCCGATGGCGACGCCGATCGACATTTCAACAAGCGCGACCGGCTTGATCGAGCCCACATCGCCAATGCCGAACGAGGCGGGCGAATAGAGCGCTGCGGCGGCGACCAGCACCGCGGCCATGCCGACGAGCGAGTGAAAGCCCGCGACAAGCTGCGGCATCGCCGTCATCGCGATGTTGCGCGCCACATAGGCGCCGACCGACCCGCCAATGGCGATGCCGACCAGGATCATGAACCCGCCGCCAATGCTCGGGGCGGCGACCAGCAGCGTCGTGACGACCGCGATGGCCATGCCGATCATGCCGTACATGTTGCCCTGGCGCGATGTGGTCGGATGGCTCAGCCCGCGCAGCGCGAGGATGAACAGGATCCCCGAGACGAGATAGAGGAAGGAGGCGATATTGACGGACATGCTCAGTTCCCCCCTGTCCGGCCGTCTTGAAGAAAGGTGATCGTGTTGCCGGAAGGATCGACCGCATGCAGCAAAATGCCACCCCAAGGCTGGCGCTCCGGCGCCCCGGCGGTCTCAACACCCCGCGCCGTCAGGTCGCGATGCAGCGCTTCGGCGTCTTCTGTCTTGAAGGCGGCGCCGACGAAGCGGCCAAGCAGCCCCTCGCTCCGCGCGTCATCGTCGGATGTCTCGATCACAATCATGGGATCACGCCCGAAGACCACCACCTCGGGCGATGCCCAGACCTCTTCGAGCCCCACGACATCCCGGTAGAAGGCGGCGGTCGGTTCCAGCGCGTCGGCGAAAATGCGCAGCGATGCCAGCGAGTTGGTCATCGCGTTCACTTGTCTTTTTTCTTGTACATGGCGAGCATGCGCTGGGTGACCAGGAAGCCGCCGAAAATGTTCACCGAGGCGAGCACCAGCGCGACGAAGCCGAAGCCCGTCGCCAGTCCGCTCTCGGAAATGCCCACAGCCAGCAGCGCGCCGACCACGATCACCGAGGAGATGGCGTTGGTCACGCTCATCAGCGGCGTATGCAGGGCCGGTGTCACCGACCAGACGACGTAGTAACCCACGAAGATCGCCAGAACGAAGATCGAGAACAGGAAGACGAATTCGCTGACCCCGCCCGACTGCACCGCGTCGGCGGCGGCGGCAACCGCGGGCGGCGCATCGGCCACCGCTTCGCGCACGCCCTGAACGGCGCCGTCGAGCGCATCGAGCGCCCGGGATACGCTGTCGTCAGCCATCGGCTTTCTCCCCTTTGTCGGCGGCAGCCGGCGCCTCGCCGCCAAAGCGCGGATGCACCAGCGCGCCCTCATGTGTCAGAAGCGTCGCGGCGACCAGCTCATCATCGCGATTGATCGCAAGTGCCCCGCTTTCGCCATCGACCAGTGTCTCCAGGAACGCCAAGACGTTCTTGGCGTAGAGCAGCGAGGCCGAGGCCGCCACCTGGCCGGGCATGTTGGCGATGCCGATCACCTTGACATCGTTCTTGGTGGTCACGGTCTGGTCGGCCTTGGCCTCCTCGACATTGCCGCCGCGCTCGACCGCCAGGTCGACCAGCACCGAACCGGGTTTCATCGTATCCAGCATGGCCTTGGAGACGAGTTTTGGCGCGGGCCGGCCGGGGATCAGCGCCGTGGTGATGACAATGTCCTGCTTGGCGATGTGATCGGCCACCAGTTCGGCCTGCTTGGCCTGATACTCTTTCGACATCTCCTTGGCATAGCCGCCCGCCGTCTCGGCCGCCTTGAACTCCTCGTCCTCGACGGCGATGAACTTGCCGCCAAGCGACGCCACCTGTTCCTTGGCCGCCGGACGCACGTCGGTGGCGGTGACGACGGCACCCAGACGCCGCGCGGTGGCGATCGCCTGAAGGCCGGCAACGCCCGCGCCCATCACGAACACCTTGGCTGCCGGTACGGTGCCGGCCGCGGTCATCATCATTGGCATGGCGCGATCATAGGCCGCGGCTGCCTCGACCACCGCCTGATAGCCGGCAAGGTTCGCCTGAGACGACAAAACGTCCATCACCTGCGCGCGGGTGATGCGCGGCATCAATTCCATGGCGAAAGCCGAAAGGCCCGCCTTGGCCATTTCGCCCAGCGCCTTTTCGGCATCATAGGGGTCCATGACGGCGATCACCGCCGCGCCCTTCCTGTACTTCTTGAGTTCGGCGGATGTCGGCCGGCGCACCTTCAGCACCACGTCGGCCTTGCCGGCGCCGGACGCCGCGACAATCGAGGCGCCCGCACCTTCAAACTCCGCATCGGGAATACGCGACAAAAGGCCCGCGCCCTTTTCGATGGTCACGGTGTGGCCGGCCTTGACCAGCCGCTTGACCGTATCGGGCGAGGCAGCCACGCGCGGCTCGCCGGCCTGCGATTCCTTGGCAACAAACAATGTCAGTGGCAAAACCGGCCTCCCCCGCCGCAGCTAACTGGACCGGACGCGCACAATGTCAATGCGCCCGGAACGGTTCGTCTCAAAGCACGAACCGCGAAACGATCATCAGCAGGACGAAAACGATGAGACCGCCGAACAGGCCGCCTCCGGCGAAGAAGCCGAACGCCATGGCGATCAGCAGCGCGGCCGTTGCGACCGTGCCCCACTTGGTCAGCGCGAGGAACAGGTTGAACGTCTTCTCATGTTCCGGATAGTCCATCGGCGCGCCGGCATCGTGGTTGGTCTCGGTCTGCTCGCCCATGGCGGTCTCCGCTCGTCGTCGTGGTGGATACTGCCGTGCGCATAGCGAAAACTGCGCCGCACATCAATGGCGCATGCCACATGACGGCCCAAGACGGTCAGGCACCGGACCGTCAGGCGGCGTTGAGCGCGTAGCGGGCGGTGGGACGGACACACAGCGGCGGCAGGGCGTCCTCAAGCCGGTCGAACAGGAGCCGCGCCTCTGTTTCGGTATAGTGGAACAGCGGATTGCGGTTCATGATGTAATCGACATTGTTGCGCGAAATGCCCAGAAGAACCGCCTTCACGCACATGCCCGCCGGCTCGAACGGGCCGGCAAGGCGCGTTGCGGCGAACACGCGGCGGTAATAGGCCTCATGCTCGAGCTTGACCGCGCAAAGGCAATAGTCCGCCCCCTTGTGCAGCGTCATCATGGTCGACAGCCGGTGCGTCAACAGCGGCAGGGCGGGCAGCATCTTCGAGGCATCGGCATCGATCGCAAACCGGCTTGGATCAACAAACACCATGCCCTGCGCCAGAAGCGGCGACAGCGTATCGGAGAACAGCTCCATCGCCGGCGTCGGCGCGGTGCGGGCGGTCAACATGTTCAGCCGCATGGACGAGACGAGCTGGTCCGCGTGGTAGAGGCCGAACACATAGGTGTCCGGATCAAAATCGAGGGGTTCGACCAGCGGGGAGTCGAACTTGCGCTCATAGACGTCCTTGGCGTTGAACGCCTTGAGGCGCAACGCGCCGACATCCTCGAAATCCTCGGGCGTGGTGATGCGACGATATTCGACCGAATCCATCACCGACAAAAGGCGGTCCGCGACGATGTCGGTGCGGCGGTCCGGCGTTCTCGTCCCGTTGCGATCCACGGTGTCGTCCCCTTGAAAGTTGACCTTTCACAAGGTTATCTTTTATGAAAATTTGCGTAAATTCCCAAGAAATCGCAGTCTGTTGTTAAGGTTAATTCTTAATCAAGAAGCATTGCAAGGCCGGCCCTGTATCATCTTGAAACAAGCGGCAAAGATATTGGGGTAAGGGGTCGGTGTCGGGCGTTTCAGCCGGTGCCGGCCGTTGCCGTTTCGGCAGCCGGCGCATCGTCGGTATCGGACTGGCCGGGCGGCATGCGCGTCGCCATTTCGGCGATCGCGGTGGCGGGCAGGGCCGGGCCGAACAGATAGCCCTGCACCTTGTCGATCTTGCCCGACCCGCGGACGATCGCCAACTGGCTCGCCGTCTCGACACCCTCGACGGTGATGTTCAGGCCAAGGCCGTGGCACAGATCCGTGATGCCGTGCAGCAGGGCCAGCGGCGTTTCGCCGGTTTCGATGCCGGCGACGAACGAGCGGTCGATCTTGACCCGGTCGAGCGGCAACCGGTGCAGATAGCTCAACGATGAATAGCCCGTGCCGAAATCGTCGAGTGCGATGCCGACGCCGGTATCACGAATCCGCGTCAGGCGGTCGATCATGTCCGACTCGTTGCTGATCACCGCCGTTTCGGTGATTTCGACGACCAGGCGATCAGCGGGCAATCCCGCGTCCTTGAGAGCGCCCTGAATGGTCTCGCCGATCCCGTCGCGCTGGAAATCGATCGACGACAGATTGACCGACACGGTCACATGCTCCGGCCAGCGCGCGCATTCGTGCGTCGCCGTCCGGATGACGCTTTCGGTCAGCTTGGTGATGATGCCCATCTCCTCGGCGAGCGGAATATATTCGGCCGGCGAAATGTTGCCGTGGGTGGGATGATGCCAGCGCGACAGCGCCTCGCAGGCAACGATGCGCCCGGTCTTCGCCTCGACGATCGGCTGGTAGCGCACCGACAGCGTCTCCTGCTCGATCGCCTTGGCCAGTTCGCCCTTGAGAAGCTGGCGGCGCAGATAGCGCTCGTTCATGTCCGGCTCGAACAGCGACCAGACACCCTTGCCGATCGCCTTGGAATGGTAGAGCGCAAGATCCGCCTCGACCATCGCCGTCTTGAGGTCGAAATTGCCCGCCCTGCCGCTGGTGATGCCGAAGGACTGGGTCACGAAAACCTTCTCGGGCCCGATGCGGAACGACCGCCGCAGGCAGTCGCGCAGCCCGTCCCCGAATTCGGCGATGTCGAAGCCGGCCGGCAGCCGGTCGACGAACATCATGAACTCGTCGCCGCCCAGGCGCGAGATCACGGCGCAGTCGCCATAGTCGCGGCGCAGACGGCGCGCAATCGCCCGCAACAGCGCATCGCCCTGGGCGTGGCCGATGGAATCGTTGACCCGCTTGAAATCATCCACGTCGAAGGCAACCAGAAGACAGCGCGTGTCCGGGTCGATCTCGCTGGCGCGCCGGGCCGCTTCCTCGCTGAAATGGGTCCGGTTGGGCAGTTCGGTCAGGCTGTCGAACCGCGCCATTGCCCGGATGCGCTCCTGGGCGCGAGCCCGTTCGGTCACTTCCTCGAGGATCAGGACCGAACCGCCCTCGGGGCGCTGTGTGCCCGAAAACTCCACATGGACACCGTTCGTCAGCCTGATCTCGGCCTTTCTGCCATCGGTGACCAGCAGGCCGGAGACAATTTCCTGGAACGACCCCGCCTGGTCGGACGGCACCAGGCTGAAGCGCCTCGCATACCGCATCAAGACCGCAAAGCTTCGCCCTTCCGCATTGACGTGTTGGGGGATCTGAAGGATCAGCCGGGCGCGGCGGTTGATCACGACGACCCGTTGATGGCGGTCGAACATGATCACGCCATGCGACATGTTGGTCAGCGCCAGATTGAACCGCTCGGCGATCTCGGCCTTTTCGAGCCGGCCGCGCACCGCCGAAACGACCGTCGAGCGCACCCGCCGCACCATCGACATGACAAGCCCCACATAGGGCAAAAAGAGCAGCACCGCGATCATGCTCGCCAGATTGCCGGCCATCAGCAGGCTGAGCGCCGGCCAGATGAGGACGCTGATCGTCATCAGCGCCGCCAGCCGCACCGAGCCGTAAAGGCGCCCGACAATGGTCGGCAGGGCCGCAAACACCGTCGACAAGGACGCGATGATCGCAAATTCGGTGCCCACAAACTCGAGGCTGAACCACGCGAACATGCCAACCGAAAGACCGGCCAGCCCGGACGAGAGGATGTAACGCCGTTCCCAATCCCTGGCCCAGGACAGACGCGCATCGCGATCCGTCGGTGCGGAGCTGGCCAATTGGCGGCCGTATTGCACAATGTGAAAATAGCGATAGGCGGCCGTCACCACGAAGATGCCCGGCCACATGCCCATCGCGGCCAGGCCGCTTTCAATGTAGACACAGATGGCGATGCCGACCTGAAGCGTGACGCCCATGAGCATGCTGCGCCGGTCAGCAAACAGGCTGTCGACAAAATTCAGGTAGATATCGATCTCGGCTTCATCGCCGTACGGCGATCGATCCAGTCGTGCCATTGCCTGCCCTTTCGGCAGGACGATACGACCAACGCCGTTAATGAACGGTGTAAGACTCTTGAATCGGGACAGTGCGAGGCGCCAGGACCGGCCATTTCACCTCGACAACGCATGTCATACGAACAAGGTGACGTAGCGAAACTAGACTATAAATTGTTAAAAATCTGTTACCGGAATCTAGAGTTCATGAAAAAGCGAGGGCTATACTAAACGCGCAAGAAAACCATGCTTCAATGTCAACATTGAACGCAGCCCCCAAGATTTTGGGGGTTAGCAGAGCCTTACACTTGATCAGCTGCGCACATCGTAGCCCCCATCGACCGTGATCGTGGTGCCCGTCATGTAGCGTGAAGCGTCGGACACCAACAAAAGCAGCGCCCCGGCAAGATCGTCCGGCATGCCCAGGCGCCCCATGGGAATGGAGGTCTTCAGGAGAGCCGCCAGCCCCGAATCGAGATGCCCCCGGGTCATCGCGGTCGGGTACCAGCCCGGGGCCAGCGCGTTCACCCGCACACCGTCGCTCGCCCACTCCAGGGCGAGCGCCCGTGTCAGCTGTTCCAGTGCCGCCTTGCTGGTCGCGTAGGCCGAAAGCCCGCGCATGGGCCTTCGGCCCAGAACGCTGGTGACATTGACGATGGCGCCGCCGCCATTGGCGCGCATCACCGCGTGGGCCTTGCGGCACACATTGGCCACCGCCGTGACATTGACGTCCATGATGCTGCCAAAGCCGGCCGCGTCCTGCCGCGCCGCCTTTTCGACAACAAAGCCGGCGGCATTGTTGACCAGAACATCGAACCCGCCAAACGCTTTCAGCGCCGTGCCGATCGCGCCGTTCACATCGCTCTCGTCGCGCACGTCACCGCGCATGTCGGCGAAGCGGTTGGACATCTCGCCCGCGTCCCAGTCAGGCGCCACATCGCTGAGATTGACGACGAGCGCACCGCGCGCCAGCAAATGCTGCGCAAAGCCCGCCCCAAGGCCGGTCGAAGCGCCGGTGACCAGGCAGACTTTCCCTTCGACGGAAAACAGCGGATCCGCCATCCCGCGTGCCAACTGCATCGCCATAAAACGCTTGCCCTCGTCTGCGCCCCCACCTCATCAACGCCAAACGACGGCCCGCGTCAATCATTGCGCACACCACCACCATTGCGCACAACACCACAAAGCGTGACGACTGGTTAATAATCTTTACCAATCATTGCCATTGCCGCCAATTGATGCTAGCTGCCGGGCCGATCCGGCCCGCGTGCTGGCGGAAGCGCACCTTGATTTTCCCGTCGCGGGCCAACAAGGTGCGCCGACCCGCAGCCATGGCTTGCAACCAAGTACGCGGGCCCGCGGCAATCTCAGGGGAGGAGTATGGCTGCTTTATTGAGAGTCTCGGCCGGCATCGACGCCGTCAACACGTTCATCGGCCGGTCGGTCTCGTGGCTTATCCTCGTCGCGGTCCTTGTCAGCGCGGGCAATGCGACAATCCGCAAGATCTTCGACAATTCGTCCAACGCCTGGCTCGAACTGCAATGGTACCTTTACGGCGCCGTGTTCATGCTGGCCGCGTCTTACACGCTTCTGCGCAACGAACATGTGCGCATCGATGTTGCCACCTCGGGCTTTGCCAAGCGCACCCGCGACTGGATCGACCTGTTCGGCCACGTCTTCTTCCTTCTGCCCTTCTGCCTGATCATGGTCTGGATCTCCTGGCCCTTTTTCTGGGTCTCGTTCACGACCAAGGAGATATCGGTCAACGCCTCGGGCCTGATCCTCTGGCCGGCCAAGTTCCTCGTGCTGGCCGGTTTCCTGCTGCTCACCTTCCAGGCCATCTCCGAAATCATCAAACGCATCGCGGTGATCGGCGGGCTGATCGACGACCCGACCGCCGAACATGAACTGCCGCCCATGGTCGAGGAGATGGAAACCGGTGCGGACCTTGAAGACCGGATGACCAACAAATGATCGAGCTTATCGCCCACAATCTCGCGCCGATCATGTTCATCTCCGTGATGGCGATGCTTCTGCTCGGCTATCCGGTCGGCTTCACACTTGCCGCCGGCGGTCTGATCTTCTTCTTTCTTGCCGTCGAACTGTCGATTTTCGCGCCGAGCGAGATCACCCTGTCACCGACGTTTCTTGGACTGCATGCCAATCGCACCTTCGACATCATGCGCAACGAGGTGTTGCTGGCGATCCCCTTCTTCACCTTCATGGGGCTGATCCTCGAACGCTCGCGCATGGCCGAGGATCTGCTCGACACGATCGGACAATTGTTCGGCCCCTTGCGCGGCGGTCTGGCCTTTGCGGTGATCATCGTTGGCGGCCTTCTGGGCGCGACAACCGGCGTCGTCGCGGCTTCGGTCATCGCCATGGGCCTGATCTCGTTGCCGATCATGATGCGCTACGGCTACAACCGGCCGGTCGCCACCGGCACGATCGCCGCCGCCGGCACGCTGGCGCAGATCGTCCCGCCCTCGCTGGTTCTGATCGTCATGTCCGACCAGCTCGGCCGCTCGGTGGGCGACATGTATGTCGGCGCGCTCTATCCGGCGCTGATGATCATGGGCATGTACTGCGCCTACATCTTCGTGCTGACCCTTGTTCAACCCAAATGGGTCCCGGCGCTGCCGCCCGAAACGCGGACGCTCGGGGGCGGCATCCTGTCGCTGTTCGCGATCATCATCATCTCTTATGCCATCCACTATGGCGGCATGAACATCCTCTATGCCGACATGAGCTACGAGAACCGCTTTGTGGCCTCGGCCACGACCGCCACGCTGTTCGCGCTCGGCGTCTCGCTGATCAACCGGCGCTTCAAGCTCGGCCTCGTTTCGCGGCTGACCGAACAGGTCATCATCGTCCTGATCCCGCCGCTGGCGCTGATTTTCCTGGTCCTCGGCACCATCTTCCTGGGCATCGCCACGCCCACGGAAGGCGGCGCGATGGGCGCCACCGGCGCGCTGATCCTTGCGCTGCTCAAGCGCCGGCTCAACCTCAAGACGCTCAAGGAAGCGCTCGATTCGACCACCAAGCTCACCGCCTTCGTGATGTTCATCCTGATCGGTGCGCGGGTGTTCGCACTGACCTTTTACGGCATCAACGGCAAGATCTGGGTCGAGGAACTGCTGCTGTCGCTGCCCGGCGGCGAGACCGGCTTCCTGGTGGTCGTCACGGTGATCGTCTTCATCCTGGGGTGTTTCCTCGACTTCTTCGAGATCGCCTTCGTGGTCGTGCCCCTGCTGGTCGGCCCGGCCGAGACGCTCGGCATCGACCTGATCTGGCTCGGTATCATTCTGGGCATCAACCTGCAGACCTCGTTCCTGACCCCGCCCTTCGGCTTCGCGCTGTTCTACCTGCGCTCGATCGCGCCAAGGAACGACTGGGACGACGAGGTCACCGGCGAGCGGATCAAGGGCATCGAGACGATGCAGATCTACCGCGGCGTCATCCCCTATATCGCCATCCAGTTTGTTGCGATCATGATCGTGATCTTCGTTCCGGGCATCGTCACGCATTATCGGGACGACGCGCCGGAAATCGACCTCGACAACGTCCAGATCGAATTGCCCTCGCTGGGCGGCCAGGACGCCGACGGCAATCCGGTCGGCCTGCCGGGCATTGGCGGCTCCGGCATGCCTGCCGCGCCCAATTTCGGTGGCGGTGGCAGCACCGATGGCGGCTCCGGCCTGCCCGGCCTGCAACTCACCCCGCTGGGCGGCCCGCCATCGGTGGGCGGCGATGACGGTGGCGCCACGGACGGCGGTTCCGGTGAAGGAGAGGCCCCCGCGCTCGGCTTGCCGCCGCTCGACCTGAACGCCACACCGCCGCCGGTCGAATAGCCGGCAATTCCGGCCGACCGGGCGATGCCAGGCCACGCGCCCGCCTTTTTGAGGCCGGCCGGGGCGTCATCGGCTTGCCATACCGCTTTCCGATCCCCACCTGCGGCGGGGCGCCGGGCCATTGCGGCGGCGCTCGCCACACCGGTCCGGCCAAAGGAGGAACCCATGCTCGACCCCAAAAAGCTGCTCAATGATTTTCTGGGAAGCCAGATACCCGGCGCCGGCGGCACCGTGCGCGAGCGGGCGGGGCAGGCCGGGCAGATGGCGAAAGACAATCCGCTGGCCACCGGCGCGATCGCGGCCGTCCTTCTGGGCACCGGCGTCGGACGCGAACTGACCGGCTCGGCGCTCAAGCTGGGCGCCGCCGCCGCCGTCGGCGGTCTGGCCTACACCGCATGGAAGAATTACAAGGACGGCCGCGCCGTCGACCAGGCCGCCACGGCCGAACCGGACGTGCTGCCGCCGCCGCAGGGCTCGGAATTCGACATCGAGGCCGACAGCCAGGACGGCGAATTCCCGCTTGCGCTTGTGCGCGCCATGATCGCCGCCGCCCGTGCCGACGGCCATATCGACGAGGACGAGCGCGCCCGCATCATCGACAAGCTGGCGGTGAGCGGTATCGATGATGACGAGCAGAGCTTCATCCGCGCCGAACTGGCCAAACCGGTCGACCTCGATTCGATCGTCGGCGCGGCGAAAACCGAGGCACAGCGCGTCGAACTCTACACCGCCTCGCGGCTCGCCATCGACCCCAAGAGCCGCGCCGAACGCGGTTATCTGGACATGCTGGCCGGCCGCCTGCGACTCCCCGACCCGCTCGTCGACCATATCGAGGCGACGATCGCCGGCGCCACTGCGTAAGGCGCGCAAACACCCCGTGCCGCACGGCCGGGCGGGCAGCATCCGCCGTCTGCCGCATTGCGTGCAAACCGGCCCGATACACGCGTTAACCATTCGTTAAGGCATCGGGTCCATCCTGATACACGGGCATAAAGCAGGTCGGGTTCCTCCTCCCACCCCGGCCCTGCGGAAAACGGGCGATCGATCCAAGAGGATCCTTCGCCCGCTTTTTTGATCCACAACTCTCCGATCATAGCCTCAGCGCCCGGCGCACCAGGTCCGCGATCACCGGCCTTTGCCGGTCGAAGGACTGGCCGGTCAGCCATCCGACCTTGCCGCCGATCGCCAGATGCGCATAGCCATGCACCATCATCCAGGCGGCCGCGACATCGCGCCAGCCTTCCTCGGTCTTCAACAGGTCGGCGCCGCGCAACCGGGCCACCGCGTTGACCAGCACCGAAAAGCTCGCATCGCCCGCCTTGGCAAGCTCTGTCGGCTTGTCATGGGATGACCGCGCGCCGAACATGAGCTGGAACAGGGCCGGGTTCTCGGCTGCAAACCGGATATAGCCGACACCGGACGCCACGTAGAGCGCCTCCGCATCGTCGCCCGCCTCGGCCTGTTCTTCCTTCATCGTCGCCGTCAGCCGCTCGAAGCCGCGTTGCGCCAGACCCTGCAAAAGCGCGGTAACGTCCTTGAAATGATGCGCCGGTGCCGCATGGCTGACGCCCGCGCGCTTGGCCGTCGAGCGCAGCGAAAACCCGTCCTCGCCCTTTTCCGAAAGCTCCATTTCGGCCGCGGCGAGCAGCGCCTCGCGCAACTCGCCATGGTGATAGCGCCTTTGTCCGGCGCCTTCTTCGCGATCCGTCATGGTGCGAGTCTAGGCGACGGTCTGGACAGTGTCAAAGAAAAATCTTGACACTGACAAAATAGGCACTACCCTTCAATCTTGACATTGCCAAAAAAGAACCGGTCATGCCCCTCGACACGCTCTTTTCGACCGCCTCCACGCTCGCCATGCTTGGCTGGCTGGTCCTGCTGATCAGCCCGTTCGTTCCGCGCATGGCGCACATCGTCGCCGGCCGCGCCATCCCGCTCATCCTGTCGGTCGGCTACACCGCCCTGATCCTCGCCTTCTGGTCGTCGGGCGAAGGCGGCTTTGATTCGCTCGACAATGTCGCCCGCCTGTTCGAGAGCCGCGAACTGCTGCTCGCCGGCTGGGTGCATTTTCTGGCGTTCGACCTGTTCGTCGGCGCCTGGATCGTCCGCGATGCGCGCGAGACCGGCGCCCTGCCCTTCTGGCTGGTGCTGCCCTGCCTGCCGCTGACATTGCTGCTCGGCCCGGCCGGCCTTGCCGCTTATTTTGCCCTGCGTGCCGCGCGCCGGCCCGCCCTCGCCCTTGCCTGACCCGACCGCCCGAAGGAGCCTGCCTTGGCCGACACAGCCCTGATCCCGCTCGACCGAACGCAACGCTTTTCGCCCACCGCCGCATGGCAGCGCATGCAGCGCGACGAACCGGTTCTGACCGCCACGGCCCTCTTGCTGGCGCTGCTCGTCGTCCCGATGCTTGCTGCCGCGATGATCGATCCGCGCCTGCATCTGGGCGAGAACATCTGGATCAAGCCGATCAAGTTCGCCGTCGCCCTGTCGGTCTACACCGCAACGCTCGCCATCTTCGCCCGCTTCCTGCCGGCCGGCACGACCGCCACGCGATGGTATCGCCTCTTCATGGCATCGGTCATTGTCGCCATTTTCGCCGAACAGGCCTGGATCGGCGGCGCAGCCGCGCTCGGCACGTCGTCTCACTTCAATGTCGATGAGCCGGTCTGGCGCAATCTCTATTCGGTGATGGGTGCGCTCGCGACGCTGCTGACCACGGCGACCGCCATCTATGCCTGGCAGATCGCCCGCAACGGCGCGCTGACCATTCCACCAGCGCTGAAGGCCGGGCTCGTCTGGGGTCTCGGCCTGACTTTGCCGCTGACGCTGGTCACCGCCGGCACCATGGCCAGCCTTTCGGGCCACAATGTCGGCGGCAGCGGCATGGCGACCGAAGGGCTGTGGCTGATGGGCTGGCTGCGCGACGGCGGCGATCTGCGCGTCGCGCATTTCTTCGCAACCCACGCCATGCAATTTGCGCCGGCCTTCGCGCTCGGCCTTTCGTGGCTCGGCCGGCCGGACACCACGCGCGCCGTGCACATCTTTGCATCAGGCTTCACCCTGTTCGTTCTGGGCACCTTCACCCAGGCGCTGATGGGCCGGCCGTTCCTCGCTGTCATCGGCTGAGGAACGCCTCCATCCGGTCGAGCGCCCGTTCGATGTTGGCAATCGAATTTGCGTAGGAGACGCGCACGAACCCCTCGCCCAAAACCCCGAAATCCGGCCCGCCGATCAGCGCCACACCGGCCTCCTCCAGAAGCCCGCTGGCAAGCGCCTTCGATTGCCAGCCGGTCGCCGAAATGTCGGGGAAGGCATAGAACGCGCCCTTGGGCGTCGCGCAGGTTACGCCTTCGATCGCGTTCAGCCGGTCCACCACGAAGCGCCTTCGTTCATCGAACGCGGCCATCATTGTTGCCACATCGTCCTGCTGCCCGTCGATCGCCGCGATCCCGGCATGCTGCGCCGCCGCGTTGACACACGACCAGCAATTGACCGCCAGCTTGCGCACCGCGTCATGAAGCGGGTCGGGCCAGACCGACCAGCCAAGGCGCCATCCCGTCATCGCCCAGGTCTTGGACCAGCCATTGAGAACGATGAGCCGATCGCGCAGCGCGGGGAATTCCAGCAGCGACGTGTGCGCCTCGCCATCATAGGTCATCACATCGTAGATTTCGTCGGACAGCACCGCCACGTCCGGGTGCCGGTCGAGAACATCGACCAGTTTTTCGATCTCGGCGCGCGGCGTCACGCCCCCGGTCGGGTTGCCGGGCGAATTGAGGATCACAAGGCGCGTGCGATCCGTGATCAGCGACGCCACCGCGTCGGCGCTGACCGCAAAGCCGTTGTCGGCGCGCATGGGCACGGGCACAGGCGTCGCGCCGGTCGCCTCGATCATCGAACGATAGATGGGAAAGCCCGGATCGGGATAAAGGATCTCCGCGCCCGGCGCGCCGAACATCACGATGGCGGCGAACATGGCCGGCTTGCCGCCCGGCGTGATCATGATCGCCTCGGGTGACAACTCCGCCCCGGTCAGCCCATGGATGCGGCGGGCAACCGCCTCGCGTGTCGCAAGCAGCCCGTTGGCGGGCGTATAGCCATGCGCCCCGTCGCGCAGCGCCTTGACCGCCGCCTCCACAATGTGCGGCGGCGTTGCGAAATCGGGCTGGCCGATGCCCAGATTTATGATGTCGCGGCCTTCGGCCGCCAGTGCCGTCGCCCGTGCCAGTACGGCAAAGGCGTTTTCCTCGCCCATCCGCTTGAAGAAGGGATTGATGTCGTGCATGGCTTCCTCCCGCGCCCGGCATGAGGCGCCGCCCATCGCAAGTCAAGCGAGCCCGGACAGATCATCCATGATCACCGATCTTTCACAATGGACGCCGCGCGAACGCCCGACCAACGGGCCGATGACCGGCCGCCATGTCGCCATCGTGCCCTTCGACCGCGCCGCCCATGAAGACGGGCTTTGGACCGCCTTCGGTGGCACCGCGACCAACGATCTGCTCTACCATTTCGGCTGGCCGGCCATGGCGCGCGCCGCCGATCTGGGCGCGATCCTCAAAGACATCAATGCCGATGGCAGCTTCGTCACCTGTGTGTTCACCCATCCACAGACCGGAAAGGTGGTGGGCATGGCCAGCTATATGCGCATCGACGAGAAGAACGGCGTGTGCGAGGTGGGCTGCGTTGCCCACGGCACGCCGATGGCGCGCACGCCGGCGGCGACCGAAGCGCATTATCTGATGGCCCGCCGCGTCTTCGACGAACTGGGCTACCGGCGCTATGAGTGGAAGCTGAACAATCCCAACCAGCCCTCGCACCGCACGGCCCGGCGCCTGGGCTTCACTTTCGAGGGCGTCTTCCGCCAGCTCGAGGTCAGGCCCTACGGCAATCGCGACACGGCATGGTATTCGATGCTTGACAGGGAATGGCCGGTGGTCCGGGATGCGATGGAGCGCTGGCTCGATCCGGCCAATTTCGATGCGCACGGCGACCAGAAGCGCCGGCTCGAAGAGATCAGGAGCGACATGCATGCCGGGCAGGCTTGAAGGAAAGACCGCCGATATGGCCGTCTGTCCGGCGGCGGACGAAGCGGGCGTCGTGACCGGCGCCACCATGATGATCGACGGAGGCTGGACGCTGTGAGCGCACCGCAAAAGAACGAAAACGGCGCACCCGAACCGCCCGAATATGATCGCGGCACGCTTGTCATCGCCGGTCTCATCTTCGTCGGCTTCGCGCTTTTGCTCTATTTTCTGCCGGCGCTCATGACGGCAATCGGCGGCGACAATCCCTGGGCCGCCGGCGCGGCGGTCGCCGCCGTGCTCGTCCTGCCCTTTCTGGGCCTGTGGCTCAGGGGCCGCGCGCGCCGCAGGCAGCGCTGAGAGGAGATCGGGTCAGGCGCCGAGCGCCCCGCCCAGCAACGCCACGCCCATGGCGATGATCAAAAGCGCGCCGCCGATCTCGATGGCGTGGCTCACGGGACCGGACAGGGCCGACGATCCGGACAGGCGCAGCGCGACGTTCTTCGCCGTCACCGCCAGCGTCGCCAGCGCCGAGACGGTGATCGCGGTGCCCAGCGCCATCGCCAGAACCGAGACGAGCCCGGCCGCCCAAAGCCCGTTCAGGAACGCAAATGTGAGCACGATCAGCGCGCCGGTGCAGGGCCTGAGCCCCACCGAGAGGACCACGGCGGCCGCATCGCGCAGCTTCATCGGGCCGGCCACCTGGTCGGGCATCGGCATGTGCGCATGGCCGCATGTGGCGCACACTTCGCCGGGCGCATGATGGTGATCGTGCACCGCGGCCGCCGACAGCGCGGCGGGCCTGGGCGCGGCCGGGCGCAGCGCGCGCGCCTTGCGCACCAGAAGCCACAGCCCGAGCGCGATCACGAGCGAATAGGAGGCGATCTCGAAAAAGCGGGTCGTGTCGGTCTGGCTGACCGCCAATTGTCGCAGCACGAGGAAACCCAGCCCGACAATGACGATTGCCGACAGCGCCTGCACGAGCGAAGCGGCAAACGACAGCGCGATGCCGCGCCTGAGCGCGGTTTCGTTGGCCAGCATGTAGGACGAGATCACCACCTTGCCGTGGCCGGGTCCGGCGGCATGCAAAATGCCGTAAAGGAACGACAGGCCGACGAGCACCGGGGCGCCGGAGCCCCCGTCGCGCATCGTCGTCAAAGCCGCGCGCATCGCTTCGTAGAACGCGCTTTGCTGCAAGGCGACCCAGGCAAAAAAGCCGCCGAACAGGCCGCTGTTGGACGCGGGCGCCTGCTCGGCGACACCGATGCCCAGCGAGGATTGCGCCGCCGCCGTGCCCGCCGCCGCGACAAGCGCGGCCAAAACGGTCGGTGCGATGGCGGCCGCGCGTCTCACGAGCACCGCACTTCCATGCGTGTTGCGAAGATTTTCGACCAGTCATTGCCGGCCGGGTCGTTGAAGAAGGCGTCGGTGAGCGAATCCTGGTTCTGGGCGATCGCCTCGTCCGGGTCGGGGATCACCATCCGGTGCCCGCAACCCGCCGGCGCGTCGATCAGCACCATGTTCTCGTCCTCGTAGAAATCGATCGCGGTGTAGAATGTCGGGTCATAGACGGCAAAGGACGGATTGTCGGCCAGCGCCACCGGCTCGACCGGCTGCGAGGTGAACAGGACCAGCAATTGGTTGTCGACCATGTCGACGCGCAGATCGGTCACCTGGGCGATGGCGATTTCCTTCTGGCCGACCGTCACAGACTGGAAATAGCCGAATTCGGCGATCGACGTGACGATCACGTCGGCGACGGTTTCCAGTTCGGCAATCTCCAGCGCGCCGCTCGAATCGGCATCGAACTCGAACAGGACCGTCGAGGAAAACAAATCATCGAAACGCCAGACATGGCGCAGCCTGTCGACCAAACCCTGCGGCGTGACCGTCACTTCGAGGCGCGCTTCGGCAAACACATGCGGATGGGCATGCGCGGCCACCGGCGCGGCAAGCGCCGCCGGTGCCAAAAAGGCTGCGAACATTGTCTGACGGGTCAAATCACGTCACCCCTGATCCGGCTCGGACCGTTTGCGCCATGGGAAGCGGGCCGAATTATGACGCGCCATTGCCCCGCACCGGGTGGCAATTGGCTTTGAACCAGTCGGCCAGATGGTCTACCAGCGCCCGGACCCTGGCCGGCAGATAGCGCCGGTGCGGATAAACCGCGTAGATGCCGGCATCGTTTTCCAGTTCCCCCGCCATCAGTTCAACCAGCCGGCCCGCCTGCAAATCCTCCACGACGATGAAGTCCGGCGAAACGAAAAAGCCCAGATCGGCAAGGCCGGCCATCCGCACCGCAAGCGGGCTGTTGACGCTGATCGGTCCGTCCACGGTCACCGAGGCGGCCTGTCCGTTGCCGTCGCGATAGGGGATGATGTTGCGGCGTCGCGCATTGGTGTCGATGATGAACGGCAGATCGGCCAGGTCGGCCATCGATGTGGGTCGGCCATGCCGCTCGATCACCGCCGGCGTCGCGCACAGGACCAGCCGGAACGGGTTCAGCCGGCGCGCGATCAGCGTTGAATCCTCAAGTTGTGTGACACGGATCGCAATGTCGAACCCCTCCTCGACAAGATCGACGAAACGGTCGTCGAGATGGATGTCGAGCTTGATATCAGGATGAGCGACGGTGAAATCGACCAGCGATTGGCCGATCGCAACATCGGCAAGCGACCGGGGCGCTGAAATCTTGATGGGGCCGGCAAGGTCCGATCGGGTGTCGCGGATCTCGTCGCGCAGATCGTCGAACTCGCGCAGAAGATCGATCGCGCGGCCATAATAGGTGTGGCCCGCTTCGGTCAGCGAGAACTGGCGCGTCGTCCGGTTGAGCAGCAGCGCGCCCAGATCATCCTCCAGTTCGCGCACATATTTCGACAAAAGCGCCTTGGAGCGCCCCTGCGCCCGCGCGGCGGCCGAAAAACCCTCATTGTCCACCACCGCCATGAAGGCGCGCATTCGGGTCAGTGTGTCCATGAATGTCCGGTTCCCTAACCCTTCAAATCGTGTATCCGCCACAGGGCGGCGCCTGTCGGTCCAAAATGGCGGCCGCCGCCGCCCATCCGCTGTGTGCCGCCGCTTCCGCCCGGCCGCCGACGAGCCCGTCACCGCAGACGATGATGCGGCCGCAGTCCGACATCAGATGGTCTTCGCCGAGCGCCCGGTCAACCCGGGCATAACGCCAGCGGTGCGCGACAGCATGAACCGGCGACAGGCGCCGCGCCGCGCCGTGCTCCAGCGCGCCGAGCAGACGCGGCACGATCAGATCGGGCTCGCTTTCAAGATGCCGCGCGCTCCAGGCCCCGCCGCCATGGACGATGAACGTCTCGCCGGCCCGGCCCGGCTTGGAGGAATTGCGCACGATCAGCGCGGCCGGACCGTCATCGTCGCCGCGCAGGACATCGGGCAGATCGGCCGCCGGTTCGTCCAGCGCGAACATGCCGGCCCAGCACGGGGCGTAGACGATTGCGTCCAACGCCTCAAAGACCGGATCAAGCGGCAGGGTCAGGGCCATCGCCTGGGGCGCCGGCGCGGTGACGACCACTCGCCCGAACCGGTAATCGCGTCCCTCCGCATCGGTCAGCCGGACATGGCCCTGCGCGTCAAGGCCGATGGCGTCCACAGGCGTGCGCAGACGCACATCGATGCCGTCCAGAAGCGGCTTGACCAAACCGCTCATCCCCGGAAGCCCGACATGCCAGTCCCCCGCACGGTCCTTGCCCTCGGGCACCCAGGGCGCCGCCGCACCCTTCTCGGCAAGTTCGTCCAGCAACGCCCGCATCGGCGCGCCGCGCGCAGTCAGATATTGCGCGCCATGGTCGAAGCTGCCGGCCTCGTTGCGACGGGTCGACAGCCGCCCGCCCGTACCGCCCGATTTCTCGAAGACGGTCACCGCATGGCCGGCATCGGCCAGCGCCCGCGCGCAGACCGCGCCGGCCAGCCCGGCACCGATGATGGCAACCGATTGTGTCATGATCCCTCGCTCGCAACGCGCCATATAGGGCAGCGCGCGGCCGCGTCAGCCGTCCATGAAGGCCCGTGCCGCTTCGCCATGGGCATGCCGCAGCGCCTCGACATCGACGCCCGCCGGCGCGCTGTCCTCGATGGTCCAGCGCCCGGCGATCATCACCCGGTCGGCCCGGTGCGCGCCGCACAGAACGAGCGCTGCGAGCGGATCATGGGCGCCCGAAAAGCGCAACTCGTCCAGCATGAACAGCGCCAGATCGGCCTGCCTGCCCGGCGCGATGGCGCCGATATCGTCGCGCCCCAGACACCGTGCCGAGCCTTCCGTCGCCCAGCGCAGCGCGTCCAGATGGGTAAGCGAGGCGTCATAGGTCAGCCGGCCGATCATCAGCGCGTGCCGCACGCCCTCCATGAGGTTCGAGGCATCGTTCGATGCCGACCCGTCAACGCCAAGCCCCACCGCGACGCCGGCATGCTCCAGTTCGCGCGTCCGGCACTGGCCCGAGGCCAGCACCATGTTCGAGGTCGGGCAATGGCAGACGCCGACCCCGGCGCGCCCGAGCCGCGCCATCTCGTCATCGTTGAAATGGATGCCGTGCGCCAGCCAGGTCCGGTCGGTCAGCCATCCCGTCTGTTCGAGATAGTCGACCGGCCGGCAGCCATAGGTCGCCTCGCAAAAGGCGTTCTCGTCGAATGTCTCGGCCAGATGTGTGTGCAGCGCGCAGCCGCAGCGGCCCGCGAGCGCGGCGGTCTCGGCCATCAGGTCTCGCGTCACCGAAAAGGGCGAGCACGGCGCCAGCGCAACCTGCGTCATCGCGCCCGGTGCCGGATCGTGATGGCGGCCGATCACCCGCTCGCAATCGGCGAGGATCGTGTCGGCATCCTGCACCACGCTGTCCGGCGGCAGGCCGCCATCGCGCACGGAAAGGTTCATCGAACCGCGATTGAGCACGATGCGCATGCCGAGCGCCGCCGCCTCCCCGGCCTGGATGTCCATCGCATCGTCGAGGCCGTGCGGAAACACGTAATGATGGTCCGACGCGCAGGTGACGCCCGACATCATCAGTTCGGTCAGTGCCAGCCGTGTCGCGATGCGCAGATGGTCCGGCGTCAGCCGGGCCCACAGCGGATAGAGCGCCTTCAGCCAGTCGAACAGTTCGCGGTTGATCGCCGCCGGATGCGCCCGCGTCAGCGTCTGGTAGAAATGATGATGGGTGTTGATCAGCCCCGGCAGCACGACATGCCCGCTGGCATCGAACACATCATGGGGGTCGGCCGGCGTCTCACCCACCCCGATCACCGCTTCGATCATCCCGCCCCGGACGAGGAGACCGCCCCGCGCATCGACGCCGTCCGGCACGAGGACCGCCAGCGGATTGCGAATCCAGAGGGCACGCGGCCCGATCGGTTGCGGCACGATATCTCCTGGTACGGTGCGGCGAATCAGGCGACATGACGTATCGTCATCCCGGCCGCGACGCAAATCACGAAGCGCCACGGTTTGCTTGTCCGCGGTCGCCAGTCAGCCTATCGTGCAGCCATGAATCGGTTCTACATTCCCGCCGAAGAGCCCGAGGGCGGAAGTTTGTTGGCGCGCCTTCAGGAAGTGGCGCGCCATGGCCGGACCCATTATGCGCGCCACCTGCTCAAGACCGGGCTTTACGCCGGTCAGGAAAAGATCATCGAGACACTCGCGACCACCGGTCCGATGACGCCCGGAGCGCTGGCCAAGGCCCTTGAGGTCCGCCCGCCGACCATCACCAAGACGATCAGCCGGCTGGAGGAGCAGGGCTTCGTTTCGCGCGCCGCATCGAAGCAGGATGGCCGTCAGGTTCTGGTGCAACTGACCGATACCGGCCGCGATGTTCTGGGCGCCATGGGCAAGGCCGTTGCCAAGGCCGAAAAACAGGCGCTCAAGGGCCTGAAGAAGAAAGAGCGCAAGCAACTGGAAAAAATCCTCGGCAAGATCGAGGGCAATCTGGTCGTTCGCCAGGACGCCGACAAGGCCGAGCAAGGCTGACCGACCGCGCCCTTTACCGCCCGATTAAAGCCATTTAAACCTCTTTGACCGGTTTAAATGAAGTCGCTGAAGGGCGCGTATTGCAGAAGATCAAACTGTCGACCATTGCCGAAGCTCTGGGTGTTTCGACCGCCACCGTGTCGCTGGCGCTGCGCGACAGCCCGCTCGTCGCCGAGGCGACCAAGGAGCGGGTCAAGGCCCACGCGCTGGAGATCGGCTATATCTACAACCGGCGCGCCGCCAGCCTGCGCACATCCAAGTCCGGCATTGTCGGCGTCGTCGTGCATGACATCATGAACCCGTTCTATGCCGAAATCCTGCGCGCCATCGAAACCGAACTCGACCGGTCGGGCCAGACCTTCCTTCTGTCCAACCATTATGATTCGGTCGACAAGCAGCGCGCTTTCCTGGAGACATTGATGCAACTTGGCGCCGACGGCGTCATCATGTCGCCGGCGATCGACACGCCGCCGTCGGACATCGAACTGGGCATCAGGAACGGCCTGCCCTTCGTCTTCATCGCCCGTTCGGTCGAGGGCGCCGATGTCCCCGTCTTCCGGGGCGACGATGCGTTCGGCATCGGCCTTGCGACCAATCATCTGATCTCGCTGGGCCACACCCGCATCGCCATGATCGGCGGATCGGACAAGACCTCGACGGGCCGCGACCGGTATCGCGGCTATCGCGAGGCGATGGAAAAGGCCGGCCTGCCGGTCGAGGCCGAATGGCGCATTCCCGGCCCGCGCACCAAGGCCGCCGGCTTCGAGGCGGCCACCCAGTTCCTCGCCCTGCGCGACCGGCCGACAGCCGCTGTGTGCTGGAATGATCTGGTCGCCATCGGCCTGATGAACGGCATCGCCCGCGCCGGCCTGACACCCGGTGTCGACATATCGGTGACCGGCTATGACGATCTTGAAGAAGCCTCGATCGCAACGCCCGCCCTGACCACGGTGTGGAACGGCCAGCGCGATGTCGGCCGGGACGCGGCCCGCGCCCTGCTTGACCGGATCGAGGGCAAGAAGTCGCTGGAGGGTACGCTCCACCTGACCCGGCCGGAACTGCATGTCCGCCAATCGACCACCCATCCCGTGGAGAACTGACCCGATGGCACGAAAAGGCAAGGTCCTCGTTTCGCGGCGCGGCCATTCCTGGACGCGCGACCAACTCGTTCAAAGGTTCGATTGCGTGATCGCCGAGCCCGACGCGGTGATGGCGATGGACGATGATGCACGCGCTTCGATCACCGGCTTTGCCACGCTGATGTCGCCCGTCACGCCGTCCCTGATCGACGCACTGCCCAACCTTGAGATCGTCTCCTCGTTCGGCGTCGGCTACGACCATGTCGATGCCGCCCATGCCGCCGGCAGGGGCGTCATCGTCACCCACACGCCGCACGTGCTCGACGACGAGGTCGCCGACACGGCGATCGGCCTGCTGCTCAACACGCTGCGCGAACTGCCGCGGGCCGAGATTTGGCTGCGCATGGGCAAATGGCAATCCGACGGCGCCTATCCGCTGACGCCACTGACCCTGCGCGGCCGCACCGTCGGCATTTTCGGCCTTGGCCGGATCGGCCTGGCCGTGGCGCGGCGTCTCGAGGGCTTCGGCGTCGCCATCGCCTATCACAACAGGTCGCCGCGCACCGATGTCACCTATCCCTATCATGGCAGCCTCGCCGGTCTGGCCGAAGCCTGCGATACGCTGGTCTCGGTGGCGCCGGGCACGAAAGAAACGCGCCATGCGATCGATGCGGCGATCCTGGAAAAGCTCGGCCCGGACGGTGTGCTCATCAATGTCGGGCGCGGCTCGGTGGTCGACGAGACGGCGCTGGCCGACGCCCTCACCGCCGGCACGATCGCCGCCGCCGGGCTTGACGTCTTCGAGGACGAGCCGAACGTGCCGCAGGCCCTGCTGGACGCGCCCAATGCCTGCCTTCTGCCCCATGTGGCCTCGGCCTCGGTCGGCACAAGGCAGGCGATGGGGCAATTGGTCATCGACAATCTGGCCGCGTGGTTTGCCGGCGACACGCCGCCGACGCCCGTGCCTGAAACCGCCGCCCTCATCCGTTGAAAGCCGTGGCTGGCTGGCGCGCCGGCTTTTGGTTAGCAAATCGTTAACCCTGACCGATCATGCTCGCCGCACCGATCAAGGGGGCTTTTCGATGCGGTTCAACACGACCCAATGGCTGAACGGGTTCGCCGTCGCCGGCGCCGCCGCGATGATCATCGCGGCCGGGGCCGGAGTGCCGGGATCGGCGCCATCGGGCATCGATCCCATGACCACCGCATCGGTGACGCCGGCGCCCAGCGCCAGCGGCGACCGCTTCATGGCGCTTGACCATCGCACCAACATCAGTTGCAGCTTCAGGCTGCATCGCGCCGACGGCTATGATGTGCACCGGGTGGAACCGGGCTCCTCCTGCGCCCGGCTCGGCGACCGTTTCGCCCGCGCCCGCGCCTGGCAGGAAACGGGCCGCGGCACGGTGACGATCACCGACCATCGCGGCACGCCGCTGATGCGCCTGGCGCCCGGCGACGGCTTTGCCTGGGAAGTCGTCGAACCGGTCAATGTGAAAGTGTCGCTGGCCGCCTATTGAGCCGCCGCCAGCCGCCCGCCCGCGCAGACGCGGGTCGCCGCGCCGAAGGCTTCGAAAATCCGCCGCGAGGGCGTGTCGCTCTTCGCCCAGTATTCGGGATGCCACTGCACGCCGAGTGCAAAGCCCGGCGCATCGATCACCGAGACCGCCTCGACCGTCCCGTCATCGGCGACCGCTTCCACCTGAAGCCGCGGCGCAAGCGCGCTGATCGCCTGCCGGTGCAACGAATTGACCGGCACCGGCCCGTTCCCGACGATGGCGGCAAGGCATCCGTCAGCCTTCGGCGCGACATCGTGGGCAATCGCAAAGCGCTCGTCATGGGTCTCCCGCTCGGGCGCGCGGTGATCGCTGCGGCCCTCCAACTGCTGGATTTCGGTGGCCAGGGTCCCGCCAAGCGCCACATTGAGCTCCTGCAACCCCCGGCAGATCGCCAAGAGCGGCACGCCCGTTTCCACCGCCGCCCGCGCCAGCGGCAGGCTGGTGGCATCGCGCGCCGGATCATAGGGCTCATAGTCCGGCCCCGGTTCGGCGCCGTAGAGGCCGGGATGCACGTTCGATTTCGAGCCCGACAGCATCACGCCATCGACCCGTTTGAGCAGCCCGGCAATGTCGATCCGGTCGCCGAACGCCGGCACCATCAGCGGCAGCACGCCGGCGACCTCGAGCGCCGCTTTCAGATAGGTCTCCGGCGTTGCGTGCCAAGTATAGGTGTCGAACTGCCGGACATCGCAAACAACGGCAACAATAGGCTGCATGATGGCTCCGCCTCGTGGTCACAAGTGTCGGGACCGGCATCGCGATGCCCGCCCTTTTTCTCCAATAATCGGTTTGCCCGCCGGACGGAATAACCCGCAAGGGCAGGGCTTTCGCACGCAAATCGATTAAGTGGAAAAAAAAATTGACCAGTTGGCGCCACGACAGTGGACAGCGCACGCGAAAGCTGCAAGTTTGCGCCCAGTTGAAGACGGCGAGAGGAGACTTTGCCGCCTTCGGCCCATTGTGTTCACGGGAGGATCATATGGATCGTCGTTCATTTATGAAGAAGGCCGGCGTCGCCGGCGCGGGTGCGGCAGCCGCCACCACCCTGGCAGCGCCCGCCATCGCGCAGGAAATGCCCAGCATCACCTGGCGTTGTTCGTCCGGTTTCCCCAAGGCGCTGGATACGATCTACGGCGCGGCCGAAGTATTCGCCGATGCCGTTACCGAAATGACCGACGGCAAGTTCAACATCCAGGTCTTCGCCGCAGGCGAGATCGTCGGCGCGCTCGAGGGCGCCGCCGCGGTGACCGCCGGCACCATCGAGATGGCGCACACCGCGTCCTACTATTTCTGGGGCCAGGATCCGACCTTCGCCTTCGGCACCGGCGTGCCCTTCGGCCTGAACCAGCGCATGACCAATGCCTGGCTCTATGAGGGCGGCGGCCTTGAGCTGCTCAACGAGTTCTACGCCACGCAGAACATGATCTCCTTCCCGGCCGGCAACACCGGCGCCCAGATGGGCGGCTGGTTCCGCAACGAGATCAACACGCTCGAAGACATGCAGGGCCTGAAGTTCCGCATCGGCGGCTTTGGCGGCCGCATCATCGAGCGTGTCGGCGTGGTCCCGCAAGGACTGCCCGGCGGCGACATCTACCCCGCTCTCGAGCGCGGTACGATCGACGCGGCCGAATTCGTCGGCCCCTATGATGATGCCAAGCTCGGCTTCAACAAGGTCGCCGACTATTACTATTATCCGGGTTGGTGGGAAGGCGGCGTCGCGCTTCTCAACATGATCAACCTGGACAAGTGGAACGAACTGCCCGGCATCTATCAGGGCATCATCAAGAGCGCCTCGGCGCTGGCCAACTCGGTGATGATGGCACGCTACGACACGCTCAACCCGCAGGTGCTCAAGGAACTGGCGGCATCGGGCACGCAGCTTCGCCCCTACAGCCAGGAAATCCTGGAAGCCTGCTTCAACGCGGCCCAGGAGACCTATGCCGAGATCGGCGCCGAGAACGAGATGTTCAAGAAGGTGCACGACAGCTATATGGGCTACCGCAAGGACGCCTATCTGTGGATGCAGTTGTCGGAGTACAATTTCGACACCTTCCTCATGCTGCAGCAGCGCGCCGGCCGCCTCTGAGGCCAGCCACTGTCCGACACACGAAACCCGGGATGGCGACATCCCGGGTTTCTTGTTTGGGGTCAGCCTCCCCCTTGAGGGGAGGCACGAGAAGCAACCTTCGGGCCCAGCCCGAAGGGCAGCTGATCGGGTGGGGGTGACAATTGGGCACAGCCGGTGGTTCTTACCCCCACCCGGCTCCGGCGCGTAAAGCGCGCCGATCACCGACCTCCCCTCAAGGGGGAGGTGGGTAGCACCCTACCCCAGTCCCGCCGCCGCCTTCGCCAGCACCGTGACGCGATCCCAGTCGCCGGCCGCCACCGCATCGGCGGGCGCCACCCACGAGCCGCCGACACACAGAACGTTCGGCAGCCCCAGATAATCGGCCGCATTGCCCGCCGAAACGCCGCCGGTCGGGCAGAACTTCACCCCGCCGAAGGGTGAGGCGAGCGATTTGAGATAGGCCGCGCCGCCCGCCTGTTCGGCCGGAAAGAACTTCAGGTGGGTATAGCCCTCTTCCAGCGCGGCCATGATCTCGCTCGCCGTCACGCAGCCCGGCAGCAGCGGCACAGCGCTGCCGGCGGCCGCATCGGCCAGGTCCGGCGTGAAGCCGGGCGAGACGACAAAGCGCGCACCGGCCGCAACACAGGCCTCATACTGCGCCGCGTTCAGCGCCGTGCCCGCGCCGACGACCGCCTCGGGCACCCCGGCAGCGATCGCCCTGATCGCATCGAGCGCCGCCTCGGTGCGCAGCGTGATTTCCACCGCCGGAAGCCCCCCGGCCGCCAGCGCCCGCGCCAGCGACACCGCCTTTTCGGCATCCTCGATCACGATGACCGGGATCACCGTCTGGCCGGTCATGATCGGCGCCAGCGCCTCGACATTCTGGCTCATCGTCTGTCATCCCTTCCTTGAATGCGTGTTTCGCCCGCTTTTAAATCGGTTGAACACCCCTGTCCATGCGGCCCGCTCACCGGCGCCGTCGGCCGGCCCACGCGGTCGCCAGCCGCGCCAGCAGCATCACAAAGCCACGCAATGACCCGAACTTCGGAACACCATCGGCAAGCGCGGCCCGGCTCGCCGGACCATAAATGCCGTCAATGGCAAGCCCGTGACGGCTTTGGAACGCGCGCAGCGCCGCTTCGGTGCGCGGGCCGAAAACGCCGTCGGCGGGCAGCGGATGACCCGCCGCGGTCAGCATGCGCTGCATGTCGCGCACCGCCTCGCCCCGGTCGCCGCGCCGCACCAGATCGGCGCCCCGGCGGCGCGGCGGCGCCGACGGCACGGACGCACGGCCACGCCCGCGATGCCGCGCATGGGCGGCCGCCAATCGCACATCATAGCGGTTTTTCGCATAGGCCGGACCATTGTAGCGCCGCGCGAACCCGGCCCAGTCGCGCGCATGCAGAAGCGAAGTCAGCCGGTTGGCATGGATGAAGCGCAGCATCAGCCGCACCTGGCCCTCGATGCCGGACCGCGCCTCGCGGGCCAGCGCCTCGGGCGATCCGAAGCCCAGATGTTTCCAGTGCGCGCCCATCACCTGCCCGATCCCCCAGGAGACAGACTGCAACGCCGCCGCCCGGTCGATTTGCGCCGCGCGCTCGAGCATTTGCCAACGCCCGGCCTGCCCGCGCGGATTTGCGACGGTTCCCGCGCGCGGCGATGCAAGACCGGCCTTGCGTGCCTCGGCGCGGCGGTCGTCGCCGATGAGCCGGTCGAAATAATGGCCTTCGAACCGGATCAGCGGTTCCTTGCGGCCACCAACCATGGCAAAGGCCCGGCCGCCGCTTTCGACTTCCGCCACGGCCTTGAGCGTCGCCGGCTCGATGCCGTTTTCGCGCGCCACACGCTCGATGATCTGAAGGGTTTCGTCGGAAAATGCCGGCACTTTTCGCTCCTTTGGCTGGGGAGCGGCCAGTATCGGTCAGTGCGCAAACGGTTGGATAAATTGCCGGCACGGCACCCGGTCAAGCGCCGTCATCGGCCTTTTGCGGATCGTCTTCAGGGATGAAGAACAAAAACCAGAACAGCCAGAGCGCCCCCGCCAGGTCCCACCATGACCCGCCTGCCCCGAAGAAATCCATCACCTGCGGCAGCTTGTAGAGCCCGATCAGGCCCAAAAATCCCAGATACCAGTTCTTCTGCAGCGTCATGTCACATCCTTGCGATAGCCAAGTATTTTGAACGAACGATCGTTCATTATTTAGGCGGTCGGCCTGCTGGCGTCAAGCCGGATCAGCATTGGTTGAACAGGCAGATGACACGCAGGCACCGACGCGGGCCAACGCCCTTCGCCCAACAAAACTTATCCCCCCTTCTCTCCCCGCCCCCATACTTGCCTCACCGCGCCCTTCGGAACGTCGGATGGCCACCACCTTCGGCGGGCGCGGCGGTGGACCGGTTGGGTGCGGCGTGGTCGACCCTTGGTCGGCCGGAAGCCAACGATTTGGCTTTCGGAACGACGAACGCCCGGAGCATAAGCGAAGGGCCGGGGTCACACATGGTAGCCTCACCTGGGCGATGAGCCCTCAAGCCGGTGCGGAATGAAGATGTGCGGTGTCCGTCCGCGCCTGTTATCGGCCAGACCCGGCCGACGGTCAGGACCGGATGGGGCCAAAGGATGGGTTCATCGCGTCGCGGGTCTGCGGCGGACCGAACCCATCCCAAGGCCGCGGTAGGGCGCGAGCCTCGCGCCGGCGCCGCACATGGCGATCACCGCAAACCCACCGGACGGGCGGTTTGGCGACCGCACTATACAAACTTCGGATCGCGGCTCCCCAAACCGCCCGTTGTTCCCGTTCTTTGACAGATGCCGGCTTTGAAGGTGAAGCGCGGTCACAATCACACACGCCGTCATTCCGGAGCCGCGAAGCGGAACCCGGAATCCAGAGCCGAGGCGGCAAACACCCAGCCACTGGATTCCGGAATCACGTTCCGGAATGACGCAGATGGACGCGAAGGGCGGATTTGTAGCAGCCGAACGGAAAGAACGGAATGCAGCGAACGCTTTCACCCCTCGCCTCACCCTTCAAGGCCCGAACCCCTTCCCGCCTTGGTCATCAAGCGCTAGAACCCCGCCATGACCGAAACGCCCATCATCGTCGCCGCGCTCTATCACTTTGCCCGGCTCGACAACCATCAGACGCTGCAAAAGCCGCTGGCCCAACTGTGCTGCAAGGCCGGCCTCAAGGGCACGCTTCTTCTGGCGTCGGAAGGCATCAACGGCACCGTCGCCGGCCCGCGCGAAGGCATCGACGCGATGCTCGCCTTCCTGCGCGCGCAACCCGGGCTCGCCGGCCTCGAACACAAGGAAAGCCTCGCCGACACCATGCCCTTCTACCGGCTCAAGGTGCGGCTGAAGAAGGAAATCGTCACCATGGGTGTGCCGGGCACCGACCCGACGACGATCGTTGGCACCTATGTCGCGCCCCAGGACTGGAACGAACTGATCGCCGACCCCGACACGATCACCATCGACACGCGCAACGATTACGAGGTGAAGATCGGCACGTTCGAAAATGCCGTGAACCCGCAAACCGCCACCTTCCGCGAATTTCCCGACTGGGTGCGCCGCAACGAAAACGCCCTGCGCGGCAAGAAGATCGCCATGTTCTGCACCGGCGGCATACGCTGCGAAAAGGCAACCGCCTTCGTCAAATCGCTCGGCCATGACCATGTGTTCCATTTGAAAGGCGGCATCCTGAAATATCTCGAAACGGTGGCCGAGGACGACAGCACGTGGCGCGGCGAGTGTTTCGTTTTCGATGAGCGTGTCGCGGTCGGCCACGGCCTCGCGCAGGGCACCCACAAGCTCTGCCGCGCCTGCCGGCATCCGCTGTCGCCCGAGGATCTGCGCAGCGCCGACTACCGGCCCGGCGTCCAGTGCCCCCACTGCGCCGGAACGATGAGCCAGGCCGACCGCGCCCGGTTTGCCGAACGCCAGCGGCAGGTGGAACTGGCCCATGCGCGGGGGGAGCGGCACATTGGCGACGGCAGCAAACCCGGTGGCCGTTGAGCGCGGCCGGGCGGAAGCGGTGGCCATGCAACGCTCGGTCGGCGCCGGGCGGATCGCGGTCAAGGCCGGGCCGGACGGCCGGACCCGGCTCGACGCGCTGCACCAGAAGGCCAACGCCAAGATCCGCATTCCCAAGGCACATGGGAGCGCGCTCGAGGCGGTCCTGATCAACACCGCCGGAGGGCTGACCGGCGGTGACCGGCTGAACTGGTCGGCGGCGGCCGGCGCGGGCACGCATCTGGTGATCGCCACCCAGGCCTGCGAACGCATCTACAAAAGCGCCGGCGGTACCGCGATCCAGACGACACGGCTCGATGTCGGCGCGGGGGCCCGGCTCGACTGGCTGCCGCAGGAGACGATCCTGTTCGATGACAGCGCGCTCGACCGTTCGATCGACATCGATCTTGCGCCCGACGCCGTTTTCACCGGTCTGGAAACGCTGGTGCTCGGCCGCGCTGCGATGGGCGAGACGGTGCGTCGGACGCTGTTGCGCGACCGGTGGCGGATAGGCCGCGCCGGCGCGTTGATCCATGCCGATGATCTGCGGCTGGGCGGCGATATCACGGCGGTTTCCGGAAGCCCGGCAACACTCGCCACATGCACGGCGGCGGCCACGCTTGTCCACGTCGCGCCGTGCGATGACGAGCAGCAGGTGGCGCTGGCCGCTCGGCTCCGCGAGAAACTGGCGCCGATGTCCGGTAGCGCGGTGCGCGCCGGCGTCAGCGCCTTCGCCGGCAAATGCGTGGTCCGGCTGTTGGCGCCCGATGCCTACCGCCTGCGGCCGCTGGCGATCGAAGCGCTTGCGATCCTGCGCGACGGCGCGCCGCTACCCGCCGTCTGGCGTTCATAGCGGCACAGGCGGCGGCGCACGTCGCCAACCCTTTCTCAACCCTTGCATGACAGGCTGGCCGCAAAATCGGCCCAACCGCAAGGAACAGCCGTCATGAAGATCCTGGTCACCGGCGGTGCCGGCTATATCGGTTCGCACACCTTTCTGGCGCTGCGCGAGGCGGGCCACCGGCCCGTCATTTTCGACAATTTCTCCAACGCCTCGCCACGCGTTCTCGACCGGCTCGGCCAGCTCTTTCAGGAGACCGTCACGTGCGTGGAGGGCGATATACGCGATGTGGGCGCGCTGGAAACGACGATCACGGAGCACGGCTGCGAGGCGGTGATCCATTTCGCCGGTTACAAGGCGGTCGGCGAGAGCATGGCCGAACCGCTCAAATATTACGACGTCAATGTCGGCGGCACCGAAAGGCTTCTGACCGCGATGACCAACACCGGCGTCAGGAAGATGATCTTTTCATCGTCCGCGACCGTTTATGGCGATCCGCAGCACTTGCCGATCCCCGAGGACCACCCGCTATCGACGGCCAGCGTCTACGGCCACACCAAGCTGGTGGTCGAGAACATGCTGCGCGCGCTGCATGACGCTGATCCGCGATGGGCCATCGCCATCCTGCGCTATTTCAACCCGGTCGGCGCGCACCCCTCAGGGCTGATCGGCGAGGACCCGGCCGACATACCCAACAATCTGATGCCCTATATCAGCCAGGTCGCGGTCGGCCGCCGCCCGCACCTGACCGTCTTCGGCGATGATTATCCGACACCGGACGGCACCGGCGTGCGCGACTATATCCACGTCTGCGATCTGGCCGAGGGCCATGTCGCCGCCCTGCAATTGCTCGATGAGCCGCAATGCACCGCCGTCAACCTGGGCACCGGGCAGGGCTGTTCGGTGCTCGACATGGTGCGCGCCTTCGAGGCCGCCAGCGGCCGGCCGATACCGTACAAGATTGCCGAACGGCGCGCCGGCGACATCGCCACCTGCTACGCCGACCCGGCGCGGGCCAAGGCACTGATGGGCTGGACCGCCGAGCGCGATCTGGCCGACATGTGCGCCGACGCCTGGCGCTGGCAGTCGCGCAACCCTATGGGCTATCTCGACATCGCCGCCGAATAGACGCTCATGGATCAAGGCTCCTGATGAAGGCGCGCAGATCCGCGCCCAGTTCGTCATTGGCAAGGCCCAGCGCGATGTTGGCGCTCAAAAAGCCCAGTTTCGAGCCGCAATCATAGGTCTCGCCATTGAACGGCACGCCGAAAAAGGGCTGCGCGTCCATCAGCGCCAGCATCGAATCGGTCAACTGGATCTCGCCGCCCGCGCCCTTTTCGTGCCGGCCCAGAAGGCCCATGATCGACGCGTCGAGAATGTAGCGCCCATTGAGGAAGTAGTTGGACGGTGCGGTGCCGGGCGCCGGCTTTTCGACCATGCCGGTGATGGAAAAGGAGCGATCATCGAACGTCTCGCCCATCGAGACGATGCCATATTTGTGCGCGTCTTCGGGCGCGCATGACTGCACAGAGACGACATTGCCGCCGCGCTCGCCATGCACCTTGGCCATCTGTGACAGGCAGCCCGGATCACCGGTCATCACCATGTCGGGCAACAGCACCGCAAACGGTTCGCCCGGGCTGACCATCTCGCGCGCGCACCAGACGGCATGGCCAAGGCCAAGCGCCTGCTGCTGGCGTGTGTAGCTGATCTGGCCCGCTTGCGGCAGGTCGGCGCGCAACATGGCCAGCGGCCCGTCCTTGCCCCGCTGCTCCAGCGTGTGTTCCAGCTCGTACTGATGGTCGAAATGGTCCTCGATGACGTTCTTGTTGCGGCCGGTGACGAAGATGATGTGCTCGATGCCGGCGGACTTGGCCTCTTCGACGGCATATTGCACCACCGGCTTGTCGACGACCGTGAGCATTTCCTTGGGCACCGCCTTGGTGGCGGGAAGGAACCGCGTGCCGAGACCGGCGACGGGGATGACGGCTTTGCGGACTTTCTGGGACACGTGCGCAATTCTCCAGATCAGGGACCAGATGCCCTGTCATACTGCAGTGCACGCAAACAGAAAACAGCCAACCGCCGCCATGCAACCGATCGGCCGGACCGATGGCCGCGTCCCGCATGCCGAAGCCCGCAATCGATGGCGCGTTTGATCGGCATCAAAGCCATCTGGACCGACCTGATACAAGTTCAGATCAATCCAGTGGAGACAAGCGGTGCTGAGCAAACCTTTCATGACCACGCTTGAGATCGCCGAACTGTTCAAGGTCAACGAGGCCACCGTGCGCGCGTGGATTCACGGCGAAGACCTTCGGGCCATAAAACTCGGGCGAGAGTTCCGCATCGCGGTCGAGGATGTTGAAGCATTCGTCAACGCCCATGCAACACGACCGCCGGCTTGGGAGCAAACCGACGGCTGAGCGGGACTTAGCAGCAAAAACAAAGGACGACATGATGAGTTGGCATGACCAACCATTCGGCGATGCGCTGACACGATTCGGCACGCGCATCGAGCAAGGGCTCGACGAGACCGGTGCGCGGCAGCGCCTTGCGCACTACGGCCCAAACAAGCTGCCCGAGCCCAAGCGCGCAGGCCCTCTGGGCCGCTTTGTCCGCCAGTTCCACAATGTGCTGATCTACGTTCTTCTGGCCGCCGGCGCGACGACGGCCTTGCTCGGCCATTGGATCGATACGGCCGTCATCCTTGCGGTCGTGATGGTCAACGCCATCATCGGTTTCGTGCAGGAAGGCAAGGCCGAAAGCGCGCTCGCCGCGATCCGCGACATGCTGGCGCCCCGGGCGACGGTTCTGCGCGATGGCCACCGCCACACCGTGCCCGGCGAAGACATCGTGCCCGGCGACGTTGTGATTGTCGAGGCAGGCGACCGCATCCCGGCCGATCTGCGCCTTTGCGAAACACGCGGCCTGAAGATCGAGGAAGCGGTGCTGACCGGCGAATCGGTGCCGGTCGACAAGGCGACCGGTCCGGTTGCGGCGGACGCGCCGCTCGGCGATCGCCGCTCAATGGCCTTTTCCGGCACGATGGCCGCAGCCGGACAGGGACGCGGCATCGCCGTCGCCACCGCTGCGGACACCGAGATCGGCCGCATCTCCGGCATGATCGCGGACGTGCCGTCAACCGAAACGCCGCTGATCCGCCAGATGGCCGTGTTCGCAAAATGGCTGACAGCCTTCATCATCGGCTTCAGCGCGCTCATTCTGGCCTTCGGCCTGACACTCGGCGGCTATGGTTTCACCGAACTGTTCATGGCGCTGGTCGGTTTGTCGGTCGCCGCCATTCCCGAAGGGTTGCCGGCCATTCTGACCGTGACACTCGCCATCGGCGTGCAGGGCATGGCGCGTCGCAACGCGATCGTGCGTCGCCTGCCCGCCATCGAGGCGCTCGGCTCGGTGTCCGTCATCTGCTCGGACAAGACCGGCACCTTGACCAAGAACGAGATGACCGTCGCCGGCGTGATCACCGCAAACCACGCCTACAGCGTAACGGGAACCGGCTATGCGCCCCATGGCGGGTTCGTGCTCGACGGCGCCGAGGCGCGCGTCGCCGATCATCCGGTTCTGACCGAACTGGGGCGCGCCGCGCTGCTGTGCAACGAGGCCGATCTGGTCGGGGCCGCCGACAACTGGCAGGTGGTTGGTGACCCAATGGAAGGGGCGCTGGTCGCGTTCGCTTGCAAGGCAGGCTTTGAACCGGACACCGAACGCGCAAGACGGCCGCAGACCGATGCCATTCCCTTCGACGCGCAGCATCGTTTCATGGCGAGCCTGCGCCACGACCATGAGGGCAATGCGACGATTTTCGTCAAGGGCGCGCCGGAGCGGCTTCTCGCCATGTGCCGGACCCAGCGCATCAAGGATGGCACGAATGCCCCGATCGATCCGGACTATTGGCGCGACCAGGCCGCAGCCACTGCCGATCAGGGCCAACGCGTCCTCGCCATCGCGGTCAAGCGGACCCATGGCGACCATGGCGAACTGCATTTTGACGACGTCGACAATGACTTGACACTTCTCGGCCTTGTCGGCCTGATCGACCCGCCGCGTGAGGAGGCGATCGACGCCGTGCGCGAATGCCGCGCCGCCGGCATCGCCGTCAAGATGATCACCGGCGACCATGCGGGCACGGCTGCCGCCATTGGCCGGCAGTTGGGCCTCGCCAACACGGCCAGGGTCATGGAAGGCGCCGAGATCGACACGCTGGACACCGACCAGTTGCGCGGTCGCGCGGCCGAGGTGGACATCTTCGCCCGGACAAGTCCGCAGCACAAATTGCGGCTCGTCGAGGCGCTGCAGGAGGGTGGCGCGGTGGTCGCCATGACCGGCGATGGCGTCAATGATGCGCCCGCGCTCAAGCGCGCCGATATCGGCATCGCCATGGGTCTGAAGGGCACCGAGGCCGCCAAGGAAGCCTCCGAGATCGTGCTCGCTGACGACAATTTCGCGACCATCGCGGCCGCGGTCAAAGCGGGGCGCACGGTCTACGACAATCTGAAGAAAGCGATCATCTTCCTGTTGCCGGTCAATGGCGGGGAATCGCTGTCCCTTGTCGCCGCGATCCTGCTCGGTCTGACCCTGCCGATCACGCCGCTGCAGATCCTCTGGGTCAACATGGTTTCCTCGGTGCTGCTCGCCATGACGCTGGCCTTCGAAGCGTCCGAGAGGGGCGTGATGACGCGCGCGCCGCGCCCGGCGTCCGAACCGATCTTGTCGCCGTTCGTCCTGTGGCGCGTCGGCTTCGTCTCGGTCCTGTTCATGGCCGGCATCTTCGGCAAGTTTGCGCTCGCCCAGGCACAGGGATCATCGATCGAGGAGGCCCGCACCATCGCGGTCAACACGCTGGTGGTGATGGAGATCTTCTACCTCTTCTCTGTGCGTTACCTGGGCGAGCCGTCGCTCACCCTGCGCGGCCTGTTCGGCACGCGGCCGGTGCTGATCGCGATCGCCGCCGTCACCGCGCTGCAGTTCCTGTTCACCTATGCGCCCTTCATGGAAGCCTTTTTCGACACGCGGCCCGTTTCACTGTTGCAGGGCTTGCAGATCGTTGCGGTCGGCATTGCCGTGCTCGTCATCCTGGAGCTTGAAAAGCGTGCAGTCTGGGCCTGGCGCGGCCGGCGCGGCACCGCGTCCCATGGCGAACGCGCCCGGGCGCGTGGATGATACCCCATGACCGAGACGATCACGGACTACATCTTTTATGAAATCGCGGCGCTTCTGGTGCTGGCCGCGGGCGTCGGCTTTGTCGGCCTCATGCTGCGCCAGCCGCTGATCGTCTCCTTCATCGCGGTGGGGATCGTGGCCGGCCCGTCGGTGCTCAACATCGCCCGGTCCGACGAATATATCGATCTTCTAGCGGAACTGGGCATCGCGGTGCTGCTGTTTCTCGTCGGTCTGAAACTCGACCTTGGCCTGGTGCGCACGCTCGGCCCGGTTGCGCTGATGACCGGGCTTGGACAGGTGGCGTTCACGACCATTTTCGGCTTTCTGATCGGGCTGGCGCTGGGGCTCGATCCGGTGACCGCCATCTATGTCGCCATCGCGCTGACCTTTTCGTCGACCATCATCATCGTCAAGCTGCTGTCGGACAAGCGCGAGATCGACAGCCTGCACGGGCGCATCGCGCTGGGCTTTCTGATCGTGCAGGACATCGTCGTTGTCATCGCGATGATCATGCTGTCGGCGATCGGGGTCGGCACACAAAGCGATTCGGCCATGACCGACATCGCATCGGTGTTCGGTTATGGCGCGCTGATGCTCGTCGCGGTCGGTCTGTTCATCCGCTATCTGGCCGACCCGCTGATGGACCGGCTGTCGCGCTCGCCCGAACTGATGATCTCGTTTGCCATCGGCTGGGCGGCGCTTCTGGCCGCGCTCGGCCACTATTTCGGCTTCGGCAAGGAACTGGGTGGCCTGCTCGCCGGCGTGTCGCTCGCCTCGACACCCTTCCGGGAAGCGATCGCCGCACGCCTGGCATCGCTGCGCGATTTCCTGCTGCTGTTCTTTTTCATCGCGTTGGGGGCTTCGCTCGACCTTGCCGTGCTCGGCGACAACATCGGCGCGGCGCTGGTCTTCTCGCTGTTCGTGCTGATCGGCAACCCGCTGATCGTCCTCGCCATCATGGGTGCGATGGGCTACCGCAAGCGCACCGGTTTTCTCGCCGGTCTCACCGTGGCACAGATTTCCGAATTCTCTCTGATCTTCATGGCGATGGGCGTCGCCATCGGCCATGTCGCCGCCGATGCGATGGGCCTGGTCACCCTGGTCGGCCTGATTACCATCGCCGCCTCGACCTACATGATCACCTGGTCGCACCAGCTTTACAGGATCGTCGAACCTGTGCTGGGCCCGTTCGAACGGCGCGGCGCGGGCACCGAGGAAGACAATTGGCAGCCAAGCGCCGGCGGGCACGACATCGTCATCTTCGGGCTCGGGCGCTATGGCTTGGCGATTGCCGAGGAGCTGCGTGGAGCGGGGCTCAAGGTTCTGGGCGTCGACTTCAATCCCGTCGCCGTGCGCGAAGCGCGCCAGCACGGATTTGAGGTCATGTTCGGCGATGCCACCGATCCCGAATTCATTGCGCATCTGCCGCTGATCCCGGTTCGCTGGGCGATCTCGGCGGTGCCCGAGCATGACACCGGCATCACCCATGACGATCCGCGCCGGTCGCTGATCCGGTCGTTGCGCGATGCCGGCTTTGACGGCCGCACCGCCGTTGCGGTTCACAGCGACGGGAACGCGGAGCGGCTGGCCGAGGCCGGGGCCGATCTCGTGCTGCGGCCTTATCGCGATGCCGCTTCGCAGGCGGCCGGCCTGGTGCTCGGCACCGTGCATCCGCGCGATGCCAAAACCGGCATACCCGTTTCAAGAGCGGAGGAAGAGGTCCAGTTATGACTGATCGCCCGGCCGCCCCGCCCTTCTCCAACATCCTGGCGGTGTGCGATATCGCCGATCCGAACGCCGACAGCCTGGCGCGCGCCGCGGCGTTGGCCCGCGAGAACGGCGCTCGGCTGACCGCGCTCGCCGTCGGCGACGACCATGCCGACATCCATCAACTGGCCCGTTTTGCCGGCGTCGACGCCGCCGATATCCAGGCCGGGATGATGGATGCCCTCGAAGCCGGACTGGCCGAAAGGATCGCACCGTTTGCCGGCGATCTGGAGATCGGGATCGAAACCCGGCTGGGGCGGCCATTCCGCGAGATCATCGGCGATGTCATCGAGAACGGGCGTGATCTGGTCGTCAAGATGGCCGAACCGTTCGACCACAAGCATCGCTATCTGTTCACCTCGACCGACCAGCAATTGCTGCGCAAATGCCCCTGCCCCGTCTGGCTCGCCATGCCCGGCGCCGCCCAGCCGCCGAAAACGATCCTGGCCGCCGTCGATCTGGACGACGAGAACGGGCCCGCCGACGAGGCGCTGAACCGCATCATCATCGATACGGCCTGCCGCATTGCCGCCCTCAACGGCGCGACGCTGCATATCACCCATGTCTGGGACGCGCCGGCCGAGGATCTGGTGCGCCGCTGGACCAACGATCCAGACGATGTGCGGCGTTATCTCGATGCAACCGAAGACGGTCGCCGCAAAGCGCTCGATGCGCTGGCGCGGCAGGCAAAGGCGGACATGACTGTCGATGCGATGCCCGCCGCGATCGTCCCGCACCTGGCCCGCGGCCGGCCGCGCGATGTCATCCCCGCCCATGTCGAGGCGATGGGCATCGACCTGCTGGTGATCGGCACGCTGGTGCGCACCGGCATACCCGGCATGATCATCGGCAACACGGCCGAAGACGTGCTCAATGCGATCGGCTGCTCGGTTTTGACGGTCAAACCGCCCGGCTATGTCAGCCCGCTTGAACACGGCTGACGGCTGGCCACAGATTGGCCAGGAAAGGTGGCCAGACCGTTGGCGCCACCCTGTCAAACATCGCCAACCAAAAGGGACCCGACGATGATCCGCGCCGTTTCGACCGCTATGACGATGACGTTTTTCGCCTCGGTTTCGACCGCGTTCGCACAAACCGCTGTCACGCCCATCGACGCATTGCAAATCTATCAGGAGACATTGATCCACGGCACGATCGAAGCCCGCCTCGATGATGACGAGTTCCGCATTCGCGATGCAAGCGGGACGATCCGGGTCTACACCCAGCGGGACTGGGGCGACTATTCGGTCGGCGACGAGGTAACGGTGCTGGGCCGGCTGGACGACGACCCCGATCCGCGCGAGTTCTACGTCCGCCGGATCACCTTGGCGGACGGCACGGTCGTCCGGCTGAGCGCCGGCTACGATTGAAACTGGGACCCCTCAAAGGATGCCGGGCAGATCGAGCCCGTGTTCGGTCGCGCAGTCGCGCGCGATCTCGTAGCCGGCGTCCGCATGGCGCATGACGCCCGTGGCGGGATCGTTCCACAGAACACGCTCGATCCGTCGTGCCGCGTCGTCGGTGCCGTCGGCGCAGATCACCATGCCCGAATGCTGCGAAAAGCCCATGCCGACGCCGCCGCCATGGTGCAGCGACACCCAGGTGGCGCCGGACGCGGTGTTCAAAAGCGCGTTGAGCAGCGGCCAGTCGGACACCGCGTCCGAGCCGTCCTTCATCGCCTCGGTCTCGCGGTTGGGTGAGGCAACCGAGCCTGAATCGAGATGGTCGCGGCCGATCACCACCGGTGCTTTCAGTTCGCCGCTGGCGACCATTTCATTGAACTTCAGACCGGCCCGGTGCCGGTCGCCCAGCCCGATCCAGCAGATGCGCGCCGGCAGGCCCTGGAAGGCGATCCGTGCCCGCGCCATGTCGAGCCACTGATGCAGATGGGCGTTGTCCGGGAACAGGCCCTTCATCGCCTGATCGGTCTTGTAGATGTCCTCGGGATCGCCCGAGAGCGCGCACCAGCGGAACGGGCCGATCCCGCGACAGAAGAGCGGCCTTATGTAAGCGGGCACGAACCCGGGGAACGCGAACGCGTTTTCAAGCCCCTCTTCCAGCGCGACCTGCCGGATGTTGTTGCCATAGTCGAGCGTCGGCACACCGGCATTCCAGAAGTCGACCATCGCCGCCACATGCACCTTCATGGAGGCGCGCGCGGCCGCCTCGACGGCCTTGGGGTCGCTTTCCTGCTTCTGGCGCCACTCGGCGACCGACCATCCCTGCGGCAGATAACCGTGCACGGGATCATGCGCCGAGGTCTGGTCGGTGACGATGTCCGGGCGGATGCCGCGCCGGATGAGTTCGGGGAAAATGTCGGCGGCATTGCCCACAAGGCCCACGGATTTGGCTTCGCCCGCCTTGGTCCAGGCGTCGATCATCGCCAGCGCCTCGTCGAGCGTCCCGGCCTTCTCGTCGAGATATTTCGTCCTGAGGCGGAAATCGATGCGCGTCGGATCGCATTCCACGGCAAGGCACGATGCGCCGGCGAAGACGGCGGCGAGCGGCTGCGCCCCGCCCATGCCGCCAAGGCCCGCCGTCAGGATCCACTTGCCCGTCAGATCGCCGCCATAATGCTGCCGGCCGGCCTCGGCGAACGTCTCGTAGGTGCCCTGCACGATGCCCTGCGTGCCGATATAGATCCACGAGCCCGCCGTCATCTGGCCGTACATCATCAGGCCCTTGCGATCGAGTTCGCCGAAATGGTCCCAATTGGCCCAGTGTGGCACGAGGTTCGAATTGGCGATCAGGACGCGCGGCGCGTCGGTATGGGTGCGGAAAATGCCGACCGGCTTGCCCGACTGGACCAAAAGCGTCTGGTCATCATCCAGCCCCTTGAGCGCATCGACGATCCGGTCGAAATCGGCCCATGTGCGCGCCGCCCGGCCGATGCCGCCATAGACGACCAGTTCATGCGGGTTTTCGGCAACGTCCGGATGCAGATTGTTCATCAGCATCCGCATCGGCGCCTCGGTCATCCAGCTTTTCGCCGTGATCTCCGGCCCGATCGGCGGGAAGACGTCCCGGACATTGTGGCGCGGGTTTGTCATCAATTCATCTCCAGGGAACACAGATCGAGCCCGGTGGCGCACAGCGTGGCGGCCCGGCCGATATCGGCGGACACAACGCGGTCCTCCCCGAGAGCAGGCACCGTCTCGCGCAGTCGATCAACAAGATCACGCAGCGGCGCGCTGGTCTCAAGCGGCGCGCGGAACTCGATACCCTGCGCCGCGCACAACAATTCGATGCCAACAATATGCGCCAGATTGTCGACCATGCGCCGCAGCCGCAACGCGCCATGGGCGGCCATCGACACATGGTCTTCCTGATTGGCCGAGGTCGGCGTCGAATCGGTCGAGCAGGGGTTGGCGAGATGCTTGTTCTCGCTCATCAGCGCAGCCGACGTGACCTCGGCGATCATCAGGCCCGAATTGAGACCCGGTTCCGGCGTCAGGAAGGGCGGCAGGTCAAAGCTCAGCGTCGGGTCGACCATCAGCGCGATGCGGCGTTGCGCGATGGCGCCGAGTTCCGCAATCGCGATGGCGATCTGGTCGGCGGCCATCGCGACCGGCTCGGCATGGAAATTGCCGCCCGAGATGACCGATCCGTCCTCGAACACCAGCGGATTGTCGGTCACCGCATTGGCTTCGATCAAAAGCGTGTGCGCGGCCATGCGCAACTGGTCGAGCGCCGCGCCCGCCACCTGCGCCTGGCAGCGGATGCAATAGGGGTCCTGCACGCGCGTGTCGCCCTCACGGTGGCTCTCGCGGATGTCCGACCCGTCGAGCAGGCCACGCATCGCAGCCGCCACCTCGATCTGCCCGCGATGACCGCGCAACGCATGGATCTCGGGGCGCAGCGGCGCGGTCGATCCCATAATGGCGTCCGTCGACAGCGCTGCCACCGCGATCTGGCTTTCGAGCAGGTGCCACAGATCGAACAATGCGCCGAGCGCCACCGCCGTCGAGAATTGCGTGCCGTTGATCAGCGCAAGCCCTTCCTTCGGGCCGAGCACGACCGGTTCAAGGCCGGCGTTCTGAAGGGCTTCGCCGCCGGGCATGGGATGGCCGTTCACCCTGGCGCCCCATGCCTGTCCCTCGCCGATCATCACGGCCGCCATGTGGGCAAGCGGCGCCAGATCGCCCGAGGCGCCGACCGAACCCTGCTCGGGCACGTTCGGCCAGATGTCATGGGCCAGCATCGCTTCAAGCAGCGCGATCAGGTCCCAGCGCACGCCGGACGCGCCCCGCGCCAGCGAATTGACCTTGAGCAGCATCATCAGGGACGTTTCGGCGCGCGGCAGCGGATCGCCGACACCGGCGCAATGCGACACGATCAGATTGCGTTGCAGCCGGGCCGTGTCGTCCGGCGCGATCCGCATCGAGGCCAGCTTGCCGAACCCGGTATTGACGCCATAGACCGGCGCGTCGCCCCGCGCGATGTCGGCGATCACCGCCGCCGCCCGGTCGACACCGGCGCGCGCGCCCGCATCGACAGCCGGCGCCCGCCCACCCTCGAAAAAGGCGCGGATCTGCGCCATGTCCAGATGGCCGGGCTCAAACGATGCGGTCAAAACTGGCCTCCGATGATTCGCGCATGCAGCGGATTGAAGCCGATCCGGTAGCTCAGTTCAGCCGGTTCCTCGACATCCCATACCGCAAAATCGGCACGCAGGCCGGGCGCGATCATGCCGCAGTCCGCGAGCCCCAGCGCACGCGCCGCATTGCGGGTGGCGCCGGCCAGCGCTTCCTCGGGCGTCATGCGAAACAGCGTGCAGGCCATGTTCATGGCAAGAAGCAGCGATGTCATCGGCGACGAGCCGGGATTGGCGTCGGTCGCCACCGCCATCGGTACGCCCGCCGCGCGCAAGGCGGCGATCGGCGGCGCTTGCGTCTCGCGCAGCGTGTAGAACGCGCCGGGCAGGATCACGGCCACCGTGCCGGCCCCGGCCATGGCGGCGATGCCGTCCGCGCCCAGATGTTCGAGATGATCGGCCGAAAGCGCCCCGTACGACGCGGCCAGCTTCGCGCCGCCGAGATCGGACAATTGCTCGGCATGCAGCTTGACCGGCAAGCCAAGCTCGGCCGCCACGTCGAAGACGCGCGCGATCTGCGCCGGCGAAAAGGCGATGCCCTCACAGAACCCGTCCACCGCATCCAACAGCCCTTCGGCATGGGCGCGGCGCAACGTGGGGATGCAAATCTCGTCTATGTAAGCGTCCGCTTCCATTCCGTCCGGTACCGCATGGGCGCCCAGAAAGCTGGTGCGGACGCGCACGGGCCGCTCGCCTGCGATCCGCCGCGCCACGCGCAGCATGCGCAATTCGGTGTCCGCATCGAGCCCGTAACCGGACTTGATCTCGACAACGGCGACGCCTTCAGAAATCAGCGCGTCGGCACGGCGCAGCGCATCGGCAAGCAGCGTCTCTTCATCGGCCGCACGGGTGGCGGCGACCGTCGAAACGATCCCGCCGCCGGCGCGTGCGATTTCTTCGTAGCTCGCCCCTTCAAGCCGCATCTCGAACTCCCGCGCGCGGTTGCCGCCATGGACCAGATGGGTGTGGCAATCGATCAGCGCCGGCGTCACCAGCCGTCCTTCAAGATCGCGAATCTCCGCGCCATCGGCCGCCGGCATCTCCGCCGCCGGTCCGGCCCAGACGGTCATGCCGTCGCGGATCAAAACGGCGCCGTCACGCACCAGTCCATAAGGCGCACCGCCTGGCGCCATGGTGGCGAGGCTTGCATTGCGGATCACAATGTCGACCGGTCCGGCCATCCTCCCTCCCCCGCAGAATTGGCTTGAACGCGGCCAACTCAATAAGCCATTGATGACGCTGTCAATCGCATTCGACGCGGACGGCTGAACCAATTGGAGACGGCACCATGACCGCATTGTGGGCGCCCGAAGCGCTGTTGCCCGATGGCTGGGCCCGAAACGTCCGGGTGACGATCGAAAACGGAAAGATCGCGTCGGTCGCCGCCGGGACGGAGACGGCCCGTGGCGACCATCGCCTGACCGGCCGCGCGTTGCTGCCGGCCATGGCCAATCTACACAGCCACACATTTCAGCGGGCCATGGCCGGCATGACCGAGCGGCGCGGCGACACGGACGACAGTTTCTGGACCTGGCGGGACCTGATGTACCGCTTCGTCGGCACGCTCGAGCCCGACGAGATCGGCGCCATCGCGGCGCTGGCCTTCATCGAAATGCTCGAGGCCGGCTATGGCAGCGTCGCCGAGTTCCATTATCTGCACCACCAGCCGGACGGCACGGCCTATGACAACCGCGCCGAACTGAGCCATCGCGTCATCGGCGCGGCGGCCGAAACCGGGATCGGCCTGACGTTTCTGCCTGTCCTTTACACATATGCGGGCACGGGCGGACAAGCGCTGTCAGGCGGCCAGCGCCGTTTCGGCAACCACACCGAACGTCTGCTGCGGATTGCCGAGGCGGCCCGGCCCGAACTTGCCGAAGACGGCGGGCTCGGCGCCGCGCCCCACTCGCTGCGCGCCGTTTCGCTCGACCAGATCGCCGAATTGCAGGCAGCGTTTCCGGGCGGACCCCTGCACATCCATGCCGCCGAACAGACGGCCGAGGTCGATGCCATCGTCGCAGCCCATGGCGCCCGGCCTGTGGAACTGCTTCTCGACCGGGTTGGCATCGACGAGCGTTGGTGCATCGTCCATGCCACGCACATGACCGCCGACGAAACGCGCAGGCTGGCGCAGAGCGGCGCGGTGGCTGGCCTGTGCCCGATCACCGAGGCCAATCTCGGCGACGGGCTGTTCAACGCAGCCGAATTTCTGGACGCGGATGGTGCATTCGGCGTCGGCACCGACTCCAACGTCGAGATCACGCTGGCCGGCGAACTGCGTCTTTTCGAATATGGCCAGCGCCTTCACCATCGCGCCCGCAATGTGATGAGCGATCGTGACGCATCGACAGGCGAAACGCTCCACCGCGCGGCGCTTGCCGGCGGCGCCAGGGCACTCGGCCGCGATTGCGGCGCGATCGTGCCGGGCATGCACGCCGATCTTCTGGCGCTCCATCGCGACCATGAAACGCTGGCGCCGCTGGCAACCGGTCAACTGCTCGACGGGTTCGTCTTCGCCGGCGGCGCGAACGCCATCACGGACGTCTGGTCCGCCGGCCGCCATATGGTGCGCAACGGCCGGCACATCGCCCGCGACGATGTCACCAATCGCTACGGGGCGGCGATGAAACGGATCGTCGACCGGCTGTGAGCCGGGCCGCAGCGCTCACGGCTCGAACACCACCGTGCGGCTGCCATTGATGAAGACCCGCCCTTCCGCGTGAAGGCGGATCGCCCGCGACAGGACGCGCGCCTCCACGTCGCGCCCGCGCATGACCAGATCGTCCGCGTCGGAGGTGTGGCTGACCCGCTCGGTCCCCTGTTCGATGATCGGACCTTCATCCAGATCGGGCGTCACATAATGGGCGGTCGCGCCGATATGCTTGACCCCGCGATCCCACGCCCGGTGATAGGGTTTGGCACCCTTGAAGGCCGGCAGGAAGGAATGGTGGATGTTGATCACCTTGCCGAAATGGCGCGAACTGAACCCGTCGGAGAGGATCTGCATGTAGCGCGCGAGCACCACCAGGTCCGCGCCGGTCTCCGTCATGATCGCCTCGAGCCGCGCCTCCTGTTCGGGCTTGGTGTCGGGCGTCACGGGCAGATGATGAAAATCGATGCCCCAGCGCTCGGCGTCGGCCTGCGAATCGGTGTGGTTGGAGACGATGGCGGCAAGGCTGATCGGCAGGGTCCTGGTGCGCACCCGGTACCAGATGTCCTGAAGACAATGGTCGAACTTGGAGACCATGATGATCGCTGGAACGACCCGGTCCTTGTCCGCAACCGTCACCTCGGCATCGAACTCGTTGCGAAACCCGTCCAGGAATGCGGAAAGCCCGGCGGCATTGTCTCCGGCCTCGGCGCCCGTGGCGGTCTGCACGCAATCGACGCGCATGAAAAAGCACCCCTCGCCCGCACGCCGCGCCGTGCCCGGCGCGGGCTCGTGGAACTGCGAACTTTCGATGATGTTGTAGCCGTGCGCGGCGAGCGCGGTGGACAGGCCGGAGACGATGCCCATCCGGTCCGGGCATGTGATCTTGATGATGATGTTCATGGCTCTCGCCGAAGGTGGGATTGTACACCCGGCTTGTAGAGCGGTTCAGTCCGCGGGGGAAGTCACGGCGGCCCGCATCAGCATGCCGTAGAGATCGCGCGGTTCGTCCGGATCGGCGAGCATGTCCAGCTCCTCGAAGAAGTCGGTCCCGCGCAGCCGGTCATGGATGTAACGCAGCGCCGAAAAATCCTCCGTCGCAAAGCCGACCGAATCGAACAGCGTGATCTGTTCGGGCGCCGTCCGCCCGGCGGTGTCGCCGTTGATCACCTGCCACAATTCGGTGACCGGATGGTCGTCGTCGAGCTGCTGGATTTCGCCCTCGATGCGTGTCTGCGGCGGGTACTCGACGAAAATGTCCGAGCGGAGCAGGATGTCGCGATGAAGCTCCGTCTTGCCGGGACAGTCGCCGCCGATCGCATTGATGTGCAGGCCCGAGCCGACCATGTTGTCGGTCAGGATCGTCGCATATTGCTTGTCGGCGGTGCAGGTGGTGATGATCTGCGCGCCCTCAACCGCTTCCTCGCCGCTCGTGCACGATGTGACGGCAAGACCTGAGCCCTGAAGGTTCCGCGCCGCCTTGGCGGTCGCGCCCGGATCGGTGTCGTAGAGCTGTACGGCCTCGATGCCCACCATCGCCTTGAAGGCCAGCGCCTGGAACTCGCATTGCGCGCCATTGCCGATCATCGCCATGGTGCGCGCATTCTTCGGCGCCAGATGGCGTGCTGCCACGGCAGAGGTCGCAGCCGTGCGCAAAGCGGTCAGCATCGTCATCTCGCTCAAAAGCAGCGGATAGCCGTTTTCCACCGACGACAGAACGCCGAATGCGGTGACCGTCTGCAACCCCTGGCGCGTGTTCTTGGGGTGGCCGTTGACATACTTAAAGCCGTAATACTCGCCGTCCGATGTCGGCATCAGCTCGATCACGCCGACCTTGGAATGGGAGGCGACACGCGGCGTCTTGTCGAAATGCGGCCAGCGGCGGAAGTCGTCCTCGATATAATCGGCCAACTCGACCAAAACACGCTCGACGCCGATCGCGTTGACCAGCTTCATCATGTTGTCGACCGACACGAACGGCACAAGGTTCGAGCCCTCGGGCGGACCGGGCGGCGTCTGTGATGCGTGCGCTTGCTGTGTCGGTGTCATGGCGGTCATGTCGGGTTCCTCTGAAAAGCCCCTGTCAGGCGGCGCGCGTCGGCCGGTCCATCACCCGCTTGCCGAACAGGCTCGCCACAAGATCGACCACAAGCCGGGCCGTGCGGCCGCGATCGTCAAGGAAAGGGTTCAGTTCGGCAATATCGAGCGAGGTGACCCGCCCGCTGTCGTGCAGCATCTCCATCACCAGATGCGCTTCGCGGAAGGTCGCGCCGCCGGGCACTGTGGTGCCCACCGCCGGCGCGATGTCCGGGTCGAGGAAGTCGACATCGAAGCTGACGTGCAGATCGCCATCCTCGGCCACGACGCGGTCCAGAAAGGTGCGCAGCGGCCGGGCGATACCGCCTTCGTCGATGGCGCGCATGTCGGCAACAGTGATCGCCGTCGAACCGATCCGCGTCGCTTCCACCGCGTCCACCGATCGGATGCCCAACATGGCGACGCGTTCCTCGGCGACAGGCGCCGGCATGGGCGGAAAGGCATCGAATCCGGGACGCCCGGTAAAATAGGCAACCGGCGTGCCGTGCAGGTTTCCGCTGCGCGTGCTGTTCAGATCGTGGAAATCGGTGTGTGCGTCGAGCCACAGGACAAAGAGCGGCCGGCCCCTTGCCCCGGCGCGCCGCGCGACGCCCGAAACCGTGCCCGCCGCCATAAGGTGATCGCCGCCGAGAAAGATCGGCAGGCCGTCCGCGCCGGCGGCAAACGCTGCATCCGAAAGGGCGGTGACCCAACTCGCGGACGGTCCCAGATCGTGGATCGCCCGGTTGGGATGATCGCGCGGGCCGGTCAGGTCCGGCGCCAGATTGCCGGCATCGGACACGCGGTGACCCAGTTCGGACAGGCTCTCGGCGAGCCCGGCCACGCGCAGGGCGTCCGGCCCCATCAGGCATCCGCGATAGGCGCCGCCGCAATCGACCGGCACGCCCAGAAGCGTGATGTCCCGGCCCGCGGCCATTGCCGCATGGCGCGCGCCCGTCCCCTGATCGTCCGGCCTGTTGCCCATGTGCTGCTCGCGTCGGCTTCCTGTCTGCTGGCCCATCCAACCGATCATGATGATATGCGCAGCCACAAGCCGGCAGAGTGACCAATCTTGCATTCCGATTGTCTGTTATGATCAATACAAACGACCAGTTTGGACAGGCTATCCCATGGATGAGACCGATTACCGGCTTTTGTCGGCCCTGCGCGGCGACGGGCGCGCCTCGATCTCGCAACTGGCCGCGCAACTCGGCATCACCCGCGCGACCGTGCGCGCACGCCTGTCGCGGCTGGAGGCGGACGGCGAGATATTGGGCTATTCGGTCGTGCTGCGCGGCGACGTGGAGGAACGCGGTGTGCGCGGCGTGACGATGATCGAGATCGAAGGCAAGGGAAAGGACCGGATCGTCGAAACCCTCGGCGGGTTTCCCGAAATCCGCGCCGTGCACACCACCAACGGCCGGTGGGATCTCGTCGTCGAACTGGCGACCGACACGCTGTCGGACATCGATGCGGTGCTCAACCGCATCCGGCTGGTCGATGGCATCTCCAATTCGCAGACCAGCCTTTATTTGTCGACCCGCCGCGCCAAGCGCCCGGCACCGGCGTGAACCATGGCGGCAGCCATGGACGCCGCTTTGCCGCGATGCGATGATGCCGGCTTGGCCTTGCGAAACCGGCAGCCCGCGAACTCACACCGATGCGCCAGAGCACGCTCGACAAGATCGACCGCATAAGAAATGCGCTGACACGGCAGATCGACGCCGCCGAACCCGGCGAAAAGCTGCCGACAGTCAAGACGTTGATGCGCGCCCACCGCACGGCACAACGCACCGTCGAACAGGCGCTCAAACCATTTTTGGACGAAGGGCGCCTTCGCGCCCAGCCCGGCCTGGGATTGATCGTCGCCGATCCTGGCTCAGGTGACACGGAACAATGGGAGGGCGACCTGCTCGTCCTCTACCGGATTTCCGACAGCCGCCTTGCCCGTTCCGTACTGCAGGAGATGGAGCAGCGGCTCAAGGCGCGCGGATGTTCCGTCCTCCAGATCGGCTATTCGAGCGAGGAGCAGGCCGTCGCCCTGCTCGGACGGCTGGGCCGCTTCAAGGCCTGCCTGATCCAGATCCATTTCGAGGTCATGTCGATCGAGCTTCTGGCCGAACTTCAGCGGCATGCGCGCGCGATCATCGTCGATGGCGTGTCGGCGACCGGCATCGATGCCGACGCCATCGGCACCAATTGGCGCGAGGCGCTGTCCATCGCCTTTCGCACCCTGCAGGACAAGGGCCATCAGCGGATCGGCTTTTTGACCTCGGGCCACGAGGCGCGCCAGATCGCCATGGCACGGCGCGAATTCGAGCTGTTGTGCCGCTGGCTGCCCGACCCGAATGCCGGCCGGCTGATCGCCATGGACAGACTGCCCGGAGCCACCCAGATCGGTGATATCACCGAAGCGCTCGGCCCGCTGCGCGACGAGAACGGAAAACTGCCCTTCACCGCGCTGATCGCATGGGGGATCGTCGAGGGCTTCATGCTGGAACGCGCCCTGACCGATCTCGGCCAGACCATCGGCGACGAACTCAGCGTGCTCCTGCTCGGCAGCACCGATTTTCCGTCCGAACATGTCCGTCGGTTCGACGTGATCGGCAATTCGCATCGCGAAAAACTCGATCTGTTCGAAAAGATCATCACCGAACGGATCGCCATGTCCGGTGCTGCGCCGACCGTGCATTATCTGCCGATCGGTCACATCGTCCACGGCAGTGTGGTCTCGCCCGAGACCGATTGAGTATAGGGCGGATTGTAGCCACTCCTGTACTCAAATAGCCTGCCGCCACTGAGACCGATTGCGGACGCGCGGCGTGCTTCACACCCCACAACAGCAAAACCAGATCGGCGTGACGATCATCGGCGCGGGCGAACGCGGCGCCTACTATATCGGAGCGCGTATGGCCGAGATCGCCGCCGAGACCGGCTTCCGCATCATTTCGGTGCACGATGCGCTGCCCGATCGCGCCCGCCACGCCGCCGATCATCTGACCGCCATCTATGCCCGTCAGGGCATTGTCCACACCGTCGAACCCGCCGACCGGATGGAGGCGGCCATCACCGATCCGTCGGTCGGGCTCGTCCTCGTTACCACACACACCGATGCCCACCGCCAACCGGTTGAAATCGCCGCGCGGGCCGGCAAACGCATCTATCTGGACAAACCGATTTCGGTCACGCTCGCCGATGCCGAGGCGATCTTGCGCGCTGAGGCCACATCAGGCCCGGTCATGATGGGCTTCACACGCCGCTACGAAAAGCCCTGGATCGAGGCCGTCGATCTTGCCCACAAGGGCCGCATCGGCGATCCGCACATGATCCTCCTGCGCTCGGTGATCCCCTATACGCGCTACCTTCAGCTCTGGCACCGCAACCAGGCCAAGTCGGGCGGCGCGATCAACGACAAGTGCTCGCACCATTTCGACGTGCTGAACTGGATCGCCCGCGCGCGCCCGGTCTCCGTGTCGGCGATCGGTGGGCGCAGCGGCATTTTCGCGCCCGATCCCGACGCGCCGCAGCGTTGCAGCGAATGCGACCGCGGCTGTCCCTACCGTCGCCACCACACGCTGGTCGACAAGTTCGAGGGTGTCGGCCGTGTCGCCAACGAAAGCTGGACCCATGCCTACCGGATCGAGGACCGCAACGACAATTGCGTCTTTCTGCCCGGTGCCGACATTGACGACCACGCGATCATCTCGGTCGCCTATGAGAACGGCATGACGGCCTGCCTGTTCTTCACGATCTTCGGCCCCTGGGCCGCCGATCAGGAAACGCTGGAAATCGTCGGCGCGTCGGGCCGGCTGCGCATGGAGCGCCATTCGGGCAGCATCGACATCGTCTCCGCTCACGGCCACAAGGCCGAGACGGTGAGCTTTGCCGATCCGGAACGCCAGTCGACCCATTTCGGCGCCGACCTCGAACTGGTGCGCACCATGCGCGCGTTCTGCGCCGGCGCCACGCCGCCGGTCGGCCCCGGCGACGGGCTTTCATCGCTGCGCATGGTCCATGCGACGCTGTGGTCGCTGCGCAATGGCGGCCGGCCGATCGATCCGGCCAAAGTGGAGGACGCGCCATGATCGCGCCCCTGCCGAACCGGCTCGCCCCCCTTGCCACCGCCCGCGGCGTGCGCGCCTTTTTCGGCGACATCCACAATCATTGCGCCCTGTCCTATGGCCATGGCAGCCTTGACGGCGCGCTCGACCGGGCCGCCTTGCAGCTCGATTTCGTCTCGATCACCGGCCATGCCCATTGGCCCGACATGCCGGTCAACGATCCGTCCGTCGCCCATATTGTCGACTTCCACGAAAAGGGTTTTGCCAAGCTGCGTGCCGGCTGGAAGGATCATTTCGCAACGCTCGCCCGCCACAATGACGAGAACGGTTTCTGGGTCTTTCCCGGTTACGAAATCCACTCCTGCGCCGATGGCGACTACACGATCGTCTATGCCGATCTCGACCCTGATCCCATCGTTTTGGCCGACACGCCGGCCGAACTGAAGACAAGGCTTGCCGCGGACAAGAACGGCCGGGCCTTGGCCTTCCCGCACCATATCGGCTACCGGCAGGGCGCGCGCGGCATCAACTGGGACACGTTCGATCCCGCCCTGTCGCCCTTTGTCGAGATGGTCTCGATGCACGGCTGCGCCGAGACTTCGGAGACCTCGCGCGGCTATCTACATTCCATGGGTCCGGTTGACGGGCGCTCGACCATGGCCGAAGGGCTGCGGCGCGGCGCCCGGTTCGGCATCGTCGGCAACACCGACCATCACAGCGGCTTTCCCGGCTCCTGGGGCCATGGCCGGATGGCGGCCTATGGGGCGGTTGATACCGAAGGGCGCGAGGCGATCTGGTCGGCCATGCGCGCCCGGCGCACCAACGCGCTGACCGGCGACGCGACCCATTTGCTGATCGCCATGGGCGATGCAATCCAAGGCGATGCCTCAGAGCCGGCCCAACGCGCATCATTGGAGATCGAAGCCGTCGCCGGCGGGTTCATCGACACGATCGACATCATCCGCAATGGCGACCTGTTCGCGCGGGTCTCGCCGGATCTGGCACCGGCCCCGGTCTGCTATCCGGCCAACGGCACCGTCGAAACCGTCCTCTATGTCGAACTGGGCTGGGGCGCCCGGCGCACCAGCCACCACTGGACCGGCACCGTCCGGCTCGAAAACGGCACCATCGACGCCGTCCAGCCCCGCTTCCGCGGCCCCGAAGTGGTCTCGCCACTCGAAGGCGGCGACAACGCCCATCCACTGCCGCAACTGACCCAAGACGGCGACACGGTGCGCTTTGCCGTCACCGCCGAGGCCAACCCCAACAATGTCACCTCGGCGACCCAAGGCTTCGCCCTGCGGCTGACCGCGAGGGCCGATGCGGTCATCCATGTCGAACTGGGCGGCACATCGGTCGCCATACCGCTGACCCGCCTGATGGAAGGCGCGTTGAGCGGCAATCTGGGGCCGATCGATTCGCCCGCCTTCCGCTTTCACATGCTGCCGCAGCCGCACCAGTGGCAGTGGAGCGGCGCCATCGATCTGGGTTCGACCGAACCCGGCGAAAACATCTATGCGCGGCTTTGCCAGCGCGACGGCCAGATGGCCTGGACATCACCGATCTTTTTTGGAGACGCCCCCGACTGACCTGTCTCCGCCAACCGCCGACCGTTTCACCAACAAGGGAGGATTTTCCGATGAAACGCCATCTACCATTCCTGACCGCGCTTGCCTGCGCCACGCTGCTGGCGGGCACCGCCATCGCCGCCGAACTGAACATCGTCCACGGTTCGATCGGGCGGGACCAAGAGATCCTGCGCTCGCAACTCGACAAGTTCGAGGCCGAGACCGGGCACACCGTGACCATCGTCTCGATGCCCGAATCCACCACCGACCAGTTCGCCCAGTACAAATTGTGGCTGGCGGCCCAGTCGTCCGATATTGACGTCTACCGTCTCGATGTGATCTGGGCGCCGCAGATCGCCACGCATTTCATCGACCTGATGCCGTATGTCCAGGACATTATCGATGACTTTGTGCCCGGTGCGGTCGAAAGCCAGATGGTCGGCGACAAGCTGGTCGCGCTGCCCATGTTCCTGGGCGCGCCAGCGCTCTACTACCGCTCCGACCTGCTTGAAAAACACGGCAAGGCCGTGCCCGAGACCTGGCAGGAGATGACCGAGACCGCGCAGGCGATCATGCAGGCCGAGCGCGACAAGGGCAATGCCGACATGTGGGGCTTTGTCTTCCAGGGGGCCGCCTATGAGGGCCTGACCTGCAACGCGCAGGAGTGGATCGTCAGCTTTGGCGGCGGCCGGATCGTCGAAAATGACGGCACGATCGCCATCAACAATCCGCAGGCCGCCGAAGCGCTGACACTGGCCGCCTCATGGGTCGGCGACATCGCGCCCGACGGTGTTCTCAACTACAAGGAAGAGGATGCGCGCGGCGTGTTCCAGTCGGGCAATGCGGTGTTCATGCGCAACTGGAACTACGCCTACGCGCTGGGCAATGGCGACGACAGCCCGATCAAGGGCCAGTTCGGTGTGCGCACGCTGCCGACCGGCGGCGACGGCAAGCCCTCGGCCCATACGCTTGGCGGCTGGCATCTGGGCGTGTCACAATATTCGGAAAATCAGGAAGTGGCGATCGAACTGGTCAGGTTCCTGAACAATTACGAAAACCAGAAAGAGCGCGCCATTGTCACCTCGCGTCCGCCGACCCTGACGGCGGTCTATGATGATCCGGAAGTCGCCGAGCAGCAGGAGTTCATTCCGCTGTGGAAGCCGGTTGTGGACGGCGCGCTGCCGCGGCCTTCGGCGGCGACCAAACGCCAGTACAACGAGGTTTCTTCCGAGTTCTGGACCGCCGTGCACGACACGATGAGCGGCAATGGCACCGCCGAGGAGAACCTTGCCAAGCTCGAGGCACGGCTCAACCGGCTCAAAGGCGCGGGCTGGTAAGCCGACACTTTTGGCGCGCGGGCCGTTGATGGCCCGCGTGCAACGTTAGGGGGCTTGATGATGGGCGCTGCATCGGACATCGCCGCGACCGAAACGGCGGCGGCACGCGTGGCGAAAGCCTCGCGCCTGTCGCGCCAGCGCATCCGGTCGGCATGGCTGTTCCTGGCGCCGATGCTGATCGTGCTGGCCGCTGTCGCGCTTTACCCGCTCTACAGAACGATCTGGTTTTCCTTCACCGACGCCTCACTCGACCTTCTGGGCGAAGCCCGCTTCATCGGCTGGCGCAACTATCTCGAATATGTCGATTACGGCAATGGCGACGGCGAATGGTTCGGCCTGCTCGCCGATCCGCGCTGGTGGCGCTCGGTCTGGAACACGGTCTGGTTCGCGCTCGTCTCGGTGTCGCTTGAAACACTGTTCGGCCTCGTCATCGCGCTGGTCCTGCACAAGAAGTTTCCCGGCCGCGTCTGGGTGCAGGCCGCCGTCCTGATCCCCTGGGCGATCCCGACCATCGTCTCGGCCCGCATGTGGGCCTGGATGCTGCACGACCAGTTCGGCATCGTGAACGACATGCTGCAGCGCCTCGGCCTGATCGACGCGCCCGTCGCCTGGACCGCCTCGCCCGAGACCGCGATGATCGCCGTCATCATGGTCGATGTGTGGAAGACGACGCCGTTCATGGCGCTTTTGATCCTCGCCGGCCTGCAAATGGTGCCAAAGGACATGTACGAAGCGGCCAGGCTCGACGGCGTGCCGCCCTTCCGGCTGTTCCGAAAGGTGACGCTGCCGCTGATCATGCCGGCGCTTCTGGTCGCCATCGTCTTCCGCGCGCTCGATGCGCTGCGGGTCTTCGACATTGTCTATGTGATGACGCCCAACACCGACGCGACCCGCACCATGAGCGTCTATGCCCGCGAGAACCTGTTCGATTTCGACCGCTTCGCCTACGGCTCGGCCGCATCGACGCTTCTGTTCTTCATCATCGCGCTGATCACCATCGGCTTCATCTACGCGACCCGCATGAACCTTGAGGGAGACGAGCGATGACCGCGCCCGCCTGGCTCAAGACGACCGGCTTTTATCTTCTGGTCGGTATCATTGTCCTTCAGGCGCTGTTCCCGTTCTACTATGCGATCCTGACATCGCTGGAGGACGGACAGGCGCTGTTCGAGGTCAACTATCTGCCGGCTGTGTTCGACCTGTCCAACTACCGCTCCATGCTGTCGGACGGCGTGTTCGGTAAGCAGATCCTCAATTCGGTGTTCGTGGCGACGGTGACGGTCATCATCTCGCTGTTTCTCGCCATCACCGCCTCGTTCGCGCTGGCCCGCATCCGCTTTCGCGGGCGCGGCCTTTTGCTGCTGACGATCCTGTCGGTATCGATGTTTCCGCAGATCGCGGTGCTGTCCGGCCTGTTCGAACTGGTCCGCGCGTTCGGCCTCTTCAACTCGTTGTGGTCGCTGGTTTTCTCCTACATGATCTTCACCCTGCCCTTCACGGTCTGGGTGCTGACCACCTTCATGCGCGCATTGCCCGTCGAAATCGAGGAGGCGGCTATCATGGACGGCGCCTCCTCCTTCACCATTATCCGCCGCATCTTCGTGCCGCTTTTGTGGCCCGCCATGGTGACGACCGGTCTTTTGGCCTTCATCCAGGCCTGGAACGAGTTCCTGTTCGCGTTGACCTTCCTGTCCACCGACAGCCAACGCACGGTGCCCGTCGCCATCGCGCTGATCTCCGGACGCAGTGAGTTCGAAGTGCCCTGGGGCAATATCATGGCTGCCTCGGTCATCGTCACGCTGCCGCTGGTTGTGCTCGTTCTCATCTTCCAACGCAGGATCGTCTCCGGCCTGACCGCCGGCGCGGTCAAGGGGTGACCATATGGCCTCGGTCGAACTGAACAATGTCTGCAAGTCGTTCGGCAGCGTCGAGGTGCTGCGCGACGTCAACCTGTCGCTTGAGGGCGGCGAGTTCATCGTCTTCGTCGGCCCGTCGGGCTGCGGCAAGTCGACCCTTTTGCGCCTGATCGCCGGGCTTGAGGACATCTCCGCCGGCGAATTGGTGATCGACGGCGAACGCATGAACGACGTGCTGCCGGCCAGGCGCGGCATTTCGATGGTGTTCCAGTCCTACGCGCTCTATCCGCACATGACCGTGTTCGAAAACATGGCCTTCGGGCTCGAACAGGCAAAACTCTCGCCCGACGAGATCAAGGCGCGCATAGCGCAGGCGGCCGAGATGCTGCAGATCAGCGACTATATGGAGCGCAAGCCGCGGCAACTCTCGGGCGGCCAGCGCCAGCGCGTGGCCATCGGCCGGGCCATCACCCGGCAGCCGCGCGTCTTCCTGTTCGATGAGCCGCTGTCCAATCTCGACGCGGCGCTGCGTGTCGATACGCGCCTGGAAATCGCGGCCCTGCACAAGCGCCTCGCCGACACGACGATGATCTATGTGACGCACGATCAGGTCGAGGCGATGACGCTGGCCGACCGGATCGTGGTTCTCAATGCGGGCAATGTCGAACAGGTCGGCACGCCGCTCGACCTGTATTCCAAACCCGCCTCACAATTCGTCGCCGGCTTCATCGGCTCGCCGCGCATGAATTTCATCGGCGGCGAAATCGCCGCCAGCCAAGGCGCCGCCACCTTCGGCATAAGGCCCGAACATATCGACCTGTCACGTAAGAAGGGTCAGTGGAAAGGCACCGTCCGGCTCACCGAGGCACTCGGCTCGGACACGTTCGCCCATGTCGACACCGAGACGGCCGGCATGGTCAATGTGCGTCTGGCCGGCGCCGAACGCATCGGCGAAGGCGAGACGGTTTTCCTGACGCCGCAGCCCGACGCCATCCATCTGTTCGATGACGCCGGCCGGCCGGTCCGCAAAGCCAGGGCGGCCTGACATGGCGCCGCGAACGATCCTTGTGGTCGGCAACGCCAATCTGGACATCATCCTGGGTCACATCGACCGATGGCCCGCGCGTGGGACCGAGGCTTTCTTTGAACATGCCGACCTGCGTGTCGGCGGCTCAGCGGCCAACACGGCGCTGGTGCTGCAGCGGCTGGGCGCCAAATCCGGTCTGGTTTCGGCGCGCGGCAGCGATTTCGCCGGCCAAGCGATCGCCCATGCCTTCGAAGGGCCACTCGACCATGTTGCGCAGCGCCCCGGCGCCACCGGCTTCACGGTCGGCCTGTTGCACCCCGAAAGCGAGCGCACTTTCCTGTCGTCTCTGGGACATCTGGGCGATCTCGATGCGGGATTCTTCCGCACTGCGCTCGACGGGATGCCGCTGGATGGGGCACTCGTCCTTGTCAGCGGCGGGTTTGCGATGCCGGCGGTGATGGATGGTCATCGTGCGCTTCAGGATTGGCTGCGCCAGCGCGGCGCCGAGATCGCCATCGACCCGGGATGGCCGGACGGCGGCTGGACACCGTCAGAGCGAGACATGGCCCACGACTGGATCGCCGGCTGCGACCACCTTCTGGTCAACAACAGGGAGGCCGCCGCGCTTGCGGGCAATGACAATCCCGAGGTCGCCATGGCCGCGCTGGCCCAACACGTCGGCGCCGGGGCGACAGTCGTGATCAAGCGCGGTGCCGACGGCGCCATCGGCCATCGCGCCGGCCAGACACTCCATGCCAGCACATCGCCAGCCCGACCAATCGACACGGTCGGCGCCGGCGACAGCTTCAATGCCGGCTATCTCGATGCATTGGCGCGCGGCCTGCTCCTGCATGACTGTCTCAAGCACGCGGTGGCCGTCGCCGGCGCGGTGATCGCCGAGTTCCCGCGCACAGCGTCGCCGCTGCCCGCGCCCGTCGAAGGCGTTCCCGTATGAGCCGCAACATCCTCCTGATGATTGCCGACGATCTGGGCCGCATGGCCGGCTGCTATGGCGAACCGGCGATCGCAACGCCCAACATCGACCAGCTGGCGGGACAGGGCACGCGCTTTGACATGGCCTTCACCTCGACCGCGTCCTGCTCGGCCAGCCGTTCGGTGATCTATACCGGCCTGCATACGCACCAGAACGGCCAATACGGCCTGCATCACGACCATCACCACTTCATGACCTTCAGGCATGTCGAAACCGCACCCGCCCTCTTGAACGCGCGCGGCTATCTGACGGGCATCATCGGCAAGGTCCATGTCGGCCCGGCCGAGACCTACCCATGGGTGGTGCGCGAGGAGAGCGGCACGCGCGACATTGGCTGGGTCGCCGCGCGTGCGCGCGCCTTTCTGGACACCGCCCGCAATGCCGAACAGCCCTTCTTCCTGACCATCGGCTTCATCGATCCGCATCGCGACATGACGCGCTCGGGCTTCGGCAATGACGATTTCGATGGCGATCCCAACGAGCGCGCATTTTCCCCGGACGAGGTCTCGGTGCCGCCCTTCCTCAGTGACCTGCCGGAGGTGCGTCTCGAGCTGGCCGAATATTATCGTTCCGTGCACCGGCTGGACCGGGGCATCGGCCTGCTCCTGGATGCGCTCCAAGAGGCTGGCCATGCGGACGACACGCTGGTAATTTTTCTGAGCGACAATGGCGCGCCGTTCCTCAACTCCAAGACGACGCTCTACGACGCCGGCGTCCACCTGCCGCTGATCATGCACAGACCCGGCGCACGCCGGGGCGTTGCCAACCCGAACCTGGTTTCGTTTGTCGACATATTGCCGACCCTGCTCGACTGGGCCGGCGCAGAGCCGGCCGACGACAAACGACCGGGCCGGTCGCTGCTGCCGATCCTCGAAGACGAAACCCTGCGCGACGACTGGCGGATGGTCTTCGGCTCGCACACATTCCACGAGATCACCAATTACTGGCCGACCCGTTTCGCACGCACGCCGCGCTACAAATACCATCGCAACGTCGCCTGGCAGCTCGACTTTCCGTTTTCCGGCGACCTTTGCGGCTCGCTCTCCTGGGAGGGCATGCGCAATGCCGACCCGGCGATGATCGGCAGGCGCTCGGTCAGGGATTATGTCCGCCGCCCGCCCGAGGAACTCTACGATCTCGGCGCCGATCCGTTCGAGGTGAACAATCTGGCTGACAATCCCGACCATCGGGACGTGCTGAGCCAACTGCGCGCGGCCACGGAAGACTGGCAGCGTGCCACCGACGATCCGTGGCTCTATCGGGACGGCGTATCAGTGCGCGCCGTACGCCACCATCTCGATGCCGGGCTCCAATTGCCCGACCGGTTCGATTTCGACTGCGACAAGCCGGGCAACCGCTGACAGGCAACGCTGCCCTTCGGCCGGCCTTTGGCGGCATATGCGACGGCTCGCTTATCCAGCTTCACTGCGCGCAATCTGAGCGCGTTCTTGTCTTGGACGTCCTTGTTGTCCGGCGCCCGTCCGTCAACGCCTCTCTCCCGTGTTTCCAACCCGATCTAGCGCTTCCAGTCACAGGAAGGTCAAGCGTTGTCGGTTCAAGCCCGGCTCATTGCGGCAGCGCTGCGCGCGGGCCGCCTTCGGCCATGGTTGCGGCAAGGGCGCGTATTGGCTCTGTGAACCATGCTGCGTCCGACAGCGGGCCGAACACCTCGCGCATGGCAAGGACCGCATCCGCATGGTCCGCCGGATCGCCATAACGGTTGGCAAGAGCGGCAAAGCGCTCCGACATGGGGTCATCGACCGGGCCGCGTCGCAGAAAGTGAATCCAGGCGGCCACACCCCTTGCAAGGCCATCCCAGTTCTTGCCGTCTGCTCTGGCGTCGCGGATTGTCTCGATCAGTCTCTGGGGTATTTTCTGGCTCCCGTCCATGGCGATCTGCGCGGTCCTGTGCTTGAGCGCCGGGTTGCGGAACCGGGTTCGCAGCGCGCGCCCATATTGATCGAGATCCCGGGACGGCAGATCGAGCGTTGCCGCCGCTTCGTTCATCACCTGCGTGACCAGTTGCGCGAGTGCGGCATCGTTCATCGCGTCGGCCACCGTCTCGTGCCCGACGAGCTGGCCAAAATAGGCGAGCGTCGAATGCGCGCCATTGAGCATGCGCAGCTTCATCTTTTCGAACGGTTCGACATCGGCGACAAGCTCGGCGCCGGCGGCCGAAAAGTCGGGTCGGCCGGCGGGAAAAACGTCCTCGATCACCCATTGCGTGAACGGTTCGGTGACCACCGGCCAGGCATCGGCAAGGCCGGTCAGCGCTTGGATTTCGGTTCGGTCCGCATCGCTCGTTGCCGGCACGATCCGGTCGACCATGCTCGATGGAAACGCGACATTTCCGGTGATCCAGCCTGACAGCGAATCGTCCGCAAGCGCGGCATATTGACCAACGATCCGGGCCAGCGTCCGGCCGTTGGCCGGAAGATTGTCGCACGACAGCACCGTGAAGGGGGCGATGCCGGCCTGACGCCGTTGACGCAGCGCCTCCACCAAAAGCCCGGGCACCGTGGCCGGCTGGCCGGGGCGGGCGAGATCGGCCTTGATGCCATCATTGCCGGGATCGAGATCGCCCGTCGCCGGATCGTGGCAATAGCCCTTTTCGGTCACCGTCAGGCTGACGATCCGCGTTGCCGGATCGGTCATGGCGGCGAGCACCGGCCCGGCACCGTCGGCGGCGACCAAAAGATCGATCACCGAGCCGATGATGCGCGGTTGCGTGGAGGCCCCGTCCTTGACAGCCAGCGTGTAGAGCCCATCTTGCGGCGCCAGCGCATCGCGCATGTCGGGGCGGCGCAACGACACGCCGCGAATGCCCCATGTCGTGTCGGCCAAAAGACAATCATCGACATAGACGGCCTGGTGGGCGCGGTGGAAGTTGCCGACCCCCAGATGCACGATGCCCGGCGTGATCCGCGCCCGGTCATAGGCCGGCAGGCGTGCGGCGGCTCGATCGACGGCGCGTTCGGTCAGACGAACCGGTTCATCCCCTGATGGCGGGTCGGCGCGTTCGGTCACGTCTTCAAACCTCTCGCGGAACAGGCGCGGGATCGCCGTTCGTGTGCGCCCCGCCAACACCGATCGTTAAACCTCAAGGCCCCCAACACACCGCCCTCTTGCCGATCACATCAATGCCCACTGTCAAACGCGTTCCATCGCCGCGGTCAACCGAAACCACTCTTTGGTCAACGGCGCCATGAGCGGGCGGCATATTGCGGCCCAGTGCCGGCCGTGCGAAGAATCCTCCGAGCCGATGGATCGGCGCCAGCGGCGATGCATTGAACGCAGCCGCAAGCGCGATACATCCTCGGGTCCTTGGGGAGGAAGTGAGCGCATGCTCGAAGTGCGCGACGTGCATCTGTCGTTTGGCGGCATCAAGGCGCTGCAAGGCGTCGGCTTCGCCGCAAAGGCCGGCGAGATCACCGGTGTCATCGGCCCCAACGGCGCGGGCAAGACCAGCCTGTTCAACGCCATTTCGGGCTTCTACCAGCCAGACCGTGGCCAGGTTCTGTTTGACGGCGCCGACATCACCGGCCTGTCGCCGGACAGGCGCGCAGAACTGGGCATCGCCCGAACGTTCCAGAACATCGCGCTCTTCCGCGGCATGACGGTGCTCGACAACATCAAGCTGGGCGGCCACACCCGGTTGCGGACGGGCCTCTGGTCGGCGCTGGGCTATTTCGGACCGGCCCGGCGTGAGGAACTCGAACTGCGGCGCGAGATCGAGGAGAAGGTGATCGATTTTCTAGAGATCGACCATATCCGCAAATATCCGATCACCATCCTGCCCTACGGCCTGCAAAAGCGCGTCGAACTGGGCCGTGCGCTCGCCATGCAGCCCAGGGTGCTGCTGCTCGATGAGCCGGTGGCCGGCATGAACCGCGAGGAAACCGCGGACATGGCGCGCTTCATCCTCGACGTGCAAGAACAGTTCGGCACGACGATCCTTCTGGTCGAACATGACATGCACATGGTCATGGACATCTGCTCGCGCATCGTCGTTCTGAACTTCGGCCAGCAGATCGCGTCCGGCACGCCCGCCGAAGTGTCCGGCGACCCGGACGTCATCGAAGCCTATCTGGGCGCGGCGGCATAAGGGGTCGGCGATGGGAGAATTCATCCAGTTCACGCTGAACGGGCTGATGGCCGGCACGATCTATGCGCTGATCGCCGTCGGCATCGTCTCGGTCTTCAAGGCGACCAAGGTGGTCAATTTCGCCCATGGCTACATCATCATGTTCGGCGCCTATTTCTATTTCACCTTCTCGGTGATCGTGCCCGGCGCGCCATGGGCGCCGGACTGGCTGCAAAGCTGGGAGCCCGCCTGGATGGTGGCGATGAAGGCTGACCTGCCCATGTTCTCGCCGATGGGCGCGGTGCTGGACTGGCTCTCGAACCTGCCGCGCATCGTCTTGGGGTTGGCCGGTGCCGTCATCTGCAACGCGCTTCTGGGCCTTTTGATTGAACGGACCCTGATGCGGCCGCTGATCGGCCAGTCGACATTCGCAATGATCATGATCACCGTCGGGCTGATCTCGGTGCTCTCGGGCACCAAGGGGCTGATCTGGACGGCGGATGCCGAATTCGTGCCGCACATCGCGCCCAACACGCCGATCCGCCTGAACCTCTTCGACACGCCGATCTTCCTGTTCGGCGCCGATCTGGTCAATGTCGCCGTCGCGCTCCTCCTGTTCGGCGCGATCGTCGCCATGGTCCGCTACACCAAGGGTGGCGTTGCGATCCGCGCCACCGCCGAGGACCAGTCGACCGCCTATTCGATGGGCATATCGGTGCCGCGCGTCTTCTCGCGCGCCTGGGTGCTGGCGGCAACGACCGGCGCGATCGCCGGCGCGATCCTGGCAACGCGAAACGGCGTCTCGCCCTCGCTCGGCCTGTTCGGCTTTTCGGTTCTGGCCATTGTCCTCATGGGCGGGCTAGACAGCTATGTCGGCGTCTTCATCGCCGCGCTGACGGTCGGGTTCCTGGAAGCCATGGCGCAATGGCAGTTCGGCGGCGAGTTCGCCGAGGTGGTGCCCTATGTCGCTGTCCTGATCGTCATCCTGATCCGGCCGCACGGCCTGTTCGGCCAGAAGGAGGTCGAGCGCATATGATCACCGGCGATCTGAAGGCGACCTACGCGGCCGACGAGCGCGTTCTCAACAACAGCTACAAGCAGGCGTTCGTCGTAGCCATGGCAGCGCTCTGCGCGCTGATGCCGCTCATCGCCAACGACTACATCATCCTCGTCGCCTCGCAGATGGGCATCATGCTGATCGCCGTCGTCGGTGTGAATGTCGTTATCGGCTACACCGGCCTTCTGTCGCTCGGCCATGCCGCCTTCATGGCCATCGGCGCCTATTCGATCCCGATCCTGCACCGGCTGATGGACAATGCCGGCTTGCCGGACGGTGTCATGCCGTTCATCGCCATCCCCGGGGCGATCGCGATCTCGGCGATTGTCGGCATCATTGTCGGCCTGCCGTCCCTCAGGGTCAAAGGGCTCTATCTGGCAGTCGCTACGCTCAGCGCGAACTTCATCATCATCTTCCTGATCGAACTCGAAGCGCTGGCGCCATGGACCGGCGGGCTTGTGGGACTGAACACACCCGACGCCAACATATTGGGCTGGCAACTGGACACGCAGCGCGAAATGTTCGCGCTGATCGCCGCGCTCGCCTTTCTGACCATCCTGACGGTGCAGAACCTCTTCCGCACCCGTGTCGGCCGCGCCTTCATCGCCATTCGCGAACGCGACTATTCGGCCGAGATCCTCGGAATTTCCCTCTTCCGCTACAAGCTGATGAGCTTTGCGATCTCGGCGGCCTGCTGCGGCCTTGCCGGGGCGCTGTTCGCCTATTTCTATGCCCGCATCCTGCCCGAACAGTTCGAACTGGCGCTGTCGCTTCAACTGGTCGCCGCCTTGATTGTCGGCGGCATGGGCCGCACCATGGGACCGGTGTTCGGCGTGATGGTCATTGTCATGGTGCCGGAAGTATTGAAGTTTACCTTCGGCATGGTCGCGGGAGGCGCGGCCGAAGTGGCACAGTTGCGCGCGCCGGTTCAGGAGATCATCTTTGGTCTTCTGATCATCTTTTTCTTGATGTTCGAACCTTTGGGCATCAACCAACTGGTCGACAGGGGCATTCGGGCCCTCAACCGCTGGCCGTTTGCCCGCGGCTGACCGTTCAAACCGTCTCAGGGAGGAGACCGACATGAAACAGACCCGCCGTACATTCATCGCCACCGGTGCCGCCGCGACGGCGGCGCTCGGCATGCCGACCATCCTGCGCGCGCAGCCGTCCGAATATGTCATTGGCGCATCGCTGCCGCTGACCGGCCCGTTCGCCACCGCCGGCCAACTGGTCGCGCCCGCCTTCACGCTCGCAGAAAAGCTGATCAACGATGAGGGCGGCATTGGCGGCACGCCGATCCGGTTCGTCACCGAGGATTCCGGCTATATCCCGCAGAACGCGCTCGCCAACTATCAGCGCGCGCTTGCCACCGAGGGCGACGCGCTGGTCGCCTATTTCGGCGATTCGACCGGCTTCATGAAGCTGGTTGCGCCGGAGCTGACCGGCGACCAGGCTCGGCTGATGGGCTCGACCTCGTTTGCCTCCGAACTCGCCAACCCGGCCACCAACCCCTACCAGTATCTCGCCGGCCCGTCCTATCAGGACCAGTTCGACATCCTGTTGCAGAACATCAAGGATGCCGGCGGCTCGAACGTTGCCTTCATCTTCTCCAACACCGAGTTCGGGCGCGACCCGATCGAACACGGCAAGATGCGGGCCGAGGAACTGGGCATCGAGGTGGTGCTGGAGGAATCCACCAAGCCGCAGGGCGCCGATATTCCTACCCATGTCACCAAGCTCGCCCAGTCGGGCGCCGAATATGCCATCCTTCAGGGCTATGTGACCGGCGTCTGGCCGCAACTGATCGGCGGCGCCCGCCAGTTCGGCCTGCCCACCCAGTTCATGGGCACCTTCTGGGGCATGGAGAAGCTGATCGCCGACCGCGTCACCGCCGAGGCCGGCCCGTTCCTCGACGGTTACCAGGGCGTGATGCCCTATCGCTATTTCTACGATCGCGAGGACGCGCCGCGCTACCAGCTTTTTGCCGAAGCGGCCAAGGAGATGTTTGCCGGCACGCCGCTCGAAAACTACATGTCCACCTGGACGCTGCAGACCATGTGCGCGCTCGAAATCGCCATCAAGGCGCTGCGCGATACGGTCGAGGGCGGCAACGAGCCGACGCCGGACAATCTGGCCGCGGCTCTTTCCGGGATCACCGACTGGGATACGGGCGGTTTCTTCGGCGGCCCGGTCTCGATGGTCGACAACAAGATCGGCACCGGACGGGTGTACCAGTACTCGACCGAAACCGGCCTGTTCACGCCGACCTCGGACTGGTTCACGGTCTGACGCCCTCACGCCCGGGCTCCGGCCCGGGCGCAGGCCGGCTGCACACCCATGCTCACCATCGAAAACATCGAGGTTACCTACCACCACACGCTGCAGGCCTTGCGGGGCCTGTCGCTGGAGGTGCCCGAAGGCAAGATCGTCACGCTTTTGGGCACCAACGGCGCGGGCAAGACGACGACGCTCAAGGCCGCCTCGAACCTGTTGCAGCTCGAAAACGGGCAGATCGGCGACGGCCGCATCGTCTTTCGCGGCCAGTCGACCCAAGGCGTGACGCCCGACAGGCTCGTCCAGCGTGGCATGTTCCATGTCCGCGAGGGACGGCACATCTTCACCGAGATGACTGTCGACGACAATCTGATCGCCGCCTCCTATGCGCTCAACGGGTCGAGCCGAAAGCCGGACTATGACAAGGTCTACGACTTCTTCCCCAGGCTGCGCGAGCGGCGCGGCCAGATTGCCGGCTACCTGTCGGGCGGCGAACAGCAAATGCTTGCCTTCGGGCGGGCGATGATCGCCCAGCCGAGCCTCATCCTGATGGACGAACCCTCGCTGGGGTTGGCGCCGAAGATCGTCGAGGAGATCTTTTCAACCATCCGGCGCCTCAATGAAGAGGACGGCGCATCGATCCTGCTGGTCGAGCAGAATGCCGGCGTTGCCTTCCAGGTGGCCGACTATGGCTACATCATGGAAAGCGGGCAGATCGTGCTCGAAGGCCCGGTCGCAAAGCTGAGGGAAGACCGGGACATCCGCAGCTTTTATCTGGGCGTCGCCGAGGAAGGCACCGAGCGGCAGAGCTTCCGCGATGTCAAACATTACAAGCGCCGCAAGCGCTGGCTGAGTTGAGGACGGAACGATGCGCTACGACGTCTCCAAACATGCCGAAAAGGGTTTCCGCCCGCTGGTCGCCATCGTGTCCGAACACGCACGCTCTCATCCGGCCGGCGTCGCCATGCGGCAAAAGCGGCACGGCATCTGGAACGAGCTGACCTGGGCCGGCCTTGAAAACACGATGCACGCCATGGCCGCGGCGTTGATCGATCTGGGTGTCGGCGGCGGCACCCATGTCGGCATCCTGTCGGAGAACCGTCGCGAATGGGTGCTGGCACAACTGGGCATCAATGCCGCCGGCGGAACGGTCGTCGGCATGTATCCGACCAGCCCCGCCGCCGAGATCGAGCATCTGGTCAACGCGTCGGACACCGAAATCCTGTTCATCGAAGATCAGGAGCAGCTCGACAAGATCATCGAACTGCGCGGCAAGCTGCCCAAATTGCGCAAGCTCGTCATTTTCGAGCCCAAGGGCACCCGGCACGAGACCGAACTCGGCCTGATCAGCTTCGACGCGCTGCTGGAGGCCGGCCATGCCTCGATCGCCGACCATGGCGCCGAGATCGACGCCCGCAAGGCGGCGATAAGGCCGGAGGACACGGCCATGATGGTCTTCACGTCCGGTTCGACCGGCCTGCCCAAGGCGGCCGAGATCAGCCATGGTAACCTTCATGTCGCGAGCACCATGGCCGCACGGATCTTTGGCGACTTCGCCCCGGGCACCAACATTTTGAGCTACCTGCCGCTGTGCCATATCGCCGAACAGAACATGACGGTGATCAACGCGCTGACCGGCCAGTTCGTCATGAATTTCGGCGAATCGCTGCGCACCATCACGCTCGATCTGCGCGACGTCGCCCCGCAGATCTTCTTCGGCGTACCGCGCATCTGGGAGAAGATGCAGGCGGGCGTGATGGTCCAGGCCAACACGTCGGGCCGGCTGCGCCGGGCGCTGACAACGGCGGCGCTGGGGTCCGCGAACAAGCGCAGCGACATTCCGCGCGAGCGGTGGACGCTGGCCCAGCGGCTTGAAAACGCCGTCTGGGACGCGCTCGTCTACCGCCATATCCGAAGCTATCTGGGCCTGAGCCGCTGCCGCTTTGCGATCACCGCCGCCGCGCCCATATCGGTCGATCTGTTGCTGTTCCTGCGCGGCATCGGCGTCAATGTGCGCGAAATCTGGGGCATGACGGAGACGACGGGCGCCGCCAGCGTCCAACCGGACTGGGGCGGCAGCGAGGGCCGCGTCGGCTTCTTTCTGCCGGAGGTGGAATGGCGGATCGCCGACGATGGCGAACTTCTGGTCAAATCCGGCATCGTCTTCAAGGGCTATTACAACAATCCCAAGGCAACCGCGCAGACCATTACCGATGGCTGGCTGCACACGGGCGATGTGGCCCAAGCCGCGCCCGACGGCTCGATCTCCATTGTCGACCGCAAGAAGGACATCATGATCAATGCGGCGGGCAAAAACCTGGCGCCCTCGCTGATCGAGAACACGATGAAGGCTTCGCCCTTAATCAAGGAATGCATCGTCATCGCCGACCGTCGGCCCTATGTCGTCGCACTGATCCAGATCGACATGGACACGGTGCGCCTGTGGGCGGAATCGAAAGCCATCGCTTACACAACGTTCCGGTCGCTCGCCGAACACCCTGACGTCAAGGCGCTGATCGACCGTGAAGTCGACAAGCAGAACCGGCTTCTGGCACGCGTCGAACAGGTCAAGAAGGTCTGGCTTCTGCCCAAGGAACTGGACCATGACGATGGCGAGGTGACCGCCACCATGAAGGTCCGCCGCGCCAAGATCTATGATTTCTATGGAACCGAGATCGAGGCATTGTACGAAAAAGCGCCGTCGAACTGAGCGGTCGTCGCGCCTGACACATCGCCTGTTCGAGAAAAAACGCAGAAATAGTTCGGCTGCCTGTCAATCCAGAGCGTCCCCGTTCGTCACGGCATTGAGAGCACTCCCGCTCTCGGTGACGAAAGGACACTCATCATGACGTTTCTGCAAATCCTCGCCGCATCGGGCGCCGCTGTCGCCGTTCTGGCGGCATCAACCCTGCTGCTGCCCCGGCAGGTCCATGTCGAAAGGCAGGCCCTGATCGACGCCGATGCCGCCCAGGTGCTCGAACTGGCCGCATCCGGCGAAGGCTACCAACGGTTCAATCCCTACAAGTCCACAGATCCGGACCTGTCGATCACACTGTTCGGTCCGGCGACCGGCATCGGCTCCGGCTTCCATTTCGCCGGCAAGGAGGGCAAGGGCAGCCAGACCGTCTCGGCGGTCACAGCCGATGCCGTCCACTACCAGATCGATCTGGGGCCGATGGGCAAACCCACCCAGACCATCCGGGCCGAACCGCGCGATGGCCGCACCCATGTCACTTGGTCGATGCAGGCCGACATGGGCTTCAACCCGGTCGGCCGCGTCATGGGCCTTTTCATGGACCGCATGGTCGGACCGACCTTTGAGCGCGGCCTTGCCAATCTTCAGACCGCAGCCTAACCGCATCATCAAGGAGGCATACCAATGCGCTACACGTTTCTTCTTTATTCCGATCCCGCCGACTTCGCCGATATGACCCAGGAGGATTGGGCCGCCATGCAGGAGGTCTATGGCGCCTATATCGGCGCCCTGAAAGAAGCCGGCGTCTTCGTCGATACCGACTGGTTGCAGCCGGTCGAAGCCGCCACCACGCTGAGCCTCAAGGGCGGCGGCAAGACGGTCCAGGACGGCCCGTTCGCCGACACCAAGGAGACGCTTGGCGGCTATTTCGTGATCGACGTGCCCGACCTCGACGCCGCGTTGGCCTGGGCGGAAAAGTGTCCCGCCGCCAAGACGGGCAAGGTCGAGATCCGCGCGTCGGCCATGGGCGGCGCATGACCGAGGCCGCCCGCGCTGCCGAAACCGCGGCGCGGGCATCCTACGGCAAGCTGGTCGCCATCCTGGCCAAGCGCAGCGGCGACATTGCCAGCGCCGAGGATGCGCTGGCCGATGCATTTGCCAAAGCGCTTGTTGCCTGGCCCGGGACCGGTGTGCCGCAGAACCCCGAAGCCTGGCTTCTCACCGCAGCGCGAAACCGCCTGACGGATGCACAAAGACGGCTGGTGCGCTTCCCCGAAACCGATGCCATGCCCGACTTGCCCGAGCCCGCACCCCCGGCCGGCCCTGTCCCCGACGAACGGCTCGCGCTGATGATGGTCTGCGCCCACCCGGCCCTGCCGGCGGACCTGCACACACCGCTCATGCTGCAGACGGTCCTCGGCGTGGAGGCGGCCGACATTGCCCGCGCATTTGTCGTCACGCCCTCGGCGATGGCGCAGCGGCTGGTGCGCGCCAAGCGCAAGATCAAGGACGCGCGCATCCCGTTTCAAATCCCCGATGATGACGATGACTTGCCCGACCGGCTCGGCGCGGTGCGCGAGGCGGTGTACGCCGCCCATGCGCTGGACTGGCTGGCGCCGACAGACGCGCTGGGTCAGGAAGCGCTCTACCTCGCCGATCTCCTGCGTCAACTCGTGCCCAATGACGCCGAGGCGCACGGCCTCGCCGCACTCATCGCTTTCGGCCAGGCCCGCCGGCTTGCCCGCATTTGCGACGACGTTCTGGTGCCGCTCGATGAACAGGACCACCATCTGTGGGACGGCCGGCTGATCGTCTATGGTCAGAAAGCGCTTGCGGCGGCGGGAGCGCTTGGTTCGCCCGGCCGCTACCAGATCGAAGCAGCGATCCAGGGGCTGCATCTGGATCGGGCCAAGACCGGCCGGATCGACTGGCTGGCGCTGGACCAGCTCTACTTCGCGCTTTGCAAGATCAACCCTTCGCTGGGCGCATCGGTCGCCCATGCGATCGTCACCGCCAAACGGCACGGGCCCGACGCCGGACTTGATGCGCTGGCAACCTTCGATGATGCGCTGGTGCGAGGCTTCCAGCCCTTCTGGACGGCGCGCGGCAAACTGCTCGCTGATGTCGGCGACAGGGATGCGGCGATCAGGGCGTATGAAAAAGCCCTTTCGCTGACGGTCGAGCCGCCGGTCAGGCGCTATCTGGAAAGACGTTTGGCAGCGTTGGCGGCCGATGGCTGAAGACGCTCGCCGGCAAACGCACGCAAGGCACCTGCCACGCCATCCTTTGCCAGGACCGCGGCCCAGCCACCGAAGGATGAAGCAAACCGGGTCTCGGTCGCCAGATCGCCATAATACCGGCTTTGTCGCAACCAGATCAGCGGATCGTCGATGGCCGCGCGGGCCGCGTCATGAAGATCGCGCCAGTTCGGATCGTTTGGCTCGATGGCCGATCCGTCTTCGCGCTCGCCCAAGCAATATCGCATCCAGAGCGCGCTGACCAGCGCCAGCCCGTCGACGCCGATCCCCCTCGACAGCGCATCGCGTATGGAGGGAATGATGAAACCGGGCTGGCGGCTGGAGCCGTCGAACGCGACCCGTCGCGTTGTATCGATGATCTCCGGGTTCGAAAAGCGCCGCTCGATCAGGTCGAGATAGGCAAGAGGCGCCATGCCGGGCACGGGCGTGACGCAGGGCGCCACCTCTTCGGCGATGGTCCTGCGCAGCAAGGTGTTGATGCCGTCATGCGCCATCGCATCCGAGATCGTGTCGATACCAAGCAGATCGGCCGGGACTGAGATCATCTGATGGCCGCCATTGAGGATGCGCAGCTTCATGGCCTCATGGTCGTGGACACGGTCGGAGAAGGTCGCGCCGACCGCATCCCAGTCGGGCCGTCCGGCGCAAAACCGGTCCTCGATCACCCATTGGCGAAAGCTCTCATGGGTGACCGGCGCCGCATCATCGATGCCGAACCGCCGGGCAAGGGCCAGTTCCTTGGGGCCTGTTGCGGGCACGATGCAATCGACCATGGAGTTGGGGAAGGTGCAGTGCGCATCGATCCAGCCGGCAAGTGCGGGATCGGACGCCCCCGCAAGGGACACGACGGCGCGGCGCAGGATCGCGCCGTTGGCTTGCAGATTGTCGCAGCAAAGGCCGGTGAACGGACCGACGCCCCGCGCACGCCGCAGTTCCAGCGCGGCGACCATGGCCCCGAACGCGGTGCGCGGCGTCTGCGGATTGGCGATGTCATGGACGATGTCGGGATGGGTCGCATCGAAGCCGCCGGTTGCCGGGTCGATATAGTAGCCGCCCTCGGTTACCGTCAGCGACACGATGCGGATGTCAGGGTCGGCCATGCGCGCGATCAACGGGCCGTTTTCCTCCTCGACCGGCACGAAGTCGATCATCGACCCGGTGATTTCCGCCGATGCACCGGACGGATCGAGTTCGACAAGCGTCGTCAGCCAGTCCTGCGCCATGAGGCGCTGGCGCTGGGCGGTGTCCTGCGGGCGTACACCGGCGCCGACGATCGCCCAGTCATGTGCCCGGCCCATATCCATCAGCCGGTGCAGATACCAGCCCTGGTGCGCGCGATGGAAATTGCCCAGTCCGATGTGGACGATGCCCGCGGTCAGCTTGGAGCGATCATAACCGGGCGTGCGGACGCCCGGGGGCATCTGCTCCAGCGTGCCCTCGCCAAGCGGGATCAGCTCATCCATTGCCCGCCATCCACATTGTAGGTCTGGGCAACGACATAGTCGGCCTCACCGGTGGCCAGAAAGATCGCCATGCCGGTCAGATCGTCGGCTGTCCCCATCCGCCCGTACGGCACGGCTTGCCCGACTTCTGTCTTTTTCTGGCCAGGAGCCTTGCCTTCATATCGGGCGAAGAAGGCATCGACCCCGTCCCAGTGTTCGCCATCGACGACGCCGGGCGATATGGCGTTCACATTGATGCCGTGCCCGATCAGGTTCAGCCCGGCGGACTGGGTCAGCGATATGATCGCGGCCTTGGTGGCGCAATAGACGGCAACCAGCGGCTCGCCCCTGCGGCCGGCCTGGCTGGCCATGTTGATGATCTTGCCCCGGACGCCGTGCGCGATCATGTGCCGGGCAACCGCCTGCAGGGTGAAGAGCGTGCCGGCAACATTGACGGCGAAGGCACGCTCGAAATCGGCCCGTTCGATCCCGACGATAGGTGCCGCGGTGAAGATGGCGGCATTGTTGACCAGTATGTCGATCCGGCCAAACGCATCGGCGGTCTGCGCGACAGCCGCATCGATACTGTCCTGGTCGGTGACATCCATCGCAACGGCCAGCGCGCTGTCGCCGATGTCGGCGGCTGTCAGGCGGGCGCGATCCATGTCCATGTCCGCGATGGCCACGCGCGCGCCCTCGCGCGCATAGGCTTCCGCGAACGCCCGCCCGATGCCCCGCGCCGCCCCGGTGATCAGCGCATTCTTCCCCGCAAGGCGAGTCATTCCAGCCGCAGCCCCTTGTCGTCGAACCGGTGGATCTGGTCGGCGCGCGGCGTCAGATGGATCGTGTCGCCATGCCGGAAACTGACTTCGCCCGGCGCCCGCACGGTGATCGTCTCGGCAAGTCCGGTTTCATGGATGTGAAAGAACGTGTCCGAGCCCAGATGTTCGGCAACACCGACGACGCCGGACCATTCGCCCTTGCCGTCGGCGACATCGATATGTTCGGGGCGCACCCCGACCGTGTGCGCGCCATGGCGGCCGGCCACCTCGCCTTCGATGAAGTTCATCTTGGGCGATCCGATGAAGCCGGCAACGAACAGATTGCGTGGCGTGCGGTAAAGGTCGAGCGGCGAGCCGACCTGCTCGATATGGCCGGCCCTCAGGACGACGATCTTGTCGGCCATGGTCATCGCTTCCACCTGGTCGTGGGTGACGTAGATCATCGTGGTCTTGAGACGCGAATGCAGTTCGGAGATCTCGAGGCGCATGCCGACACGCAAGGCGGCATCGAGGTTCGAAAGCGGCTCGTCGAACAAGAACGCGTCCGGCTCACGCACGATGGCGCGGCCGATCGCCACCCGCTGGCGCTGCCCGCCCGACAATTGACCCGGCCGCCGGTCCAGATAGTCGGTCAGGTTCAACGCGGCGGCCGCCTGCTGGATGCGGCGTTCCTGCTCGTCCTGGGCAATGCCGGCCATCTTCATCGGAAAGGCGATGTTCTTGCGAACACTCATATGCGGGTAAAGCGCATAGGACTGGAACACCATCGCCAGCCCGCGCTTGGCCGGCGGCAGATCGGTGGCATCCTTGCCGTCGATCCTGATATGGCCGGAACTGGCATCCTCCAGCCCGGCGATCAGGCGCAGAAGGGTCGACTTTCCGCAGCCGGACGGGCCGACAAAGACGGCAAACTCGCCATCCTCGATTGTCAGGTCCAGCGAGGGGATGACCTCCACATCGCCGAACGTCTTGGTCACCTTTTCGAGCGTGATCTGTCCCATGGGTTCCGTCCTTATTTCACGGCGCCGAACGTCAGGCCGCGCACGAGTTGTTTCTGGCTGAACCAGCCCATCACCAGGATCGGCGCGATCGCCATGGTCGAGGCTGCCGAGAGCTTGGCATAGAACAGGCCCTCGGGACTGGAGTAGCTGGCGATGAATGCGGTCAACGGCGCTGCATCGACGGTGGTCAGCGTCAGCGTCCAGAACGCCTCGTTCCAGGCCAGAATGATGTTGAGCAGCATGGTCGAGGCGATGCCCGGCAGCGCCATCGGCGTCAGGACGTAGAGAATTTCGTTTCTCAGCGACGCCCCGTCCATCCGCGCCGCCTCAAGGATATCGACGGGGATTTCCTTGAAATAGGTGTAGAGCATCCACACGATGATCGGCAGGTTGATCAGGGTGAGAACGCCGATCAGAAGCACATAGGTGTCATAGATGCCCAGCGATCGCGCGATCAGCACGATCGGATAGAGCACGCCAACCGCCGGCAGCATTTTGGTCGACAGCATCCACAGCAGGATGTCTTTCGTCCGCTTGCCGGGCACGAAGGCCATCGACCAGGCCGCCGGCACGGCGATCAGCAGGCCCAGGATCGTGGAGCCGACCGAAATGATGATCGAATTGTAGAGGAAACGCACATAGTTGGAGCGCTCCTGCACGATGCCGTAATTTTCCGTCGTCCAGTCAAAGAAGAAGAACAGGGGCGGATCTGAGATCGCGTCCGCTTCGGTCTTGAAGCTGGTGAGGAAAATCCACAGGATCGGAAAGAAGATCAAAAGGCCGATGGCCCATGCGATGACCGTGTAGATCGCTCTTGTTCGGGTGGAGACTGCGCGTGCCATTGGTCGTCTCCTCCTATTTGTCCAGGTTCCGGCCGACGATCTTCATCAGGAAGATCGCAATGATGTTGGCAAGGATCACCGCGAAGATGCCGCCTGCCGAGCCGAGCCCGATATTCTGGCTCTCAATGACCCGCTGGTAGATCAGGTAGGTCAGTGTCCGCGTGCCGAACGAGCCGCCGGTCGTCACGAAGATTTCCGCAAAGATCGACAGAAGGAAAATCGTCTGGATCAGGATCACGACCGTGATCGCGCGCGCCAGATGCGGCAGGACGATGTAGAAAAAGCGGTTGACCACCCCGGCGCCATCCATCTCGGCAGCTTCAAGCTGCTCGCTGTCAAGCGACTGGATGGCGGTCAGAAGGATCAGCGTCGCAAAGGGCAGCCACTGCCAACTGACGATGAAGATGATCGAAAACAGCGGCAGTTCGCTGAGCCAGTCGATCGGCGTCAGCCCGAAAAACTTCCACAGATAGGCAAAAAGCCCGTTTACCGGGTTCATGAACATGTTCTTCCACACCAGCGCCGAGACAGTCGGCATGACGAAGAACGGGGCGATGACGAGGATACGCACCACGCCCTGGCCCCAGATCGGCTGGTCGAGCAGCATGGCGAGGAAGATGCCGCCGATCACCGTGATGGCCAGCACGCCGCCGACCATTTGCAGCGTCGTCAGCACGCTTGGCCAGAAGCTGGACGAGGTGAAGAAGCGCACGTAATTGTCAAATCCGACGCAGCAATCGAAGGCGCCGCGCAACGGGCGATAATCCAGGAACGAGAAGTACAGCGTCATCACCAGGGGCACGAGCATCCAGCCAAGAAGCAGGATGACGGCGGGGGTCATCATGAGCCGTGCGGCTGATCGGGAATGCTGGGTTGCCATTTGGGTGATCTCCCGCGTTACCGCAGCGCCCCGCGCTGCGATGTCGCCAATCGACAATGTATGGCGGTTTTATGCCGCACTGCACTTGAATGCGCAGCCCGTCATGGGAGGGCGGGGTCGGCCGACATTGTCACTATGCCGACCCCTGCCCGGGAGGAACTCAGAGGTAGCCGGCGGCTTCCATTTCCTCGGTCGCGATGGCCTGTGCCTTGGCAAGCGCTTCGTCAACCGATTGCTGACCGGCGAGCGCCGCCGAAAACTCCTGGCCGACCTGTGTGGCCATGCCGGCGAACTCCGGAATGGCCGCGAACTGGACGCCGACATAGGGGACCGGATCGACGGTCGGGCTGGTCGGGTCGGCCGACAAGATCGACTGCAAGGTCATCTGCGCGAACGGGATATCCTTGTAGTTGGGGTTCTCATAGAGCGAGGTGCGCGCACCCGGCGGCACGTTGGCCCAGCCCTCGTTTTCGGCAACCAGTTCGATATAGTCCTTGGAGGTCGCCCATTCGATGAACTGCTTTGCCTCGGCCTGCTTCTGGGTGCCTGCCGGGATGGCGAGCGCCCATGCCCAAAGCCAGTTGCCGCGCTTGCCAAGGCCCGTGTCCGGCGCGAGCGCAAATCCGACACTGTCGGCAACGGTCGAATCGTCCGGATTGGTCACAAACGATGCCGCAACGGTGGCGTCGATCCACATGCCGCATTTGCCTTGCTGGAACAGCGCCAGGTTCTCGTTGAAGCCATTGTTGGCCGCTCCGGGCGGTCCTGCTTCGTTCATGAGATCGATGTAGAACTCGAGCGTTTGCTTCCATTGCGCCGAATCGAACTGCGGGTTCCAGTTCTCGTCGAACCAGCGGGCGCCAAACGCGTTGGAGGTTGCGGTCAAGAACGCCATGTTCTCGCCCCAGCCGGCCTTGCCGCGCAGGCAGATGCCATAGACTTCATTGTCTTTGTCGGTCATGGCGCGGGCCGCGTCGGCGACAAAGTCCCATGTCGGCGCGTCCGGCATCTCCATGCCGGCGGCGTCCATCAGGTCGGTGCGATACATGATCATCGAGCTTTCGCCGTAGAACGGCGCCGCATAGAGCGTGCCATCCACCGAAAGACCGCCGCGCATCGCCGGCAGAATGTCATCGACATCATAGTCGGCGGACAGGTCGTCCAGCGGAACGAGCCAGTCATTGGCACCCCAGATCGGCGTCTCGTACATGCCGATCGTCATGATGTCGAACTGGCCGCCCTTGGTCGTGATGTCGGTCGTCACGCGCTGACGCAAGACGTTTTCTTCAAGTGTGACCCACTCGACATCAATACCCGTCTTGGACGTGAAATCGTCGGTCAGACCCTGCATGCGGATCATGTCGCCATTGTTGACCGTGGCGATGGTGAGCGTCTCGGCCATGACGCCGGACGTGGCCACGAGCGCAATGGCGGTCGTCAGGCCAAGCATCTTGCTGGAAAGCATCCGTTCTCCTCCCTGGGTTTGGATGTGGAGGCGAGGTAACCACAAAGAAAACGCGCGGTCAATGAAAATTTTACGCGCGTAAATTTATGCGGATGCGCGCATGACCAGCCTGCCCTCGAACAGCCTTTCGCCGCGCGCGTCGGCCGCATCGTCCGACCCGATCAGCGAAAGCAGTGTTTCCAGACTGTGCGCGGCAATGGCATCATAGTCCTGGGCGACTGTCGTCAGCGACGGGCATGTGAAGCGCGAAAAGGGGTGATCGTCGTGGCCGGCGATGCGCACATCGCTTGCCCCGTCATGGCCAACCTTGATGCCGCCCTCATAGGCCGCCGCGATCAGGCCGATTGCCAGACGGTCGTTGGAACACAGGATCGTGTTGGTCGCGAAAAGCCGTTCAGCAAAGGCGCGCCGGCCCTCCTCATAGCCGATATCCTCGAACCGCCAGCTATCGCCTTCGGCCCGCACAATGTGCGGCGCGCTCCCGAGGCGCTCCATGGCCGCCACATAGGCATTGCGGCGCTTGTTGGCATTGGGGTTTGTCGGGTTGCGCATCTCGAAAAAGCAGGGCGGTTCGCCCGTGCGGCACAGATAATCGACGATCATCGGCACCGACTGGAAATTGTCCGAACCGATGAAAGCCGCATCGACACCGTCAATGTTCGCATCGAACAACACGGTTGGCACATCGACGCAGAAGCGTTCCACATGCCGTTTGTCGGATCGGCGGCCCAGCGGCGCCAGCAGCACGCCGGCGGGCTTCATCGAGCGCAGCGTGTCGAGAATGTCGTTTTCCTGATCCTGGCGCCCGTGCGAACTGAACAAGGACGGGGAGAAACCGGCATCGATGCAGCGGGCCTCGATGTTGCGGGCAATCTCGGCAAAGAACGGGTCGGCCAGATAGGGCACGACGATCCCGATCGTTTTTGTCAGCCGGCGGTTCTGGTTGACGGCGTAAATGTTGGGCCGATATTCGAAGCGTTCCAAGGCCTCTTCGATGCGCCTGCGGGTCGATGGCCGCACGCTGTCGGGATCATGGAAGAACTTTGAGACCGTCGGCCGCGACAAGCCGCTGACCGCCGCAAACTCTTCCATGTTCCTGATTTTCCTCGTGTTCGTCATGACCGCGCCCCAACCCGCAACAAATAATGTTCGCAATGGAGCACAATAATTTTACGCGCGCAAATTTGCTGCAAAGAAGTGCAACGGCGATCGTGACGATTGCGATATCGAACCGGCCGGCCGGCACCTAGAGCGCGTCCGGCGAAGGTGGAATCACCGGAGCCGATAAGACAAGCGATAAAACAATCGGTTAGAGCGGAGCTGCGTTTCCGCGAAACGCGGAAACGCTCTAGCTCATGCGATACCCCAAGCGGGTGACTATCCCGACAGACACCGGCCGGCCAAGCTCGGTGCAAAAGGAGCAGGCATGGCTCTGCTCGGTGCCGGGAGCCCGCCATGAACAGACCTGAAAAGCCCAGCGCCTGGGCCAGCGATCGCGCCCACCTGCTGCATCCCTATACCGACTTTGCGACCTTCGCCGACGAAGGCAGCCACATCATCGAAAGCGCCGATGGCATGTATGTCACCGACACGTCCGGCCGGCGCTTGCTCGACGGCATCGCCGGGCTCTGGTGCGTCAACATCGGACACGGCCGCAAGGAGATGGCCGAGGCGATCGCCGCGCAGGTCCTGAAGATGGAGTACCACAACCCGTTCGGCCATTCATCGAACGTGCCGGCCGCGCAACTGGGCGCCAAGCTCGCCGAACTCGCCCCCGGGCCACTCAACCATGTCTATTACACATGCGGCGGCTCGACCGCCAACGACGCCGCGATCCGGCTCGTGCACTATTATTTCGACATGCGCGGGCAGCATCGCAAGAAGAAGATCATCGCGCGCACCGATGGCTATCACGGCGCCACCTATGTCGCCGCGTCCCTGACCGGCATCCACGGCACCAAACAGGGCTTTGACCGGATCGGCGAGGACTTTATCAGCCACATCTCGGCGGCCAACCTCTACGCCAAGCCCGACGGCTTGAGCGATAAGGCCCACTGCGATCATCTGGTGCGCGAGTTCGAAGCGCGCATCGAGCAACTCGGCCCGGACAATGTGGCCGCATTCATCGCCGAGCCGGTGATGGGCGCTGGCGGCGTGCTCATCGCGCCGGACGGCTATCACCGTCGCATGTGGGAGGTCTGCCAGCGCCATGGCATGCTCTACATTGCCGATGAGGTCGTCACGGCCTTCGGCCGGCTTGGAGAGTGGTTCACCTCAGAAACGCTGTTTGATCACGTACCGGACATCATCGTTTGCGCCAAGGGCCTGACCTCGGGCTATGTGCCGCTCGGCGCGACGCTGATCAGCGACGAGATCTACGAGACGATCGCCAGACCGCAGGCCAAGGGCGGGGTGTTCTCGATGGGACTGACCTATTTCGGACATCCGGTCGCCTGCGCGGCGGCGCTCAAGAACATCGAGATCATGGACCGGGAGAACCTGCTGGACAACGCCCGCCAGGTTGGCACCTACTTGCAGGAAACCGCGCAGTCGCTGCTCAATCTGGAGATTGTCGGCGATGTCCGCGGCCGCCACCTGATGTTGGGCATCGATCTGGTCGCCGACAAGCGCACAAAGGCGCCCCTGCCGCAGGACGCCGGGGCGGCACAGTCGATCTTCAAAAAGTGCCTGGAACGCGGCGTCATCGTTCGACCGGTCGGTGACCGGATCATCGTCTCGCCACCGCTGATCATCAACAAAGACCAATGCGACGCCCTGATCGGCGCGATCAGTGCGTCCATCGCCGAGTTTCGTGCCCAAAACTGAGGGATCGCCCGTGTTACGGGGCGACGCCCAAGCTGACCATATACTAGAAACCGCACCCGGCCCGGCTCAACGCCAGCTTCAACTCCGCAACCCTTTGCGCGTTGTCGGTCGCCGGTGAGCCGTCGGCGCCCTCAAGATTGTTCTCGAAACCGATGCGCGCTTTTCCGCCAGCCTTCACAGCCTGCACCAGGCACGCGGTCTCGTTGCGACCAAATGCACATGCAGCCCAGTCCGGCGGATCGGTGAAGTGTCGGGCGGCGTCGAGAAAGCTCCGCAAATGCCCGACGGTGCCATCTTCCGGCGGCGCATAGCGGCCAGGCACATAAAGGCTCTGAACGGGTCCGGGAACCCGGCCCGTCGCAACATGGCGCGCCAGCCGTTCCACATCGGACGGCGCATAAAGGATGTGCTGAACCGCTATGCCCTCACCGGTGGCCCACCGATAGAACCGGTCGGCCTTGCCGCGCCGCGCGCCGTTCGGCACCACCATGATCGCCGCAGTGTCGCCAGCCGGCTCATGCGGCAAGCGCCGCGTCGATCGCCCGGCCGAGCTTGCCGACCAGTTCGTCGATCTGCGCATCGGTGATGATGAAGGGCGGCGCGAGCAAAACATGGTCGCCAAGGCGCCCGTCCACCGTACCGCCGGCCGGGTAGCAGATCAGGCCCTCGGCCATCGCCGCCGCCTTGATCTTGGCGTGCAGCTTGCGGGCCGGGTCGAAGCTCGTCTTGGTCGCCCGGTCCTCGACCAGTTCAATGCCGCGGAACAGGCCCCGGCCGCGAATGTCGCCGACATGCGGATGCTGGCCGAAGATGCCATTCAACGCCGCTTCGAGCGTGTCACCTCGCGCGCGCACCTGCGGCAGCAGGTCCCGATCGAGGATGGCATCAAGCACCGCTTTTCCCGCCGCCGCGGCCAGCGGATGGCCGTGATAGGTGTGGCCGTGCTGGAAACTGCCGGACCCGCCAGCGATCGCATCGTAGATGGCGTCTGAGCACAGCATCGCACCGATCGGCGCATAGCCGGCACCAAGCCCCTTGGCGATGGTGACAATATCCGGCGCGATCCCGTCCTGCTCGCAGGCAAACAAAGTGCCCGTCCGGCCCATGCCGCACATCACCTCGTCCAGGATCAGCAGCACACCATGGCGGTCGCAAATCTCGCGAATGTGCTTGAAATAGCCCTCGACGGCAGGCACAGCGCCCGCCGTCGCGCCGACAACCGGCTCGGCGATGAAGGCCATCACTGTTTCCGGCCCAAGCCGCTCGATCTCTTTTTCCAACTCGTCGGCGACGCGCTGGCCATAATCGACCGCGCTCTCGCCCGCGTCGCAAAAATGATATTCGAAACACGGCGCGATATGGTGCGTCTCCACCAGAAGCGGCTGGTACTTCTCGCGCCGCCAGGCATTCCCGCCGGCAGCCAGCGCGCCCAGCGTGTTGCCGTGATAGCTCTGGCGCCGGGCGATCCGGTGCCGCCGCTCGGGCTGGCCGATCTCAAGGAAATACTGCCGCGCCAGCTTGATCGCCGCTTCGACTGCCTCCGATCCGCCGGAGAGCAGATAGACCTTACCGATGCCTTCAGGCGCGTTCGCGGCCAGCCGGTCCGCCAACCCTTCGGCGGCCTCAGATGAAAAAAAACCGGTGTGCGCGAAAGCGATCCGGTCGAGCTGCGCGTGGATCGCGGCCCGCACATCGGGGTCCGAATGGCCCAGGCACGACACTGCCGCGCCGCCCGATCCGTCCAGATAGCGTTTGCCGTCAGCGTCGATGATGGTGCAGCCGTCGCCACGCGCGGCGACCGGCAGAGGACCCGCACCTCGCCCGAACACATGGCCTGGCAAAATCAGTCTCCGCGAACAACGAAGACCGATTGCTTGGCGTGGCGCACCACGCGCGCCGCATTCGGTCCGAGCAGATAGTCGCTCAATTCGGGCGTGTGCGAGGCCATCACGATCGCATCCACGTCAAGCTTGTCCGCTGCCGTGATGATCTGGTCATAGACCCGCCCGTGCATGACGTGCGGATGGACCTCGACATTGTCCGGCACATGGGCCCGGACCCATTGGGTGAGCTTTTCGCCCACCTCGTGCAGCGCCTTGTCCTCGAAATCCTTGTCGAAATAGCCGCTGACCACCGACATGCCGAAATCCGGCATGACTGTGACGACGTGAAGGACCGGATCTTCCGGCATGCTCAGCCGCAAGGCGGCCGGCAGCGCCTTGTTCCAGGAAGCTTCGGCGGAAAGATCCACAGGCAGCAATACGGTCTTGAACATGGCACTGGTCCTCAAAAGGCCGGTTTGGTCTGGCGGCGGCGTTGCAGCATGATGACGACACCAAGCAACAGCAGGGCGGGAATGTAAAACACCTGCGCCGGCATGCGTTGGTTGGGTACCTGAACCGAAGCCAGTTCCACCGGCGTATCGGAATAAAAGTCGAAATCGGCGAGCTTCTCGGCGGTTTCGGTGCCGAACATCGGTTCGTCCATACGCACCGTATCACCATCGGGGATCAGAAGAAGGCCCGAATTGGCGACCCGTTCGGTCGCCGATGCGCCCTCGGCATACATGACGAGCGTCGTCTCGGCCGTCTCGCCCGTGTTGAAGTCGGGTCCGCGCACCAGAAGCCGGATGCGGTCACCTTCCGCCACATCGCCGACCACCTGCTCGAACTGCGCGGGCGGCACGTCCCGATAGGGGCTTTGCACCATGTTGAGCCAGACATTGGGGACAAACAGGGTGAAGGCGACCAGCAGCAGCGCCGCGCTTTCATAAAAGCGCGACCGGGCGAGGAAATAGCCTTGGGTCGCCGCCGCAAACAGCAGCATGGCGAACGTCGCCGTGATGAAGACGAACACCGCCTGCGCAATGCCCTCCCATGTCCCCAGATCGACGCCGTAAAGGATCAGCGTCGGATTGAAAATGAACAGGAACGGCAGCGCCACCGTGCGCAGGCTGTAAAAGAAGGCTGTGAAGCCGGTCTTGATCGGATCGCCGCCCGATACGGCAGCCGCGGCGAAACTGGCAAGGCCCACCGGTGGCGTCACATCGGCCATGATGCCGAAATAAAAGACAAACAGATGCGCCGCGATTAGCGGCACGATCAGGCCCTCCTGTGCGCCGAGCGAGACGACGACCGACGCCATCAGCGACGAGACGACGATATAGTTGGCCGTCGTCGGCAGCCCCATGCCGAGGATCAGCGAGAAGATCGCGATCAGCACCAGCATGATGAGAAGGATGCCACCCGAAAGCTGTTCGACCAGGCCGGCCAGTTCCGTGCCGATCGGGGTCTTGGTGACGGTGGCGACGATGATGCCGGCGGCCGCCGTGGCAACGCCGATGCCGATCATGTTGCGAGCGCCGGCGATCAGCCCCTCGCGCAAGTCGACCAGACCGCCCGTGAACTCGGCCATCATCTGCCCGCCTTCGCCGCGGAACATCGCTTTCAGAGGCCGTTGCGTGACGATGATCAGCAGCATGAGCGAAGTGGCATAAAAGGCCGACTTGGCCGGGCTTTGGCGCTCGACCATCAGGAACCAGATCAGGACGACAATGGGCAGCACATAGTGAAGGCCCGTCGCATAGACCTCGCCCACCGTCGGCAGCTTGAATTCGCCCTCGTTCGGGTCGTCGATCTCAAGGTCCGGCCGGCGCGATGCGACCATCACAAGACCGATGTAAAGCGCGATCAGGACGATCATCATGATCGGCGCGGTCAGGTCGGGCAGCGCCGTCTCCAGCGCATCGACGCCGTAGATCAGCGCGGTGAACGCGACGCCGGCAATGATGAAGCCAAGCAGGAACTTGGCCAGCATGGCTGTCATGGACTTGGATTCGCCCAGCGCCGGCATGTCCTTTTTCAGCGCTTCCAGGTGCACGATGTAGACGAGCGCGATGTAGGAAATCACCGCCGGGATGAAGGCGTGCTTGATCACCTCGACATAGGGAATGCCGATGAATTCGACCATCAGGAACGCGGCCGCGCCCATCACCGGCGGCATGATCTGCCCGTTGACGGACGAGGCGACTTCCACCGATCCGGCCTGCTCGTTGGTGAAGCCCACCCGCTTCATCAGCGGGATCGTGAACGTGCCGGTGGTGACGACATTGGCGATCGACGAGCCGGAGATGACGCCGGTCATCGCCGATCCCACGACGGCGGCCTTGGCCGGCCCGCCGCGCAGATGGCCAAGACCGGCAAAGGCCAGCTTGATGAAATAATTGCCGGCGCCGGCCTTGTCGAGCAGCGAGCCGAACAGGACGAACAGGAAGACAAACGCGGTCGAAACGCCCAGCGGAATGCCGAAGACGCCGCCCGTATCCAGCCACTGGGCGTTGATCAGCGCGGTGAACGACAGGCCCTCATGCTCAATCAGATCGGGGATCAGGATTCCCTGGCCGAAATAGGCGTAGGCAAGGAACAGCGAGCCGACGACCGTGAGCGCCGGGCCGAGCGCCCGCCGGCTGGCCTCGAGCAGGACGACGAGGCCGACCGCGCCGATGATGACCTGGTCGGTCTCTGGTAGACCGGAGCGGGCACTTAGCGCCAACTTATCGGAGAAGAGGAAAACGTAGAAGGCACAGTAACCGGCGATCGCCGCCAGAACCCAGTCGAAAATGGGGATGTGGTGGCGCGGCGAGGATTTGAGCGCCGGATAGGCCAGAAACGCCAGCACGACGGCGAAGGTGAGATGGATCGGCCGTGTCTGCGACGAGTTGAGCACCGGCAGATATTCGCCGAACCACAATTGCGGCTGCGCGATCCAGAGCTGGAACAGCGACCAGACCAGCGCCAGGCCGGCGATCAGCCCGGCCACCGTCTTGTTGGTCGGTGCCCGCGCGCCGCTGTCGGCGCTGGCCACCAGATCCTGCAGTTCCTCGTCGGTATATTGCCTGCCTTGGCTTCCGGTCGCTTCACTCATCGCACGCCCCCGCAATATCGGTCCCAAAAGAAAAATCCGCGGCCGACGGAGCGCCGGCCGCGGACACCACTCAGTTCTTAAGGAGCATGATCACTCGATCAGGCCCGCTTCGCGGAAATAGCGCTCGGCGCCCGGATGCAGCGGCGCCGACAGGCCGTCATTGGCCATTTCCTCGGCGCTGAGATTGGCGAAGGCCGGGTGCAGGCCCTTGAACTGGTCAAGGTTCTCGAACACCGCCTTGACCACCACATAGACCGTCTCCTCTGGCACATCGGCCGAGGTGACGAAGGTGGCACCGACGCCGAAGGTCGTCGTATCCTCATCATTGCCGCGATACATGCCGCCCGGGATCGTCGCCGTGCGATAATAGGGCCGCTCTTCGACCAGGCCGTTGACCGCATCATTGGAGACATCCACCAGCACGCTGTCGCAGGCCGTGGTCGCTTCCTGGATCGAGCCGGACGGGTGGCCGACCGTGTAGATCATGGCGTCGATATTGTTGTCGCACAGCGCCTGGCTCTGCTCGGCGGCCTGCAACTCCGATGCAAGGGCGAAATCGTCCATGGTCCAGCCCATGGCTTCCATCACCACTTCCATCGTGCCGCGCTGACCCGAACCGGGATTGCCGACATTGACGCGCTTGCCCTGCAGGTCCTCGAACGTTTCGATGCCCGCATCGGCCCGCGCCACCACCGTGAACGGCTCCGGATGAACCGAGAAGACTGCCCGCAATCCCTCGAACGCGCCCTGCTCTTCGAACCGTGACGAGCCGTTGAAGGCATGGAACTGCCAGTCGGACTGGGCCACGCCGAACTCAAGCTCTCCATTGCGGATGGCGTTGATGTTGAACACCGAACCGCCGGTCGATTCCACGCCGCACCGAATGCCATGTTCCGCGCGATCGCGGTTGACCAGCCGGCAGATCGCACCGCCGGTCGGATAATAAACCCCGGTCACGCCGCCAGTACCGATCGCGATAAAACTATCCTGCGCATAGGCTGCGCCCGCTGCGAGCGCCGTTGCCGTTGCAACCAGCACGCCCATCATCTTGTTTCTCATTGCGCGAACTCCCTGTTTCAAGGCCGCAATGACAATTGCGGCTCCTGGACAACATCGAATAATGAGCCGTCCGTCAAGTCGGCTTCAAACAGTTGACGTGTTGCTCCAAAACCCCTCGTTTTACTAACCTTACGTCAGTTCAATGCCATGGGTTCCGCTTCGATAACACTTGCCCGGGCGTGCGGCGGTCGACGCCCGCAGGTCCGGGCTTCAAGGTCGCGCCGGATCGTCGGCCGGGATCGGGCAGTCGGTGCAGGCGCGGTCATCGCACAGCCGGCAAAGCGCGCGGCGTTCGGCTGGCGTCGTTTCCATGGATGACAACATCTTGTGCAGCAGCATGCCCAACTGCTCCTGCTCAAGCCCGGTCAAGGGCGCCAAAAGCGGCCGGATGGCGGCAAGGCGGCCCTTCAGAAGGTCTTCGCGGACAGCATGGCCACGCGCGCTGAGATAAAGCGCGATCGCCCGCCTGTCACGCCCTTGACGACGCTCGACAAGGCCATCGGCGACCAGCCGGTCGATGAGGCGCACGGTTCCCGGATGCGACAGGCCCAGGACACGCCGCAACTGATCGTTGGACGGGCCGGTGCCGTGCCCGATGACCACGAGGGCGGCCGGCGTCTCCCCTGCACGACCGAGAACGTCGCGTGCCGTCTCTTCAATGCGGTTCGCGACGTCGAGCCCGACGACGCCGAGCAGATTTGCGGTCCGGTCAGTCATGCCGGCAGAATATGTGCGCCGCGCACGATCTTCAACTTGACCCTGTGTGTGGTGCGCACATAGCCTTGGGGCCTGACCATGGTGCATTTTTCGCTCTTCCCAACACCGCTTGGCGATTGCGGCATTGCCTGGCGCAGCAACGCGGTCGTCGCAACGCGCCTTCCGGACAAGAGCCCTGCTGAAACCGCCCGCCGTCTGGCGGCGAAGACAGGCGGAACGCGCGGCGAGCCGCCTGCTCTTGTCCGTCGGGCGATCGAGGCGATGACCGCGCTGCTTGAGGGCGAACGCGCCGATCTCACCGCCATCGGTTGCGATCTCGGCGGGGTCGATCCGTTCGCGGCGCAGGTCTATGCCGCAACGCGTGCGATCCCGGCCGGCGAGACATCGACCTATGGCGCCGTCGCATCGCAACTCGGCGACAAGCTGCTTGCCCGGGACGTCGGACAGGCCCTTGGCCGCAACCCGATACCGATCATCATACCGTGCCATCGAGTCGTCGGTGCCGGCGGCAAGCTCACCGGCTTTTCCGCCGCCGGCGGTGTGGCGACAAAGCTTCGCATGCTCACCATCGAGGGCGCACAATTGGGTGGCGAGCCCGGCCTGTTCGATGATCTTCCCCTCGCGACCAGGCCGCCAAAATGAATCGCTCTAGATGGTCAACGTCACCACCCACTTATGCTTGCCGATCTTCCGCGAGCGTTCAAAGCCAAGACGCTCGAAGGTCGAGAGCGCCCCGTTGAACAGGAACGCCGGCGACGCCTTCCGGCCCTCAATGTCCTCCGGATACCCCTCGATGCGCCCACCGCCCAGCTTTCCGATTTGCGCGACCGCACCTTCGAGCGCGACGGCCGCTACTCCTTTCCCGCGATACCCTTTGCCGGAAAAAAAGCAGGTGATTCGCCAGTCGGGGAGCGTCGGGGTGGTTTTCATGTAAGCGCGGCTGTTGTGGATTCGCGGCAATTCATCGGGCGAGCCGAACTGGCACCAGCCGACGCAATCCATGCCATCGAAAACGAGACTGGCATGCGCCCGTCCTTCCCGGACGCGGCATTCCTTCGCCTTGCGCTTGGCCTCGGTGGGCGCATCGGCGCCTTCCTTGCCGTGATACCACATGCACCAGCAGCCCCCCAGACACCATTGTTGGCCTCAACAAGACGCGCAAAGTCCGGCCAGGTGTCCTCATCCAGTGCTTTGGTTTCATAGCGCGACATGGGCTTCCCCGGGTTCAGTCGCAATTATGTGCGCTGCGCACATATCGTCAAGCTGAATGTCACACGCGCCATGCCGCACCACGGATGACTATGCCCCGTCGAGCCATATGGCGAACGCGGCAGGCGCCGTCAGATCGGGCGTTCAACGGCGCCCGGAACGCGGGGAACCGCATCCAGCAATCGCCGCGTATAGGCGTGGCTGGGCGCCGCAAAAAGATCGGCGCAATCGGCCCGCTCGACCACGCGCCCGTCCTTCATGACCACGGCGCGATCGGCGAGCGCTTCGATCACGCCCATATCGTGGCTGACGAACAGGCACGAAAACCCCAACCGCTCGCGCAGGTCGGCGAGCAGCGTCAGCACCTCTTTCTGAACGGTCAGATCGAGCGCCGAGACGGGTTCGTCGGCGACGACGAAACGCGGATGCGTGACAAGCGCCCGCGCGATGCACACGCGCTGGCGCTGGCCGCCGGACAACTCATGCGGCAGCCGGGCACCATAGGTGTCGAGCGGCAATTGCACACCGTCCAGTATCTCGCGCAGACGCTTTTCGCCTTCGGTGCCTTTGGGGCCGAACCGGCGCAAACCGGCGGAAACGATGCGCGCGACCGTCATGCGCGGATCAAGGCTGGCATAGGGGTCCTGGAAGATGATCTGCATGCGTCGCCGGAAGTCGGGCGGACGGGGCGCCCCATCGAGGCGAATTTCTCCGGCCTTCATCGGTGCAAGGCCGACCAGAGCGCGCCCGAGTGTCGTCTTGCCGGACCCGCTTTCCCCGACGAGGCCGACGATCTCCCCTTCCCTGATCTCGATATCGACATTATCGACGGCGACCACCGGCGCCGGTCGCGACCATGGCAGCTTGCGCCGGCCTTCAAAGACGACGCGCACGCCCCTGGCCGCGACAACGGGCGGCGTGGCCGCGCGCCGCCCCTTGCGCGGGGTCGGCAAGGCATCGACCAGACGCTTCGTGTAAGGATCGCGCGGCGCGGTCAGGATCTGTCCGGTCTTGCCTGTCTCGACGGCGCGGCCGGACTGCAGGATCACCGCTTCATTCGTGTGCTGGGCGACCAGCGGCAGATCGTGGCTGACAAGGATCAGCGCAGTGCCCTCTTCCTCGACCAGGCGCGACATCAGATCCATCACCTCTTTCTGGATCACGGCATCGAGCGCGGTCGTCGGTTCGTCGGCGATCAACAGGGCCGGACGCATCATCAGCACCGAAGCGAGCATGATGCGCTGGCGCATGCCGCCCGAAAACTCGTGCGGATGACGCGCCAGCGCGCCCGCCGGATCGCGCAACTGCACACGCTCGAGCATCTGGCGGGCGGCGCGTTCGGCGTCGGCCCGTGTCAGGCCCTGCTGATGCATCGGCCCCTCGGTCATCTGCCGGCCGACCGTCAGCGAAGGGTTGAGCGATGTCATCGGCTCCTGGAAGACCATGCCGATGCGGCTCCCTCGCACCGCGCGCATCGCGGCCGGCTCGAGCGTCAAAAGGTCCTCTCCGTCAAAGAGGATGCGTCCGCCGACAATCCGCGCACCGGGCGGCAGAAGATTGAGGATCGCCCGCCCGATCATCGTCTTGCCGGACCCGCTTTCGCCGATCAGGCCGAGACGTCCCTTAGCCGGCACCGAAAAGGACACATCGTCCACAACGCGGCGCGGACCGTCCGGCGTGTCGAATGCAATGGTCAGTCCCTCGACGGACACAAGCGTCATGGCCGCACATCCAGTCCGCGCATGCGCGGGTCTAGCCGGTCGCGCAGGGCATCGCCGAAAATATTGATGCCCAGAAGCGCGATCGAGATCGCAAGGCCCGGAAAGATCGCAAGCCAGGGCGCGGTGACGAAATCGCCGCGCGATTCGGCCAGCATGTTGCCCCAGGTCGGCGCCGGCGGCGGAATGCCGAGACCCAGAAAGCTCAGCGCGCTTTCTGCCAGCAGCGCCGAGCCGAACAGGGCCGTGCCCATCACGATGAGCGGCGCCGTGCAATTGGGCAGCACATGGCGAAAGAGCGTATAGAGCGCCGGATCACCGACGGCACGCGAGGCCTCGACGAACTCGCGCTCGCGCACCGACAGAACCGTCCCGCGCACGAGCCTCAAAACCGACGGCGCATAAGACAGGCCGAGCGCGACGATCACACCCAACTGTGATGGCCCGGCAACAGCCATCACCGCCAGCGCCAAAAGCAGCCCCGGAAACGCCAGCAGTGCGTCGGTCAGCAGCATGACGAGCCGGTCGGCCCACCCGCCAAAATAACCCGAAAGACCACCAACGATGGTGCCGACGCTGACGGCCAGCGCGACCGTTGCCAGGGCGACGGTGACCGACGCGCGCGCGCCGGCGACAATGCGGGAGAAGACGTCACGCCCCCATTGGTCGGTGCCCATCAGGTGCGCCAGGGACGGCGCCTCGAAGCGCTTGAGGAAATTCGGTTCCACCGGATCGTAGGGCACCCAGATATAGCCCATCAGTGCACCGATCAGGACGATGGCCAGCAAAGCCGCGCCCACCGTGCCGTTGATCTGCCGCAGGAACCAGGGACGGCGCTGGCGCCCTCGCCGATCGGGTATCCGGGTTTCGGCTTCAAGCGTCATAGCCGCACCCTGGGATCGAGAACGGCATAGGCGAGATCGACCAGCAGGTTCACGCACACATAGATGAACGCGATCAGCAGCAGGCAGCCCTGGAGGACGGGATAATCGCGGGCATAGATCGCATCGACCAGAAGACGGCCAATGCCGGGGATCGAAAAGACGGTCTCGGTTACCGACGCGCCGCCGAGCAGTCCGCCAAGGATGAGGCCGATCACCGTGACCGCCGGCCCCAGCGCGTTGCGCGCCACATGTCGGGTCAGCACAATTGTTTCTGGCAGTCCCTTGGCGCGGGCATGGGTGACATAGTCGAGCCGCAGCACTTCAAGCGTCTGCGCCCGCATCATGCGCGCAACCACCGCCATCTCGACCAAAGCGAGCGTCGCCACCGGCATGATCAGATAGCGCAGACCGCCAACAAAGTCTTCGGATATCGAGACGAACCCGATGGCCGGCAGCCAGCCCAGCGTGATCGCAAACAGCCAGATCATCATCAGCCCGAGCCAGAAGCTGGGCAGAGACAGAAACAGGATCGACACGCCGATGATCGCCGCGTCGGTGAGCGTGTCCTGCTTCCACGCCGCGATCAGCCCGGCCGGGATCGCCAGAAGAACGGCGACGCCAATCGCCAGCGCCGTGATCGTTGCGGTGACGCCAAGCCGGTCGAACAGCGCCTCGGCGACCGGCTGTCCGGTGCGGATCGAGGTGCCCAGATCGCCGGTCAGAACATTGCCAAGCCAGATCGCATATTGCACCGGAAGCGGCCGGTCGAGGCCGAGTTCGGTGCGCATCGCGGTGATGGCGGCATCGCTGTCGAGATCGTTGAGCATGATCTCGGCGGGATCGCCGGGGATCGCCCGGATCAGGGCAAAGACGATGATGGAGACGACCAGAAGGGTCGGCACCATCATCGCCGTTCGCCGTGCCACATGAGCCCACATGCGTGGCGGTCTCTTTCAGCCCGGCCTTATTCGCCCACCGATGTCTGCCAGAAACGCAGGCGACCGCCCGGCCACAGTTCGAACCCTTCGACGCGGTCGGAAAGCGCAATCGCCGTCGGCTGGCTGTAAAGGCCGATCGCCGGCACCTGTTCGAGGAACTTGCCCATCAATTCGTCCGAGATCGCGGCGCGCGCGTCCGGATCGGTCTCGGTCATCAGCATGCCGATCTTTTCAAGCGCTGCGGGATCGGCCCAGACCTTGCGCTGCTGCTCGCCCGAGAACATGTCCCAGCTCAGGGCCGGGTCGAGCCGCGCCGAAAAGCCGAAGGACATGACGTCATATTCGCCGGAGCGGTAGAGATCGAGCTGAGTGCCCCATTCCAGGACCTCGATCTCGGTCTCGATGCCGGCCTGCCGCCACATGGCCTGGGCGACGACCGCCTGGTCGAACATGGTCGCCGACCGGCGCGAGGTGATCAGGCGGATGGGGGTGCCGTCATAACCGGCTTCTTCCAGAAGGGCCTTCGCCGCTTCGACATCGTAGCCATAGGTCTGATCCTGGCCCTCGGTAAAGAAACTGCTGATCGGTGGAATCGGTGAGGCATTGTGCGCTTCGTAGCCCATCAATGTCGCCAACTGGTCCATGTCGAGCGCCTTGGCCATCGCCTGGCGCAGGTCGGGGTTCGCCATCCGCTCGGAATGGCGCGAGATCAGGAACGTGCCCCATGCGGGCGTCGGCTGGATCAGCACCTCGAAACCGGCCTCACGCATTTCCTCGGCATCGGATGTCGAAATGTCCAGAAGGTCGACCTCGCCGGCGCGCATCGCCGCCTTGGCCGATGCCGCATCCGGCACGATGGTGATGAGAATGCGATCGACCATGGGTGTCTTGTCGCCGGTCATGCCGTCGCGCGGGCTGTCATCGGCGACATAGTCGTCGAACTTCTCGAGCACGATCCGCTCGCCCGGACGCCATTCGACGAACTGGAACGGGCCGGTGCCGATCGGGCCCTGCCAGCCGTCGGCCCAGGCATCGGGATGCTGGATGGCCGTGGCGCCGCAATCGAACCGCGCCATGTCCTTCAGAAAGAGCGGCGAGGGTTCGGATATGGTGAAGACGACCGTCGCCTCGTCCGGCGCTTCGACGCCGGTCACTTCCAAGCGGCCGGATCCGTCGAACCGGTCGCGGCAGCGCCAGGCCGTCTCTTCCTCCATCAGCCGTTCCCAGGAGGCCAGCACATGCGCGGCCGTCATCGTCTCGCCATTGTGAAACAGAACACCCTGGCGGAGCGGAAACGTGTAGGTCAGCCCGTCTTCAGACACCTGGATGTCCTCGGCCAGGACTGGCCCAATCGACAGGTCATTCTTGTAGCCGACCAGACCCTCGACAATGTTGAGATGAACCGAATCGGAAAAGCCCGACCGGTCCACGCCCGGATTGTCGGACGTCATGTCACTGGTGCTGGCGACACGCAGAACCGTCTCTGCGGCAGCCATGCCCGGCAGCGCGATCATTGCTGAGGACGCAAGCGCGACGGTGGCGACGAGCTTCATGTGAATTCTCCCTGTTTGGTTTTGGTGTGGCGGCATCTGTGGCGGGCCATGGTGCTATTGCGCCGCGACCTGAGCGGCTGCGCCGTCGAGCCGGTGCGTGGCCCATCGGGTCTGTTCATCCCAGGGCGCGGGGCGAACATGCAGCGCGCCGGCGCCCGCATCGAAAATGACGCTGGCGACTGTCGTGCTCAGATGTCCCGATCGCGACCGGACCGGCGGGCGGCATACGGCGAAGGGATGGCCGAAATCGTCGGCGAGCGCGCGCTCGAACGTCGCGCGCGTCACGGTCGGCGCGTCCGCGGCCAGATGGTGCATGACGCGCCTGTCGCGATAGAGCGTGCATGGCGTGCGCCCTTTCAGCGCGCCGTCGCGCAGGCGTACCCGCGCGTCGGGCGCGTTGAAGTGGTTGGCATGCGCAAACAGCCCGTTTGGCTCGGGATAGAGCACGAACACATCGTCCGGCGTCGTCTCCAGATTGATCGCCTCATCGCCGCCGGCATCAGACAGCGTCATATTGTTGGACACCGCTCTGGGCGCCGAGGTGATCGCGCCGATGGCCTCTGCGAACGTGCGTGCCATCAGCGCCCGGCGCCGGATCATCGACAGCGGCATGCCGGTCCGGCCCGCATCCTGGTCGCTTTCCAGATTGTTGGCGGTGATCGCGATGCCCGACGAGTTCAGGCCCGAGCGCGCCAGACCGCCCGCCTCGACGAATGTCAGAATGCCATGCCCGTTTTCGTCAGTCAGATGCAGGACGATCGACGATCCGATGCAGGCGGCGTTGAAATCCCAGTTCTGCCCATGCAGCAGCCGGCCTTCCGCTGTCGCATGCGAAAGGGCCAGCCCGGACGTGCACCCGCCTTCAAGGGCGCCTGCATCGGGCGTCCGTCCGTTGAAAATCTCCGAGCGCGCATTGATGACGATCACCGTTTCGACATCGACGCCCGCCCCTTCGGCAATCGCGTCGATCTCGGTCATGCAATCGGCATCGGTGGCCTCGATCGATGGCCGGAACTCGGCCGCCAGGCGGCGCACCTCGGACCAGTCGAACCCGCGCCGGCCCATCGCCTCGCGGTAAAGCGTCTCGCCGGCGGCGATGCGCTCGGCGGCGGCGCGACCGTAGGCCAGCCCCCGATCTCTTGGTGAGCCTTCGACGCGGACAACGGGAAAGGGGGCATGCATGGCCAGTAAGATTGTATCGGATGCGTATTTGAGTCAATCTATGTTTTGAAACCGAGCGAGGAATGTCGGCGGATCGAGGGGGCTCTACAAACCGTGACGCGAGTTGCTATGACTGTCGCCATGACCACAGCCTACAGCGATCTGCACCGGCGACTGGCCGGGCGCATCGTCGAAATTGCCCGCATGAGGGGCCTGCCCGAAGGCACGCATATCGCCGCCGCGCCGTTGGCCGAGGAACTGGGCGTGTCGCGCACCCCGGTGGTGCGGGCCCTGAGCCTTCTGGCCGAAGCCGGGGCGGTTCGGCGCGACGAAAACCGCGGCGCTTTCCTGGGCGACATCAGCGTGTATGACCCGCAGGAGCTGGGCTCGGCGGAAGAGGCGCTCTATTGGCGCGTGGCCAATGACCGGCTCGATGGCCAGATCGATGCGCAGTTCGATGCGGCGGGCTTCGCACGCCGCTATGGCGCGAGCCGGGCGCTGAGCCAGCGGGTGCTGTCGCGTTTCGTGGCCGAAGGCGTTCTGGAACGCCGGCCCGGCGGCGGCTATCGATTCGCACCGCTTCTCAGCGGGCGTGCAGCGACGGCGGCCAGCGTCCGTTTTCGTCTCGCCACCGAACCGGCGGCATTCGACGAGCCGGGTTTTTTTGCGCCGCCCGGAGAACTTGCGCAGATCCGCGCCGAGCAGGAGATGCTGCTGCGCGGCCGCGAGACGCCGGGCCAGTCGGTCGCCAATTTCGAGCGCAATGCACGGTTCCACGAGGCGATCGCCAGATGGTCGGGCAACCCATTTTTGCTGGATGTCGCCAAGCGGCACACCGCATTGCGGCGATTGCGCCAGTACCGCATTTTTGTGGAACCCGAGCGCATCGCCGAATCGGCGCGCGAGCATCTGGCTGTTCTCGACGCCATTGAACAAGGCGACCTTGCCACTGCGCGCGGCCGGTTGGCGGCCCACATTCACGACCTGCCCTCGGCCCGCGCAGCGCTTAGCGATCACCCGGAAGAATTGGCCGCCGAATGATGACAGCGGACCCGACGGACGGCGCCATCCCGCTTGTCGCGTTGCGTCATGCCCTTCACGAAGCGCCCGAACTGTCACGCAAGGAGGAGGCGACGGCCGCCATCATCGCAGCCCAAATGAAAGCCGCCGGTGTCGACCAGGTGCTGCGCGGGCTGGGCGGGCATGGTGTGGCGGCGATCCTTGACGGCGATGAACCCGGGCCGACGATCTGTCTGCGCGCGGAGCTCGACGCTCTGCCGATCACCCAGGTGCCCGGCATGTCGCCGCGATCGCGCATCGAAGGTGTGGCACATCTGTGCGGCCATGACGGCCATATGACAATGCTGGTTGGCGCCATGCGTGCGCTCGCCGCCGACCGCCCGGCGAAGGGCCGCGTGGTCGCCCTTTTCCAGCCGGCGGAAGAGGACGGGTCCGGCGCGGCCGCAGTCGCCGCCGATGCCCGGTTCCAGGGGCTCGGCGTCGATATGGCCTTTGCCCTGCACAACATGCCCGGCCTCCCGCTTGGCGCGCTGGCCGTCGCCGCCGGGCCGACCACCTGCGCCTCTCGCGGCATGCGCCTGACGCTCAAGGGCCGCACTGCGCATGCGGCCCAGCCGCAAAAGGCGGTGTCGCCCATGCGCGCGCTGAGCGGCCTGATGCCCGCATTGGAATCGTTGCGCAAAGGCGACGATCCGTCCGATGACGGATTTGCGATGGTGACGATCACCCATGCCAGCATGGGCGCGCAAGCGTTCGGCATCACGCCCGGCAACGGCACGCTGCTCGCCACGCTGCGCACGCGCGACGATGCGGCCATGGCGGGTTTGGTGTCCCAGGTCGAAGCCCTGGTGGCAGAGCACGCCGGCTACATGTCCTTTAACGTCAGTTGGGAAGACGTCTTCGTCGCCATGCGCTCGACCCGCGCGGCGGCCGACATTCTGGCAAGCGTTGCAAGCGATCTCGGCCTTCCGAGGATCGACGGGCTTCTGCCGATCAGCGGGTCGGAAGATTTCGGCGGCCTGGGCGCGACAGAGAGCGCACTCGCCTTCATCGGATCGGGCGATGGGCCGGCGCTGCATGCACCCGACTATGCGTTTCCCGACGCGCTGATCCCGGTGGGGGCCGAACTCCTCGAACGCGCCGCGCGGCTGGCGCTCGGCGATCGTCGCGCGTAATTCCCGCCAGCGCGTTGATCGGCGCCCGGCATGCGGCGTCAAAAGCGCGCGCGATCGCTCCGGGTCACGCCGCTTCCGCCTTGATCAGGTCGGCGGCGCGCTCGGCGGTGGCAATTGTCGGCGCCATCGTGTTGCCCGACGTGACGGCCGGAAAAACGGACGCATCGACAATGCGCAGGCCCTCCAACCCGTGCACCTTCATGGTGAGTGGATCTGTCACCGCCATTTTGCCCGTGCCCATCGCGCAGGTCGATGTTGGGTGATACATCGTCATGCAGTGCGACTTGATGTAGGCGCGCAACTCGTCATCCGATTGTAGATCGCGACCCGGCTCCACCTCCCGGCCGACATAGTCCTTGAAGGCCGGCTGGTCGGTGATCTCGCGCATGATGTGAATACCGCGGATCAGGTTCTGCATGTCGCGCTCGTCCTGGCAGAAATTGTGCTGGATCAGCGGCTGTTCGTGCGGGTCGGCGCTGTGCAGCCCGACATGGCCGCGCGAGTGGGGTCGCAGATCGGTGGCGTGCATCGCCCAGCCATGGGTGAAGAAGCTGTCGGCGGCCTGGGCCGAGGCGATCGTCGTGCAGAAGAACAGCTGCAGGTCCGGCCGGTCGATATCGGGGCCGGACTTGACGAAGCCGCCCGCTTCGGCCGTGTTGGACGTAAAGCCGCCCCGGCGCCGGAAGATCCAGCGAAAGACGTCAGCGACGTTGCGATGCAGGACGCGGGGCGACAGGCCGAGCGTCTCGTAATTGGTCGCCTCCTGCTTGACCCATGTGTCCAGATGATCGTGAAGGCCCTGGCCGACACCGGGCAGTTCGTGCTTGACCTCAATGCCTTGCTTGGACAGTTCGTGCGACGGGCCGATGCCCGACAGCATCAGCGTCTGCGGCGTGTTGAACGTGCCAAGCGCCATGATGACGTCGCGCCCGGCCGCGATCGTTTCCACCCGGCCGTCACGTTCATATTCGACGCCGGTGACCTTCCTGCCGTCGAGGACCAGCTTGAGCACCCTGGCTTCGGTGATGAAATCGACATTGCCGCGCTTGCGGGCCAGGGCGGCATAACCGGACTCCATGCCCCAGCGTTCGCCGCCCTTCTGCTGCAGCCAGTGATAGCCGATGCCTTCCTGGTCGGCCCCGTTGAAGTCGGCATTGATCTTGTAGCCCGCCTGCTGGCAGGCCTCGAAATAGACCTCGCACATCGAATTGGGGCTGCGCGGCGGCGCGACGTTATAGGGTCCGCCCGTGCCGTGATAGTCATAGTCGATCAGGTCCTTGACCGGTTTGCCCTGGATCGAATAGCCGGGCGTGTAGTCGGGATTGTTCGTGATCTCGAAATTTTCCGACTTGATGAAATACTTCTTCATCTCGTCGCGGGACCAGCCGGTCGCGCCCATTTCCTCCCAAAGATCGTAATCCGCCCACTGGCCGCGCACGACGATCATGCCGTTGATCATCGAGGAGCCGCCCACGGCCTTGCCGCGCGGCAGGTCGAGCGCCGCGCCGCCCAGCCCCTGATTGGGTTCGCCCTTGTACATGTAGGTCATCTTAGGGCCGCCCAGGAAAGCCAGGTTCGGCATCATGAAGGTGACCATGCCGAGCGGCATCTTCACGATCGTCTTCTTGTTGTTGCCCGCCTTGCCATATTCGAGCACGGCCACGCGCACATCAGGGTTCTCGCTCAGCCGGTAGGCCATGACGCAGCCCGCCACGCCCCCGCCGACGATAACATAATCGTACATGGGTTCCCTCCCTTGCCGCGGTCCGGATCAGGCGTTGGCCGTGTCACCTTCGAACACTTCGTAGGGTGATTCCGTCGGCCAACTCGGCCACAGCGGCACGAACATGATGCCGGCGATGACCAGAAGCCGCAGCGGCTTGTCACCGGTGTTTGTCACCTTGTGCTTGAGGTTCGGACGCTGGAGCGATGCGCCGCCCTCGGTCAGCGGATGGGTTTCGCCATCGATCTCCAGTTCGCCCTCGCCGGACAGCACGTAATAGCACTCCTCGCAATTGTGCCGGTGCATCGGCGAGGAGTGGCCGGGGTCGATTTCCACCAGCCCCATGCACAGCGTGCGCGCGTCCAGGCCTGTCTCCGGATAGACCAGCTTGAGATCACGCACCGCCTGGTGCTCCTGCTGCATCGGCGCGCCGTCCAGAATGTCCTGCGCTGCGATGGTGGTGCGCTGTGGTGCGAACTTCATGTCTTCCTCCCGTTATCAAAGGCTTCTGAGCGCATCGCTCATATGTTCGAGCATCGCATTGCGGGCCGCCTCGGGATCCCCTGCGGCGATCGCCTCGGCGATCCTGACGTGACCGGCGGCTGCCAGATGGCGCCGCTCCCGGTCCTTGAGCGTGCGTTCGCGCAACGGCGCGGTGCGCTCGAGGCACGCGGTGAGCAATTCGAACACCAGATCGTTGCCCGTCATGCGCGCGATCTCCTTGTGAAAGGCCGCATCGGTGTCCGACAGATGCGCGCGCGGACACGTTTCGAGTTCGTGCGCCTGTTCAATCAACGCCGCGGCGTCGGCGGGGCTGGCGTTTCTGGCGGCCAGTTCAACGATGCCCGGTTCGACGATGCGGCGCAGCTCGACCATCATCAGCAGCGATTGCTCGCGCCCACCCATCCAAGAGGCGAGTGTCGATGCCTTGCGGATTGCGGGATCGACCACATAGCTGCCCTTGCCGTGGCGCACTTCGATATAGCCCTTGGCCTGCATCAACTGGATGGCTTCGCGCACCGCCACGCGGGAGACCTCGAAGCTCTCGGACAGGGCGCGTTCGCTCGGCAATTGGGAATCGGGCCCGATAAGGCCGTTTTCGATCCGCTCCTGAATGCGCGCGGCAACCTGAGAGGACAGTGTATCGCGCCTGAGCGTATCGAACTTGAACGGGTCATCGGCCATGCGGCGTTCCGTATGCTGGATTTGCATCTTGCTAACTGGTCATACCACCTGATATGATGCAACTCAATGGGGCGCGTCACTTCGGTTCTGCAATCTGGGCGCAGAGCCCAAGCGCCGGGAGAGAGATGCGGATTTCCAGGGTTTCATATGTGCTGTGCCGCTCGGAGCTTGAACGGCCGATCCCGCTGTCCTGTGGTGCGCTGACGCACCGCAATTTCGGCCTGATCCGAATCGATACCGATGACGGCATGACGGGCTGGGGCGAAACCTCGGTCAATTTTCCACCCTGGACCTACCGGGAGCGGGCGGCGACCGTTCAGGAGGGGCTTGCGCCGCTTCTGGAGGGCGAGGCAGCGCTCGACACGCTGCGTCTGCGTGACATGATGGTCGCAGCGACCCGCAGCTTCACCCGCATGTGGTCCGAAGGCGCGATCTCGCAGGCGATTTCCGGTGTCGAGATGGCGTTGTGGGACTTGCTCGGCAAAACGACCGGTCTGCCCGTTGCGACACTTCTGGGCGGCATACGGCGCCGGGAGTTCCGGTGCTACGCGACCGGCATCCGCGCCGATGATCCGGCTGCCGGCGCCGCCGATGCGGTGGCCGCCGGCTATCGAGCCGTCAAGATGCGGATCGGCTTTGGCGACGACAAGGACATCGCGACGGCCAAGGCGGTCCGCACGGCGATTGGCCCCGACATCGCACTGCTGATCGACGCCAACCAGGCATTCGACCTGCCGCGCGCGCGCCGCATGCTGGCCGCGTTGCAGGACGTCGATCCCTATTGGGTCGAGGAGCCGGTCCTGTCGGATGATTTTGACGCGCAACGGCGTTTGAGGGCGGAGTTTCCTGGGCTGCCGCTGGCATGGGGCGAAAACGCGTTTCGCCTGGACCACTACCGGCTGGTGGCGGACGAAGGCCTGGCCGATTTCATCATGCCCGATCCGTGCCGTTGCGGCGGCATGGGCGCGGCCATGGACGCCGCGCGCACGGTCAATGCGCATGGTCTTCCCGTGTCGGCGCACCATTACGGCTCCGATCTTGGCTTTGCGGCCATGCTGCATTTCATGGCCGCGACCGAACACACCGATCTCGTCTTGCGCGATGTCGCCGCCGCGCCGCTGCGCGATGCGGTCGTTCAGGAAGATCTGCGTCCGGTCGACGGCATGGTGCGGCTGCCCGACGGCCCCGGTTTCGGCGTAACGCCGAACCTGGACACAATCGCCGAAACCCGGCTCGACATTTAAGCGGAGAGGACACGCATGACCCGACACATCCTCTATCACGAACTGTCCGACATGCGCGAAGATGTGCGCGCCTTTCTCGACAGGCCCAAGGCAATCCTGATCGGCGGCGAGTTCGTCGAAAAGGCGTCCGGCGGCACGTTCACGTCGGAAGATCCGGGGCTGGAGACGGCGCTGGCCGAAGTCCCGGCGGCCGAGCAGGCCGAGGTCGACGCCGCCGTCGATGCGGCGCGCAGCGCCTTCGAGGGCGAATGGGCCAAGATGGTCCCCGCCGGCCGGGCGGGCTGCATGTTCAAGCTTGCCGACCTGATCTACCAGAACCTTGACCAGCTCGCGCAACTGGAAGGCCTGGATACGGGCAAGCCGGCTCATATCGCAGCCGCGCTCGACATTCCGTTTGCCGCCGAAGTGTTCAAATATTATGGCGGCTGGGCAACCAAGGTGCGCGGCTCGACCCTCGATCTGGCCCTCAATCCCGAGCAATTCCATGTTTACACGCGCGCCGAACCGGTCGGCGTGGTCGCCGGCGTGATCCCGTGGAACTATCCGTTCGCACAAGCCGCCTTCAAGATCGCGCCCGCGCTTGCGGCGGGCTGCACGGTCATCCTCAAGCCTGCAGAGCAGACGCCACTGACCGCCTTGCGATTGGCCGAACTGGTGGTCGAGGCCGGCTTTCCGGCGGGCACGGTCAATGTGCTGACCGGTTTCGGGCACACGGCTGGCGCGGCGCTTGCCGCCCATCACGGTGTCGACAAGCTGACCTTCACCGGCTCCACCGATGTCGGGCGGCTGATTGCCGAGGCGTCTGCGAAATCGAACCTCAAGCGGCTCACGCTGGAACTGGGCGGCAAATCACCGGTCATCATTTTTGCCGATGCGGATATGGACAAGGCCATACCCGCCGCCGCCGCCGCGATTTTTGGCAATTCCGGGCAGGTGTGCAATGCCGGTTCGCGGCTGTTTGTCGAAGCGTCCGCGTATGACAGGGTGATCGAAGGCGTCGCGGAAATCGGCAAGGGCATGCAGCTCGGCTGCGCGATGAATGCCGGAAGCGAACTGGGGCCGCTGATGTCGGCCACACAGTTGCAGCGCGTCTCATCGATGGTCGAGGAGGCACAGCGCGCCGGCGTCACCGTCGTCAGCGGCGGTTCGCAGGGCGGCGACAAGGGCTACTTCTTCGAGCCGACCGTGCTGACGGACATGGACCCGGCGTCGTCGATCGCAACCGACGAGATTTTCGGGCCGGTCTTGTGCGCGATGACGTTCAACGATGACGACGACATCGTGGCCGCCGCCAACGACACCAATTTCGGCCTCGCCGCATCGATCTGGACCGGAAATCCGGGCCGCGCGCACCGCGTCGCCCATGCGGTCAAGGCGGGAGCGGTGTGGGTCAACGCGTTCGGCGTCTTCGATCCCAACCTGCCGTTCGGCGGCTACAAGGAATCGGGCTGGGGCCGCGAGTTCGGCATCGAAGGCCTGAATGCGTTTCTCGAAACCAAGGCGGTCTCCATGCATATCGGCGCGTAGCACGAGCGTCACGCAATGCGTCCGTCGCGATCCAATCGGCGTGCTGCCAAGCGTGGCAAAAGAGAAATTTACTGATGTAAAAAAATGTGGCAAAAGTAAAATGAGGAGGATACCGCGCGAACCCGGTTGGGCGAGCGCGGCCGAAACCGCCCCGTTCGGGGCAAAAGCAGTGTTTTTTGACAGGGAGGAAAGCATGACGAAGATCTCAGACAAGGACCTCGAGGGCCTCGAACGTCAGCAGGACGGTTTCAGCCGCCGGACATTCATTCGCGGTACGCTTTCGGCGGCGCTGGCGGCTCCGTTGCTGGCGAACCCGAAATTCGTGCGCATGGCGCGGGCGATGGACTTTTCCGGCAAGAAGCTGAAATTCATGGTGATCCAGCCCCATGCGGGTTCGATCGAGCCATTGTCGGCGGCGTTTGCGGAACTGACGGGCGCCGAGGTCGAGGCCGTGCAGATCCCGTTCGACCAGGTGCGCGCGCAGGCTACGCTCGACGTGGTTTCAGGCACCAACGATTTCGACGTGTTCGAATATTTCTACACCGATCTGGGTGCTCTGGCCCGCGACGGCGTCCTGGCCGACATCACCGACCGGATCGAGGCGGACAGGGCGAGCGTCGATCCCGACGATTTCCTCGGATCGCTCTATGACAGCTACACGCTGATCGACGGCCGCCGCTACGGCCTGCCCTATGACGGCGATACCCATGTGCTGTTCTACAACGAGGAAATCTTCGACCGGAACAATGTCCAGGCACCGACGACATGGGATGAATATCGCGAGGTGTCGGCAATCATCACTGAAAACGAAAAGGCCGACAACATCTTCGGTTCGCTGATCATGGCGCAGCAGGTACCGGTGATCATCGGTTCGTCCTTTGCCAACCGCCTTGGCGGATTTGGCGGCAACTTCGTCGATGCCGACGGCAATCCGACGCTGACCAGCGATGCGGCGATCGCCGCGGCCCAGGCCATGCTCGATGCGGCGCCGCACGCAACGCCAACGCCGCTTGAAACCGGATTCGGCAATTCGATCCCGCTGTTCCTGGGCGGCCAGGCCGGCATGATCGAGTTCTGGACGGACATGGGGACTTGGGCCGAGGATCCCGAACAATCGAAGGTCGTCGGCAAGTGGAATGTCGTGCCGATGCCTGTCGGCGGCGCCAACACGGTCAACCGTCCGGCGATGAATGCCGGCCTGTCGTTCGGCGCCTCGGCCGGATCGGCCAATCCGGACATGGCCTGGGAGTTCGTCAAGATGGCCTCGTCCAAGGAGTTCCATGCCCAGGTGCTGGTCAACAACAAGACCGGCGTCGATCCCACCCGGAAGTCGGCGATCCCGATCTACAAGGAGTTCGCGCCCAAGCAGGGCGATGTGGTCGAGCGGGCCATCCAGGACGCCTTCCCATGGCCGAAAAATCCTGAATCGCCGAAGATGATGCAGGCGCTGACGGACGAACTCGGCCTGATGATGGCGGGCAGCAAGACGGCCGAGCAGGCGATGGGCGATGCCCAGGCGGCCTGGGAAGACATTGCCGGCTGACCTGACGGACGACTGACTTGCCACAGACACTCAAAAGACGCGCCCCGGGACGCTTTCGTCCTTCGGGGCGCGTGATCGCGCGCCTGACGACCACGCCGCTGATCGTCGGGCTCGGCGTGTTTGCCATCTATCCGTTCATCTATCTGCTCGGACTGGCCTTCACCGAAAGCAATCTGATCGAGCCCTTCCAGAAATGGGTTGGCACGGAGAACTTTCAGGATGCGCTCGGCGATCCGCGCTTTGTCGGGTCGCTGGGACGGTCCGTGCTGCTGGCCTTCCTGTCGACGGCGACGGCGATGGTGCTCGGCGTCGCGGTGGCGCTGCTTCTCGACAAGGCGGTCAAGGCGCGCGACCTGATCCGCACGCTGATCCTGCTGCCGCTCCTGACACCGCCGGTGACCGCCGCGATCATGTGGCAGCTTTTGCTGATGCCGCAGGGCGGATGGCTCAACGGTTTCCTGATGGATTTATCGCTGATCAGCGAGCCGGTCAGCTTCCTCGGCACGCCGACGACCGCCTTCCTGTCCGTTCTGCTGGTCGATGTCTGGCAGTGGTCGCCTTTCGTGGCGCTGATGTCGTTCGCCGCGCTGCAAACGCTGCCCAGCGAAGTTTATGAGGCCGCCAAACTCGAGGTGCGGTCGAGCTGGACGGTGTTCCGCTGGATCACCCTGCCCATGCTTTTTCCAGCCCTGATCGGCATTGCCGTCCTCAAGCTCGTCATCGGCTTCAAACTGTTCGATCTGGTTTTCGTTTTGACAGCCGGCGGGCCGGGACAGGCCACCACCATTTCCAGCTTCTACATCTACCGCATCGGCATCCAGCAGTTCGACATCGGACTGGCCGCCGCGATGACGCTGCTTTTTGCGATCGTTGTCGGGCTGGCGACCGTGCCGTTCACCGTGGCGCACGACAAGGCCGAGGACCGCCTCTCATGAACCGCCGCCTGTATGTGCCGCTGATGACGCTGGTCCTTTTGTTCTTCACCTTTCCCATCATCTTCATGGCGATGGTCTCGCTGAAGGGGCAGGCGGACATCTCCACCGGCGACATCTTTCCCAACGTGCTCTACTGGCGGAATTATCCCGATGCGTTCGGTTCGATCGCACTCGACCGCTATCTGCTCAACTCGGCCATCGTCGCGTCGTTCGGCGCCCTTCTGACGCTGGTCATCGCCGTGCCGGCAACGCATGCCATCGTGCGCTACCGGATCGGGCGCAACTGGCTGCCGGCCTTCATTCTTGGCACCTATGTCGCGCCGCCCATCGTCGCGCTGTTCCCGCTTTTCTTCCTTCTTCGCAATCTGGGTCTGGTGAACACGCATTTGGGCATGATCCTGGTTTATGGCGTCATGAACCTTCCGGTGGCGTTCTGGCTCTTGTCCTCTTTCGTCCGCCGCCTGCCCGTCGAGCTGGAGGAAGCAGCGCGGGTGGACGGTGTCGGCTATTTCCGCACGCTGCGCTCGATCGTCATTCCGCTTCTGATGCCCGGCATTGCCAGCACGGGCATCATCTGCCTGATCCTGGCTTACAACGAGTTCCTGTTCGCCTCCTTCCTGGCGCGCAGTCAGGACACGCAGACCGTTCCGATCGGCCTGTCGCTTTTTCAGGGCGACCGCCAGTTGCGGTTCGGACAGATGGCGGTGGCGTCTCTGGCGGCGATGGTGCCCGTCTATGTGCTGGCTGTCTTCTTTCAGCGTTGGCTGGTGCGCGGGCTGACGACGGGCATCGGAAAATAGCTGCAACCACAAAGGCATCATTGGGGACCAATGCGTCATGGCCGACGTTCACCTGAAAAACGTGAAAAAGAATTATGGTGTGGTGGAAGTCATTCACGGCATCGACCTGGAGGTCAAAGACCACGAATTCGTCGTCTTTGTCGGTCCGTCCGGCTGCGGCAAGTCGACCTTGCTGCGGATGATCGCCGGACTGGAGACGACCAATTCGGGCTCGATCCACATCGGCGACCGCGACGTGACCGATATGGCGCCGGTCGACCGCAACGTCTCGATGGTCTTCCAGTCTTATGCGCTTTATCCGCACATGACGGTCGAGGACAATATGGGCTTCGGCCTGAAGGCGAATGGCGTCGATCCGGCCGAGGTCAAGCGCCTTGTCGACGAGGCGGCACAAAGCCTGCAACTGGAAGCGTTCATGAAACGCAAGCCGGCCGCCCTGTCCGGCGGACAGCGCCAGCGCGTCGCGATCGGCAGGGCAATCGTGCGCGACCCGGAAGTGTTCCTGTTCGATGAACCGCTCTCCAATCTCGATGCCGAGCTGCGCGTGCATATGCGCATCGAGATCGCACGGCTACACAAGCGCCTGAAATCGACCATGATCTATGTGACGCACGACCAGGTGGAGGCGATGACTTTGGCCGACAAGATCGTCGTGCTGCAGGGCGGCCGCATCGAGCAGGTCGGCACGCCGCTCGATTTGTTTGATGATCCCGACAACCGGTTTGTCGCCGGCTTCATCGGGTCGCCGAAGATGAATTTCCTGCCGGCCATTGTCGCCGGCATCGCCGCCGATGGCGTCACGGTGACATTGCCTTCGATGAACGATACCCCCGTCCGGACCGCGGTTCCCGGCGATCATGTGGAGACGGGGCAGACGGTGACGCTGGGTGTTCGGCCGGAGCATTTCACCTTCAGGAAAGGGACCGGTTCTCCAATCACCGTCGATTGCGACGTCACCGAACAGATGGGCGAGATTTCCTACATCTATGCCAACACCGGCGATGGCGCGCAGATCATCGTTGAACAGCGGCATGACCGGTCGACCAAGGACGGCGATCGGGTGCAGACCTTCATCCCGCCGGACAAGACCTTCCTATTCGATGCCGAGGGCCGGCGCATCCGGTGAAGGGCAATCGCGCGGCGCGGCCTTCCTCGGCTGTGCCGCAAAGCCGATACCGCTCTAAAGGCCCGACCCCGGCACCATTCCGTTCTCGTTCCAGCGCCGTCGATGCTGGAGCGTCGGCATGCGGTTGCGGACATTTGCCATGAAGCCGGTGTCAATGGTCGCCGTTGCCCGGCCGGGCCCGTCGCTGGCCTGAGCAACGATGGTGCCCCAGGGGTCGATGATCATGGACCGCCCATACATTTGCCGCCGGCCGTCCGGCACCGGGAAGTCACCGGTCTGGGCCGCGGCGATCACCCAGCTTTGGGTTTCGATCGCCCGGGCACGCAACAGAACCTCCCAATGGTCCCGGCCGGTCTGCATGGTGAAGGCAGCCGGGATGAAGATGACCGAGACCCCGGCCTTTGCAAGCGCGACATAAAGCTCGGCAAAACGCATATCGTAGCAGACCGTCAGTCCGGCCTTCAGACCGCCTTCAAGATCAACCGTCACAACATCGGTTCCCGGCTGGTTGACGGCGGATTCGCGATAGACCTGCCCGTCGGGCGTTTCCATGTCGAACATGTGGATTTTGGAATAACGCCCGGCCTCCCGGCCATCGCGGTCGAAGACCAGCGTCGTGTTCCGGTTGCGCGTTTCGTGCGGGGCGCGCTCCGGGATCGTGCCAGTATGGACCCAGACCCCGTGCCGGGCTGCCAGTTCGCGGCAGAGCTGGTAAGTCGGGCCTGACTCAATCTCCTCGGCAGCGGCCAGCCGGTCCTCGGGGCCGCCGCCGCACCAGCTCATGTTTTCCGGGAAGGAAATGAGGTCCGGGCGATCGGCCGCGATAGCCGCTTCGGCCAGGCGGCGCGCCTGTTCCAGGTTGGCGCTCTTGTCGTTGATGGAATTCATCTGAATGACGCTGACGCGCATGGCCGGCTCCTTTCTCGAGCGGCCCGGGCGCCATGGCGCCCGCGCCACATTGGTGCGTTGATGGGGCTACTCCCCGTCTGCCAGTGCGTGGATGCGACCGATCAGGCCCCCCGGCAGAACGGTGCCATCAAATTCCGCCGCAACATTGGCCCGCACCGATTCCCGGAAGACCGCGATCTCCTCGTCGGTCAGCTCGATGATCGTCATGCCGCGGGCGATCAGGTCGCTTTCCAGTGTCTCGGTGAACGTGATCATCGTCTCCTCGGCCACACCCGCCGCGTAGCTCGCCGCTTCTTGAACGGCCGCCTGGTGTTCAGGCGAAAGCTCCTGCCAGGAGGTTTCGCGAATGAGAAAGGGAAGCGCCGACATTTGGTGCCCGGTTTTGATGAGATAGCCCTGGACCTCGTAAAAGCCCGCGGCATGAAGAACGGGGATGGGATTTTCCTGTCCGTCCACAATGCCCTGCCGCAGCGCCTGGAACGTTTCGGGCCACGCAACGGGTGTCGGTGCGGCGCCAAGGCCGGTCACCGTGGCCAGCGACATGGCGTTGGGCACGGCACGCAGCTTCAGGCCGGCAAGGTCCTCCGGGCTCCGCACGGGGGTTTCCGCGGTTGTCACATTGCGTGTGCCGTAGTGGAAGCTGGACAGGATGCGCAGACCGCCAAGCTCCAGCAATTTCCCGGCCCAGGCGCCGCCGAACTCCGGATCGTCCAAAACCCGCCTTTGGTGCACCTGGCTTTCGAACATGTAGCCGCCAGTGATGGTGGCGAATTCCGGCACGATGTCCGACAGCATGTTGAAGGGTGTATAGGTCATGTCGACGGCGCCCGATTGGATCTGGGCAAAAAGGCGTCGATTGTTCCCGAGCTGACCGGCGGGAAAGACCTGAACGGCGATCTCGCCGCCCGACAGTTCTCCCACCCGTTCAACGAAGGCTTCGGCTGCGATGAAGGCGGGGTCGCCTTCACGCACGACGTGCGCAAAACGCAGGGTCACATCACCGGCAAAGGCTGGAAGGGCAGGTATGGCAAACGCTGCGGCTGTTGCAGCGGCTAGGACAGCGCGTCGGTTGAGCATTGCTTTTCTCCTTGCTTGAAACATGTTTGTCAGAACCCCGCCGCGCGCGGGATGGCCGTCACGATCTGCGGGACGAAGGCCATGATCAGCAGCGACATGAGCAGCGGAAACAGGAAGGGAAGCACCGCGAAGAACACGCGGCCCAACCGGAAACCGGTGATGTCGCGCATGACGAACAGCGACAGGCCGATGGGCGGCGTGAACTGGCCGATCATGATGTTGAACACCATCACCACGCCGAAATGGATGGGATCAAGGCCATAGGTGTTCTCGGCTATGGGCGCGAGCATCGGTGCGAGGATCAAAAGGGGAATGGCGTTTTCCAGCACCGCGCCAAGGATCAGGTTGACGACGATGCACACCAGCAGAAACACGATGGCGCTTTCAATGTTGCTCTCGATGGCAAAAGCCAGCATCTGCGGCACCTGGCCAAAGGTCGCGACCCAGCCAAACAAAAACGCCGATGCGATGACGAACAGGAGCCGCGCGGAGGACAGCGCCACCTCGCGCACGACCTGGGCAAAGGCGTCAACGGTCAGCGAGCGATAGACGATCGCGGAGATGAACATCGCCCAGAGCACGGCAATGGTCGCCGCTTCGGTGGGGGAGAACCAGCCAAACGCCATGCCGCCGACGATGATGAAAGGCGTCAGCAGCGGGGGAAGCGCCCGCAGGAAGGACATCCACAACGCCTTCCAGCCGGCCCACACATCAACCCGGTAACCACGGGCCAATCCGACGAAGAAGACATAGACCATCAAGCTGAAGGCGATCAGAAGACCGGGCAGAACACCGCCAAGGAACAGGCCGGAGATGGAGGTGCCGGCGGCCACCCCGTAGAGCACCATGGGAAGCGATGGCGGCAGGATGGGGCCGATGGCCGCCGACGAAAGCGTGACGCCCATGGTGAAGTCCGGGTCATAGCCCTTCTTCGTCATGGCTTTGTATTCGATCTCGCCAAGGCCGGCGACGTCGGCGATGGTGGAGCCGGACATGCCGGCAAACACCAGGCTGGATGCCACATTCACATGCCCCAACCCGCCCGGCACGCGCCCGACCAGATTGTTGGTGAAATCGAAGATGCGATCGGAAATGCCGCTCGCCGTCATGAGCTTTCCCGCAAACATGAACAGCGGGATCGCGATCATGGTGAAGCTGTTGAGCGTCAGGCCCAGCTCGTGAACCAGCAGCGATAGCGGCAACCCGTTGGCGAAGATGTAGACCAGCGAGCACAGAATCATCGCATAACCGATCGGGAACCCCATGATGATGAGGCCGATCGAGGCAAAGATCATGGTAACGGTGAGCGGGTCCATGGTCATGCTGGTTGAGCCCTCATGACCACGCTTGGGAGAACCGCCGGAGGGCGTTTCGAACGACAAAGAAAGCGATCGGTATCGAGGCAAGCGGCACCACGGCGATCAGCGCGTTGAGCGGAATGCCGAGCGCAGGCGTGCGCTGGTAGGCTGTTTCATGGAGCGTCTCCCAGCCGCCCCAGATGATGGCTAGCAGGCAGACAAGGATGGCCACGTCGAAAAGACCGTAGAGAATGGCAACCGCCTTGGGCGGCAGAACTTCGTCAACCAGCTCCACGCGAATGTGCGTGCCTTTGCGTTCCACGGCGATAATGCCCAGGAAGGTCATCCATATGACGAACGCCGACACCAGTTCCTCGGTCCAGGAAAGCGGGACGGGCAGGATGAAGCGGAGGAAGACCTGGAGAGAGCAGATGATCACAAAACCCAGAAGGATGGTCTTGGCTGCCGTCAGATCCGGCTCCTTCAAAAGGTCACGCCACCTTGATGGGTGTCCGTTCATCTGGCCGTCTCGCGCGCGATGTCCTGGGCGAGGGCAGCCGATGAGACAGCACCGTCGCGCAGATAAAGGGCGTCGGACCCGAAGGTGAGAAATCCGTAGCCCTTTTGTCGTTTTGCAGTTGCATCCTGGCGATCGCGGGCCAGCCCGCCCAGTGTCTTGCCGCTGGCAATGACCTTGTCTTCGATATCTGTGATGACAGCGCGAACGTCGGCGTGAGCCGTGTTGTCCATGTGTCCCATGTCGGACGCCAAATCGACTGCGCCGATGAAAACCACATCGAGGCCATCGATTTTCAGGATTGCATCAAGGTTGGCAACGCCGCGGCGTGACTCGATGAGACCCATGGTCAAAGGGGCCGCGCCGATACCCCTGCGGTAACCCTCCCAGCCCAGGCCGTAATCGGCCGCCCGGCTCAGGCGCTGGATGCCGCGTGTCCCTTCGGGCGTATAGCGCGTGGCTTGAACCAGCGCTGCCGCATCCTGTGGGGTTTCAAGGTTCGAAACAGCCAGCCCCGCCGCCCCGGCGTCCAGCGCCAGCTTGGCCATTGCCGCGTCTGCCTCGGCGAGCCGCACGATGACCGGGACTTTCGATGCCCGTAGCTGATGGTAGAGCGTGTCGAGATCGCCCGGCGAATGCTCGCGATCAAGGATCAGGCAGTCAAACCCGGCAAGGGACAGAATTTCCGTGGTTGCCGGACTGCCGAGGAAAAGCCAACTGGAACAGAACAGACGCCCTTCATCGAGCGCACGGCGCAGGTCGTTCGGTGGATCACGGTGTCGGGAGAGATGCCCTTCCATGCGCGCATGGATGCGCCTTCCCTTGCCATTCGGTCAAAGTCAAAGTTTTATTGATTGTCATAAAGAAAATTTTTGAAGCCCATGAACCTCAAACATGTCGAAGCTTTCTATTGGCTGTGCCAGTTGGAGACCCATCAGCGGGTCGCCGAACGGCTGAACATCACTCAGCCGGCCGTTTCGGCCCGCGTGCGTGCCCTTGAAAGCCTGATCGGCAAGCCGCTGATCGATCGCAGCAGGGCAGGTTTCGCGCTGACCGAGCGTGGGGTTGAAGCCCTGAGCCTGGCGGAACGCATGCTGGACCTGAAGACCTCGATGCTGGAGGGCACTGACGGGACCGGACAGCAGTCGCGCATCCGCATTGCGGCCGTTTCGCTGACGGTGAAGACATGGATGCCCAAAATGCTGTCGGCGATCGGGCAGTCCTTTCCCGAAACGCCGTGCGATCTCATCAGCGCGTCGGACCATCAACTGGCGCGCTACATGCCAACCGCCGACATTGACCTTGCGTTCCTCTCCAACGCGCCTCCCAGAATGCAAATCTCCCGGCTGTTCACCGTCAATTACCAGGTGCGCTGGATCGCTCATCCCGATCTTGTGCCCAGGGGTACGGGGCTGACCGTGCAAGACCTGTCACGCCATCCGGTCGTGCACTACCCGAGGACCTCGCCGCTTTTCCCGCTGACCGGCGAACTGGCGAGCGAAGCGTCGGCCAGCCAGCACTCGTCCAACTCGCTGGGCACCCTCATTTGGATGTTGAAACAGGGGCTGGGCATCGCGGCGATACCGGCCATCTCCGTCGAAGACGAGTTGCGGACGGGCCAGCTCCAGGTCATTGAAACACAGACCGTGCCCCGCGTGCTGAAAGTGCGATGCGCCTATGCCAACATGGCGCGCAAGGAACGCGTCGCCCAGTTCCTGGATATCGCATACGACAGCGCGCGCTCTTTCTGCCAAAGCCATCCCGACTGGTGCGATTTCGTCTCCGATGAATAGGTCGCCATGGCCCGGGCGCTTCGGGGGTTCAGTCGGCGCCAGGGCGGCTACATCACTGCGCCCAATTGCCAGGGGACAAATTCAACGCCGCCAAATCCCTGCTGCTCGCTCTTGGTTTCCTCACCCGATGCCACGGCAATCAATTGGTCGAGGATGGCCGCGCCCTTTTCGGCCAGGGAAACGCCACCCGAAAGGATATCGCCGCAATTGACATCCATGTCGTCCGCCATGCGGGCGTACATCTCCGAATTGGTGGCAAGCTTGAGACAGGGCGTGGGCATATAGCCCGACACCGACCCGCGCCCGGTGGTGAACGCAACCAGGTTGGCACCCGAGGCAATCTGCCCCGTCACCGAACACGGGTCATAGCCCGGCGAGTCCATGAAGACGAACCCGTTCGCGTTCACCGGTTCGCCATATTTCAAAACGGCCGAAAGCGGCGCCGATCCGCTCTTCGCCACCGCGCCCAGCGATTTCTCCAGGATTGTTGTCAACCCGCCACGCTTGTTGCCGGGCGAGGGATTGTTGTCCATCTTGCCGCCATGCATGGCCGTGTAGCGCTCCCACCAGTCAATGCGCTCCATCAGACGGTCGGCAACGCCCTGTGATTGAGCGCGCGCGGTCAGCAAGTGCTCGGCGCCGTAGATTTCAGGCGTCTCGGACAGGATCGTCGTCCCGCCGGCCGCAACGATCAGGTCCGAGGCGTGGCCGAGCGCCGGGTTCGCGGTCATTCCCGAATAACCGTCAGATCCGCCGCATTGCAGGCCGAGCACCAACCTGTCGATGCCTGCGGGCGCGCGTCTGGCGCGACTGGCCACCTCGGCCAACTCTCGCAACATCGCAACACCGCGCTCCACGGTTTTCTTGGTGCCGCCGGACTGCTGGATCGTCATGTAGCGGAACGAACCGTCCGCGCGCGGTCGGTCCCGGCCGACCAAATCGGCGACCTGCATCATCTCGCAGCCAAGCCCGACCAGCAGCACGCCGCCGAAATTAGGGTGCTGGATGTAGCCCGACAGGGTCCGGTGGAGCGTGTCATAGCCTTCATCGTCGCTCGCCATGCCGCACCCGGTGCCGTGCACGATGGGTGCGATGCCGTCGATGCCGGCAAACGCGTCAAGCAATCCGGTCCGGATCGCCTCCTCCGCGATGAACCGGGCCACCGACCCCGAACAGTTCACCGATGTCACCACACCGAGATAGTTCCGGGTGCCGACCTTGCCATCGGGGCGATGAAACCCCGCAAATGAGCGGCCAGCCGGCATGCGCGGAAGCGAAACGGGCGCGCCGGCCGTCATCCCGGACCGATCGTTCCAGGCCTTGTGGTTCCCCATATCAAGATTGTGGCTGTGGATATGGGCGCCGGGCGCAATAACTTGCGACGCAAAGCCAATCACCTGGCCATAGCGGCGAACGGGTTCACCCGGCCCGATCGATCGCGTGGCGACCTTGTGAGCCTTGGGTATGGAGTCCACCAGCGCGAGCGGCTCGTGGCCGTCGAGCATGATCTGCGCACCTGCTTGCAGATTGTCAGCCGCGATGACGAGGGGATCGTCATCATGAAGCCGTATGGCTTGCAAGCTGTTGGTCGCCATTGGTAGATGGGCCTTTGTGGTCGGTACGGCCGCACCCCTGCGGGATGTGTCGCCATAGTGCGGGCAAGAGCACAAACTGCCGCTGAACCTTGCCCTTGCGGTTTTCTTGACAGCAACACCATCAAGACTAACATGTTAACATGCTACAACCTGATCGTGCCAAGGGGCAAGGGCCCGCGCAAGACCGACATGCCGATGAAACCGGGATGACCGGGTTGGGTGCCTTGCCGCCGCTCAACCGGTTCGCTGGCACGTTGGCGCAAAGGACATATGCGTCACTCAAGCAGGGCATTCTGTCGCTTGTCCTCAAGCCCGGCGAAGTGGTGCGCAAACCCGAAATCTGTGAACAACTCGGCGTTTCCCGGTCACCCGTGACCGAAGCGCTTACCCGGTTGGCCGGCGAAGGTCTGGTAGACATCATTCCCCAGGCCGGCACCTTCGTGACGCGCTTCTCGCTTGATGAGATCCGCGAAGGTGCTTTCCTTCGCGAAGCTCTGGAGCTGGCGGCCGTCGAGTTTTTGGCGGGGCAGATCACCGACCAGCAACTCGTCCAACTGCGCCGCAACCTGCGTATCCAGGAGGCTCTGATTTCCGAAGGCGACTTTGCCGGCTTCTATGAGATGGACCGGCAAATGCACGACATGATGCTGTCCTTCACCGGCTTCAAACGCCTTCGCACCATGGCTGAAACGAGCTGGGTGCATGTCGATCGCGCCCGACAGCTCATCCTGCCCGAGCCGGGGCGTGTTCAGGCGACACTCGAAGAGCACAAGGCCATTTTCGCCGCTCTGGAAGCACGCGACCCGGACGCCGCGCGCGAGGCCACGCGCCATCATCTGCGGCAGCTTCTGACGGTGCTGGAACCAATCATGCGCGAACAGCCCGACCTTTTCGTTTGAGGCCGGACCTCGCCCACCCTCAGGAGGTCGCCTCATGACCTTGCTGCGCCCCGCCACCACGGGCCACAACGCACCGCGCTACGCCGCGCGGCTCAATGCCTTCAAGATCGGTTTACCCGACAAGCCAACCGCCATCGACATGCTCCGTCGGGCGGCCTCGGTGGATGGTCTGAACGCCGCCGACCTCAATTTTCCCGACCATTTCGAGCACCATGACGCAGCCGGGATGGCGGCGGTGATGGGCGATCTGGGCATCGCACTCAACGGGCTGGCGATGCGCTACTACACTCACCCGGGATTTCGGCTCGGTGCTTTCACCCATCCCGATCCCGCCGTCCGCCAGCAGGCCATCGATGTCACAAGGAAAGGCCTCGACACGCTCAAGGCCATGGGCGGCAGCCTGATGACGCTGTGGATGGGACAGGACGGCTTCGATTACGCCTTTCAGGGCAACTATCGCCAGATGTGGGACGACACCATCGCCGCACTTCAGTCGGTGTGCGATCATGACCCGTCCATCGACATCGCCATAGAGTACAAGGTCAATGAGCCCCGCGCCTACGCCTTGATGCCGGACATCGGCACGACATTGCTCGCCATCAAGGAAACCGATCGGCCCAATCTGGGCGTCACCCTCGATTTCGCCCATGTGCTTTATGCCGACGAGATGCCGGCGCACACGGCACATCTGATCGGACGCCATTCAAGGCTCCTGGGTGTTCATCTCAATGACGGCTACGGCAAACGTGACGACGGGCTGATGATCGGCTCGGTCCACCCCGTTCAGACGGTCGAGCTGTTGGTGGAACTGGCCCGCATGGGCTATGACGGCGCGCTCTATTTCGACACCTTCCCCGACCATGGCGGGCTCGACCCGTGCAAGGAGGCGGCGACCAACATTCAAATGGTGGAGCGTTTGAAGGCTGTGGCCGCAACTCTGGTCGATGACAAGGCCCTGGCAGAGGCGATCAGCCGGCAGGACGCCACCGACAGCCTCAGGATTGTGTCCGACAAACTGTTTGGCGCCCGCCCGTGAGCATTCTGGTCGTGGGCGCGATCCATCATGATGTGATCGTCGATGCGCCGCGCCTGCCGCGCGAGGATGAAACCCTGCCTGGCACCGGCGTGCGCTATGCCTTTGGCGGCAAGGGCGGCAATCAGGCTGTTGCCGCCGGCCGCCTGGGCCGGTCGATGGGCGTTCCGGTCGTCATGGCCGCCTGCATCGGCCGCGACGGGCAAGGCGATCACGCGCTCACAACACTCGAGCAGGCCGGCGTCGACATCAGAGCCATCCAGCGGGTCGATACGCCGTCCGGCATGAGCGTCGCCCTCAGCCTGCCCGACGGCAGCTACGGCGCGGTGATCGTATCGGCATCGAACCTGTCCCTCGATCCCGCCCGCATCGAACTGCCAGATCGTCTGGACTGGCTCGTCCTGCAAAACGAACTGCCCCACACAACCAATCGTCAGGTTGCCCGACGAGCCAAACAAGCCGGTGCGCGAATCCTGCACAATGCGGCCCCGGCGCGCGGCAGCCCGAACGAAGGATCGGTTCATGCCGATATCATGGTCGTCAACCGCGTGGAGGCGGCCGACATGCTTGGCATCGGCCAAAGCGATTGCGACCCCGAGCAGGCAGCCGCCACGCTGCGCGACCGGTTCGCCTGCGATATCGTGCTGACCCTTGGCGCCAACGGCGTGGTGATTGCCGATGATACCGTCGCCGCCCTGCCCGCACACCCCGTTGCGGTGATTTCGGCTCACGGCGCGGGCGACGCGTTTGTCGGCGCGCTGGCGGTTCAATTGGCGCGCGGCGCCCCGCTGGTCGATGCGAGCGTGTTCGCCAATGCCGCCGGCGCGCTTCATGTCTCAACGCCGGTCGACGATCGCGGGCGCATCACCAACGATGCCATCGCCATACTGGCTCAGACGTCGAGCCGATAGAACGCCTTGGCCGTGCCGCCGAAGATCGCCGCCTCGGCCGCCTCATCGAGATGGCTGGTCAGGTCGAGCGCGGCCGACCGCCATTGATCGTAGGTTGCCGCAAGCCGGCAGACGGGCCAATCCGATCCCCACATGATGCGTTCCGGCCCGAACACCTCCAAAACATGCGCCGCGTACGGCCGCAGATCGTCAGCGGTCCAGTTCGGATTGGCTTCGGTGACAAGCGCGGAGAACTTGCAGAAGGCATCCGTGTCTTCAGCGATTTTCGTCATGCCGTCGGCCCAGAATGCGAAACTCTCGTCTGAATGGTCGCGGATTTGCGGCTTCATGCAGTGATCGACCACCACGCGCATTGTGGGGTACCGCGTCAGGATGGTGTGGAAGTTGGCCAGATGGCGCGGAAAGCCGAGCGCGTCAAAGGTCAGGTCAAGGTCGCACACCGCCTGAAAGCCCCATTGCACGTCCTCGCGCAGCATCCAGTCATCATCAGCAATGTCCTGGATCATCGGGCGCACGCCCAGGAACTTGGGATGGCCGGCCAGTCGCCTCAAATGCCGCAAATCGTCGGGCTTCTCAAAGTCGATCCAGCCGACCACACCGGCAACGGTCGGCGTCGCGTCGGCCAGCCCGAGCATGTATTCGGTCTCATAGATTGTGGCGGCCGCCTGCACCAGAACGCTGGCCCCAATGCCATGGGCATTCAGATGCGGCGCCAGGTCCGGCGGCGCGTAGGCGCGATAAAGGATCGGGTTGTCCCTGGGCATCCAGTCATAGTCGCCGCGGCGCGGGTCCCAAAAATGCTGGTGGGCATCGATTTGCATGAGCGTCTCCTAAACGGGTGCGTCAGCGCGCATCAGCCCTTCGGCCTTCAGGTCCGCCCAAAGCGCCGGTGGAATGTCCGCGGTCGCCGCTTGAAGGTTTGATTCCATTTCCGCCACGCCCTGGCCGCCGGGAATGACCGAGACGGTGGTCGGGTGGCACAGGGGGAACTGAAACGCGGCGTCCACCATGCGCACTTTGTGGCGTTCGCACACCGCTTGTATCCGGGCGACCCTGTCGAGAATGGCCTGCGGCGCCGGGTCATAATTGTAGAACGCACCGGGTTTGGGTCCGCTGGCCAGGATGCCGGAATTGTAGGGCCCGCCAATGACGAGCCCGATGCCGCGCTGTTCGGCAAGCGGCAGAAAGCTTTCAAGTGCTTCCTGCTCCAAGAGCGTATAGCGCCCGGCCAGGAGAAACAGGTCCATATCGCCCTGTTCGGTCAGCGTCTGGCAGGTCTGCCATTCATTGACCCCGGCGCCGAACGCCTTGATGACGCCCTGCTCACGCATCTCCATCAACGCCTTGTAGCCGCCCTGCATGAACTCGGCGATCCTGGCGTCGAGCGCTGCTTGACTGCCATGGTTGAAGACATCGAGATCGTGCGCGAACAATATGTCGATCCGGTCGATCCCCAGCCTCTCGAGCGAGAACTCCACCGAGCGCAGCACGCCATCATAAGTGTAATCATAGACCTCGTTGCGCGCGGGCACATCGAACCATTTGCCGAAGCCGTCGCGCTTGTCCGGTGTGGTCGCCTTGAGCCAACGGCCGATCTTGGTGGAAAGCACGTAGGAATCGCGCGGCTTGCCGCGCAAGAAACGGTTCAGACGGGTCTCCGAAAGACCGAGCCCGTAAAGCGGGGCGGTGTCGAAATAGCGAACGCCCGCATCCCATGCACGGCAGAGAATATCGTGCGCATCCTCATCGGAGATGGCCCGATAAAGATTGCCCAGCGGCGCGGTGCCAAACCCCAGTTCGGTGAAGGTCAGGCCGCCATTGCCGAGCCGGTCCCAATTTCGCGTCTTCAGGGGCGTCTTCAATTGCATTCCGGTTTTCCTGGCTGATTGTGTCGCGAGCTAACATGCTAGTATAACCAGTTGGCGACGCCTACGGCTATCGTCTGTTTTGGGCCAGGAAAACACTATTGGGGGGAAGAATGGGCCGTTTCAGTGAAGTGTTCGGCGGTCCCAAACCCGCCATCGCAATGGTGCACATCGGCGCGCTGCCCGGATCGCCGCTCTTTGACGCCGATGGGGGCCTCGAAAAGCTTCTCGATGACGCCCGAAAGGATTTGCTGGCACTGCAGTCGGCCGGCTTCGATGCGGTCATGTTCGGCAATGAGAACGACCGGCCCTATGCGTTTGAAGTCGATACCGCCTCCACCGCGACGATGGCCTATCTGATCGGTGAACTGAAGCGCGACATCACGATACCGTTCGGCGTCAATGTGCTCTGGGATCCGATGGCGACCGTGGCTCTGGCGGCCGCGACCGGCGCAAGCTTCTGCCGCGAAATCTTCACCGGCACCTATGCCAGCGACATGGGCGTGTGGGCGCCCGATGCCGGCAAGGCAATGCGTTATCGCGACGCGCTGGGGCGCGGTGATCTGGTCATGCTCTACAATGTGTCCGCCGAATTCGCCGACAGCCTGGACCGGCGCCCGCTTGCCGACCGGGCGCGCAGCGCGGTATTTTCCTCAATTCCGGACGCGGTGCTCGTGTCCGGTCAGATCACGGGCGAAGCCGCCTGCATGGAGGATCTGGACGCTGTGAAGGCCGCATTGCCGCCCGATATGCCGGTTCTCGCCAACACCGGCGTGAAGCACGACACGGTGGCACAGGTGTTCGGCATCGCCGATGGCTGCATTGTCGGCTCCGCCTTGAAGGTGGACGGCCATACATGGAACGCGGTCGATGCCGAGCGCGCCGGTGATTTCATGGACCGTGTGAGAGCCGTGCGCTGATGGCGATCCGCGACGATCTCGAAACCCTCATGCTCATCCCCGGCCTGTCGGGGCATGAGGAGCGCGTTGCCGCCGCCATTCGCGCCCGCCTTGACCGGATCGGACTGACGCACCGCACCGACCGGCTGGGCAATGTGATCGCGACAGTGGATGGCGATCCTCGGGCACCGTCCGTAATGCTGTTCACCCATATGGATCAGCTTGGCTTCATTGCCCGCAAGGTCACGCATGACGGCTATGTCAAGGTTGAGCGGATGGGCGGCGTGCCCGAGCGCGCGCTGGCCGGGCAGGCGGTGCTGATCTGTGTCGGCGAGGGTCGCGACGTGCCCGCGATCATCACCAACAAAGCCCACCATGCGACCACGCCGGAGGAGAAGTACCAGGTGGTTCGCGCGCCTGATCTCGTCATCGATGCCGGCTTTGCATCGAGGACGGAGGCGGAGGCGGCCGGTGTGACAATCGGTGTGCCGATTGTCTACCAGCCGCGTGTGATGGCTCTTGGCGAGCATCGGATCGCCGGCACCAGCGTGGACGACAGGGCCGGCTGCGCCGTGCAACTGGCCGTTGCCGAGGCTCTTGCCGGCCGGACCAACGGCCCGACCATACATCTGGTCTTCTCGGTGCAGGAGGAGTTCAATCTGCGCGGTGCCGTTGTCGCCGCGCAAAGCCTCAGGCCGGACATCGCCATCCAGATCGACCTGATGCTCGCCTCCGACACGCCGGACATGGCCGAGCGCGGTGAAATGCATCTGGGCGGGGGGCCGGGCATCAGCCTTTACTCCTTCCACGGGCGCGGCACGCTGAACGGCGTCATCCCCCACCCTGCCCTGGTCGCCCTGATGGAACAGAGCGCCGAAGCGCTCTCCATGCCCCTCCAGCGCTCGGCGCAGGTCGGCGTGCTGACCGACCTTTCCTACGTTCAGCTTGTCGGCGAGGGCGTCGCCAGCGTGGATGTAGGTTTCCCCATGCGTTACTCGCATTCCGCGCTCGAATGTGCGGACATGCGCGACCTTGAAGCGCTGGCTGAACTCCTCACCGAAGCGCTCGGCCGGATCGGCCCCGATTTCGCGCTTTCGCGGGAGAGACGGGCGTGACGAACTACACGCTCGGCGTCGATATCGGGACGTTTGAATCCAAAGGCGTGCTTGTCGATGAGACGGGCGGCATCATCGCCCAGGCCGCGCGGCCCCATCGGATGATCGTCCCGCGGCCCGGCTGGGCCGAGCACCGGCCGGACGAGGACTGGTGGGGCGATTTCGTCGACATCACCAGGACCCTGCTTGCCGACAGCAAGATCGATCCGTCTGCCATCAAGGCGGTGGCCGCATCGGCGATCGGCCCCTGCATGCTGCCGGTCAATGAAGAAGGTGCGCCCTTGATGAACGGCGTGCTCTACGGCGTCGATACCCGCGCAACAAAAGAGATCGATGATCTCAATGCGACGCTCGGCGAGGACAACATCCTCGCGCATTCCGGCAATGCGCTGACAGCGCAGGCCGTCGGTCCGAAGATCCTGTGGTTCCGCCGCAATCACCCCGACCTTTGGGCAAGAACCCACAAGATCCTGACCGCCAGCAGCTATCTCACTTTCAAGCTGACCGGCCGCTATGTGATTGATCATTACACGGCGCCGAACTCCGCCCCGCTCTATGACATTGCCGCACAGACCTGGAGCGACGCGCTCGGGTCGGACATCTGCCCGTTGACCATGATGCCGGAGCTTTTGTGGTCGACCGAGATCGCCGGCACGGTAACCCGGAAAGCAGCCGAGCAAACCGGGCTTGCCGCGGGCACGCCGGTTACCTGCGGCACCATCGACGCGGCAGCCGAGGCGGTCAGCGTCGGTACACTGGATGCTGGCGACATGATGATGATGTACGGCTCGACCGTCTTCATCATCACGGTAACCGAACGCCGGCTGTCAGACCCGCGCCTGTGGCACGCGCCCTGGCTCTTTGAGGGTGAACATGCCGCCATGGCGGGTCTGGCGACGTCCGGCACCCTCACCCATTGGTTCCGCGAGCATTTTGCCAGGGACCTGTCGAAGGATGCCGCCTTCTCGATGCTGGCCGCGGAAGCCGAAGCATCACCCCCGGGGGCCAAGGGTCTTGTCTGCCTGCCCTATTTTTCAGGTGAGCGGACGCCGATCCATGACCCGTATGCCAAGGGCACGTTCTTCGGCCTTGACCTCACGCACACGCGCGGCGACCTCTATCGCGCCATGATCGAGGGCATCGCGATGGGCACCCGGCATGTCACCGAAACCTATGCCGAAGCCGGACAGGTGCCCAGACGCCTCCTGGCGGTGGGCGGCGGCACAAGGAACGCGCTGTGGCTTCAGGCAACGTCCGACCTGACGGGCCTCGACCAGACCGTTCGCGCAATCACCGTTGGTGCCAGCTATGGCAACGCCTTCCTGGCACGCATGGCCCTGGGTGAAGCCGCCAAGGCCGACCTGGGGAGTTGGAACCCGGTCGAGCGCACGATCACCGCCCACAACGACCCTGTCTACGAGCGGCAGTTCAGGCTTTTCAGGGCGCTTTATGAAAAGACTGGCGATATCGCCCACGATCTGGGCGGAGCGTCCGCCTGACGCTGGTTTACTTGACGGCGCCGGCGGCCATGCCCTTGATGACAAAGCGCTCCAGGACAATGCCGATGACGATCAGCGGCAGGATCGCGGCGAACGACAAGGCCGCCATCGACCACCAACTGATCCCTTGCGAACCGGTCTGGCTGGCAACCATCACCGGCAGGGTGTTGGCATGAGTCGAGGTCAGGAGCGCGGCGAAGAAATATTCGTTCCATGTCAGGACCAGCGAGAGGATGAAGGCGGCCACCATGCCCGGCAGGGCGATGGGCATAATGATCGTCGCAAACGCCCGCCACACCGAGAGCCCGTCAACCAGGGCGGCTTCTTCCAACTCGGTCGGAATGCCGGCGAACTGATCGCGCATGATCCAGATGACGATGGGCAGCACCGTCAGCGTGTAGAGCAAGATGAGCCCCAGCCGCGTGTCGAGCAGGTCAAGCTCCCGATAGAGCACCAGAAAAGGCAGCGCCAGCACCACGGGCGGCAGGATGAGTTGTGACAGGAAGAAGAACGAAATGTCCTGATTGCGCATGAAACCGAACTTGAACGAGAAGCGCGACAGACCGTAGGCCGCCAGACTGCCCAGAAGGACGGCCAGCGAGGACGCCGACAAAGAGGTGACCAGCGAATTGAAGAAGCGTTGCAGAAACTGCTCGCGCACGGTCGATTCCGCCAGGATCGTCTCCGGCGACAGGCCCAGCGAACGCCAGCCGAGCCAGGCGGGCTGGTAGTCGACCCACGGGATCATGTGCCCGCGCATCACGTCCGGCGCCATCTTGAAGCTGGTCGTGATCGTCCAGTAGATCGGGAACAGGCAGACGATCGTCCAGACGATCAAGATGCCATAGATCAGAACCCGGCTTGAGAACCATTTGGCCCGATGCACCAGATCGCTTTCGCTGTCGTGGAAAATCTGCTCGCTCATCATCGCATCCTAGAGCACTCTAATAGCGCGGCCGCATCCAGCGGTCGGTGAGCTTCAAAAGGGCGGTCATCGCGATCACGATCAAGACCAGATAGACCATCGCCAGCATCGTGCCGTAACCCACATTGGATCGGTCGCGATATTCGCGGAAGATGAAGCTGGTTACCGAATCGGTGGCTCCGCCCGGCCCGCCGGCGGTGACGTTGATGATGATGTCGGCGAGCTTGAGCTTGAAGATGATGCGGATCAGGATCGCGGTGATCGACACCGGCAGCATGAGGGGGAAGGTGACCTCCCAGAAGCCGCGCCAGCCTGACGCGCCATCCACCTTGGCAGCCTCCTGAACCTCGCGCGGAACCGCCTGAAGGCCGGCCAGGATCATGATCATCATGAACGGGATGAAGGTCCATGCGTCCATGATCATGATGGTCAGGCGCGCCAGTTCCGGGTTGCCGAAAAAGGAGACGTTCTCGACACCGAGCTCGCGCAGGAAGCGCGAAATCGGCCCGAAGCGTATCTCCAGCATCGATTTGCCGATCATCCAGCTCACCGCCACCGGCGAAAGCATGAGTGGCAGCAGGAACGCCACGCGGAAGAATTTGCGCGCCCGGATCTCGCTGTTGAGCAACAGCGCCAGCCCGAACGCGATGGCGTACTCCACCACGATCGCCAGCGTGTACCAGACCATGTTGGTCAACGCGTTCCAGTAGAACGGATCGTTCCACATCTGGACGACATTGTCCCAGCCATTGAACTGGCGTCCGTCCGGCGAGGACAGGTTCCAGTTGGAAAAGGCGATGATGAGCCCGAACAGCAGCGGGAACACCACCATCGACACCACAAACAGGGTCGCCGGCAGCACGAACAGCACGCGCTTGCCCTGTTCGCCGCGCACCAGAACCTGGCCGGCGCACAGGCAGGTGCCCCACAAGACATAGGCGTAAAGCGTCGGGCGCCAGTTTTCGAAGGTTAGCGGGATGGCATCTCCCGCAGCCAGGGCTTGCAGCCCGGCAACCGCCAGCAACAGTGCGAACGAGCCCCACATGATGGACCGCCCGAACGCCCTGCGCCGGGTGGAGATGTCGTCGCTGGTGACGACGTGGAGGAGATCACCTTCCTGCGCCAATCAGAACGTCCTTGCGCGCTTGGGGAAAAAGAACGAGCGGGCCGCATCGGGTCCGCTCGCCAGGTTGGACAAGGAAACTGGCGGGCTGGAAACGCAAGTTCGCCGGTTCCGCCAGCCTCCCGGAGGTGACCCTAAAGGCCCAGGGAGGCCTTGTAGAGCGCGATTTGACCGTCGCGTCCGATCTGGTCGGTGATCCGCTCCCAGGCAGCGGCGATGGCATCCGCCGTCTCCTGAGCGGAGCCGTACTCGCCGGCAAAACCCTTCGCCAGTTCGTCCTCGGCCACCGAATAATATTGGAAGATGCCCGGAATGCGCGGCTCGATGGCCGCGTTGGGGTGGTTGTAGCTGTCCGAGTTGGAGCCCAGATAGTCCTCGATATAGGCCCGGTCGTAACCGGCCTCTTCCCACTCCTCGAACTGGAAGTGCGAATTGCGGTAAGGCTGGAAGCCGGACGGATAGGCCGACGCCCACAAGGACAGGTCCTTGCCGCCCAGATGCGCCGCCGCCGACCAGGCCGCCTTGCGCTTGAGATCGTCGCCTTCCACGCGGTTGGTGACGTAGATGCCCCAACCGATATAAGCGTTGTTGGGCGCAACGTTCGGCGTGTCTTCCCATGCGCCGGACATCGAGTTGTATACGCGCTCCGACCCGGGATTGATGTCGAAGCCGACGACATCGCCCACAACGGACGTATCGGACGTGCGCGCCGACGAGCCGACATCGCCCCACCAGTTGAGCATCGCGCCGGTTCCGGCAAGAAACTGCTGGAACGCGGTCGTGCCGGGATCGGCATTGATCTGGTCAGCCGGATAGGCACCGGCTTCGATCAGATCCATGACATCCTGTATGGCCTGGACGAAGGCGGGATTGTTGACCCGCGGCGCCATCGTGTCGGGATCGAACAGCCAGGCCGGATCGTCGGGATGTTTTGCATACGGCGCCGCCCGGTTTTCCAGGAAGTAGAAGCCGAACCCGCCCCAACCCTTGAGCGGATCGAGATAACCATGCGCATCCAGGCCCGTCAGCGGGTCTGTCTTGCCGATGAGGAAGCGTGAATGGGCGTTCACCTCTTCCCAGGTTTTCGGCGGCGCCCAGGGCGTGTCATTGCCCGCTTCGGCCCAGGCCGCAGCGAACTCCTCATTGTCGTAATAGTCGGTCCGGTAGGCGAAGGTGTGCGTATCGCCATCGATCGACACGCGATAGGTCTTCCCATCCCATGTGCCGACCGGCGCTTTGAGGTAATCGACATAGTCGTCCATATCGATCAGTTCGGCGACCCACTCGGGCATCTCGTTGAGCAGGCCCCGCCCGGCCGTGTCGCCTTCGAACGGTGCGCCCATTTCGATAATGTCGAAATCGACCGTTCCGGTGGCGATGGATTGCTGAAGCCGGGCATTGTAGTCGGCCTGCGCCAGGTCAATCCAGTTGATCGTCGCGCCGGTATATTCCTCCCAGGAGCGCAGAAACCCGCGGAACAGGAAATTGTGCAGGTTCTGGTTGTTGAGCCCCATGAAGGTCAGCTCAACGCCCTCGAATTCGCCTTCGGCCACCGTCTCGCGCGTGCCGCCCAGGCACAACTCGCCGACGCGCTGCCAGTCCGCATCGGTCGGCGAGCCGGCGCCCACACCGGGAATGCGCAGGATTTCCGCGCGCACATCCGATTGCGCGAAAGCACGGGCCGGTTTCAGGATGCCGCCAGCGCCGGAAAGCGCCGCCGCGCCGGCAAGGGCCGATGAGCCATGCAGGAAACGCCGGCGCGTCAAACCGTTGCGCACAGCGTGATTGTAGAGATTGAGCTTCATGAATTCCTCCCATCATGCGGCCGGGATCACGGTGATCGACCCTGACCTTGGTGCTCGTTTCGAGCTTGTGTGGGCGCCGGCCGCTCCCCCTTGGCAATCCGGCCCACCCGGCCACCCCGAAGACATGGCGCGGCGCATTGCCCACCTGTCCCTGGTGCCAAGACTGTCTCAACGTTCCGGACCCGAGTCAAGCTACTAACATGTTAGCATGTTCAGAATGGACAAGCGCCGTGCCTTCGGCTACCAGTTTGTCCATCGACCGGAAAAAGACCGGACTTCATCCGGCCGGGGAGAGGCTTTCCAGATGGCAGAAGTAACGGTCCGCGAGGTGCGCAAATCCTACGGGTCGGTCGAGGTTCTGCACGGCATCGACGTGGACATCGATGATGGCCAGTTCGTCGTCCTGGTCGGCCCTTCGGGCTGTGGCAAATCCACGCTTTTGCGCATGATCGCCGGCCTTGAAGGCATCACCGGCGGGACCATCCGGATCGGCGATCGTGTGGTCAACAATCTGCCGCCCTCCAAGCGCGACATCGCCATGGTGTTTCAGAACTATGCGCTTTATCCGCACAAGACCGTCGCCGCCAACATGGGCTTTGCGTTGAAGATGCAGGCCATGCCCAAGGCGGAAATCGACCAACGTGTCGACAAGGCGGCGGAGATTTTGGGCCTTCAGCCCTATCTGAAGCGCTATCCGCGTGCGCTGTCCGGCGGTCAGCGTCAGCGTGTTGCCATGGGCCGGGCGATTGTCCGCAACCCGCAAGTCTTTTTGTTCGACGAACCGCTGTCGAACCTTGACGCCAAGTTGCGCGTGCAGATGCGCACCGAAATTCGCGAACTTCACCAGCGTCTGGCCACAACCACCGTGTACGTCACCCACGACCAGATCGAGGCCATGACGATGGCCGACAAGATCGTCGTCATGCGCGATGGCCATATCGAACAGACCGGCCCGCCCCTGGAGCTTTACGACACGCCGGCCAACACATTCGTGGCCGGCTTCATCGGATCGCCGTCCATGAACTTGATCAGGGGTACCATCGCCGATGGTCGGTTCCAAAATGGTGGCGTGAGCCTGACTTTAAATGGCAACTTCGTTGGCAACACTGGCCAGACCATTACTGTGGGCTTGAGGCCGGAGCACTTGGTTCTGGCTACCGATGACGATGCTGATGCGATTGAAGCCAATGTGGCTGTTGTCGAACCGACAGGGTCGGAAACGCACATCGTAGCTCGCGCGGGCCATGATGAATTGGTCGCCGTGTTTCGCGAGCGGCACAATTTCTCCATCGGCCAGACGATCCGGCTGAAACCGGAAATCGGGATGCTTCATCTGTTCGACGGCGAAACCGGCCAGCGTCTGTCATGACCAGAACACTTCTTTGTTTCGGCGACAGCAACACCCATGGCACGATGCCTCTGGCCAACGTGATGGCGAAAGGCAGGTTTGAGCTTCACCAAAGATGGCCAACCGTCGTCGGTGAGGTTCTTGGGGCGGACTGGCAGGTGATCGCCGAGGGCCATCCGGGCCGCACCACCGTTCACCAGGATCCTGTTGAAGGCGAGCATAAGAGCGGCTTGCTGATTTTACAGGCATTGCTGGAAAGCCATCAACCGATTGACTTGATCCTCATCATGTTGGGAACGAACGATCTCAAGGCTCGGTTCAATGTATCGGCTTTTGAGATTGCGCAGGGTGTTGAGCGTCTGGTCAGGGTCGTACGCCAATCTGCGTGCGGACCCAACCAAACATCACCCGACGTTCTAGTCGTTGCTCCGCCGCCCATTTTGGAAACCGGGGTTCTTGCAACGATTTTCCGTGGCGGCGCTCATAAGTCCCAAGAGTTGGACAAAGCGTTCGCCGAAATGGGCGAGCGGATGGGTGCTTGGGTGTTTTTCTCAAGCGCCGTGTGCGCCGTTTCATCAGTGGATGGTATCCACTACGAAGCCGATAATCAGCGGGCCCTCGGATTGGCCCTCGGAAACGAAATCGAAAGCCGCTTTGCCGGTCATTAGGGAGGACAATTATGCTCAAAGGAGTGGACCCGCGCCTCAATGCAGAGGTGCTGTATACGCTGGCCGCCATGGGCCATGGTGACGTGCTCATTGTTTCCGATACCAATTTCCCATCGGATTCCGTTGCCCGTCACACCGAAGTGGGCGAACTGCTGCGCATGGGAAATGTCACCGCTGGCGCGGCCGTCGAGGCAATCCTGTCGGTCTATGCCCTGGACACTTTTGTCGACGATTTTGCCGGTCGGATGGAAATTGTCGGCGAACCCGATACGGTTCCGCCGGTCCAACAGGAAGTCCAGGCCGCCATCGATGCCGCCGAAGGCACAGCCCGGCCGATGATCGGCATCGAGCGCTTTGCCTTCTATGATCTGGCGCGCAAGGCCTATGCCGTCGTCCAGACCGGCGAGCGGCGCTTTTATGGGTGCTTCATGCTGCGCAAGGGTGTGATCCCTCCGGAAGGGTGAGGGTTGAGCGATGCCGAATGTCGTCATTCTGGGCGTGTTTGTCGCCGACACCGCCTATCGCGCAGACCGTCAACCCAAATTGGGCGAGACCATTCTTGGCAACAGTTTTGCCCTTGGCCCGGGTGGCAAGGGCTCCAACCAGGCCGTGGCTGCCGCCATGGCCGCCGGCGACGGCCCGGTGGATGCGCACTTCATCACGAAACTCGGCGAGGACCCTTTCGCCGAAATGGCGCTCGATACCTGGTCCAGGGCCGGCGTCAAACCGGCCGTGAGCCAACACGCGGAAAGCTACACGGGCGCCGCTTACATTTTTGTTGAAGCGGCAACCGGCAACAACGCCATCATCGTCGCTCCGGGGATCGCCGGCACAATCTCGCCGGCCGACATTGATGCGCGCGCCGAACTCATCGCCAGCGCCGATGTCTTCATCACCCAATTGGAGCAGCCCATGGATGCCGCCATGCGCGCCCTCGAGATCGCCAGTGCGGCGGGCGTGACCACCGTCCTCAATCCCGCGCCCGCCGCGACCCTGCCCGATGGCATGCTCGCCCTGTGCGATCTGGTGACGCCGAACGAATCCGAAGCCGGGGCACTGGTTGGCCACCCGGTGGTGACTGTCGATGACGCCCGCCGCGCCGCCGGCCTCCTGCGCGAAGGCGGCGCCAGGGCCGCCATCATCACGCTGGGCGAACAGGGCGCGCTCTATGATGACGGCACGGTCAGCGAGCATGTGCCTGCCTTCAAGGCCGGCCCGGTTGTCGAGACCACCGGAGCAGGCGATGCCTTCAATGGTGGCCTGGCGGTCGCATTGGCCGAGGGGCAGGACCCGGTGTCTGCGGTTCGGTTTGGCTGCGCGACCGCCGGCATTTCCGTAACCCGGGCCGGCACGGCGCCCAGCATGCCGGAGCGCGCCGAAATCGAAACGCTGCTGGCCCGAAGCTGAACAGGTTGCAACGATGGCAATGGAGCGGCACCCATGACCAACCTGCTGTCGCAGGCAGGCGGCCCGATCCGCATCACCAACGTCTCCGCGCGGGATGTGCGTTTCCCCACCTCCCGCAGTCTCGACGGGTCGGACGCCATGAACAAGGCGCCGGACTATTCGGCGGCCTATGTGGTGATCGAAACCGATCACGGGCCGTCCGGGCACGGTTTCACGTTCACCATCGGCCGCGGCAATGAGGTGTGCGTGGCGGCGATCCATGCCCTTGCGCCTCTCGTCAAAGGTCTGACGTTGGACGAGCTGTTTGCCGACATGGGCGCCATGTGGCGAAAACTCACCGGCGACAGCCAGTTGCGCTGGCTCGGACCGGACAAGGGCGCGATCCATCTGGCGACATCGGCGGTGGCGAACGCGCTTTGGGATCTTTATGCCAGGCTTCACGAAAAGCCGGTCTGGCAGGTGTTGGCCGAGATGGAACCGGAGGCCATCGTCGGGCTGGTCGACTGGCGTTACCTCAAAGACGCGCTCGATCCCGCCCAAGCCCTGGAACGCTTGCAGGACAGGCAAAACGGGCGTGCCGGGCGAATGGCAACAATGCGCGCCGACGGTTACCCGGCCTACACCACCTCGGCGGGCTGGCTGGGCTATTCCGACGAGAAATTGAAGGGTCTGATCCGAAAGGCCATCGCTGACGGATGGACGCACTTCAAAATGAAGGTCGGCGGCGATCCGGCCGACGATCTTCGCCGCGCCGGACTGATACGCGATGAAATCGGCCCCGACCGCACCCTGATGATGGATGCCAATCAGGTCTGGGGCGCGAACGAGGCGATCGAACGGATGGCGCCGCTGGCCGCCTTCGATCCCCTGTGGATCGAGGAGCCGACAAGCCCCGACGATATTCTCGGCCATGCCCGCATCGCCCGTGCCGTGGCGCCGGTCGGCGTGGCCACCGGCGAACACTGCCATAATGCGGTGATGTTCAAACAGTTCCTGCAGGCTCAAGCCCTGTCCTATTGCCAGATCGATGCAGGCCGCTTGGCCGGCCCCAACGAGATGATCGCCGTCCTGCTTCTGGCGGACCGTTTCGGCGTTCCGGTCTGCCCGCATGCGGGCGGTGTCGGCCTTTGCGAGATGGTCCAGCACATCGCGCTTTTCGACTACATCGCCGTCTCCGGCACGTTGGAAGGTCGTGTCCTTGAATATGTCGACCATCTGCACGAGCACTTTGTCGATCCGGTGACGATGAGGAACGGTCGCTACATGCCGCCCGAAGCGCCCGGCTATTCGACCGAGATGAAGCGCACCAGCATCGACGATCACAGCTTCCCCGATGGCCCGGTGTGGCGGTCGGAAACGCACTGACGCAAAGCCGCGAAAGGAGTGGCCGGCAATGGGACGATTGGAAGGCAAGACCTGCTTGGTCACGGCCGCTGGCCAGGGCATCGGCAAGGCAACGGCGCTGGCAATGCTGCGCGAAGGCGCACACGTCTACGCAACGGATATCAACGAGGCAGCGCTGCCGGACATGGCCAGGGCGGGGTGTGAGACGCGGATGCTCGATGTGCGCGAACCCGGCAGCATCAGGGGCGCCCTGGATGCAATCGGTCCCGTCAATGTGCTCTTCAACAGCGCCGGTTTCGTCGCCCACGGATCGATCCTCGATTGTGACGAGGACGAATGGGCCTTTTCCGTCGATCTCAACATGACGGGGATGTATCGGGTCATCCGCGCCTTTCTGCCCGGCATGCTGGAAACCGGCGGAGGAACCATCATCAACATGTCCTCGGTCGCCTCGAGCGTGATTGCCGCGCCCAACCGCTTTGCGTATGGCGCGACCAAGGCCGGCGTGATCGGCATGACCAAGGCGATTGCCGCCGACTTCATCGGCCAGGGCATCCGCGCCCACGCGATCTGTCCCGGCACGATCGAAAGCCCCTCGCTGGAAGACCGGATCAGAACGCTCGGCGAGACGATGGGCGGATATGAAAAGGCACGCCAAGCCTTCGTCGCGCGCCAACCCATTGGCCGCATCGGCAAGGCCGAGGAGGTCGCAGCGCTCGCGGTCTATCTGTCCTCCGACGAAGCGGCTTACTCGACCGGGACCATCCATGTCATCGATGGCGGCTGGAGCAATGTCTGACCGGCCGGCGCCAAATCGCGGAGCGCCGTAATCCGGCGCCTGGATGCCTGCGCGCGATGCGTGCAACACAGCGGTTGTCACCCGCCCGTGACCGTGCTGTCGGCGCGCATCGCACCCGGTTTTGGCTTTCATGCGTTTGGAGCGGTTCATCTTTGCCCGGAAGCGTTTGAGCGCCGGGATTTTGTGATCTGGCAAAACCAGCCATACCCCATGCGGGTGACTACCCCGACAGACCCCGGCCCGCCAAGTTTGCCATCGAAATTGGAGCAAGTATGGGTCTGCTTGACGCCGGGAGCCTGCCATGAATCCACCGAAACAGCCCGGTGCCCGGGCCAATGACCGCGCCCGACCGCGACCTCCGGGCACGGGCTTTGCGGCGCTTGATGACCCCATCTCCGTCTCGGCGCCGCTGATGGTCAAAATGACCAATGCGACAGGCTGACCACTACGATCAGTTCATCGCCGAATATCATGCCCGAAAGTAAGGATCGCTCATGCGCCCCGTGACCCTCGCCGCCACGCAGATGGCGTGTTCGTGGAATACCGACGAAAACATTGCCAAGGCCGAGAGCCTCGTCATCGCGGCGGCCGAAAAAGGCGCTCAAATGATCCTCCTGCAGGAATTGTTCGAAACGCCCTATTTTTGCCTTGAGCAGAAGCGCGATCATCTGGCCCTGGCGCGGTCTACCGACAAAAGCGCGGTCGTTTCGCACTTCCGTGCGCTTGCCCGGACGCTGAACGTCGTCCTGCCGGTCTCATACTTTGAGCAGGCCGGGCCAGCCCGCTACAATTCACTGGCCATCATCGACGCCGACGGCGCGTTGCGCGCCAACTATCGAAAAACCCATATTCCGCAAGCGCCCGGTTATGAGGAAAAGTTCTACTTCAATCCCGGTGACACCGGTTTTGAGGTGGTCGAGACACGTTTCGGACGTCTGGGTTGCGGCATTTGCTGGGACCAATGGTTCCCGGAGACCGCACGCTGCCTTGCTCTGAAGGGCGCCGAAGTCCTGATGTTTCCCACCGCGATCGGCAGCGAACCCGCCAACCCTTCGCTGGACAGCGCCGGCCATTGGCGCCGGACGATGCAGGGGCACGCCGCCGCCAACATGATCCCGCTGGTCGCCTCCAACCGCGTGGGAGACGAAAAGGACGGTGACACCGCGATGACCTTCTACGGCACCTCGTTCATCGCCGGCCACACCGGCGAGATCCTGGCCGAGGCCGACAGGACGGATGAGGCTGTGATCACCGCCACCGTAGACCTCGACGCGGCCGCCGCCTATCGCGCCGAATGGGGCGTCTTCCGCGATCGCCGGCCAACGATGTACCGCACGCTGCGGACGCTTGACGGATCAACCGTCTCGGACTGACCGAGCACGCGCGCAAACCATCTGCGCACGGGATGCCGCAGATGTTGGTGCGGGCTTTCTTGTCCTCTACACGCCGGCTTCCGCCGCGCCCAGGGCCGGGTCGAGATGATCCCGCAGCGAATCGCCGAGCAGGTTGAAGCCGATCGCAACCAGCGCAATCGCCCCACCGGGAAAGACCGCCAGCCACCACGCCGTCGGTTGATGGGTCAGGCTGTCGAAGATCAAGGCACCCCATTCGGGCGTTGGCGGTTGCGCGCCAAGGCCGAGAAACGAAAGGCCGGAGGCGGCCAGGATGACGAAGCCCACATCGGTGGTGGCCTGCACGATCACCAGCGGCCAGACCATCGGCAGGAGCGTCACAAACACGATCCGCGCCGGCGACGCGCCCATGGCACGGGCGGCCGCGACAAACTCCTGTTCCTTCAATGACAGGATGCGGCTGCGGATCAGCCGTGCATACCAGGGCCAGAAAACCGCCGCCAGCGCAATCGTGGTCGGGATCATCCCGCCGCCAAAACTGGCGGCGATCGCCGCTGCCAGGATCAGCGCGGGAAAGGCGAGGAAAAGATCGGTCACCCGCATGAGAACTTCATCCACCAGCCCGCCGACATAGCCGGCAATCAGACCGATGGCCGTGCCGACGATCGAGGCGACCAAAAGGACCGCGAGCGAGACCGTCAGCGATATCCACGAGCCGGCCAGCACCCGGGCCAGCATGTCGCGGCCGATCTTGTCCGTGCCCATCCAGTGCTCGGCCGACGGCGGTTGCAGGCGCGCCACAATGTTCATCTTCAGAGGATCGAAAGCGGTCAGATGGGTATCGAGAACAAAGGCGCCGAACGACGCGATGCCGGCAAGAAGCACGAAGGCAACGATTGCGCAGGCGATCGTCGCCTGGCCCGATGAGGCGGCAAAACCCCGCACGGCACCGGCAACCGCCGCCATCCGGGCGATCGCCGATTTGCCTTCAGGGCCTGGGTGGACCACGGCGCTCATTTGAGGCTCACCCGGGGATCGATGAATGCATAGGACAGATCGACCAGGAAGTTGATCAACGTGTATGCCAGCGCCACCACCAGCGTGATCGCCATGATGGCATTATAGTCGGAGGCCGAGATGGCATCGGCCGTGTACCGCCCAAGGCCCGGCCAGTCGAAGATCAGTTCGATGAACACCGCCCCCGATATCAAAAGGCCAAGATTGAGCCCGAAAATCGTGACGATGGGCAGCATCGCATTGCCCAGCGCGTGGCGCGCATAGACCCGGAACGGCGAGATGCCCTTGGCACGCGCGGTGCGTATGAAGTCCTGCGACAGCACTTCGAGCATCGACACGCGAACGACCCTGATGATGATCGCCATCGAGGGAATGGCCAGAACGGCGACCGGCATGATCATGTGCCGCAACGCATCGGCGAACAGATCGAAACGGCCGGCAATCAGGCTGTCGATGGTCATGAAGCCCGTGACGAATTCGGGCGGCACGACGCCGGTGCCCAGCCGTCCGCCAAACGGCAGAAGCCCGAACGTTGCAAAGAAGATCAATTGGAAGATCAGCGCCAGCCAGAAGTCGGGAACCGACAAGCCGAAAACGGCAACGCCGCGCACGGCAACATCGGCGCCCCGCGCGCTTTGAACCGCGGCGATCGCGCCCAGCGCAACGCCCAGCACCAGGCTCACGAGCCCGGCGAAAATCACCAGTTCCAGCGTTGCCGGAAAGAAGGTCAGAATGTCCTCGGCGATGGGACGCCGGGTGATGATCGACTGCCCGAAATCGCCGTCGATCACATTGGAGACATAGGTCAGAAACTGTCGATGAACCGGCTCATCGAGCCCCAGCCGATCGCGGATCGCCGCCACGGCGTCCGGACCCGCGCGCGCGCCGGCGATCAAACGCGCCGGGTCGCCGGGCAAAAGCCGGGCAAGCGCGAATGTCATCACGATGACCCCGGCGATCAGGATCAGCGTGGCGATGAGGCGCCTGACAATGAACCGCGCCACGCCGAGCCTCCCCGGTCAGCCCTTGCGATGCATGTTGTAGAAATCCAGCGTCGCCACATAGATCGGATTGTTGTCGGGCGCCACAATGTCGTTGCGCATGATGAACTGGGTGCGCTCCTGCTGGATCGGCAGCCATGCGGGATCTTCAGCGGTCAAAATCTCGGCGAGACGCTGAACCTTGGCCGCGTTCGCCTCATCGATCGGCTGGAATTCCAGTTCATCGATCAGGGCCGTCACCTCGTCATTGGCATAACGTCCCGAGTTGCCATCCGCCGGCGTGGCATCACCGCTGAACAGGCCCCATGCGAAGCTGTAGGGATGGTTCACATTCGGCCACCAGGAGAAATAGAACATGTCCGGGCGGCTCTCGGGCGGCCCGTCGCCGAAGAACGCGTCGATGAATGCGGAAAACGACATCTCCTGCAACACCAGATCAATGCCGATCTCGGCCAGCCATGCCTGCATCAATTGTGCCTCGACATCGCCGAACCCCGAATAATAGGCCAGCGTCAGTTCCGTGCCCTGCGCAATGCCGGCCTCGTCCAGCAATTGGCGCGCCTTGTCCAGATCGAACGGCGTCAGGCGCGAGCCGCTTCCGACACCTTGCAGGAGCGAAGGGAAGACCGATGTCGGCTTGTCGGCGGTGCCGAGCGTGACCTGCTCGATGTAGGTGTCATGGTCGAAGGCGTGGCAGATCGCGCGGCGTGCCCGGGGATCGGCCAGCGCTCCGTCCGCGGCAAAGGAGATGAACTGCACTGTGAATGTCGGCGAGTCGCCGAAGACGAAACGGTCGTCTTCGCGAAACCGGACGGCGTCTTCGGGTTCCATGGCCAGGGAGACATCCGCCTCGCCATTTTCCAGAAGCTGGCGCCGCGTCGCCGAGACCGGAATTGTCTTGGTGATGACCCGACTGAAATGCGGCCCGTCCCATCCTTTGCGATAGGCATCGCTTTTGGCGAACGTCGCATCCTGTCCCGGGTTGAGCGCCTCCAGCACATAGGGACCCGACCCGACCGGATTGGCCTGCAGATGGGCGGACCCCATATCGTCCTCGCCGAGCGAATTGTCTTCGGCCGCTGTGGGGCTGGCGATCCAGAAACCATATTGCGAAGCAACCTGCAGATCGAAGAACGGTCGCGCGACGCCAAGATCGAAGCGGATGGTCCGCGGATCGACGACCGTGATCTGCGTCTCCGGATCATCGATACGCCAGGTCGCCGTCAGGCCCCAGGGATGGGTGATCAGGCGGGTGACGGCTTTCTTGACCGCAGCGGCGTCGCACACCGTTCCGTCATGGAACATGACGCCGTCGGCCAGCGTGAATGTCCAGCTTGAGCCATCCGCATTGCTTTCCCATTGGGTTGCAAGCGACGGGCTGGCCTTGAGCGTTTCGGTGCCGTCGAGCACCGTCAGCGTCTCGTAGACGGGGCGCAAACCGTAGGCCCATTCAATGTTGGTTGCCGGATCGAGATTTTCGACCGAAGCATCGACCAGAACCACCAGCGCGTTGGGATCGCGGGCGCCCAACGGGGGCGCTGCGGCTTCGCCAGCCGCAAAGACCCGCGTCGACCACCCGGTTGCGGCCATCGCCAATGTCGAACTCGCCGCGAGAAATTGCCGGCGGGGCATTGTGAATTGCGGCCCGTTGCCTGAACGTTTGGTGCTGGTCATTGACGGATCTCCCACATCTTCGAACCGGCCGCACGCATGTCGGGTGCCTGCTGACCGCTCCTTTCCATGCTGCACTGTCGTTGAGCGGGCCGGTCAGTGTCGATACCCCGTATGGGTCACATTCGAAGTCGGCTCACGGTGTGTAGGCTGGACGGCACGGCATAATGAGGCGCGGACGGGAAAGGGACGGCATCACCGATGCGCTTGCTTGAGGTGAACGATCTGACGGTGACATTGAACGTCGGAGAGCGGTCGGCAACCATCGTCGACCGGCTTTCCCTGACGCTCGATCGTGGCCGGTGCCTGGGGCTTGTGGGGGAAAGCGGCTCCGGCAAGAGCACTGCGGCGATGGCGGTCATCGGGCTGCTCGGCCATGGCAGCCTGTCGGCGCGGGGCAGCGTGCGGTTTCAGGGCGCCGAACTTGTCAATGCCCATGCCAAGACCTTGCGGGCCTTGCAGGGGCGCGAGATTGCGATGATCTTCCAGGATCCGATGAGCGCCCTCAATCCGGTGCAGTGCATTGGCGACCAGATCGTCGAATGCGTGCGAGCGCATGAAACGCTGTCAAAGAACAAGGCGCAAGCGCTAGCCCTTGAGGCGTTGAAACGCGTCGGCATGCCCGACCCGCCAGCCATGATGCGACGCTATCCGCACCAGCTCAGCGGTGGCCAGCGCCAGCGCGTCATGATTGCCATGGCGATCGTGTTCAAGCCCAAGCTTCTGATCGCCGACGAGCCGACCACCGCACTCGACCTGACCATCCAGGCCCAGATTCTCGCCTTGCTCAAACAACTGTCGCGTGATCTGGACATGGCGGTGCTGCTGATCACCCACGACTTGGGCGTCATCTCCGACATGGCCGACGACATTGTTGTGCTCTATGCGGGACGGCCAGTCGAGCGCGGCAGAACCGCTGATGTTCTCGACCATCCCGGCCATCCTTACACGCGTGGCCTGCTGGCGGCTCATCCTTCGATTGACGACACAACCGAGCGTCTGACTCCCATCGCGGGAATGCCGCCGCCGCTGTGGGACAGGCCGCCAGGTTGCGCGTTCGCCCCCCGATGCAACCACGTGCAGCCAACATGCACCCAACGCGTCCCCGATCCGGTCGCACTCGATACGCCCGATCACCTGGCAACCTGCATTCTTGCCGGCAACACCGAAACAATGGCGGCGGTCCGATGATGCATGTGCGCCGCCCCGTGCTTGAGGTCCAGGGCCTGTCTGTGACCTTTCCCGGCGAGGCTGCGGGCGGATTTCGCAAACGGGCCGCGCCGTTCAAGGCGTTGGACGGCATCGATCTGACGCTCACCAATGGCGAGGCGCTGGGACTGATCGGTGAGTCCGGATCGGGCAAGACCACGCTGGGCAAGGCCATCGTCGGGCTGGTGCCGACATCGGCCGGCACGATCACGCTGGAAGCCGGCGGCGGCGGGGCCGATCGGCGCGGCCGGGCCCGCAAGGTTCAGATGGTTTTCCAGGACCCGTACGCGTCGCTCCATCCGCGCCAAACCATCGGCCAGACGCTGGCGGAGCCGTTGCGCATTCACAAGGCGGTTCCAGTCGATGCCATCGAGCACAAGGTCGCCCAATTGCTGGAGCGCGTCGGGCTCATGCCGCACCACGCGCTGCGTTATCCGCAACACTTCAGCGGCGGGCAGCGCCAGCGCATTGCGATCGCACGCGCCATCGCCATCGAACCCTCGATGATCATCGCCGATGAACCGGTCAGTGCGCTCGACGTCTCGGTACAGGCGCAGATTCTCAATCTGCTCGACGATTTGCGGCGCGAGCGCAACATGGCGATGCTGTTCATCTCGCACGACCTTTCGGTGGTCCGGCATCTGTGCCAACGCATCGCGGTGATGTATCTGGGCCGCATCGTCGAGGTGGCGCCAGCCAATGTGTTGACCCGACGCCCGGCCCATCCCTACACGGCCGCGCTCCTGTCGGCGGTGCCGCGCGTGCATGCCGGCAATGCCTCGGTCCGCAAGCCAATCGTCCTGGCCGGGGACATTCCGTCCCATGCGGCAATCCCCTCCGGCTGCCCGTTCCACACGCGATGCTGGCTCTACGACAAGAAGGGCAAGCCCGCGCAATGCCGCAACGCGCGTCCGCCGCTGGCCCAGCATGACGATGGCCGCCAATCGGCCTGCTTTTTTCCAAAGGAGGTCGCAAGCGCCTGATGACCAGCAAACCAACACCCGAACAGGCCGGTTTTCACATGCCGGCCGAATGGGCACCGCATCTGCGGACATGGATGATGTGGCCCAGCCGTGCCGAGGTCTGGAACGACATGGCCGAAACCCGGCGCAACTACGCCGCCGTCGCCCACGCCATCGCAGAATTCGAACCGGTGTCGATGTTGGTCAGGCCTGCCGACCGCGCCGGGGCCGCCAACATCCTGGGCGCCGATATCGACCTGATCGATGCACCGATCAACGACAGTTGGGCGCGCGATGCCGGCCCCTGCTTCCTGGTCGACGCAAAGGGCAGCCGCGCCGGTGTCTCGTTCCGGTTCAATGCCTGGGGTGGCAAATATGCGCCCTATGACGGCGATGACGCGGCATCCGATGTCATGATTGAGGCCGCCGGCGTCCGTCCGTTCGCCTCTAGCCTGGTGGCCGAGGGTGGCGGCGTCAGCGTTGATGGTGAAGGCACCATCCTGACCACCGAAAGCTGCTTTCCCAACGCCAACCGCAACCCCGGCTGGTCGCGACAGCAGATCGAAGACGAACTCAAGGCCATGCTTGGCGGCGACAAGGTCATCTGGCTGCCCGGCAATGTCGAGGAAACCGAAACCGACGGCCACGTCGATGGCGTTGCGGTCTTCGCCGCGCCTGGTGTCGTGTTGATCGAGGCCGAGGGACCGCCGGACGGCGCCTGGCATGCCATCAACGCGGCCAACATCGCCGCGTTCGATGACCAGACAGACGCCTGCGGGCGGACGCTGCAATTGGTGCATGTGCCGGAGGCGGCGGACGCCGAAGGACATGGCGACAAATTCTGCCGCTCCTACGTCAACTCCTATGTCGTGAACGGCGCAATCATCATGCCCCGGTACGGCATCGGCACGGACGATCTGGTTCGCGAGATGTTCGAGGATGTGTTCCCCGGCCGACGGGTCATCCAGGTGCCGATCCCGCACATCGCCATTGGCGGCGGCGGCATTCATTGCATCACCCAACAGGAGCCCGCGCCATGAGCACCGAACTTCTTGACGCGCTGGCCCGCGGAAAATCACCCGGCGAAATGGGTTTCGTGATGCCCATCGAGACCGATCATCACCGATGCTGCTGGATGTCCTGGGTCCATGATGATCATCCGGAGACATGGGGCAGCGCGCTGCCCGCCGTCCAGGAAAACTTCGTTGCGATCGCCGGCGCCATTGCCCGGTTCGAACCTGTACGCGTCGTTGCCGACCGAACCGTCGCCGATCATGCCCGCGCCATGCTGCCCGACACGGTGGACGTGATCGCTCTTGAACAGGACGATTTGTGGTTTCGCGACACCGGGCCGCTCTTTGTTCGCGACGCGGCCGGCCAGTCGATCGGCACCAATCTGATCTTCAACAATTGGGGCGAGAAGTTTCCCGACTATGATGGCGATGCCAGCGTCGGCGCGGCACTTGTCAACCATCTGGGCCTGCCGATCTTCCAGTCGCCGCTGACCGGCGAAGGCGGCGGATTGCATGTCGATGGACGCGGCACCGTGATCACGACCGAAACCTGCTTTCTGAACGCCAACCGCAATGGGGGCATGAGCAAGGCCGATGTCGAGCGCGAACTTCATCATGCCATCGGCGCCCGCAAGGTGATCTGGTTGCCCGGCGATGAGGATGAGTGGATCACCGACGGCCATATTGACGGCATGCTGACGGTGACGGCGCCAGGCAAGGTGATTTTCGAGCACAATCCCGATCCGGCCAATCCGCGGCACAAAGTCTGCCGCGAAAACCTCAAGGCGCTCGAAGGCCAGACCGATGCCGACGGGCGCACGATCGAGATCGGCCTGATCGAGGAAGCCTATATGGTGGAGCCGGTCAGTGACGAAATGGCCCTTTCCTACGTCAACGCCTACATCGCCAATGGCGGCGTGGTCATTCCGGCCTTCGACACACCGACCGACGATGCCGCACGCGATGTCTTTGCCAAAGCGTTCCCCGACCGCCACATCGCGCAGGTCAATGTCCTTGCCATCTGTCCCGGTGGGGGCGGCATCCACTGCATGACCCAGCAACAGCCGGCGTAGGGCGATTGGCGCGGAGGCCATCGATTGCTAAGCTTGACGGAGACCTCATTCCTGCATCTTGTGCGCCCGATGACCGATCAAGGCCTGCCCATGCCGATGGATGCGGCGCCGCACCATGCGTTGGTGGCGGCGGCGATCAATGCCATCGGCCAGCCCGACTTCCCCGCCGTCCTGGCGCAATTGTGTGAAACCGTTTCAGGCTATGGCAGCACCTTCATCGCAGCGCACTTCACCGACCATAGCCCGGTCGAACTGTTCGACACCATCGGCGACGAGCATATCGGGGCCACCGTGCCACCCTATGTGGAGTCTGCCTATCTGCTCGATCCCTACCACGAGCTGTTCCGAAACGGCATCGATGACGCCGTCGTGCCCCTGTCCGAATGCGCGCCGGACGACTTCACCGCCTCGGAATATTACCGCACGTTTTATGCGGGCACGGGCCTGTTCGACGAGACCGGCATCATCGTCCGGTTCGACGCCGAGAGCGCTCTGATCATCTCTCTGGGAGACCGCAAGCCTGATTTCTCGCTGACGCCGGTCGGCCGCCGGGCGCTTGAAGCACTTCTGCCGGTCATCGGCGCGCTCTGCCGCCGTCACTGGCCGCGGCTGGAGCCGCAGACGACGGCCGGCCAGGGCAGGCTCGGCCATCAACTGGAAAAGTCCTTTGAGCGTTTCGGAACATCGTTTCTGAGCGAGCGTGAATCGGAGATCGCCCGGCTGGTGTTGAAGGGCCATTCCTCCAAGTCGATCGCCCGGCTGCTCGGCAACAGCCCCGAGACCGTGAAGGTCCACCGCAAGCGCATCTATGCCAAGCTCAACATTGCCTCGCAGGGCGAACTGTTCTCGATGTTTCTCGACGCATTGTCGCGGACGCCGCCCAATGCGGATCGCGACCCGCTGACCTATCTGACGCGCGATGTGGTCTCGCGGCCCGATTGCTGACGATTGGTGACCGTTTGAAAATGGTGTCGTTCGACCCGGTCGATTGAACGATTCCCGTCCGCAAACGCCATCGCCAGTGCACGCCGCCGCTGTGACCGTTCAAGCCGATGAACCGACCGCGCATTGTGCACGCCCTGTTCTGACACCGATGACCCTCATGTGCCGGACGGTCAAGCCTCATCGTGACGCTCCCGCGGTAGTGTGCGGCGATCTGCGGCGGACAGTGGGCACCAAAGAGGCATGTGCGCCTTTCACGTTCGTACGTCAGTCGCTGCAATGTTCAGGGAAAACATGTCGACAACGCCGGCGACATGGTCGAACCGCTAGAGCGTTTCCGCGCTTCGCGGGAACGCAGCTCCGCTCTAACCGATTGTTTTGTCGCCTGTCTTATCGGCTCCGGTGATTCCACCTTCGCCGGACGCGCTCTAGATGTGTACATGTCCACTGGCAATCTTGCGGGCGGTCCGAACGATCTCGGTCGACTGGATCTTCGGCATTGCAGCGCCCCCGGCGACATCGATCGATACGGTGATCTTTCCGCCGGGATGCTGCAGCGTGACTGTTTGAGAACCCGTATTGAATTGATGTGATGACGTGATCGTGTCCGGGATCGCGACACATGAAGCAATGGCTTGTGCGCCCGTGACGGCTATGGTGGGATGACACTGCTTTGGCGTCAGGTACTGAACCCTGGCTGAAGCCTCCTCTGGATCAGATGGCGACAAGACGGCCACTTTCGGAAGAACGCTGTCTGAGACGTCGCCGAGCCCCATACGGGCGCCAGCCTCAACACGTAACTTCTCCAGGTGCTCCATGACATCTGGCATTGATTCAAAGTCGCCGGGTGCCTCGCGCCCGGACAGACCCACATCGGATGCCCGCAAGACAACCACCGGCACCGCCACATCGATGCAGGTGACAGGAACGCCTTGGATCTTGTCGATCCGATACCCTGTCGGAAAAAGAGCACCGGTTTTTGAGCCCATTACATCGAAGAACGACAACGCAATTGGAGCCGCCGTGCCCGGCACTCCGTCAATCCGCATCGTTCCGGCATAAACAGGCATACCGCCCGCCAGTGCGAAGCGCACCTCGATGCGGGCGTCGGTGTTGACGGCACGAACGATCAAACGGTCCTTTGGCGCTACCAGACCCAGTTCCACCGCCGCCGGGCCCACTGTTGCCAACATGTTTCCACAAGTAGGGCCATAATCAACGGCCCGATTTGCGTTGCCGACTTGCGCAAAGAAGTAATCGACATCGATCGCCGGATCATCGGATGGGGATATCATCACGACCTTGCATTGCACACTTGCACTTCCTCCAACGCCGTCAATGCAAAGCGGATGGCCCGCGCCGATAACCGCTGCCAGCGTATCGCTCAGGCTCTCGCGGTCTTTGGGAAGGTCTTCGCGCCGAAACACCGGGCCGCGCGATGTACCTCCGCGCATGAAAAGATACGGGATGGACTGCGTCACTTTGCGATGGCCTGCGCTTGGATGTCCGCAGATTCGGAAACCCATCTGTTGACCGTGTCGAAGGCCCGACCGCCCGTTGCCTGATGCATCATGCAATGCGCTGCTTCCGGCAGGAGCACATGCTCAAACGCAAAATGGCGTGCAACCGCCGCATCCTGGCCATCCGGGTGCCGTGTGCGTTCTTCGCGACCCGCCTCAACAACAACCCCGTACGGGGCGAGATGCGGCCGGACAGATACCTTCAGGCGATACCGGTCGTTCAGCGCAGCCGGGCTCTCGGCGCAGAGCCGCCGATGCCAACCGGCTGTATCAACAAGACCTCCAAGATACAGTCGTTGGTAGGTCTCGATATCCGGCGGGGCGACGGGGGTATCGGAGGGCTTCGCCACAACCGTGCGGGCGCCATGGAGGTTGCCAGGCGGTGACGGCGCCAGAAGGATCAAACCATCGAAAGCATGTGTTTCGGCGGCCTTCGCCAGCACCAGTGCGCCCAAGCTGTGCCCGACACCAATCAGGGGTTGCGCGCAAATCTGGGCGGCTGCAGCCACACTGCGGGACATGTCAGCAACATCCAAGTTCACCAACGAGGCAGCGCTCGGCAAACTTGGACGGCCAGGCAAATCAATGGCGGCGACCGGCACGCCTTGCGCATTCCAACGGTCGGCCCAATCCTGCCAGCACCATGCGCCATGATAGGCGCCATGCACCAACAAAAGCCCGGATCGGCAATAGCTCGGCCGTGCCGGTCGCCACAGTCGCCCACCTCCGGGCAAGTCGCTTGCAACGAACCCCTTCATGACGCGGACGTCGAATGAGCATGCCCGCCAACGGGACGGGTGAGAGCCGCAGCAATGATCAAAAGCGCGAGACCGGCCAGGTTTGCGATCCAGGACGGGAAGAGCAGCATCAAACCTGCCGCACCGACCAGCACTCGCATCGCTCCACCCAGCGGTGCTCGCAGGTAACCGGCAAAACTCGCAGAAAGGGCGATTGCCCCCAGGGTCGAGGCGAGAAGCACGCCCGCTATGGCCAGTGGCTCTCCCTTGAGAACGGTTTCCGGCCGAAACACAAAAAGGAACGGCAGCAGGTACTTGATGACCGCAAAGCGAACCGTCTGGACCGCGGTCGCCCACCAGGACGCACCGGCAAGACCGGCGGCAACGAAGACTGCGGCGCAAACCGGCGGTGTGATCGCCGACAGTGTCGCAAAGTAGAAGACGAACATGTGCGCTTGAAGCGGCGCGATGCCCAGTTCGACGAAAGCCGTCAGGATCACCGAGATCGCCAGGATATAGGCCGCCGTCGTCGGCATGCCCATCCCGATCACGATAATGACAAGTCCCGCCAGCGCCAGGCCCGCCACAAGGTTTCCGTCAGCGAGCGACAGGACCGCATCACCGAACTTCACGCCAATCCCGACAAAGCCGATGACGCCGATCAGGACCCCCGCGGCCGCGCAAAGCGCGCCCAGCGTAACAAGGGCGGGCGCGGCATCCCGAAATGCACGCACCAGATCGGTGGTTCGAGACCGCAGATCCGACAGGCTACGCGCAGCCAGCAGATGCAGCAGCGCCAGAGCGGCGCAAGCCGCCAGGATCGAAAGGCCAACCGATCGACCCGACAGGATCATCGCCAGAAGCAAGATGAAGGGCAGTGCCAGCGGCCCCCAGACCGCGAACGCCTTCAGGCGCGCGGCATCGGGCATTTCCTCGGCCGGAAGGCTGCCCACACCGGCACGCAAGCTCTCAAAATGGACGCTTGCCAGCACGCCCACATAGAACAGAAACGCGGGCACCAGCGCGATCAGCATGACCTGCCCCAGCGGGAGGTTCAGGAACTCTGCCATCAGGAACAGACCAGCGCCCATCAAGGGCGGTGTGATCTGCCCGCCGGATGAGGCCGTGGCCTCGATCCCTCCGGCAACCTCCGGGCGGTAACCCAGACGCTTCATCATCGGGATCGTGAAATTGCCCGTCATGGCCACGTTTGTGACGGATGAACCGGTCATTGAACCGATCATGGCCGACGAGATGACCGAGATCTTGGCCGCGCCACCGCGGAGCCGGCCTCCGATGATCTTGGCCAGATCCATCATCGTCTCGCCGGCTCCGGTCGCCATCATGAGTGCCGAGAACAGAACGAAGAGGATCAGAAAGCTCGCATAGATGTCGAACACCTGCCCCCAGATCCCATCGGTGGAAAGATAGAGCATGGAGGTCAGCATCCGAAGGCTGACGCCGCCATGCCCAATGCGGCCAGGCAGCAGATGACCGAAGAGCGCATACGCCGCGAACACGGCAACCAGGATTGCAAAGGTCCAGCCTATGGTGCGGCGCGCGAGTTCCAGGATCGCGGCCGCAAGCGCCAGACCCAGGATGACCGCTTCCGGTCGATGCGCGACCGGGTTCATCATCACATCCCAATAGTTCCAGTAAACCCATGCGCCAGCGACAAGCACGACCGCGAGGAGTGCGGCGTCCAGTCCACGAGCGATTGGCCAGGACCCACGTCCGGGGACGACAACAATCGCCAATAGCGTAACTAGGGCCAACACAATTGAGCGGTGCTGGATGTTCGGCAACTGCCCGAACAGTGCACCGTAAGCCGTTAGGCCAACGAGGAGCGCGGCCAATATACTCATGGCCCATGCACGCCACCGGGTGGGCAGGATCCCATCGCCCTCGGCCCCGGGGGCCGCACTTCCCGCTTTGGCGGCGGTTTCGATGTTGCTCATTGGCTGATCTCTATGCCAGCGGCATCCAGTCCGCCCGACGCGCCAAGGTGCGGCGCGCCGGGCCTGGTTGCGCGGTGACAGTGCCTTATTGCATTTCCGGCGGGAGCAACCGGTCGGGCACCGTGTATCCCGCTTCGCGATATGCGCGTACGGCACCGGCATGGAGCGGGTATTCTGACACGTCGAGGGTTTGTTGCAGAACATCCACTTCGGCAATCGCGGGCAGTGCTGCACGTTGTCCGTCCAGACCGGCGATCATGCCTTTGACGATGCGGTAGGCCGTGTCTTCATCCATGTCCGCCGTTGCCGCAAATCCAATCCAGATCGCGTGAACCGTGTAGGGCTCGGACCTTTCGGTCACCCCGGCGGGCATCTCGAAAAACCCCATCCAGGGATAGGCGGCACGGATCGTCTCGATCTCCTCGGATGTGAAGCCGATAGGGCGCAACGGCGTCGTCAGGTTCAACTCCGCCGAAGCGCTGTCGAGACGCGGCGCGGTCGTCGCCCTTAGCTGGCCGTCACAACGTCCGTTGCGGATCGCGTTGATCGCATCGACGCTGTCGGACATGTAAAGTTGAGGTCGAATATCGAGCGCCTCAAGGACGCGCAGCATGTTGCGCTGTTGTGACGAGCCATTCATTCCGGGGTGGAAGCATTCGCCCTGAAAGTCCTGAAGCGTCGTATGGCCGCTGGCCTCGGTCGCCATGATGTTTTGGATCGCAGGCAAGGACCACCACAAGATCCTGAACCCGTCAAAACCCGCATCCTCTGCGTCAGCGATCAGGTCCGGTGATATGCCGCCGAAATCAAGCTCGCCCTCCTGGATCAGGGTTGTGTTTGCAGCAAACCCGCCGGGTGAAACAACCGTGACATTCAACGCGGCGTCACTCTCGGAAATCGAGTTTGCGATGGCGCTGTAGTACGGGAAGAAGCCGGACGATGTGGTCGATCCTCCCATGTTGAGTTGCGTCTCCGCATTCGCCATCGTTGAACACGCTGCAATGACAGCACTAGCCAACATCAATCTCATCTTCTTTCCTCCCAAAATGCGTAGCTGCCCGTCGTTCAGACATTCTCCGGGGGTTGAACCTACTCACATTGCCAGCGATAAGGAAAATCGTTTGTTTTGATGAAACCATAACAATGAGTTTTGGATGGCCGATCTCGACACGCGTCATCTCAAGGCGCTCATTGCCGTCAGCGAGCACGGGTCAATCACCGCCGCGGCTCACAAGATCGGCGTGACGCAACCGGCCTTGAGCGCCACGATCCGCCAGGCCGAAGATCGGATCGGCGTCACTCTGATCGAACGTGGCCCGCGCCACGCGACACTGACAGCCGCAGGTGAACTGATGTTGCAGGATGCGCGCCGCATTCTTGGAGACCTTGAGCGGGCATCCGATGCCATGCGCGATCTGGCGGCGGGGCGTGGAGGTCAATTGTCGTTGGCAGCGCTGCCATCGGCGGCGGCCGAGATTGTGGCGCCCGCCCTCGCCCGCTTCCATCAGACCCATCCCAACGTCCGGATCGCCGTACGCGATGCCATGAATCGAGACGTCATCGCGCTTGTCCGCGCAGGAGAGGTCGATGTCGGATTTGGGATTCCGGGGGCCGACCGTGACGGATTGTTGGTGGAGCCGTTGGTGGAGGATCAGTTCGTCTTGGTCGCCCCCGCCGATCACACACTGGCGCAGACAGCCGAAGTGCAATGGGATGCCGTGCGCGGCCTGAGCCGGATCGAAGCGGCTGCGGGCTCGAACACGCGTGACACCGTCACCGCGATCCTCGGGCCGCCCGGGGATGGAGCAGCAATCGAATGCGCCGTGGTACCAACGGCCATTGGACTTATTCGACAGGGGCTTGGAATTGGCATCCTGTCGGCCTTGGCATGTCGTCCGTTTCAGACCGACACGTCGCTGGCCTTTCGTCCGTTGCTCCCAACGGCCACGCGGCCGATTGCTGTCGTTCGTCAGGCCAGACGCCCACTCAGTCCGCCGGCAAAGCTGTTTCTTTCACAGCTATTTGGCTAGCGGATCGCCAGGGCAGCATCGGTTCACCTGTCCAGATCGCCGGGTGTCGTCCCCGTCCCGCAAACGCAATGACGGCCCTGTCGGAGTTCGCCTGCGCCGCGGCCGTTTGACCAAGACCTGCGTTCACGCTCCGATGACAGCCTCGGGCTCTTCGGCCGACTCTCCCGAGCGAGCCAATGGCGATCATCCGCCGGTCTGCCAGTGCATGATGTGATCGGCCACTTGGACCAATTGAACATCGAAGGTCTTCTCGAGTGCATTTGTATCAATTGCCATCTCATCGCCACGCAGCTTTGCGATCGATCCGTAAAGGTCCGTCAGCGCGAACCCGGCGGCCGGATTGCCCAGCGCATCGCCGACGCGCTCGCCGAACTGCGCCGGTGTGATCGGATCGAACCGGACATCACGGCCGAGCCATCCCGAGACAAGCGCTGCGAGTTCAGGACCGGTTAGCGCATCGGGTGTTCCGATTTCAAAGTGGCGGCCCGCCAGATCGGGTCGCGCCATGGCCGCAACGGCAATGCGGGCCTGATCCTGGTGTGATGTCCATTGCACCTTCAGATCGGCCGCAAATGGAGGGTAGTCCAGTATGCCCCTGTCCCGCAGGCTGGGCGCAAACATCGGGGGCAGCAGGTTTTCAAGGTAGAGCGCTGGTCGCAGAACAATCGTCGGGATACCGCTCGCCAACAGCCCCTTCATACCCGCCGTCCCGGCATCGACCACGACGGACGATGGATACCGATCGCCGGTCGGCCCACCCGTCGTGAAGACCAGCAACGGCAGCGCGACCTGGTGGGCAGCGCCCAAGAAGGCGGCCATCCACGTCTGGATGTCATCCGGGCCGGCGGGAATCGGCAGATGGAGGAAGGCCGCATCCACCCCGTCAAGCGCCGTGGCGATGGCATCTTTGTCGCCCAGCGCTGCGGTGAAGGGCTTGGCGTCGGGATGCATCTGGGAAACACGTTTTTTGTCCCGCGCAACCGCGCGGACGGTCATACCGCGCGCGCGTGCTTGCGCAACGACGGGCGCGCCTTGCGCACCTGTAGCGCCAAAAACAGCGACGGTCTGGGTCATGTCGGCTCCGTTGGTTGCTTGCATGGAACGCGATATAAGAGCCTTCACGACATGCACCTACCTGCGCATGAGGTAGCAACACACACCAATGTGAGTGGACCGATGGACCAAGCACTTGCCCCCGCCTCCGAGAAGGACTGCGCCGTCGAGGTGACGGTGGCGGTCATTGGCGGCAAATGGAAGCCGATCCTCTTGTTTCACATGCTGTCGGGCGCCAAACGGTTTTCGGAGCTGAAACGGCTGGTGCCGCAGGCATCGGACCGAATGCTGACCCGATCCTTGCGCGAACTGGAGCAGGACAGGCTGATCACGCGGAGGGTGATTGCCGAAGTTCCGGTTCGGGTCGAGTATTCGCTGTCGGCCGATGGCGAGACGCTCATTCCCATTCTCAATGCCATGAGCGACTGGGGACGCAAGCGGACGGAAAGCTGACTTTGCCGACCGCAAGGTTCACCGGGGGTGCTCGTCAGACATTGAAAACCGCAACCCGGAGGGACGCAACCCGCATGATGGCGAAGGTGATGATGACGAAGACGAGCAGGCGATCTTGGCCGGTGTGTCAGCCGCCGGTACCGCTGAGATTGCTCCGGAGATGGCGGTCGTCAACCTGACGGTCCCGCGTGATACTGTCAGAACAACATTCATTTTGTTGATGGCTGAAGCCTGTTTCGGTCGACCGGCGTGAAGTCAGTGTGCCCGGGTCAAGAAAAAGGTCCGTGACAATGCTGCCGGCATGACTGCTTCATCGCAAACACCATCGGAACCGGTCGGCGCGAACCCGGCCGTCATTGCAGATCGACCTTTGTGTTCAGCCGCTTGGCAATCGCCAGGGCCAGAATTCTGCGCACGCGATGAACCTCGAACGGCACGGCCATGTCAGCGTGGCGATGCCGAACCACGGTGCGGTCCGCGACCGTGATCGCATGCAGAATCTCGTCATTGGACAATTGCGGATCGTCCGCCAAAATCGACGCAATTCGATTGATCTCCGAGAAATGAAAACACATCAGCCCGACCTTCAAGAGTACACCGGTCAATGGTCGCAAACAGCATCGCAACCATTGTGGCGAAAACCTCTTCAGCAATGGCAGGATTAATGGACGCTTGTCGCGTTCGATGGCATTTGCGTCAAATTGCCGAAGCCGCCATTAAGTTCTTGGTGATCAGGACGTTAAACCAATGCACCGTCTGAGGCGGCTGTGGATGAGACTCACGCCGAACGTGTAGGGCGAAAGGAGCGCAATCGCCTGAACTGGAAAAGGTCTCAACCCCAAATTGAACGTGTCTGAATTGTGACGGAATCAGCCTCCAAAAAGCGGCATGCCTGATCACGCAACGGCTGTTTCGTCGCCCTGTTCATCGACGGACAGAAATGGATTCCCGAGGCGTTCGGTGATCTCTGCGCGACACCGTATCTGGAACCTTTGCCGTCGATACGGACACAACAGAGCAGATGTTCGAGATCGCGCTGGGCACGGAGGCGTAGGGCATTGCCGACCGGCTTGGGCGATGAATCAAATGCTGAACTCAGCCAGATGTTCGGGGTTGAACTCGGCCATTGCCGACAGCGCATCGATGTTGTTGAGGCGGATGGAATCACGGTGCAAGGTGACCAGCCCCTTCTTGCGCAAGCCCATCAGGGATCGATTTATGTGAACCAGGCTCAGGCCGAGCGTGTCGGCCAGGTCGGTTTGGGTCATCGGCATATCCAGCAAGTCGCCCTCGTTCTTCCCTATCAATTCCAGCCGGTGCCAAAGCTCAAGCAGCAGATGGGCGAGCCGCTGCTGCGCGCCGAGCCGCCCAAGGCGCACGGCTTGATCTCCCAGAATGGCGAATTCGCGGGCGGTGCACCAACTCAGCCCGGCCGCCAGGATCGGGTATTTCTGCGAGATCTCCAACATGCGCCTCGGATCGACGGCTGCCAGTCTGACCCGCGTCAGTGCCGCCGCGCTATAGGTGGCCTTGGCGCGGAAATTGACGTGCAACCCCAGAATGTCACCCGGCAGCGCGTAGCTGAGTATCTGGCGGCGGCCGCTCGGCAGGAGGCAGTACCGGATCGCCCAGCCGTTCAGGACGACGAACGTGGTGCGAAAATCCGCACCATCCTCGATGAAGTCCTGGCCTTTTTCAGCCTCCAGAACGTTGTTCTGCAGGCCCTCCATGAACGCGATTTCTTCTTCGGACATCAGGCACAGCGCGCCAAGCTTGCGAACCAGTGCGCTGGCGGCTTCGACTGGCTGCAGATCGGCGATCAGTCCGCTTGACATGGTGATGACGTTACCAGGGAGTTCATTTTATGTTCTTTGTCAGCTTAACATAGGTTAAAGCGGTGCCACAGTCTCGGCGATGACCGTTTTTTGGAACCAACAAGCATTCGCCGAACTCGCACTCCATATGTTGATCCAACGCGGGAGCGGACGGTCGAGCGCTTTCGTGTACACGATGGCGTCAAACCAAAAGAAGCAGTGAGGACAACGGGAACACTCCCGTTCGGCGCTCGGTTGCGTTTGCCGGCACATGGCCGGCCGACCGAATTGTGCCGGGCCTGTCCGACTTGCGGCGAAGCCACCTCCCTCGAAGACATCAAAATGGAGTCGCTGTTATGATCCCGTCTCGACAAACACGCAGTCGGGCGGATCCGCCTCATTCGGACCAAGGTTTGGATCATAGCGAAAGCGCGTTACGCAATAAGGACACAGGATCGTGTCGCTGGCGCCCATGTCGAGATAGACATGCGGATGATCCTGCGGAGGCGACTCGCCAGCGCATCGGAACTCCCTGACGCCGATCCTGACCTCGGGGATTCCGCGATCGTTCTTGAAGGTCGCGCCGCGCTCAGCGGTCATGGCGCCGGGCCAGCTCATTCTCGATCATGGCGATTTCGGCATGCTGATTGTCGAGTGAGCGTTCGGTGAGCATGCCGCTGTCGATCAACGCTTCCAGTTCGGTGCGCTTTTTGCGCAGTTCGGCGGTCGAAAATCGCTGATAGGCATTGTCTCGCAAGGTTCGGTCCATGAGGCGGTTCCGCGCGTCATCCATGGTGGGCCGGGCGCGCTTGCTCTTCCACGGGCGTGCCCCAGAAGGCGACCGCCTCGGCCGATGCCCGGTGATGAAACGCGATCGCCTCGGGCCCATCGGGCAGGCCATCAAAAGATCCCAGGGCATGCGCCGTCTCGAAGAATCCCGGCGCTGGCAGGCCGCGGCGACGGGCGCTGATCACCAGTGCGGCGATGAAGGGATGTCCGTTGGCCGCATCCTCGGCCATCAAGGCTTCCAGCGCTTCGGTCACCCGATGGATCCGGTTTGGCGGCTGCACGTCCAACGCGTCCGCCAACATGGCGTAGGTGACCGATTGCGCCCTTGCCGCCAATCCGATGAGATGCGCGCGCATGCGCAAGGACAAGGCACCGGCGCCCACATCGTCCGCCTGCGCAACTGCCTTGATCATGGGGCTCGTTGGGCGTCGCGGCCCTCCGCCACCTGTGCTGTGTTCGGTTCGACGTTCCGTTCGTCGACCAGCGTGCCATCGGCCAGCCGCACGATCCGCCAGATGCGTTCGCCATGGCGAAAGGTGAGACGCAGGCGGCCGTCGTCTTCGGCGATCCCGGTTTCGGCGACCGACACCACGCGGCCCTCGGCCATTTCCTGGCGCAAGGCATCGACGGTCAGGCCGAGCCCGTCTGCGATCGCCTCCGCGTCAACAGTGACCTGGCTGTTATGCACGCTGATCGTGTCAGGCGGCAGAGAAGACATGTCATGCCGGTCCCATGTCCGGACGCGCCCGCGTGCCACCGTCATTGGTTGCATAGTTGATGCAGAGTTCTTCCAGCTCGTCTTCGACCAGCGGCTGGTCGACGAAGCCGCAGGCATAGGGCGGCAGCTCGTCGCGGCAGCAGCCGTCACCTTCAAAATACCGGCAGCCCCTGCATATCCCGAACACGGGCCCACCCTTGGCGGCGGCGACATTCGCCTGCATCTGCCGCAGCGTCGTTGCAAAAGCGCCGCGAACGCCTGGGGGCAAGGCGTCCGCGGCTTCGACCAGGGCAGCCATCGGGTCCTTGGAGGCAATGGTCCTGGCCATTTCGGTCGGATCGAGCCGCACGCTGCGGCCATCGTCCGGCGATCGTGTTTGAACGAGGTAGCCCCGCGCGATCAGGTTCTTGATGACCTGCGACGCCGTTCCGCGCGTGGTGCCGTGAAACGCCGCAAAGCCGGAAGGTGTCCGCGAGAAGCGATTGGCATGGGTGAAATAGCGCAACGCCGCCCATTGCACGGGCGTCAGGCCCGTCGCCTGGCCATCGCCGCCGGCAATGCGCCCCAGATGGGCGATCAACTCTGCGATGACTCGACTGTTCATGTCAGGGTGATCCGTTGAGAATTCGGATATTGGCAAGATAGTAGCGACTCGAAATCAGTTAGGCAAGGATTTGATTTCGATTCCAAACTAAATGGTATGGTCGTTCATCCGAACGACGAAAATGGCAAAGACCAGCGCGCCGGCACCCAAGAGAGCAAAGACGGCATCGCGCTGCCTCGTCACCGGTGGGTTCATGACAGTTCGCTTGGCGCGGGGCGCGGCAGAACAGGATTAGACCCGCCGAAACAGGACAGAGGTGGTGAAAAAGCCGGGCAGCCGCGCGACACCGTTGCCGACAAAACGCAATGGGTTCCGCTGCTGGCGGCGACCACGAACAGGTCGCGCCTCGCCGGGAACAGTGTTTCCGGCGGGCCGACGATCAGCGTCGACAGATCGTCGGTCTCGACGCGCCGATGGTCGCGATGGGAATCAAGCGCGGCCAGCGCGCCGGCGATGATGCCGGCAAATCGTCGGACACGGGATATAATGATGGGTGTGCGCCCGAAAACAATGTCACGCGGCGATATAGCCGCCGGTCTGCCGCTTCCAGAGGCGGGCGTACAGGCCGTCGCGTTCGATCAGGGCATCGGGCGTTCCGCTCTCGGCAATTTGTCCGTTGTCCATGACGACGATCCGGTCGAGCGCGGCGATGGTCGACAGCCGGTGGGCGATCGCCAGCACGGTCTTGCCCGCCATCAGGTCGGCCAGCTTGGCCTGGATCGCGGCCTCGGCTTCTGAGTCGAGCGACGATGTCGCCTCGTCAAGCACCAAGATCGGCGCGTTCTTGAGCATGACGCGAGCGATGGCGATGCGCTGGCGCTGACCGCCCGACAGCTTGATGCCGCGCTCGCCGACATGGGCGTCATAGCCGGCGCGGCCCTCACCATCGCGCAAATCGGCGATGAAGCCATGAGCTTCGGCCATCCGCGCGGCGGTGATGACATCCTCCATCGGCGCATCGGACCGGCCATAGCGGATATTGTCCAGCACCGAGCGATTGAGCAGCGCCACGTCCTGGGTGATGACGCCGATCTGCGCGCGCAGGCTCTCCTGGGTGACATGACGCACGTCCTGCCCGTCGATGCGCACCGCGCCGCCCTCGACATCGTAAAGCCGCAGGAGCAGGCTCACCAGGGTCGATTTGCCAGCGCCGGACAGGCCGACCAGCCCGACCTTCTCGCCCGGTTCAATCGCCAGTGACAGATCATCGATGACGGTCTTGCCCTGCTTGTAGCCAAAGCGCAGGCGGTCAAAGGCGATCGCGCCCTCGGTGATGATCAGCGGCTTGGCGCCCGGGCGGTCGGTGATCGTCGGCGGCGTGGTCAGCACCGGCATCGCGTCGCGCACCGTTCCGAGCGCCTCGGCGATGCCCTGACCGAGCCCGATGAAGGCCGTGGCGCTGTTGGACAAGATACGCACCACCGCTGCGGCCGCAACGAAAGCGCCAACCGAGACGAACCCGGCGATCAGACCCCAAATCCCGATGGCAAAAATCGACATAGTCAGCGCGACATTGAGCATGTGGATCGCCGTTTCGGTGCTCACGAAGGTGCGACGCTGCCGGTGCTCGGTGTCGACGGATTCAGCGATCACGTCCCGGATCGCGCCGGCTTCGGAATCCTCGGCGGCAAACAGCTTGACCATGCGGATGTTGCCATAGACATCGGTCATGGCCCCGGTCGCCCGGCTCTGCACTTCCGCGACCTCCTCGGATCGGCGCGTATAGACCGGGATCGCCCACCAGGCGATGAGCATGTTGCCGATGATCCAGACGAAAACCGGAACGGCGAGCGGCCATGACAAAGCCGCCAGCAACGCGACCGCGCCGAGAAACTGCACGGCGAAATACGGCCCGTATTCAAAGCTGTAGAGAAGGGAATGCTGCACCGACGACGTGACCTGCGCGATGCGCGAGGCGACCTGGCCGGCGAACAGATCGTCGAAAAAGCCAACGTCCTGCTGCTCGACGGCCTTGTGACCCTGCCATCGCAAGGCAGCCGGAAAGCCGACCGAAACGGCCTGGCTCATCAGCGCGTCCATGGTGAATTTGACAAGCGGTTCGACGACGACCACCAGAATCGCAAGGGCAGCCAGCAATGGCCAATGCGTTTCGACAAAGACGGCCGCGCCATTGGCGACGACGCCATCGACGATGAAAGCCACCGCCCAGACCACGACAAGACCGATGCCACTGACCGCCGCCGTCGACAGCGCAACGAGCACAAGCAGCCACCGGAACATCCAGGCGAAATGCCCGATCAGCCGCACCGGTCCTTCCGCCGGCAAGGGTCGGACGGGCAGGTCGAGCGGCTTAACCAACCGTTCGAACGGGCCGTAGATTCGATCGGACAGGGACATGGACGCGCTTCACGCTGGCAATGGCGAACCGCTCGTCAAACACGGCCATGTGGCGACAGTAAAGCCAAAGCAAAACGAGACGGCGAAAGATACGAACATCACCGCACTGCCCGACTTTTGTGATGACTCAACGTAACCGGCCAGCGGGTTCATGTTCAGAGCCAGAACCGGCTGCACCGATTGACGGCGCGCTTCGACGGCGGCGGTGGACTATTCGTTCGAAGCAAGCGCCTGCCGCAGCATCTGGGCAATGGACTGGGCTTCGGCTTCGCTTTGCATTGTCAGAAGGAACCCTTCGGCCCGCACCGGATCGAGGATTTTCGCGGCCATGACGATCCGTCCGTCGACGATGATGGCCAGCGTCCGGCCCACATTGTCGGTGGAGATCTGTTCGTAGGCTTGCGCGCCGGCCGGCGTCAGCGTCACGTTGAAGCCGGGACTTCTCCTGTCGCCTTCGACGGTCCATTCCACATCACCAACACCGACGAAATCGGAGAGCCCCAACAGCGTCTCCTGCTCGACTTCAAGCACTGCGTCGCTTCCGGCAATATCGAGCGCTGTGCCGCCCGCCGGCGCCTCGGCGACCAGCCTGATTTCGATAGGTTGGAGTTCGGAACTCGCCAGCGTGGGCGCGGTTCCGGCAAACAAAGCCGGCAGCACGACGATCGCGGCGAACAGTCGGGTCAGACGCATGCTTGTCTCCCTGGTGTTCTTGATAGCTGGGTCCGCAAATGCCGATGTTCAAGCCCAAAGCGCTGATCGTGTCGGGTTCGGCGACGCCCAGCAGAAACCACGCATGGGGGCGGGCCGGAGGTGAAGCGATGGTGCAACCGAGCCGACACTATGCTCTGGGTGGGTGCATGTCCGGCAGCGCGGTGCGCGCACTCAGGCCCCGATTGTCGCCTGTTGGCCCGAAAACAGCGTCCCGTGCCGGTCCAGCAAGTCGGCCAGCCGGTCGATGACAGTGCGGACCTCGGGGCGCTTGCGCTCGTCGTCATGCACGACGATCCAGCTCTCATGGCCAAGCTCTGCGATGATCTCGCCGGCACGCACCAGGTCCGGATCAGCGTCTCCGACATGACAGGGCAGAACGGCCCTGCCCGCTCCGGCGCGAACCAGATCAAGCAGGATGGCCGGCGTATCGGTCCAGAACGTGATCCAGTTGCAGGATCGTTCGGAGGCCCAGTTCGCCCATGGCGCGCTCAGGATGCCGCGTCCGATCGAAATCCAGTTGCAATCATAGGCCTGATCGAAATCCCGCGCGCAATAGGGCGCATAGGCCAGCGGCGGCGCCCTGCGGACAGCGACATTGCCCGTTTCGGGGCGCTCGCGCGCGATTGTGATATGCGCCCGGCGATGCACCAGATCCGTCCGCTCCTCGCCCGTCTTGATGCACAGTTGAAACGGTTCGAGCGGCGACCACAGCGCGGCCCTGTGAGCGGCGAGGAAGCGCGCCATCCAATAATCAACCGCGATGTCGACGCCGGGCAAGGGAACGGCTTCGGATCGCCAGGCCTCGATATTGCCGGCGGCAAACTGCATCGAGGCCACCCGATCGAACAGGGCCTTGCCGTCCGGCGCCAATGTGTAACCGGTCTGCCGCCGGACAAACAGTTCGCGCTGTGTCGCGCGCTCCAGATCGAGCATGCGCCGGCCGATCGTCGGCGAGCTGATGCCGGTCTGGGCGGATGCCGCCGCCAGGCTGCCAAGGCTGGCGACCTGATAGAACAGCCGCAGATCCTCCCAATCCAGCGCGTCGTTCATTTCTGAAAGGCTTCGTTTGTCGCTGCCGCTACCTTCCACCACCGCCGCTCCCTAGCTTCAAACCACACCCGGAATTCAAGGAGCATGGCCCAAATGTTGCTGTCCTATGTCATCGCGTTCGATCAGTTGATCCGAACAAGCCGCAAGCGCCACAGGGACGCCTTCGCCGATCCGCTGGACGCGCCCGAATGGCGGGGCGTTGCGCCCATCTTTCAATGGGTTGCCGCATTGCGAACCCGGCGGCGCCTGAGAAGGCGTCGCGATGCCACAACGGAGTCCGACGACTGTGCGCGAGCCAAATCCCTGCCAGCTCGTCTGTCATCGAACACGCCAATGCCAACCTATAGTGGTTTGACCCGGCCGGCCTATCGTTCAATTACAAAAGATGCCCAACGACCATGAACGGTAAAACGAGCGGCCGCTTTGATGGCGACGTGTTCGACATCCCCGGTGTCCCGCCCGGCGCTTCAAGCCGCGCGCATGACCAAAGCCAATCGGGCTTGCAGGTGATGGCCGACACATCGGCGAGGCGCTGCTGGACGCCGGTACAGACATCGCGATCGCCGATCACTTCAATGCTGGCGCATGTAGCGCACAAGGCAGACAATAACGGCCAAGCCGATGTCATGCGTCTGCTGGCCGATCAGCCCGACTTCGGCACCATCGCGCATGTTCAGGGCCCGCTCGATGGCGACACGACGCTGCATGATGCAGCATGGCACGGGCATGAAGAAACCGTCCGGGTTCTGCTTGATGCCGGCGTGCGGCGGGAGCTTGAAGGGTGTGACGGCAAAAACCGCTACTGAACTGGCGCGCCACAGTGGACATGACGGCGTCACCGGGTTGATCAAGGCGCGCGATGACGGCGGGCCGATTGCCCGGCTGGTGGTAGCCGCCACGCGCGTCCATGTCCGCCGATGGCAGCGACGCAGGCATTGGTGTCTGCTCAGCGTCGTTGAAACGGCTTTTCCTGCGGCCTAGGGTCTTCTGATGCATGTCAGAACGCCGCTTGCCGCGCTGGCGCTATGGACCTTGTTGATTTCGCCGGCTCCGGTGCGGGCGGAACCGA